>JBAYIS010000019.1:0-52923 GCA_041665525.1 Bacteroidota bacterium | reverse complement strand
TTATGAAGGATACGCACCCCACGGTATAGCGGTTGTCGTAGAGTGTGCAACGGACAATCAAACGCGGACAGTCTCCAACGTTCGCCATCATTTTAAGGAGTACGGCGGAACTCTCGGGAACTCTGGCTCCATCGCGTTCATGTTTGAGCGAAAAGGCATCTTCAAGATACCGATTGAAAAGGTGAACGATGTGGATGCATTTGAATTGGAGATGATCGACCACGGATTGGACGAACTCAACGGGGATGAGAAATTTCTGTATGTGTATACTACATTCCAGGGATTCGGCGCAATGCAGAAGGCGCTGGAAGAGCACGGCATAGAACCAGCCAGCACCGAACTGCAGTACATTCCCACGACAACAAAAGAATTAACGCCGGAACAGGCAAAAGAAGTGAACGAGTTGATTGACGCGATGGAAGAGGACGACGATGTGCAGAACGTGTATCACAATATGGCGTAACTTTGTGTAAACAAGACGCATCACGATGCGTCTTGTTTTTACACGGCACCCGTGTGAATGGAATCGTTGCCAAATTTTTTCCGCAGCTTGTCGACGGCGCTCAACGCGTGAGAGCGTTTTTCGTCCACCGGGAATAGCGACAGCGGCTCCTCGGCCGCTTCTGAGAATTGTGTCAACCCCACCCCCAGCAGCCGCACCGGCATTTTCCGGGTATATGCTTTCAGGAATAATCCTTTCACTGCCACAAACACCACTTTATCGTCGTTAGTTGATTCGTTTAACGTTACGTTCCGCGTGATGGTGGAAAAGTTGGAATACCGCAGTTTCAGCTTTACTGTTTTTCCTTTCCATCCGTATCGCCGCGTATTGTGGCAGACGCTCTCCGTCAGATCAAACAGGTGACCAAGAAGTTCTTTCTTGTCCGCAATATCCTTTCCAAAAGTGTTTTCGTTACTGATACTCTTTCGTTTCCACTCCACCTCCAGGATATCGCTCCCCACACCCATCGCTGTCCGATGAAAATATCCCCCATGATCACCCAGAATGGCCTCAAGTGTTTTTTTCGACAAGGACTGAAGATCACGAATAATATTGATATCGTATTTCCGTAATTCCGCTTCGGTTTTCTTTCCGACACCGGGGATTACGCTGATGTCCAGCGGGGCGAGAAACTCTTTTTCCTTTCCATGTTCAATGGTGAGACACCCTTCGGGTTTGATGCATCCGGTGGCGATCTTTGAAACAACTTTGTTGGATGAAAGAGCAATGGTGCATGGCAGATGAAACTCTTTTTTCACCAATTGCTGCAGCGTCCGCATCAGTCTGGGTAAATCGTTGTTATACAATTTCTCACATCCGGTGAAATCCATATACATCTCATCGATGGATGCCTGTTGGACGATGGGGGCGTAATTGCACAGGAATGCATATAACCGTTTCGAGATCTTCCCATACTGACCATGGCTTCCTCGCACGACAATAAGCCCGGGACAAAGATCGAGCGCTTGCCCGGTCGGCATGGCGGAGCGGACGCCGAACTTCCGAGCTTCATAGGATGCGGAAGAAATGACACCGCGCCGTCCAGTGCCGCCGACAGCGACCGGCTTTCCGATGAGCGAAGGATCGTTTATTCTTTCCACGGAAACAAAGAAACAGTCCAGATCCAAATGAGCAATATATCGTTGTTGCCGTTCCATCAATAGAAGGTACGGAAGAACGGAAGAAAAAGAAAACGGACAGAAATTTAGGCAGCATCTCAATTTAACAGATAACGTCATGCCGAACTCGTCCCGCAGTTTGTGATTCGCCTTGGCGGAATTCGAATAAGCGGAACCGTACCGCGGCATTTCGGCAACAATTTTAAATAGGAAAAATGCTGACATTCGTCAGTGACGAAGTTCTTAAACTTCAAATTCGGACACGACTGAAATTTAATAACTTCATATAGCTCTTCAACGATTATGTCGATATATTATTCCGTTAAAAACAGTTTGAACAACAAACCCAATGTCCTATGAAACGATTGAACACATTCACTTCGGCATCCTTGTTTCTGCTCACGGCGTTCTTTTCCTGCAGTTCCGATCCCGGCAACACCGCCGAGCAAAAAACTTCGATGGAATATGAGTTCTGGCTGACGAACGGTGATAAATCCGTTCTATTCCAACGTCAATCCGGCGGCCAAACCATCACTACAGGAAGCACAACTCCGACAATCACAGTGAACGGCGCGCAATCGTTTCAATCTATCGACGGATTCGGTGCCGCGTTAACAGGGGGGAGCGCAATGCTGTTGCATCAAATGAGTGCGACAGCACGCGCGTCGATCGTCAAAGAACTGTTTGCGACGGATGGGAACAATATCGGCATCAGTTATTTGCGTATCAGCATAGGCGCCTCCGATCTGGACGACCGGGTGTTCTCTTACAACGATTTGCCGTCGGGACAAACAGATACCGCAATGGCTCAGTTTAGCATTGAACCGGATCGCACACATTTGATTCCCATATTGAAGGAAATTTTGGCAATTAATCCCGAGATCAAAATCCTCGGCTCACCCTGGTCCGCACCCGTATGGATGAAGTCGGGAGGAAGTTCCATCGGCGGAAGCTTAAAACCACAATATTATGCAGCGTATGCAAAATATTTTGTGAAGTATATTCAAGCCATGCAAAGCGAAGGGATCCGGATAGACGCAATCACCATCCAAAACGAACCGCTGTACGGCGGAAACAATCCCAGCATGGTAATGCAAGCAGCAGATCAGGCGTTCTTCATTAAGAATCATTTAGGACCAGCATTTGCTGCCAACAACATCGATACGAAGATTATCATCTACGATCACAATGCAGACCGGACCGATTATCCCATCACGGTGCTGAACGATACTGCGGCAAGAAAGTATATCGATGGGTCGGCATTCCATCTCTACGGAGGAAGTATCAACGATCTTTCTTCTGTGCACGACGCTCATCCGGACAAGCATCTGTATTTTACAGAGCAGTGGATCGGTGCACCGGGGAACTTCCCGGCGGATCTGAAGTGGCATATCGGCACTTTAATCATCGGCGGTACGCGCAACTGGTGCCGCAATGTGATCGAGTGGAATCTTGCCGCCGATCCGAACCAGGATCCGCACACGCCTGGAGGTTGTACGCAATGTCTCGGCACGCTCACCATCAGCGGCCATGCCGTCGGACGGAATCCGGCGTATTACATACTTGCTCACGCTGCGAAGTTTGTCCGTCCCGGTTCGGTGCGGATTGAATCTAATCAGCCGTCAGGTTTGAGCAATGTGGCGTTTCAACGGACAGACGGCAAACGAGTACTGATTGTTTTAAATGACGGATTGCAGACACAGGCGTTCAAGATCAACGATAATGGAAAAGAATTAGTATCGTATTTAAAAGCAGGTTCGGTCGGAACGTTTGTGTGGTAATGCGCCGATGTTTTCTTATGCGCAAGTTTGTGCGGTCAGGCGAGCAATTTTTCCATTTTAATATTGGATCGTTTGTACGGACCGGGTTCCAGCGGTACTTCGACGAAACCATATTTTCGATAGAGATGAATTGCTGAAGCGAGCGTTGTGTTGGAGTACAACAATATTTTCTTTGCCTGTTTTTCTCTCGCAACGGCAATACAATGTTCCAACAACGCGCCGCCGATGCCGAGTCCTTGCGCTTTTTCCGTTACCGCCATTTTCCCCAGCTCAAATTCGCAGTCACCGTGCTTGATAAGAGCAACCGTTCCGACGATCTCGCCATTCTTTTCAGCATAAAAAATGTATCCCCCGGCATCCAGAATCTTCTTTTTTGGATCCGAAAGCAGTGCGACATCTACCGGTTCCAAAGAAAAATATTTTGTGAGCCACTCTTCGTTCAGCAATTTAAATGCTTCCCGTTTAGCGTTGGAATACTCCGTTATAACAATCATCGTTTTGGTCGTAAACTGTTTTAAATATTTCGCGATGTGTTGCATAAAGATATGAAATTTGTAGATTGAGAGTAGATAAAAATTCAGAACCATGGAGAACACCCACGAATTTCTTAATGCCCTCACCGTTGTTCTCTGCGTAGCAGCAGTCACCACGGTAATATTCCAGCGACTCCGGCAGCCGGTGGTGTTGGGGTACGTACTGGCAGGGTTGATTGTAGGACCGCATCTGCCGATACCGCTCGTTGCAGATCCTGAAATTGTTTCCACATTATCCGAACTCGGCGTCATTCTTCTGATGTTCTCTCTTGGTCTGGAGTTTAGCCTCCGAAAATTGGTACAGATCGGTTCTACCGCCGGGATCATCGCCGTGATTCAATGCAGCGTTATGCTCTGGGTCGGTTTTGTGGTCGGACGGTTGTTCGGGTGGACAACGATGGAAAGCCTGTTTCTCGGTGCCGTCATTTCGATCTCCAGTACCACGATCATTGCCAAAATATTCGACGAACAAAAAATTTCCGGGAAGCATCGCGAAATAGTCGTCGGCGTGTTGATTGTGGAAGATATCATCGGCATTCTTTATATGGCAATCTTCACCGGTATCGCTTCGGGCAGCGGACTTTCTGCCGGTCCGTTGATGATCACGATCGGAAAACTATCGTTGTTTCTGATCGGTGTTATTGTCGTCGGGCTCTTCTTTGCGAGGCGGATGATGCAGAGCATTAAAGCGCTGCAACGAAATGAAACAACTCTGGTCGCGAGTATCGGATTTTGTTTTGCCGTATCATTGCTTGCGCGGGAATTCGGCTATTCTGTCGCACTTGGCGCTTTTCTTGCCGGCTCCCTTATTGCGGAATCAGGGGAAGAACAAGAGGTAGAACATCTCATTGAGCCAGTTCGCGATATGTTTGCCGCGGTTTTCTTTGTCTCCGTGGGAATGATGATCGATCCATCGGTCATCGTGAAATACCTTCCCGAGATCGCCATTCTGACCACAGTTGTCATCAGTGTAAATTTTTTCGGTGTCACCGCCGGTTCATTCCTCACAGGAAATAGACTGCGCACCTCCATCAAAGCCGGAATGAGCATGGGGCAGATCGGCGAATTTTCATTTATCCTGGCAGGTTTAGGGCTCTCGCTCAAAGTGACGGGAGATTTTCTTTATCCCATCACCGTAGCAATCTCCGCTGTTACAACGCTGACGACTCCTCTTCTGATTAAAGCATCCAGTCCGACGGCGTATTGGATCGACAGGAAACTTCCGAAACCACTGCAGACATTTTCCGCCTTATATGGAAGCTGGATTGAAGAGTTGCGATTACGGACAGAAAAAAGAATTTCAGCAGGTCCGGTGCCGCGGCTGATTCGCCGGATGTTGATTGATGCTGCTCTGCTTGCCGTGATCATCATTGGTTCATCTGTGGGGATGGAACCGATGACTGACAAGATTGGAGAATATGCAACTATTCCGGCCATATATATCAGAATCGGTATACTGTCCGTAGCTGCATTGCTGTCTGTTCCATTTTGCGTGGGGATCGTCCGCGTCGCTAAAAAATTGGGAATCTTCTTTGCGCGCATGGCGCTTCCGGCAAAAAAAGAAGCAGGAGTCGATTTCGTCGCCGCGCCGCGCCGCATGCTTGTAGTGACGATGCAACTGGGCAGTATCCTGCTGGTGGGGCTTCCGTTGCTCGCGGTTACACAGCCGTTCCTGCCGAGTATGCCGGTGGCGTCAATCTTTATTCTATCGCTAAGCATTCTGGCCGTGATGTTTTGGCGCAGTGCAACGGACCTACAGGGACACGTTCAGGCAGGAGCGGAAGTGATTGCCGAAGCGCTGAAGATCCAACCGCATAAAAAAGCAAAAAAGGACGATGAGAATGTTCGCTTACGCGAAGTGCATCAGTTGCTTCCGGGACTCGGAGACCTCGTAGCAGTGAAGCTCAGCAAAGAGAATTCGTCGATTGGCAAGACATTAGCGGCGTTGAATCTTCGCGGAGTAACAGGAGCGACCGTTCTCGCAATCACCCGGGAAAAAGGAGGAGTGATTATTCCTACGGCGCACGAACAGCTTCAGGAAAACGACGTGCTGGCATTAAGCGGAACACACGAAGCGGTAGAATCGGCTAAAGTATATCTCCAGACCAATGTTGATACTCAGTAATTCACACAACGTTTCCCGAACGGTCAAGTTCTAAGTAAGGATTATACGCGATCTCCCACAAATTTCCATCCGGATCGGCAACGTAACTTGTATATCCGCCCCAGAATGCTTTTTGCGGTTGTCGTAACACTGTTACTCCTTTTACCTTCAATTGCGCGATTAAGGTATCAACTTCCTTTTCTGATCGAACATTGTACGCTAAAGAAAATGATTTAAAGCCGCTTCCATGGGAAGAAACTTCCGCATCCTTTGCAAGTTCTTCTCGGGGAAAGAGGGAAAGAATGATACCGTTCAGTTTAAAAAAGACGACGTCGCCGCTGCTGCTGGGATCCGGAGTCCAACCAAAACACTCTTCATAAAATTTCTTCGATACGGAAAGATCGGTCACGCCAAGTGTGATGTAGGTAAGTCGTTGGTCCATAAATGCAATGATGAATTATAAATGAAAAATGATGAATGCAAAAGAAAAAAATTACCGTTTCAGGACGAAATCAACTTCTAGCATTTGATAATCTGTTGTTTTCATCCCAAGCTTCTTATAAACAGCCTGCGCACGTTCATTGTCTTTTTCAACGTACAATCGAATGCCGCAGACGTTTCCCCGCTCTTTGGCGAGGGTGATCACATGATCATAGAGTGAACGAAACACTTTCTGTGCGCGGAACTCCTGTGCGACATACACACTCTGAATCCACCAGAAAACACCGTTACGCCAGTCGCTCCATTCATACGTGATCATCAGTTGACCGACGATCTTGTTGTCAGACTCTGCAACCAGATAGAATCCGTTGTGAGGATCGTCGAGCATGCCGTGCACACCGCGCAATGTCCGCGCTGCATCGAGGTCGAAGTGTTCAGTCTCTTTTGCCATGGCAACATTAAAGCCGGCAATTGTTTCTGCGTCTGAGCGTTGTGCAGTTCTAATAGTGATCATCGCATTGTTTTTTTTGTTACAACAGTTCAGATGTATTTACCGGTTTCTTTGGTGTCAAAACTTCTAGAAATCGAAAAACAGTCCGATACTCTGAGAAGTGGAACGATTATTGTAGAATTGTCCCCGTTCTTCCATACCCGTTCGATATGTATATGCCAGCCGCACCGCTCGATACTCTTCATTGCGGGAACGGATGCCGATCTGGTAACTCTGTGTGGAACCGTAATTCACTTCGCTGCGGAATTTTATATCGAATGCTCCGTAGAGTTCAAAACCAAACATTAGAGGGAGATTGCCGCCGTCTGCACCGCCTTGAAACAGGAATTGTCCATCGCGCCGGGTGTTGACGAGAAAAGAGTAATTGTAGTACAGCCCGCCATACACAAAACCGCGGATCACCGATATCTCGCGCACTACGAATAACTGGTAATAATCCCGTGCATAATTAATAACGCTGGCTGCACCAAGCGCTGCCACACCGTCGTCAACAAGATGATGGCTGGAATGTCCCGCTCCCAATCGTAAGGCAGTTTCTTCCGCAACGGGAAAATCGAACGTGACATCGGCGTAATAATCTGCGTTGGTCACATTGAATTTCACCCCGGCGGATGCCAGTGTTGTATATACTGTTCCTGAAACACTCATCAAACATTCAATGCCGCGGTAACGGACTAGTGCCGCCGGGAATGATCCGCCCAAGCCGGCATAGAATGAACTGGTTGAAAGATCCTTTGCGTAAGAAAGACGATGCTCTGTTCCGCCGGCAGTGAACGAAGGAATGAACCGTTTACCGGGAATGAACGCAATGGAATCGTTCGTCTGTGCCAGCGACGCCGAACCAAACGCCATACACCAAAGGAGGAGTGATAGTTTCATATCAATTCAATAAAAACGGTTTGACGTCAGTTGTTTCACCGGAATAGAATTTTGCTGCTGGCGCAGGGAACCGAATCTTGTTAATTAGGTTCTTGAACACCCCCCACGTATCGCCGTCCGGCAGAATAGCGTTCGTGTTCCAGTCCAACCCGATGACGAATTTATGCTTCGGCGTGCCGGTATCTCCGTAGGAGACATTTTTTGCACCGAGTCCGACGGCAAGGTTGATGTATTTCGGCCAGTATTCCCGAACAGATTCGGGAAGAATGTTATGCATATCCATAGAAAACCAATAGATATGTCCGCTGTAATCGCTCGCCGGGCCCCAGTCCGGATCGTTCGTGCCGCCGCCGGCAGAAGGGAAATAGCTCCATTTGTAATCGAAATTCTTCAGATACGGATATTTCACTTGCAGCGCACCATAGATCAATCCCGCCGAATTGAAATACAAGTCCGAAACATTAAACGCCCATTTCGAGAAACCGTCGCCGAGTTCGATGGCAATGGCATGCGATGCGGGGACAGCGATTGCACTCCAGAACGCCGTATGGTCATTAAAATCGGCCCACTTCATCACGTCGTAGGTCAGATGAAAAATAAGATACGACGCGTACATATGGCCAAGTTTATCCACGCCATAGGCATGGTTATTAAAGTAACCGTCACCCTGAATTCGGAATTCGTGCTGCTGATAATAGTAATCCTGCTTCCACCACCATTGGAATTCCATGAAGATTGCAGCAGAGGACCAGGCGATGGTGCCGTAGGTGGCGACATCTTTCCGGTGAAGGAACAGGAACATCGAATCGCGCTGCACTTCCTGTGCAGGTGCGAGTTGAGAGAGACTAGAACAAAGAAGGGCGGCAAAAAGAAAATTTCTCATAGAATGCAAAAATGTACGAAAGAAACGGGTAACTCCATAAATAAAAAATCCAATGTCGCGCATTGGATTTTTTATTACTTGACCCGAAGTATATCAGGAAACAGTTGGCGACCGGGGAATCACGACAACAAACTCAGTCCCTTTTCCCGTTTCGGAAGTGAAGGAGATCGTTCCGTTGTGCAATTCCACCACTTTCTTGACAATGGCGAGTCCTAATCCTGTTCCATTCTTCTTGCCATGCGTTACGAACGGCTCAAAAAGCGAATCGCGGATCTCTACAGGAATACCGTTCCCATTATCTTCAACGGAAATTTTCAGGTTGCTGTTCACATCTTCCATCAACACGCTGATAATACCGCCGTTCGGCATGGCATCTTCCGCGTTGTTGATGAGATTGTTCAGCACGCGCCGGATTCGATCCTTATCGAGTGTGAGTTTTCCCGTGGAACGGCTGCTGACGGCGAAACGGATTTTCGAATCCTTAAAATGCTGTTCATAATCCTGTTGTACCGTTTCGGCTATTTCTTCCGCTGTGCAATCGACATGGTTTAGCCGGAATCCACCCTTCGAAAAATCGAGCAGCTCCTGCATCATATCGTCCATCCGGCGGATTGCACCGTAGAGCTGGTCGAACTTTTTCGTCCGTTGTTCCTCTTCCATCGTCTTGTTTTTTTTCAAATAATCTGCGATCAATGTCACGGCGGTCATCGGCGTACGGAAATCGTGAACGATAGAACTCGCCATCTGTCCCACGGCGGACATCCGCTCACTCTTCACCAGGTCCTTTTGTACGCGCTGCAGATTTTCCTGCATTTGATCGAAGGCAACCGCCAGTTTTCCGATCTCGTCATTATCAAAATCATCTTTGAGTTTATGATCAAGTTTGTTTCCTCTGCCGATCGATTCGGTGATACCGATCAGTTTTTTTAAAGGAGTCTCAATGAATTTCCGGAAGACAAAACCGTTCAATACCAGCGAAAGAACTAAAAATCCCACAAAGACGTACAACGAACGGAGCGCATTTGCTTCCAGGTGCATAGCTGTTTGCTCCAGCGGCACGGTCATCACCGCTGCGCCGAGTACGCTGCCAAGCTGAACGTCGTGACATCGCTGGCATTTTTTTTCTGCAACGAACGGAATAAGAGCCTGCATCTCTTCGCAGGATTGTAAAAATGCAGGTTTATCAGCGGAGAGATCGGAGATGACTTTTGTTGCATGCAATTTTTTGTTGCAGGTAAGAAACCATTGCGGTTCTTTCGTATGAAACACTTCGCCGCCGAAATCCTTGTTGATGTCCCACACATCCACTTCGCGGCGTATCAGACGGGTCCGGCGGTCATCGTCCTCCAGGAACTCTTCATCGAAATGAAGACTGTCCAATCGGAACAGGATGTGAATATCCTTGATGTCTCCAGATGAACTGACTTTCTTCAAATAACTGTCGTCGATGCTCTCGTTCGTCACCATCATATTCACCAACGCTTCCTTGATTGTGTTCGCCTGGGCGGTGGATGCGTTCTGCACCTGCGACATCATCTGCTCCTGCGTGGTGCTGTAATTGAAGTAAGAGATCACCGCAACGGCGACGAAGAATAACGGAAAAAAAATGATAAAGACTTTAAACGGAAGAGAGAGGTTCTTCAGCATGTAATTTCCATGAAAGTGTGTGAAAATATGAATATCAGGGGAGGTAAAACAGCAAACCCAACGACAGAAAGAACAAAATGCCCGCGGCGTTCGTTCCTACGGAAAGAATATCGCAAATATTTTGGATAAAAGTATATTCCGGAAATTTTTGGTAGTGTCTTAATTTGAAACTTCAGAATAACGTCATGCTGACGGATGTCAGCATCTTTACTATTATAAGATGCCGAAACGAGTTCGGCATGACGTTATTTGTCAAATTATGACACTACCGAATTTCTCAGTTTAGCTAATATACTGTAACGAGAATATTCATCCCAAGAAAAGGTTTTTTTACCACGCCCTGAGCGGAGGATGGAAAAGAGAGTTACAATCAACAATTAGGATATTTTTTCGGAAGATAAATGAAAAACTGTTTATATTCCTGTATCACTCGATCAAAAAGGGGATAGTATGTTTTCCATCTGGGAACAGCAATCGTTTCTTCGCACCGATATCATCATCGTCGGCGGAGGGATCCTCGGCCTGTCAACGGCTTGTTCCGTGAAGGAACAACATCCGGACCGCCAGGTGATGGTGCTGGAACGGGGGATCTTTCCCTCCGGTGCCAGCACACGGAATGCGGGATTCGCATGTTTCGGCAGTTTGACCGAACTGGTCGCCGATGCAGCGACACTCGGCGAATCCCTTATGCTGCAACTGGTGGATCGACGCTGGCGCGGATTGGCGCTGCTGGACCAGCGTCTTGGTGAAGAGGCGATGGACTATCAGCACTACGGCGGATTCGAACTTCTGACAGAACAGCAATTAGGCGTGCTGAAGTATATCGACGGGATTAATCAACAGCTCTTTCCTCTTTTTCAAATGGAAGTGTTTTACAGTGCCCCGTCTAAAATCACGGAGTTCGGATTTAACAAAGAGATCGTTAAAGACATCATCTTCAATCCGTTCGAAGGGCAAGTGGATATGGGACGCTTGATGAAAGGACTCATTGCGCGGGCACATGCTCTCGGCGTGGAAATGCTAACCGGCGCGAACGTAACGGCGGTGCATTCCACCGGCACAGCGTCCGAGGTGGAGGTCTGCCATGGAAAAGAGACCTATCGATTTTCCGCCAACAAAACAGCGGTGTGTACCAATGCATTCCTCCCGACACTCTTTCCGGAAATGCTTGTTCGTCCGGGGCGCGGACAGATGCTGATCACCAAACCGATCCCAAACTTGCGATTTAAAGGAACATTCCACTTCAACGAAGGATTCTATTATTTCCGGAATTATCACAACCGGGTGTTATTCGGCGGGGGGAGAAATCTCGACCTTGAGACAGAGACAACAACAGCGTTGGAACCCAACGAAAAGATCCTTTCCGACCTGCGGGAGAAACTGGCGACCGTGATCCTGCCCGGAATTCCACATGAGATCGATTATACCTGGCAGGGAGTGATGGGATTCGGGCCGTCGAAATTTCCGTTCATCGAAAATCCGTCGCCGAACGTCTATGCGGCGCTCGGCTGCAACGGGATGGGAGTGGCGTTGAGTTCATTGCTTGGAGAAGAACTGGCGGAAACACTTTCACAGTCATAAACGATCGGGTCGTTTATTCCGGCAATAAATGGTAGTGCTTGCAACGATCCTGAAGAATAATTATTTCTGCTGAGCCGCCATAAAACGAAAACACTTTCACGATTCACATTCTATGTAGGGAGCGTTCATGACCAACAAACGCATTGCATTCCTGTTTTTCTTCGTCGCACTCCACACCGCAGCAGCACAGGCACCCAGCGTATCAATGGTTGAACCGCCGAACTGGTGGGTAGGAATGAAATCCAACAAGATCCAGCTGCTGATCTATGGAGAACATCTCAACGGTGTATCCGGTAAAGCATCCTCTTCCGCTATTAAAGTGCTCCGCACGCATGAATCCGAAAATGCAACGTATGCATTCGTTGATATCGAGATTCCCGCCTCAGCAAAGCCCGGTACCTACGAAATAACGCTGACATCGACAAGGGGAAAGACCTCATTCAAATACCCCGTACTGAAACGAGCATCGGGCGATGGAAAATTTCAGGGATTTACTCCGGCCGATGTGATGTATTTGATCACGCCCGACCGTTTTGCCAACGGCGATACGACGAACGACAGTGTAGAAGGTATGCCCGATGTTGTGCGGCGCAATGAACCGACCGGCAGGCACGGAGGCGATATTCAAGGAATCATTGATCGACTGGACTATCTGAAAGATCTCGGCATCACCGCACTGTGGGTGAATCCGCTGATAGAAAATAATATGGACCGGGTCACTTATCATGGTTATGCTGCCACGGATTTGTATTTGATTGACAAGCGTTTTGGAACGAACGAATTGTATAAACAAATGGTGGATGAGAGTCACAAGCGCGGATTGAAGGTCATTATGGACCATGTGAACAATCACATCGGCACGAATGCCCGGCTTGTGCAAAATCTTCCTTCAGCGGATTGGTTGAATGGCTCGATCGCGGAGCATCAGCGTCCGTTTCATTCGAAACCTGAATTGGATGATCTTCACAGCGATTCGCTGACGAAAGCGAAAGCAACAAACGGATGGTTCAGCAATCACATGGCGGATTTGAATCAGAAAAATCCGTTCGTTGCAGCTTATCTTCTACAAAACACTTTATGGTGGATAGAATTCAGCGGCATCGACGGTATTCGTGAAGACACCTATCCGTACATCGATCCTCAATATCGTGAGTGGTGGTGCAAAACAATCATGGATGAATATCCGCACTTCAACATTGTCGGAGAAGTATGGGTGCAGGAGCCGGCATTCATTGCTCCGTATCAGCGGGGAAGTTATTTTCCGCGAAAGATTGCGCCGGAACTTCCGGCCGTCACTGATTTCGGCGTGTATGACGCCTTCTTGAAAACATTTTCGGATTCGACCACCGGTATTTGGCAAATGTTCAACTGTCTTGCGAAAGATTTTCTCTATCCAGACCCAGACAATCTGGTAACGTTCCTGGATAATCACGATATCACGCGGATGATGCACCGGCTGAACGGCGACGCAAAAAAATTGAAGCTCGCTCTCACCATGCTGCTGACCATCCGCGGAATTCCCCAGCTCTTATATGCCACCGAGATCGGTATGAAGGGAGGATTGGATGACGGAACATTGCGATCCGATTTTCCGGGAGGATTTCCGAATAGCACCAGGAGTGCGTTTACTGAAGCAGGAAGAACCGCAGAGGAAAATGAGATTTTCAATCACACACGCCGACTTTTGAAGATCCGTGCGTCGTACAAAAGCCTGCAGACCGGCTCGTTCACTCATTTCAGTCCGTATGATGAAGTGTATGTTTATTTTCGGACGAAGGATCAAGATCGCGTCATGGTGATTGCTAATCACAACGCGAAGGCGCAGCGGGTAGAATTGTCTCGATATAAACACCAATTGCACGGTGCAACGGCATTACGAAATCTTCTGACCGGCACGGAAGTCTCGTTGTCCGACGCTCATTCAATCGACCTGGAAGGAATGACCGGCGGAATATTCGAGATCATTCATTGATCACCCTATGACCGGACAAAAGCATGTAAAAACACCCCTTCTCGGCGCCCACATGTCCGTTGCCGGCGGCGTTCATATGGCTGTGGACCGTGCGACCTCTATCGGGTGTACGGCGCTGCAGGTGTTTACGAAGAACAATAATCAGTGGAATGGAAAACCGTTCACCGAAACCGATATTGCGCAGTACAAACAGAAAATTACGTACGCCGGAATTACTCCCGTCGTTTCCCACGATTCGTATCTGATCAATCTCTGCGCAACAAATCCCGATATCCTGAAAAAATCGCGCGCCGCATTCATCGATGAACTGGAGCGATGCGAAGCACTCGGCATTCCGCTTCTGAATTTTCATCCCGGCTCGCATCTTGGTGCGGGTGATGAGGAGGGAATCAAGCGAATCTGCGAAAGCTTGAACTACTGCCATGAAAAGACAAAAAGTTTTGCCGTGAAAAGTGTTTTGGAAGCGACGGCGGGACAAGGGACGAATGTTGGTTACAAATTTGAACATCTCCGCGCCATTATCGATGGTGTCGAGGAACCGGAGCGAATGGCGGTCTGCATCGACACCTGCCATATCTTTGCCGCCGGATATGATATTGCAACGAAAAAAGGATACGAAGAAACGTTCAACCAATTCGAAGCAATTGTCGGATTGGATCGTTTAGTTGCATTCCATATCAACGATTCGAAAAAAGGACTCGGTTCGCATGTGGACCGGCATGAGCATATCGGCAAAGGGGAGATTGGACTGACAGGATTCCGCCTGCTGATGAACGATGAACGGTTCGCGCACATTCCGAAGATATTGGAGACACCGAAAAGCGATGACCTGCACGAGGATGTGGAAAATATAAAGGTGTTACGCAGTTTACTTCATGAACGCTGAGGCGCGGAGAGGCAGAGAAGTTATTCTACGATGCCCCGCAACAGCATCAGGGCATGACGGATTTTCAATTATCGTCATTCCGGAAAGTATAAAAAACTCCTTTGAACGGACTGGCGTCCGTTCCGACAAAATAATATCTCATCAATAAGGCACACCCAAGCAGAGCTTGGGAGCAAGGGGAAAAATATCTACATCATCTGAAACACAACAACCGCCAACAATGCACCGATGATCGGAGCCACGACCGGAATCCACGCATAACCCCAATCGCTGTCTCTTTTATCTTTTATCGGCAAAATGAAATGCATTAAACGAGGACCGAGATCCCGAGCAGGATTGATTGCATATCCGGTCGGTCCGCCAAGAGATAATCCAATGCCGAGCACCAGCAATGCCACCGGCAATGCATCCAGCGCGCCTAAACTGTTTTGCGGAGCAACAATATGCAGCACACCGGAAACTAAGACGAACGTTCCAATCACCTCTGTTGTGAAATTGTAAAACGAATTACGAATTTCCGGTCCAGTGCAAAAGACTGCCAGTTTTAAGTTCTTATTTTCCGTTTCATCAAAATGCTGCCTATAGGCGAGCCAAACCAGAAACGCTCCGAACATCGCTCCGAGCATTTGTGCCAGAATATACATCGGCACGATCTCCCACGAGATTTTTTGCGCGAACGCCAACGCAATAGTGACGGCGGGATTAATGTGTGCGCCGCTCACCGCGGCAACGGAATAGACGCCGACAAAAACCCCCATCGCCCATCCGAAAGTGATTACGATCCAGCCGCCGCCGTTTCCTTTTGTTTTATTGAGCACAACGTTGGCAACAACGCCGTCGCCAAAGATGATGAGCAATGCCGTGCCGATGAATTCGCCGAGAAAAGGTGTCATAAAAGTGTTTTTATTAAATGAGTGGTGTTGTGATTTAATGAACAACAATTACATTGAACTTTTCGGAAGATAATGCCGCGCGATGTCTGTGAATGCCTGTGTTTGTTGATTCCGCCATAGTTCATCCTTCTGCAGTTCGTTGGCGAGAATCGCCGCAACAATCGGCGCTGCATCGATTGCGGTTTTTGCATCCAGCAGCAGCGCACGTGTTCTGCGGCTTAAGGCATCTTCGACAGTCATACACATTTCATTCCGGGCAGCCCATACGAATTCCGCCTTGGTATAGGGGAGGGCGGGATGAATCTTCAAACCCAACGATGCATCGGCAGCGATCAGCGAGTGTATAAACATTTCGTCATAGCCATAATAACTGAGCGGTGCATTGAAATCAACCTCGATCTTCCATCCATGAATTTTCAAATGACTGGTAGAACATGGCGGTTCGGCAATCCCCGCCTGTTGAAAAACGATATGGAGCACATCCTCCGCCATTTTTCTGTAGGTGGTCCACTTACCGCCGACAACGCTGATCAAGTTGGAATCGGAAACGGAAATGTGATGTTCCCGGGAGAGCGCAGCCGTTGATGCCGCCTCTTCTTTTACCAGCGGACGAAGTCCCGCAAAGATGCTGCGGATATCATGCCGCAGCGGTTTCTTTGTGAGATATTTCCCGATATGATGCATGACGAAATCGACTTCATCGTTCAACGCGACCGGCTCGGAAGTAACATTTTCCACCGGAGTATCAGTAGTACCGATGATTGTTTTGTTGTGCCATGGAACGGCAAACAGCACCCGGTTATCATCCGTATGCGGAATCATAATTGCCGTGGCAGAAGGGAGGAATGATCTGTCTACGACGACATGAATTCCTTGACTGAGCGTAACAATTGTTTGCGCATCAGCATTATCCATTTTCAAAACGGAATCGGCAAACACGCCCGTAGCATTGACCACGGTTTTCGCCATTACTTCGTATGTGGTTCCGTTCAATTCATCACCAACTGCGATGCCGCGAATTTCCCCGCCTGTTTTCAGCAACTGTTTGGCAGTCATGTAATTCACAAGCACCGCTCCATGTTCAGCTGCGGTCATCGCGAGATGAATTGCAAGGCGCGCATCATCGAACTGACCGTCATAGTATAACACACCGCCAAGCAATCCTTCTGTCTGCAATGTTGGTGCGCAGCGAAGTGTTTCATCAACAGACAAGATTTGCGTATTGCCAAATCCAAGGTCTCCCGCCAGCCAGTCGTATGCCTTCAATCCCACGCCATAAAACGGAGTTTCCCACCAGGAATAATTCGGAATGACAAAGGATTGTTTTTTAACGAGATGAGGGGCGTTATGCAGCAGCAGTCCGCGCTCCTTTAGCGCTTCTTTCACCAGAGGGATATTTCCCTGACGAAGATAGCGGACGCCGCCATGCACCAGTTTGGTGCTGCGGGAAGAAGTTCCTTTTGCAAAATCATACTGCTCCACCAACAGCGTTTTTAATCCGCGCGATGCAGCATCCACCGCAATACCAAGTCCGGTCGCACCGCCGCCGATGATGCAGAGGTCCCATTCCTTTTCGGACTGCAAACGGGAGATCATCGAACTGCGATTGAACGGAGTTTGTGTCATAGTAACACGGTGTTTGAATTACGAAGCCCAGGCAACGGCAGCATTCACCGCTTTTTGCCAGCCGCGAAGAAGTGAATCGACGGCATCCTTTTTCATCTGCGGAGAATATGTTTTATTCACCTGCCATTGTTCCTGAATATCATCCATATTCTTCCAGTAGCCGACCGCGAGCCCGGCAAGATAGGCCGCGCCGAGAGCAGTCGTTTCCGTTATGGTCGGGCGCACGACGTTCACTCCTAAAATATCTGACTGGAACTGCATCAGCAAATTGTTCGCTGTTGCACCGCCGTCCACCCGCAGTTCGGCGATGTTGATGCCGGAATCGGCTTCCATCGCTTTCAATACATCGTACGTTTGATAACAAATGCTTTCCAGCGCAGCGCGCGCAATGTGAGCGTCGGTGGAACCGCGCGTCATTCCGAATACTGATCCGCGTGCGTGCTGATTCCAGTGAGGAGCGCCGAGTCCGGCAAATGCGGGGACGATATACACTCCGCCGTTGTCTGAAACAGACTTTGCCAGAGGCTCTACCTCGCTTGATGTTTTGATGATTTTAAAACTGTCCCGCAGCCATTGCACAACCGCACCGGCGATAAAGACGCTTCCTTCCAGCGCATATTCTGTTTTTCCATTCACTTTCCAGGCGATGGTCGTCAACAAATTGTTTTTTGATGCAATCGCTTTCGTTCCGGTATTCATCAGCATAAAACAGCCGGTGCCGTACGTGTTTTTCACCATGCCGGGCTGCGTGCAGAGCTGACCGAACAGCGCCGCCTGCTGGTCTCCGGCAATACCGGCGATCGGAACGGGGATTTCGGAAATACTTTTCGATGTGGTTCCGTATACAGCACTGGACGCTTCAACAGTTGGCAAAATATTTTTCGGAATAGAAAGAAGGTTCAGTAGTTCATCATCCCATTGACAGGTATGGATATTGTAGAGCATCGTCCGTGATGCATTAGACACATCGGTAAGATGGAGTGCGCTGCCGCTCAAGTTCCACACCAACCACGTATCGATCGTACCAAAGGCTAATTCACCTTTTTCCGCTTTTTCTCTTGCCCCCCGCACATTATCCAGTATCCATTTCAGTTTTGTTCCGGAAAAGTATGCATCCACGATCAATCCGGTCTTTTGCTGGATGATTGCAGCGCGCCCCTGGGCTTTCAATTCATCGCACAGCGATGCGGTGCGTCGGTCCTGCCAGACGATGGCGTTGTAGATCGGTTTTCCAGTTTTCCGTTCCCACACAACGGTGGTTTCTCGCTGATTGGTAATTCCAATGCCTGCGATCTGCTGCATGGTGATCTTCGAGGAGGCAAGGGATTGTTTCATCGTTTCGAACTGCGTCTTCCAAATCTCTTCAGCGTCATGTTCGACCCATCCCGGCTGCGGAAAGATCTGCCGGAACTCCTGCTGAGCGGTGCTGATGATGCTGCCATGATGGTCAAAGATAATGCTGCGGCTGCTTGTGGTTCCCTGATCTAACGCAAGAATGTATTGAGGCGCGGTACTCATGGTTTCTCCAAAAGAAAAGTGATACGGATATATGTACGTTTATTCTATTTATAATTCAATATAGGCGGCGTGACAGAAGAGGAAAATAGCACGAGGAGTACTTAGCGAATAGAAGAGAGGGCATGGCGCAGCGCATTACGGCCATTACAGATATAGCATGCAGCGATAGTTCAATCCAAACGTAGCGGAAATGTTTAGCGCCGTTATTTCTTATTGCCAGGATTCTTTGCGCTGTACGTTTTCCATGCACCAGTCTTCACCGTGGTATATCCGGCAGTGTTGAAATGTGTTTTTTCGTTCGGGTGGTTGTGTCGCCACCAGTCGGACTGATTCTTGAGCATGGGATTAATGGCGGGATCGGAACTGCTTTTGTGAGAGTGATCGTTATGCAACTTCATAACGCCTCCGGATGGTTGAACGTTGTGGAGAACAGTAAAAATGTACAGACATTCCGTTTGGATGTCAAGAGACAGAAACAGGCACGCAGAACTTGTTTTGAAATGAACGCAGAGTCGCTGAGACGCGAAGAAAAACGTGAAACGTCACGCTATAATTGTTTGACCATCCAGATATTGCAGGCAAAATGACCGGAATTTCCGAGCGAATGGGGAAGATAGGAAAAGCCGTTCCGGATGTACATGCTCACCGCTTTGTTCAATTCAGGAAACGATTCAAGATACATTTGTGTATATCCGAGAGCTTTTGCAGATTCGAAACTCTTTTGCATCAATGTGTTTCCGACACCCTTGCTGCGATATTCCGCGGCGACATAAAATTTCACTAGTTCCACGCACCCTTCCGGTAATCCGTTTGTTGGAAAAATGCCGCAGCCGCCGATGATCGTTCCATTATCTTCCGCTATCCAGTATTCGCTTCCCGGTGTCCGGAAGAGAGTGTACAGATTGTCCGTAGTCGGATCGGTGTATACGGTTCCCGGCATATCGATCTTAAACTCGCGAAACACTTTTCGGATGACGTCAGCAATCTCGCGGTTGTCTTTCTGCTCAATATGTCTATAAACGATATTCATTTTCCATCGACAATGTTCAAGGGCAACCAAACTTTTACAACGCCGCCGGATTGGCTTGCATCGGCATAAGGGACCAACACCAAACTGCTTTTTGCTGTATTATTTTCCGGGAGAGGAATGATGTATGATTGTGTTCCGATCCACTCTTTTGTTAAAAGATTGGGAACATAGTTAAATTCTGGAGTCAATATAGTTGTTGTCGGAAGTGTTGAATCCGGAATTTGAACGCTGTTTAATGCTCCATCGTACGCCAATACTTGCGGTCCCCGCTGAAACGCAATGCGGCCGGGATAACTTTTTCCACCAGAAAGCGTCTGCACGGGCATATCAAACCGGACATTGATTTTATCTTTTTTCCGCCACGTACGGGCGATGGTAAGATATTCGCCTGGAGCCCCTTTGTATACTTTCCCCCCGGCCAATGCTGTAAATTCAGAACACCACGACGGCACACGCAACGCAAACGAGAATGCAGCGGCACGGACAGGATCCACCGTAACAACCATTGTTCCTTGTTCAGGAAAACTTCCTTTCACGGCGATTGAAACATTAATGCTTTTACTCTCTTTTGTTGTGACAACATCCTTATACGATCCGGGCTCGTACAACATCAATGTCGGAACACCATTAACATTTCCAAAAGGAAAATACGGAATCATTGCAATGCCGCGGGGAATACTGGATGTACAGCAGCTGATGGATGAGATAAACGGTTTTTGATCCATTAACGGAGTGTAATAGCTGACGCAGCCGTTTTGCGGATTTTCCGCCGCCAACAAATGATTATAGACCGATTTTTCAATCTGTTCTGCATAGCGCAGTTTTCCGGTCACTTCCAGAAGCATGCGGTTCAATTGAATCCACGTAACCGTAACGCATCCCTCCCCAATATGATCGTTATCCGAAGCAGGAAGTACACTGTCGGCTTGAAAATGTTCCCACGAACTGGTCGTACCGGTGATATACAATCGGTTTGTTACAATATCTTCCCACGCACGCACAGCCGGTGTAAAAAAGCGTTCATCCCCGGTGATGCGATATAAATTGACCAGTCCGACGAGATTGGAAAGCATTTCGTACGCTTTACCGTTTGCCACCGCATTCACTTTTCCGGATTCCATCAGCGTACTGATGATTTTGGGACCGTGTCGTTGCTCCATCGCATTGACGATATACAAACAGAAATCCAAATATTTTTTTTCTCCGGTATATTTGTATAACTCCACCATGGGATCCAACACGCTGGTTGCGGCCATGCCAACATGTTCACCGGCAAGGATAATATCTCTTTGTCCCGGCTGGTTGCCGAAAGTTCTGCACAGAAGATCGCCAATCTTTTTGCCTGCATTCAACGCGGGCAGATAGCCAGTCGCACCGTAATACCCGAGTAAACCGTACAGATTATATTTGTGGGACCAGACATCCCAGCTCGTCCAATACTCACCGGGAATATATGTGCCCAAATATCCATCTTCCAATTGTGTATTGATCAGGAGAAACATGATCCGGTCCATCTGTTTTTTCAGCCGGTCATCGCCCGTAAACTTCCACATGTTAGATGCGGCTTCCAAATATTTACCGATATGTTCTCCGATCCATGGATGAGTGCCTGGTCGTCGAAGGTACGAATCGGTGATCCCTTTTTCATCAACATTGAGAAGTCGTTCTGTCAGATTTTTTTGCGATCGTATGCCCAGGTAACCGTTGAGCTGCAGATCGCCGAACGGAAGAGAAGTATACTTTGTGGGAACCGCATCCTGTATCTGTTGTACCGGCACACCGGCCGCAGGAATATTGATGTTGGTATTCGTCAGATAGAGCTGGTCGGCAACAATCGAACTCTTGCTGTCTGCTTCTGTAAAGCGGTATCCGATTTTTACAATATTTTCCTTGTCGGGATGTTCTGCAGTAAAGGAAAATGTGTTTTCCTTCGCGGGGCGCAGCATCACCTCTCTGATTTCTCTGTATACATCCTTGTTGGATTTCGTCTGGACGAAATATTTCAGTGTCCCTTTGTAGGATGAGTATCCTTTATTTGAAAATGAAATAGTTGTGATGAACGAATCCTTCGTTGTTTCAGAAATATCGTGTGTTACTGCAACAACGTCGGACCACTGGACCGGTGCAACGACATACGGCCCTTGATACATTCCAATTCCGCCGATATCCGGACTGAACAATCGCACCGCGATGACATTTTCTTTGTCATAAAGAACGTTGTCAGGGGGAATGATATATACGCGCGGTGTATCCCACGCTGTTTTGTACTGAGGGGGAAAAGAACCAGTCTCTCCGATCAGTTGTCCGTTGAAGAAAGTTTGATCGACATCGTCGATCTTCCCGATGCCGAGTTTCAATCCATTCCCGGTTACAATTGCATCCTTCATAGAAGAAGGGATTATTATTTTTATGCGGTACCAGGCGTACACATTTCCGGGATGACCGGTTGCGGACCAACTGAGTCCAACATTTTTATTCTCCCAGAGAGAATCATTCAGCGTCGGCTTTGTCCATTCAGCGTTATCTCCCATGGAAAATTTCCAAGTGACCGGAAGCTGGATCGTTTGTGCCTGAACAGTGAATGTGCACAAGGCAAGAATGACGAGGGGAAAGAAATAGTGAAGACGTTTTTTCATAAGCGTGGTATTGAATGATTTACCTTACTTTACACCGTTCGTAATATTTAATAGAAATGTGAAATGATCAACAAGTGTTTTTACTTTGTCAGCAGTTTCCGAATCGATGATTGTTCCATCATTGCCGATCTTCGTCTTGATGAATGGAATGAGTAACTGTGTCTCTTCGGTAATGACAGAACCGATGATGTTCAGTGTTTCCATCAGCGCAGCATGTCCTTTCTGTCCGACGGAAGAAGCCGTAATCAGCGAAACCGGCTTGCGGTAAAAATCTGCCGAAGAAACAGTCCAATCCAGCGCATTCTTCAGCGTTCCCGGCACCCCCATGGCATATTCCGGCGTGCAGATCAGAACACCGTCCACCGCTTGTAATTGCCGGCGAAAATCAATCACCGGCAGAGGAGAAGAGCCGTTGTCGATATCGGGATTGAAATGCGGAAGTCCGCCGATGTTGTTGTATTCAATGACATCGAACTTTCCTGCCGCCATTTTGGAAATTGTTCGGATCAGATTTAAATGTGTCGAGTGCGTTCGATTGCTTCCCGGAATCGCAAGGATCGTTTTTGTTGTTTTCATCATCTTTTATTCTCTATGGATCTATTACTCTGACGCTAGTCCGAAGGATCACTTCGTTGCGGCGAGGATGTTTATTTTCTCACCGGTTTGGCGCGTAGGTATTGATTGGGCCATGGAATTTCTGCACCTAACTGCTGCGCCCAATGAAATGGCAGGTAAGGATTGCGCAGCATTTCACGGGCAAGGAAAACAACATCCGCTTTTCCACTGCTCAAAATCTCTTCTGCTTGCTGTGCAGTTGTAATCAACCCCACAGCACCTGTAAGAATTCCGCTCTTTCGTACTGCCTCGGCAAATGGAACCTGGTATCCCGGTGCAAACGGTATCTGTGCTTTGGCAACATTTCCACCGGAAGAACAATCAACCAGATCAACTCCTAGTGATTTCACAATCGGTGCCAGAGCGACGGAATCTTCAATAGTCCACCCGCCGGGAGTCCAATCCGATGCAGAGATGCGGAGGAAGAGAGGATTCTCCGCCGGCCAGACTGATCGGATTGCAGTGATCACTTCCCTTAGAAGTCGCGTTCTGTTTTCAAATGAACCGCCGTACTCATCTGTTCTTGTGTTGCTCAACGGAGAGAGGAATTCATGGATGAGATAACCGTGTGCACCGTGAATTTCTATCACTGAAAAATCTGCGGATACCGCGCGCTTCGCAGCCGCTGCAAAATCGGCAATTACTTTTTGAATACCGGTTGCATTCAGCTGTTCCGGTGCGCGCGATTCCGGCGAAAACGCCACCGAGCTTGGTCCGACCGTTTCCCAACCATTTTCAGAAAGTGGAATTTGATGCATTCCTTTCCACGGAGCAGGATAGGAAGCCTTTCGTCCAGCATGTGCAAGCTGAATTCCTGCGAGAGAGCCTTGAGCATGAATGAAGTCAACAATTCTTTTCAGTCCCGGTACATGTTCGTCTTTCCAGATTCCCAGATCGTCGGGAGAAATTCGCCCTTCTGGCGAAACGGATGTTGCCTCAGTGATAATGAGTCCCGCACCGCCGACTGCACGGCTTCCTAAATGAACCAGGTGCCAGTCGTTTGCGAATCCGTCAATAGAAGAATATTGGCACATTGGAGAGACGACCATGCGGTTTTTGAGCGTGATACGCTGTATCGTTAGAGGAGAAAAGAGGTTTGACATACAAGGAGAATAGTTGAAGTATGGTCGATAGTTTTGTAAAATATAATGAGAAGCGTAATAATAAACCCGAAATCATTCCAGAGAGTTTCCGTAGGGAAAATACGAAATGAAGTTGTAACACAATTTATCGATTCATACCAATTCCAATTTTTGTATGCTGAGACGCGCCATTCCATCTTCTAACGAAATGCTTCCCGTCATCGGTCTCGGCACCTGGGCACGGTTCGATGTCGGTTCATCGGATAAGGAAAGATCGCCTCTACGCGAAGTTCTCGCCCGCATGAGTGTTGTCGGAGGAATGATGATCGATTCCTCCCCGATGTACGGCAGATCGGAATCTGTGGTTGGCGATCTGACGGTTGATCCCGATATCACCGGGAAATTTTTCTACGCGACGAAAGTGTGGACGACCGGAGAAGCGAGCGGCATTCAACAGATGAACGAATCAATGCGCAAAATGCGCAGGACTGTCATGGATTTGATTCAGATCCACAATCTGGTCGACTGGCAAACACATCTGAAAACATTGGAGAGATGGAAGAAAGAAGGGAAGATACGTTATACCGGAATCACACATTATAAAGAAGCAGCTCATGAGGAATTGGAACGGATTATTCTTTCACAACAAATCGATTTTGTGCAGTTCAATTACTCAATCCGTGAACGAAATGCGGAAAAAAGATTGCTAACCGCAGCATATGACCGTGGAGTTGCGGTGATCATTAACGAACCGCTCGAAAAAGGAAAACTGTTTTCACTGGTCAAAGGGAAAGGACTTCCGCCGTGGGCATCAGAGTTTGACATCCACAGCTGGAGTGAATTCTTTTTGAAGTTCATTATTTCGCATCCGTCCGTTACCTGCGTTATCCCTGCCACAGCAGATCCGGATCATATCTCTTCCAATATCAGAGCAGGATCGGGATTGCTGCCGGATGAACGGGGACGAAACAGAATGGCAGCATTCATTCAATCATTATAGCAAGTAAGTGGAATGCTATTTTGCGGAGGAGTGTGGTATGAATTTCCCGTTTTTCAGAAACTCAATCGTTTGACCCATCACAGTTTCGTTTTTCGGAAGAGCAGAATGTGAGACTTTTAGCAGAATAAAATCTGTCATCCCTTCAATCTTCGTCGATTCCACCGGCACCATGCCGTCATCATCTCCCGGAATAAAATCGTCGTTGTTAAATGCCGTTGATATTCCCGCAATCACCCCTACAGGATAATACGGAGCACGAAGCTTCCGTGGAAGACTCGAAGAATCGGTTCCAAGCGACATTGCAGCCTGTCCAACAAGTTTCAGCCACCACGCATCGCGGAAGTGATCGACAAAGGGAGTTCCTTTGCTGGGACTTCCGATGAGCACAACGCGCCCGAGATTCGGGAGTTTCACACTGTCCAGATATGCACGAATGAGCAGTCCACCGAGTGAATGTCCGGCAAAATGGACAACACGAAAGGTATCCGTTCGGAACGACGAAATCTGTTCCGAGACATTTTTGAGGATCTCATCCGGCGATCGTCCAATCGAACGATAATCCACGATCGTTACGGCATAACCGGATGTTTCCAGTTGTTCTTTCAACGGTACCATCATGCTTTTACCGCGTCCAAGGCCATGCAGCAATACGACGAGCTCTTTTCCCGGAATGTTCTGAAGCTGCGCCGAAAGGAGAGAAATATTGGATGCGAACAATCCTGCCGCAACAACGAACAGCAGCACCATTGAGCGTCGAATATGTGAGGGAGAGTTATCGGCAGTGTACGAGAGTCTCATGTTTATAAAGTATAAATTCCTTGCAAGAAGAGCTACAATCTTCAGAATTACTTTACCGTTGTCCACCAGCGGTTGTTGTAGCGGCGAAGGTTGTTCAGTTGCACCTGTTCTCCAATCATTGGATGAATGACAGGAACCGAAGTGCGCTCCGCCTCTTGCAACGCGCGATTGATCGGCTCATCCCACGCATGCAGCGAGAGGATAAACTTTCCCCAATGTACAGGGAACAGCACCGCACCGCGCAGATCGGCTGCGGCCCGCACCGTCTGCTCCGGCATCATGTGAATCGCACTCCATCGTTCATTATACTGACCGCATTCAAGGATGACCAGATCGAAAGGACCATACTGATCGCCGATCATCTTAAATTGTGCGTCATATCCCGAGTCACCGCCAATAAAAATCTTTTTATTGGCACTCTGCAGGACGAAGGAAGTCCAAAGCACCTGGTTCCGCTTGAACAGCCGTCCGGAAAAATGCCGTGCCGGTGTAAGAGTAAGAGTTGTGGAGAGATCTAGTTGAACAGATTCATTCCAGTCTTTTTCGATGATCTTTTCTTTTGAAAATCCCCAATGCTCAAGATGTTCTCCGTTCCCGAGTCCCGTGACAATCGTGCCAATCTTCGGTTGTAACGCAGTGATCGCTTCATAGTCGAGATGGTCCCAATGGTCGTGTGTCAACAACAGGTAATCGATAGCGGGAATATCATCGGGAGTATATCGATCGCTTCCGGGATGACTCGGTGTTGTGAACGGAAACGGGGAGGCATGCCCGCTGAGCACAGGATCAACGAGAAATCGTTTTCCATCCACTTGCAAAAAATAGGATGAATGACCGAACCACACCAACACATCGTCATTGCGACGCAAGGAATGCAGATCGATTTTTGCAGAGGGGATGGAAGAAGAAGGTTTACTACGCCGACTTTTCTCAAACAAAAATGCTTTCGCCGCGGAGAAGTAACCGTTTTTTCCGGTCATCAGAGGAGTATGATTGAGATTCCGAAATGCACCGTTCCGGTAATTGGGAGAGTTCTTCATCCGCTTCAATCGTTCTCCCGCAGGAAGTTTTCCGAATTTCGCCTGCCGAACGATGACAGCTGCTGCTGATACGAAGAGAATAATTCCGAAAAGAAATGTCATGGTTTAATCAATTATCACAAAAAAATAACGCTAATATTCTATTCAGTAGACGATTAAAAAGGAGGTGATTGTAAACTATTTTCAAATTAGGTCAAAAATTCCTTTAAAACAGTTGCGTTTCATTTTGTCATGTATTATTATGTAACCAAACGGTTACATATAAGACGAAAGCATAATCAGAAGAGATGTTTTTCAAGCAATAGCAGATCCCAATCGCCGGGCAATTATCAGTCTGTTGGCGGAACAAAAGAAGTTGAATGTGAATGGTCTGGCGGATAAATTCAGAATCAGTCGTCCGGCAGTTTCCAGACATTTGAAAATTTTATCCGAGTGCGGATTGGTCTCAATGAGTCAGCAAGGGCGGGAGAAATTTTGTGAAGTGAGATTTGATAAATTGACCGAAGTATCGACGTGGGTTGAACAGTACCGTATGTTTTGGGAACAAAAGCTTGATGCCCTGGATGAGTATCTACAGAATTTACAGGCGAAAGAAAAATCAGCGGAATGAAAAATTTATACGTCAATGATGGGCATATCACTCTATAATTGAAGATCGCATTATCCGTGTATATTCATAAAAAGGATTCCACCATGGGAGAAACAACACCGCCGCTTCCGAAAGAAACACTTTTTGTTACCAGAATTCTCGATGCACCAGTAGAAAAAATATGGAAAGCATGGACCGACCCGAAAGAAGTAATGAAATGGTGGGGACCGAAATATTTTGCTTCCCCGTCATGCGTTATCGACCTGCGTGAAGGAGGAAAATATATTTTTTGCATGCGCGCACCCAAGGAAATGGGAGGACAGGATTCGTACACTTCCGGAATCTATACGAAAATTGTACCGCTGGCCCGTTTGGAATTTACCCAAGGGATGTCTGATAAAGAGGGAAACAGGCTTGATCCTTCAGCGCTAGGCCTGCCGCCGGATTTTCCGAAGGAATTACATACGACTATTGAGTTCCGCCGGATCCGTCCAGATATGACCGAGTTGATCATCACGGAATCCAGTTGGACGCCGGGACAAATGTATGTCTACTCCATTGTGGGATTACATCAGTGCATTGATAAACTCGCTGAAAGCGTGAAGTAACCATCGGAGCGCCAATGAAAAAACCAAAACCACCTTCCCATTCAGAGAGCGAACTCGTTACTGAACATATCAAAATACTTAATCCAGCGATACGAAAACCAGTCGAAGCGTTAAGAGAAATTATTCTCAAAACGAACAAATCAATTAGTGAAAGAATTAAATGGAATAATCCCTCGTTTTATTACACAGGAGAGATGAAACCATCTGTTCCAAAAGAATACAAACGGGAAATTATTGTATTTAACCTACACAAGGGAAGGATAATGCTTGTGTTTCCGAGCGGTGCAAAAGTCGATGATTCCACGGGATTTCTTCAGGGAGAATACAAGGATGGAAGAAGAATTGTGATCTTCAAAGATTTGCAAGAGGTTAAAGCAAAAAATGGGATTCTGCAGCGCGTGATTAAGAAGTGGCTTACACTGGTCGAAAAATAAAACGATTGTTCCAAAACGTCCAAAGAAGGGAGAACAAATGAAACGTCTGATTCTTGCAATCGTCGCAGCGATTCTGATCAATGGAATTTTGGCGACAGCCATTGACCATGTTTTTCATACCACCGGTATCTATCCGCCGTACGGCGAGCCAATGCATGAGTTTCCAATGTTGTTGCTTGCGTACAGTTACCGGGCACTTATTACGATATTCGCCGCGTATATCACCGCTATGATCGCAAAAGAAAAAGCAAAAACAGCGATCTATTTTACCGGCATTCTCGGAACACTATTATGGCTTGCAGGTTCCATCGCTATGTGGGACGCCGCGGCTGCTTGGTACAACATTATTGGTATTCTCACGGCGCTTCCGTTGGCGATCACCGGATGGAAACTGTTTGAACGCAAATCACAACAAGTAATAGCGCAATAATTGATTCTCACCATACAAAGGGGATGCGGGTATGCAAAAGATCACACCGTTTCTGTGGTTCGACAATAATGCAGAAGAGGCAATGAAGTTTTATACAAAAATTTTCAAGAAGTCCAAGATCCTGAAGGTCGCGCGGTACGGAGAATCTGGTCCTGGGCCAAAAGGGTCGGTAATGTCAGCGTCGTTTCTGTTGAATGGCCAGGAGTTCATCGCCTTAAACGGCGGTCCGCGCTTCAAATTCACCGAAGCAATTTCGCTTGTGATTAATTGTAAAACGCAAAAAGAAGTAGATTACTTTTGGAAACATCTTTCCAAAGACGGGATGGAGAGTAAGTGCGGCTGGGTGAAGGATAAATTCGGTCTCTGGTGGCAGGTCGTACCGGAGGGAATGGAAAAACTGTTCCGGTCAAAAGACCCCGAGAAATCGAAACGGGCAATGCAGGCAATGCTTCGGATGAAGAAGCTGGATCTTAACGCCATGAAACGGGCGTATAACAAAAAATAAACGGACGATAACTTCGGCAGACGAGGCTACGATGGAACACAAACCCTTTATCATAGAACGCAGCTATACAGCATCTGTTGAGCAGGTCTGGAAAGCGATCACCGACAGCGGGGAAATGAAACAATGGTATTTCGATCTGCCGGGATTTCGTGCGGAAATCGGTTATACGTTTGAGTTCTTCGGCGGCCCACCGGAAAAACAGTACCGACATCTCTGCACCGTCACCGAAGTGATCCCCAATAAAAAACTGACCTATAGCTGGCGGTATGACGGGTACGCAGGAAATTCTTTTGTCACGTTTGAATTATTCGACGAAGGTAATGCGACACGAGTAAAACTAACGCATGCAGGACTGGAATCATTCCCGAAAGAAAATCCTGACCTGGCAAAACAAAATTTCGCAATGGGGTGGACGGACATTATTGGAAGGTCATTGAAGGAGTTTTTGGAAAAAGCATAATCGTACGAACGCCGATTTAAATACCAAAGAACTCCGATAAGGACTTAAAATCAGTCGAGTTCAACGATTACCGTCAATCACTTCTCGAACGATGCGGAGCACTGAAGACAGATGGTATGGTTTTTGAAAAATTTGTGCCACCCCTGCCTCCCGCAACTTTGCTTTTGTATCCGGCTCAATAAATCCACTGAAAATAATCACTTTTGCATTGGGATTGATCATCCTAATGCGACGGAACACCTCGTCACCGGAAAATTTTGGCAATCCAAAGTCTGAAAGAACAACGGCAATATCGTTGCAGTGTTGAGTGTACATTAATACGCCGATTTCACCATCGTACGCCGTCAACACGGAGTATCCCTTTTCCATAAGAATATGTTTCACCAATTCCGCAAGGGGGATTTCATCTTCGATAATAAGTACGGTCTCCGTTCCGCCGGGAATTTTTTTCCATTCACCCTCTACCGTTGAAGGGGTTCCGACGACATTTTCTTCAACCGGAATATATATGCGGAATGTGGTTCCTTCGCCGGGAGCGCTGTCCACGGCAATCATTCCCTGATGACTTGTTACAATAGAATATACGAGAGCAAGCCCTAAGCCCGTACCTTGTCCGGGACCCTTAGTGGTATAGAACGGTTCGAAAATCCGTCTTTTGGTTTCTTCATTCATCCCAACCCCATCGTCCGATACTTCGACAAGTATGTATTGCCGGGCGGCCGCTTGCGGAAATTCCTGAACAAGCATGTTATGCTCGACAGTGGAGGTGGCTATCGCAAGTGTTCCGCCATTCGGCATTGCATCACGGGCGTTGACGCATAAATTCAGTAGTACCTGATGAATCTGAGACGCATCGGCGACAATCATCGGAATTTCCGTTTTTAGATCTATAGTAACGGGAATTGTTTTCGGGAATGTCTCATACAACATTTTAGAAAGCTCTTCTATGATTGTATTGATGGAAATTGATTGAAATATTGACTCACCTTTCCGTGCAAATGTAAGAAGTTGTTTCACGAGCGAGGCTCCCCGTACAGCCGCTTGTTTTACCCGGCAGAGTTTCTCCGATGTTTCCCCGGAGCCTATGAATTGAGATTCGAGCATCGTCGAATATCCTAGAATGATGCCGAGAATGTTATTAAAATCATGGGCGACGCCGCTTGCCAGAGTGCCGAGGCTTTCAAGTTTTTGCGCTTGAATAAGCTCCATTTCAAGCTGACGCCGTTTTTCCTCTGTTTGTTTCAGCTCTGCTTCCGCTTGTTTTCGCTTGGTAATATCTCTTGTTACCGTTAGCACGCCGACCGGTTTTTGGTTATTGTCCCGGAGAAATGCCGCCGAAAGTTCTATCCAAATGGTAGAGCAATCTTTGCAATATTCCTCAAGTTCGAGCAGCACAGTTCTTGTCGAATCCGTATGCCCGCCAAGCTCCTGCTCCATCTGTTCCGCAAAAACACTTTTTACTTTTTGTAACGAATCAGGTGTTAACACGTCGCTTAACGATTGTTTCATTGCTTCTTGAACCGAAAAGCCTCGGAGTTTAAATACCGAAGGACTGATATAAATCAGCGTCAAATCCAGATTGTATACTGAAATTGTATCGGCGGTATTTTCCGCTATCAGTCGATAGCGCTCCTCCGATTCTTTCAATTTAGCTTCGGTTTGTTTACGTTCTGTAATATCGCGCGAGATACCGACAATGCGATAGATTCGTCCGTGTTCATCGCGGGCAGGAATGAGTGTTGAATGGTAATGTCGTTTTCCAGCGGGCAAAGTTAATTCTAACTCTTCTTCAATCGGCTGACCAATGTCGATGCAACGGCGATATTTGGCATTGACCACCGCGGCAACTTCGGCCGGCACGATTTCTTCCTGAGTTTTTCCTACGGAAACCGATCGGGGGATTCCCGTGGAGCGCTCAAGTGCAGGGTTCACTTCAATTGTACGGAAACGCCCATCCTCAGTAACCTCAAGAAGGTAGAGCGCATCGAGTACATGATCAAATATTTCGCGGTAGCGCCATTCACTTTCACGTAACACTTCTTCCATTCGCTTCCGCTCGGTGATATCTGTTACAATGCCTTCTAAGGCAATGGGTTTTTCCGCAGCATCACGGATTAAAATGTTGCGTTGATTCAGCCAAAGAACTTTCCCCGTTGGATGAATAAATTGATATTCATAGGTTGGAGACACTTCGCCTTTTAAAAGATTTTCAAATTCCGTTTCAAAATATTTGCGCCACCGCGGGTGAATTGCTTGTTTGAATAACTGCGTGTCGGCGTAATATTCTTCGGGATAATGCCCGAGCATTGAGTATGCCGCGGGGCTGACATATTCATATTTTCCATCAGGTAATGTCATTCGATAAATGACGTCTCGCGCATTTTCTGTTAACCGACGAAAACGTTCTTCACTTTGGCGCAATGCATCTTCTGCCTGTTTGCGTACGGTAATATCGTGAACAAATCCATACCAGAGAATTCCTCCCTGTGGATGTAGTTTAGGGTACGACGAACCTTCCAACCATAACTCCCCTCGCGTGGGATGAAGAACTCGATACTCACAGTGCCACGGCGTCATAGTGCGGGCCGATTCAGCAATAGCATCACCGACCCGTTTTGCGTCGTCTGGATGTGTCCTCTTGAGTAGCGGGGTTGCATCGTCCACAACATCTTCAGACCGCAAGCCAAACAGATTTTGAATTTGAGGAGAAGTGTATGGCATGCAGACCGAACCATCGGGTCTCAGATAAAAAGTACCCATCAAGCCCGGCGATGATTCTGCCAGATTTCTCAGCTTGAGTTCTTTTGCTGCCAGCGCTTGTTCGGTTTGTTTGCGAGCAGTGATATCAACCATAATTCCGCGCAAACTGATCGGCCGGTCATTTTCAACAATAACGGTGACAATATCATGCACCCAAACCACTCGTCCGTCCGCCGCTATCATACGATAATCAAACTCGTGTGAACGTTTTTCCTGTGTTGCATTACAGCAAAAGTTGACCGCCAATTCTTGGTCAGCGGGGTGAATATGATCTTTCCAAAATGTCGGCTCGGTTAACCACCGTTCCTTAGGATATCCAAGGAAGCGTTCAACTTGATTGCTGACAAAGGTGAAGACAAAGGTTTGGGCATCTGCCTCCCAAACAACACCATCTACAGAATTCACCAATGATTCATATTTCTGATGTGCCTGCCGAAGGATTTTATCCGCTCGCTTGCGTTCAGTAATATCAACCATCACGGCAACATTACCGAAGACTTGCCCCTTTTCATCGAGCAGCGGGGACGCAAAGATGCTGTAATCGATAAGACTTCCATCCTTTTTTTGCCGTTGAACATCTACCCCGTTTAACACTTTGCCTTGCCGGATAGACTCGCGAAATTGCCGGAATTCCTCTTTTTTATCCAATGATACTGTTGGAAGAAAATGTCCCATCACTTCTTCAGCTTTCCAGCCAAGCATTCTCTCTGCGGCGGGATTCCATACCGAGTGCACTTTTCCCTCAAGGTCCAAACCGATAACGGCTGCGGGAACCGATTCAATAAGAGCGCTAAGAAATGAATTTGTTTTTTGCAATTCTTGTTCCGATTGTTTTCGTATTATCCGGCTTCGCAGTACGGTGATACCGAACGCAAGATCACCCGAAAGTTCTTCCAACAACCGTATCTCTTTATTGGTGAAAACGTCGGCGTCGGAAGAATAAATAGTAAGAACACCAAAAGAATTTTCATTCTCGTCCTTCAAAGGCAAAGAAACGCAAGAACGATAACCACGTTGTACAGCCTCATTCCGCCAAACGGCAGAGGCCGGTTGCGCAGCAAAATCTTGAATGCTGGCACTTTTGCCTGTTCTGATCGCTATTCCCGCGGTGCAACCAACATCTACTGTTTCACTCCAAGAAATGTTTGTGACCGAAAGATAACCATCTTCCGCGCCAGCCCATGCAACCGGGCGGATAGTTCTTGTCTCATCATTTTCGACATACCCGACCCACGCCATGCGATAACCGGCTTCGTTGCAAATAATTTGACAGATATTCTTGAGCAGAGATTGTTCCTCGGTGGCCCGCAGCAATGTCTGGTTACAGTTGCTAATAGCACGCAACTCCCTGTTTAAACGCTGTAATGATTCTTCCGTGCATTTGCCTTCGGTAACTTTGAATGCTATGAAAAATAGAAATTCTACTTCCCCGTGCGCATCAAAAATGGGCTGAATCATTGGATCCCAATAGTTGTCCGGTTTATCGGCAAATTTGACCGGTAAGTTTGACAATCGCATAGTTTTTTTGGTACGAACTACTTCATCAAGGACTTGTGCGAAATGTGTATCGGATTTCTTGTCGTCTATAAAAAAATCAGAATGGCGCCGTCCGACGAATTCATCGGCATGCATTCCAAAATTTGCTGCATACGATTCGCTGACACGGATGAATGTATAATCACGATCCAATAGTATAATATTCGCAACCGATTGTGTGAACAGTTGATTATAGATTGTACTGAAATGGGAGGCAGAATTGCGGCGGGAGTGCTTTGATTCTTTTTTGGAAGTCATAGCCATCCTCCTGAAGAATTACTTCGAAAAGGTTTGTTGCGCCATGATAAATGCCAATAGAATAAAGTGCGGAAAGGATTTTTCAACCAACAACAGTGTTAGTTTCCACGGATTATTCACTCATGAGTGTAAATCTCCTCTTTGTTTATTATGGCAGGATATTGAAGGAATGTAGAGCAAATTGATGCTACAGTCAAGATGATATAAATCGAGGCAACGAAACTTAAAAAAAACCGGGCAAGGTCATTGAGCTTCTGAATATAGCTCCGCTCCAGAATCAACACAGGAGCTAAGAGGCGCTGGTGTTCGCGCCGAGTGAAGTTTACATCGAAATAAAATATAGCGAGGCTGTTTGAATCTCACATATTTCCACACTCAATCCCGGTAAAATAACTCCTGAACACTCTCTCGCAATCGTCATCGTCTCAACAATCAATTCCACAGAAATGATCAAGAAACAGTCGATGATTTTCTTAGCGTCCCCACAAAGACCGTCCGTGGTCCACTCCGAGGACACGATTTTTTCCTCCGGTATCAAATTTTCTCGTCGGGCGCTGTACTGGATGCAAAGATATTTCTGTTGTGGTATTATGATTTCTTTTGTTGTGCCTGCGGTGAATTGTTTATGCATACAAGGATTCTATTTTCTTTCTGATCGTCAACGTATCTGCCGGTGTCTTGGCGAGCAATAATGCCCGCTGAAAATTCCCGGCGGCAACGGCGGTGTCGATACCGATGTAGAGTTCTCCCAAAAGCGTGAAATAGAAATGATTGTCGGTCAGCGAGAGCTTTTCCGCTTCGATTATCGCTTCCGTTTTTCCGCGCGCTTTGGCGAGCGCATATGTCCTGTTGAGCGCGGCGATAGGGGAATAGTGTATTTGCAGCAGGTGATTATAGAGCTGCAATATGCTTTCCCATTTTTCTTTCGAATCCGTTTTCTGTGTATGCCAGTATGCGATTGCAGCTTCAAGATGATATTTGGACAGTGTATTCCCGCTTGCAGCGCGGTTCAAATAATATCCGCCGCGGCTTATCAATTCTGCATTCCACAGACTTGTATCCTGATCTACATATAGTATCAATTCACCGTTTTGATTCATTCGCGCTTCAAACCGTGACGCGTGGAAACACATGAGTGCAAGCAGTGCATTGACCTGCGGCTTGTTGGTATTTTCATTTTCCACAAGCATGCTGCAAAGACGCATTGCTTCTAAACAAAGATCTTTCCGCAGCGTCGTATTTTGGCTCGTTGAATAGTATCCTTCGCTGAAGAGTAAATAGAGTGTTGTTAACACCGTCTCCAAGCGCTTATCAATTTCTGCCGGTTCCGGGAGTTCAATTTTTATTTTCGCTTCTCTTAGTTTTTCTTTCGCACGGAAGAGTCGCTTGTTGATAGTCTCTTTGTTTGTCAGAAAAGCATCGGCAATTTCTTCAATGCCGAATCCGCAAAGCATGCGAAGTGATAATCCGATTTGTGATTCGACGGGAATTGAAGGATGGCAGAGGGCGAACATCATTTGTAACTGGCTGTCATTAATATTGTGCGGTGAGAGGTCGATCTCTTCTCCGTGAAAGGTAGATATGTCATTCATTACTTCGGGGAGAATTTTAGTTTTGAAAACGGAATCCCGCAGCAGATAATTCTTCGCTTTATTTTTTGCTACAGTATACAACCACGCGGTGGGATTCTGCGGAGTTCCATGGTAAATCCATGTTTGTGCTGCTGTCAGAAAGGTTTCGCTGGCAATGTCTTCGGCAATTTCAATCTGCTCGAACCCGAAGCGACGGCAGAGAACCGAGACAATTTTTCTGTACTCGGTTCTGAAGAGATGGGGGATAAGATCTTGACTGCTCATTAATAGTAGAATGATAAATACACACTGTCATTGCTTCGGTCGCTTCGCTCCCTCGCAATGACCTTCTCTTTTTGAAATGACCTCTACTCATCGCTTTTAAGGAATTTATCAGACCCTCAGCGATCCGCGGAATCCTCTGGCAGCGTAGTACGATTCCGCACCGTTGTGATATGTGAAGACATGGCCGTAGCGGCGGTCGCAGAAGATGGCACCGCCGAGTTCTCTAATCTCATCGGGAGTGTGCACCCAGCTTGATGTTTTTGTATCGAACTCTCCAAGCTCCTGTAATTCCCGATATTGCTCTTCTGTTAAAAGTTCGACGCCCATCGCATACGCCATATCAGTTGCACTGTTTTTCGGTTTATGTTCTTTTCTTGAATCCAAAGCTTCCCGATCATAACATAGACTTCTGCGATCTTTGGGGCTTTCCTCAGAGCAATCAAAGAAAATATATTCACCCTTCTTTTTATCAAATCCGACAACATCCGGTTCGCCGCCGGTTTTTTCCATTTCATAGAGCGACCATAGTTTTTCAGTATTCGCTTCTACCTTTGCTTGTATCTTCGCCCATACAAAACCTTTATGCCGGTTCATGTTCTCTTCAAAACGGTCTCTCAATGTTTTGAATAGTTGTTCGTGTTGTTCCGGCGTTAACTTCTTTTTGATATTGCTCATACATTTTACCTTTGATGAATATTTATTGAATGACGGTAATTATTTTTCTATCCATCGGTCTGAAATACCACGAGATCCCCGTGAGGATGAGCAACAACGACGAAGGAAACAATTCAATTGCGGGATCGCCCGTTGCGATGTGCGAATATGCCGCGCCGGTCATAATAAAGAAAAATCCGGCATACGTCCACTCCTTCAGTAAAGGGAATTTAGGAATGAGGAGTGCGATGACGCCCAACATTTTCCATACACCGAGAATTGTCAGCACATAGTATGGATAGCCCAAATGCGCCATCATATCCGGGCCTCCTTGGCCTTTCAGATTGAATAATTGTCCGATTCCGGTTGAGACCATTCCTAATGCAAGCCACAGAGTTGAAATCCAATAAATAATTCTATTCTTTTTAGACATACAGTGTTCTGTTCTCCTTTCAGTTTAGGTTTTCGTACCTGGTTCTGTAACGGGACGCACTTCCACGCTTCCTTCGTTGCTTATTATCAGTGGACATCCTTTCGCCATCTCGGTTGCCTCGGCAAGCGATTCCGCTTTTATGAACATGTAACCTCCGAGCATTTCTTTTATTTCAACAAACGGTCCGTCGGTGACAACATTGTTAGGTTTAACAACACTTCCAGAAATTCCCAATTGTTTGCCGCTGTCGACAAATTTTTTCTGTGCCGCTATGCCGCCAATCCAATCCTGCCACTGCTTGTAATCCATTTTTGGGTTGCGCCATGCTTCGTCCAGGTTTGTAAATCTGAATATCAACATGAATTCTTTCATGATTGTTGTATCCTTGAAAAAAATATTATTGTATTTCACGCAACGAGGCTATACTGCAAAAAAATTGTATTTAAAATCCATCTCAAAAATGAGTGGTCATTGCGAGGAGTCCCGTTTTATGGGACAACGAAGCAATCTATTAAATAGTTTTAGCGCCTCGAAGACGTTGTGAGAAAATTGTTTAGTGAACCCCGTCGTTTTTTGCAATCTTCCGCACTTCTACACTGTTTCCTTCTCCTTGCAGAACCGGGCAAGCTTTGGCAAACTCAGCCGCTTCTTCCGCAGAATTTGCTTTCACAATAACAAGTCCACCGATGGTTTCTTTAATGTCGCCAAACGGACCGTTGGTAATAACATCCTTTGAATTCTGTTTCCGAACGACCTTTGCATCATCGAACAACAATCCCGTGCCGCTGACTAATTTGTTCTGTGCGGCGATGCCGCCGATCCAATCCATCGTCTGTTTCATCCACGTTTGAATCTGTTCCGGTGAGGCAACCTTATTGCCATCCTCATGCCGGAAAATTAATGCATATTCGTTCATCTTTGAGTCCCTTTCTTTCTCTGTTAGTAGAATGTCCGTCCGCCGCATGCGGAATCGGTTTATACTCTCATAACAAAGGAAAATGAAACAATTGGACATTGTTTCAAAACTATTTTCCGACATTGATAGTAACTATTCTTCCTTATAAAGCAGCGCACCGACAAATACACCGATCAATATTCCAACAAAACTGCCGATTATTTGACCTGTTATAATTTTCCCGGGCAGGATGCCAAGCGCAATAAAATCAAATGATGCAGTAAATTTACACACCGTCCAGAGAAAAAATCCGGCAAGCAATGCGGTCTTTGCTCCGGCCCCGAAGCGGGGACGCATACCGGCATATAACCAAACTCCGGCAATACCATGGATAAGGCACATTAATGCCCAAAGACTCATGGAAATGGATTGTTCCGGCGGATGAAGAAGACTGCCCATGCCGGCAGCCCAGTTTTGAAAATCGCTACTGAGAATAGCGCCATTTACTATACCGTTGCTGATAAATACAATAACGCCTGCTGCAATCCCACCTAACAATACGCGGGGAATATTGATATTTGTTGTATCCTTCATAAATATTTTCTCCGTTAATTATTTTATGCAAGTTGTGCAAGAGAAAACCAATTACCTGAATCATCTTTGAAGATCGCTTCGATGCCGTAAAACTCTTTCTTCGGCGGTTTCGTAAATTCAACCCCCTTTGCTTTCAATTCTTCATACGTTGCAAAAACATCCTTGCTCGTGAAAAGGCCGATTCCGAACGTTCCTTTTTCTACAAGATCTTTCAATGCGTTCACGGTTTCTTTGGCAAACAATCCGCGGGTAATTGGCGATAAGATTATTTCGAAACCGGGTTGGTCGGGCGGAGCAACGGTGATCCACCGATCTCCATCACCCATTGGAACATCCGTAACCACTTTAAATCCAAGTTTGTTTGTGTAGAAATCTAATGCTCTGGTTTGGTTTACAACATTAATGGTTACGTGAGTCATTTTGCTGATCATTGCTTCTCCTTTTAAAATGGTTTTCAACAAAGATACGCACCGGATTCAAATTTGATTTCTCGAAAATTGCTATTCTTTGAGCCAGCCGTTTTTTTCTGCAAAGCATGCAGGAACAAAGGTTAGAGGTGATTGTGAGATTTGTACTTTTAGATTTTGCTGTTGAAATATATATGCGGAAGGTGTAATACCCGCGAGGCGTTTGAACAGTCCGGTGAAAGAGCTTACACTCTCGAAGCCGACGGAATAGCAAACATCCAAGACCGGTGTATTATTCTTCAGCAGCTGTTTTGCTTTTTCAATTCGTACTGCGGTTAAATATTGATGCGGGGTTTTTCCGTAGATTATTTTAAATAGTCTGATGAAATGAAATTTGGAAAAGAATGCTTCATCGGCAATGTTCTCGACATCGATGCTGCTCGCGTAGTTGATGTCGATGTAGAGTTTTGCTTGAACAATGCGTCTGTATAAATAGACCTTGGGATATGTTTCTGTTGCTGACATTGTTCTCCGCGCTGTGGTTGGTGCTATGGTATGTTGTATACACGGCCGCTGTTGAGAGTACTAAAATCGGACTAGGAAGTCAAAAATTTCTTTTCCATTCAATAGTCTTTTCGCGCGAAGGTGCAATTTTAATGCGCTTTTTCAATTGTCTTATTTGTTGTAGCTTTCTCTAAAATTTGTCCGAACAGTTTCCAGCATCCTGGTGAAGAGTCCATATACCGATGAACAACACCGTCAATGTCTGGTACTTCAGCGTTACAAGAAAAACAGTTTATTTTTTTCCAAGCAGCCTCAATGGTGTTTTTAATCAATTGTTGAAATGTAAATATCCACTTCTGCGTTACTCCAATCCCGGCTTCTTTCACCGTACACTTCAAAATCAAAACCAAACGTTCGTTGTATGTCAGAGCTCCATATTTCTTTCCATGCATCAGCAATACAGCCGGTCATAATTCCTTTTGCTGTAACCTTACAGTATTTTTGAGCAGGGATCATTAATTCTTCAAGTTCATTTGGTGTTTCTGAATTCTTATCTACTTTACAGCCGATAAAATATGAAAAAGGGGTCGTTTCGTCCATTTCATAATCAAAATACACAGCATATATTTCATCGGATAATTTTTCTGGAATACGATCGAATATTTTATCCGCTTCAAATTTTTGCCATAAGGCGCCGCAATCTTTGCTCGATTGATTGTTTTGATTTGTCGTTTTACCGTTTAGTTTTAGTCCGACTAATTTAAAATTGTCCTTTTTTTCTGTCATACTGAGCCCTAAAATTTAATAAGCTTTTAACGGGTTGAATTCCCCGCGGCTTGCCGCGTCATTCCGGCGAAAGCCGGAATCCAGAAACTGGATGCCAGCGTACGCTGGCATGACAAATACCTCGCCGCTTGCGACGAGGATTTTTATTATCCCGCCGCCGGTGGCGAGGATAATTCAATTATTTGTTTGTAATGAATAATTCCTAAAAATTTACCCGTAAGGATACGCAGCCCGAACTCAATTAGCAATTGTACGAAGAGCATCTATCACCGAAGTTTCCATTTCAATGACAATGGATGTATCGCTTTCAATGAATGCGATGATCGCTTCTCGTGGACCCTTGCGCCAGTCATCGCTGCCATAAAAAGAATCCTGACTGAACTGGCGATTCTCCAGACTTTCATACGCCCTGATCAAATAATATGAATTTTCATCATGGGGCGATGGTCCGAAACGAACAACATCAATATTCCATTGTTTCATCAATGGAAAAGAGACCTGAGCAACAAGCCGATGGAATTCGCTCCGGCTGTTTGACTTTAGATTATACGCTCGAATTTCTACTATTCTCTTCATTGTTTTTTCCAAATATTTTTGTAACTACTCAGGGCATTTTTTAGAACGTAGATTTTAGTTAAAAGTGCCGAACAAAATCATAGCCACAGATTTACAGATTAATGGTATCTCTAAAAACAACAAATTGTAATCTGTGCAAGCAACCTTGCGAAGGTTATGAAGAATTTTGTATACCTTCGCAAGGATTATCTGTGGAAATTTGTGCAATCTGTGGCATTGTTTTTCATTGTTGAGTAGTTACAATTATTTAAGATATCTCATCTTCTTTTATGATAGATTATTGGAGTTTTACATAACGTCAGTTACCATGTTCCATTCTGTTTTGCATGCTCAATTAATTTTAGTCCCTGTTCCGTCATTAATCCTTCCTGGTTCATCCGTTCAATCCGTACTTTGTTCAGCGCACTCCACTTGCTATTCGGTTTACGGGGTGATAATCGTTGATAGTAACTTTCTGCATCCCGTTTATTTGCTTTGCTGTCGATCCAGCCGAAACAGAGCGCTTCTTCAATAGCTTCGTTATAGGTAATACATTTCATTTTACTTTTTTTGTGATACAGAATTAAGCAGATTTCTTTTTTCGATTGACTGTTCTTTTCCAGCCACGTTCGCCATTGCGCTCTTGTTTTGGCGTACAAAGTCTTTGTCCCGTTATTTGTTTCCATTGTGAAACCCTCTTTTAAAATTAATTCGTTTTAGACGAGGATAAAATTTCAAGATAGTGAGGATTAACCATGATCCCTAAAATATTTCCAAACGGATCGGTGACTGCTGCTGTAACAAATCCTTGAGTTCGGTCAGTGATCGGTTGATACACCGTTGCCCCCATTGCAAGCAGCTTTTCAAAAGTCGCCTTCAGATCATCAACGTGCCAATAGAGCACAGCACCTGACGGTTGCGCTGAATATCCTTCCGGTGCATAGCGGCTGTCAATAATTCCCAGTTCGTGTTGATAGTCTCCGATGCGAAATTCAACATATCCCGGAACGACAAAATACGGGGAAATGCCCAAGAGTTCGCTGTACCATTTTGTTGCCGCTTCATGGTCGGCCGCATAAAAACTAACCGTGCTCACTCCGCGCAATGTTTGATTGTTGCTCATACGATAATCCTCCGTTAATAAATGAATTTGTACAAACAAATATAGTTTCGTCGAGTGACAACCCTATGTCAGCAGAAAACATTCATAAATTACTCTTTCGGCGGCAGATTATTATTGATGGTGTGTTCAATGATGTAATGATGTTCAGAAGCGGGATATGTATTTTAATCATTTCCTATGCGGTAATTCGCGAATCGCGAATTGAATAAATACGGAGATTTTATGGGTGTTTTGATAGGTTGGCGTGGTACGCGATACCGGTGATGCCGACGACGATGGAGAGCAGCGGGCGTTTGGACATTGGCTACAAGTAATGATTTCTTTTTTTGCCTATACCGCTTGTTGTGCCCAGTTGTTTAATGTATCACAATTAATTCATTTACTCCTATGACAATTAATATTGCAAAAGTTCCCAGAACGGTAAAATATCCTACCGCTTTCATATGTAGTCTCATAATCCGATTGCACCTCCACAAAATTAGAAATAGTATCAAAAGCACAATCGCCGCAATAAAATACATGTTCGTACCAAACAGTGAAGCTATTCTTGCTTCATCTTGCAAAGTAATTCCGCCAAAAATAATAGAATAAAAACGTGAAAACACAGCAAAAAAGGAAATCGAATACGTATAAATTGATTTGGTTATCCACGTAATTAATAAAAATATCAGCGCTTGAAGTGTTGTAAAAAGAGGTCCGCCTATTGCTGACCAGAGAGCGCTTGAATCGTTTATGAAGTATCCGCTTTCAGGAGCAGAATTATTTAAACTTATCGTCATCTCATTTCCTAAAAGTTCTCCCAAAACCCAATGTCCGAATTCATGGAAGATATACGTGATGAATGCAATTGGTATAAATGAAATGACAACGTTCCAATTAATCTGACTTTCTTTTAGATCATTACTTATTCTATTCGTAAAAGCCTCTTTCATTGTTCAAATCTTACATTGGTAAACAGATTTTTGTAATTGCGGACAAGTTTTGTTTTTACTAGTAAAGCAAAGCTTTGCCATAATTCCGATTTCACTCTGGAGGTTGGGAATGAAAACATTGCAGTATCGGGTTGATGTCGAATTTCCCATACTTCAACCGTTTTACCATCAGTAAGGGTAATTAAAGTTTCAGTATTTATTAACCAAGGAATGTATAACGGTATGGATGGCATTGTAAATAATAATCTAGTTAGTTTCTGACTGGATGAAGTTACCCAAGTTGCACCCAACTATCAATTTTAACCGCCTCTGGCAGTCTTGCCTTTTCCCTCCGCTTAAAGTATTATGCATAATCCAATTAAGAGAAAACACTCCGTTTTTATGGAAAATTCATTGCATCTAATAATCCGTCACCCCGAACTTGTTTCGGGGTCAATTAGATGCTGAAACAAGTTCAGCATGACGACTAACGACATTCGCAAAACTCTCGACACAGTCTATACAACTGAATCTCGACGTATTTTAGCAACACTTATACGTTTACTCGGTGATTTTGATGTTGCCGAAGACGCAATGCATGATGCGTTTGCCGCCGCTGCGGAAAAGTGGTCTGTTGAAGGAGTTCCGGAGAATCCAAGAGCGTGGCTTGTCTCTACGGGACGATTTAAAGCGATCGACGCGTTGCGCCGTCAATCCCGTTTTATACCGGATCAACAAGAGAGCGACTCTTCCCGGGAGCGGTTAAGCGAACAGCTCGAAGCGCATCCGTTCGATATTGCCGCGCAAATTGACAAAGGAATTGAAGATGATGAGCTGCGATTGATCTTCACCTGCTGTCATCCCGCACTCTCTCCCGATGCGCGCATTGCGCTTACACTACGCGAAGTGTGCGACCTAACCACCGAAGAAATTGCGCACGCATTTCTTACCACTCCTGCAACACTTGCACAAAGAATAGTCCGCGCTAAATCAAAGATCCGTGATGCACGGATCCCATACGAAGTACCGGCGCCTTCGGAACTCCCCGAACGGTTGGGCGCAGTGCTGCATGTTATTTATCTTGTGTTTAACGAGGGATATTCAGCATCATCCGGTGCTACACTCACCCGCGCCGATCTTTCCGGCGAAGCAATCCGGTTGGGACGACTGCTGCTGCAGCTTCTTCCGGATCCCGAGGTGATGGGACTGCTTGGATTGATGCTCTTGCAGGAATCCCGCCGGCAGGCACGCACATCTGCTGCGGGGGATATGATCCTTCTGGAAGATCAGGATCGAACGCTATGGAACCGAGAACAGATCAAAGAAGGAATTGTGTTGGTAGAGCAGGCGTTATTCTCTCGCCGATTCGGACCATACACCATTCAGGCATCCATCGCCGCAGTCCACGCGGAAGCGTCAACGGCAGCGGAAACGGATTGGAGGCAAATCGTTGGATTGTATGATGTACTGTTCCGTGTAGATCCTTCACCGGTGATAGAGTTGAATCGGGCAGTTGCCGTCGCGATGAGGGACGGTTATCGGGAAGGATTAACACTCATCGACGCTATTCTTGATCGCGGCGATCTTCTTGATTATCACTTTGCTCATTCCGCACGGGCAGAACTATGCCGCCGATTAGGGAAATATGACGATGCCAAAATTTCTTACGAGCGCGCTCTTGCTTTAGTTCAACAGGAACCCGAGCGGAGATTCTTGAAGAAAAAATTACATGCGTTAATGTAGTGTGAGATTGCGGCGGCAGATTTCTTTGAGATTCTTTAGTCGAATCTTAAAAAGAGATTAAAACAAGTAGCCTTGCGAAGGTTATTTGCAAATTCATATAACCTTCGCAAGGTTTTACACACACGCATTAATGTAGTGTGAGGTTGCGGCGGCAGATTTCTTTGAGATTCTTTAGTCGAATCTTAAAAAAGAGATTAAAACAAGTAACCTTGCGAAGGTTAATTTCAAAAGTATAAAACCTTCGCAAGGTTTTATACTTTTGAAGGGACAACATTTTAGCCTATAGTACAACAAATTTCTCTGCACTCTTTCTGCCTGCAGGCAGACGGGTGCGTTTTCTACTGTGAAAAAGACAATTTATTACCCTAGGAGAATTGTAATGAAACGAATTATCATGATCGGAATGATCATTCTATTTTTCTTTGTGCATTTCGCAGAGGCCAAAAATGATCCTCTTGCTTCACTGCTCGAATCCCGCGGATCTGCACTCATGAGTGAAGCAAAATCCAATGAAAACAATGGATCGACAACATATCGTCGATTCGTTGAACTTGTTTCTTCGGAACTTGCGAAATCGGGAAATAGAGAAACTGCAGAAAAACTCAACGCTGCAATGACCAATCCTTCTGCATCCAATTTTCCGCAAACGGAGTTTGCATGGATCATTCACACTTTCGCCCGTGAGTTTTACAAGGACGATATCATTCGCGAAACCGGAAAACTGATTAAGTTTAAAACATTTGCCACCGATGTTCCGAACCGGAAGAATCCGGAATTCATCCGCCAGAAGGAATATCTCCAATCTCTTTCAGAAAAATTGGGACTGCACTTCAACGATGTGGAAGGTTACGTGCAGGAGATCTGGATTGGAGACGCGAATGAAACATTCGGACTAATGTCGCATTCCGATGTTCAGCCGGTCGCTCCCGAGGAATGGTCGCACGATCCATGGAGCGGTGACATCATCGACGGGAAAATATGGGGACGCGGTTCTGTAGATGATAAGGGACCGATTATTGCAATTATGTACGGGATGAAAGCAATGCTCGACAGCGGAATTCCATTAAAGAAAAAAATTATTCTTCTAATCGGAACGGATGAAGAATCAGCGAATGAAGACGTTGCCGAATATCTGAAACGAAAAAAAGCACCCGACCAGACAATTGTTGTTGACTCGAACTTTCCGGTGATCTGCGCTGAGAAGGGATGGTGCGGCATCTGGCTTCACATTCCGAAAGGAGCCGGCTCATCGAACGGAAAAGGATTGTTGGTAACATCGCTGCAGTCCGGTTTTTCAGCGTCGATCGTACCGGAACGCGCTGTTGCAAAGATCCTTTCAACAAAAGGAAACACTGCCGACGCAATAAAAGAGATTGAAAATAAAATTGGAACGTTCATAAAGCGTAGATCCGGAGCAAAGATGGAAGTGAGTACGGCAGGCGATACCATAGTAGTGACCGCACGGGGTAAGACGGTTCATAGCGCAGGGCCCGAGCGGGGACATAATGCACTTATGGACATGATTGTTTTTCTTGACAACGACCTGAAGGTTTTACCAAACGCGTACGGATTAATGGCAAAGTTTGCCGCGCGATACATCGGTTTTGAGTTGAATGGAAAAAGTTTGGGCATTGCTCACTCCGATAAATTTATGGGAGGTGTGACCGTTGCGGGAGATATGTTTACAGAGACCGATACAACGGTAATGTTCATGTTCAATTTCCGCATACCAAAGGGAATCAAGAGTGCGGCGATCGAACGGAAACTGAACACTCTCTTTTCCAAATTTGGGAAGGAACATCAGTTCACATTTACCGACACTCGATATATGAGCGATGCTCATTATTTCGACCCACAAAGTCCGTTAGTGCAAAAATTGTTGGCCATCTATAATTCCATTACAAAAGAGAAGCAAAATGCACAATCCATCGGCGGCGGCACCTATGCGCACAGAATTCCCAACGCCGTGGTCTTCGGTCCTGCTCTGCCGGAAGAAGAATATCTTGGTCATAGGCCCAATGAGTGTTTTCTTATCAGTACGCTCGTGCGGAATATTGAAATACTTACTCACACAATGGTTGAGTTTGGGTTGTAGGAACAATGAAAAACTATTTTTACTGCAGAGGTTTAATTTTACACTAAAATCAAAGGTCATTCCGGCGAAAGTCTACGAAGTGATGCCTTCGGCACCGGAATCCAGTGCTTAAAAAATGCCTTAACCGATTTTCCATTAAATGGATTACCGCTAAAATCCATGGGAATGATTGATTCTTTCATTTCATAAAATAATTTTAAAAATATAGTCCACCGTTGTCGATTTTTGTTTCCGCCATTCGACTATATACTGACCGATCAAATGTATTAATATTTCTAAGGAGAAAATGCCATGCGATTTGTAATGTTTATGATTCCAGCCGTCTACCAAGGAGGAAAAGGGAAACGAGTCGGTGCGGATTTTACCCCTCCCGCCGATGCGGTAGAAGCGATGATGAAATACAACGAAGAACTGGCAAAAGCCGGCCACCTGATTGCCTTGGATGGATTGCACCCGGTGGAAAAAGGGGCGCGCGTTTCGTTTGCAAAAGGAAAACCGACAGTTACGGACGGACCGTTCATCGAATCAAAAGAAGTGTTTGGCGGATACTGGATGGTGCAGTTCAAATCTAAAGAAGAAGCGATTGATTGGGCAAAGCGCATCCCGGCGGAGGAAGGGGATACAGTGGAAATCCGACAGGTGTTTGAAGTGAGCGACTGGCCGGAAGATTCACGGACAGCAGCGGGAAATCCGATCGTAACGGCAGAAGTGGAAAAGCACAAAAAATAATTTTTCCTTGCAAAGGAATGGCGATGAAAAAAACACAGGCAACAACCATCGATGAATATATCGAAGCATTTCCTCTGGAGATTCAAAAAAAATTACGAGAGATGCGGAAAGTAATCAAAGCGACCGCACCCGAAGCCGAAGAGGCGATAAAGTATTCAATACCGACTTTTATCCTCAACGGAAATCTCGCCCACTTTGCCGGTTACCAACATCACATAGGATTTTATCCGACTCCACGGGGAATCGCAGCTTTCAAAAAAGAACTTTCAAAGTATGAGGGGGGAAAGGGGACGATACAATTTCCAATAGACAAACCTCTTCCCATTGCGCTGATTAAAAAAATAGTGCGGTCCAGAGTGAAGGACAATGTAGAAAAAGGGAAAGCAAAAAAGAAAAAATAGGTTGATCATAGGAGAAGATAGTATGAAATACATTTGTCTCGGTTACTTGGATGAGAATGTATTCAATTCATTTTCAGAACAGCAACAAAAAGATTTTGTCGATCAATGCATGGCATACGATGTGGAACTCCGGAAGAACGGAAACTTTACCGGCGGAGAAGCATTGCAAAGCATCAGAACTGCAACAACCGTGCGTTATAAAAATGGAAAACCAACTATTACCGATGGTCCTTTTGCTGAAACGAAAGAACAATTGGGGGGCATCATGATACTTGAAGCGCGGGATTTGAATCACGCCATTCAATTGATGTCGAATCATCCGTCAACACGGCTGGGTGGAACGTGGGAGATTCGTCCTGCAGACGAGCAGATTAATGCTTTGTATCAGGAAAAGGAAAAATATTCCATGACTTTCAATAAAAAATAGCTCAGGAGACACCAATGGCACAGAAAGTATTTTTTGACATGACGATATCGCTCGACGGTTTTATTGCTCCGGAAGGAATGGAAATGGAGCATTTTAACAATTCCGATTACAAACAATGGTTGAAAAAGTGGATGGAACTTCAAGCGTGGGTTTTCCCGCTAAAATATTTCCGCAAGAATCTAAAACTCGAAGAAAGTCCGCTGGAATATTTTCAAGACAAAGCAAAAATTGAAGAGGATGCGGAAACGAATGCGCTTAATCAATCTGTTGAAGAGACGTTCAACCGCACCGGAGCAAGCATTATGGGAGCCACCATGTTTGCGGGGGGCGAAAAATCCTGGCCGGAAGAAGCGCCGTTTCACACAAACGTGTATGTTTTAACACACAAAGTGCGCACACCATGGGAGCGCCCCGGCGGAACTACTTTTTATTTTGTGAATGACGGTATGGAAAGTGCGTTGAAGCAAGCAAAACAAGCGGCGGGCCGGCGTGATATCCGTATCGCCGGCGGTGCGGATGTTGTGCGGCAATACCTGAATGCCGGATTCATTGACGAGTTTACGCTGCACTACTCGCCGGTGTTTTTTGGCAACGGCACGCAGTTGTTTGCGAATGTAAATCCGGACATTAACACTCGTGTTACGAAAACGCTTGTTTCAGAAAATTCGACGCATGTTACATATGAGATCATTAAAAAGTAGAATGGAATTCCTCAGGTTTTGTAAAATGCGCCATCATTTGTCAGATTCATCTTGCATTGATGGATGAAATGATGATGAACGGCACACATAATCAGATTGCTTGTTATATACAGGCATTCCTTCCGATTTTTTGAAAAATGATCTTGCCGACGAGATACGAATATGGATTTTCCCATTGTGCTCGGCAGCGGCAAGCGCCTCTTCGGAGGTGGTGCGCTGACATCGGGATGGAAACTGATCGATTCGAAGAGTTCCACATCCGGCGTTCTTATTGCTACGTATCAACGGGCGGGAGAAATTCAGAAAGGGTCTGCAGCATTGGAAACGCCGACTGAAGAAGAACTTTCACGCCGAAAAAAGATGAGCACCGAACAGTAACCGACAGTACATGCTTTCGACGAGGTCCTGCTATGTGGTGGAGAATAATAATGTTCAGAAACATTTTTCTGACGATTGCACTGTTTGCAACGGCAATGATTGAGAAGCCGTCGCTGCCGAATACCGGCTATGCAATGGTGAACGGATTGAAGATGTACTATGAGATCCACGGCACAGACAACAGCAAACCGCCGATGGTGCTGATTCACGGAGGCGGTTCGACAATCACAACCACGTTTGGCCGCGTTTTACCGATCTTCGCACGCCACCGCACAGTGATTGCAGTGGAGCTGCAGGGACACGGACATACCGCAAATATCGCTCGAACCGTAACATTCGAGCAGGATGCGGATGACATTGCGGCACTCCTGACGAAATTAAAAATCGATCAAGCGGATTTTTTTGGATTCAGCAACGGCGGGAGTACGGCTTTGCAGATCGGTATCAGGCATCCAGAGATTGTGCACAAATTAGTTGTTGCTTCCGCCATATTTAAAAGAGATGGAATGCCGCCGCAATTCTGGGAATGGATGAAAAACGCATCGCTGGAAAACATGCCGGCACAATTGAAGGAAGCTTATCTCAAGGTCGCACCGAATCCCAAGGACCTGATTAAGATGCACGATATGGATGCAAAGCGGATGGTGGATTTTAAGGATTGGCGCGCCGAGGATATTCAATCCATTACGGCACCCACCCTCATCATCAATGGAGACGCCGATGTCGTTCGTCCCGAGCATGCCATGGAGATGTTCCGACTTCTTCCTGAAGCGACACTTACAATATTGCCCGGCGGTCATGGAGAATATATCGGAGAAATATTGGCGGGAAATGAAGGAAGCAAACTCCCCGAAATAACCGCAGCATTAATCGAGGAATTCCTTAATGCACAACCGACAGAAAGGAACAGGAAATGAGAAAAGTGGTCTTCGCTATAAACATCACAATAGACGGCTACTGCGGTCACGAGTCGGGAATCGCAGACGACGAACTGCACGAGTACTTCACCGGACTCTTGCGTGATTCAGGCGTTGAAATATTCGGACGCAACACCTATCAACTGATGTATCCGTACTGGCACGATGTTGCAGTGAATCAATCGGAAACGAAAATTATCAACGAATTTGCCCGCACGTTTGACGCAATACCGAAGATTGTCTTTTCCAGGACGCTGAAGAGCGTTGAATGGAACAACACGACGCTCCTCCACTCAGATCTTCGGGAAGAGATTATGAAATTAAAACAACAGCCTGGAAAAAATATTTCCATTGGCGGGCTGAACATTGCGTCGCAAGTTGCACAATGGAATCTCATTGACGAATATCATTTTGTCGTGCATCCGGTCATTGCAGGAAAAGGTCCCCGCTTGTTCGAATCGGGCGGAGAGTATTCATTAAAACTTATCAATTCAAAAAAATTTCAGTCCGGCGCAGTAGCGCTGCATTATAAAAAGCATTCATAATTATTCACCAAAGATGTCAGACATCGTGTCAATAAGCAGTACGGATTTTTTTATATATAACAATGGTGAGAAATAAGATGTCCGACATCATCTAACAAAGGAGGTACCACCATGCTTATCGTTCGTGAAGTTATAACGGCAAAACCGGGACAGGCATCAAAACTGGCAAAATTGTTCAAGAAAGTATTCAGTTCTGATCCTACCGCGCGCGTGATGACAGATATGGTTGGAAATTACAACACCGTGGTTGTAGAAATGCAAGTACAGAACCTGGCAGAGTTTGAAAAACAAATGGAAGAGTATAAGTCCGGCAAGCCGGATCCTAATATGGATCCCAAAGTTGCGGAAGAAATGTCTCATTATACGGAAATGTACTTGACCGGGAGGAGGGAAATTTATCAGATAGTGGAGTAACGAATGAAGAACAATGATCGATAACTAATCCAAAATTAAGAAAGGAGAATCAGCATGCAAAAACTCCATTTTTCCATTAGCATCAATGCCCCGGTCGCCAAAGTATGGACAACGATGCTTGATGACAAAACTTATCGTGTTTGGACAGAAGCATTTGCTTCTGGCTCGTACTACAAGGGTGATTGGAATAAAGGAAGCAAAATTCTTTTCCTTGGCCCGGGTGAAAAAGGTGACTCGGGAATGGTAAGCCGGATAAAAGAAAACAGGAAGCATGAGTTTATCTCTATTGAGCATCTTGGCATAGTACAGGACGGAAAGGAAGATACTTCAAGCGAAGCGACAAAAGCATGGGCAGGTGCGCTTGAAAACTATACCTTCAAAGAAAAAAACGGCGCAACCGAATTACTCATTGACTTCACAGGAAATATCGCAGACGAGTTCGTGAAGATGTTCGAAGAAATGTGGCCGAATGCGCTGAAAAAATTGAAAGAGATTGCGGAGCAATAAAACTATAATCGATGAAACACATAGGCACATAGAACACAGTAGGTTTTTTCTGTGTGCCCTTATGTGTCTATGTGGTTACAGAATTTCTATTTTTCAATAAACAGAGAACTATATGAAATACATGCTCCTTGTCTATCTCGGTGAAAATGCGTTGACAGAGAACGAACGCCTGCAATGCTACAAAGATTCTGCAAAGCTGTCTCGCGACCTGCATGAAAGCGGAAATTACTTGGCGGCATCTCCGTTGCAGCCGATTGCGACGGCAACCAGTCTCCGTGTCCGCAACGGCAAACGGGTGATTACCGATGGACCCTTTGCCGAAACGCACGAGCAACTCGGCGGCTTTTACTTGATTGATGCGAAGAATCTGGATGAGGCAATTGCCATTGCAGAACGTGTGCCGGTGGTGACTGTTGGAACGATTGAAATACGTCCGTTATTGGAAATACCAGGATTGCCTGGAGGTGCATAAAATGTTTATCGGCAGTAATTAGGTCGTCGATTTCCAGTCACCTCATTCGACTATTTATTGAGGATAGTGATCATAACAAAACCAAACATGGAGTTACTGAACTTGCCCTAGATTTTCGGACACCAAGAAAAGACACTATATTGTGTCAGGAGGTGTCCCAATGTCAGGCCCAACACGACGTAAAAAACATGATACCCAATTCAAGCTCGATGCACTACGA
>JBAYIS010000018.1:0-54132 GCA_041665525.1 Bacteroidota bacterium | reverse complement strand
GCCGAGGTGGTGGAATTGGCAGACACACTAGCCTTAGGAGCTAGCGCCTTACGGCATTAAGGGTTCGAGTCCCTTCCTCGGCACAAAAGTATTTCTCCTCCTTTGGAGGCAGGTCAGGCAACAGGGCTAAGGACAAAAACAAGTTCGGCTGCACCAACAATCACTTGCCGTCCGTGTCTATTTTATTGCAACTCAGCAATAAGATCGAAGCTCGCTAAATACTTTCAATATAGTTGATTTGGAGGATTTGTGAATTGTTCCGTCAGCGTGCATCACGCTTCGAAATCACATTTTTCAGATAATCTTCTATCACGTGTTTCTCTCGTAACGACCTTCCTGTGTTCAGTACTCTTTTATCAAATTGGATTTTCACAAACTGTTCATAAACAGTTCAATGCTCCTTCAACAAGTCTCCCAACACATTATTATCGTTGGAATTATTTCGATATCAATAATATAAAAGCCACCATTAATAATTATGGCCCATTTGCTGATTATCTTCGTACATCTTCAGCTGGTCTGGAATGGCCGAAGGGAAGCCGTAAAACAGCTCTGTTCTCTGCTGGTATCTGGATTGCCGGAATTCATAGGCCTACGGGCGAACTCCGCACGGCAATACAATACTATCAATCGGAATATCAAGCGGGACCTATTGCCGGCGTTTTTAATACAACGACGATTGATTCGACTGTCATTTCTGATCCGTCCGACAACCGATACAGAGTATATAAGTTAAATAAAACGTATTCCGATACGATGGCGGATTCACAACAATGGCCCGGAGATTTAGGCGCTCCTTATATCGATGTCAATGCAAATGGAACATGGGAACGAGGAATCGACAAACCAAACATTTTTGCAGATCAATTATTGTGGTCTGTCTATAACGATGCATTTTATAAAAATCGTGATGTCGTTAAAAGAACAAAACCTATGGGAATTGAAATCCAGGCATCGTACTTTGGATGGGATTACGTATTTCTGAAAGATATAATGTTTTTACGGTGGAAGGTGATCAACAAATCAAACGCATATTATGACAGTGTTTTTTTTGGAATATGGAATGATCCTGATCTCGGCAATCTCAATGATGATGGAATTGGAGTTGATATAAGTCGCAATCTTGTTTATACATATAATTGCGACGATGTTGACCAGGGTGCGAACGGTTACCAGCTCTCTCCCCCCGCGTACGGAATTGTACTGCTGCAAGGTCCCAACAAAAAAACATCAATGAGGGATTCAGCATATTTCAACGATTCATGGCATCGAGGTTTTCAGTCTCTGCAAATAACTTCTTTTGTACCAACATTTTCATTGACGGACTGTGATGATTGTGATATACTGTTTTTTGCACATCACATGTATAATATGTTGAATGGATTTAATGCAGAAGGCACTCCTTTTATTGATCCTCATACAACAACACCTACAAAATTTGTTTTTTCGGGAGATCCGGTAACACAAGTCGGCTGGTACCAATCAGACTCTTTAAGCATTGGTGGGACAGATGTTCGGGGTGTGGTGTCAGCCGGACCATTTACTTTTGCACCGAACGATACACAAGAGGTGATTGCAGCAATTATTTTATCGCAGAAGGAGAATCGTCTGGCGAGCATCACCAAACTGCGCTTTGTAACGGATTTGACAAGGGAATTTTTTTACGACAAATATCAAATATTCGAAAATACACCACCTGCAGAGGATATTTCTTCGGCTCCGCAAGAGTTTTTCCTAACACAAAATTTCCCGAATCCATTCAATCCAACAACAACCATTTCATTTGCCGTCCCGGATATGGGAAATCCTTTGCCAACGAAATTGGCTATATATGACGTTTTAGGAAGGACCGTTTCAGTTCTCATTAACCAATCCATCTCTGCAGGGCTGCATTCGGTTGAATGGAACGCAGCAGGATTGGCGAGCGGTGTCTATTATTATTCGTTATCGATCGGCGGCATGGTACAGACGAAGAAGATGATTTTGCAGAGGTGAGTGATAAAAAATCAATTTAGCTCTTCATATTTGATAGATTAAAATCAGTTCCATTATTTGAAAAGAAACTGTAATTTTTCCGTTCTCTCATTGCTTAAATTTATTCAACAGAGTATATTGAACTACAATCAACAGCAGTTCGATGGGCAAAAACGTGTACAATTTTTGAGGAACAGCAGGGAAATTGAAGGAATAGAGAAAATTGAATTAGGGTAATAATTCTACAATTCCTTAATAAATTAATATTTCCGCAAAAAGCCGAATATGTGATAATGAGTCCTGCACTTCCCTTCCTCGGCACAGAACAAATTGTATTTCAATGACATTTCTTAATCCTTTCGTGCTTTTCGGTCTCGCCGCTGCGGCAATTCCGATCTTGATCCATCTCTTTAATATCCGCAAACTTCGCACGATCGAATTCAGCACGCTCACGTTCCTGAAAGAATTGAATCGAAACAAAATCCGCAAAATCAAAGTCCGACAATGGCTGTTGCTCATCCTCCGCACGCTGCTCATTTTGTTGATCGTTCTCGCGTTCTCTCGTCCCGCATTGAAAGGTTCGTTCGGCTCGGCCGGTTCCCGCGCCGCCACAACACTCGTCATTCTGCTGGACAATACTGCCAGCATGCAACTGCATAACGAACAAGGAACATACCTCGCCCAGGCACAGCAACAGGCGCAGCAGATTATTGCCAGTTTGCAGGAGAACGATGAAGCATATTTCCTTCGTCTGTCCGATCTGCCGCAAGCGACCATAGAAGAGGAATCACAGGACCGGACCAGGATCTCCGCACTCATTCGCGAGACCGATATCAGTTACAACCGCCGGACGATTGAAGATGGGATGCGGCTTGCCGCCCGTCTGCTGCATCAGTCAAAAAATTATAATATGGAAGTCTATGTTATCTCAGACGGTCAGAGGTCCACGCTGTCGTCGATGGAAAGACCGCAATCTGCCGCGGAACATCTGTTCGAACCGCAGGTACGGATCTTCTATACACAGCTGGCAAAAAGACCGGGAGAGAATATTGCCGTCGAAAAGACAACTGTTCCTCCCTCCCTGTTGCAGGTGAACAAACCCTTCACCGTGAATGTGATGATGAAGAATTATGGGTCGTCTCCGGTCAACAATCACCTGGTCACCCTCACATTCAACCGGCACAAAGTAATGCAGAAAAGTGTTTCTCTTGATGCAGGTGAAAATGCAACGCTGGAGTTTTCCGTCACACCCGCACGCTCCGGCGTTCTCTCCGGTTTTGCCGAATCCGAGGATGATCAATACGAACCGGACAACCGGTCATTCTTCTCGGTGAACATTCCGGAGAAGATTTCTGTTGCATTGATCACAGCGGAAGAAAAGTATGAACGCTATATCGCGGCAGCATTTACTGTTGCGAAAGCGGCAAACCCCTCTTCACCCATCAATATTACAACTGTCCCTCCGTCCAGAATGACCATATCGCTCCTCTCCGCAAACAACGTTGTTATTCTCACCGGCGTGAAGGAACTGCCATTCCCGCAAAGGGAACTGTTAGTACAGTACATCCGGAACGGCGGCGGATTAGTTTTCTTCCCTTCCGCAGATACTACGGCACAATACCGTTATTTAGAAGATTTCGGTTTGACAGGATTGCACATGACACGGTCTCCGGCAGCATTGAATGCGACCGATCTTCAATTTCCTCTCTTCCGTGGAATGTTCGAAGAGGGACTGCAGAAAAAGAATGTTACGGTCGAATCTCCTCAAATCTCTCTCACAATAAATGCAGCATCCGAATCCAATCTGCGTACGGTAATCAACCTGACCACCGGGAAAAGCTTCCTCTGGCATCGCGATATCGGCCGCGGGAAAGTGCTCGGCTTCTCCGTTCCGGCAACAACGGATTGGTCGGACCTGCCGTTGAAAGGAATCTTCGTTCCATTATTGTATCAATCGGTCCTCTATCTCGCCGCTCCGGTGAATACAGGCGAACGTCAGGAATATTTTGCCGGCGAACGGATCGAGTTTTCTTCTGACGGAATCGCAAAGGGCACTTCGGCTTCTTCCTCACCGCTGCAGTTGATCGATACCGAAAATCGTTCAATCCCGCTGCAGACATATGTCAAAACTACTACAGAAGGTGTTTCGCATTCATTTTTTACATTCGAACATGCGGATCGAGCCGGCATATATACAGCGGTTAAAAAGAATGACACAGTCCTCGCATTGCCGGTGAATGTCCGCAGGGAAGAATCTCACAATGAACTCGCCGACCGTAAACAGCTTGCCGAAATGATGAAATGGCTCGGCATTGAAGAATCAGCCCTGAAGGAACTTCCCCCAAATGCGGATATTGAACAGACCATTGCGGAAAGCAGATTCGGCATTGAATTATGGCGCTATTTTCTATTGGCGGCATTGCTGGTTGCGGCAGCAGAAATGTTCATCGCACGAGAACCGAAACAAAATAGTATATTATCTCAGTCATAGAGTAGACAAAGAGTGTTTTGCGGTACGCTTGAAGAAAGAACAAATGCAGTATGATCAATCTGGAAAAAGAAAAACGCGAACGTGCCATTGTGGTCGGTGTTGCAACAAAAAATACTACCCGGCTGCAAGAGGAAGAGTATCTGGATGAATTGGTGCTTCTGGCGGATACCGCCGGCGCCGATGTGCTGCACAAAATCCTTCAGGTGAAAGACAAGTTCGACTCCGCATTCTACATCGGCAAAGGGAAAGTGGAACAACTGGCGCAACTATGTAAGGATGACGATGTTTCCCTGGTGATCTTTGACGACGATCTTTCTCCCGCACAAGTCCGCAATCTTGAACAGATTATCGAGCGAAAAATTCTTGACCGCAGCGGATTGATCCTGGATATTTTTGCCTCCCGCGCAAAAACGAACGAAGCGAAGACGCAAGTGGAATTGGCGCAGCTGAATTACCTTCTCCCCCGCCTCACTCGCATGTGGACACACTTGTCCAAACAGTACGGCGGCATCGGCACGAAGGGTCCCGGCGAGACGCAAATTGAAACAGACCGGCGAATGATACGCGAACGAATCGCGACACTAAAGGAAAAATTGGAAAAGATTGCCACTCAACGCTCCACGCAGCGGAAAGGACGCAAAGAATTTCACAACATCTCACTCGTCGGATATACCAACGTCGGGAAATCGACGCTGCTCAATACACTTTCAGATTCTACTGTGTTCGTGGAGAATCGACTCTTCGCAACACTCGATCCAACAACACGTAACGTCGCACTGGACTCTTCAACCAATGCCATGATCACCGATACGGTCGGATTCATCCGTAAACTGCCGCATCATCTTGTCGCGTCATTCAAAAGCACTCTGGAAGAGGTCGTCGAGGCAGATATCCTTCTTCATGTCATCGACTTATCCCATCCGCAAATGGAGGAACAGATTGAAGTCGTCAAAAGCACCATACACGATCTGGGTGCAGCGCACAAACCGGTAGTGTATGTCTTCAACAAAGTGGATGCCGTGGGGGACCGTTCGATCATCAAAAATCTCCAATCGAAATACGAACCTTCTGTATTTATCTCCGCTCACCGCGGTATCAATATATTGGGATTGAAAGAACTCCTCATCACCATGATCCACTCTTCGTTTACAGAGATGACAATCACCCTGCCGCATTCGGATTACAAGACCATTTCTCTATTGCATGAACTGACTGAGATCACCGCCCAAAAATATGATGAGAATGACATCATCCTCACGGCAAAGATCAGTGATAAGACGAAAGACCGCGTTCAGAAACTCCTGGCATCCTTAAAAAAGTGAGCCGGAACCCCCTTCGTTTCCATCAAATGAAATATTACACGAACGGAAAAAGATGGTAGATTTTTAAGCGACATTTTTTTATTTTAATACACTATTGCCCTATCGTCTAACGGCTAAGACAGCAGACTCTGACTCTGCTTATCGAGGTTCGAATCCTTGTAGGGCAGCAAAACCTTTTTCGGAAGGTTTTTTTCTCTCCAGCCTGTAACCCATCTCGGTTTACAATTATAAATTCCCCCTTGACTAAGAAGAGTAATGCCCTTAATTTATTTATTATTTCTAGGGGATCATGAAAAAGCCGCTTAATGTACTAATCATAGACGACGAAGTAGCCTTTGCCAACCTGCTCTGTATGGACCTCGAATCCAGCGGGGATTATGTAATGAAGACTGCTAACACTGGAGAGTCGGGTATTTCCATGATGTCCTCCGAAACATTCGATGTTCTCCTTCTTGATTACCACATAGGATCAATGACGGGACTACAAGTGCTGCAATGGATGAACGATCAGAAGATCGAAACTCCTGTTATCATGCTTACCGCAGCCGGAACAGAAGAGATCGCTGTTAATGCAATGAAACTAGGGGCATACGACTATGCCCGCAAAGAACGTTTGGAACTCTCCCACCTACCGATCCTCATCGACGGCATCTACGAACGATATTTATTCCGGCAGGAATTAAAACAGCGGGAAATAGCGAAGATGGAAGAGGAAAAACATCAGGCGGCTGTTCAGATGTTCCAGACCACGGTCCGTACAATAGCTCATCACGTGAACAACGCGCTTGCCATTATCATGTTGCGATCTTCATCATACGAGCGCATGGTGAAAAAAACTCTTGATCCGGCTACTGCAAACCAATTCATCCAACTTATCGCAGATCTAAAAGGCCAGGCTTCGGTGATCGAATCGGTCGTTCGTTCGCTGGTAGAACTCTCGAACGTCGTTTATACAAACTATGTCACAGATCAAAATATCATTGATATCCGCCAGGAACTTGAAAAGAACCTAAAACTAATGGAAGATCAGCAAAAAATCGCTGTGTGACCCTGCATCTTTCCTTACAAATCAACAAAACTACACGTCTGCCTTTCTTGACATCCGCTCAAAGTATTCGTATTTTTTAAAAAAATACGCCATTTTTTGTCCAGTCCATCCCCGAAAGACATCGGATTTCGGGGATGTGACTTTCACACACTTTCATGAACACGCTGAACGAACGAGAAAAAACGATATTACACAATATCGTTCATAGCTATATTCAGACCGCCATTCCGGTCGGTTCACGCTTCATTGCAAAACGGCGGGAAATCGGTTTGAGTCCGGCGACTATTCGGAATGTCATGTCCGATCTGGAATATCTGGGTTATCTCGGCCATCCACACACATCTGCAGGAAGGATACCGACCGATAAGGGATATCGTTTTTATGTGAACGAGTTGATGGAGATCGATCAGCTGAGTGAAAAGGAACAATCGTCAATTCAAACACAGTTGCAGGGAAATATTGAGACGGATGAGATTCTGAAGATCGCATCAAAGATTCTCGGCACTATCTCGCACCAGCTTAGCGTTGTCACCGCCCCGCAAATGACCTCGGGTATTTTTGAAAAACTGGAATTGCTGCAAGTCTCCAGCATGCGATTACTGGTCATCATTTCCATCCGATCGGGACTGGTCAAAACAATCATGATGGAGATGCATTCGGAGATCGCGCACGCGACACTGGAACACGTTGCACGGATTCTCAATGAGAGTTTAAGCGGACTGACCCTGAAAGAAATCCGCGACACGTTCGCAGAACGGATCAGAGAATATCAGAATGAGGAATCGGGATTGATCCGGCTCTTCATCGAATCGGTCGACAAACTGTTCGACGAGAACAAAAAAGAGAAAATCCATATTGCCGGCACAACGAATATTCTCGCCCAGCCGGAATTCGAGAATGCGAGAAATTTTAAGAGCATCATCGAACTGATGGACAACGAGGATATCATTATCCACGTGTTGGAAACCGGCGATCCGAACAGCACCACGGCCAGCGTCACCATCGGTGAAGAGACGAAAATCGAGCATCTGAAGGACTTCAGCATCGTCACGAAAACCTACAACGCCGGCGATGTAACAGGATCAATCGGCGTGCTGGGCCCGAAACGGATGGAATACTCCAAGATGATCCCCTTGGTGGATTTTGTCGCCACCACTATTTCGGATCTCTTCCAGCGAAGGAAACTGTAACTCTTTTCATCCATACAATGAAGTAACGATCATTTAACAAAAAACAAGGAACAATGGAAAATCAGGAAACGGAACAACCCAAATCAGAACAACAGTTACAAGAGACTCCAGAATCGCATCCGGCACTGCCGGATCGAACAGAATTGGATATAGCAAACGAATCGATCGCTTCACTAAAGGACCAGTTGCTCCGGAAAGCAGCGGAATTTGAAAATTACAAACGCCGCACGGAATTGAATTCCCTGAATGTCGCAAAGTACGCCAGCGAAAATGTTATCCTCAGCCTCCTGCCGATTATTGACGACCTTTCCCGTTCGCTGAAAAGCGCGAAGGAAAAATCGGAAGAAGATCCGTTCCTCAAAGGGATCGAACTGATCTTCAATAAAGTCAACAAGATCCTGGAATCCCAGGGAGTAAAAGTGATCGAGTCGGTGGGAAAAGAATTCAACGTGGATTTCCACGATGTGATGATGCAGATTCCGCGTGCCGATGTTGCGCCGCACACCATCATCGAAGAAATCGAAAAAGGATATCTATTATACGATAAAGTCATTCGGCATGCGAAGGTTGTTGTCGCAACATCACCAATCGAAGAGGAAGTGAAGAATTAAGTATGGCCAGCAAACGAGATTATTATGAAGTGCTGGGCGTACAGCGCAACGCTTCTTCGGACGAGATAAAAAAAACCTATCGGAAACTGGCACTGCAATACCATCCGGACAGGAATCCGAACAACAAGGAAGCCGAGGAAAAATTCAAAGAGGCGACCGAAGCGTACGAAGTTCTTTCGGACCAGCAGAAACGTCAGCGGTACGATCAGTTCGGCCATCAGGGAATGCGCGGCGGATCTGATTTCCATCAATATCAGGACATCAACGACATTTTCTCCCATTTCGGCGATATCTTCGGCGGCTCAGGCGGTTCGATTTTCGAAGAGATGTTCGGCGGCCAACAGCGCCGGCGCGGTCCCCGTTCCACCGGTGATCCGGGTTCCGACCTTCGCATTCGCCTGAAGTTGACTCTTGAAGAGATTGCAACGGGTGTCGAGAAAAAACTGAAAATAAAAAAATGGAAATCTTGCGGCACCTGCAACGGCAGCGGTGCACGGCCTGGTTCATCCAAATCGACCTGTCCGCAGTGTCAGGGGACCGGAGAATTACGCCAGGTCTCCCGTTCTATGTTCGGCCAGTTCGTGAATATCAGCGCCTGTGCCTTCTGCGGCGGCACAGGTCAGATCATCAAAGAGAAATGCCACACGTGCGACGGCGAAGGACGCGAACAGGGTGAATCAACCATTAAGATCAACGTACCGGCAGGTGTCAGCGAAGGGAATTACATGACCTTGCAGGGACAGGGAAATGCCGGACGCCGGGGCGGACATGCAGGCGACGTGATTGTTGAATTCACTGAAGAGAAACATGACTCCTTCATTCGCAACGGTGACGATATCATCTACACCGCGCTCATCAGTTATCCGGATGCTGTGCTGGGTGCCGATGTCGAGGTACCCACGCTCGGTGGAAAGGCAAAAATTAAGATCGACGCCGGAACAATGCCGGGCAAAATGCTGCGGATGAAAGATAAAGGGATTCCGCATCTGAACTCGTACGGACGGGGCGATCAGCTCATTCAGGTGCAAATCTGGGTCCCGCACAAAGTGAACTCACGCGAGAAAGAATTGCTCAAGGAACTGTCGAACAGCGAACATATCAATCCGACGGAAGAGGAAAAAAGTAAAAGCAAGACACTCTTCGACAAAATGAAGAATGTATTCTCCTAAGCGAAAGGCCAATGAATCCGTTCAAAGGATTGAAGGAATATTTTGCATTTACCAAGAATGAACAGAAAGTATTTCTCTTCCTGTCGGTCGTGTTCCTTGCCGGCGCAGGTGTAAAAGTGTACAAGGCGTATGCGGTGCCGTCGACTGCATTCGATTACCGCGCAAGCGATTCAGTCTTTACATCGCGATCACTTTCACTCGTCAGCGGCAGCGCCGGGACGGACAGCGTTCGAAACGGAAAGATCGATTTGAACACGGCAACAAAGACTGAGCTAATGGAACTGCCGGGAATCGGCGAAGCAATGGCAGACCGGATTCTGCTCTACCGCGAAGAAAAAGGACGCATAAAAAAAATTGACGAACTCAGGAAGGTCAAAGGCATCGGTGAAAAGAAATTCGAAAAACTCAAACCGCACATCGAGGTCAAATGAAAGGCACTGAACGGTATCTGGCGTTCATCATTGAAAGCAGGCATATCACCGCCGTCGAAATTGCCCATAGCACGAAAGGCAAGACGTTGACTGCTGCAGGATCGTTCGATTCCGAAATCGATTTTGACAGTCCGGAAATTTATGGTGAATCGGGCTCTGCCGCACGCGAAAAGGTGTTCGTCAAGGAGATACAGACATTCATGAAACGCATCGCAGCGGGAGCGCATTTCTTTTCTTTCGGACTCAATACCCGAATGGCGATGCTCCAGCAGATTCCTGTTGAAGAAACCTTGACGGATGAAGAGTTCAATATTCATTTGCAGTGGGAATTGCAGAACTATTTTCCCGACGCGGATCCAAAACACTTCGTCGTCCAGCCGTATGCGTTGGTCGGCGATACCGGTGTTGCCGGGAACAATGCTATGATCATCTCTGTCAAAAAATCGTTTGTGAATTTCCTGAACAATGTCTGTCACGAACTGCATGGATCGATGCATATTTTGGACATCGATCAGTTCTGCGCCGAAGGAGCATTATTATACAATTATCCCCATCTCACGTCGAAGCGGACCGCGGTAATCGGAGTGGATGAAGAAACGCTGGATGCCGGATTGCTCGTGAACGGAAAAAATTCCGATGTGAAAACAATGAAATGGAGCCGCGATCTTGCCGTCATCGATAAATATGCGCGGGAAAAAGGGGCGGAAGTGATCTATCTCCACGGCAGGCTGGTGACACAGCGTCTGGTAGATCAGCTGAAGAATATTTCCCCCATCGATGTCGAAATGGCGGATCCGTTTCGCAAAGTGGCACTCCCCCCCACCATCAAAGGAGTCGATGAGATAAAAATGCGCCGGCAGGAATACACTGCCGCTGTCGGTCTGGCGGTGCGCGAAGAATAATGAGGGTGATCGCCGGAAAATATAAAAACCGCAGGCTGGAAACGGTGCCGGATAATTCCGTACGCCCCGCGACCGACAAAGTGAAGGGGGCCATATTCAATGTGTTACAGTCCCGCGTGAATTGGACGACAGCAAAAGTGTTAGATTTGTACGCCGGCAGCGGATCCGTCGGCATTGAAGCATTAAGCCGCGGAGCAACGAATTGTATTTTCGTGGAAAAGAGCAGAAACGCCCTGCAGTTCCTGAAATCCAATATCGCATCGATCGGCGCAGAGCATGAAGCGAATGTCGTCTACGGCGATGTGGATCAGTTCATCGAATCGACGCGGATGACATTCACCGTCATCTTTGCAGATCCACCGTACGCCCTGGAGGCGTTGAAGCATATCCCGAACAAGATCTTCGAAAAGGGAATGATCGCCAAGGATGGATACCTGATTATCGAACACCCCGCCCGGTACGAGTTTGCGCAGAATTCCCTGTGGCAAGTTGCGGTGCAGAAAGTGTATGGCAATACAAGTGTTTCATTTTTTCAACACAAGAAGAGTGAAGAATGAAAACTGCTATTTATCCCGGTACATTTGATCCGATTACCAACGGACATCTGGACATTATCGAACGCGCGGCACAATTATTCGACAAGGTGATTGTGACTGTCGCGGTGAACTCGTCGAAAACACCGATGTTCACCGGCGAAGAACGCGTGGAGTTGATTCGATCGATCCTGGCGAAAGAGCGTTTGAAGAACGTCTCCGTCGAACGATTTAACGGATTGCTCGTTTCATTCGCCAAAAAGAAACACGCGATCGCGATCATCCGCGGTCTGCGGGCAATTTCGGATTTCGAATACGAGTTCCAGATGGCATTGATGAACAGAAAACAGTCGAACGAGATCGCGACCGTCTTCTTGATGCCGCATGAAAAATACACGTATTTGAATTCCAGTATCGTGCGCGAGATCGCGCGGCTGGATGGCAATTTCAAGGATTTTGTCCATCCCGTTGTCCATCGCGCCCTGAAGAAAAAACTGTCGCTGTAAACCATATTGTCCGGCCGGACTGTCCCGACGCACTCCGTCGTCATGTTCCGGCTTGCCGATCATCAGAAAGGAATTGTTGCAACCGTGAAGTCGTTATCGAAGAAAGTAGCACAGGCCGAAGCATCGCAAACGCTGGCACTCACCGCACTGGCAAAGAAATTAAAATCGGAAGGAGTCGACGTCGTTTCACTTACGGCAGGTGAACCGGATTTCCCAACACCTCGCCATATCAAAGATGCAGCGATCAAAGCGATTGAAGAAAATTTCACTAAATACACCATTAATGCGGGTATTCCGGAACTTCGTACCGCCATAGCCTCAAAACTGAATCGCGAAAATAATGTATCGGTGGATGCATCGCAAGTTCTCGTCTCGAACGGGGCGAAACATTCCATCTACAATGCATTGCAAGCAATCTGCAACAAGGGGGATGAAGTCCTCGTTCCGGCTCCCTATTGGGTCAGTTATCCTGAAATGGTGAAATTGGTTGATGCCGTTCCCGTTATCATGAAGACGACGGAAAAAACCGATTTCAAGATCACCCCCGCGCAGTTGAAGAAAGCCATCACCAAAAAAACAAAGGCGTTGATCCTCTGTTCTCCCTCCAATCCGACCGGATCCGTGTATACACCGGAAGAATTGCGGGCTCTTGGCAAAGTGATCGAATCATCCGGTATCTTTGCGATTGCAGATGAGATCTACGAGAAAGTGATCTATGACGGCGCCGTACATTTCAGTCTCGGTTCGATCTCTGAAATCAAGGATCAGATCATCACCATTAATGGTGTTTCCAAGGCATATTCTATGACCGGATGGCGTATCGGATATTTGGCGGGTGCAAAAGCAATCGTGGACGCCGCTGAAAAGGTTCAGAGCCAGGTAACATCGGGCCCAAATTCCATTGCGCAGAAGGCGGCGCTTGCGGCAATCGCTGGAAGTGACGATGAAGTGAAAAAAATGACCGACGAATTCAAACGGCGCAGGGACTATTTTCTTGCGGCGCTCACGGCGATCCCCGGGATCACCTCCACCAAACCGGGCGGCGCATTCTACCTCTTTCCAAATGTCAGCGCTTTTTACGGGAAGAAATATAACGGGACAACGATTAAAAATTGCGACGATCTTGCTCAGTTTTTAATCAAAGAAGCGCAAGTCGTTACAGTTCCGGGAAGCGGCTTTGGTGCAATGAATAATATCCGTCTCTCCTATGCCTGTTCCATGGAGGAATTGGAGAAAGCAAGTTCGCGGATGAAGAGCGCACTCGCAAAATTGAAATAAACATATTCGCCGCTCCGAAGGAGTCCTTAGGATAAGCATCGGAGTATTAGACACTCTAGAGAATAAAATGAAAAATTGCAAAATCACTAAGAGCCGAAGGGAAAACTCTTCCTCTTGGTGATTTTGTATTTTTAACAGATGTAATGGAAGGATCGAATGCCAACGTACGATTATAAATGCTCACAATGCGCTCACACTTTCGAAGAACTGCAATCCATGAAGGAAGCTGCATTGACCCTTTGCCCAAAATGCGGGAAAGAAACACTCATCCGTCTCATCGGCGGCGGCGGCGGAATGATATTTAAAGGCTCAGGATTCTATCTGACCGATTATAAGAGCAAATCTTCCGATAAAAGTTCAACCGCCTCTTCCCCGGCTTCGGCAGCTCCAAAGAAGGAGTCTACACCTTCATCGAATTCCAGTTCATCCGCGCCGTCGACATCAAAAGACTGATCATGTACGACGCTCCCGGAAACAGTGTCCGGTAATGCCGTCGTTAACCGGCCTTTCGGAACGACAGCAACACCATATTCTCCCCCGACTATTATATCCAAAAAAATCCGGCTCCTTTCATCAAGGAGCCGGACCATATGGTGAGAACAGATCTCAAGCGGTCCTGCGTGCGATCGAAACAAACGGCCGTTGCGGTGAACCGAGAAAAACCTGTCGCGGACGAGCAATTTTTTGTTCCGGATCCATCAACAGCTCTTCCCACTGGGCCAACCAACCGGTCGTTCGGGCAATGGCAAACAACACGGTGAATGCATCGGACGGGAATCCCATCGCCTGATAGATGATACCAGAGTAAAAGTCGACATTAGGATAGAGTTTTCGTTTGATGAAATATTCGTCTTCCAAAGCAACCCGTTCCAGTTCGATGGCGATGTCCAGAAGCTTATTCCGCCCGGTCACTTCAAACACCTGATCTGCTATATGCTTGATGATCTTCGCACGCGGGTCATAATTCTTATAGATGCGATGGCCAAAACCCATTAGCTTTCCTTCGCCATTCTTTATTTTCTTTATGAATTCCGGTACTCGTTCCTTCGTTCCGATTTCCCGCAACATCAACAACACCTCCTCATTCGCTCCGCCATGCAACGGGCCATACAATGCTGCTGCCGCTCCTGCCATACAAACGTACGGATCGGCAAAAGAACTGCCGATATTCCTCATAACATTGGCGCTGCAATTCTGTTCATGGTCTGCATGTAAGATAAAAAGAACATCAAGAGCATGTTCCAGCACTGGATTAATCTTATACTTCATCTCTGTCATTTTGTACAACATACTCAGGAAATTTCCGGTATAACTTAGCTCATTGTCAGGATAGATATAGGGCATACCGAGCCGGTGGCGGTAACAGTAGGCGGCGATCGTCGGCATTTTGCCGATCAGGCGGTACATCTGCAAGCGCCGCAATTCTGCATCGTGAACATTCCGCGATTCCGGATAATATGTAGAGAGCGCTCCGACCGTACTGACAAGCATTCCCATCGGATGCGCGTTGTGATTGAATCCTTCCATAAACTTCTTCGTGTTCTCATGCAGCATCGTATGATGAGTGATATTGTGTTTCCATTCGGACAGCTGATCCTTCTTCGGCAGTTCACCGTTGATTAAAAGATACGCCACTTCCAGGAAAGTGCTTCTCTCTGCAAGCTGTTCAATCGGGATTCCGCGGTATTGCAGAATTCCTTTGTCCCCGTCGATGTATGTGATTCTGCTCTTGCACGATGCGGTGTTCATAAATGCGGGATCATATGTCATCATTCCGAAATCATCATCCGATACCTTGATTTGGCGAAGGTCCATAGCTTTGATTGTCCCATTCGTAATCGGTATGGAATATTCCTTTTCCGTTCTACTATCGATAATCGTGAGCGCATCTTGCTGGATCATCTCCCGGGGTATATCGAACTTTTTTCCGGTGCGGGAGTCTGTGACAACAATATTATTATTCATAACTGTCTCCTTGTAGTCTGCCGGAAAACTGTGCAGACAATGTTATAATGGTATGACGAACGCGATTGATATTTTCAAGGACATCATCAGAGACGGAACACACTGTCGCCAGTGCAATGGAAAGGGAAAGAACAACACGCTGGTCTCCGGCAGAGGGGATTCTGGATGAAATCGATTGAACGAAATAACCATTGTTCCATCCTTATTAACTCTCTTCATCGATCATATCAAAGCACGAGATTTTGCAAAATGGTAGAAAGAGATTGGATCAGAGTCAATACAACACAGGGAAATGTACGGGGAATATTTTCCTCAACTGTCATTTTGATGGTGTTTAATAAATCAACAAAATTCTCTGGAGCGGACAGCGACGCAAATAACAGGAGATTTCGAAACAGGATAAAATAGTGCGGGATTGGTTAGAGCGTTTTGATTTTTTTCTTCTTCAAGATCGAGGCAGCAATATCCGCTTCTCGTTTTGAATTGAATGACAATCGGAATGTCCCTCCCTTGCCGTCTCGGATCTTTAATAATTCAATATCTTTGATGTTGACCTTCCCGACAGCGAGCGCACCAGTCATTTCCGCTAGTACTCCGGGACGATCATCGACGGCAACATATACTTCAAAGAGCGGATGGAGGAATCCTTTTGAATTTTTTGGAATGGCATCGCGGACAATTTTTGCCTTGGCGAACCGTCGTTCAAAAATGCTCCGGGATACGGGAGAACGAAGGTCCTTTTCAAATCGTGAAAGAAGAACGGTAAATTCTTTAATGCTACGGCGAACCTCTGTTGCATTACTTGCAAGAATATCTTTCCACATGCCGTATGGACTGGATGCGATCCGTGTGATATCGCGGAATCCGCCAGCCGCCAGCTGTAAATATCCCTGGTGACGCCGGTTTTTATTCCCCACCATATTCATCATTGCCACCGCAATCAATTGGGGCAGATGACTGATTGTTGCGGCGATAGTATCGTGATGTACTGCAGAAAGAAACAGCACCCGCGCACCGATTGCAGAAAGAACGGAGGTCAACGATGCGATCTGCTTTTTCATTGATGCTTCGGCACAGAGAACATACGTCGCATTCTGAAAGAGCAGCGCGTCGGCATACTCGATCCCCTTCCCTTCGGATCCTGCCATGGGATGTCCCCCCACGAAAAGCCCGTTATTGCGGAACGCCTTTCTCGCACGATGAACGATCTCAGCTTTTGTGCTGCCGACATCGGTAATGATCGCGTTTTTTTTACAGTGCAAAGAGACTTCGGTCAGGTGCTCCAGAATAGTATGAACAGGCGTACAAAGAAATATGATGTCAGCGTCATGAACTGAACCTGCCAGCGTAGCCGCTCCGTAGTCGATTGCTTCCCGGCGGAGGGCGGATGCGGTCTTCTGCCGGTCATCGAATCCCGTCACGACGGCATGCGGCACGTTCTGCCTGATTGCCATGCCGAGTGAACCACCGATGACTCCAAGTCCGATGATGGTAATGTTCATGCGAGAAGTTTGCTGTTTAAAAATATATGCTATGCAATTTTTTTGCCGATCGCTTCAGCAATCATTCGGATCTGATTCATCAATTCCTCGAACTGATTCGGGAATAACGATTGCGGACCATCCGATTTTGCATGGTCGGGATCGTTATGCACTTCCACAATGATACCATCTGCACCGGCTGCCACTGCTGCACGCGCCATCGGGATAACCTTGTCCCGAATGCCGATACCGTGTGAAGGATCAGCGATAATCGGCAGATGGCTCTTTGCATGAATCACGGGAATTGCACTGATATCCATCGTATTACGCGTCGCCGTCTCGAACGTGCGGATCCCCCGTTCACACATGATCACCTGATTGTTACCGCCTGAAAGAATATACTCTGCAGACATCAGCCACTCTTCGAACGTTGCGGAAAGACCGCGTTTCAGCATTACCGGAGTCTTTAATTTCCCGAGTTCGCGGAGGAAATTATAGTTTTGCATATTCCGCGCACCGATCTGGATGATATCGGCATATTTCTCCATCACCTCGATCTGATTGCTGTCCATCGCTTCGGAGATAACGAGCAATCCGTACGCATCGGCGGCACGGCGCATCAATTTCAATCCCTCTTCTCCAAGTCCCTGAAAGGCATACGGTGAAGTTCGTGGTTTAAAAGCTCCACCGCGAAGGAATTTCGCTCCTGCCTTTGCCACTTTTTCCGCAATGGTGAAGATTTGCTGTTCATTTTCCACCGAACACGGACCGGCCATCATCACAATGGAATCGCCGCCGATTTCGCAGTTCTTGAATTTGATGACGGTCTTTTCCTGCTTGAATGAACGACTCGCCAGCTTATACGGTTCAGTGATCCGGTACGCATGCGCAACGCCGGGAAGCACTTCTACCTGTCGCGTGTCAAAATCCGGTTTGACGCCGATCGCTCCCAGCACCGTCTGATTCACACCGGTGGAACGATGGACGTCGAATCCGAAGTCATGAAGGATCTTAATGATCCCTTCGATTTGCTGCTCTGTCGCATTCTGTTCAACAACTACAACCATGGTTCTTCCTTATTAATAATGATTATTCGTAACGGTCTAATTTGAATCCTTCTCCAAGATATAATCTTCTGGCCTCTGGATCGCCTGCTAGTTCTTCGGCGCTCCCCGATTTCAAAATCTTTCCTTCGAATAGCAAATAGGATCTGTCCGTAATCGAAAGCGTTTCATGCACATTGTGGTCCGTAATCAGCACTCCGATATTCCGGTACTTCAACTGCTTTACGATCTCCATGATGTCTTCCACTGCGATCGGATCGATACCGGCGAATGGTTCGTCCAGCAGGATGAACTTCGGATCGGTGGCCATTGCGCGGGCGATCTCCGTCCTTCGCCGTTCACCTCCGGACAGCATGAACCCTTTGCTTTTTGCAATGTGGGACAGGCTGAATTCCTCCAGTAATTTATCGGTCCGCTCATGCTGCTCTTTCACGGAAAACTTTGTCATCTGAAGCACGGACAGGATATTGTCCCGAACACTCATGGTCCTGAACACAGACGCTTCCTGCGTCAGATACCCGACACCGGCACGGGCTCGTTTATACATCGGCAGCTTGGTAATATTCTGCTCATCCAAAAACACTTTGCCTTCATTGGGCCGGATCATGCCGACGATCATGTAGAACGATGTCGATTTTCCTGCACCATTCGGTCCGAGCAATCCGACGATCTCTCCCTGTTCCACTGAAACGGAGACATGGTCCACAACGGTGCGTTTCTTGTATCGTTTTACAAGATTTTCTGCACGAAGGCTCATTTTATGCGGTACTGATTGAGTGCTCATAATTTCGGTCGAATCGGAAACACGGTGGAAAATACCGGCCTGTCTTCCCGCAGAAGAAAACCGTCAAGATTGTACTGCCATTCGTCCGGCTTCAGAAGATTTTCCGGAAAATAGGTCCCTTCAATCCCCTTGATCACATGAATCGTCTTTGGTTTGCCGTCATCAAATTGCATTGTAATAGCGTCGCCGCTTGTCTTGTTCACGCCGTTTCCGGCGGAATCCCCATACAGAAAATACAGGCTGATAGCGTTTCGCTCCACGAACGTTTCCTGCAGCTTGTTGTCCCGGAACGACATCAGAATCGAGCGGCCGGTCAATTGATTGTACCGGTTGGGATACAGACTGTCGCTTTGGGAAAGAACAAATGCCCGCGTTTTGATCGATGCGGCTTTCAATCGGTTTTTTTCAAGAGTTAAAAAGATGGTATCCCCGGTCACTTGATTCTCCTCATACCAAACGATCGGTTTTTCGAACAGCTCGATCTTTTCATCATGGCGAAAGAATTTCACCAGTCCGCTGCGCGCCGCAAGGCCGCCTCGAACGATGATGACGCTGTCCTTCACCACCATCTTCCCGGTGGAATCATCGAAGGATTCCATCACAATACTCTTCACTGCAAGCGTGTCAATTTCTCCGGTATCGTTCGTATCGATCTGAATCAGCCGAGGATTCTCTGTCATTCTGCTGTACCGAGTCGAATCCGAATGGATCAGATAATTCCCGAACATGGTCACATTGTCTTCCAAATTGACGATCCGAACATTTAACAGCGCTTCAGACTTTCGCTCCTTCTCAAAATAGGTTAGCTGTTCGGAATAGATTACCGTTGTGGAATCGATGACGCGAACATTGCGCTGAAAGAATGCTTTTTCATCATCCAAAAAATAGGTTCCGAGATCCGCGTACAAAGTAACATTCGGAGTTTGCAGTTTCACATTCCCTTCGCCGTCCGCTTTTCGCGAATTGCCGTAGTATCTCCCCTTTTTAGCAGTCAATGTTACCGTATCCCGAACAATCTTCACGCTGCCGATCAGTTCAATCTCGTTCCGGTTCAGGAATTGTATTGCTTTATCGCACCAGACCCTCGTATCTCCCTGCCGGAATCGCACATTGCCGGTCAATTCCCGTACATCCTCACCATTATCCAAACGCCGGCCCGCAAAGATATCGGCATTCTGCAGAATGATCTGATCCCCTTTTTGGGAATAGACCAATCCTGTCAAAAGACATAGTATGGACACAACCCTCATCACTTCTGTTCCGCTGTCCCTTTCACCTTGAAGATTTTGTAATTCCGAAGATTGTGATCGGATTCGAAGCCTGTACCTTTTAGATCCTCGGATGGGGATGTAATATGGACAAATTCGGGTGAATGGATCAGCTGCGTGGCATTAGTCCAGAACATCTTTTCCGTGCGCACCACCGTCCCGCTATCCGATGTAACAACAACATTCCCGATCGCTTCAAGATTGTTCGTCCCTTCGTCCACCGCACCGCTGCGCGAAGTTAGTTTCGATGTATGCATTCCCATTTCATCGTAAAAGTCTACAACCACGCCGGAATCCATATACGTTGTGCGGGAATTATCGTAAGCGTAGATATGTCCGGCATTCACAACTGCTTTCACAATGCCGGAATCGGTGAACGTGATCGTCGAATTCCAGCTTTCCTGCGACGGAAGCTGTGAACTGGAAACCCCGCTGAGAACGGACGGCCTCACTTTTTCCTCACAGCCGGGCAGTGCCAACATCAACAGGAACGCGGTCAGCAGATGTTTCACGATGAGGATTCTCCGCCAAGTCCTGCACGCACCAGATCATGCAAATGAACAATACCGAACGGACGCCGATCATCGTCGACGATAATCAGTTGTGTGATGCTGAATTGTTCCATCTCCTGCAGTGCAATCGACGCCAGCGTACCCTTATGGATCGTCTTCGGATTCTTTGTCATCACCTGTTCGGCGGTAAAATTGGTCACATCTGTCGTTTTTTGCAGCAGCCTGCGCAGGTCTCCATCCGTAATAATCCCGGCGATGCGTCCGTTGCCGTCTACCACACTGGTCGCACCGAGACGTTTAGTTGTCATTTCAAGGATTGCATCCTTCAAACTGGTGTTCAGGTTCACTGTTGGAACTTGACCGCCGATCACGGCAAGCTCTTCTATTTTCAAGAGCAACCGCTTCCCCAAATTTCCGCCCGGATGAAACATAGCAAAATCATCAGCGGTAAAATTCTTTTTTTCCAGCAGCGTTACCGCCAGAGCATCTCCCATTGCCAGTGTTGCCGTTGTTGATGTTGTCGGCGCTAGATTGTGAGGGCACGCCTCTTCTTTGACAGAAATATCCAAGGTAATATCCGCCTGCAATGCAAGATGGGAGTTCATATTTCCCACCATCGAAATCGTCGGGACGCCGATCCGTTTGAACATCGGCATCAGTTGACGAACTTCCTGCGTATCCCCGCTCTTCGAAATACAGATGACCACATCATCGCTTCGCACCATGCCAAGATCGCCATGTACCGCATCCGACGGATGCAGAAAGATGGACGGCGTGCCGGTCGAATTCATCGTTGCTACCATTTTGCGCGCAATGATCCCGGATTTTCCCATTCCAGTGACAACGACTCTGCCTTTACACTGATAAATAATATCCACCGCTTTTTGGAACGAAGCATTGATGTTCTTCTCCAGTGCCGCGACCGATTCCGCTTCCATGCGGATGACGCGTTTTGCTTTTTGGATATCGATCGATTCTATGGGCATATTATTGAATAAATTGTTTTACAACACTATCAATGGAGACTATCTGTTTTAGTAGGTTCTCTAATTGATCCAACGGAAGCTGACTTGCTGCATCGCTTAAAGCTTTAGACGGTTCGGGATGTGTCTCAACGAAGAGTGCATCGATACCCACCGCCGCACCGGCACGGGACAATGGGAAAATGAATTCCGGCTGGCCGCTGCTTTTTCCGTCTCCACCGCTCGGTAATTGAACTGAATGCGTAGCATCCAGTACGACCGGATATCCAAACTTCCGCATCATGACAAGCCCCCTCATATCCACCACCAGATTATGATAACCAAACGTTGTCCCCCGTTCGGTTACTAGAATGTTGTGATTTCCGGTTGAAGCAACTTTTTGTATTGGATGCAGAATATCGTCCGGCGCTAGAAATTGCCCCTTTTTGATGTTCACCGTTTTCCCGGTATTACCCGCTGCAATCAGCAGATCGGTTTGCCGGCAGAGAAACGCCGGTATCTGCAAAACATCTGCAACTTGTGCAACAGCAACAACTTCCTCCACAGTATGGATATCAGTAAGGATCGGAACTCCAAATGAATGTTTTACTTCGTCCAGTATCCTTAATGCCTCATCCATTCCGATGGAGACGAATCCTTCCATACTCGTGCGGTTTGCCTTCTTGTAAGAAGATTTGAAAATGAACGGAATGGAATATTTTTCGCAGATCGATTTTACTTTTTCCGCCGTGGAAAGAATCATTTCACGGTTTTCCACCACACAGGGACCGGCTATCAGCGTCAGAGGATTCCTCCCGCCTATTTTTACGGATTGTACTGTTACTTCTTTTGTCATAATAACTTAAGGTACCAATCTTTATGGGTTAAAGCAAAAAATACATCGTCGCAGCGCTGGAGGCGGCACACATCCAGTTAACAATGTCGTTATTGATCCAGGCAAAACCGGTGGCCAACGTTGTCGGCGTACCGTCTACACTGGTCTTTTCCGTTAGTTTCCCATCGATCGTTTGATATTGCGCCTGAACGGAGGCACCAAGGACGCTGTCCATGATCGATCCGATGACACCGCTGACGATGATCGGCACAACATACGCTGTTGCAAATGCCGATCCTGCGATTGCAGCTGCCGAAGCGGTTACAACAGCAGCACCTGCCATACCGCCGGCAAAGCCTGGTAAGGAAACTCCTCCGCTTGTACCCGTCTCCACAGGTTTCCAGGTGATGACAGAACGAGGATTTCCTTTCCACAACGTTCCGATCTCAGTTCCCCAAGTATCCGCCGTAACAGCAGCAAGTGAGGCTACATAGCAATAATAGAGTTCCTGTTGTTCGGGAAAGATATACCAGGAAAGCGCTAGGATCCCGGCAATTCCGCCGTTTGCCGCTACCTGGCCTGCATCCCGCGTATCCGATTTATCAAAGATATGTTCGAGACTCTTTTTTTTCTCCTTTCCGAATTTAGAAAGAATGCTCGACGCTACAAAGAATGTCAGAATCGGAACCGTCCACAGCCATCCCCCGATTCCAAAGACGATGACGGCAAGCACGAATGCGGCAATGCTTCCGCCGCCGGAGAGAAATTTGAAATAATATGCACCAATTCCGATCATTGCAGCCAGTACGACGGCGGTGATCATCTGCTCCGGCAGATGATGTGCACCCGGAATCAGAAAATAGTGCAGCATGAATGCCGTGCTGAGCGGGACGGTCAGATTGTCCAGGCCGTTTGTGCAGATCAACTCCCATGCGGTAACATACAATGCGGTAATCAATGCAATACTATACCAGGGATAGTCCGTCGAATATTCACCGTTCCAAAAAAAGATCATTATGCCGATGAACGTACTCAGAAACATGACGGTGGAACCTTCGACCGTTTTTTTATCCTGACTAAATGTAAAATAATGGACGGAATGGAGATGTTTCCCTGAAACTGCCGCCAAGGCATCGGGAATAGCCAGGATAAGGATTGCGATGGAGAGGATGTGCGGTGCGCTATTCCAGAACAATACCACAAGAATCAAGAATGCAAGCGGATGGAATGTCGTACCGTACGATATTCGTTCAGTGTCATGCAGACTCTGTAGATAACCCAGCCGGACTGAAAAATACGTTACAATGATGGCTAGAATTGCGATGAGGATAACAGGAATGCCGGAATCGAATACTGTCGGTGCAAAAGACATCAGGACGCCGGACAGGATATGGACGAGCTTTCGTGTGAACTCCGAATTTCCGTTCATCAGCTTCCGAAAAAGCTCGGCGATCGAGATCATCATGATCACGAGGAAAAGAACAATACCGAGGAATAACCATTCGTCCGATGTCGGCGGCGAGAGGAGTTTCATTATGCTGCCGATTCTTCTGCATGAACCATCCTGCCGGAAATGATCTCGGCGATGGTTTTCGTGAGGATCAGATTTGGATCACCCGACGATTTCAAAGCGAGATCGGCCTCGGCAAGATGAACAAATATCTGTTCAATATCCGACATCCGGAAATTCTTCGCCTGTGCCAAATATGATTTAAGAAAATACGGATGTGTGCCGGCAATCTTCGCCAGTTCGTCTTCAGGCCGGTTCTGTTGAATTGCATCTCTCACTTTCCAAAGTTTCATGAAATGCAGGGTCAGCACCGCAACGATACCCACGGCGTTTTCACCGGAATGTATGAGGCGATCCGCAATCTCGATCGATTTAGCGATTTGCTTCTCGGAGATTTTGTTGGCGAGTTCAAACGGGGAAAATTCGCGCGACACGCCGACCACGCGTTCCACATCCTTTACAGTAATCACGGCGTTTTTATCTGCCGCCAGCAGCAGTTTCTCGATCTCGTTCGCCAATTCGCGGAGCGAACTGCCGACATAGGAATAGAGCAGTTGCACTGCCGGCGGTTCCATTGACCGCTTTAACCGTTTGATCCTGGCTTCGATCCAAGCGATGGTTTCATAATCCCGCAGCGGGGCAGCTTCATGGACGATTCCGATCTTTTTGAACGCGCTGTAAGGTGATTTCCGAAAATCCGCGCTGTTCGCAATCATCACCAGCGTTGTCGTTTCAGACGGATGTTCCACGTACTGTTCCAACACTTTATTCTCCGGAACGCGTTCGAATTCCTTGATAATGATCACCCGGCGGTCCGCCATCATCGGATAGGAGGAGGCAAGGGAAACGATTCGTTTGCCGTCGATTTCGTTCCCGTGGATACTATCGAGATTGAATTCCTTCATCGCAGGATCAACGGCATGTTCAATCAACGCAGCGACGACCTCTTCAATAAGAAAGGTTTCATCTCCATGGAAAAAATATAACGGGGCGAATTGCCTCTTCGCAAAGGAAGAGACAAATCGCTCCACGTCAAATTTTTCTTTCGTTTTCGCCATACCTGTTACGGCTTCCGGCACGATTGCCTGTGTGATACTGGTTATTCAACCACGGTCAATTTTTTAATAAGAACTTTCTCTAATGGATTGTCGCGGGCATCTCGCGGCACCGCCACGATTTTGTCGGCAACATCCATACCTTCCACCACTTTACCAAACACGGTATATTGGCCATCCAAAAACTTCGTCGGAACAACGGTGATATAGAATTGGCTTCCGTTGGACATTCTCTGGGGATTGATCTGGTCCCCTTGTCGCGCCGCAGCGATCACACCGCGGTCGTGGGTAAGTCCGATTTCAGCGTCAATTCGATATTCCGGTCCCCCCATTCCATGTGTGCTGCGGTCTCCCGCTTTGGAGTTCGGGTCGCCTCCCTGGATCATAAAATTCGGGATGACGCGATGAAACGTAGTGCTGTCATAATATCCGTCCTTCGCCAATTTGCGAAAGTTCGCCGAGTGTTTCGGTGCGACGGAATCGTTCAACTGGATAGTGATGTTGCCGAGAGATGTCTCAATTGTGACAAATCCCTTTTTCGGATTTTCCTTTTGTTCGGTCACGGTGTGGTTTCCTTTTTTATTTTTTTTAGAATTCTGAGCTTGCGCGTTGCCAATTGAAGCAACGACGGAGAAAATGCACAGCAGCGAGATAAATTGTTTCATGGTCCCCTTGGTATTAGTTATAGATAATAGGTAATTCCAAATCGCACGCCGGCGTGAAAATACCGCAGTGAAACTCCCTCTGCGGTATTTGGCCGGGTCAACAGTTTTCCGTTGCCTTCTTTCAGATCGCCGATGAACTCCCATCCTAACGATCCCCCGATATACGCAAACACATCTTCGTCAAACGCTGTTTGACCAACCAATTCCGTTTTCAGTCCAATCCCGGTTGCGGTGTAAGTGGTCGTCACTCCATAGGTGGAAACCCGTTGTTCGGCGCTCCCGAAATGATAGCCTCCGCCTGCACCGATCTTTACGAAATATCCATATCCGGAATATATTCGCTGCACAAGTACAGAAGGCAATTGAACAGCATAAAAGAAATCGATTGTTCCCCCTCCATTCCCCGGCACGGAATAGGACTTAAAAAGAAAGGAATGTTCTATCTTGATCCCCCACTCTTCCGTCACCGGTATCTCAATGTCGCCGAAAAAATCTACTGCTGATCCAAAATCATCGATGCGCTGAGAAAATATTGTTGACGCATTAATGTACTCAACAATCTCCGGTGCGGAAACAAGGTGCACACCCATGCCGGCGGCGACGGCGACGGAGTTTCCCCTCTGTACAAATGCCGTCGTTTTCGTCTGGGAAGACAATGCCGCAGTAAATAGCATTAGTGCACAGAATATTCTCACTGCGGTTGTTCTTCCGTTTCATTCTTGACTATCACATCAGCAACGTGAATCTTATCCACAAAGAAAAAATAAATTCCGAGAACCGTTGTGGTAAAGAATCCCACCGCATGAGTATATACTGCATAGCTTAATGCCTGCGCTGGATTGACATGAAAGAGTTCCGTCAATGTAAACGAGGTGAATGCGTGATAACTTCCAATACCGCTGGGAGTGGGCAGCGCAAAGGCAATGCCGGATGCAACCTGCAATACAGCCGCAGAACCGAAATTCAAGGCATTCGTCTGGGGGAAATTATAGATGAAAAACGGTATATATAGCAGCACGATATACGAGATCCAGATCAACAGGCTTGTTGCAGCAATCATCAGGAAGTTGCCGGGATGTTTTGCCGCTTGAAATCCGCTCAGAAACGACTCAAAGATTTTTTCTGCCTGCGTCCGAAATCGAGCCGGAAACAGAAAAAGTAGTTTTTTAAGGAATAGGAACAGGATGTCCGCTTTAAAAAAAATGAGAAGGAATACAGCCAGCATGATGGCTGCGGCAACAAATACTAGCCATTCGAACGAAGCGATGGAGGGGAACCATGTGCCGAATGGTTCGGCATAGACTGACAGGACGGTCATTACAACGAGGGCGAATGTCACCAGGTCCAGGATTCGTTCCAGAACGATCGTTCCCATAACAGCGCTTTTGGAAACGCCTTCCAGTTTTTTCAGTGCGAACGGACGGACGAATTCACCCAATCGTGGAACGATGTTGTTCACCAGATACCCGATCAGCGTCACGGAAAAAGTATTACGAATTGAGATATTCTCTTTAATCGGAAATAACAAATACTTCCATCGCCATGCGCGAATAAGATGGCTCAAGGCGCTTCCGGTAAAAAGAATAACAAACCAGCCCCAGTGAACATCAATAAGGGAGTTCCACAGGTCTCCGATGTTCTTTCCCTGGAATGCAAAGTACAGAAAAAGGAACGACAGACCGATACTGAACAGTGTACTGATGGTATTTTTTAAAATCGATTTCATTGGATGTTTTTCATATCCACAACATGCATGTCCCCGGTAATTTCAAAGTGGAAGTTCTCTTCACCCAATCCCGTATTGAACAACAGGTTCGTTAATTGAATCGTTGTGATCGTACCATTCTTCTCCTTCACCTCGATCTTCTCTACCGTCCAGTTATCATCAGAAGCCCATACATTCATCGACACGATGTTCGCCATGGAAGTATTTTTGTCTGAAGGCCGTATCGACAACATCACGAGATTTCCTGCTGTGTCCGCACTGATAGGAATAAAATCCTTCGGCAGTCCCCGTAAAAATTTATCTGGAGAATACGGTTGGCGGTTTGCTCTGAACCGGTCTACAAGCACCTGTTTGGTGGCCGGAGTATACATCCAGACGGTGACGCCGTCCGTTACGATCGTCTGCTGCTCCGTTTCGAGACGGTATTTGTTCCCTTTTTTGATTTTTATACTGCCGGCTTGTTGACGGGCGTTTTTCTTGAACCGCAGCTGGACAGAATGTGAAAATGAAGCCGAGACATCGTTCATCTGCGCATAGCGATTATTGATCCGTGCAAGGATCTCGCCGGGGGCAAGTTGTTGGCCGGATGCCGGAATGAAGAGAAACACTATGGCGAGGAATAATCTCATACCATCCTTTACAGACTCTTGAGAATGATTTCCAATTGGGATTCATCTTCGATCATTACTTCGCGTGCTTTGCTTCCATCGAACGGTCCAACAATCCCGGCTTCTTCCAGCTGGTCTACCAACCGGGCCGCACGGGAATACCCGACGCTTAATCGGCGCTGAAGCAGTGAAACCGATCCTTGCTGATGCCGGACGATGATGCGCGCCGCTTCTTCAAACAAATCATCCCGGTCTCCGCCGCTGCCGCCGTTTGTACCTTTCTTCTTTTCCAGTGCGGAGGGAAGCTCGTACATTTTACTGTAGCCTTGCTGTTTGGCAATATGTGCAACAATATCTTCCACTTCTTCCGTGGAGATAAATGCATTTTGTATGCGTACTGCCTTCGGACTGCTGGAAGAAAGATACAGCATATCTCCCCGTCCGATCAACTGTTCGGCGCCGCTGCCGTCTAAAATGGTACGCGAATCGATTTTTGATGACACTGCATAAGCGATACGGGAGGGGAAATTCGCTTTGATAACGCCGGTGATAACATCCACGGATGGACGCTGCGTTGCAAGGACCAGATGGATACCGACCGCGCGTGCAAGTTGTGCAATGCGAGCAATCGATTCTTCCACTTCTTTTGCCGTCGTCATCATTAGATCCGCCAGTTCATCGACGATCACAACAATGTATGGCAGATACCGGTGTTTTATCGTTTCTGTATCTTTCCCTTTCAGCCGGCCATCCTTGATGCGTGCATTATAATCCGTCACGTGACGGACACCTGCCGAGGCGAGTAAGTCATACCGTTTTTCCATTTCGATAACACACGATTTCAGCGCAAGCACGGCATTCTGTGGCTGCGTAATGATCTTTTCGTCGATATCGGGTGAGACGGCAAGGAAATGATTTTTTAATTTCTCATACAAGCTGAGTTCGATCTTCTTGGGGTCTACCAGGATGAACTTCAATTCCGACGGATGCAGGCGGTACAACAGACTGGCGATTATGGTATTGATACCTACGCTCTTTCCCATTCCAGTGGCACCGGCGATAAGCACATGCGGCATTTTCGCAAGATCATCGATGAAAATCTCCCCGGTGATCGTTTTCCCCATCGCCAACGGCAATGCGGATTTGCTGTCCCGGAACTTTTCAGAATTGAGGATGCTGCGGATCGTAACGATCTGAGGCTTGTTGTTCGGTATCTCTACACCAACCGTCCCTTTACCGGGAATCGGTGCTTCGATGCGGATTCCACGCGCCTGCATTGCCAGGGCCAAATCGTTGGATAATGAAGTGATCTTTGAAACTTTCACGCCGGTTGCCGGCACCAGTTCATACAGCGTCACGACGGGTCCCGGCGTAACGCTTACGTTGGCAATCTCCACGTCAAAATCTGCCAGCTTAGCTTTCAACTGTGCCGCATTATTTTTCAGTTCGTCATCACTGATCTTTTCTTCATACTTTTTCGGATCAAGAAGTTCTACGGACGGAAATACATAATCGATCTCTTCATCCTCCACTTCCCGCTCTTCCAGTTCCGCTTCTTTCTCGGTGACCCCCTCATTAATCTCCAGCGGAACATCCGATGCATCATTCGACAACGGAGCCGGCTGTTGTGGTTCTTCTTCAGATAACGGTTGCGGTTTCATCGGTGTCTTTTTTGCCGGGACGACTCGAGGCTCCGGACGCATTTCGCGTGCCGACAGTTCATCATCCGGACGTTTCACCTTAATTTCCACAGCCGCTTTTTTCTTTTCCTCTTCACGCACCTGTGCGCGCTGCTCCTGTTGCTCCTTCCATTCTTCCATCTTCGCGCCGAATAAGTCGCCAAGCGCAACGAAGAATTCCTTCAACCGTTCTGATGTTTTGTGCAGATCCAGATCGACCGCGAGCGTCACAACAACAATCGTCAGTGCAATCGTCAAAATCATTCCGCCGGCAAGTCCGATGGATTGGTGCAGGATGGTCGCAAAGAAGGCGCCGAAACTGCCGTGCCATTCCGCAGAAACGACATCTGCCAGGCCGGACTTTCGCAGTAATCCGAAAAAAGCAGCGCCAAGAAGAGCAAGCACGATTGCATAATTGGTGAAATAGACAAGCCGGCGGATATTTCCCTTGCGCAGCATGGTCCACCCCCACATCAACAGCAGTACGGGGACGATGAACGCAAACAAGCCAACGGTAGAGTTGATTAAAAAATTGGAGAGGATTGCGCCAAACAGGCCGAGCCAGTTCGTTGTCAATTCGGATTTTTGTTGGATAAGCGGATCATTCGTGAATATCTTGTACAAATCGGTGAAGCGGATATCACCGTTCGTTTCGTCAGCAGACGAATACGATACCATTGACAACAACGTCATCACGCCGAAAACGATCACGAGAAATGAAATCACCTGTTTGCGCTGTTGCACATTCTTTCTCGAACCGTTTTCTGTTTTTTTCTTGCGTATCGGTAGCTGGGGAATTTCTTGTTGTGGCAGGGGAAAGTCTTCCATTATTCTCCTTTTCCCCCCGATGTGTCGATACTGATCGGAACGTGCGGCACGCTCGAATCCGGTTTCTTCTTCAGTTTTATCACGTTGCTGGAAAGTTCTGGAACGACATCAAATGCGTCGACATTCGTGCAAAACTCAAGATCGTTCTCAAAACCGATCTCTACCAAGAATTTTCCGTGATCACATGTTTTTGCCATTTTCAGTAGATTCTTGCTGGCGCTCTTGTATAGTGTATAGGCAGCGGCAGCCGAATCATTAAACTCGAATTCGGCATCCTTATCTTCCATCAATTCCTTAATAATCATTCCGGCACAGACGGCATCTTCTACGCAAAATTGCGTGTGTTTGCCGGCGCACAGAATAAACACGTCATCCTTCAGTTCGGTGATTCTTTTGACGGCTGCGGACATGTTCACAAAACCGGCGATGATCATGTTCTTTGCGTAGCGCGCTTTCCACATTGCCGGAGCACCGTTGGAAGTATAAAAAATGATCGACTTGTTCTTCACCGCTTCTTCGGTATACTCGAAGGGTGAATTACCGAGATTGAATCCTTCGATAATCTTTCCATTGCGCTCACCGCCGCGGAGCACAACATCTCCGAATAGATTCCCCGAAACTTTCACGGCGGATTCGATGGTGTTCACCGGGATGATTTCTTTCGCCCCGTTGTTCAATGCCGTAATGACGGAGGTGCTTGCGCGCAGAACATCGATCACAACGACATTCTTGTCCCGCAGAAACAGATCGTCGATCTGTGAAGGAGAAAAAAAGACCTCAATTTTCATAGTAGTATCCCCAAAAAAAGCCGCAGCAGTTATTTTTTCAAGAACGGCAATGCGACGATCGTTGCTTCAATCAATTTTCCCCGTACATCCACCTGAAGCTTCGTTCCAATCTCTGTATGCGGTGCGTTGACATATCCCATGGCAATCCCTTTTTCCAATGACGGAGAAAATGTACCGCTCGTTACCACTCCCACGTTTACGCCGTTTACCAACAGCGGATATCCGTGCCGCGGTACCGCTTTTTCAGACAGCATCATGCCGACCAGTTTCCGTTTCGGCCCGTCCGCTTTTACTTTTTCCAAAATAGCCTTTGCAGTGAAATCGGTTTTCCCCAGTTTCGTAATCCATCCCAGGCCGCCTTCAATCGGGTTCGTTGTCTGGTCGATATCGTTGCCGTACAGACAGTATCCCATTTCGAGACGCAGCGTATCGCGGGCACCCAGGCCGATCGGCGCAATGCCAAACTCTTTGCCGGCGTCGAAGATCGAATTCCACACATTTGCGGAATGTTCAGTCCCGAAATAAATCTCAAATCCCAATTCCCCGGTATATCCCGTACGCGATATGATCATGTCGATTCCGGCAAGTTTCCCCTGAACAAAATTGTAATACGGAATCGCCGACAGATCCATCGAAGTCAGTTTCTGCATTGTGGCCAAAGATTTCGGACCCTGAACTGCCAGCAGAGCAGTCGCATCGCTTTTGTTTTCAAACCGGACATCTGCTGGGCAATGTTTTTTCATCCATTCCCAATCCTTGTCGATGTTCGCTGCATTTACAACGATCATATAAGAATGCTCCGCAAGCATATACACCAGCAGATCGTCGACAATTCCGCCATCGTCATAACACATGGCGGAGTATTGCGCCTTTCCCGGCGTCAGTTTGGAAACGTCGTTAACGGTAATGCTCTGAAGAAACGACAATGCTTTTGGTCCTGAAGCAATAAATTCGCCCATGTGGGTAACATCGAAAACACCGACAGCGGTACGAACTGTTTTGTGTTCTTCCATGATCCCCGCATATTGGACCGGCATTTCGAATCCGCCGAAGGGAACGATCTTTGCTCCCGCTTTTTGATGGATCTCAAAGAATGGTGTACGTTTCATTTCTGTTGTCCTTTTTTCCAGTCGGCAAGAAATTTTTCAAGGCCGATATCCGTGAGCGGGTGTTTGACCAGCTGGTCGATCACTTTAAACGGCATCGTGCATACATGGGCACCCATCAGCGCCGCCTGCACCACATGAATTGGATGACGCACACTGGCAACCAGCACCTCGGTCTCGTAGCCGTAGTTGTTGTAGATCGTTACTATTTGTTCAATCAGTTGCATGCCATCGGTACTGATATCGTCCAGCCGACCGACGAAAGGACTCACGTATGTTGCTCCCGCTTTCGCCGCAAGCAACGCCTGGCTGGCGGAGAAGCACAGCGTCACATTCGTGCGGATGCCTTCAGAATGGAATGCTTTTGCCGCTTTCAATCCTTCCTTAATCAGCGGCAGTTTGATCACGATATTATCGTGGATCTTCGCCAGTTCTTTCCCTTCCTTCATCATCCCGGCAAAATCCATCGACACCACTTCGGCACTGATCGGCCCGTTTACCACTGCGCAGATTTCCTTCAACAGCGGAATGAATTCCTTTCCCTCCTTGGCAACAAGAGAAGGATTGGTGGTAACGCCGTCCAGCACGCCAAGATCGTTTGCTTCTTTGATCTCGGCAAGATTTGCGGTATCGATGAAAAATTTCATTGCTATAATCTCCCGTAAAAGCATCTCCTTCGGAACACGAAGGCTGCAGTATGTGAAAAATGTAATTAGTTCAAAAATTCCGGAGTGATATCTTTATCCTGTTTTACCGAAACGAACCGGAACTCGTCGATCGGCAGTGATTTATCCTGTTCAATGGTAATCCATTTCAGCGAGTTCAGGCGCAACTGCCAAATACGGCTGAAAAAACCAGTCATGATGTATTCCGCCATGCTCGGATGCACGCGTAAATGCAGACGGAATTCTTTTCCTTCAGCACGATACCGGCGCAGCCAGCGTTCGATATGACCGAGAATCGTCGTTTTCGACTGGATCGTCCCAGTACCGCCGCAAACCGGGCACGGTTCGGTAAAACTGTGAATAATACTTTGGCGCTGACGCTGACGGGTGATCTGCATCAGACAGAAATCGGTCAGCGGAAGAATTGTGTGTTTGGAGCGATCCCGCTTAAACTCCTTCTTCATCTCATCATACACTTTTTTCTTGTTCCGGTCATCCAGCATGTCGATGAAGTCGATGACGATAATGCCGCCGAGATCGCGCAAACGAATCTGCCGGGAGATTTCCCGTGCTGCTTCCAGATTGGTACGAAGGGAGTTCTCTTCCTGTTCTTTACTTGCAGCGTACCGGCCGCTGTTCACGTCAATCACCACCATTGCTTCCGTTTGCTCCACAATAATGTATCCGCCGTGCTTTAACCAGACCTTGCGGACGAGCAATGTCTGTATCTCTTTTTCAATCCCAAAGGAATCGAAGATCGGTTCCCTTTTGCCGTAAAATTCTACCCTGTCCGCCATCTCCGGCGAAAATACCTTAACATACGATTTGATCTCTTTAAACAGTTTCTTATCATCAGTAACCACCCGCTCCACTTGCTCGCTGAACAGGTCCCGAATGACGCTCGAGGTGGTTGCCATGTCTTTATAGATCAATGAAGGCGGTTGTTCTTCCTTTGCGCTCTTTTCGATCTCACGCCAGGTGGCAAGCAATGATTCCAAATCGTTCAAAAAGAGTTTTTCATCTTGGTTTTCGGCATTGGTCCGAACAATAACGCCAAAACCCTGCGGAAGTATACTTCGTACGAGCCGGCGAAGACGGCGGCGTTCGCGGAAGCTGCTGATTTTTTTTGAGATTCCGACCTTGCCGTCAAACGGCAGCAGGACTAAAAATCTTCCGGGAAGTGAAACTTGGGAGGTGACACGGACTCCTTTTTTTCCGACCGGCTCTTTTGTTACCTGTACGATTATCTCTTGACCCTTTTGAAGATTAACCTGTTTTCTACGCTCTTCCCGGGGTTTCTTCTCGGTTTTTGGTCTGGGAGTCGGCGCTCCATTGCCGTTCTCCTGTAGTTCGTCATTCTCTTCGTCATCATCTTCGTCATCCAGCATGGCATTATACTCATCCTGAACATCGCTGATGTCAGAAAAATGCAGGAAGGCATCCTGCGGAAGGCCGATATCGATAAAGGCAGCCTGAATGCCGGGCATTACTTTGGCGACTTTCCCAAAGTAGATATCGCCGACCATCCGTTCCTTTTCAGGTGTTTCGACGAATAATTCCGCCAGTTTTCCTTCTTCGGTGATAGCGATTCGAATCTCGTTACCAACGGTATTAATTAAAATTTCTTTTTTCATTACAACAACAACCTTTCAAAACAACAGCAAATCACACATGACGTGAAGTGTCGCGTCTCTAAATTATAAAATACTTCCCATTTATTGGGATTCACACTTGTTCCCCTCCGCACGCTTCATTGTAATAGTAATAAATTACATACCTATTACTGCCTTTTCTTCACAAATTACTTGAAATTTACAAAAAGATAGGATGGTGTGCAAGGTATGTTTCTTGTGTGGGGAAATAAAAATGCCAAGCTACCTGCAGCACACTCTGTTTTGGAGGCTGTTGCTTCCTTCCGGACCTGGCAGGGTTGTCCAACATAAAGTTGTACAGGGCTTGGCAAATAATTTTGGAACTTGAAAATTGCGGAATTGTCGAATTTCTCTGGGCAAAATCAATTTGCAAATTTAACAATTCAGCACTTTTACAATTTTCAGTGGAGCTGATCGGGATCGAACCGACGACCTATTCGTTGCGAACGAATCGCTCTCCCAAACTGAGCTACAGCCCCAAAAAAAACCTCTTAATTCTTCGAATTTCGCGTCTCCGATTTCTCATCTGGACTCAAAGTGTTGAACTATTCTACGAATCTTCTGGTGATTTATCTGGTGCGCTGTCGGTTCAAAACTTTACCTAATATACAGAAGAATAAAGGTGAATTCAATTCTTTTTTCTTCTGCCGAATATTTATTTAAAAAACACGGAGCTTCCGCAAGAGCGTCCGAAGCTATCCTTCGGATGAACGGACTCTCGCGGCGATTGAATCGCGTACAAAATAATAATGCTTTTGTCTGCTCATCTTTTGGAGGATTTTTATTCTCCGATGAAATATTTCCCACCACTCCGCCCGGAACGTCTGTAAAGGGCGGAATGAAAGTATATATAAGTATAATAAGGGTCCAAAGTAGTAAATTTCGTACCGTATTCATTGATCCAAATAGACATAGGTGCTCGTTTTGGTACTACACTTTGCTCCCACCGGTACTATACTTTGCTCGGAGTGGTACTAGATAATCGAAGAACATCCACCGTTCTTCTTTTTGTTGCAGGTTGATCTATATCGTACGATTCGAGGTATCCCGTCTTCACGCCGAATTCATACAGCTCGTTTAATCTCCTGCGGAGTTCGCTCTTTTTCCTGGCTGATACAAGACCATCCAGATGCAGCCACGCAGCAATCGTTTCGACTTCAACCCGAATCTCGTTCGATTGCGCCAGTCCCTTCACGTTCCCTTTTTGTTTTTGGAGGCCATGATACATCCGAATCTTCTTCCAGTTTTAATTGACTTGGCAATAAATGGCATAGAGCTAGCTCTTTTCTAGATTAAAATCAGAATTTTTCTACCATTCCAAAACCAGTATTTTTATAATCAACGCCGATAATCTTCGTTATTATTCTTTCGCATAAAGCTTTAATCCTGGGTAATTCACTAAACACTTCGCTGTAATCGTCTGGATGTTCACCATCGTGAATCATTTTATTTCTAATCCTATTGAATGGAAACTCTGCTTTTTGCTCAAGTGAGGTAATTGTCATTTCGGGATAAATATCGAGCCACTCTACCCCGATTTTGATACATGCATCAATAACCTTGTGGTTGTAAGATCTTCCTTCGCCCTTACATTCTTTGATCAATACATCTAAGCACGAATGCCAATAAATTAGTTTTGTATCAACGGCTGGGACCCTTGAGGCAATAATGAACCGTTCAATGATTTTGTTTATAACAGCCCTTTCATTATCTGATTTGCTGATCAGACAATTTGTTAAATCTATATGAATCTTTTTCAGCGTATCCGAATGCAATCGGTATCTTGGTGCATAATACGCTGGATTCATGCGTTTTATGCTACGCTTATAATATTGGATTTCTTCTAAAGTTCCTTGATTTGACGTGTATCCTCTACAGTAATACCAATCAATCTTGTCCGCCTCAAGAAGCGATAATGTGGTCATATAATCTTCAATGGTCTTCTCAATCTCTATTTTAGCTGCATCCAAAGACGTTGAAGGATTATCTATTTCACTTTCGATGATTAATTGATTGACAATAATTGTCGTTTTAACCCCGTCAATATCAATATCCTTAAAAAGAAAAACTGGTGATATTTTTAATGTACCCACAGGAGAGGGTATTACATTTTGTTCATTAATCCATTCATCTTGAATATTTACACCTTCGATTTCTTTTTTCCATCCCTGCCATCCATTCAGGTAGCCTTTCCTATAGTGATGACTCACCATGTTCCGTTTTTCATACAATAATACGGCGGGAATATAATATGTCAGGGATAGCTTATCTGGTATTCCTTCTTTGTGCCGTTTCTTTATATAGAGTTCATTAATGTCGAACTTTAATATCTCGTCATTATATGACCCATAAGAAACAGAAGGTCTAGCCCCCTTCACTCTTACTTCTTCATTTGGACCATTCGATATAAATGTAATACCATTGGGATCCGTCATGGATTTCGTTAATGCTACTTGAGATCCTTGGAATACACTTACGGTTGCACTCCAGGCTTCTAAATCGATCTCATTTGTATTAATTTCGCAACGACAATCGCCTAAAACACCGGAACTGTTCTCAAGTTTCCCATAAAGAATATATCGTTCGTCAAAGTACTTCATAGACTACCTTCAACAATCTTGATCTCTTCTTCATTCAACCTATACATCTCATAAACCGCATCATCAATTTTGTGATCTAACGATGCACTAAGTAATTCAAAACGATTAATTTCTCCGTCAGTTTTAGCGATCGAGATTTTTTGTCTTATTTCACATAATTGCTCAACTAATTTTATCAAACCGCTTTGTTGAATTGAATTGATCCTCGGAATTGGAAGTGTCAATACATCTTTTATTGTTACTTGTGGAAAATCATCTTTGGTCGCTTGGGTTACTTGGCTTAGATAAAGGTATGATATTATTTTGCTGTTCAGAATGCCAAGTATAATTTTGAGATTAACTTCATTGCTTTTTGGCAATATACTATATAGGTTTTTGTTAGTAATAAAGGTTGAGTTAACAATATTTGCCATCATTCTCCGTTGCCTATTAACTAAGCGCCGCAATAGTATTCTTTCTCCTACAAACCACTTTATTTCTTTAGGTCTTTCTTTTAATTTGTCGGAAAATGGCACCCAACCACCGAATGCAATATTTACTACATATCTATAGATATCACCGGTGAAGTACTGATAATAATTGTTCGATATTTGTTTGACCTCTACGATCCCTTTGTCTAAAAGCACTCCTCTTTTCATATCAATAAAATCGCCCAGCTTCTGATTCTGTTGATATAATTTTTGTATCAGTTTAATCGATTTTTCTTCGAATACAAATTTATTTGTATTGCTTTCGATCCAAAGTATTTGGTCTACGAGATTAAAATCATTTTCACCAAGTTCGATATCGATTAGTTTTTCTTTTTTCCCATATACATATGTTTTTACCTTTTGGTTTGCATATTCTTGATTTTTGTTCATGAACAATAATAGAGTATCAATATATGCGTCTTTAAATATATCGAATGGTAAAAGAATAATTTTAGCGATTCGATTTTTTAATAAATGTTTCCTAAAATCGATGAAGTCTACAGCCCCTGTCCACGCAGAAGGAATAATATATGATAATCTTCCAGACTGCTTAAGCAGCTTAATCCCCTTTACCACAAAAGCCGAATAGCTTTCTTTTGTTTTCTTTGTCGACAGATTATACTTACTAAGATAATCCTGTTCTGCAATACTTAATTCCGCACCATAGGGAGGATTTCCCACAACAACATCGAATCCTCCCCTTTTCATAATTTTAGGGAAAACATCTTCGTAATCCATTGCTTTTAGTTTATGTGTTTCATCGCTTTCAAATAATCCGCCAATATCAGTTCCAATCAATGAATTGCCACAGACAATATTACCATTCAGATTGGGAAGGATTGTTTCTTTGAACAACCCCATCTGGTGGGTTTCATTCATTGATACATTTTCAAGAAGTTTTAGATAAAGTGAAAGTTGAGTTACTTCCGTTGCTTGAAAATCGATATCAACACCATAAACGTTATTAATAAGTATTTCTTTCTTCTTTTTCAGAGAAAGATGTAATTGGCTATCGCGCTCAAATACATCATCTTTTTCAATCCTTGCAGGATTCGCATTATACCATCGGTCGTGATACTCTAATAATTCACTGTACACTTCAATTAGGAATGAGCCAGAACCGCACGCAATATCGGCAAAAGACATTTTTTCAATTTCTTCCGGTGTTTTTCCGACTATTAACTTCCCAACCGTTTCTTTCACGATATATCGTACGATATACTCGGGGGTATAATATACTCCCCCGGCTTTCCGCACTTCTGGTTTTTCTTCTACTTTAACACGTTTATCTGTAGCGTGAACAACTTTACCAAGAAATCGCTCGTAAATACTTCCCAATATAGAGATAGGTATTTTGTCGAAGTCATAAGGAGAGGTTGGATCAGCAAGTTCTCCACAAATGTCTGCAAAATCTCTATCATCAGGAGGATTAAAATTGTTTCCATCTAAAATACGGTGGGGCTTAAAAATAAGTCCATTGTATTTTGGCTCAAACCGTTTACAGATTGCAAGAAACGAATTCCATGCCGATTTGTTTTCGTGCAGGCCAATTATCTGAGGTTCTTCAATGCCCTTATCTTCCAGGAAACGAATGAAAACAAGACGATCTATCGTCCGTTGGACCGCTTCGGTCAGTTCTTCCCCTCCCAGTTCCTGATTCTCTTTTTTAAACGCTTTTGCTAGAGTATTGCGATATTCATCCAACTGTTCTAGGAAAGCTTCATCTACTGATTTATAGCCTCCTTTGAATAATCCTCCTTGAATTGCCTTACCGCGTGGTTTCGGAAGATCGGCTGCAAATTTTTCCAATGAACCATTAGCAACAGCTTCACGTCCGAAGAGAAAGAAAATCTCTTTGAACTTTTCTTCGTCTGCATACTGCGAATAATGAAACTGTTTTAATTTACGGCTGAGCGAATCCTTAATGTCCGGTTTATATCGACAATCAAGAATATGAAACTCTTCAAAATCGGTTAAAACAGCTATTGGGGTATTTGCATTCCAAGCATAACGGATTGCCTGATAATAATCATCGGCATTAGATAGATTCCGGGATGGTTTTTTTGCTTCAGTAAAGAATTTAACGTCACGGTAGTTCGGCATGATGAAAAAGGCGTAATCCGCACGCCGTTGCGTACCAGGCATTGTTACCCTGTTTTCTATCTTTACTTCTTGCTCATAAGGATTAAATTGTTTTGAATGTGTAACGTCCCATCCAAGTGCAGTAAAAAATTTATCGATAAAATCCTGTCGCACCTGCGATTCAGAGTAATTGGAGGCGAGGTATGCTGCTTCATTTGCTTTGAAATTAGCGACGAGTTGTTGAACTATTTTAAATGACTGTATCATTATTTTCTTCTCAGAATTAGCTGTTGCAGACTTTGGTACTATATCATCAGGGAAACCACTTTAATATATTCGCTGGGATTATATATCTATTTTGTTTTATAAATACTTCAAGGATTTCTTTGCTAATAATATTTATGCCTTTCCTTTTTCGGCCAGAATAACAGTTGTTTGGTTGGAACAAGAATATCAATTCTTTGTTTTCGAGATAATCATCAAAGTTAATGAATGAATTTCCTGTTTTGGCCTGCACCAGAGCTCTTCTATAATTAGCTTTATTGATTAGATAATATTCATATGCCATAGTATCCTTTTTACGTGAATTCGGAACAACATACCAATTGTTAAACTGTAAGTATAAAAAAATTAAATCCTCCACTTGCTCATCTGAAAGTAGATCCCAAACGGATTCAGTTTTTTTAATTTCATACTCTCGCTTCCCACTTAATTCGTTCCAAAGCTTCTTTGAATATGTTATTGCTGTGCTATTCCCGATTTCCTGAATGGTTCTTGATGCCCTAAAACAAGCAATTATCTTTCCAGGTACTTCGTCGATTGAACCCACTTTAATAATTCTGACTCTAAAAACGTTCACAATATCTGCATCACGTGCTTCTGCACTATCCACGTATTCCCATGGAGATAACACTTTCCCAATATAATAGATACCATTTGTATCTCTAGTCCACACTAAATCGTCCTTAGACACCCATTTCTTGATATAATGAACACCATTCTTTTTTGTCCCATACTTTTTTGCCGCCCGTTTTTTATAGGTCTCCCAATCAATATTTTCCTTTCTGCCTTTCGGTATTTGCCAGCCAACGCCAAAATAGTTATTGTCTAAACAGTATTGTACTGACAGTTTGGGATTTGCTAACCCTCCTTGAGGTCTTATATGGATTCGATAAACGTACATTTTTATATTCTCGTTGCGGAATTATTTAGGGTATTTTTTAATAAAAAATCCGCAGCCATAGCACAAACGCCATCCCTGCGGATCCAAACACTGGTAAAATGTAACTCAAATAAGATGTTTATTCAAGGATACTCTTTAGAACGAATCCAACAGTTGCCGTGAATGCATAATCAAATAGTGCCTTGTTTCCCGGTCCTCTTCTTTCTTGAGCCTTTTGTTGATTTCGATTATCTTTTTGGAGCTCGTTATAAATTTATCGGATGTAACAACTTTGTTTAGCCATTCACTAAAATCTTTCAACTCATGCTGGTTGCAATTGTGCTGCAAATGCTCTGCAAAAGAAGGCTCTTCCAAATTCGACCCTTCCCATTTTATGATGGGCTTAATTGGTTTACCATAAAACTTATCGAAGAGATATGTGTTCGCACAAAATGTCTTAAACGCTTTTTTCTCAGCTTCTCGTAATTTACCTGTCTTATAAAGGATAATCGTCCACTCAAACAAGAAGTCCGGAAAACCTGAATCGTCGGGGAAGTTCTTGGCAAACCAATTCAAATATTTTAATCCACCGGAATAATCACCGAGCTGAATGAAGTATCGTGGCGGTACGTATCGTATCCCACGGCTGTCATCATAGCAGCCGTATTTTCTTTTCTCATCAGCAAGCGTCCACTTAATATCAGATATCTTCTTTTGTAATCTCGCGATTTGTTTTGGTGTCACCTTGGGAACTTCTATGGTTAAAATATTTGAAATGATTCTCTATACAATGAATTCATCGCCAAAATATACGCACAGCGATTGATTATTCCATTATTTTGCATGACATCAAAAGGAATATTCGGCTATTATGTTCAGGGCAGAAGGATTAAAGTTCAATCTGATCTTATCGATAACGACATGCCTAATCAAGATTATCGTACTTGAACGATATATTGACTTACATTTTGCGGTCTCTCGAGAACTCAAACCACTCAACAACAGATAACTAAACAACTTATGACTCCGTCCTATTTCCATCAAAGAATAACCATTTTCCTCGTACTTACATGCCGTCATTATCCCATGCACATGCCTCGCACGGTCTAAATCGATCCAGCAACCATATATAAACAATAAAATTTTCATAAAAAATAATAATAGGATCACTCATCCAGGACAAAAATCGCAGAAGGGACTGAAATAGAACCAAATAAAAATTACAGGAACGATGTGGCGACCAGGATTCGGTTTCGGCGGCAGGGTATATCGATATTGCGGTTACGTGCGAAGGCACCAGGTAAGTCTTAAAACCATGAGGCTCTTTTTGGGTCCTCTTTCTAGGTCCCATATTGTTGATTTATAAATCAATATTTATAGTTAAAATGCTTTGAGGTTTGGGTAATTTATTCTGAGCAAGTTCATGCTCATAATGTTTTGAATGAACATTAATAACATAAATTTTTTCTCCATCGGTTGCAATAGCATCCACTACATTGTAAACGTATATTGCTGTAGTTACGATAAAACAAGCGAGACTAATATTATTATATGTGTTTGCATTATCGTTATAGTAATCTCGCAGCAATTGAGTGCGTGAATTTATCGCATCACTCTCAGCCGTTATTTTAAGATTTGAAAAAACAAAACCAGATGTGAGAAACACTGCTGTACCGCCAGCAATAAAGTATCCCTTTGTATAATCCTTTTTATAAAATTGACCCCAGCTTGGGATAATTGTTGAGCGCCAAACAGCATCAACTCTTGTTGGTGGTAAAGCTCTTGTAGGATTCTTTTTAGGTATTTTTACCAAAGACCAAACAACATAATTTCCACTGCTTTCTTCGGTGAAATACTCTTCTTCACGTAATCCTTTAATTGACTGCGATTCACCATCTACTCGAATATCATTTACTATATCATCAACTGATTCTAAACTAAGCGATTCACCATTTTTGAATATTTCTGTCGATTGGGTCTTAATTTCTTGAATAGCTTTAACTTTAATTGATCCATTTTGAACTATTCTCAATAGAGCGTTTGCGAGAGCAATATTCCTCGCATCAGATTCCGATATTTTACTTCTCCCAACACCAACAAAGTAATCATTTTGATATCCCGAGGGATGTTCATTTATCCATTTGGGCCTATCAGCACTGTAGGCAAATGAAATTAAGATAATTGTGATTAGGAAACGAATGTTCATTCTTATCTCTTATTTATAATGAAAAATGATACCATTACCACCAGCAGATTCACTAATTGCCCATCCCTCCTGCTTAGACAACATCTTAATGCAATGAATTTTTCTATCTTTAAATATTTCTTTCCATGTTTCACCATTATATCGATATATCCTTCCTTCAGAAGAACCGGCGTATCCATCATTGGCATTAACCATATCAATTGCAGAGATATTAAGGACAGGGAAACTTGGATCGTCATATTTTACAATTTGTGAGCCATTATACTGAGATATACCGCTAGAATTTATCCAAATATCATTATTCGATATGAAAGATAAAGTGCCTGCAGATACGTTGTTTATTGTAATGAATTCATCCCCAACTAATTTTTTTAACGTATTCCCTACTGCGTATACTTCTTTACTTTTTGTCATCACTAAATCTGAAATGGTTCCATTGCTTGTAAGAGTTGTCCACATCTTCCCATTATACCGAAGCACAATTGGAACAAAACTACTATAACTAAATCCAGAAAGAATTACTTCTGAATCTGAAAGAGCAATAACATCGTTGAATTCAATATTACTGTCCGATATTTGATTTGATATATTTACCCAACTATTTCCATCATATTTGAGTACGTTGGATTTGCTTCCCACGGCCCAACCAATAACTTCAGATGAGAATGAAACCGCTGTTAGACTATTTGTTGCAGGATTTTGAACTTCAACCCATACGCTTCCGGTCCATCTAAGAATTTTTTTTCCGACAGCCCAAACATTATTTGCGGATATAGGATAGATTGAATTTAAACTTAATGCTGCTTCACCGTCGGTAGCAGTCCAAGTTCCCAGCTTAGTTGAAATAACGCTTATTTTACCATTTCCTCCATTTGATGATATTGATAGATCACTTTTATAATCACCATACTGAAACGATGAAACATCCCCAGAAACTGTAACATTGGAGACATCTTTTGTTGAACCACTGCTTGGTGCTGCAACAACCCATTGTTGGTTTGAACTAATTTGCCATTGTAGTACACCATTCCCAGTATTAGATACTACAAAGGTTTTATCACCTTTTTCATTGAACTCAATTGTGCTTACATTTAAGAACATTTTTGGATTTGTAGGTGCTGCAATAACATTAGCATTTATTTGAGCATTACCACCATTGGATGTAATAATTATTGTGCCACTATGTGTTCCACCATTTAATAAATTTCTATCAACAGTAATAATGACAGTTCCCTGATTTGTACCTGTCTTCGGATTGATCGAGATCCAACCATCGGTAGAATTTACATTCCAGGTTAATATTTCGGCGCCCTTATTTTTTACAACAAATGATAGTTGACTTTTGGTAGAGTCAAATGATAATATCGTTGGAGTTATATCCAATATTGGCGATGGAGCGTAGGGCACTTTCATTGTTACAGGAAGATTTATATCGCCCCCGTTAGACTGAATAAGAATGTTACCAGAATGTGTTCCGCCATTTAGGCCTGTTCTATTTATAGAGACTTCAACTTGGCTATTGTCTATTCCAGAACTTATTGAGGTATTTATCCAATCTTGATTTTTACTTACGACCCAATTAAGTGCACCTCCACCAACATTAGCTATCGATAAACTAGCCGATGATTGTATTGAATCGAATGCGAGTATGGCGGGAACAACACTAAGTGCTGGAGTTGGAATGACAGACATCTTGACTAAAAGTTGCTGTGTCCCCACGTTTGTATTTACAACAATCTCTCCTAAATAACTATTTGCTGACAAACCATTACGATCAACAGTAACGACTACTTCTTTTGTTTCAGTTGTTAAAGAGTCATTGACAGTATTAATATTTATCCAATTTTGTGCGGAAGATATTTTAAAGGATATTTTTCCCGTTCCCGTATTACGAATTGTAAAGCTTAATGTAGACACTGAATTACCAAAATCAAGAGTTGTTGGGCTTAAGGTTAATTGTGGTGAATTTGGATTAGAAACACTTAGCGTTACTGGTATATCTTTGTTACCTCCATTTGATTTAAATGTAAGATTTGTCGAATAATTTCCATAGGTAAGGTTAGATCGATTGGCTGAAATAGAAATTGTTGAAGAACCGGTTGTAAGAGTGCCGCTCGTCGGGGATACTGATATCCAATTAGCAAGCGTTTGGACCGTCCAATCCAGAGTTCCATAACCAACAAGATTTGTTAAGTTTAATGTTGATATTGAATTATTTGTCCCAAAATCTACAAACGAATTAGAAATAGATAGTTCTGGTTTCAGTATTTCTAACTGAATATCCGCCAATGCAGTCTTACCTTCATTAACAACAACGCTAGTTGTTGTACTTTTATAACCTTCTTTAATGGCACTTACAACATACTGTCCTGACCTTAAATCTGATATTGTATATGTTCCCGAATTATCTGTTGTCACAGTTGATGTAACTGGAATAGTTGTTACAATTGAACCAACAATTGCGTTGTTTGTCGTTTTATCTAATACTTTTCCGCTTATTTTAGTTTCGACGGCTGGCGTTTCCGTTGGTTTTGCTTTACAAGAAAACAAATGACAGGCTATCCATATAAATAGAAAACCTATTATGATTTTTTTTTGTTTCATTTTGATAGGCATACGTCAATCCTTTTATTTATATCTCAAAATAACTCCATCATTACCAACAGCCCAGCCACTATTTGCATTTAGCATAATAACCCTGTTAAGGACCGAGCTTGAAGGAATATCAACCGTACTCCAATTTTCACCATCAAATCGATAAATGTATCCCAGTTCTCCTACAATCCATCCAAGCGATTCATTTATTAGCACAATCGAATTGCCTTTAATGAGTTGACTGTCCTTAGTCTTTACTTCGGTCCATTTTGTCCCATCGTATGTAAAAGTGTGATAGTCATTTGGATCATAACCTCGATAGGAAGTCCAGTATCTATTTTCGCTTTGAACTTCAAAATCATAATACGAACGGTCATATGGATGATAAGGTGCATTGCTCCCCACCCCCCAGCCAATCCCATTCCATTTAAATACTATGCCTTTGTAGCTAAAAGCAAATCCTGTATTTGCATTAATAAAATTAACTGACAAAAAATCATCGGAACTCAGTGTCGAAAAACTCCATTTTATTCCATCATAGTGATACATTCTATTTCCTTTACCAAACCAAATATTATTTTCTGAAAGTATTGCCATTCTTTTTATGTCAGCACCAGTAATATTAATGCTGTCAGGAAAGGCCATCTTGTTCCAACTAATACCGTTATATCGCAAAAGAACAATTTTCCCTTCACCATTTTCACCAATTGTATAACCATCATTTAATGAGAGTAATTTAATATCACTAAGATATTTAATCGACGGTATCGTCTGCTCAATCCAATCGCTACCATCCCAGTGATACATTTTACCATCACCACTACCATCATATCCAACAGTCCAAGCATCGTTATCACTAATCGAAGCTAATCCGGTTAATTTTACTCCGCTAAATTGTTTTTGTAGCACCCACGTACCGAGTTTTACATCTGTGGTTACATTAATTTCATTGCTTCCGCTACCTAAATTTGCTGTGTTGTAAATATAAACTTTATAATAATATGTGGTTGCACTATTTAATCCAATATCAGTATAAGTGTTTGTATTTGCATTTGTTATCGTTGTCAACAATGTTGCGCTTTCAGTCACACCTCCAACAGCAGAGCGATATATTTTATACGAGGCAAAACTAGTCGAGGTAGACTTTGTCCATCCAATGGTAATGCTCGTTTGCGTTTTGCTAACAAACTGTAGAATTGGAGCAGGAATACTTCCGGCGGCAACTTCCATTTTTATAGGAACGGTTTGATTCCCAGCATTTGAATTTATGGTGACCGTACCGCTATAATTGTTTATTGCAAGTCCATTTCTGTCTACTGAAAGTGTAATGCTTGAGGGGGATAAATTCGTTGTTGAACCGCTAGTAATTGAAGGCAGTATCCACGGTTCGCTCTTTGTAACGGTCCAGTTGATAGTCCCTGTTCCAGTGTTTTTAATTGTTATTGCAGATGAACTTTGAGATGAACTGAAGTCTAATTGTGGCGGTGAAACTGTTAATTGGGGTGCATTAGGGTTAACCTTAGTCATTAAAATACTAATTGTTTTTATGCCGGCATCCGATGAAATCGTAATCGTACCAGAATAATTACCGAAAAAAACGCTATCCCGATTCACACTTAAAGATATTATTTTAGTTTCTGTCGTTACGGTTCCGCTCGATGGAGAGACCATAATCCAAGGCTGATCTTTGCTAATCTGCCATGTTACCGTTCCAATTTTATTTTTATTGGTTATTGTGAAAGTCTTGTAATTGTCTGCGATATCAAAATCGACCACTTCAGTGGAAACTGCTAATTGGGGCTTTAATGTTTCGAGTTGAATATCTGCATTGACCGTTTTCCCTTCTGCAACACTTACTGTTACAAATGCCGACCCGTAGCCATCCTTAGATGCTGTTACGGTGAATTGTCCTGCGGGTACATCGGCAATAGTGTAATTGCCATTCGCATCTGTAGTAACTGATGATGTCGTTGGATTTGTAGATATAACTGCTCCTGACAATGCCGAATTTGATACTTTGTCTAATACCTTCCCGGTAATTTTTGTTTCAAGTGCTGGTGTTTCAGTAGGCTTAGCCTTGCAAGAAAAAAACAACGTAGATATTGCTACAACTAAAAATATTGAGGTGATATTTTTAAAACTCATTTGGAGCCTCTTCAGATTTTAAAGTGCTATAACCAAACTATGATAATTTTGCTATCAATTTAGCAACTCTAATCTGCTAAATCAATTAACGGGGTTAACCTTTTATCGTATGTCTGCCTAAAACGCCAATACATTAATGTTGCTTCTGCGGTCTCAACTTTTACTACTATTCTTTTTTTAAAGAGTGTTAGGTTCAATGAATTTGCATTCTCACCAAATCCATATATTAACACAACACACAATTCCTTAAAGAAAACGCTGACGCGTTCTCTTCTCCTATCTACATCAGATAGGCAACTGCTTTTGATGCGAGGTCATTTCGGAGGGTTTTAAGGAGGGTAGATGTAATGCGGCGGCGTTGAGAGATTTCTTTCTGAGTGTACCCAGCAGAGAGATCTTCTAGTAAATCGCTCTCACTATCGTTTAGGGATTCCAAGAAGTCGTTCGTGATAGCGAAGTCCAGCGGAGTCGTGTATGTGTTGAGCACAACATCACCGATAGTCTGGTCTTCGCCCTTAACCCTCGGCTTATCCAGATACACTCTCTCTGGTTTATTCCATGCATCCTTCTGACTCTTTCCCATTTCATCTGCGGGGAATGCTGACCGGATATTCAACTCCTTTGCCCGGAAGTGCATGACACTTTTCATCAATCCAGGTGTGCAGCGGTCCCCCATCTTCTTCCCCTGAACATACGCCATCGTCAACAACTCACTTCTTTGCAACGGATCCCTAGAAAATTGCTCTGTATAGTGATACAAATTTTCGTACATAGCTTGAGTCATGATTCCTCCGGTTAGTGGATAAAGTATGCTTCATCCGATCTTATACCCGTAAAAAAGACTGATTTTAGATGGTATAAGAAGAGGTGACCGGTTATATATCCCTACCACTAACGGAAGGAGTCCTTCATGTCCAAAGTCAGAAAAGTATTGTTGTTCGTAATCGAATTGGGAAAATCAATTCTATCTCGATTGAGATAGGAGAGGAAGCCGGTGAAACCACCGGTTTTTTTTAATTGGTGAAGGATTTTAATGTATCAGGGGCGATATTTACAACATACGATTGCATTGAACATCAAGGGTCGATCCTAATCCGTTCGTGCAGACTTATGTGAATTTGTATAAATTATTGGTTCTGAGGTAATCTGGGGTTACCTCGATCAGATTCGGGCATTCTCGTGGATTGGTGTATTTTTTCCTTTCTTTCTTATCTAATGAATTCCTGTCGCCAATCCTGATATTAGTGCTTTATACGGTACACAATCGTTTAAATTTGCGTTTTGAAGGGCATGCGATGCTGAGGTGTACCGATAATCACTCTGTAAATGATTTTGTCTTTACAGGTCAATTTTAAAACGAAATTACCATCTCGCAGCTTTGCGTAGAGATGGTATAAAAGTATATATAAGTATAATAAGAGTCCGGAACGTCGTTTCCAGTACCGAAAACATTGACTGAAAACAATGTCGCTGCTCTATCTGGTACTACATTCTGCTCTGGTTAGTGCTAGATAATGCTCTGGATGGTACTATATAATCCCGTATTTGTGCATTCTCATTATCTATAAAGGACCGACGGACAATGTGACCAAATCTTCCCTTTCCAACAATTGCATCGAATTATTGAAACTGCAAAAGTTTCAGGTTTGGCTTTTTGGGCTCACCCATATTCAACGATATTCTTCCCACGGCTTCATGCAACCTATTTGGTTGCAAGTGAGCATAGATCTCTGTCACCGTAATGGTTGAATGCCCCAAAAGTTTCTGTACCTCATAGATAGAAACTCCATCTTGCACTAATAGGCTCGCAAATGTGTGTCTCAAATGGTGGAATGTTAGCCATGTATCCAATTCAGCAATCTTCAAAAATCTCTTAAAGCCCTTCGTCAGTCGGTCCTCTCGGATCTTCTTCCCCTCAAAATTAAATACCAAGTCAAATTTGCGAGTAGCATTATAGCCGTTGAGTAGGTCAAACACCCCTTCATTCATTGGGACTATACGGCTTTTCCCAGCCTTGGTCTTAAAATTCGCGTCGCTTTGAACGATCAATATCCGGTTCTCAAAGTCCACTTTGTCCCAGGTAAGATGGGTAATTTCAGCCCTACGCAGTCCTGTATTGATAGCAAAGAATACAAGATCCCGAAGCCATCCTTCAGTAATGGTGTTGATGAAATGTGCAGCCTGTGTCCGAGTCAGAAATTTCGGTTTGGATTCAGGAACACGCAGCATCTTAACATTGGCGAATGGATTATGCTTCAGGAATTCCCATCGAACAGCAAGATACATGAGACTTCGTAGTGCTTGCAGTTCACGGTTTACCGAACGAGGAAGAAGAGTTTCTTGGCGGGAAGATTTGTATTGATCGATGTGTCGCATCGTATATTTATTTATTCGAAGATCACCGACTATCCGGATCATTTCACGGACAACAAGTTTGTAAATGTTTCTGGTGTAGTGCGCGAAATTATTTTTGGCGAACTCTAAGAATTTATTCTCAAACTCGGAAAGATATATTCCTTTCTTCCGCTCGACAAGCATCTCTTTAAAATCAGAGAGCTTTACAATCGCATCTGCTTTTAAAGTGCACTTGGTGGAGATCTGTTTGCGTTTACCTTCGTCGGTTTCGTATTCGATATACCAAACATTTTCTCGAGAACGCTTGAACAGCCATAACTTTTGCTCGGCAAAAATCATAGTCCATCTCCTCTATCTGGTGAATAATCTGGTTGATAGAGTCCAGATGGATAAATTATGATCGGAGATAAATTATTTTAACGCGGTAACGCTTGAGTGATTTTGTTTCGAAGATTAAAAGCAGGTTTTTTGATTTTGAAGTTGCGAACGAATCGCTCTCCCAAACTGAGCTACAGCCCCAATTTTTTGAAAGACTTTAAGGAACTGATCCCACATTGAGTGACGCGCTTTTTGCGTCACGAAATCCCGCCATACCGAGCAAAACCGAAGGTTGGCAGGATTGAGCTTCTATCAATTTTACTTTATAAATATACAACAATTTGGGAACGAGTTCAATTAAGATCTGGAGTTGATTGAACTTTTACTTCACTACCTTGTTTGTTCTATACCACTCAATCGTTTTTACTAAACCGTCGTGCAATTCGGTTTTCGCTTTCCATCCCAATGCGTTGATACGGGAAACGTCCAACAGTTTTCGCGGCGTTCCGTCTGGTTTTGAAGCATCGAATTCCAGTTTCCCCTGATATCCGACAATTTCCTTGATCATCTTCGCGACATCCAGAATTGTTTCATCAACGCCGGTTCCGATATTAAAGAAATCATCGCCGTTATACGTGTTCATCAGAAAGATGCATGCATCCGCCATATCGTCGACAAACAGAAATTCACGGCGCGGTTTGCCGCTTCCCCATAAAATAACGGCTGGAGTGTTCTGTTCTTTGGCTTCCACAAATTTTCTGATTAATGCCGGAAGAACGTGAGAATTTTGAAGGTCAAAATTATCGTTGGGACCGTATAAATTCGTCGGCATCACCGAAATAAAGTGAGTACCGTACTGTCGGTTGTAGGATTTCGCCATTTCGATCCCTGCGATCTTTGCGATTGCATAAGGTTCGTTCGTCGGTTCGAGTTTACCGTCCAGCAAGTACTCTTCCTTCATCGGTTGAGGCGCCAATTTGGGATAGATGCACGAACTTCCGAGAAAACACAATTTCTTTACTCCATTGATATAGGCGGAATGGAGAACGTTGTTTTGCACGGCAAGATTTTGATAGATGAATTCTGCAGGGAAGGAATTGTTGGCGTTGATCCCGCCGACTCTTGCCGCAGCTAAAAAAACATAGTCCGGTTTTTCCTGTTCAAAGAATTCCTTCACCTTGACTTGTTCGGTTAAATCAAGATCGGCATGTGTGCGGGTGATTACGTTTGTATATTCCTGCTCCTGAAGTAAACGGAATATTGAGGATCCTACTAAACCGCGATGACCGGCAACGTAGATCTTTGCATTCTTTTCCAAATCAATATCCCCGCTTTTTTACTAATTCAAAATCAGCTTTTGCCATCAATCGTGCCAAATCCGCAAATTTTGTCGTCGCTTCCCAGCCAAGTTTCTGTTTTGCTTTCGTCGCATCTCCAATAAGCAAATCCACCTCTGTGGGACGGTAATACTTTGGATCGACAGCAACGAGGACTTTCCCGGATTTCTTGTCAATCCCCTTTTCATTCTCTGCTTCCCCTTCCCACCGGAGTTCGATACCTAATTCGTTGAATGCCGCTTCGACGAATTTTCGCACTTCGTGTGTTTCACCAGTCGCCAGGACAAAATCCTCAGCCACATCGCTTTGCAGCATGCGCCACATTCCTTCGACATATTCCGGTGCATATCCCCAGTCCCGTTTCGAATTCAAATTTCCCAGGGTCAATTTGTCCTGCAATCCGAGTTTAATTTTTGCAGCAGCCATTGTGATCTTGCGAGTGACGAATGTTTCGCCGCGGCGGGGAGATTCATGATTGAATAAAATTCCATTACAGGCAAAAATATTATACGCTTCACGATAGTTGACAATAATCCAGTATCCATACAATTTTGCAACACCGTAGGGTGAACGCGGATAGAACGGCGTTTTTTCCGTTTGTGGAATCTCTTGAACCTTGCCATACAATTCACTGGTGGAAGCCTGATAGAATTTTGTTTTGATGCCAGTTTCGCGAATCGCGTCAAGGAAGCGCAGTGTTCCAACAGCATCGACCTCTGCAGTGTACTCCGGCACTTCGAAAGAGACTTTCACATGGCTTTGTGCAGCAAGATTATAAATTTCAGCCGGCTCGATCTTTTCCAACAGCCGGTTGATGTTGCTCGTATCAGTGGTATCACCGTAATGAAGGAAGAACCTTCCAGAAAATTTCGGATCGTTATAGATATGATCGATACGACCAGTGTTGAATGAACTGCTCCGGCGGATCATTCCGTGGATTTCATATCCTTTTTCCAAGAGCAATTCTGCCAAATATGAACCGTCCTGTCCAGTAATGCCGGTAATGAGAGCTTTTTTTGCCATATTAATTTTCCTTATGGTTCCAATATTCTAAAAGTTCAGTTAACGTTTGTTTTAAAGGGATCTCCGCTTTCCATCCAACAGAGTGATTGATAGCACTAGCGCTGCCTGCAAGCAGTTGAATATCATATCCGCGCAACCGTTTCGGCTCTACGTTCAGTTCAAATTTTTCTCCCACAATTTCTTCATAGAGTTTGATGATATCTTCAATGGCAAAAATTCTGCCGGAACATAGATTAAAGATATAATTGTGCTTATTATCGATCTGCGACAGCATCCAATATCCGCGAGCGATATCCCGGACATCCGTAAAATCCCGTCGTGCTTTGATATTTCCTACACGAAGTATTTTGGGCGCCTTTGTTTTTTGGATTGCAACTATTTGTTTTGCCAGCGATGAACAAACAAAATTTGGCCGTTGTCGTGGACCAGTGTGATTGAATGGACGGGCAATGACGATATTCAGCCCTTCAAATTTTTTATACGTTTGCGCAATATAATCCATACTCGTTTTACTGGCGGCGTATGGATTCACCGGCTGGGGAATAGATTGTTCTGTATGTAACGACGGCAAACCAAATGTTTCACCATAAATTTCGCCCGAAGTCACAACGATGATGCGCGGGGAAATTTCACATGCTTTCACCGCTTCAAAAATATTAATCGTACCGATGACATTCGTTTTAAATGTTTCTGCTGCATGTTCAAACGACGTCGGCACAAACGCCTGTCCTGCAACATGGAAGATAATATCCGGTTTGACTTCTTTAATAATTTTGAAGATTGATTGGAAATCGGTGATTTCTCCCGTCGAGAGCACGACTTTTTCTTCTATTTGTTGGAGGTTATCGCTTTTTTCCGAATCTCTGAGCACGCCAAAAATTTCTGCGCCCGTGTGGCTGGCTATATAATCCGCCAAATGACTGCCAGCAAAACCGCCGACACCCGTAATAAGTACTCTCATGGAAGTATTTTTTTTTGTGTTGTGGATGTTTGGGGAATAATTGGTAAGATACAAATTTTCTTTTTGCTAAAAAACGAAAATAGTATCACGGCTTACCAACGCTCGACAAAAAAAAAATCCCGTCTCGCTTGCGCGGACGGGATTTCAAAATTAAATCAGGCATCGACCTACTCTTCCACACAGTTACCCATGCAGTACCATCGGCTCAGCGGGGCTTAACTTCTCTGTTCGGAATGGGAAGAGGTGTAACACCCGCGACAAAAACACCTG
>JBAYIS010000017.1:0-62615 GCA_041665525.1 Bacteroidota bacterium | reverse complement strand
TGTCACCGGGTCATCGGATCGGATGGATCGTTAACCGGTTACGCCGCCGGAATTAAAACAAAAGAATTTCTCCTGCGCGCCGAAGGCGCAATTTTGATCTAACCGGACAACAACTCTTTTTTCTCATTTCATTGTGTGCGCTCAATAGAGCAGGTGGCCCCGTCCAACCGGGAGTTGAAAAAGGAAAAAATATTGCGTACCTATGTGCGGCATCTTTCTTAACTCAGGAATCGCATGGCAAAAATATTGGTCGTCGATGATGAAAATTCAGTCCGGAACATGGTCGTGTCGGTACTGAAATCAAAAGGTCACGAAACGATTGAAGCGGATAACGGTGTGACCGCACTTGACCTGATAAAACAGCATTTGCCGCAGCTGATCATCAGCGACGTAATGATGGCGAACATGAATGGATTTATGCTGCGCGAATTGTTGAAACAGGAACAACTGACAGCACGGATTCCGATGATTCTCATGACCGGACTTGCGAAAGATGCCGGCGCATGGGAGTCAGATCCTTCCGTTGAGTATCTTTCGAAGCCGTTCAAGATCGCCGAACTTTTATCCCTCGTCAACCGCAAACTGGAACACTCTTCACTCTAATCTTGCACGTTGCCGCGGGTGGGTAGATGGCTCTTGCTCAAGCATCCTGAGAGTTATGCAGTGACTTCATTTGGAACAGAACATCTCGTCATGCTGACGAATGTCAGCATCCTTCATAAAATATTTAGATGCCGAAGTACCGCTTTACGGTTCCGCTTTATTGAAAGCCGCCAAGACGGAATTACAAAATGCAGGACATCCCGTACAACGGGATAAATTCGGCATAACGGAATTTTCTTAATAAAGACATTGCCGAAAGTTTCTTCGCATTGCATCGACTGAGTTATTTGCGTATTTTCATATTGTTTGAGTTTACCTCCATATTTTTCGATTAGTCTGAGATTTCCCAACGCATGTCCCTATTGAATCAATTGAATCCCGTTCAACGTGATGCCGCATCCGTGATCGAAGGTCCCGTGATGATCGTCGCGGGAGCCGGCAGCGGTAAAACCCGTGTACTCACCTATCGTGTAGCCCATCTGCTGGAATCCGGTATTCCGCCGTACGAGATTCTCGCATTGACGTTCACCAATAAAGCCGCGAAGGAGATGAAAGAGCGCATCGAGCGGTTGATCGGCCACCATGCACACAGTGTGTGGGCCGGAACGTTCCATTCCATCTTTGCCCGCATCCTTCGTCAGGAATGTGAACCGCTCGGGTATACACGATCCTTCACCATCTACGACACGGATGATTCACTCGGAGTAATCAAGAATATCATGAACTCCATGAATATCTCCCAGCAACAGTTCAGTCCGCGGGCGGTGCTCTCCCGAATAAGCGGGGCAAAAAACCAGATGGTAACGCCGCGGGAGTATGAAGAACACGCGAAGGAATTCTTTGAGATAAAAGTGGCCGAGATATATCCCGAATATATCCAGAAGCTGCACAAGAGCAATGCAATGGACTTTGACGATCTGCTGTTAAAACCGATCGAACTCTTCAAGAAACATGAACGTGCATTGGAAAAATACCAGTACCGGTTCAAGTATCTCCTCGTGGATGAGTATCAGGATACCAATCGTGCTCAATATACGCTGATCAATTTGATCGCACAGAAGTTCAGGAACATCTGCGTCGTCGGAGATGATGCGCAGAGCATCTATGCGTTTCGCGGCGCCGATATCAAGAATATCCTTGATTTCGAAAGAGACTATCCGAATGCAAAAGTGTTTCGGTTGGAACAGAATTACCGTTCAACCAAAACGATTCTTTCTGCTGCGGATGCGGTGATAAAGAATAATAGAAATCAGATTCAAAAAACGTTATGGACGGATAATCCCGGCGGGGAAAAGATCACCGTGATCGAAGCGGATGATGATAAAACGGAAGGGATCCAGATTGCTCACCGTATCCAGGAACATATCACGAAAGAAAAGCTGGATTTGAAGCATTTCGCGGTACTCTATCGGACGAATGCGCAATCTCGCTCCATCGAAGACGCAATGAGACGGTCCGGAATTCCGTATGTGATTATCGGCGGCGTCGCTTTCTATCAGCGCAAGGAGATCAAGGATGTTCTGGCGTACCTGCGGCTTATCGTTAATCCGAAGGATGAGGAGAGCCTGATGCGCGTCATCAATTATCCCGCACGCGGCATCGGCGATACAACTATTGAGAAATTGACGGAGCATGCCGCTCAAACGAATACTTCGCTGTTCGACGTTGTTACCAATCCCGGACCGATCGCAACTCTTTCCGACCGATCAAAGAATTCCGTTATGGCGTTCGGTGCAATGATTGCCAAATACCGGGCATTAAAAGCGGATATGTCCGCAAGCGAACTTGCCCGTGCCGTTGTGGATGAATTGGGAGTTCTTCGCCTCTATAAAGATGAACAAACTCCGGAATCACTCGGCCGCTGGGAGAACGTGCAGGAATTGCTCTCCGCAATTTCTGAATATGTGGACCAACATAAAGAGAATGCTTCCCTCGAAAACTTTTTAGAAGAAGTTGCGCTGGTATCTGCGATCGATTCGATGGTGGATGAAAAAAATGCCGTTACCTTAATGACTCTTCATGCTGCCAAAGGACTCGAATTTCCGGTGGTATTCATCGCCGGAATGGAAGAGGGATTGTTCCCGCTGTATCAAGTGACTCCCGATCCGTCGGAACTGGAGGAGGAACGACGGCTTTGTTACGTCGGTATAACCAGGGCAATGAAAAAATTATATATCACGTACGCGCGTATTCGGTACAGGTTCGGCGATGTAACATATCCGGTAGTCTCCCGCTTCGTGTCGGAGATTCCGGATTCGATGCTGGAAAAAGAGGCCACCCGGCGTCCTGCGTACACAGCAAATGTCGTTTCATCGCTGCAAAATTCGCGGGAACGGTATCTGAATTCCATTCATCAGAAAAAAGCCGGGAAGAACGACGGCTTCACTCCGGATGAAGAAGTGGATTATGACAATGCATCGCAGGAGGAGATCCGTTTAAAAGTGGGAGTATATGTTGAACATGAAGTGTTCGGTCGCGGGAAAGTGACCAATCTCAGCGGCAGGGGAGATTCAGCAAAAGCAATCGTGAACTTCCAAACTGTCGGTCCAAAGAATCTGATGGTAAAATTCGCACGATTGCGCGTACTGGGAGCATAATGGCCAATCACCTTGCGCCCACTCCAATCGAGAACAAGTTCCTGTCGCTGGCCGGAGTGACGGCGAGCTGTTATGCGATCGTCTGGCTTTCACCACTCTCGTTCTTTTGCCGTTTCTTTGCCGTTGAACAGTACTATTTTTTTCTGCAATTCGAACGACATTTTTGGCTCTACACCTTCGCCTTTATTGCAATTGTCGTCCTTTCCCGCGGACATTTGTGGAGTTACGGCGTTAATTCGCAGAATCTGAAAACATCCATCGCATGGTTGGTGTGGCTGTATGGTGTTGTGATGGTTGCAACGGTGACAGCGGCTGCATTCGGCGCTGAATTCCTTCCTGTGGAGCCTGACAATATCCCCGGAGGAAACGGGGAGATCATCATGGCATCGCTCGTCTATTGGATGTCCTCACCCGTGGCAAATCAAATTCTCTTCTTCGGTTTCGGCCAAACGATTCTGATGAAACAATGGGGGGAAAGACCGGCGATTGCCGGTATTCCTCTTTCGGTTTTTTTCTCTGCAATACTGTTTACCACCGGCGCAACTACATCGCAATTCTTTATCGGAGATTTTTCTTTTCTTCCGACCTTCCTCCTGGGGATGTTCTGCGGCATTGTCTACTGGAAGACCAACAGTCTTATCACGCCGATGCTGGGACATGCATTCTATTTTGGGTTTCCGCTGTTCTTCCACTTACTACGGAATGTTAATACCATCCATCCGTAAAAACGTATACAAAGTGAATTCTTAATTGGAACGGACTGGCGTCCGTTCCGACAAAAATATTTCTCAACAGAATGTCGCCCCTAGCAGAGAATGGATGCGTGTGAAACAGAAAATCAGAGTTGACACTCTGTGATATTTGCATATGTTTAAAAATACCTAATTCTTGGTATTGATTGTTTCACGCAAATAACCGTATGCTGATGCAAACAGAAAACGTTATGAAGAACACTCGATTACTAGCCGCACTCACAACTGTCCTTCTATTGCAATTAGGATGCAAGAAAGACCCTCCGGTCGTTCCTCCGATTGAACCGCCTCCGTACCAGCAAACTGTTTTTCTTTCCGTTGCGGACAGCGGACTGACCGAAGTTTATCTAAAACTCTCCATGACCGATACACTCCCGCCGAGAGAATACTCTATTTTGCGCAACAATGTGCAGATACTTTCCGGTAGCCTCTTTGGCAGAGAGACAACATTGGTGGATACGACAGCTCAACGCAACACAAGCTATTTTTACCAGGCGTTTCGACAGGAGAATGCGATCAACAAAGATTCCAGCAATACTGTTACAACAAAAACGCTGGATACGACGAGCCATAATTTTATTTGGCAGTTGTTTACACTCGGCGATGGTAATGCTAGCGTGGTTTTTGATGTTGCAATCATTGATGAAAACAATATTTGGGTTGTTGGTGATATCAATTATCTCGATTCTACGGGACTAAATTATGTGAGATACAGTGCGGCTCACTGGGATGGTGTGCAATGGAAGAAGATACAAATTCGATACAAAACAGTTGGAGGCGATACACTTGTTCTCGCACCAATTCGCGGCATTGTATATTTTTCAGAAAGAGATATTTGGTTTGCAGCTGGAAGTATTTTCCATTGGGAAAGCAATAGTTCGCTTGCTGAACTTGTACATTCTCGGTTACAGAATCCAGAACCCTTTCCATTCTATGAAAAACTTTATGGTGCATCAAATAGAGATATTTATTTTGTTGGATACAATGGATCGCTCCTGCATTACGACGGTGGTACATGGCAAAGACTAGTAAGTGGCACAACACTAGACATTTACGACGTGCATGGGGATTTTAACAATACGACGAAAGAATTCGAGATTATCGCTGTGGCAGCGAAACTATTTGAGAATTCGGAACATAAAGTGATCAAGATTCAAGGAACAACAGCGACGCAATTATCCGATAGTGGATTAGTGGGGCCTCAGAATGGAGTTTGGTTTAAAGCAGGGAAGCAATATTATATCGTCGGAAATGGTATCTATCAATCTCCGCACATTTTAGTGAAACCAGCATGGGAACGGTTATCACGATCAATTACTATGTACTACACTAATGATGTGGATGGTAACGACCTCAACGATGTTGTGGCTTGTGGTTCATTCGGAGAGTTGCTGCATTTCAACGGTGCGACATGGAAAAGTTTCAGAACATCGATTCCTGGAAATAGTAATAATGAATACGAGCGGATAAAGCAGAAAGGGAATATAGTTGTTTCAGTCGGATGGCAATCACCCCGAGGGGTTGTAGCAATCGGAAAACGCAATTAAAAAAGTTTATTCGAGATATGAGAAGGAAGAAACCTATGAAAAGATATTTTTTGATTCTACAGTGTTTAATAATTTTGGTTTTCATAAATGTTACAAAATTATTTTCGCAATCTGATTTACTTTGCGCAACGATACCTGCAACAACTATTCCGCATACCGAACTACAAAGTCAGTTAACGACCATTATTCCGGTTGCGTTTCATATTGTACGTTTGGATGATGGTTCCGGTGATGTTACTGATCAGCAACTGGAAAATCAAATAAACCAATTAAATTACGCGTATAATAGTTCTGAATTTCTTTTCTATTTATATAAAATTGACAGAACAAACAATTCTATATGGAGCAACCAATCATTGTATAATGAAACTGTGGAATTTACAATGAAGAGTGAACTAGCGGTCAATTCAACCCATATATTAAATGTATTTGTTTGTGTACTGCAAGGGTCAACACCGCAGGGATTTTCTCGTTTTCCGTGGGAATTTCCAGAAAATTCATATAAGCATGGAATAATTCTCAGAAATACTGTTTTGCCAGGCGGAGAATACACTGATTACAACGATGGCGATGTTTTAGTCCACGAAATCGGACATTACCTCGGTCTGTACCACACATTTCAAAATGGATGCAATACACAAGGAGATGAAGTCGCTGATACACCGCCCCAAAAAACCGAAACACGGAACTGTTCCGTAGAGAACAATTGTTTAGTGCAACCGCCACCCAATCCAAACAATTATATGGATTACGGAACCGATGCATGTAAAACTACATTCACAAATGGGCAGATTGCACGAATGCATGCTAAAACCTCCGAACTCAGACCTTCGATGTATGGGAAAACATATTTTACAGTTGATCAAGTGAGAGAATCAGGAACAAGGTTGAATGGTTCCTCTGTCGGAAAGTGGAACGGCTCTTCATTTGTTGATCAAACTGTCCCGTTTGATATAAGTATGGATTTTACCGAATCCATCACTTTACGGGGCAAACAAGATATTGCATCTAGTCCCAATGAAAAATATTATCAATGGAATTTACTCTTAAATGTTAAAAATCACCGTTCTTTCGATGCAATCGAGAGTTTTAAATCTACTGTATCACAATTCAAATCAATTTATTCTGCAACAATCCAAGCGCAAGCAATCGACGGGAATATTTTGGGTGGCTTCGTTGAAGTACGCGATCCGTGGTATATCGATTATCCCGATCCTTTATATTATGACAATATGCGCAATCGCGGAGACGAAGCAATATTTCAGCAAGTTGCATCTGCTACGAACAATCTTGGTATTAACACAAATTACAAAGGAGTAATAAAAGATTTAGATCCCTCCACTGAACCACTTTTTTATTCAATTCAAGCTGCACTTACACAATCTATCTCCGGATTGACATGGAACTTCCTCAATTGGTCTACCGACAGCAACGCAGAACTCTCTCAAGTCGGTTCAAACCCTCCCGGGTACGATCAAAAAGCTGTTGTCTTTACCGGAGAAAACGCCGTTGTCACCGCGAACTACAAAGCCCATCTGGGGAGCGGATCTACAACAGCGCTCTCCAACAATGGACAGCGAAAAATGATTCGATACGGCTCCGGAAACCACATGCTCGTATACGAATCGGCGGGAAAAATATTTGTCACCGAAAGCACCAATGGTGGTTCATCCTGGAGCAAGGAAGTCAACGTAAGCGTCGATTCTGAAGAATGGGGGCCCGTCAGCCGTAATCCGTCAATAGATCTATACTATGAAACCGCCAGTTTATCGTGGAAACCTATCGTCGTTTGGGAAACACGTCTGCCGGATAACAGCGGATATTATCTATTTGCAAAGAGAATGTCCGGCTCAACTTGGTCCGGATTGGAAAATATGTTGAGCGGCACGGCAGCAATAACGACGAACGATGGAATGCCAATACTTGCGTATCCGTATGTAATTAATCGAAAAAGTAACGGATTATACATTCTGCATTATAGCACTGTGTGGTCAGGAGACAATACTCAGATACCCGGAACAACCAGTGCTTCGAAAAACGCGTCGGCATTGTATGATCAATGGCGAGGGACAAATAAAGCATATGTCGTCTGGGAAGAGAACGGGAATATTTATTACCGGGATATGACGTATACAACCACTTACAATTGGTCATCACGGGAAACGATTGCTTCCGCATATGATTTTGTAACGAATACCAATCCTTCTCTATCGATGGATCACGATCCGAAGATATGGACGACGTGGGAATATAAAGATGTGGAAGTCTATACTTACAGGATACAAACAAGAAAAAGAAACAGTGCAAACTCGTATGGTCCCATTTCATCGTTTGGTTCCGGTACAATCAGCAACCATCCGTATTACCTGCGCCCCTCTTTTTCCTCGAATGCCAGAAAGAATAATGATCTTTCTTTAGCGTGGTATAAAAGCACCAATGATGTTCAGAAAGTATCATACGAAAATGGAGCATGGGGAAGCATTTCAACTTTGGCCACAAATAACCAAACGCCGCAACTGGCGATGAACTTTTCTGAATTAATTTTCACTACGAAACTTGGATTTAGCCGGGGTGCGTCCGGGTCGATCTATCCATTGACTGCTTTATCCTTCGCCGAAGGAGGGATGATGGAAAAGAGTAGCAGTACTGCTGCGTTGCAGTTCACGCGAGGAGTGGTTACCCAATTCGATTCGATCGCTTACAAAATAGAGTTTGGAGATATCCGAATTACGAACGGTAACGATGAATCGCAGAACATTCCACTTGCTGTTCTTTCGGATACAGTTTCTGTGAACACTTTAACTGAACTTTCGGATTATTTAAGATCAGAACCATTTATCGCTGTAGAAGAATCCGAACTGTCGCTGCAACTGAATGAACATCCATTGAAAGGAAAGAGTGTTGAATTGAACGGTAAGGATATCCGTTATTCTCTGGAGTTTGTGGAGAGCGGCACAGATAAAGTGCTGTATACAATGAGCGCGACACTTCTTTCCGAAAGGAAGAAATCATTGGAAATTCTTCCTTTTAAGTTTGGCGTAACGGGAAATAAAGCGGTGTATATCCGTTTGTCGATACATACCATTGGATCGGTCGCACCGGAGGTTATTGCATTGAATGAATATGCCGATGAATCAAAAGCGAACGAATTGAATAAGAATAACAGAATGCCCGGAGAGGTGATCGACTTTATACCAAAGGATTATGTGTTGGAGCAAAACCATCCAAATCCTTTTAACCCGTCGACAGTGATCAGTTTTGCAATTCCCAAAGACAATTTTGTTACGGTCAACGTGTTTGATGCACTTGGAAGGGAAGTGGTAGAACTTATGAACGAATACAAATCATCGGGACGCTACTCTGTTGTGTTTGATGCTGCTAAATTGTCCAGCGGTATGTATGTTTATCGACTTCAAGCCGGGGAGAAAACACTCATTAAGCGTATGATGCTGGTAAAGTAATATTGGTTTTAACACCACAAAGCCTGCCCTAACAAGGCAGGTTTTTTTATTTTTTAGGTCATTCGACTTTGGGTTGGCTCATCACTTTTTCGTAATGCTTCTCATACTCGCTGACGATCTTTTCGAGATTAAACATCTCTTCTGCCCGTTTCCGTCCCTGTTTTGCGAACATAATCCGTTTCGGTTCATTCGTCAGCAATTCAATCGCGTACTTTGCCATCCGGTCCACATCGCCGATCTCGGCAATATATCCTGTCTGATTGTGCACTACCAATTCCGGCAGTCCGCCGACACTGGTGGAAATGACGGGAACTTCACACGCCATAGCCTCCAACGCGGAGAGTCCGAAACTTTCCTGCTGGCTCGGAATGAAAAAGAGATCAGCGGCCGAAAGGATTTCTTTCAGTTCCACCTGTTTCCCAAGAAATCGGACAGCGTGCTGTAATCCTAATTCACGCACCATCATTTCGCACGATGATCGGTCCGGTCCGTCACCAACAAGGATGAGCATCGATGGGACTTTTTTCTGGACGATATCAAAGATCCTAACAACATCCGCAACGCGTTTTACGGGACGGAAGTTGGAGACATGCACCATGATCCGTTTGTCCTCCAAAGAAAACTTCTTCCGGACGCAGGAATCGTCAACATGTTGGTACTCGCTGAGATCCACAAAATTGGGAATGACGTCGATCTCTTTTTCAATATTGTAATTGGTCAGCGTTTTTTCTTTCAAATACCGCGAGACAGCCGTAACGCCGTCGCTTTTCTCGATACTGAATTTCATCACCGAAAGAAAACTCGGTTCAAGTCCAACCAGAGTGATATCCGTGCCATGCAGCGTGGTTGTGACCCGGAAATCCTTGTTGGGTATCATTTTTTTTGCCAGATACGCGCTTGTGGCATGGGGGATGGCATAATGGACATGCAACAGATCGAGCCCTTCAAAATTGGCGACCTCTACCATCTTACTTGCCAGAGCCGGAGTATAGAGCGGAAATTCGAAAACTGGATACGTAGAAATCTCCACTTCATGATAGAAGATATTGTTATCGAATCCGCTGCTCAACCGCATCGGCATTGCATAACTGATGAAATGAATCTGATGTCCTCGTTTTGCGAGAGCTTTTCCGAGTTCTGTCGCTAAGACACCGCTCCCGCCATACGTTGGGTAGCAGGTAATTCCGATTTTCATAGATATTCCTTACTGCGTTGTTGGAAACTTACAACGAATTGATGGAAGAACCAAACGATTAAGAGTTGCTTAGAGAAAGAAAAAAGGCTATGTTTTTCTAATCCCCACCCAATACGAAAGGATTTGTTATGACAAAAAGTTCCCTGATTTTCCTTCTTATCGTCGGCTCTGTCTTTACAATTGCTCAACAGAAGCCTGCCGGCAAGACACAACAGCCGAAACCTGCTGTGAAAACAGTGGAAGTAAACTCCGGAAATATTTTTGGCGAGGTTTTCAGCGATTTCAATTATATCGTACAGGAACCGAAACCGTTCCCGAATACCAACAGCACACAGTCGGGAAGCAATTCATTCGATTTACGAAGAGCGCATTTTGGGTATGAACAAACATTCAGCAGGGATTTCTCCGTCCGGTTCGTATATGATCCAGCGGTCACTGCAATGCAGGAGGCATATTTGAATTGGGAGAATGTTTTTTCATTGCACTCACTCGTAATAGGTATGATGCATACGCCCGGTGAAAAGACGACGGAAAAATATTTCGGCTATCGTTCGCTCGGTCAGCTTGTACTGGATCGGAACGGGTATTCTCAGGAATTTGACAGGGGGATCAGTCTGAACGGTAAATTCGACCCTCAGGGGAGCATCTATTACTCGTTGACTATCGGCAACGGAAGCGGTACGGCAGTCGAAACTGATAAACTGAAGAAATATTATTTTACCTTCGGCATGGTTCCGGGGAAAGGTAGCGTGGCGGAATTGTATCTGGATTATGAAAATTTCTCTGCCGGGAGAAGTGCAATTACCGCAAAAGTCCTTTTTGCAATGATGTCGCCTACTTCATCATTCGGTGCGGAAGGATTTTACCGGCTGAATCGAAAATTTGCCGGTACGAAAGACATCAATCCAGCCGGTGGATCTCTTTTTGCATGGTTTGAATTAATGCAATCGATGCGTGGAGTATTTCGTGTTGATGTATTGGACTACGATCTTAACAATTCCGGCAGTGTCATCACCAATCCCAGTTATCGGGAACTGTATCTCAATGTCGGTTTAGACTATTCTCCACTTGCAGCAGTCCATATCATTCCAAACGTTGCGTATGTAAAAGAACTGAAAAAGGACAAAGGGCCGGATATTGCAGATTACATCCTGGCACGATTAACGACAGCGGTGTATTTTAATTAATGGATGAGATCTATTCTTCCGTAAAAGCGGAATGTTCGGCACAGATCAAAGTGGAAGGTTCCCGTTTTATCGCAGACCTCTTTCCAGTGTTACAGGAAGTCGAGGCGGAAGCGAAACTGGAACTCGTACGAAAAAAATATTTTGATGCGACACATCATTGTTATGCATACCTCATCGGCGCGGAGGGGAAGCCGATGCGTTATTCCGATGACGGCGAACCTTCCGGTACGGCAGGTGTGAAGATTGTTTCTGCATTGCAGGCTAAAAAACTTTCCGATACACTGATGGTGGTGACACGCTATTTCGGCGGGACGAAACTTGGTGTGGGGGGATTGGGGAGGGCGTATTTTGAAGCGGCCGAGCACGGAATATCCGCTTCGACGATCATAACGAAAGCACTCGTTCAAGAAATCCACATAGCATTTCCTTTCTCTGAAACCAATCCGGTTATGAACATCATCCACTCACGCAAATTGAAGATCGCTGCAACTTCTTATACAGAAGCAGAAACACAGATGAAGCTGCAATTACTCCCGTCGATCGTTCCGTCCGTGCAGAAGATGTTGACGGATGCAACACGCGGAATCGTGAAATTCACTCCCGGTGATTTAACAACGGTGGCATGGCCATGATCGATTCGATTTTTCTTCTCTTCGTTGGGATCATCGTCGGGATGTTCGGAACCCTTGTCGGGGTCGGCGGAGGATTTATCGTGGTTCCACTCCTGACACTGGCTTACGGCCAATCTCCCCAGGTTGCAGTCGGAACTTCGCTCTGCATCGTAGCATTGAATGCGCTATCCGGAACAACGGTGTATATTAAACAGCACCGGGTGGATTACCGCGCTGGAATTTATTTCTCCCTGGCAACAATTCCCGGATCATTCCTTGGCGCATATCTTCTTCAATTAGTTTCCGCAACTGCGTTCGATATCGGATTCGGCATTTTGATATTGATGATTGCCGGCTACATGGTGTACTCCAAACGGAATGAACAGGATCAAAGCGCACCTCCGCAACCTGTGGGTTCACACCGGTATTCAATGGTGTTGGGGACGGTGATCAGTTTCTTTGTGGGATTTGTTGCAAGCATGGCGGGGATCGGCGGCGGAGTTGTCCATGTCCCGGCAATGATCTATATACTTAAATTCCAACCATATATCGCTATTCCTACTTCACATTTCATTCTCGCAATTTCAGCCACATTCGCGGCGTTCAGTCACGGTATAATTGGAAAAGTCGCGTGGGATTTCGTTCCTTTTCTTGGGTTCGGTGCAATTGCCGGTGCTCAGGCAGGGGGGCATCTTTCCCATACGATTAAAGTGAAATGGATTTTGTGGGGATTGATTCTTGCGTTGGTTTTGGTCGCCATCCGTCTGATTGGAAAGCACCTTTAAAACTCAAACAACGTTTTCAACAAACGTTGTTTGGCAGTGTGCTTTGTGTTTTTTCGCAATTTATTTTTTCTTTGCACCTCTCACAACTTCTTTTGTTTCAATCGCAATCATCAATTCTTCATTCGTTGGAATGACAAAAACTGCTGCCCGGGATTTAGCACTGCTGATTGCTTTCTCTTTCTCCTTCGAATTGTTGGCTGTTTTATCGATTTCTATTCCGAGATATTCCAGATTCTCACAGATCGCCTTCCGCACGTCCGGAGCATTCTCACCGATACCGCCGGTAAAGACCAGAGCATCAAGTCCGCCCAGCGCCGCGACATATGATCCGATATACTTCTTCACGCGGTAACAAAAGACATCAAAGGCAAGTTTTGCTTTTTTGTTCCCATCATTCATCTCGGTGATGATTTCTCGCATATCGCTGCTTACTCCGGAAATGCCCTGCAATCCGCTGTGTTTGTTCAGCAGTGTGTTCGCTTCCGAATAATTCAGTCCTTCTTTTGCCATCACATACAGAATCACCGATGTGTCAATATCGCCGGATCGTGTTCCCATCAGCAATCCTTCGAGCGGTGTAAATCCCATCGATGTATCAATGGAGATTCCTTTATCGATCGCCGTGATGCTGCAGCCGTTGCCGAGATGACAGGTGATGATCTTCAGTTTCTTGATATCCTTCTTCAGTGTTTCACTGGCACGCTGAGCAACATAGGCATGGCTTGTTCCATGGAAACCGTATCGGCGAATCTTATACTGGCTGTACAGCGAGTAAGGGATGCCGTAGATGTATGCATGCGGCGGCATTTCGTGGTGAAAAGCGGTATCGAACACCCCCACCTGCGGAATGTTCGGCAAGTGCGTTTGACAGGCGTTAATACCGCGCAGGTTGTGAGGATTGTGGAGCGGTGCGATCTCAAAATTGTCCCGGATCCCTTTGATCACGGCATCGTCGATCATCACCGAACCGGTGAATGTTTCACCGCCGTGCACAACACGGTGCCCTACGGCATGGATCTCATCCTTGGTCGTAATCACTCCGTGGTTCTTACTGAGCAGTACGGCAAGGATATATTCGATAGCCGTCGTATGATCCAGGATATCTCCTGAAATTTTGATCTCGTCTCCGTCTGCGCGCAGGTTCGTCAGCACGGCACCGCTCATGCCCACGCGGTCTACAATGCCTTTTGCCAGGAATAGTTTTTTGTCGACATCAATAAGCTGATATTTAACTGAGGAGCTTCCGCAATTTAACACTAATATGTTCATATTTTCTTTCCGTGATCGTCGTATTTAAAGAATCCTTCGCCCATCTTTTTTCCCAGTTTCCCTTTGCGCACCATCTGCCGCAGCAACGGGCAGGGACGGTACTTCGCTTCGCCGAGTTCATGGAAGAGGGAATCCATCCATGCCAACACTTCATCCAGTCCCATCATATCTGCCAGTTCTAATGGACCGTAACGGAACTCATAGCCGAGACGCATGGCGGTATCGATGCTCTCTGCCGTTGCGACACCTTCCATTAAGATGTACATCGCTTCGTTGAGCAGCGGGATGATAATCCGGGTTGTAACGAATCCCGGATACTCGAACACTTCAATGGGTGTTTTGCCCAGCCGCTGCGCCAGCTTCTTTATCGAATTGAAGGTCTCATCCGAAGTCTTCATACCGCGCACCAGTTCAACCAACGGTACTTTGGGGACCGGATTGAGGAAATGCATGCCGATCACTTTATCCGCCCGTTTTGTAGAGGACGCAAGTTTTGAAAGATTGAGTGTGGATGTATTCGAGACAAGGATGGTTTCCGGTGAACAGAGCTGGTCCAGTTCGTGGAACAGTTTTCGTTTCAGTTCGAAATTCTCATCCACTGCTTCTATTATAATCGGAATTTCCGACACGGCGGATATTTCTGTTGTTCCTTTAATGCGTGAAAGGATCGCCCGCTTTTCGCTTTTGGTCATCGTCCATCGGTGAATGTCGTTGTCCAGCGATTCTTCCATTGATTTAATCTGATGCGCGAGACGTTTTTCCGATTTTTCTACCACAATCACTTCGATTCCTGCTGTTGCTACGGATTGTGCAATTCCTTGTCCCATCACTCCCAGACCGACGACCGCGATCGTATGGAATCCGTCTGAATCTTTTTTGGAGAGCTGAATGTCGCCGAGTATTTCTGAAAATTGAGAAGTTGTCATATTATTTCTTATTGTGAATGCTTCTTTCCGGCATTGACCGGATAGTTCTGTGTTGTTTTACAATGGAAATATCGCAATTTCTGCGCCAAGTTTCTAAGTATATTTTAATTGAGGGAAGTTGGATTTTTAGACCAAAAAGACCTATATTAATCATGTAGGAAGAACTTCTAAAAACAATTGTTCGCAACAATGTTAATTATTTCAAGTTCTTCTATTTTTTTGGAATGAAATAGGACTACACCAGTCGTATTTAAGAATGCTCAAGTTATCGAAAAAAGTTGAATATGGTTTAATCGCGATCCGGCATATTGCGTCGGTGAACAATCAAATCTCCACTGTGAAGGAAATCTCCGAGAAGTATTTGATCCCGGGAGATGTCCTTGCAAAAGTGATGCAGAAGTTAACGAAAGGGAAGCTCATTGCCTCTCATCAAGGAGCAATGGGAGGATATACGCTCGCTCGTCGCTCGGATGAGATTTCGGTGATGGATGTAATCTCTGTGATTGAAGGATCACAGATGGGTATTACGCAATGCTTCACGGAAGAACCGCAGAGCTGTTCCATCTATTTAAATTGCACCATTAAAAATCCTCTCGGAAAGATTCAGCATAACCTCGAACATGTTTTTAGTTCAATGAAAGTGTCGGAGATTGTTTGATGCGCAACACTCCCGTCTATATGGACTATCATGCAACAACACCAGTGGACAAACGGGTGCTGGAAGCGATGATGCCGTTCTTTACGGAACACTTCGGCAATGCGGCAAGTCTGCAGCACCGGTTCGGATGGATCGCAAAAGAAGCGGTGGACATTGCCCGTAAAAAAATTGCGGCCTCACTTCGCGTGCAGGCAGGAGAAATATTCTTTACCAGCGGTGCAACAGAGTCAAATAACCTCGCGATCAAAGGCATTGCAGAAGCGTACAAAACAAAAGGAAATCACATTATCACGACACAGATAGAGCATAAATGCGTTCTGGAGTCGTGCAAGAAACTGGAAAAAGCAGGATGGATCGTTACATATCTGCCGGTTGATGTAAAGGGCAAAGTGAATATTGCTGCGCTGGAAAAATCTATTACTGGAAAAACAGTTTTGGTCTCTGTGATGGCGGCAAATAATGAGATTGGAACAATCCAACCGATCGAAGAGATCGGGGCAGTTTGTGCGAAGCATGGTATTCTTTTTCACACCGATGCTACGCAGGCAGTCGGTCGGATCCCTATCGATCCGCTGGCGATGAATATCCATCTGCTTTCGTTTGCGTCTCATAAAATATATGGACCTAAAGGAGTCGGCGCACTGTATATCCGTTCGAAGAATCCGCGCGTAGCGGTCGAAACGCAGATGCATGGTGCCGGGCACGAACATGGTTTGCGTTCCGGCACATTGAATGTCGCCGGAGTTGTGGGATTTGCCAAAGCAATGCAATTAGCAATGGAAGAATCAGAAGATGAAAATGCAAGACTCTTCCGGTTGCGCAATCGACTTCAGGAACAACTCATGTCGATGGAAGGTGTTTCGGTGAACGGTGCATCGGAAGACCGGTTGCCGAACAATCTGAATGTGACTTTTCTCGGAATCTCCTCGGATCAGATTATGACGGAAATGAACGATGTGGCAGTTTCAGCAGGTTCTGCCTGCACGTCCGAAGAAACTGGTGAAATCCGCTATTCGCACGTGCTCCGCGCGATTGGATTGGACGAATCAGCCGGCCGGTCGACCATTCGGTTCGGACTGGGACGATTCACCACGGAAGACGAAGTGGACTACACTGCAGACCGGATTCGGACTGTCGTGACATCACTGAAAGAACAAACAGGGATTGGAATCTCATGAACATCAAATTCAAGAAATCGCAATACATTATCGGCAACCAGGTCGAATTCCTCAATTTCATGCGAACACGCGCACAGCTGATCCATCTCTCCAACGTGTTCTTTCGCGATCTGCATTTCGCGGTAATGGAATTCCTGAAGAAGAAGAGTGTGAAGGTCGGTCAAACCGAAGCTGAAACCGTCGCCCGTGAGATTGCAGTTCACTTTGAAAAACGGAATATCTTTAAAAAACTGAATATGCAGACCTGGATGTTGAACTATCCGGATTATGCGGTCAAAAAAGCTGTTTAACAATATTTACGGAGAATAAATTTATGACTGAAGTACTTGTGCAGGAATTGCCGCAAACGATGGAAGATGATATCATCCTGACAGAGCGTGCGGCGCAGGAAGTGTTTTCGATCAAAGAAAAAAACAATATCCCCGCAACACATTCGCTGAGGCTGGGTGTGAAAGGGGGCGGATGCTCCGGTTTGTCCTACGTGCTCGCATTTGACGATGCAGTAAAGGAAAAAGATTTGATCCTGGAGAAACATGGAGTGAAGATCGTCGTGGACCAGAAAAGTATGTTCTATCTCTCCGGAACAACCCTGGATTTCTCGGATGGATTGAACGGCAGAGGATTTGTGTTCAATAATCCGCAAGCGGCAAAAACATGCGGCTGCGGCAGTTCGTTTGGAGTATAAGAGTTAAAAGAGGTTAAAAGAGGAAAGACATTCTTGTCTGTCCTTAGAACACTTTTAAAAAGCACCATATCGGGAAGCACCAACAATGTCAGAAACTATTGAAGAATTAGTATCGCAAGAATATAAGTACGGGTTCACCACCAATATCGAAACGGACACGATCCCGCCCGGATTGAACGAGGATGTCGTTCGCGTAATCTCCAAAAAGAAAAACGAACCGGAATGGCTCACTGAATGGCGTTTGAAAGCGTTCCGGGTCTGGAAAACAATGGAAGAACCCCGGTGGCCGAATCTGAAATATGCGAAGATCGATTATCAGTCGATTAGTTATTATTCCGCTCCAAAACAAACAAAGAAACTGAACAGCCTGGATGAGGTCGATCCGATTCTGTTGGAGACGTACGAAAAACTCGGCATCTCGTTGACCGAACAGAAACGATTGACCGGTGTTGCGGTGGATGCGGTGTTCGATTCCGTTTCCGTTGCGACAACATTCAAAGAGACATTAAAAGAAAAGGGGATCATTTTCTGCTCGTTCTCGGAAGCGGTACAGGAACATCCCGAACTTGTAAAAAAATATCTCGGTTCTGTGGTGCCGTATGCGGATAATTATTTTGCAGCCTTGAACTCCGCTGTGTTCAGCGACGGATCGTTTTGCTTCATCCCCAAAGGGGTCCGTTGCCCGATGGAACTGTCGACATATTTTCGGATCAACGCCTCCAATACTGGTCAGTTCGAACGCACACTGATCATTGCAGAAGAAGGGGCATACGTCAGTTATCTGGAAGGATGCACAGCGCCGATGCGGGACGAAAACCAATTGCATGCCGCCGTTGTTGAGCTCGTCGCACTGGACAATGCTGAAGTGAAGTATTCTACCGTTCAAAACTGGTATGCTGGTGATAAGGATGGAAAAGGCGGTATCTATAATTTTGTAACGAAACGCGGAAAATGTGCCGGCGTCAATTCCAAGATCTCGTGGACGCAGGTGGAAACCGGATCGGCAATCACCTGGAAGTATCCTTCGGTGATTCTGCTTGGCGACAATTCCATAGGAGAATTCTATTCTGTTGCAGTTGTGAATAACCGGCAGGATGCCGACACGGGAACAAAGATGCATCATATTGGGAAAAACACGCGCAGCACAATCGTCTCGAAAGGTATCTCCGCCGGTCGCGGCAATAACACTTACCGCGGACTTGTCAATATCGGAAAGAATGCAACGAACTCCCGCAACTATACGCAGTGCGATTCGATGCTGATCGGTAATAAGTGCAGCGCAAACACTTTTCCATATATCGAAGTGAAAAATTCCTCCTCAAGCGTAGAACATGAAGCGTCGACCTCCAAGATCGGAGAGGATCAGATCTTTTATTGTAAGCAACGCGGCATTAACACCGAAAACGCTATCTCCATGATCATCAACGGTTTTGCAAAGGAAGTATTTAAAAACCTTCCGATGGAGTTTGCCGTTGAAGCGCAAAAACTTCTCGGCATCTCCCTTGAAGGCAGTGTCGGTTAATCAATTGTATTTTTTAGACGAATCAGGAAAACTATCACATGATCGAAATCAAAAATCTCCACGCATCAGTCAATGGAAAAGAGATCCTGAAAGGGATCAATCTCACAGTAAACGCAGGTGAAGTGCACGCCATTATGGGACCGAACGGTTCCGGGAAAAGCACATTAGCACAGGTGCTCTCCGGCCATCCTGCTTATCAGGTAACGCAGGGCGAAGTATTGTTTGAAGGAGAGAACCTGCTCGATATGGAGCCGGAAAAGCGTGCCCATGCCGGCGTGTTTCTCGCATTCCAGTACCCAGTTGAAATCCCCGGTGTCAGCAACAGTTATTTCCTGAAAGCAGGCCTGAATGAAATCCGGAAATCGCGCGGTCAGGAAGAACTGGACTCAATGCAGTTTCTGAAACTGCTGAAAGAGAAAATGAAAGTAGTTGAAATGGATCCGAGTTTCATCAACCGTCCCGTAAACGAAGGATTCTCCGGCGGAGAAAAGAAACGAAATGAGATTCTGCAGATGGCTGTGCTCGAACCGAAACTGGCGATTCTCGACGAAACGGATTCCGGTTTGGATATCGACGCACTGAAGATCGTCTCCAGCGGTGTGAATAAGTTGAAGTCTCCGAAGAATGCGACGATCGTGGTGACACACTATCAACGTCTGTTAAATTATATTGTACCGGATGTCGTGCATGTACTTGTCAACGGCCGTATCGTCAAATCCGGCGGCAAGGACCTCGCGATGGAACTCGAAGCAAATGGCTACGACTTTATCCGTGAAGAAATGCTGCAGAATGCGTAATGGGAGAAGAACGAATGTCCACGGAGAATAATCAGTACGTATCAGAATTTACAGCGTTCCAGCACAATGGAGCTGCCAAAAGTCCAGCGTGGGTGAATGATATTCGCACATCCGCACTCGCGCAGTTTACGGAAAAAGGATTTCCAACAACGAAGGAAGAGAATTGGAAATACACCAATATTACGCCAATCGCAAAATCACAATTTAAATATTCGTCTGCAGCTGAAGAGATTTCTGCAGATCTCATACAGTCGTTGATGATTGATGGAGTCGATCAGCATGTAATCGTCTTCATCAACGGTCACCGGTCGAAAGAACACTCGTCGCTGTCCGGATTGAATGATAACGTTGTTGTAACGAACCTTATCGATGCGTATGCATCACACGGCACGTTGATCCGGCAGCATCTCTCGAAATATGCGAAGATGCACGAGAGCCCCTTCACTGCACTGAATACGGCCTTTCTGAACGATGGTCTGTTTATCCATGTTCCCGCAGGGACGTATGTGGAAAAACCGATCCATGTCCTGTTCATCTCTGCCGAAAAACCGGGTGAACAGACGGCCGCGCATATTCGGAATCTTATCGTAGTGGAAGAAGGCGCAAGAGTGAATTTTCTTCATAGTTTTTGTTCCGCGGAGAAAAATGCGAATCTGACGAACGTGGTAACGGAAATTGTTGCAGGGAAAAACAGCGTCGTCGAACTGGTGAAGGTACAGAAGGAAAGTGAATCATCGTATCATGTGGAAGATCTTCATGTTCATCAGCACCGTGAAAGCACTGTCCACATCTTCTCGCTTGCCGTCGGCAGCGCCATAGCACGGAACGATATGAGTGTGATTATCGACGGTGAATCGACGGAGTGCAATCTGAATGGATTGTATATCACCTCCGGCGAACAACTGATCGATCACCACACCTTTATGCATCATATCCATCCCAATTGCCCGAGCCACGAGTTGTTTAAGGGGATTCTCATGGACAAGTCCCGTGCAGTGTTCAACGGGAAAGTGTATGTTGAGCCGGAAGCGCAGAAGACAGATTCCAAACAGACCAATCGCAATCTGCTTCTTTCGGATGATGCCATCGTCGATACGAAGCCGGAATTGGAGATCTTTGCCGATGATGTGAAATGTACGCACGGTGCGGCGGTCGGCGGGATGAATGAAACACATTCTTTTTACTTGAAAACCCGCGGCATTACCAATGAAAGTGCTCGTGGAATTCTCACTGTTGGTTTTGCAGCTGAAGCGACACAAAAAATCGCACACTCTGCCTTACGGCATCATGTTGATCTGATTGTGGTTGACCACCTCCGAAAGAAATTCGGTACGGCGAATTTGCCGGATATCGTCCATGCGTAATGAGCGACGGACGGCGATCTGCCGTTCGATTGAAAAATGAATATAGCTGGAAAAGAACAAATCATCGATATAGAGAAGCTGCGGAAGGATTTTCCAATTCTTTCAACAAAAGTCCACGGGAAACCGCTGGTCTATTTGGATAATGCTGCCACAACGCAAAAACCGAATGCCGTCCTTGATGTGCAAAATGTCTATTATAGGGAGCAGAATGCGAACATCCACCGGGGTGTTCATCATTTGAGCGAAACGGCGACTTTTGAATACGAAAAGGCCCGTGGGAAGATCAAGAACTTCATCAATGCCAGCGATTCCAAAGAGGTCATTTTCACCGCAGGAACAACAGCCGGAATCAATCTAGTGGCAAGCAGTTTTGGCCGGACGTTTCTCAATTCGGATGATGAAGTGATCATCTCTGCAATGGAACATCATTCCAATATCGTCCCCTGGCAGTTGATCTGTGAAGAGCGTGGTGCGAAACTTCGCGTAATTCCGATTTCGGACGACGGCGAACTGTTATTGGATGAATTCGAAAAATTATTGACGCCAAGGACAAAGATCGTTTCCGTCGTGTATGTTTCCAATTCTCTGGGGACAATCAATCCTGTAAAAAAGATTATCGAACTCGCACATCACAATGGTTCGAAAGTGTTGATCGACGGCGCTCAGGCTGTTGCACACACGAAGGTGGATGTGCGTGAACTGGATTGCGATTTTTTTGCATTCTCCGGCCATAAGATCTTCGGTCCGACTGGCATCGGAGTGTTGTATGGCAAGGCTGCGCTGCTCGAGGCGATGAGACCATATCAAGGCGGCGGAGATATGATACTCTCCGTCACGTTCGAGAAGACGACATTCAATGATCTTCCGTACAAATTTGAAGCAGGTACCCCGAACATCGTCGGTGGGATCGGTCTCGGTGCAGCAATTGACTATGTGAATACTATCGGTATCGATGCAATTGCGGAGTATGAAGAGGAATTGCTCGTTTACGGCACGGAAGTGCTTCAACAGGTGAAGGGACTCCGTTTCATCGGCACGGCGAAGGAAAAGGCAAGCGTACTCTCGTTTGTTTTGGACAATGCTCATCCGCATGACATCGGAACGATTCTGGACAGGGAAGGGATCGCTATCCGTACGGGACATCATTGCACACAGCCGGTGATGCAGCGTTTCGGAATTCCGGCAACTGCGCGGGCATCGCTTTCGTTCTACAATACGAAAGAGGAACTGGATATATTGGTTCGCGGAATCGAAAAAGTGAAGGAGATCTTCGGATGAGCGAAGTGAACGAACTCTATCAACAGTTGATTCTGGAGCACAATAAATCTCCGCGCAACTTTAAAAAATTGGAACTCTTCACACATGATGCGGATGGTTACAATCCGCTCTGCGGCGATCATTATCATGTCTGGTTGAAACTGGACGGCGATACGATTACGGATATCGGTTTCCAGGGGAGCGGCTGTGCAATTTCGAAATCATCTGCATCGATGATGACCTCGGCAATAAAGGGTGGAACCATCGCTGCAGCAAAAGAATTATTTGAGAAATTCCATTCCATTATCATGACGAGAATCGGCGATCCTATTCCTGAAGAGAAGATAGAGGAACTTGGCAGTCTTGGTGCACTTGCGGGTGTGCGGGAATTTCCCGCCCGTATTAAATGCGCCAGCCTTGCGTGGCACGCGTTGAACGCCGCATTGACAAATTCAGAAAAAGCAATTTCCACAGAATCAGGGACGATATAACGTATGGAAACAATCCATCTTCCGTCCGAACAGCCGCTCAGTTCGATCGAAAAAATGATCATTAAAGAACAGGTGACGGAACAGATCCGCACAGTGTTCGATCCAGAGATTCCGGTGAACATCTATGAACTCGGTCTTGTGTATAATATCGAAGTGAACGACAGAGGTTTGGTCGATATTACGATGACGCTAACGTCGCCGGCGTGTCCCGCTGCGCAATCCATTCCGGTCGAAGTGAAACAGAAATCCGAAACCGTTCGTGGAGTTACGGAAATTAATGTAAACATCGTCTGGGAACCGCGATGGGAAACCAGCATGATGTCCGAAGAAGCCCGATTAACCTTAGGGATGTAATTTATGAAGAACGAACGCCGGACATTTCTTAAAATAACGTCATCGCTTGCTGTCGGAACATTGGCTGCATCGGTCGCACCGTTTGCAATAAGTTCGAATAATCACTTATCATCACATAACAAGGAGAATACTTCTATGGCACACGAACTTGCACCGCTTCCCTATGCATTTGATGCACTGGAACCGTTCATCGATGCGAAAACGATGGAGATTCATCACGGAAAACATCATGCGGCATATGTTACCAACCTGAATAACGCATTGAAAGATCACGCTGATTTACAGTCCAAGAGCGCAGAAGAATTGATTTCGAATCTCAATGCGGTGCCGGAAGCAATCCGCACTGCAGTCCGCAACAATGCCGGCGGCCATGTGAATCACACAATGTTCTGGCAGCAGTTGAAGAAGGATGTCGCATTCCCCGCTTCCAGCAAATTTGGGACTGCGCTGACAACGGCATTCGGTTCAATAGATGCATTCAAAGAACAATTCAATAAGGCAGGACTCGGACGCTTCGGTTCCGGTTGGGCCTGGTTGATTGTTGACGGCGGAAAACTGGTTATCACTTCCACTGCAAATCAGGACAGCCCGATCATGGAAGGGAAAAAACCGGTACTGGGTGTTGACGTGTGGGAACATTCCTATTACTTGAAATATCAAAACCGCCGCGCGGATTATCTCGGTGCGATCTGGAGTGTGGTGAATTGGGATGATGTCGTTGCACGGTATGAACAAGCAATGAAATAATCTTTTAATAAACCGTCCGGAGTGCCTGCCGCTTCGGACGGTTTTCTTTGTCCCTATGTCTTTTCCCGAATCCCCTGTCGAAATACTGCCGTTATTCCCGCTGAACGTCGTTCTGTTCCCGCAATCGCAGCTTCATCTTCACATCTTCGAAGAACGGTATCGCACGTTGATCAGCGAATGCATCTCCTACGATTCGGTATTCGGAATCAATCTTATCCATGAACAGGAGATCAGGACGGTCGGATGTACTGCGGCTGTGAAAGAAGTCGTGAAACGGTACGATGACGGCAGAATGGATATTGTTGTGGAAGGCCGCCGGCGTTACGAACTGCTGAACTTCGTCGAAGCACCACATCCGTATTACTCCGGACGCATCTCCTGGCTGGAAGACATTGCGGAAGATGTTTCGGAAGACTTTCGCACCCGGGCGGTTGCTTTATACAACGAATTCGTTTCTATCGTGTTCACCGGAATTGTACCAAAGGTGGGACTGGAAGATATACGGAAGAGCAGGGGATTTTATCTTGTGCAGAAATCCGGGATGGACCTGATTCAGCGGCAGGTGTTTCTTGCGCTGACATCGGAGAATAAGCGTCTCACTTTCCTTATTCAACATTTGGAATCGCTGCTGCCGCTGCTGGCATCCAGAAAGACGGTAGAAGAATTGGCGAAGAATGACGGCTACGTTCAGGAGTAAGGTCCGCCGTACAAAAAAATCTTGCTTTCAACTTTACACTTCGTTAAGTTAGTGACGCAATGGAAAAGAGCAGGAACGAAATCAAAGAGATCCCGTCGCTGCTGAATTTCGGTATTACCGAACATGTTATTGAGACGGAAAAACATTTTTGGAACTATTGCGTGAATTGCGGAACGCAGCTGGACAGCCGCAAATGCAAATTGTTCTGCCCCACATGCGGATTTTATCATAATTGCAGTGAACCATAATCTACCATCAAAGGAGTCGTTGTGAACAAAAAAGGGTTGAGAGCTACAAAAAAACACAGGAAGAAACGCGCAAAGATGAAAGCAAAAGCGAAGGCATTGCGTGCCAATAAAAAGGCACAGTAAGGACTACGAAAAAGACCCGCAGGCGATGCGGGTTTTTTATTGCCCCAGATTGCTTTTGGGGAAAGTGGTACCTATATTCTCGCAGATTTTTCCGATAAACTTCTCACGTTGTAAGGACGCCTACCTATGAAAAACATTCTACAGTATATCGAAACGAACAAACAGCGTTACCTTTCCGAACTAAAAGATTTTCTTTCCATCCCCAGCGTCAGTTCCCAGTCCAATCATAACGGAGACATGCAATTATGCGCGCAATGGGCTGCGGACCAGATGAAGACGATTGGTATGCAGAATGTCAGCATCATGCCTACCCCGGGTCATCCCGTCGTCTACAGCGAGTGGCTCGGTGCTCCCGGAGCTCCGACAGTGCTCTTCTATGGACATTACGATGTTCAGCCGGTCGATCCGTTGAATCTTTGGACATCGCCGCCGTTTGAGATGACGCAGCGCGGCGATAATTTGTATGCACGCGGTTCTGCGGATGACAAAGGGCAGGTCTTCATCCACTTTAAAGGGATTGAAGCACTGATGAAACAGAACGGGAAACTTCCGGTGAATATTAAAATGCTCATCGAAGGAGAAGAAGAAGTCGGCAGTCCGAACCTGGATAATTTTGTGAAGGACCATAAGGAATTATTGAAGGCGGATCTCGTCCTTATATCCGATTCGTCCATGTTTGCGAAAGGCGTTCCCTCCATCTGTTATGCGCTGCGCGGATTGTCGTATATGGAGATCGAGGTCAATGGTCCAAACCGCGATCTGCATTCCGGTTCCTTTGGCGGTTCCGTACACAATCCCATTCAAGCATTGGCAGAGATGATCGCATCGCTCCATGATAAGAACGGCAAAATCACCATACCGGGATTTTACAATGCAGTGCGCACCCTGTCGAAAGCGGAGCGCGTTGCATTCAAAAAACTTCCGTTCAGCGAAAAGAAATATGCAAAAGAACTTGGAGTGAGGGAATTATACGGCGAGAAAGGTTTCTCATCGCTGGAACGTGTATGGGCGCGACCCACACTGGAGTGCAACGGCATCTGGGGCGGATATATCGGAGAAGGGGCAAAGACTGTGCTTCCGGCAAAAGCGTTCGCAAAGATCTCGTGCCGGCTTGTTCCGGACCAAGATTCTGGCAAGATCGCGAAGCTCGTGGAGAAACATCTGAAAAAAATCGCTCCGAAGTCCATTACCGTTGCCGTAAGGAATTTGCATGGCGGTGAAGCTGCCATTACTCCCATCGATTCTCCCGGTGTGAAAGCGGCCGTCGCAGCGCTCGAAAAAGGATTTGGAAAAAAACCATTGTACCAGCGTGAAGGCGGATCCATTCCCATAGTCGTTCAATTCAAAAAACTGCTGGGACTGGATACGGTACTGCTTGGATTCGGTCTGCCGGATGAGAACGCACATTCTCCGAACGAATTCCTGAATATCGATAATTTTTACGGTGGAATAAAAACATCGGTCCATTTCTTTAATGAACTACCGAATTATTGGAATTCGCGAACAAAGAAAAAATAACAGGTCGTCAGAGGACGGAGATTTGAAAACGATTTTCACATGTCTGTTCGTAATACTGGGATAATATTAAGAATGTATTTTATTAAACTTAATCCACTATTCTCCACTTATACAATGAGGTACGTATGAAAAAAGCGATACGCCTTCTGTTGCTGTCTGGACTTCTCACGGCAATACTGTTTGCACAAGGCACAATTCGCGGTACGGTAACGGATGCGGGTAATAATCAACCGCTTCCTTCCGTTAACATTTCCGTTCTTGGCACGAATTTGGGAACGGTAACAAACGAAAATGGTGAATATTCCATCAGCGTCAATGACGGAGTATATTCACTGAAAGCATCGGCACTTGGATATGCTGCGATGCAAAAACAAGTCACGATCACCGGCGGGGATGCAGTGATAAATTTCTCGCTGACGGAGTCGGCAATTCAGGTAGGTGAAGTTATTGTGGAAGTGAACCGCGCAAAGGATCGTGAAACACCTGTTGCGTTCACAAATATCAGCAAAGAAAAAATCGAAGAGCGTATCTACGGTCAGGATGCGCCGCTGTTGCTTAAAGGTACTCCTGGACTGTATGCATTCTCAACTGACGGCGTTGGTAACGGCGAAGCAAAACTCTTCGTCCGCGGATTCAATCAGAATTATGTCCAGGTGCTGATCAACGGCATTCCGACGAATGATCCGGAATCGAATTCCGTCTATTGGTCCAACTGGGGTTCAGTCTCTTCAGCAGCAGCCTCCGTACAAGTGCAACGCGGTGCAGGTTCATCGTTATATGGCGCCGGTTCGTTCGGCGGTTCGTTCAATATTGTTACAGGGGAAGCAAAACCCCGTGCATCGTACGGCGCAAATTTCTCATTGGGCGATCCTGTTAATACGATGTATGGTGTGGATCTAAATACCGGATTGATCGATGATATGTATGCATTCTCTTTCCGTTTCGACCGGAAGGTTGGCGAAGGCAATCGTCTTGGCGCACGATACGAAGGATATAATTATTATTTCTCCGGTTCAATGTTCTTCAATGAACAGCAGTCTTTGAAAGTCGTCCTTCACGGTGCACCGCAGGAACACGGGTATTCATTCTCCAACGATATTTCCTATTTCAAATATTTTGACTTCAAGGCAAACTCGGCGCCATGGCTCCCGATTGAAGCAGTGAACGGCCTGCCTGTCAATCCGAATGATGGATTGGCAAATTACGGATTGAAAGATGGCCGCAGAGAACTGGTGACTGATGAATATGCAACATTGGCGCACAACCATTTTCATAAACCGCAGGCTGAGCTTCATTACAATCATGAATTTAGTGATAAAACCGCTTTGCGTGCGACATTCTTCTATTCGTTGGGCCGCGGCGGCGGATCGAGCTTGAACGGTGCAGGGAATGTCTCCAACATTTTACGTGCTGCCGATGGTTCTATCACGAATCCGAAAGTGGCTGATACGCTTTACTTGAAGAACGCGTATCAACGGGACAGTTATTCGTTGCATCAGCAATGGGGAATCCTCTCCAATTATGAGTTCCAGCCCATGGAGAACCTGAAACTGACCACCGGTATCGAATATCGTTCATGGTCGGCAGACCATCCCGGTCACTACACCAATTTATACGGAAAAACGAGCATAACTGCGCAGCAATATGGTTTGAAAGACTCTGCAGGCGGTTCGACTTCGACAAGTCTGTCATTCCGCCGTAGAACATATCAAGGAGATGTTTCTCAGGAAAGCGACATGGCAATTTTCGGATGGGATCTCAGCAGCACCGATCCGACGTATCGTTCGCAATATAGGAACTACCTCGGTGAAACCCCTCAATATACACTGTTCGCCAACGCAACCTACAATGTAATGGAAAATCTTTCCGTGTCTGGTACCCTGCAATATGTTTGGTACAAGTATACATTGAAAGAGAATATGCCAAGTGAGAACGCGATCGGGAAACGGCTAACCGTTGCCGAAAAAGCTGCCCGTGGTTTGGGACAGGATGCTTCGAAGGAAGGTCCGTCATCAAACGGAAAGTTCCTCATGGCGGAATATGCAAGTTCCAGCAGCAGCACCATAACTAACTGGTATGAATTCGAACTAGTGGACGCAGAACGGTCACGCGGATTCATTCAGCCAAAGATTGGTGCAAACTACAACGTTAACGAGAATATCAACGTTTTCGGAAATTATTCGCATGTCGAACGGTTCGTTGACCTTGGCGTATATTATAACCAGGGACGGCTGAATCCTGATGCCAAAGACGAAATTTCGAACCAATACGAGATCGGTGTCGGTTGGACTTCCGAGGAATTCGTTTCTAAATTTAATATCTATACCATGACATGGGATAACAAGTCTGCACGCATTACTGATCAAAGCCAGGCTGGACAACCTGGATATGACCGGAATGGCAATAAGACGATTCTCGTCGGTACTGCAGATTACCAGGGCATCGAATTTGAGATCAGTTCGCGTCTTGGTGTATTTGCTGAAGTCCTTACAGGTTTGGAAGTCCGCGGTTCGGCAACAATTTCATCGAACAAATGGACCTCGGTGCTGAATGAAGCAAAAGTGTTGGGCGGTAAACGAGCGGTATTTAATGCAGGTGGCAGAAATGCGTTAGGCGCCACCGATACGTTGTTTGTTGATGAATTAAAAGACACACACGTTGGCGGCCCTCCGCAAATAATGGGTTCCGTCGGCTTCACCTACCGTTGGAGCGACTTCTTTGTCGGATTTGATGCTAACTATTATGATGATCACTATGGATTGGATGGTGATACATATGTTCGCGTTGACGGGAATTGGGATGCGGGTAAAACTGCATTTACCTATATCGTGGACCAGAAACTTCCTTCACGGACAGTATTCGATATGCAGGCAGGGTATAAATTTGTCTATGCAGGAATTAACGGCATGATCTCCGGACAAATTCTTAATCTTCTGGATACAGAATATTTGGCAGACGTCGATAATTTTGGAGTGATTCCTGGAGGACTTCGATCATATCGTCTGAATATTGGGATTGGTTTATAATCAATTGAAATACCGGCAAATATCAGCCCCGCTTCGGCGGGGCTTTTTTTTTGGATATAGTCGAAAGTTATGTTAATTTTACCCCCGGACAACAATCTATCGTTGTCCTTTATTTTTTAGGAGGAGAAGAATGGCCATGAAGATCTATACCAAAACCGGTGATACCGGGGAGACAGCCCTGTTTGGCGGTGAACGTGTCCCGAAAGATGCAATCAGAATCGAAGCATACGGATCGGTGGATGAACTGAATTGTATCCTTGGCGTTGTCCGTTCGATGAATACGGACCGGACCATCGAATCGATTCTGGGAAAGATCCAACCGCAGTTATTCGAACTCGGCGCGGATCTGGCCACTCCTTCTGATAAGCGCACTTCCATCATACCCAGAATAAAACTATCTCGGGTGGCAGCATTGGAAAAAAGTATCGATGCACTTGAAATAAAACTGAAACCTCTTACGTCTTTTATTCTCCCCGGAGGGACTTCGACGGCATCATATCTGCACCTTGCTCGTACTGTCTGCCGTAGGACAGAGCGGCAGGCCGTTCGCTTGACTAGGAACGAAAAGATCGGTACCGCCGTCATAATGTATCTCAACCGTCTGTCCGATCTGTTATTTGTTATGGCGCGATATGCAAATCATATCGCCGGGGAGGAAGAAAAGCGGTGGATGAGCGGAAAAAGAAAAGTGAAGGAATAAACAGAACGTAGGAAGGGACGGTCCAGAACTGGTTTGAAAGTATCTCAATTTGAGAAATAGTCATGGTGAGCGAGTCCCGTCCCAAAGGGATGTTCGTTTCATAGGGACGAGTCGAACCATTGATCCTTCTGATGATCCAAAGGATCACTTCAAGAAGGGAGACGCGCGGTGCAAAAAAAGTACCGCTTGCTAAGGAAGACTCTCTTTGTTAATGGAGACATCTGAAAAACTCTAGAGCAATCTTGTTTTTCGTTTGTTTTAAGGAGATTGCTTCGTCGCTTTGCTCCTCGCAATGACTTTTTCAGAAGCTCAAATGTATAATAGTCAAACTAAGACACGACCGCAGGTTTTACCGTTCGCCAAATATTTGTATATTAAGTCCATAATTGAAATTAAACGTAAAGGGTATCAATGTTAAAGTTTTTCAGCAATCTTTTCGGCAGCAAAAAAGAAAAAGATGTCAATTCGCTTCGTCCTCTTGTGCAGGAGATCAATGAACAGTATGCTTTGCTGCAGTTGTTGACCGATGACGAACTGCGGGCCAAGACACAGGAATTCAGGGACCGGATCGCCGCTTCCGTAAAAGAAACGAAGGAACAGATCGCAGAAGTTCAAAAACAGTTATCATCCGAAACCGATGACCAAAAACGGGAAGAACTGTTTCAGCAGTTGGATGAATTGGAAAAGGAAGAACTTCACACAGTCAAAGAGGCGCTCGATGAATTGCTGCCGGAAGCCTTTGCCGTAATCAAAGAGACCTGCCGCCGAATGGTCGGACAGGAATTCGATGTTGTCGGCCACAAATTAAAATGGGAAATGGTGCCGTACGACGTTCAGTTGATGGGTGGCATTGTTCTTCATCAGGGAAAAATCTCCGAAATGGCGACAGGTGAAGGAAAAACACTTGTGGCCGTCGCGCCAATGTATCTGAATGCACTCGCCGGCAAAGGTGTTCACCTGGTTACGGTCAACGATTACCTTGCACGACGCGACAGCGAATGGATGGGAAAAGTTTTCCAATTCCACGGCATGTCGGTCGGTTGCATCGTCACAAACCAGAATCCGTTTATTCGCCGCGAACAGTACAATTGCGATATCACCTACGGCACCAACAATGAATTTGGATTCGATTATCTTCGCGATAATATGGTCCATACACCCGATGAAATGGTGCAGCGCGGACATTATTATGCCATCGTCGACGAAGTGGACTCCGTACTGATTGACGAAGCACGGACGCCGTTGATTATCAGCGGTCCCGTTGAAGTAGACGACCACAAATACAACGAAATGAAACCCCGCGTCGAGCGGATCGTCAGCACACAAAAGAACCTCGTAGCACGAATGGTCGGCGAAGCGGAAAAACTGTTTAATGACGGAAAAAAGGATGAAGCAGGAATCCTGTTGTTCAGGGCCTACCGCGGCGATCCGAAGAATAATAAATTGACGAAACTGTTTTCCGAAGGCGCTCCAAAGAAACTCATGCTGGAAACAGAATCGATCTATATTGCGGAACAAAACAAACGACTGCATGAGATTGATGACGAACTCTATTATGCAGTGGAGGAAAAGAATCATTCGATCGATTTGACGGAAAAAGGGCGCGAGTTCATGGCGAGCGGTACGGATAAGGATATGTTCGTCCTTCCAGATGTCGGTACGGAAATGAGCATCGTTGAGAACGATGCAACGATATCCTTCGAACAAAAACAAGCGAAGAAGGACGAGATTAACAGAGTGTATGCCGAACGTAGCGACCGCGTGCACACAGTCCGGCAGCTGCTTCGGGCATATTCACTATATGATAAGGATGTCGAATACGTAGTAACGGACGACGGTAAAGTGCAGATCGTCGACGAATTTACCGGACGCATATTGCATGGCCGTCGGTATTCGGACGGATTGCATCAGGCGATCGAAGCAAAAGAGGGAGTGCATGTCGAACGCGATACGCAAACACTCGCGACGGTCACGTTGCAAAACTACTTCCGTCTCTATAAAAAACTGGCGGGTATGACCGGAACCGCGGAAACGGAAGCAGCTGAATTTTTCGATATTTACAAACTCGATGTGGTCGTGATCCCGACAAACAAGGAAGTGGTCCGCGAAGACCTTAATGATCTTGTCTACAGAACAAAACGGGAAAAATATAATGCACTGATCGCGCAGATTAAGGAATTAAGAGAGAAGAAACAACCGGTCCTTGTCGGCACTACCAGCGTCGAAGTTTCTGAAACGCTCAGCCGGATGATGACGCGCGAAAAGATTCCTCATAATGTGCTGAACGCTAAGCAGCATCAGCGTGAAGCGGAAATCGTTGCGAATGCCGGTCTTCCCGGTGCCGTCACCATCGCCACCAACATGGCGGGACGCGGAACAGATATTAAACTCGGACCGGGTGTCCGGGAAGTCGGAGGATTGTCGATTGTCGGAACAGAGCGCCATGAAGCGCGCCGAATCGATCGTCAGCTTCGCGGCCGAGCAGGTCGTCAAGGCGATCCCGGTATGACGAAATTCTTTCTCTCATTGGAAGACGATCTGATGCGCCTGTTCGGCAGCGACCGCATCGCATCCGTGATGACGAAAATGGGAGCAGAAGAGGGGGAAGTGATTGAGCATTCCATGATTACCCGCATGATTGAACGAGCGCAGAAAAAAGTGGAAGAGAACAACTTCGGCATCCGGAAACGGCTGCTGGAGTACGACAACGTGATGAACCAACAACGCGAAGTCATTTATTCCAAACGCCGGCATGCGCTCCTCGGCGAACATCTGGAGGATGACATTCACCAGATGCTGGAAGATTATATTGATGATATTGTGGAACGCCATTTTGAACCCGGCACACTGGAAGAAATGAAAGATGAGCTCCGTTCCAATTTGCTGATTGATCTGCAGATGAATCCGGAGGAATTCCAGAAACTTGGTGTGAATGGTGTGAAGGAAAAAACAATCGAGGCAGCGAAGGATTTCCTAAAACGAAAGCGTGAATCCGTCGGCGATGAGGCGATGAACTTTATCCAGAAGATTTCGCTTCTGCAGATCATTGACAGCCGGTGGAAGGAACACTTGCGGGAAATGGACGACCTGAAGGAAGGAATCTATCTCCGCGCATACGGTCAGAAAGATCCGATCCTGGAATATAAGTCCGAAGCATATAAGATGTTCGTGGAATTGATCGGCTTGGTCAATCGCGAAGCACTGAACATGGTCTTCAAATTATTCCCGGAGAATCAGCAACAAATCGAAGCACAGCGGCAGCGGCGAACGATGAACCGCGACCGGATCACACTCACACACTCGGCATCCACCGGCATGGGTTTGCAGGGGACGATTGACGGTGACGGTGGTGAGGCAAAACAGCAGCAGGCACCGAAGGTTCAGCAAATCATTTCCGGCGACAAAGTGGGAAGAAATGATCCTTGTCCCTGCGGCAGCGGGAAGAAATACAAAAATTGCCATGGCAAAAATGCCTGACTATTTTGTGCAGTGATTACAGTGTGCGTTCCATCATTTCACACCACTGTGAAAATGATAATCTTCTCCGGAAGAACATTCTTCACAATATTTCACATCATTTATTCAAGAGGATGATATGACACGATATACCATTTTGCTGGCGCTGCTGGTTGCCGCAACAGTGAGTTTTGCTCAGCGGACGATTCCGCTGAATCTGGAACAATTGGTAAAAAACGCCGGCAGTATCGTCGATGCAACGGTGGTGAAAACAGAAACAGGTAAGGATGCGACATCAGGATTGCTGGTTACCTGGATTACGCTGCACGTGAATGAAAATTTTTACGGTGCGGAAAATGAGCAATACACATTTAAGCAATACGGCGGCGAAGCCGATGGCATCGCACATTATCCGGCACACATGCCGAGGTTCACAATAGGAGAACGGACGATCCTGTTTTTGAATGCCCCCAGTAAGATTGGTATGCAAAGCCCCGTCGGCTTACAGCAAGGAAAATTCATTGTCGCCGCTGCAGGTACCGGAAAATTTAAAGTTTTGAATGTCACAAAGAATCCGTCGTTATACAAAGGAATATCATCGCGCAAGGGAATGGAGAAGAGCATTTCATCATATAATGCAGAAGACGGCTCGCTCGAATATGGTGAGTTTGCACAATTAATTCGTTCATTTGTTCAACAAATAAAACAATAGGACAAATTATGAAAAATCTTTTCTCTATTCTGAATACCATTGCTCTTTACAGCATCATTACTGCAACGGCTGCATTTGCCGGCGGACCGTTGGCCTCAAAAAATGGCGCCGCGGTGAAGTATGATAATACTTCCGCTATCTCATACAAAACCGATCAAGGATTGATGGGTAGTTTCTCGAATGTAACAGCAACCAATCTAACCATGAGCAGTTTCCAAACATGGCAGGATGTTGCAACTGCGCAGATCACTTTCACCAATGGCGGCCAGCTTCCGGTAGATGTTACGGGAGCGAATTATACAACCTATCTGGATAATTTTTCGGACGGCATTAATCCGATGATCTTTGATACCGACGGTTCTATTGTCGATTCTTTGCTGGGTGAAGGTGCTTCGAATAATGTCATCGGTTTCGCTGGTTCCAGCTATTTCACTTCCGGTCCCAATGCAGGAAAGTATGCGGAAGGTCAAGCGGTAATGAACGGCAAGTTCGCTAACAATCCGTTTACCGAAGCGCAATTCAAAGCGACCTTTGTGCATGAGTTCGGCCATTTTATCGGCCTTGACCATTCACAAATCAATGGAAAGTTCGCTGCGGATGGAAATTCGTCCAATGATATCTACATCCCCACAATGTATCCGACCTCCACGGATGACGATACAAAACTCGCCGATCTGAATCCTGATGATATCGCTTCCGTTTCATCGTTGTATCCCAAAGCAACTTTTGCAACAACAACGGGTAAGATCAGCGGTGCCATAACCCGTTTTGACAATTCAGTTGTACGAGGCGCCAATATTATAGCTATCAGCACCGGCGCGGATTCATTAACGAATCGTATATCAACAGTGTCGGATTATCTCGTCCAGAATACGGGAAATTATACTGTGGTTGGACTTGCCCCCGGAAGTTATTATATCCAGATCGAACCGGTGAAGACTTCGTTCATCGAAGGTTCAAGCGTTGGACCGTATGCAACCTCCGCCACGGATCTGTCGTTCATCAATCCTGTGGTGTTCGAATATTATAATGCGGGAGGTGAATCGTCAGATCCGGCCACGGATAGTCCTTCAGCAAAGACTTCCATCACAGTGACGGCAAATGCAACAACGTCAAACATCAACCTGATCGCAAATAAAGTAGGTGATGCTCCGATTACTGATGTGCTGCAATACCATTCAGGTCTGGCGTATGTAACTAAATTGCCTTCGAAATTCGACGAACTCAGATATGCGGTCCGATTTACACCCGGCGCCAATGCAAAATTTGTACGGACTGAGTTTTATATGAATGGTGCTGCCGATGCAGTAAAAGGGACCGGTACGCTGAAAGTCTCCCTGCACCAAAATTCATCCGGTGTTCCCGGAACGCAGATGGGTACATCGGTGAATGTGCCGTTCGCACAAATTACCAAAGGGACATTCAATGTCGTTGATTTCAGTTCGCAGAACCTGCAGCTTCAAGCCAATGTAGATTTTCACGTTGCTTTTGAGGTGATCGGTGTTTCAGGAGATACACTTCAGTTTGTTATGGATGATGGAACCATACCAACAAGCAGGAGCTCTTCGTACTTCAACAGTAACTGGTTGAATTTTATTGATCCGAATAACTTTGGAATAGGGTACAACCTTGCCGTGAAAGCAGTGATCGATATCGCTGCGAGTGTTCAGAAACAAGAGAACATTGTTTCATCGTTCAGGCTGGATCAGAACTATCCGAATCCTTTTAATCCATCTACCACTATTGCGTTTTCGATTCCATCGGATGCCGATGTTACGTTGAAGGTCTATTCGATTCTGGGGAAAGAAGTGGCAACGGTTGTGAACGAACCATTAACGGCCGGTGACTATACAACATCCTTTGATGCGCGAACACTCGCCAGTGGCATGTATTTTTATACCATCACGGCAGGGAATAGTGCGCAAACGAAAAAGATGCTTTTGTTAAAGTAGTATTATTGTTTTTCAGTACTGCACCTGCAGTCGTATTGCGAATTGTATTTTTACCGTGGAAGTTTGATTAATCCGATTATTTCTCTATCATGAAGAGATAATCGGATTTTTTTTTCAATAGATTAAACTGTTATGCATCTTCTCAAACGTATTCTCTTGTTTTTTTCAGTGTTACGAACTCCGGAAGTGCTGATCCTGGTTCTCGGTTTTGCCGGGTCAGCATTTTATGCGAAATCGGATTATATGTTTTATACTCCGGACAGTGCCCGGTATGCCATCTGGGCCAATTCTATTGCGAACGGAGATGGATTTTCTGATTACACCTCTCCGGAACCGAAACGCTATGTTATCCACGCTCCATTATACTCCGTTGTATTAGCTCCGGCGGCGGTATTGTTCCGCAATGATATCATCGCTCTCAAAATGGTCACTGCCGGGATTGCACTATTACTACTCCTTGTTCTGTATTCATACATCATATCGAATCACGGAAGAATTGCCGCATTCCTGGCGATGGTACTATTAGCTCTCAACCCTTTGATGATACTCTTCTCTACGCAGATCCTCTCCGAAGTTCTGTTTGCTGCTTCGCTCCTTATACTATTCTGGCTGATGGAACAATGGTCCAAAAGGGGATTTGCAGATACGAAAGGGATGGTTGCGATTATTGCGGCACTGCTTGCATGTATCTTCTCTCGGGAAATAGGGATCGTTCTGCTGTTCGTTGTTACGCTCTTGCTTGTTTTTCATAAACGGTATGAGAATGCCGCGATCGTTTTCCTCTCTATTATTGCATTCTATTTGGTGTGGTTTTTTAGAAATGAGATTTTTGTCGCCGGAGCAGAACGGCCGGAATTAAGGAATATTACATTGTTCGCATCGCATATTCTCACTTCCAACGATCAATCGATGTGGGATGAATTTGCTCTGCGTATTTCCGTCAACGGGGCTTATTATCTGCAACAGGTCCATTCGCTGCTCTTCTTCCCCCAATTCACCATATCGGGAGAGTTGGACGCTGCCTTGTTCCCGATTGTTGACCGGACCTCTCCGTGGATCATTCTCGGACAGAAATTGGTTTCAGTTTCTTATCTGCCGTTTATTGCCGGCACTGCGGGGATGGTAATCTATGGAATGATAAAGGAATTCCAGAGACGAAACATGTTTACACTGTATATGGTATTTCTTGGTTTTTATTTTGCGCTCATTCTTATCTATCCGATCTATGACATTCGATTTCTTTTCCCGTTGCTGATTATGATGATCATATTTTTCGGTTCTGCCTCAGGGGATCTTGTTCTGAAAAGAGGAAAGATCCATTCCGCGTTGCTGGCCGGGTTGACGATGCTCTTTGTGATTCCCAATGTATTGTGGGGAATCAGTTTTGCAGTCGAATCGCATCGATATCAATCCGATCAATTACAGTATCATCAGGAGCTGAAAAAACATCCTGCCAAAGGGACGGAATATAATAAACCCTTTGCAGCAGTTGCTGATTGGTTCCAACGAAATTCCGACTCATCGGAAGTAATTATCTCCCGATGGAAAGAGCTCGGTATGATGCTGCCGGGGAAGAAAATCTTATTGATGGATGCATTCATTTCTCTCGATATGTTTGAACAGTCCATAAGGGATTACGGAGTAAAATATATTGTCACATCAAAAGATGATATCGGCTGGCATGGATTTGAGTTTCAGATGAATCTTACCAACCGCTATTCGTTTATTCTGGTCCAATCGGTGGCAGATTTTGATATCTTTGAGATTCGCGCTGTATCGCTTTTAGAGCCCCGAAAGGTGGAGACAGAAAAAGTGTTTCAATATATGTTCTCGCATCTACAAAACGGAAGGTATGACACACTGAGATCGTTTTTCTCAAAGAACGCTCCTGTTGTTGCTTTGCAGCCATATTTACGATTTTATAGCGGTGTGGTATTGGAGTGTGCTGGAGAATTGGATTCGGCTCTGAATATCTTTGATCAACTTTACCGGTTGCCGCAGGGAATAGCGATAGGTCAGCAACTTGGATTTCACCGAAATGTGATTGACAAACGAAAAAGTGCAGAACGAAGTGGGAGCACCATGGAACGCACTGCATTGTATCTTAACATTGCATTAAATTACTGGGAATTAGATTTGAGACATATTTCCTATCAGTTTCTGGACAGATCTTTAAGTGTTGATAGTAATTATATCCCTGCATACAGTCTTTATATCTACTTTTTGCTGACTGATCTGGACACGGCAGAGGCTAAAAAAGTATTTGCCGGTGTACAAAAACAATTCCCCAATGAAATTATTACATCATTATTTGCTTCAGCATTTTCAAGGATGGATTCATTGCGTCGAACGATGCAGGATGTTGAACGGTCTGGAATGTACCTCCGGTTGGCAGAAGATTTTAGAAATTTAGGACTTTCGGAAAATGCTTTGGAAGCAATGCGGAATGCTCATTTATTGAACAAACGCGATCCATTGTTGGCACTTCGATTATCGGACATGTATGATAAGAAATCAAAGTTTTATCCTTCATTAAAGCTGTTAAATCAAGCAAATTCAATAAATCCCAATCCAAGGCTCCAAAAAAAGATACTGGAGATAGAGGATAGGTATTGACAATAAATGATAAAACTCTGAAATTGAGTTGCAGATAGGTAATAAGTTCTTCTCAATCGGAAAATATTACCTGCAGCGAGATTAAATCTGTCAAATGAATGAAAAATCAATGATTATTTGATGGCACGGTATCTGCACTACAATCACCATCAAGCTGAATAGCTAATTCACTAAATAACCTTTCACCACAATAAACAAAGGAGTAATGTATGGGACAACAACAATTGCTGTTAATCATCCTCGGTGTTATCATCGTCGGTATCGCAGTTGCCGTCGGTATCACCATGTTTCAAGATAACGCTGTTAGTGCTAACAAAGACGCAGTGACCAACGACTTGGTTCAATTGGCTGCAAAAGCACAGCAATATTATCGTAAACCCGCTTCATTGGGCGGCGGTGGAAATTCATTCGCTAACTTGACTGCAAATGCTGCTGGTCTTGCATTGTTGGTCTCCACCTCGTTCTCGGATAACGATAACGGTCTGTATTCGATTTCGACCGCTGGAACAGCTTCAACAGTTATCTTCACCGGTGTTGGAAAAACTGCTCTTGCCGATGGCACATCGTGGCCGTCCGTAACAATGACAGTAACCTCTGCAGGTTATCAGCTGGGCGCATGGGGTACCACAACGACAGATCCGAACTAATTCCTATTGCTGAACATGTTTGAACTTTCCTTCGGCATATGTCTTTTCCATATGCCGAAGGATTCAGTTCAAATGAAGTGTAAAATCCAATAATGTAGTAATAATCAATACTTCGATATGGGACAGCAACAGTTATTATTGATCATCCTAGGCGTCATTATCGTTGGTATCGCCGTCGCAGTCGGTATCACAATGTTTCAGGATAACGCCGTCAGTTCCAATCGGGATTCAATGACTAACGATCTGATGCATCTTGCCGCGAAAGCAAAGCATTACTATAAACGTCCGACTTCGATGGGTGGAGGGAGTTATTCATTCGCAGGTTTGTCCGGTGCTGCAGGTATGGCCTTATTGGTGACAACAAGTTTTTCAAATAATTCTAATGGTACGTATGAGATATCGGTACCGGGGGATGCAAACAGTATTACTTTCAGGGGGACTGGAAAGGTTGCTTTGGACGACACGGGGACAAATTTCCCGATTCTCGATTGTGTCGTCACAAAAAGCGGCCAACAGATTACGATAGTTCAATAAAAGGCTGGTTTGATTGGAACATAGAAGCAGATGTCAACACGATTGGCATCTGCTTTTGTGTTTTATCAAGGAGAATTGAGTCCAGATAAGGTTGATTTTGATTTGATGCGATTGTATCTTTAGTCAATTAAGGGAAGGAACAAGTATCAATGCCAGAGTTTCGTATTGACGGGGTATCGTTAAGCGGCAAAGCAGTGCAGGGTGTTATCAATGCGGATAGCGCGAAACTTGCCAAAGAACGTGCCACGCAAATGGCACGGGACCGTAAATTTAAAGTGACCGGTATCCACCCGCGCGCGACATTTATCTATCGCGTGAAAAAAGGGACTGAAAAACCGGTCGATGGGGAGCAGAAGGCATTTACCAAACAGGAAGTTATCGATGCACTGACGAAAATGGGATACACCGTCGTGTATGTGCGGAAGCAGCTCTTTGGCGGCGGAGGAAAGAAAGTACCAGACATTGAAGTGGTCTCCTTCGTACGCGTTAGTGCAGACTTGATACGTCAGAAGTTGCCGTTTAATGATATGATGGCGATGCTGATCAATGATATTCAAAATAAAAATCTCCGTGAAGCAATCCGCGATATCAATCAGGAATTAAAACAGGGTAAGGACAGCGAGAAGGCATTTCAAAAGCATGAAAAGGAATTGGGTAAATTTGCCGCTCATATGCTCGGTCTTGCATCAAAAAGCGGAAACATGGGAGAGATTTTTGAAAGCACCGCAAAGTTTCTTGAACGTCAGGCACAATTTAAAAAGGATTTAAAGAGCGCGCTGATTATGCCGGTAGTAACGCTGGTGATCCTGTTCGGAGCGGTGGGGTACTATGTTGCGGTGATCTTTCCCGATACGGCAAAACTCTTTCAGAAATTCAAAATCGAACTTCCTCCGATGACGAAGGCGACATTGAAGTTGAGCGACTACATCCTGGAAAACATCATGTGGATCACAATCATTACCGTGGTTCCCCTGATCGCATTTGGACGGTTCGCCACAACAGTACGGGGAAGATACCTTATCGATAAATATACGTGGAAGATTCCCGCCATCGGCGATTTATTGCATAAAACAAGTATTGAAATCTTCTGCCGTGTGTTCTACGCGCTCTATTCCGGATCAGGAGAGAACATCGAAGTAATCAAAATGTCTGCCGAAGCGTGTGGCAATAAATACATGGAAGCCCAGATCAAAACAATCGCGCTGCCGATGATGGTGGAAAAAGGTTCCGGCATCACGGAAGCTTTCGAGGCGACCGGTGTTTTTACCAAAACCGCATTGTCACGATTCCACTCCGGCGCAGAAACAGGAACAGTGAAAAACACCGCGATGCAGTTGGCGGAATATTACGAAAAAGAAACAGGTTACCGGATGCGCAATGCGATCGATTATATCCAGTTAATGATTTCGATGGTCATCATGATCGTGCTGACCGGTCTCACACTGGTCTCGTCCGAAACAGCGACCATCAAGCCGAAACCTCCAGGAGGTTGGTTGACATTCTTCAGTTATTATTTTTAATTCCTTCCAGAGGAATACCGTATGGCAGATATAGATATTACCGATAAAATCGGGTATACGCTTCTGAAAAAGGGGATCATCGATTACGAGACGCTGGAGAAATCCTTGCGCATCAAGGAATCTGAAGCTTCAAAAAAAGAACGTCGCAATCTTGGGCAGATCCTTGTGTCAGAATTTAGCGCCGATCACGATGCAGTCTTTCGGGAAGTGGCCAATCTGTATGCATTTCGCGAGATCTATATCGCCGATGAAAATATCGAGAAAAGTAGGATCGACTTTATCCGCAAATTAGTGGATGGTTTGCCGGAAGGAAACCGCGAGTTGATGATCCAAACCAAGATGATGCCGTTGAAGTTTGATGAGAAACAGCCGGACAAATTGATTATTATCTCTGCCGATCCAACGGATAGAAATATCCCTCTGATTGCACGAAATTTCAATGTAAAAAAATACGAAGTGACGTATTGTCGGTTGAAGGATATTCTGAATCTTATCGAACAGGTTATCCCTCCGCAAAATGAATTTTTGAAACTCCTGGAAGACAATCAAATAAGCGTTGAGACCGGTGAAGAAGAGGCGAATGTTGATGAAGATGAACTAAACGCAGAGATCAACAAGAGTGCGCTGGCGAATCTTTTCGAAGGAGCGTTGGTGGAAGCTGTCCGCACCGGAGTCAGCGACGTTCACATTGTTGCCGCCGAAGGGAAAAAGACGAACTTCATGTTCCGTGTGGACGGTAATCTTAAAATATGGCATTGTCAGGAAAATACAATGCCGGAAGCGGTTATGGCGGTGATTAAAGACCGTACGAAAAACGTTGACCGGTTCGAACGAGAGATGTCGCAGGACGGTTTCATTCAGCGCGTTGTGGACGGCCATCAACTCCGTTTTCGCGTTTCCATTATGCCCATTGTGACGACCGAGTTCAAGAATAAATTCGAATCGGTCGTAATCCGTGTGCTGGACGACCGGAAAGTGATCACCGATCTGAACAAACTGGGTCTGCAGGGACCGGCCAAAACACTTTTCTACAAAGCAATCGCGAAACCGCAGGGTATCATTATCCTTACCGGTCCGACAGGATCTGGTAAATCGACGACATTGATCGCCGCCTTATATCAAGTGATCGATCCGACAGTCAACGTATTGACGATCGAAGAACCAGTGGAATACATTATCAGAGGTGCTCGGCAGTTGAAGATCGGTCCGAAGATGACCTTCGAACAATCTATCCGCGGTATTCTTCGTCACGATCCTGATATTGTGCTCGTCGGAGAAATGCGTGATAAGGTAACGGCGGAAACGGCCATTAAACTGGCAAATACGGGTCACTTGGTCTTTTCAACACTGCATACAAACGATGCACCGAGTGCGGTTGCCCGTTTGTATAAAATGGATATAGAACCGTTCTTGATTGCGTATGCTATCAATATTATCGTTGCACAGCGGCTGATCCGGACATTATGCAAAGTATGTAAAGCGCCGATTGATGACAGCGAAAAAGGTGACTTGATAAAATTCGGATTCTCTGAAGAAGATTTGAAGAATCATACCTTTTACAAGGCTGTTGGGTGCGATAAGTGTGCCGGCGGATACAAAGGCCGGGCCGCTATTCACGAGGCATTGTATTTCACGAAAGCGATTAAAGACATTGTGTTGAACGCTGGAGACAAAGTAGATGAAAATGCTATCCGGGACCAGGCGTCGAAGGATGGCATGTGGACACTGCGGCGGTCCGGAATGGAGAGAATGAAGGAAGGTTCCACATCACTGGAAGAGGTGATTGCTTCGACGGTTGAAGAAGAATAGCACTTTGAAGAATTTTCATCCGAGGTGCATAACGGTCTCTCTTTTTTGAAGGAGAAAATAGACTCTTTTATGCGGTATAGTTTTTGCAACAATTCTTCAAAGCGTGTGCTCCGCCACAAACCAAAGTTCCGCATTTTTCGATATTACCATTGTCTATAAATAGAAACCAATCATGGGATTAGGTCAAACATTGTTAACGATTATGGCGCTCATGCTGATGGGAAGGCTGATCTTAACCGTGAACAGAACAACGCTGGAAACCGGCTCAACGAAAGATGTTGCAGAATACAGGATCACGGCTACTTCGCTCGGAGTGTCGTTGTTGGAATCGGCACACGATCTTGCATTTGATGAAGCGACGGTCGATACATTTTTGACATACTCCCAATCATCGGCATTAACAGCAGCAGCAAGTTTTGGCAAGGATTTGGGCGAAACAGATATGTCAACATTCGATGATATTGATGATGTTCATGGATATATCCGTATCGATACTATCCCAAATTCCGCCATATTCATGTCTACCGCAACAGTTCAATATCTTTCCGTTACTCCTCCAACAACAATTACGACAACAACGACAAGAACGTTTAATAAGCTCATCACTGTCTATGTGACTAGTCCGTACATGGTAGATTATGCAACAGTTGATTCAACAGAAACACCCGTACAGGATACGCTAAAGTTTCAATCAGTTTTTAGTTATTGGTATTTCCGTTAATACAAAAAAACTATGGGCTCGCAAACGATATTAGATCTTATTGCATCATCGCTGGTGTTTGGTTCGTTGATGCTGATCGCACTGCGATTGAACGGCGGAACTATGGAAAATGTACAGGCCTTTCGGGAGGATATACTTGTACAGCAGAACCTCGTTGCCGTGTCACAATTGTTGGAATATGATTTCCGAAAGATCGCTTATTGTAAAAACTATACGGTGATTAGCTCTCCTACGGATGCCATCCGGTATGCCGATACATCAAAGATCGTTTTTTGGACTGACTTCCCGACAACAACCCAGCCGTATGGGGACGGAGTTCTTGATTCAATGACATACTATGTCGGGCCCACTTCTGAATTATCTGTGACACCAAATCCGTATGATCGTTTATTGTATCGGGTAGAAAACGATGCTACTCCGATCGGAGTCAATATGGGTGTCACAACATTCAATATGAAATACTATGATGCATTGCACGCTGAATTGTCGACACCGGTGGACAGTTGCCAATTGATTCAGTATATGCAGATCACCATCCAGGTTGAACATCCGGTGAAGTGGACGAAGTATTACAACACAGCAACGTATGATACGGTGTACCAAAGTGCTTTCTGGCGACAGGTGCGGTTGGTCGCAAAGAATTTGAACAACCGATAGGAGTGTGCCATGGGACGATCGGCAATATATTTGGTGATGGGAATGACATTCATTTTTCTTTTTTTCGGCAGAACAATGAATGACAGCGGCACTGAGGCTTTTGAGAATGCAATATTATATTATGAATATACACAATCCTATAATATTGCCGATGCCGGTGCAAATCTCGCGTGCAATCAGATATTCCTCGATCGGAACTGGCGGACAGGGTTTTCCCATGTTGTGATGAATGATGGGGAATTCAGCGTTGATGTTGATACGACAACGTACGCAGATAAGGTATTACTAACCTCCACGGGTATCTTTCAGCAAGACACGCATATCGTTCGAGTACTCTTAAGTCCCAGTTCATTTTCGAAATTTGCAATGTATAGCGGCAACGTTTCCTCAGCGGCAAAAATGAGGGCTGGTGATACTATTGATGGTCCAATTCATGTGAACGGCGAATTAGCAACTCAAGGGAATCCTGTATTTACAGAACGTGCCACGATGGGGGAATTAAAGACCGCTTCGGGATCTCCGACTTTCATGGGCGGGTATCAAGAAGGGGTGAATATCGATTTTCCGGCGTACACTACTTCCGCTGATGCTATTGAGGCTGCGGCCAATGCCGATGCAGGAACGCTGAATACATTCACCGGTCCGGGAGAATTGTGGTTGAAATTCTCCGTATCGGGTGGTGTTACGAAGGTTCAATACAAATACAATGTTAGCGCTGTTTGGAGTGCTGAGGTACTATTATCTACTTTTGCCCCGTCGGGAAATATCGCCGTGGTGAATGGAGAATTACATGTCGAAGGAACATTTTCCGGCCAAGTTTCTTTAACGTCAAAGGTCTCGCCGAGTTCTACTACCCCTTCTGCGACTGTCGGCGCAACGTATATTGAGGATGATTTGCGATATTATACAGATCCCCTAATAACACCTACTTCTACAGATATGCTGGGATTAGTCAGTGCGGGAAATATCGAAATCAGAGAATTACCAATACGAATGGATGGAGCTTTTTTTACAAATGAAAATGCCACATTAGAGAGTTCATTGCGGAATAATTCAATAGAGCAGGTTAAAATTGTTGGTTCCTTGATTTCAAAAGAGATAAATTCAACGGATTTTGGCACTGGTACATCAAAAGGGGCTAATTTCTATATGAAATATGACTCTCGATTGGAAAATACACCGCCAAATAACTTTCCTTTTCCAACAACAAATAGCTTTGAAGTGCTTTCCTGGTTTGAATAATAGGACCGAAAGTGTTGACATTCATTAAGCCTTTCAATATATTCACTCCAACATTTAATGTATTACTTGAGAAACTATTCTAAACCTGTTATTTCGAGTAAGGTACATTTTTCCCAACAACTGGTATAAAATACTATGCAAGTTGCTCCGACTGCTTCACTTGTCATCCCTCCGGAAATTTTCGAGAAAGCTCGCACAGTTCTCAATCAGGTTATTGCACAAATCCCGGCATCAACACAAGGTTTGGAACGTCAGATATTTATCGGCGATTTTGTTGAAAAACTTCCTATTGAAAACAAGCAGATGCTAAAGCATTTCGTCGAAAGTCTGTTGTTACGGATGCAATTGATTAATGCTTCGGATATTGATTTTGGCGGATTTGGCGGACATGGGAAAGTTTGGTACAGAATTTTTGGGGCAAAAAAACCGGATCCGACATTAGAAACACTCTCTGTTGATGATACGAATGTGCTGATCCAATCGTTGATCTCTTCCCGTCAGCGGCAATTTCTTTATGAGATGAAGAATCTCGACTTCTCCTATATGATCACTGAAGGCGAGAAGATGCACCGCTATCGGGCTGATGCATATATGGATCTGGACCAACTTGCGTTGAATATGCGTGCAATTAACGCAACAGTACGTCCGTATAAATCCCTGGAATTGCATCCTAACGTGACAAAAATCGTCAGCCTCGCGCATACAAAAGAGGGACTGATACTGATCACTGGTATTACCGGATCCGGAAAGAGCACTACATTGGACGCGATGATCGATTTGAACAATCATACTGTGGATGGTCACATTTGCGTTGTGGCATCACCAATTGAGTATGTCCACAAATCGGACCGCTGTATTGTTCGTCATCGTGAAGTGGGTAGGGATGTACTGTCATTCAAAGATGGAGCCATCCAGGCATTGCGGCAGGATCCCGATATTATTATGATTGGTGAAATGCGGGATCCGGAAACGATTATGACCGGACTAGAAATCACGGACAGCGGACACAAAGTGTTCTCCACGCTGCATACAGCGTCTGCAGTTGAAAGTATTGACCGTATCATCGGCGAAGTACCGCATGTTGAACAGGATCGTGTGCGGATGCGGTTTGCCGATGTGTGTAAGATGGTGTTGTCACAAAAACTGATTCCCTCTCTGGACGGAAAACGTGTTGCGGCAAGAGAGATCATGATTATGAATCCTTCCGTGAGGGCGGCAATTAAGAACGGCAATACGGGGGAAATCTATCAGATGATCCAGGAATCCGGTGAAATCGGCATGCAAACCATGGAGCAGGACCTGAAGAAATTATTTCAGCAGAAGAAGATTTCGATGGAAAGCGCGATGAACTACGCAAATAACAAGAAACGCATGCAACAAATTATCAATACGTAAACGACATGCCATATATCAAAGGCGAAGGCAAAACGATACTCGGAATTTTTGTTGATGGTCTTGATGTCAAGTTCGTCCATTTGGCATTGAAGAACAAGCGCATTGTATTGCACGATGTAAAGACCGTCAATTTGGTAAAGCGGCTCGAAGAGCGTGTTGCCGGGTCCGAACCGGGGCAGGGATCGGAAAGTTTCGACATGATGGATTCGCTGGAAGCGAGCGGTGTGAAGGATGAATTTGCGGAATCCACCGGCGGTGCGTCAAACAGCGAAGTGATCATCGGCTTGTTGTCGGAGTATCCCACCACAGCCTATCAGCTTGTATATTCCATTTCTGAGCCCAGCATTTACTATCAGCAGTTTGAAGATAATTTCGGCCTATCCGGTAATAAATTAAAACGCAAGTTGATCGATGAGTTATCGGCTACCCGTTCCGTGAAGCCGACTCTGGATTCACTCTCCTACATTCCGGCAGCTGAAGGACAGATACTGTCCGTTATTCGAGAAGACGGGCTTGGTCTGCTGGACTTGATAGAAAGCGTAAAAGATTTTCTCGGCAATCGCACACCGCGCCTTCATTTCATCGAAACGTCGGATATCTCTTTAATGAATTTGGTCCGCGCCAATTATGAATTGGGCGAATCGGAAGTATCCATTATTGTATATGTCGGCACTGAATTCAGTCGGTTGATTTTTATGAAAGGGGAGTATTTCTTTCATTTCGCTCCGGTGATTAGTGAAGGCCGCCTGACCCCCAATATTGAGAATACGATCTATTCCCGTATCCTTCTTGAACAGGATAGCGCCGGAATACTTCGCATCGACAGGATCTTCCTTGCCGGCGAAGCGGTAAAGATCGACCTAAAACAATTCCTGGCACCGCAGTTTGCCGAATCGCCGATTGAGTACTTAATCACCACAACACTGGATACATCAGAATTTCAGGACAATCCTGAAACGATTGTCTCGGAATATGCAATTCCCATCGCATCGGCCATGCGGGCTTTGGAACCGAAGAACAAACGGTATTACGAGATCGATTTGCTTCCGACAAGTTACCGCGAAGGACAGAAAGTTTTTAAACTTGCGTGGCACGGATACCTTCTGCTTGTCTTGATATTTGCAACAACATTCTACTTCACTTCACGGTATGCTGAACTGAATGAAGAAGTTCGTTCGACACGAATGGAATTAAAAAAGAAACAGGACCAGCTGGCGGAGAACCAGCGGTTGCAGTCGATCCTGGACAGTTTAACCGCACAGAACGCACAATACGAAGCAGGGTTGGCAGTCTACGACGAACTGATGCCGAATTATAATCGCTGGAGCAAGGTGTTCAATCATTTGACCGGAAGCGTTGAAAGCGTCAATTCGGTTTGGATAAAAGATATAGCCGCACGGGGTGATTCATCAATGGAAATGACCGGCTATACGCTGTATCGCCAGCGTATTCCACGGATTGCCAACATGTTCGAAAATGCTACATTGAAAACGGTAGATATGGAAAACATCAGGGGAAAAGATGTCTATCGATTCGTCCTTATCGTTCGATCAAATATTTCGGAATAATTCAGGTCCGCTGTGTCATATAAAATCAGAAATACGATCGCACTTGCAGTTATTGTCCTCCTGGTGACTCTCATCGGCGGTTATGTAACATTTTTCTTCCAACCGAAGAAAATTGAACAGAACCAGAAGGAGACCGCGAAGATTACAGCGCAGCTGCAAGACAATACGGAACAGATGAATGCGATCGAACAGAACCAGATGAAACTGCGTGAGACGCTGCATCGGTGGAACAATCGTGTAAAAGAGATTTCCAGTTCAGATGTTTCGTCTCAAACCTACGGATATCTCAGCGATATTATCGATGAAAGCGGTGCTCAGCAGTTGAAGATGAACCTTTCGCTGACCGGCACCAAAGATCAAGGCTCGGTGGGATACAACACATATAAGATCACCGGTGTATCCGAGTTTCCGAATATTTTCCGTTTTATCTGGCTGCTGGAGAACGGACGGAAACTATATAAGATTTCTAATTTGACTTTGAGAAGCGATGAGGTTAGTTCAGATTCCATCGAATATCCGCAGATATCCATGTCCTACGATATGGATATCAATGCATACTTTACCAAAGAGACTACGCTGGGTATGCCGGTAATGAAACCGGATTCGACTCCGCAGCCGATCATGTCCAATCCGTTTCAGCCGAGCGTGCTGAAGAGGACCCCTGCCAATGTCCGGAATCTGGTGGATGTGGAAAAGGTCTCCGTGAAAGCGACCGCAAACGGGAAAGCGCTGGTAATGAATGAACAGGGGAAACTAGTAACCCTGCAGGTGGGAGATGAGGTCTATCTCGGAAAAGTGTCGAACATTATTCCGCGCGAAGGGGCTGTCGAGTTCATTCTGAATGACGGCGGAATCGTGTATACCAAACGGCTGCAAATTCAATTTGAGAAAACAGATAAGGACGCAATGCAATGAGACGACTGATCGTTCTTTCCACATGCCTGTTGATGATGGTTGCTCTTTCATCATCACAATCTAATCGCGAGAAGCGCATGTTCTTGAATGAATATGTCGCCCCCGAAGAGCTCGTGTCCATGTCCAAAAGCCTTGCCTTCGACAAAGCGATCCTGCTGTTCAGCGATTTCAGCAAGAAGTACATGAATAAGATCATCGTGGATGTGAGCAACAATAAAAAACCGATCGGCGTGGATGTGGAGAATACGTACTGGTATCAGGCTTTCGAAAATGTGCTGCGGTCAAACGGAATGTGGTATGATGAACGTGAAGAATTCTTTTATGTGTATTCCACCATCGATTCGCAGCGCGTGGCGGGCGGAGGAGTGATGAAGGGGGGCGTTTTAACATCTGCCGCAGTGGATTCCGCAGGGAAAGTATTGTTGAAACAACGCGATGTAAAAATCTCCTCCGTATTCTTCAGCATCGATGTGACAAAATCGCGAAACGCCGGCATCAATTGGAAGTTCCTAGCAGGCGATAAGACATCTGCCCCGAGAAGCATCGGTGTGGAGTTCAACGGCGGTGTGACTGATCCCAATGCAGCATCCGGTAGCGGCGGAAGCGGCAGCAGCGGAGGAACCGGTGGTTCCAGCGGGACAGCGGCAAATGTCGGATTCCTTGGCCGCTATGTTCCGGACTTTTCCTATGCGAACATTTCTGCCCTCGTGGCGTTCTTTGCCAGCACCGGACTCGGTGAAGTATTATCCAATCCCTCAATTACTGTCTCGTCCGGTAAACTTGGAAGAATACAGATCGGGCAAGACATCTTTATCGATACGAAAGATTTTTCCGGCAATGTTATTAAGACTGCGGTATCGTCTGGTATAATCATCGATGTAAAGCCGACGGTGTATGAAGAGAACGGTATTAAATTTATCGATCTGGATATCAAAGCAGAAAAAAGCGCTGTCGCAGCAAGCGGTGCCATTAACAAGGCGACCGCAACGACGTTTTCCGTTCTGTATGACGGTGAAGAGACAATCATCGGCGGATTATATACAACATCGGACGATATCAAACGGGGTGGTATTCCCGGTTTGAAGGACCTTCCGTGGTGGGTATTTGGACTGCGGTATATCTTTGGATTTGATCAAACGACGACGATTACTCAAGAGATTATCATCCTGATCAAAGCGGATATCATTCCGACCGTTGAAGAACGTATTGCAAACTCCGCCAAGGTAAGAGGAAGTAATTTGATTGATCAAGCACAGAAGCAGAATCAAAGTGAACTCGAGCGGTTACGGCCGAAAAAATAAAACTATCCGTGTCATGTGTCATAGTTTTCGTCTTAGCGTTTTGATACGTTAGGACGAAATTCTTTTTTTATGTCATTCCAATAAGGTGTCTTATGAAAATCTGGAAAAACATCACTGTCAGTGCGTTGCTCATTCTTGTGATGGGCATTTTTTCGTGCGAGAATCCTGCCACGGAACAGTCTGAATATGATGTTTCAGTAACCGGGAAAGTCGTGAGATTGGCAGTCTCCAGCGGTATCGACAGCGTCATCGTCCGATTGGATAGCAAAGATGCCTTTGCCGTTGACACAACCGACTCTTTTGGTAATTTCAGTATGTCCTTCAAATCAAAAGAAGATGCTACGACCGCAGCAACATTTACACTAACGCATATGAATCTATCATATGTTGACACCACATACTCTGGTGCGTATAGCAGGAAAAGTCCGGCGATCGATCTTGGTCAATTGAAGATGCGGGGAAAATCTACATCATTCGACAGCATCATTACCGGTAAGGCTTCAGCACCGGCAAAATCGATTGCATTCTTAAGTTCTACCCTGGCTCAAATCTCGGTCTTTGGCACCGGCAATGATGCCACGAACATCACATTCGAAGTGCGCGACTCTCTCGGCGTACCGGTTGATGAAGCGAACAAAACCCCGGTAGTTCTGACAGTAGAAACACAGCCCGATACAGTGAATTCTGTTACCATTAAACCGGATACGGCAGTTACCAATTCGTTAGGCCAGGTTGTATTCCGTTTAACTTCAGGACCTAAATCCGGTATCATTACGTTGAAAGCATCAAGCAGATCCAAAAAGAAGAACGGAACCGACAGTATTAACATTTCTTCAAAAGTAGTTTCTATTGTTGTCGCAGGTGGAATTCCGGATCCTACACGGTTCACGATCGGTTCACAAAAAGTGAATATTCCGGGATTAGTGAAATATGATCTTCGAAATACGATTACTGCCGTTGTTGGAGATAAGTTCGGTAATCCGGTTCAAAAAGGAACAGTTGTCTATTTTGAAACCAATGGCGGTATTATTCAAGCATATTCAACGACAAACTTAGATGGGTCAGTTGGTGTGGATCTTATCACGGGCAATCCGCCGCCGCCATCGGGTGTTGCGACGATAACTGCCCTTGTTGGTACGACTGGAGGCGGTTCTGTGCAGGGGAATGGAATGAACGAAGAAGTGATCCTCAAACCGCTGCGTTCGAAACGACAGGGGAATACTTCATCAACACAAATGAAAAACAGATCGACCCGTGTGATGACTCCATTTTCAAAACAGATTACGATGATCTTCTCCGGCGAACCGATTATTAAGGTTCCGTCCGCAGATTCCACATTCTTCAGTGTGCCGCTGCTCGGTTCCAAACAGATCGAATTCCGGGTTGCGGATATTTACAATCATCCGATGGCTGAAGGGACAGTCGTCACTGTTACAGGTGTTGGACTTGATACAACGGGTGCAGTATTAAGCGGTGATGTCACAAAAATTTTACCGGACACGAGGGATTCGGCCTTTACGAAGTTCTTCATCAATGTATCTGATAAGCGGAACAGCAATCTTAATAATAATGTCGCACTGAAACTGATTGTAGAAGTGAACGGTCCGAACGGAACGGCAAAACGGACGATCTCCGGTATTTTAACTTCCGGTATTTCAGACAGTGGTAAAGTTGACAAACTGAGCTTTGTGAACGGCGCAGCAGAAAACATCGTCGTCTCCGGTGCCGGATTGAAGGACTCCGTTGTAGTGCAGGCAATGGTTTTGGATTCGAAGGGTGCACCGTCGCCGGGTATACCGGTGATTTTCTCCATTCTGCAATCAGTTGGCGGCGGAGAATATATGACGAATCCGCTTGCAGTGACCGGTGCGAATGGCATTGCTTCCACGACGCTGTTTGCCGGTGTGCGGTCGGGCATTGTTCAATTACAAGCATCGATTAAACGAGATCTATTATCAATCAATTCCGAAATAAAAACAGTCTATATCAAGACCGGACCTTTGTATCAAATTAAAGTTGTTAGTGCAAGCGAATCGAATTTATCTGTAAAAGATGGTGGTGGAATAGAAAATTCTCTTCTTGTTTATGAGGCTCAAGATATTTTAGGTAATGCAATTGATAGTGTTTCTACTATAAAATTTTCAATGTTTGGCGATATAACGGGGGCAAAGCTTTCACCCGATTCGGTAAAGACAGATCCTAATACAGGTAGAGTCACAACTTCATTTACTGCGGGTTCAAAATCTGGGATTGTCCAAATAAAAGCGACAAATAAAAATGGTAGCATTGTTTCTCCCACTGCTTCATTAACTATTTCTGGCGGATATCCAGTAGACTCTTTATTTTTTGTTGGCGTTTCAAAAAAGAATTATTCTCATAAGGAACTAGTACCTGCAGAGATAAGTGTTATAGCTGGTGATAAAGCAGGAAATCCAGTGAAATCTGGGACACCAATATATTTTACAACTGATGGAGGAATAATTACTGCAACTGCTTTTACCGACAACTTAGGGAAAGCAAGTTCTTTGTTGTTGGTTCAGGACGCAACGCCGGGAAATTATACTATTACAGCAAAAACAATCGGTGCAGTCAGTACTGAAATAATAAGGAAAATTCCAGTCTTAATTTCCGGAGATCCAATAATTTCTACTAATATTAGTAATGATACCATAACATTGTTTGATGGTTCTTCTTCGACTGTTGATTTTACTATTTCGGACACGAATGGATATCCAATATCTTCAAACCATACGTACGAAGTTTCTGTTGAAGGCGCAGTGGCGTCACAAATTGGAATCACAGGCGATCAAAGTGATTTTATTATTGATTCAAATGAGAAAAATAAGGGGACAAATTTTACTATTGCAGTTAGAGATTTGATGGAAAATTCAGGGACTGGTGGAATGTTTAAAATTAAAATTCAAGTAACTGGCCCTACGAGTTCTACAACTTATATTAATGGTAAACTTCTTGCTCCTTCGAATATCATCGTTCCGCCCTCTGCACGCGTTCCGGCATCGATTGCTCTATTGACTGCTTCATCGAATGATATTTCCATTGCGGGTGTTGGTGGAACGGAAAATGCAACGCTCACATTTGAAGTGCGCGATTCCGTGGGAGCACCGATCACTCTAGACAATAGGGCAACGGTTATTTACAGTACGAATTTCTTCCCGAACACTTTTACGGTGGGCGGTACGTATCCTGTGATATTGCCGACGATTGATAGCACTGATGAAAACGGTAAAACCAGAGTTTCCATCACAAGCGGTACTCAAGCCGGCGTTCTTCAACTGGAAGCACTTATTAATCTGACAAATCCGGTAAGGACCATAAAATCTCAACCTGTGATTATTTCCGTCAATTCCGGATTTGCAGACCAGGGTCATTTTACAATTGCACCAACACAGTTTAATTTCCCCGGATTACAGAAGGCATTTTTAGGAACTGATATCACTGTTCAGGTTGGTGACAAGTATAGCAATCCCGTGAAAGAAGGAACAGCTGTCTATTTCAATTCTGCACATGGAATTATTCAAACAGCAAAGGGATTGACTGACAAAAATGGTTTTGTCACGATGACGCTGTATGCAGGCAATCCATTTCCGAATGTGGATGGATTCTCTTACGTTTATGCGAGAACAATCGGCAAAGACAGCTCATTTGTCATGGATTCAGTACAATTATTGTGGTCTGGTTCACCGATAATAACAAAGACCGATGTAATTAATTCGATCACTGTTCCTAATGGCGGTAGTGCAGGTCCATTTACATTTACCGTTGAAGACTATTTAGGAAATCCAATGTCGCAAGGCGTTTCAATTGCAATTGAAGCTTCCGGACTTTCCGTCAGTGGAAATGCCAATGTCACAATGCCGGACACGAAAGTCGGTGGTGCAGGCCTTACATCATTTACTTTCACCGTAACGGATGCAAGTCCGACTGATACTGATGCTCCCGTAGCAACATTGATAACCATTGTTGTTTCTCATCCTGTCTATGGGACGTATAAGCTGGTGACTGCTTCAGGAACGGTAGATTGATTTATAGAAATAGGATTTGTTTCACTGCGTCCCACGAGTGTGGGACGCAGCTTTTTTAAAGCAGTTTTTTTGCTTTTGTGAAAATTGAATTGAACATCGGTTCGGTCAGTTTTCCCGTAAAAGTGTTTTGTTGACTGGGATGATAACTGCCGATGAGCGTGATGCGATTATTGATTTTTACAATGCTGCCGTGGGAGAACTTCGGTCTGGATTTCAACTCAGAGAGTCCAAGTTCCTGAAAACAATCGACCGCCGTATCAAAACCTATTTTCCCCAATCCAATAACAACCCGGAGTTTCTTTAACAACTGTAATTCTCTTAGAATGAAGGGGCGGCAGTTCAATTTTTCTTTGGGAAGAGGAGTATTATCCGGCGGAGCACACCGGCAAGCAGCGGTGATATAACAATTTATCAATTGCAGGGAGTCATTCAGGGATTCTGATAATCTCTGCGAAGCAAAACCCGCTTTATACAAAGCGCGATACAGCCATTTTCCGCTTTCATCCCCGGTAAACATTCTTCCTGTGCGATTAGCGCCGTGAGCAGCGGGTGCCAATCCTACCAACAATATGTGAGCGTTGGGATCTCCGAATCCAGGGACCGGTTTTCCCCAATACTCCCATTCCATGAATCTTTTCGTCTTCATCCGGGCCACTTCTTCACGCCACGAAACAAGACGAGGACATTTTCTGCAGGCGATGATCTGTTTGTTTAGAGAAGAGAGTGTGGAAGGCATATGAAATATTCTTTAAACATGTAGGACACCTTTTTAAGGTGTCCTACATGTTTATATTTGCTCAAGGTGTACTACAGCTATTTAATAGAAGTGATAAAGGAAACCAGATGCTTATTGAATTCGGCGGGGTTTTCCATATTGCTGATATGTCCTGCACCGGGGATAACATGCATAATCGAACCCGGAATCTTTTCCTGCATTGCCTGTGAAGCGGCAATGGGAGTCACCGTGTCCTTTTCGCCGACAAGAATCAGCGTTGGGCACTTGATGTTCGATAGTCCGGCAGTAGTATCTGTACGGCCGGCAAGTGCCAGCAGCGATCCGAAGATGGAGATTGGAGCGGTTCGTTCCACAATGCTTTGGACCGATTTGACCGCCTCCGGGTGAGCATCAAAAGATGATGAAGCAAAAACGATCTTTACGTAATCCTGCGCATAATACTTCATTCCGTTTGCCTGAACAAATTTGATACCATTTGCACGCTTGATCCTTGTTTCATTGCTGTCCGCTTCGCTTTTGGTATCACACAAGACCAAACCTGTAATCCGTTCCGGACTCCGTTCGGCGGCACGAAGGGCTATATATCCACCCATCGAAAGGCCGCACAGAATCGCTTTAGGAATTGTCAGATGGTCCATCAGTGCAAAAAGATCGTCGACAAACAGTTCTATGGAATAATGGCCGGTTCCTACTTCACTTTCACCATGGCCGCGGATATCATATGCAACGACACGATTGGTTGCACTTAATGCATCGATCTGTCCGCCTGGGAAATTCCACAGTTTATGGGAAAACGGGAAACCATGGATAAAAATGATCGCCGGTGATGAAGGAGAACCGACATCGATGTATCGTGTAAGGATATTATTGATTGAGGCTTTCATAAAATTCTGACCTTGCAGAGTGAGCACAACATTGAAATGCAGGACCGACTCTGTTTTTAAAAAATGGTGAAAATAAAAAAGCGTCCCAGCTATTAGGACGCTCCCGTGATCAAAATCAAATTACTTTCGTTTATCGATGGCAACATAGTCGCGGGTATCATGTCCAAGGTAAATTTGCCGCGGCCGGGCGATTTTCTGATCTTCGTCCAGAATCATTTCCTGCCAATGAGTGATCCAGCCCGAAGTGCGCGGGATGGCGAAAAGGACAGGGAAGAACTCTTTTGGAAATCCCATCGCTTTATAAATCAATCCGGAATAAAAGTCGACATTTGGATAGAGCTTCCGTTTGACGAAGTATTCATCGCTTAATGCAATCCGCTCCAACTCCAGCGCAATCTCCAGTTTCGGATCGACTCCCGTAACCTTGAAGACATCGTCCGCCAGTTTTTTAATGACTTTCGCACGAGGATCGTAATTTTTATATACCCGGTGACCGAAGCCCATCAACCGGCCTTCACCTTTCTTCACCTTCTCAATAAATGCAGGGACTTCGCCGATCGTTCCGATATGGTCCAGCATGCGAAGCACTGCCTCGTTTGCGCCGCCGTGAAGCGGTCCATATAGTGCCGCTGCTGCCGCCGCCGTGGAAGAATACGGATCCACATGCGAACTGCCGACGTTGCGCATAGCACTGGTGCTGCAGTTTTGCTCATGATCAGCATGAAGAATAAAGAGGATGTTCAACGCTTTTTCAAAAATCGGAGGAACTTCATACCGGGGAGTTCCGATGCTGTACATCATGTTCAGAAAATTCTGAATGAACGAGAAATCGTTGTTCGGATAAACGTACGGCATTCCCTTGATATGTCGGTAGGAGAACGCAGCAATCGTTGGTACTTTCCCGATCAAGCGCAGGATCTGTTTCTGTCGGTTCTCTGGATCGCTGATATTGATCGCTTCAGGATAGAAGGTAGAGAGCGCGGCGACGGTGCTAATGAACATTCCCATGGGGTGGGCATCATACCGGAATCCCTCCATCAGTTTCTTCACATTTTCATGAATGTACGTATGGAGTTTAATATCATTTTCCCATTGTGTCAGTTGTGCGGCGTTGGGAAGTTCGCCGTATAACAACAGGTAGGTTACTTCAAGATAAGAACTTTTTTCCGCCAGTTGCTCAATCGGATATCCGCGGTATCGCAGGATCCCTTTGTCCCCGTCGATAAACGTTACTTTGCTCTTGCACGAGGCAGTATTCATGAATGCGGGATCGTATGTCATCATGCCAAAATCATCATCTCCTGTTTTGATCTTCCGTAGATCTGTGGCGTGGATGGTGCCGTAGGAGATCGGCAGTTCGTAGGTCTTTCCGGTGCGATTATCAGTTATTGTGAGTGTTTCGTTAGCCATAGTTCTCCAAAAAAAGAATTAAAAAACAGGATGAGCAAATGTTGTCAGTTCCTTTGCGGAACTTTCTTCGATCTCCGCATGCAGACTATTGCCATGGGAATCCATTGTGACGATCGCCGGGAAATTTTGCACTGTAACATGCCACATAGCTTCGGGCATTCCGAATTGTTCCAGGTGAACGTCGTTGACCGCCGTGATACATTTCGCATAATATTGCGCAGCACCGCCGATGGCGTTCAGATACACCGCGCCGTGTTCCTTTAATGCTGCAAGTGTCTTTTTTCCCATGCCCCCTTTGCCGACGACTGCGCGGATTCCAAAATTTTTGATGATATGCGCTTGATAGGGCTCTTCTCGGCTGCTGGTTGTCGGACCGGCGGCTGTGATTTTCCACTTTCCGTTCTCTTTAATCGTTACAGGACCGCAGTGATAGAGGATCTGACCGTGCAGATCGACCGGGGGATCGTTGTTCATCAAATGTGCATGAATGGCGTCCCGCCCGGTGAACATCGTACCGTTGATCAGTACCACATCTCCCACCTTCAAAGAGCGAATCATCTTTTCGGAAAGTGGAGTGTTCAACACAATCTCGCTGCCGGAGAGTGGAAGCGTTTTTGTTTTGCTCATAGTGATAACCGGTGACTCATCTTTGTACAACCATCGCTTGATCTTCCCGGTCTTCGCATTAAGAACGACTCCTTGTCGGCGGAATGCCCAACAATCATACGCAACAGAGACAAAGAAACTTGCCGGCAACCGGTTTAATGCGCCAATTTTACAGCCGATAAGAGAAGTATTGCCGCCGAATCCCATTGTTCCGATCTTTAGGGAATTCACATGTTCCATAATGTATTTTTCGAGTTCGGCAAGTTCTGTAATGGGATTCACGTCATCCAGAGTGCGGAAAAGCTGCATTTTGGCATGGTCAAAACCCGAAGTCCGATCTCCGCCGATGCAAACACCGATTGCCCCAATCGCGCAGCCATGTCCCTGTGCCTGCCATACCGCATGGAGAATGCATTTCCGGATGCCGTCCAAATTCCGTCCAGCTTTTCCAAGATGCTCCAGATCCATCGGAAGGGAATATTGGATGTTTTTGTTTTCGCACCCGCCGCCTTTCAAGATCAACTTGATCTCGATCTCATCATTATTCTCCCATTGTTCCCAATGGATGATGGGAGTTCCGGGACCGAGATTGTCGCCGCTGTTCTTTCCGGTCAACGAATCAACGGAATTGGAACGGAGTTTTCCCGCTTTCGTACTTTCTGACACTGCCTCTTGAATCAATTTTTTCATCTGAATCTGGTTAGCTCCGACCGGAGTGTGCACGATGAATGTCAGCATTCCCGTATCCTGACAGATCGGACCGACATTATCGCAAGCCATATCGATGTTGGTGGCAATGGTTTCCAGAGCAAGAGCGGACCGAGAACCGCTCTCTTCGCTTTGTTGAGCGGCTTTTATCGCTTTTCGGACATCAGGGGGGAGATTGCTGGATGTATCGGAAATGAGTTCAAGAATACTGTTTTTAAAATCGTTCATACAACCCTCCTCAACGAATCTCCTCGCTCCAATAGGTGAAGTTTTCCGCCTGGTTCATTAAAGAAAGTTTTGTGGGGACCACTTGCAGTACCACCTGGTTTGCGGTTTCGTCGAATGAAATATCAAATGTAAATGATAACTTGAAGAAAATATTCTGTTCTTTCCCTTTGGCATCTTGCGCGGTCTGTTTGTTTACAAACCATGTGAATTCTGGATTAGTGTTGAGATGGATATATGCTCTGCGGTAGCCTGCAGAGTTTTTTTCCGTGATCGTTACATATTTATTCGATTGGACAGTGACGGAAATGTCTTTTTTCTTCGGCTGTACAAGTATTTGCGTTGGGGATTTGATACCGTATGTTTGATTGTCAGCATCATATTTAGCCAGTTCCGCTTTCAGCCAAACAGAATATGTGCGCGAATTCAACTTATTGTCACTGTAGAATTTCCTTATCTTATTGATGTACTCATCCTTTGCCTTCCGGATGCGGTCATTGAATTCGGCGGTGGATTCAAACTCACTTTTCTCGGAAGAAATCGTCATGTAGTCTTCGGAGTTCTTCTTCAAACCGTCCCAAACGGTCTTAATTACGTCGAAACATTGTTCGGCGGTAAGTGGTTGATTTGGATCGTGAGTGTCGAGGATCGATTGAGAGAAAAGCAGCGATGAACACACTGCCGAAAAAAAGAAAAATGTCGTGAACTTCATAGCGCCATCCTTTTTATATTTCTGGCTGAAATATACAACTTTTTTCGTGATTTTGTAGAAAAATCTGTCCAAATTCAATAAATGAGATATTTTACTCTACTTTTTATCGGATGTGCAGTTTTTCTCACCGGGTGTGATTCTCAAGGATTGAATCCGAACGATGTAAGCGATCCTGGAATCGGCGGAACTATTTCCTATATCAGTACCATTCCTCCATCCGACAGTTTGTTGGATCTTCGGGTCGTCGCTGTTCCGTATTTTCCTGTTGATACGCTACCGCAAGCATTAATCGGCAAAGTCGTTGAAGGAATCATACCGTTCAGCGGTGACATCCGTGCGACAGCGATTTCCGGAACCACCGCCTCCTATGAACTCTACCTTAGGCCGCAAACATACTATTACATAGCAGTAGTGCAGCAATACGGCACGGATGTCTTTTCGCAATGGAAGGTCGTCAGTGTATACGGGTACACACCATCTACTCCGAATCCCTTAAGCGTTTCTGTTCTGGATGAACATTTCACAACAGGCATAAATTTTACCGTCGATTTTTATAATGTTCCGCCGCAGCCGTTTAAGGTGCCGTAATGAACTTCACCAGCAGTCATAAGGCGCATTTTTTTCCATCCTATTCCGGTACTCTGATCAGGAGAATAATTTTTTTTGGACTCATTATTTTCGATTTATCCTTTTCACAATCCCGGTCTGTAATTGCAGGTAAGGTCATTTCCGCAGATGATGCATTGCCCATCATCGGTGCCACAGTGATGGTTGCGAATACCACGATTGGTACGGCCACCGACATACAGGGAAAATTTCAATTGAAAAATATCCCGTTGGACCGTCATATCATTTTAGTGTCTGCAGTAGGTTACAAATCGTTTACCGTGAAGTTCCCGGAGAACGATGTCCCTGAACTCATTATTCGATTAACCCCTGCATTGATCCAATCGCAAACTGTGGTGGTAACTGCAAATAAACGCGCACAGTCACTTCAGGAGATCCCCGTTAGCATCAGCATCATCGAAGCCGGATCGTTTCAAAAACGGAACAGTATTGCTCTGGATGATGCTTTACGGTATGTCCCGGGTGTGAATTTCCAACAGTCGCAGGTAAATATCCGCGCTTCCAGCGGATACAGCCGGGGGGTTGGAAGCAGGGTGATGATGCTGGTGGATGGTATTCCGCTATTAACGGGCGATACGGGAGAGATCACGTTTGAAACTATTCCAGTTTTTCAGATAGAACAGGTGGAAGTGGTGAAAGGTGCCGGATCCGCTCTGTATGGATCGGGAGCGCTTGGCGGAGTTATCAATGTCCTGACCAAGGAGATTGGGGAAGATCCGATGTTGTGGTGGCGAGTCTACGGCGGATATTACTCCGATCCGATATTCGATCAATGGAAATGGAGCGACAAAACACGGTATACGAACGGACAGGCAATCGGCTGGTCTTCCCGGTTCGATGATCTGGGAGTTGCATTTTCCATTCAGCGATTATCGGATGACGGATACCGTGAACAAGATTGGCTGCGGCGTTACAGCGGTTTTCTTAAAATGAAATATGATATCTCTTCCTATCAGTCCATCACATTTTCTTCGAGTCTCTTTCAACAATATCGCGGAGACTTTTTATGGTGGAAAGACCTTGCCAATGCTTTGCGGCCGGCGGATGGGCAGCGGAATGTGACGGTCTCGTCGCTGAGATTTTCCAACGCACTGAACTATAAACATTTCATCAGCGATGAATTTTATTTTGAAATCAAAGCAGCGCATTTTCGAGGCAATTGGCGCCGGGATAGTCTGGCAATCCGTCGTTTGGATTATTCGGTCTCCGATGCTGCTACAACCGATGTGCAGGGGAATATATTGACAAGCCGCGACAATATGTTGACCATTGGCATCACCGGCAATTACGAACGTGTGAATGCAGATATTTTCGGTATTCA
>JBAYIS010000016.1:0-69678 GCA_041665525.1 Bacteroidota bacterium | reverse complement strand
GTCAATTCTGTAACACAAAAGCAGTTCGATGCAGCAATCTCCCATATTTCAATTTCGCCTTTGCTCCCAGTCGCAGAAATGCCGGTGATTGTTTCTGCAACCGTTGAAAATATTGGCAGACTGTCGATTCCGGTGACGGAAATCCTTCTCTATCGGGATGTGAATAGTGATTCCATTTTTATCGATGCCGAGTTATTAGCACGGCAATCGCTCCCGTCCCTGGCTGCCGGCGAATCTTTGGTGGTGAACTTTTCGCTCGCGCCGTTCCCACAGGGTACGTACCGAATCGGCGCCAGTATCGCTTTTTCACAGGATGACGATCCGGACAACAACATTGCACTGTTCGATCTATCGATAGGTCTGCCTCCCCGCAGCATTGTCATCAACGAGGTGATGTACGCGCCGTCAGGTGATATTCCGGAATGGATTGAGGGATATAATATCTCCGTCTCCCCTGTTGACATTCACGGTTGGAGGATCTCCGATAACGGAACGGCCAAAGGAATTGTCCAGAGTCATTCTCCGGTCGTTCCGTCCGGTACTTTTTTTATTATCACTACAGATACTGTGCAGCTAAAGAACAGTTTTGTTGTTGATGCTCCATTGTTTCAGGCACAGTTTTCCGCATTGAACAATACGACAGTGGATGCGGTTGTGCTGTTCGATGAACGGGGTATTGTGATGGATAGTATTTCCTATCGTCCTGCTTGGGGAGGAACGAATGGAAGTTCGCTGCAACGGTACGATCCATCTGCGCCATCAACAGATTCGGCAAACTGGCTGTCAGACTTTCCAAGTCCGGGAATCGAAAATGAATCTGTACGAAAAGATTTTGATATTACCCTTCATCGAATCGCAGCAGAAAAGATCCCGGACGGATTTTTAATCACTATCGTTGCATTGAACTCGGGAAGATACCGGGCAGATTCCGCAAGAGTACATCTGTACGGCGATACGATCCCGTTGATCGGAAATATTATTTTTTCGTCCAATATCTCACCGGTTGACCCTTTGGATTCGGCGGTGATCACATTTGAATGGCATACAAAACTGTCCGGACGCAAACATCTTCTCGCAACTATGGATTATCCCCGCGACATGCGATTGCAAAACAATTTTGGTTCGATATCCGTGGTAAACAGTTTTCCCTTACAAACGATGGTTATCAATGAGATCATGTATGAACCGTTCGTCGGCAATTCGGAGTTTGTGGAACTGATGAATCGCACATCCGATACGGTGGATATCGCCGGATGGGCGCTGGTGGATCAGCCGGGTACGTCCGGGAATCGGACAACCATTGCTTTTTCGCAACACTCCCATCCAATTGCTCCCGGTACATTTGCAGTGATTGCTTCGGATTCGGCGATATTCACACAGTTTCCCGATCTTACCCAGCAAAATATTTTCATCCATACTGCGTTAAGTCTCAGCAACAGTGGAGAGGATCTGGTGCTTTTGGATATTTCGGGATCAACGATAGACAGCCTCCGATACTCCCCATCGTGGCACATAAAAAATCTTTCCGTTTCCGGACGTTCGATAGAGCGGATTGATCCATCCGGCAATTCCGCTGATGAAAGAAATTGGAGTTCTTCCGTTTCGAGAAATGGTTCCAGTCCAATGCAAAAAAACAGTGTCTTTATCGGGTCAAAATCTCCGGCAGCGGCTCTCGGACTGTCCCCGAATCCGTTTTCTCCTGATCAGGATGGTTTTGAGGATTTCCTTTCCATCAATTATTCCCTGCCTTCCAATAGTGCGACGATCCGAATACGGATCTATGATGTAACAGGAAGGCTCATCCGTCGACTTGCTCAGCAGGAACCGTCTCCATCCACCGGATCTGTCGTCTGGAACGGCTGTGATGACAATGGCAATCCGGTTCGTATCGGGATGTATATTGTTTTATTTGAAGCGCTGGACAATTTCGGCGGAATGGTACTGACGGCAAAGGATGTTGCCGTTGTGGCAAGAAAATTGTAAATGTCCACCCCTCCTTCCTTGCACTTCTCATCAATTCTGTTATCTATAATAAATGGCCATTAAAGACTTTTTCACCCGGGAATACGATTGCATCTTCCGTTTTCATCGCAGCGGTGCATCCGGACTGGATGTTGCTGCGGAATTGTCGCAGTTGGTGGATGTAACACTCGCCAAATTGTGGCGTGAGCTGCCGGAACCGTCGCGCGAATCATTCGCTGTTGTCGCACTTGGAGGATACGGACGGTGCGAAATGGCTCCGCACAGTGATGTGGATGTGATGGTATTGTTCGAGGATGAGCGTTCGAAACTTGCGAATGCAGAAACAGCACAGCGTTTTCTGCATTCATTATGGAACCTCGGTTTCGATGTGGGACATTCCGTCCGCACAATTAAGGATTGCCTGAACCTTTACCAGACCGATGTGGATGTATGGGCGTCTGTGCTGGAAAGCCGGTATGTGTGCGGCAGTTCGGATGTGATGGAACGGTATACAGATGCCTTCCTAACCGCTATTCGTAAGAAACAAGATCTGAAATTCATCAATGCGGTCATCGCCGGAGTGGATGAGCGCCATAAAAAATATGAACACTCCGTAAAACTGCTGGAACCGAACTTGAAGAATAGCGCAGGAGGCATCCGGGATCTTCATTCGTTGGTGTGGATATATCGTTCCTCGGACACACATTATTTTACGGACACTCCCTTCCGCTCCAATGCATCCGGTTGCATCTCCTTGTTCCGACGGTTAGCCGTTGACGGCGTGATCTCCGCGGAAGACGAGAGTGAATGCATAGAAGCGTTCAACGGCATTCTCCGGCTTCGCAATGAGCTTCACTATTTTTCGAACGCACAACAGGATACGTTGGAATTTTCTAAGCAGCTGGAGATAGCGCGCGCGCTGGGGTATAAACGGGGCACTCCTGTCGAGTCCGTAGAACAGTGCATGCGCGAATATTTTTTGCAGGCACGCACGTTGTATCGGCTGAATACGCGGCTGATCAATCAATTCCGTAAAGGGACACAGTCCTCATTCTGGTCCGTGCAGCGGGAGGAAGTATTGGACGATCATTTTGCGATACGGGATCGGCAGTTGCATCTGCGAAATACGTCCAAGCCGCTCTCTACCCCTGCAATCGTCATGAAAGCATTTTACTGGTGCGGGTTTCATAATATTGAATTGAGCCCGTCGCTTCATTCTGTGTTTCATTCTATCAGCCGGGATCAGCAGTTCTTCCGATCCGATGATAGGAACAGCGCACAGGAGTTTCTCAACATTCTCCGTCTTCCTTCCACAGCGGCTGAAACGTTGCAGCTGATGAATGACAACGACATCCTTGGAGCACTCATTCCGGAATGGGGAAATTTGGTTGCATTCTTTCAGCACAGTGTGTATCACTATTATACAACGGATGCACATACGCTCATCGCATTGGAGCACGCAGAGAAACTGCACACAAGCGACAGTGTGCTGGGAACAACATATCGTTCGCTGCGGCGAAAGGAGATTCTCCATCTGGCGATTCTGTTCCACGACATCGCTAAACCGGTGGGAGTGCAGGGACACGAGATCACCGGTGTCGATATATGGAAAGATGTTCAGCAACGATTCGGTTTTCCCGACGATCACGACGATGTCGCATTCCTGATCCGCAATCACTTGGTGATGGAACAAATCGCTTTCCGGCGCAACATCAACGATGCGGGGACCGTTCGGGAATTCGCCGCAATCTTCGCCCGGCCGGAACAACTCGATCTGCTCTTTCTGTTGACGTACAGCGACCTGTCCGCAGTGAATAAGAATGTCTGGTCTCAATGGAAGGAAATGCTGCTGCAAGATCTGTTTATCAAGACCAGGCGGTTAATGACATCCGCGGAGGAACCGACAGGCGACGATGTTGCTTCTCCATACTCCGCGGAAGAATATTCCCGCTTTGAGACGATTATTGCATCGCTGGATACCGTTTCCGTTCAGTACCGCCATGAAGAGGAGCACAGTATCGTTACCGTGATTACCCGGGATGCGGAATTTCTCCTCTCCACCGTGTGCGGCGTACTGGCGGCGAACGATGCGAACATCTTCGATGCGCGGATCTACACCCGGCCGGACGGCATCGTGATCGATACGTTTCGCGTAGTGAATGCCGCAACCAAACAACCGCTGACGAAAGAACAAGAATCGTCCATTGAACAGGATATGCGGAATGTTCTGCTGAAAATTGGGACATTGGAGACGCTCTTCAACCGGTATCACCGCCGCTGGCGGCGGCGGTCGAAACCATTGTTCCATCCGAACGTGAGGATCGACGCCGCATTCCATAAGGCAGGAAAACATACCATCATCGATGTGTATGCACCGGATATGGCCGGCTTTCTCTATAAGATCACCGAAATTATCTCGCGCAACGGGTATCAGATTCACTTTGCAAAACTGGCCACCCGCGGAGACGGTATCGTCGATTCCTTTTATGTGGCGGACAAGAACGGAAAACCGATTTCTTCTGAGCAGGAGAAACAGTATCTTCGAAAGGAGATCATCCACACGATCCACCAGCTGATGAATGTGCAACTGGAAACGTAACCGCACCACACACTATGGCTTCGAACAACCAAAAACCGATCGGCGTCTTCGATTCCGGTATCGGCGGTCTGACCGTCGTCCGTGCATTGCTTCAAAAACTCCCCAACGAGAATATCGTCTATTTCGGAGATACGGCGCGCGTGCCGTACGGATCGAAATCACCACAAGTGGTCCGCGAGTATACGCTGGATGATACGGAATTCCTTCTCTCCAAGAATGTGAAGATGATCGTTGTTGCGTGCAACACGGTTTCCGCCGTTGCAATGGATGTGGTGCAGAAAAAAGCGAAGCTTCCCGTCACCGGCGTGATCATTCCCGGATCACAGGCAGCGGTAAATATGACCAGAAATAAACGAATCGGCGTCATTGGTACGAGCGCCACGATCAACAGTAATGCATACACGGATGAGCTTAAACGACTGCAGCAAGGGGTTCAGGTGTACGGCAAGGCCTGTCCGCTGTTCGTTCCACTGGTAGAAGAAGGCTGGCTGGATCTGAAGGCGACAGAACTGATCGCAAACGAGTATCTCTTCCCGCTTACGACAGAGAAGATAGATACACTCATTCTCGGCTGCACTCACTATCCGCTGTTAAAGAAAGTGATCACCAAGGTGACCAAAGGAATGGTATCGCTTATCGATTCCGGAGAGGTGACCGCGGAGACAGTTGCTGCTATGCTGGACGAACACAATTTGCGGAACAACAGCAAAGAAAAACCGAACGTGCAGTTCTTTGTGAGCGATGCCCCGGAGAAATTCACATCGGTTGGAGAACTGTTCCTGGGAAAAAAACTCGGTGTAGTACGTCGCGTATCTGTGGGTCGATAACACAATATTTCTGCTGCACTTCTTTTATTGCATCCATCAACTTCGTTATAAACTCATCCAATAGCTGAGTTTCACCACGTAGACATTATCCGGCGACGAATGCAGGAACGTATTGTCGAGATTTGTGCCGAAACCAGTATCATATCCGCCGTTCTGGAAGAACGATCGGCTATGCGACCAGACGAGATAGAAGGTGCTTCCCTCGCGGTATTCCCATCGGAGAACAACGTTCGTGTTCAGCGAAGTTTGATTGAAGTCCCTGTTCGCAGTATACGCATACGGCGTCAATCCCCTTGCCGGATTTAACAATGCATACCGACTGGTATCGTAACTTCCTTTTGCCCAGAATAATTGGTTATAGATTTGCAGGGAAAGCTCGTGTGTGAAAAGAATCGAACTGCGAAGCGTTATATCCATCCCATCCACATCCCGTTTTCCGTAGACCGCTGTCGGATCGACCGAGGCAAACGACACAAGGGTATCCACAACAGCCGTTGCAAACCGGTCAAGATCGCGTTCAATTCCGTATGCGAAGGATATCTCATATTCCATTGAAGTGGTCGGCCGGAGAACCATCGCTGCTTCGGTGTTTGAGATCCATCCTCCGTTATCATACCTGCGGTAATTCTCTTCGGCATTTACGATCACAGCTTTTCGGTTGTCGCTTTCAATCTCGCCGCGGATGAAGAAACTGGAAGGTGCTTGAAAAACACCGTATCCGCGAGGTTCATACGGATCCTGCACGCTGAATGAATACGACATGCCGCCGCTCAATGACCAATAATTTAGCAGTTGTGCGTAGGCACTTGTGCTGATTTCCCGGGCTTGTGTCAACCGGTCAAAATTCCATCGCAGATGGACGTTGCCGCTGAAATTGTATGATCGAAAATATTCTCCCGGAGTAAAATTGCGGTACCCACCGAACACAACAACGCCGTAATCATTCGGCGAGAAGAAGAAACCGAGATCGTTGATGAAATATTTCTTTGATGTGTAATCAGAACTCACGCCGTATGTCCACTCTCCGCTGATCTTTGAAAAATTGATTTTTCCCGCGGATCCCTGCTGCATAAACGGCTGCGTCCGGATCCGGTGAAATTTATCGATGTACTTCGCTCCATGTGATACGGCAAAGAATCCATTCAATCGGTATGTGCTGCTGTCAAACTTCACATCCCAATCCGTCCCCGCCGTGAACGCCGGGACGTTTCCTTCCCGCGATGTTTCTGTGACGATAGCGCCAACATTGGAGTTACCCCAAAAATCCTGCTTCACACGAAATAGGTTATAGACAGCGCTCGGTTCGGCCCGCCGGGTTCTGACTGCGCCGATCGTATCACGGTATGAAAATTCCTCCTCTTCGGTCAATCCTGTCAATACGCCGATAGAGGTGCCGCCTTCTGTTTTGCCGGAAAATTTTGCCGCTCCGAGAATCGTAGCGGTGCGCGGTTCTTCAGTGATGATCATACCGTCACCCGGAAGCCGGACTCCGATCGGTCTGCCGATCCTCCGGGAATAAAAGAGTCCCGGACCGAAATCTCCTCCGAACGTAACGAAGCGCAGTATTTGCGTCCCTTCAATAAAGAATGGGCGCTTCTCCGGATAGAACGTTTCGAACGTCGTCAAATTCAGCACTGCGGGATCCGCCTCCACTTGCGCAAAGTCCGGATTGATGGTTGCATCAAGTGTAAAGTTGGACGAAACACCGTATTTAATATCCACACCTACATCAGGTCGGAGCTTTTCTATCTTTACGCGTTCCTTCGTCTGCGGATAATGTTCCGATGAACCAACACCGTACGGAAGGACCTCCAACAACGGCGGCATGTTAATGTCCGCCATTCCGGTCATTGTTCCGAACAATGAAGCATCTCCTTGATCGTTCTTGGACATCAGCTGCCAATAGGATTCCTCCTGCTTCCTGCTGATCTTGCGGACAACATTAACTCCCCACGTATCATTTCCGGTGGTGAACCGCAGCTGCGACAGCGGGATTTTCATTTCTGCACTCCAGCCATCCGGCAATATTGCCGTTTCACTTTCCCAGACAGGATCCCAGGAATAATCGGTCTCCTGACCGTCGTTGTATTTCAAAATGTCGATCTTCGTTCCCGACGCTAGAACGGCAAAAAGGAAAGATGTTTGCCGGTCATAATAACTGTCGAACCCGATACCGAGATGATCGGATTCGGCTAGATCGTCGCGCCGCGCCAGGCGTGTAACGATGCTATCCGGATGCGCGTCGTACATCATTGCATAGATATAAATATTATTGTCATCAAACAGTATCTTGAATTCGGTTCTTTCCGATTCGGGAACACCTTCTATTGGATCGCGCTGAATGAAATCCGACTGAGCTGCGGCATTCTTCCACGCATCATCGTTTCCAAAACCATCAATTACCGGCGGGATCGGCGTGCGAACTGCTTTCATGGTTCTCGGTTGGGCGGATATGGATGTCAACAGTATTGCAATGGAGAAAACAGCGAGAAATATTTTCATACGGTTAGGACCTTGTGATTGATCGGACCTAATTACGCCAATATGGGTTGGAAATACAAGTCAGGCGAAGATGATTCAGGACAATTGTAAACTCAATCTATTGCGGGATCCGTACAAATACCGGCACCTGTTCATAATTGAATTTATTGGTCAATTGTTGAAGGATGTTGCCATGCTTATCTATCAAATAGATGGAGTATTATATATTTCCGGGATCGGAACGTTCTGCCGCGAAAAAATTGCCGTCCGGTGATCAGCGGTGCCACCCTTTATAGATACTCCGGAAAGTGCCGATTGAAGAGTGTGCGGATTACGCCACGCCGGTCGCACACTCTTCGGAAAAAAAAGGCAGCTGCTTATCTCCACGCACCGAGAATTGCACCCATAATGATGAATGCCACGACCCAATATGCACCGTTGATAAACCAGTGCAAAGTCGGACGATGTTCAAAAAGATACACTACACCAAATGCCGGGGCAACCCACCCGATTCCTGTTGCGGCACCGGCCGCTATACCAAACGCAATATCGACTTTGGGATCAGCAAGGAACAGCGCCAGATTCACCGCCGCGATGAATGCCAGAATGAATGCACCTCCATAGATCTTTCCGGGATTCCCCTGTTTCACCGATTCTTCTGTCATGCCGGCAACTTTCATCCATGCGTTGCCGAACATCAACGGTGAATACCATATTCCACCGAGCATGAATGACGACAATGCCGCGCAAAAGACGGCAAGCCAGTTTAATTGTGCGAATGCTGCTCCCATATCCATAATGCTGCTCCTTTATATGTTGGTCTGTATTCAGCCGTCACGCCGTGTGATCGGCTTATGAATGTTGATACATTCTGTGGCAATCTATTGCACACCGGCGCAACAGTCAAGCACGGAACGACTGAAACGGGAAAAATCGTTACTGAAACCGAACGAACAATGTTTTTTACATTGAAATTGTTTGCAGGTTAGTGTATAATTGCCCGCAGACAATCGCGGAAAATTTATCTATGATAGAAAATGAGGTTTCTTATATTTCATGAGGCGCCATTTTTTGCGGTCTTTAAATCCAGCGGCCCGGGATTAAATTGAGTCTTGTGGTGAATTTCGATACACCCGATAGTGCGAAGACCATCTTTCGGAAGGTTTACGGATTGCAAGATGTCTTCAAATTATTTTCTGTTAAACTCTACAAATTCTGCGGGAGCGCGTTTGAATAATGAATCCATTGATCTTGAATTGAACGATACCACAATTCGTATCGTGCTTATTCCGTTCTTTGGATTCGTCATTCCCAACGTTACAGGAATGATCGACAATTCGATGTTCACCCCGCTGCAACTCGTATCTGCATATTTATATTTTACCTTTATCGCATTCGCTATCTGGCAGGGAAACCGGTATCTGCTCTTTCGCCTTCGGGTGCGATTTTCGTGGCTCAGTCAACCGGTGTACAAAGTATTCGCTCTTGTTGTTTCCAATATTTTCTACACAATTCCCATTGCTGTTGGATTGATGACCATGTGGTACGTGTTTGTCCGACACAGCGCAACAGACTGGGATGTGATTTATAAAGCAACGGCACTGTGTGTAGTGTGCGTGGTATTCATTACCCACACTTACGAAACCGTTTTCCTGATCAAATCCTGGGGAACGGACAAATCCAAAAGCGAGCGGCTGGAGAAGGCAAAGCTTGAAGCGGAATTGGAAGCTCTGAAGAACCAGATCGATCCGCATTTCATGTTTAACTCCCTGAACACCCTGTCGTATCTGATCGAGAATGATGCAGCAAAGGCTAAATTATTCAACGATAACCTGGCGGAAGTGTACCGGTACATCCTCTATAACAAGGAAAGGAATCTCGTTCTGCTCAGCGAAGAACTGGAGTTCGCCGAAAAATATTTTTCATTATTGAAAATCCGGTTTGGCGGCGCAGTGTCTCTCACAATCTCTTCATCCGGACAGAGTGATGATTATCTCATCCCCCCGATATCACTGCAGATCCTTCTGGAGAATGCGATCAAACATAACGAATTTTCAGAACGACAGCCGATGGAGATCTCTATAACGATTTCGAACGATTCGATAACGGTGTCGAATGCTCTCCGCCCGAAAAGTGTCCATGAACGTTCCTCCCGAATCGGATTAAAGAATTTGAATGATCGGTACAAACTCATCACGGAAGAGGAATTAACGCAGCGGAATGACGGAGAGTTGTTTACCGTAACACTTCCTTTGCTAAAAACATCATGACGATTCTTATTATTGAGGATGAACGCCCCGCGGCCGAACGACTGGCCGCCATGGTCCGGGAGTTCGATGCGAGCATTCGCATTGCCGCAACGCTGCAAAGCGTGAAAGAATCGGTGGACTGGTTCTCTTGCCACGCCGCTCCTGATTGCATCCTGGCGGATATCCAGTTGAACGACGGACTATCACTGGAGATATTTAAAAAACACCCTATTGCCGCTCCAATCATTTTCACAACAGCGTACGATGAATATTTGCTAAAGGCTTTTGCTTTTAACAGTATCGATTATCTTTTGAAACCTGTCAACAAAGCAAAACTCTTTCATTCCTTGAATAAGTATCTGACGCTCCGGCAGCATTTCGGTGGCAATGTTTCGACGATGAATGACCAGTTACAACGCCGCACACCGATCACCGATCGGCTGGTGGTCAAGAAAGGAACAGATTTCATCGCCCTTCGCATGGAACAGATTGCTTATTTCTATTCCGAACACAAGATCACCTTTCTGATCGACATACAAGGAATACGGTATATCATCGACAAACCGCTTGCGGATATCGAACGCAGTACAGACAGCACACAGTTCTTCCGGATCAACAGAAAATACCTTGCTAATATCAATGCGGTGGCTCGTTTTCGTCCTTTTGAAAAAGGGAAAGTGCTGATCGACCTTCTTCCGCCGGTAAACGAAGAAGTTGTTGTCAGCCAGGAGAACAGTTCTGCGTTTAAAGTGTGGATAGGAAAATGAAATATACATTGAATTGTTTATCCTATTGAAAAAGTCCTGTTCGCACTTACTGGATTCGGCATTGTGCAGAATTCAGATGTGACGAAAAAATATTGTTTCTTTTGTTTATGATCCAAAGATAATAGAATGCTCGTGGTTACTGAAGTATCATGGAAGATTTTTTCTCAGATAGCGCGAAAAAAACAGTTGAAAAAAGTGACGCAGAAAGGTGAGCAATCGATCATCGTGTGATTGAGAGTCAATTAGGCTCCCTGCGAAGGTTTCTTCGACCAAAACAGTTTTCGGCGGTTGTTGGAATATTCACTATCCAATTCTGTTCGGATGCGAAGGATCGGTAACAACGGAGAAAGAATCTTTTAAGTTGTGAAAAGCATCCTTTCATAGTACATTCCCCCATATGAAAAACCGCTTGTTCATTGCCGCTCTTCTTTTCATCCTCATCGTCTGTTCGTTTGGTTTCAGCCAGTCGTTGAAGTTCAAAGGCCCGGACCCGAAAAAGGCGATCACACAATACACACACGAAGTCTGGCAGTCTGATAACGGATTGCCGCAGAACTCCGTCAATTCCATCCAGCAAACGAAAGATGGATTCTTATGGATGGGCACACAAGAAGGTCTGGTCCGATTCGACGGTGTACAATTCACTGTGTTCGACAAGAACAATACTCCGCAGATCAAGAACAATCACATCGTTGCCATTACCGTCGATAAAAAAGGGACTCTCTGGGTCGCAACGCTTAGCGACGGTCTTGTCACCTATGCCAACGGCGTCTTCAAACATATCACGGACATTCCGCAGCTTAATGGCACACAGCTGCAACATGTTTTTACGGATTATCACGGCGCTGTCTGGGTCTGTACCCGGGACAGCGGCGTTGTCAAAATTGATTCGCAGTCGGTCTCCCATTATTCAACACAGAACGGACTACTGACCAACAACGCCTGGGAAGTGGCGGTGGATATGAACGACAGAGCCTGGATCGCATTGGATGGCGGTGTTTCTGTAATCGACAACGGTACAGTACAATCGTTCACAATGGAGGATGGACTGGCGGCAAAGGAAAACTACGCTCTTCATGCGGCCCACTCTGGTGAAATGTGGATCGGCGGCAGAAACGGGATGCAAAAAATCAAACTGGAAAACAACCGCTTGATTGAACTGACACATATAACCACTAAAGAGGGACTACCGGGAGCCGGGGTATATCAGATCATCACCGATCAGCAGGGAAACATGTGGATCGCCGGCAATAGAGGGCTGACACGATACTATAAAGGAGTGATCTCGACCTTCACCGAAAAGGAGGGTCTCTCCGAACGATTGGTGAACAATGTCTTTGTGGATCGCGAAGGGAATCTCTGGATTGGAACAGACGGCGGCGGACTGAATGTACTGAAGGATGGAATTTTTACTTCCTATTCCGTGAAAGAAGGAATGCCGCACAATAATACATGGACGGTTTTTGAAGACCAGAAAAAGAATATCTGGGTTGGCACAGATGAGGGATTGGTATTGTTCGATCAGGGGAAACAAATCAAAAAAGTCTATGATAAAAAAGATGGTCTCTCTCACGGTTTAGTCTGGTCCATCACACAGGATCAGAAAGGTGCTGTGTGGGTTGGAACAATCAACGGATTGAATAAGATTGTGGATGAAAAAATCGTCCCGTTACCAACGGAACTGAAGTTCGACGATCAGCCGATCAACTGCAGTTATGTCGATCGTTCCGGTGTGTTATGGATCGGAACGACGGGCCATGGGCTCTTTAAGGTTGATAATGGGAAGAAAATACAGATAGGCAATGACCGCGGAGTGACCAATCAATTCATCAACGTTATCGCCGGTGATCACAACGGCGATATTATCATCGGTACGGATGGAGACGGATTGCTGATTCTCCGCAATGATTCTGTAATCCAGCGGTATACGACAAAACAGGGACTGCCGGCAAATTTCATCCATTCCCTTTATGTCGATTCGGCCAACAACATCTGGATAGGCACACTTGGTGAGGGATTGTGTATCTTCGACCGGAAAACATTCCATCGTTTTACCATGAAGAACGGAATGTTTGATGATGTCGTATTCCAGATTCTGGAAGACAACTTCAACCGGATGTGGTTTTCGTGCAATAAGGGAATCTATCAGGTAGACCAAAAACAGTTTATCGACGTCATGATCGGAAAGTCTGATCACATTGTGTTCACCGCCTATGGGAAAGAGAATGGCATGAGTGCGTCCGAATGCAATGGCGGAACTTCTCCCGCCGGTTGGAAGACTTCCGACGGGCATCTCTGGTTCCCGACCTCGCGCGGCGTGACCATGGTCGATCCAAAGAACATCGCCATTAACACGCAGCCGCCGCTGGTGGTCGTAGAAGACTTGATCATCGATAATGAATACATCGACAAAACTGTTGCCGCAGTGATTCCTCCTGGAAAACAGCGGTACGAGTTTCGCTTTACAGGATTGAGTTTCGACGGCCCGAAGAAAGTCCGTTTCAAAGTGATGCTGGAAGGTTATGATAAAGAATGGGACGATATCAAATTCCGGCGTGCGGCATACTATTCCTATTTGCCGCCGGGTGAGTACACCTTCCGTGTGATAGCTGCAAACAGCGATGGTGTGTGGAATATGGAAGGGGCGACCTTCCCGTTCGTGGTGCAGGCACACCTCTATGAAACAAAAACTTTCTATTTCTCGATGTTCATAATTCTGATCTTGATCACGTACAGCACCTACCGTTGGCGCATCCGTACCATTCAGGCGCGACAGCAGGAATTGGAACGACTGGTGGAGGAACGGACGCGGAATCTTACCGAAGCAAACAATGCAAAATCGCAGCTGCTCAGTTTTGTGGCGCACGATCTGAAAACACCGCTCATCACCATCAACAGCATTGCGCAGGAGATCAAAACGTTTGAGGTGGACAAGCATTTCCGCGGTTATCTGGACCTGGTGGAACAGAATTCCAAGAGGATCGTCACGTTGATCTCGGAAATCCTGAACATTACAGCGATCGAAACCGGGAAATTCCAATTTAAACTGGAGCCGATCAATATGGCGGATATTGCTGGATTGGTGGTGGACGGATATCAAATCCAAGCACAGCGGAAAGAACAGTTGTTGAAATATTCCGTAGACGGCCATGACCACTGCATGGTGCTGGCCGATTCTTCAAAACTGCAGGAAGCGATGGAGAATTTGGTGAATAATGCCATCAAATATTCTCCCCGGGGAGCATTAATCCTGGTGAATGTAGTACGGAACAATGGAAATGTCCGGTTTTCGGTGAACGATCAAGGGCCGGGCATTTCCGATCAGGATAAACTGCAACTCTTCAAAAAGTTCACAGTTCTGTCCGCAAAACCGACCGGCGGTGAGATCGCCACGGGTCTCGGATTGGCAATCGTGAAAGAAATCATTGAAGCTCATAAAGGAAAAATCTTCGTCGAAAGCGAACCGCCAAAAGGGAGCACATTCATCATCGAACTGAACCGCTACGATCAGTAACATGCCGAACCGGTTTCATGCCGGTCCGTACGCGCATACTCTGTTCAGGAAACAACATCCGCACGTTTGCGGCGTACTATCGCCAGTACAAAACCCGTCATCACCAACAACGTACCAAACCACACAAGGCTGATAAAAGGTTTGACGCTCGCATCCACCACCAACACCTCTTTTTTCCCAATCAGCGGAATGCCCGACACATGTTTCACGCCAATCTGAATTGCCGAACGCCCTTCTCCCATACCGCCGATACTCATCGCAAGGAATTCAATTTCACTGGAAAGTAATTTTGACGAAGCACCAAAGTATTTCGGCTCTCCGCCGTCATAAAGAACGTAGGGAATTATCGTTTCCGAACCGGCAGCAGTTGTGATTTCCAGTTTTGCGCCAACCTTTGTTCCGCCCTTTGTTCCCTGTGCATTATGTCCCCCCATATCGAATGCCGAAAATGTTACCGTCGCCGATCCAATCTTCACGCTCTCCCCCTTGAACAGGGTGACGCGGCCATGTTCATCCACCGCATTCTCCTCCACTCCAGACGGAGTGATATACACGTCGTGTGTCAGATAGGATTTGATATCCGGATTGCGCATCGTTCCCGAACTTTGTGTTTCGAACATCATTGGCACGAGGACGGATACACTCCCTTCCTTTTCGATCTGAACATTGAATGCTGTCTTGTTTCCTTCAACAATATGTTTTCCGGTGTATGTCACCGTGTATCCAAAAATATTTTGAGGTGTGCCGAGTTCCAGTGCGGCGCTTTTTTGTTCATTGAATACTCCCGAAACAATCGCACCAATCAGGAAAATTGCCAATCCCATATGCGTGATCTTTCCTCCCAGCAATCGAAAATCGCCGCGGATGGTCAAGTAAGTAATCTCGAGATTGACGAAGAAGGAGAAAAGTGCGGAGAAGATGAAGAGCAGATACATCACCTCCCACGCGCTGAAAAGCCCGATCACAACCGTTCCGACCAACGATGCCAGCAGCGCTTTCCACGATTTTTCCTTCAAGAACATTCCGTCTTCCTGTTCCCACCGCACCAGCAGGCTGTAGCCGATGAGTAAAGTCATCAGAATAGCGATGGGCACATGCATCTTGTTATAGAACGACGGATCGACTTGCGAGGCGGAAACAATCGGCAGACTCGTACCAAAAAAGACAATAACGGCACTGGCCAGCAGCACAAAGGAACCGAGCGCAAGCGCAAATTCACGGGTAAGCCAGTGCATCGGATGTGCAATTGCTTTCAATTCCTTCCGTCGAAGCAGGAGGAATCCGAATCCAAGCACGATAACTCCGGACAGAAAGAGCACCAATAGTCCGTACACGATTGTTCCGGGATCGGTAAAGGAGTGAACCGACGATTCGCCGAGAATTCCGCTGCGCGTTAGAAAGGTGGAATAAATCACCAGAACAAAAGCGAGAATCGCAAAAACGAAATTCGTACGAACCAAATTGCCCGTCCGTGCCTGCGCCAACATCGTATGCAGCAGCGCCATAGAAACTATCCATGGAATCAATGATGAATTTTCAACAGGATCCCATCCCCAATAGCCGCCCCAACCCAATACACCGTATGCCCAATATGCACCGAGCATCAGTCCCGCACCGAGCGACAATCCGGTGAATAACACCCAGGGGAATGCACTGTTCAACCAGGCATGATATTCTTTCCTCCACAACGCTGCAATGGCAAAACTGAACGGGATCGCCGTAGCTGCAAATCCTATAAAGAGTACCGGCGGATGGATCACCATCCAGAAATTCTGCAGCAACGGATTCAATCCGCGGCCGTCTTGCGGTATCTGTCCCGGAGCAAGTTCGCCGGGAAACTGTTCGAAGATTGTTTTGAATGGAGATTTTGCGATCAGCAAGATTACCAGAAACGCCTGCACGCCAAGGAAAACGGGCAGTACGTATTCTTCCAGTTTCCGCTTCTGCGTATAAGACAGCAGGAAGAGACTCAATACCGCGGAACAGAAAGTCCAGAACAGGAAACTTCCTTCCTGCCCTGCCCAGAATGTGGACATTAGCAATCCGATGGAAAGATCACGCGAACTGTAACTCCAGACGTACGCATTCTCAAAATTATGCTGAAGGATGTCGGTCATCAGCAGAACCGATGCGAGAAATATTCCGATGGCGCTGAAATATAATCCGATCCGGCCGATCGCAATTTTTTTCTTGTCGCCGTTGGTCGCCCGAATGTAGCTCAGTATCGACATCACTGCAGCGAAGAGTGAAAGATAAATGGAAAAAGTCCCTAGCATGAACATGATGAATACCTCGAATATTCTATTGTGTAAGAAGTTTTTTCACAATTACGACGAAATTTTTATACTTTTAGATTATAATTATTCAACAATCGTACCGAGATATTCATGACAACCGTGTCCGAGATATATACCTTTATTCATTCAGCAGAAAAGCTGAAAAATGAACTCCGCCATAGTTTTACTTCATCTGGAAGACAGGAAAGCGTTGCAGAACATACCTGGCGCATGTCATTGATGGCAATTTTGCTGTTTTCAAAACTGGACAAAAAAGTCAATTTTGAGAAATTGCTGAAAATGATTATCATTCATGATATTGTAGAGATTGAAGCAGGAGATACCCCGGTTCCACTCATGGTCGGAAACGATCTATTAAAGAGGCAAAAAGAAGAACGGGAAAAAAAGGCTATCGACTCCGTCCGGAAGCAATTGGGGGATGATCTGGGCGTAGAATTTTACCGACTATGGTATGAGTTTGAAGCGCAGGAAACGTACGAGGCAAAGGTCGCTAATGCTTTGGATAAACTCGAGGTACAGATTCAGCATAACGAAGCCGACATCAATACCTGGATCCCTGTGGAGTATGAACTTATTTATTCACGCCGTGCATATACGGCATTCGATCCGGCAATGGATCAACTTCGCGTGTTGATTGAGCAGGAGGCGGAAGCGAAACTTGCCGCTGCGGGAATTGCGTTGCGTCGACCGGAATAAACATCCTCGCCGCCACACAGTGATCCTTCCCGAAGCGATACTTCGTGGCGGACAAGCGGCGGGGCATTAGACCCAATTGAGAAGAAAAGGCATGATATTCTCTCGCTTCCGGATGGAGTGAAACTGATTCGTTTTTGCATCCCGATGCTTGTATCAGTATCTTGAAATGGCACCGCTCATAGCGCATTTCAATACCAAAGCTGTTTCTGCGAGAACTGCGGAAAAATAATTTATTGTAAAATAGAACTATATCCTTATGCTCGACTCTCTTCAACTACAGCGGCCTCTTATATTTTTTGATATTGAATCCACCGGCATCAGCATATCCAAGGATAAGATCATTGAGCTTTGCGCCATCAAGGTCCAGCCGGACAAATCCCGCTCGATGCTGTTGCAGCGGTTCTATCCCGAGATGCCGATCCCGCCATCGTCCACGGAGATCCACGGCATCACGGATGAAATGGTGAAGAACGAACCAACATTCCGGGAAAAGGCGAAGGAGATCGCCGCATTCTTTTCCGGATGCGACCTGGCGGGATACAATATTGCAAAGTTCGATATTCCGCTGCTGGTGGAAGAATTGCTGCGTGCGGGGCTCGGGGAGAATCCGTTCGAGAAAGTGAAAGTGATCGATTCCTTATCCATTTACTTCAAGAAAGAACCTCGAAATCTCGCCGCCGCGTTAAAATTCTACGCGAACGAGGAGATTGTCAACGCCCACTCCGCCGAAGCGGATGTGGAGGCCACTATAAAAGTGTTGAACGGCCAGCTGGAAAAATATTCCGACCTCGAACCAACGACAAATGCGCTTCACGAAATGTTTTATCAGGAGAACGATTTTCTGGATTATGACCGGAAGTTCTCGCGCGATAAAAAAGGGGAGATCATCTTCATGTTCGGGAAAAACAAGGGACTGCCGGTAGCGGAAAATCTCGGCATGGTGAAGTGGATGCTGGATAAGGATTTTTCGGAGCACACAAAATTCATTGCGCGGAAAATTCTGAACGGAGAGATCTATTAAATGCGGTAACACAGAGGCACATGGGAAGCATAGAAAATACAATGGTGGGACAGTCGGAATGCCGTGCATATTTTACAACTTTACACAAAGAAACAGAGCAAAATATTCTACTCGAAATATATTGCTGTAAATCACAATGCGAAGAACTTCCGCAAAAATAAATGGCGCGGACCATTCCGCGCCATTCATTACCATATTGTTTATTGATTCTACTTTACTAAGGTTAATTTTTTCGTTTCGCTGAACTCTCCTGCGCGAATAGTGTAGAAGTAAATTCCGCTTGGTAGATTCTTCGCATTCCAGGATACATCATACACACCGGCAGGTTTTTCTCCGCTCACCAAGGTTTCGATTTCTTTCCCGAGGATGTCGAAAATCTTCAACGATACTTCGCTGTTTGTTGCTAACGCATAATGTATGGTGGTTGATGGATTGAATGGATTCGGATAATTCTGCATCAATTCCGATTTGACTGGAATTACCGGCTCCGCGGATTCTTCAACCTCTCCCCCTTCATCTACTTTCGGGAAACTTGCTGTCGCAACAACTTTAGGGGCGGTATAATTGGCCTTCACCCAGACGTTCTGCGCAGGGTTCGTTGATGAATTATTCCTCACCTTTATCGTATAATAGTTTGTCGATGCTGGTGTATAGGTCAACGTCAAATCCGCCGATCCGGTAACTGTTTTCAGGATAGACGTCCCCGCCGCATTATACAGAACTATCGCAACGTTTTTCTTCGGGCTTGCTGATTGATACAAATTCAAAGTGATCAACTTTCCAGACTCAGCAAAAATTCTTCCTACTACTCTTAACGCCTGCGAATTTACCGGAAGAGCCCCTCCCTGTTTTAATGACGACGCATGTTTATCACCAAGGTCGTTAGCCATTTCCCATTCTTGGGTGGTTACTTTTTGGGATGGAGCAAAACCGCCGGATATTCCTGCCGGTCCCCACACGCAGTATCCCCTGCGGATATTAGAACCATCGCATGGCGGAATCCAAAGCGTTGCCTGACCACTTCCGTTGGTCCAGATATCATTGGAGTTTGCACCCGAATAGTCATGGAGTTGCACATTCGCGCCGAAGTTTGTTTGAACGGTAACCTGCTGCCAAGTAGACCAGCTATCGTTCACGCCTATTAATGCTTTGGCGGACCGTTCTATCACCAATGCATCTTGTGCCTGCCAGCGGACAAGATATGCACCAGTTTTGAAATTGAGTTTTTGATGACACCAGATAAGATTCATCAGGTAATCTCTTACCGGAAGATTCGCCGTCGATGTTGGTACGTGAGACAAACGAGTGGTCGTTGACAAATCGAAGAGATCTTCAAAGAAGATTTGCGGAGATCCGTCCACCGACAGGGCGATAGCATATGCAACCTGTATCCTGCCGTCATCAGGATTGATATGAGGAACCAGTTCATTACCCGTATCCCATGAAGTATAATCACCGTTTCCATTAAAGCCATTGGGACGGAACGAGTCGTGATTGTTGACAAACGGAACTGTTCTGTATCTGTTTCCTTGTTGTAGTGAAGGTATATTCCCCAAGTTATAGAATCCGCCGCTCGTAATAATTCCGTAAAGTCCTTCGCGCAAAGCAAAATCAAACGTCCCAACCAGATCTTCGGAGCCGCCGTTGGAATATTTCACATCGTTAATGTAAGTATCCATTTGCGAAGCGCTGCCGACCCATTCGCCGACATTGAACATTGTTGCTCCGCCGTTTGCCCAACCGGCATTGTACTTAACGTTATAACTTAGATCCTGCAGAATATAGTACGGAAAATGTTTTACGGCATCCCAACGGAAACCATCAACACCGGTCTGTTTTTTCAACCACACAATCCAATTTCTTGCCTGCGTTCTGTTATAGTCAAGCGATTGCGACGGATTGTATCCGACCACGTTGGAGGCCGGACCGTATGAACGGCCGTCTTCATAGCTTATATCAGGACCCCAGCCGCCTTGTGCCCAATCTCCGCTCATCGTATTCGTCCACATGTTCGGATGAAAATTCGTGTAATTCATCGACCATCGTCCTGAACGAAGCCAATATTCAGTTTGATTTTCCGCGTTGGTGTTTCCCGGAACGGAGGCCGCCGGAGCAGGCGTCGCATACGATACGTGCCGAAACGTTTTGTATCCTCCCTCATTCTGAATAGAATAGTTCGGTTCGGGATCATATCCGCCCGTGCCACTGTTTGCAGAACCTGCATTCGTTCGATGGTTCAGCACAACATCCTGAATTACTCCCAGCCCGTTTGCATGCATCACCGCAACCGCACGCAGATATTTGTCTTTCGTACCAAAACGTGTGGTGGTGGATCCTTTTTGGAATTTATCTCCCAAATCGTATGGATCAAACGGAGAATAACCGACCGAATTTGTTCCTGAATTCTTTGACGTCGGAGGGATCCAGACCATATCAATTCCAAGATCGCGTAAACGCGGTGAAAGTTCCGTCAAATAATCGGCGTAAGAATTTGGGTAATTATTATTCCAATAGTCCCACCAGAATCCCTGTAAAACAACTTTCCCATTCCAAGGATTTTGAGCGTGAACAGGTGAGAGCAACAAAACGAATACTGCAAAAACAAAAAAGAATCTGCGTAACAACATACAGGGGGTCCTCCAATAATGAATTGATGGAATATGTTTTAGCCACAGATGGCAGGAAATAAGGGTTCCGAGTATAATGAAGCTCAAAGTAAAGTGCAAGAATTTTCTTCGCCGTGGAAGGGGTTTTTATTGGCATTTTGTGGAAGAAAGCATGGAAGCGGGAAAATATTGAACAATTGTAATGACGCTATTTCTCTTTTTTTTTACCCTCACATCAATTATTTATCAAACAGGATCCTCAAATCTGTTTTTCACACATCAGGTCAATCACCACAGAATGCACGGAGAATCAAAAAATGTATCATCGCGAGGAGTGGCGCATTAGCACCTCAACGTGGCAATCTGCTTTGTGAGTGGAAGAACAAAAGCAATCACTGCACAGAGTGAAAGGATCGCAGAGAATCTTGGTATGGTGATATGGAAGCAGACAAAGATTTTTCAGAGCACACAAAATTCATTGCGCGGAAGATTCTCCCGGAGAAATGATTTAAAGCACGTAGTGAAAAATTGCATGCGGAAAAACAAAAGGCGCGAAGATTCCGCGCCTTTTTGTTTTCCATTTTAAAAACAGTTGCTATTTCATCAGCATGAGTTTTTTTGTCTCGCTGTGTGTTCCTGTCCGGAGCATATAGAAATAGATGCCGCTTGCCATTGTTCCGGCATTCCATTCCACATCGTACACTCCCGCCGGCCGATATCCTTCCGTTACCGACGAAACTTCTTTTCCAAGCATGTCATAAACTTTTATCGACACGTTTCCCTCTTCCGCCATAGTAAACCTGATTGCGGTACTTGGATTGAAAGGATTTGGATAATTCTGATACAATTCAGTTTTCATTGGCATGGACAGATTTTCACCATAACGTTCATTTTCCAACACACCGTATTTTGCCGGATAACTTGCTGTGGATGGTACTTTCGGAGAAGTGTATGTTGCTTTTACATACACTGTCTGTGCAGGATTCGATGCAGATGTGTTCTTGATTTTTATTCTGTAAAACCCGGTCGCCGTTGGTGTGTAAGATAAGGTAATATCTCCGACACCGCTCACCGTCTTGACATTGGTCCCTGCCGTATTATACAGATTGATTGTCACATTCTTGGTAATATCATCCGGATAAATATTAACTGTGATGGATTTGTTCGCTTCACTGAATACTTTTCCGGAATACCGTTCTGCCGTGGAACCTGCAGGAAGCGCGCCCCCCTGCTGAAGCGAACTTGCATGTGAATCGCCGAGATCGTTGGACATTTCCCATTCCTGAGTTGTTGTCCTTTGTGTTGGATTGAAACCGCCGGATTTACCGGCTGGCCCCCAGATGGCATAACCACGGCGCGTGTTGCTGCCGTTACACGGGGGAACCCAGATGGTCACTTTACCGGATCCGTCCACCCAGATATCGTTCGAGTTTGCACCGGAATAATCATGCAGCTGCGTGCCGGGAGCAAACCCTGTCTGCACGTAAGCATTTTTCCAATCGGTCCAATGATCGTTCACGCCGATAATAGCTTTTGCATTCCGTTCAATAATCAGCAAATCTGCCGACTGATAGCGAACATGGTACGCTCCGGCCTTGAAGTCTAATTTTTGGTGGCACCAAATAATATTCTTGATCGCATCTCGCTCCGGAAGATTCGTGGTACTGGTAGGAAGATGAGTGTATCGTTTCGACGTGGTGCCGATGTTGAAGAGGTCTTCAAAAAAGATTTGCGGTGATCCATCCACTGCACATGCAATGGCATACGCCGCCTGAATGCGTCCGTCGGATGGGTCGATATGTCCTCCGCCGAGTTCGTTGCCTGAATCCCAGCCGATATAATTTCCATTAGCATCCTTGATCGGTCGGAAGGTATCATGATTGTTCACGAACGGAACAGTGCGGTATCGGTTTCCCTGCTGCGATCCAGGAATGTTCGCCAGATTATATCCGCCGCCGGAACCGATCATATTTCGCAATTCCTGCCGCAGACCAAAATCAAATGTTCCCACCATATCTTCCGATCCGCCGTTGCTATACCGGACATTATTGATCCATGCATCCTGATCTGCGCCGCTGCCGACGATTTCGCCGACGGCGAACATGTTCGCTCCGCCGCTTGCCCAGCCCGCTTCATATTTCAGATTGTGCAGAAAATCCTGCGTTGCCCACCAGGGAAAATGTTTTGCTGCATCGATGCGCACTCCGTCGAATCCTGTTTGCTTCTTATACCAGATCAGCCAGTTGCGTGTATTGGTGCGCATGTAATTGGAGGATTGTATCGGATTGTATGTTGCATTGGAACTTTGTCCATACGCACCGGAATAGTAACAGATATCGGGACCAAACCAATTCACATTCCAATCGCCGGTTAAACTATTATGGGCAGGATTCGCATGAAAGTTCTGCCAGTTTTTCGGCCACCGGCCGGAGCGCGCCAAATAATCGGCAGCAGAATCTGTCGTAGCGGGAGTTGCATACGATGTATATCGAAAGTTCTTGTAGAGATTTCCGTCACCGTTGGCCGCAGCGGGATCCTGCCCGCCCGAGCCGTTCGTTGACCCTGCGTTGTTCATATGATTCAATACGATATCCTGAATGACATCGATCCCGTTTGCATGCATCACCGCCACCATTCGCAGATATTCATCCTTCGTCCCCAGACGGGTTTTCACATTTCCCTTTTGATATTTGTCGCCAAGATCGTACTGATCGAACGGAGAATATCCGACACTGTTTGTTCCCCCGTTTTTAATCGTCGGAGGAATCCATACTGCATCTATCCCAAGTCCCCGCAGCCGGGGAGCAAGGTCTGCAAGATAGTTATACCAGCCATTCGGATAATTGTTATTTGTATAATCCCACCAAAATGCTTGTAAGACAACCTTGCCGTTCCAGGGATTGGCTGTGAATGCCGGAACAGCAATTGCAATGAGAAGAAAAATGGTGAGGTACAACCTACGCGCTACTTGCATATACATCCTCCATTAAATGAATGTAAAAGTTTATGCCACAGGAGGCAGGGGAAGTGGCGGGATATATACAGAAGCAGATTTTAAATTGCAACTGTTTTCTTATCCGTGGAAGGGGTTTTCATTGGCATTTATGGAAGAAATTGTGGAAGCGTCGTTTTCATTAAAAAGAGAGACCTTAATGTCTTAAATATATTTCCGATGCTAAAATTTTTTTTCTTCCATGCTGCAATGGGAGATTATTTTGTATCAATTTGCTCGTTCAAATTTCGCTATATAGAAAATTAATCAATAGGTCAATCAATATTGCCTTTGTTCTTCGGAATATTGAATGATTTTTTTAAAATTCCATTCTTACAAATAAGAGTCCGAATTCGTTTCTTTCTTACAACTGATAATCTTTTCCTCCTAAACCATTCAAATCATTGGGATTTCCGGTTGTTTTCTTTGGCAACGTTTTTGCAAAAGTACTCCGTGTCTTTAATTAAAAAAGTATCCGGAGTCTTATATTATGTCAACAGTAAAACGTGAAATGGTGAACATCGACGGCAACGAAGCTGCCGCTTTTGTCGCACATAAAACAAACGAAGTCATCGCGATCTATCCGATCACCCCTTCTTCCAATATGGGTGAATGGTGCGATCAATGGTCATCCGAAGGAAAGAAAAATATTTGGGGAACTGTTCCCAGTGTTACCGAAATGCAGAGCGAAGGAGGAGCATCGGGTGCTGTGCACGGCGCATTGCAGACCGGTTCACTCACGACAACTTTTACTGCATCGCAGGGATTGCTGCTGATGATCCCGAACATGTTCAAGATTGCGGGAGAGTTAACCTCCACGGTATTCCATGTCTCCGCACGATCTATCGCGGCGCAGGGACTCTCCATCTTCGGCGATCACAGCGACGTGATGGCCGCTCGCTCCACCGGCTGGGGTATGCTCTGCTCGCACAACGTGCAGGAAGTGATGGACTTCGCTCTGATCTCGCAGGCAGCCACTCTCGAATCGCGCATCCCATTCATTCATTTCTTCGACGGTTTCCGCACATCGCACGAAGTGATGAAGATCGAAGAACTGGCCATTGACGATATCAAAGCGATGATGAATGAAGAACACATCACGCAGCATCGCCTTCGCGGTCTGACACCAAACAAACCGGTGATGCGCGGAACAGCGCAAAATCCAGACGTATACTTCCAGGCACGCGAAACAGTGAATCCGCACTATACACTCTGTCCCGATATCGTTCAGAAAAACATGGATACGTTCGCATCGATCGTCGGCAGGCAGTATCACCTGTTTGATTATTTCGGCGCGCCGGATGCCGAACGCATCATCGTCATTATGGGATCAGGCTCCGAAGCAGTTCACGAAACTGTTGAAGCACTTCTGGAAAAAGGAGAAAAAGTCGGTGTTGTAAAAGTGCGGTTGTTCCGTCCTTTCTCCGTAAAACATTTTATCGACGCCTTCCCGGCAACGACCAAAGCAATCTCCGTGCTGGACCGGACGAAAGAACCGGGCGGCGCTGGCGAACCGATGTATCAGGATGTCGTCACAGCACTGCATGAGTATTACACCACCAGTGAAACGAAATTCAAGAAATACCCCAAAGTGGTCGGCGGACGGTATGGCCTTTCATCAAAAGAATTCACACCGGCAATGGTGAAATCGGTCTTCGACGATCTTTCCAAAGAACAACCGAAGAACCATTTTACGATCGGCATTAACGATGATCTCGGCAACACCAGTTTGACCTACGATCCAAACTATACCACCGAAAAATCGGACGTCATCCGCTCACTCTTCTATGGACTCGGTGCTGACGGAACGGTCGGCGCGAATAAAAACTCCATCAAGATCATCGGCGAAGAGACAAATTATTTCGGACAAGGATATTTCGTCTACGATTCGAAAAAATCCGGCTCCACGACCGTGTCGCACCTGCGCTTCGGTCCGCGGCCGATCCATTCAACATATCTGATCTCCAAAGCAAACTTCGTTGCATGTCACCAATGGCAATTTCTTGAGAAATTCGACATGCTCTCGGACATCATCGAAGGCGGAACGTTTCTGCTGAACTCCCCCTTCCCGAAGGAACGGGTCTGGGAAAATCTGCCGCGAGTGGTACAGGAACAGATCATCAAGAAGAAATTGAACTTTTACGTGATTGATGGCAATGCCGTGGCGGTGAAAACCGGCATGGGCACACGCGTCAATACGATTATGCAAACCTGCTTCTTCGCCATCTCCGGTGTACTGCCGAAAGATCAAGCGATCGAAGCAATCAAGACCTCCATCAAAAAGACCTACGGCAAAAAGGGCGAAGAGATCGTGAAGATGAACTACGCCGCAGTGGATGGAACGATTGAGAATTTGTTCAAAGTGGATTATCCGAACGAACTCACCAGTACAATTCAACTCCCGCCCGTTGTGCCTGACTATGCTCCGGATTTTATCAAGAACGTCACGGCGAGAATGATCGCCGGTCAGGGAGATTCAATTCCTGTCAGCCGACTGCCAATTGATGGTACGTACCCTGTCGGCACGACGATGTGGGAGAAACGAAATATCGCTACCGAAATCCCGACATGGGATTCCGAATGGTGCATTCAATGCGGAAAATGCGCTCTTGTCTGCCCGCATGCATCTATCCGCATTAAAGTATATGACAACGGACTGGTAAATGGTGCACCGGAATCTTTCAAGCATATGCTCTATAAAGGGAACGATTATAAAGGGCAAGCATACACAATCCAGGTCGCACCGGAAGATTGCACCGGCTGCGGGATCTGCGTTGAGATCTGTCCGGCAAAGAACAAGAAAGAGACAAAGTATAAAGCACTGAACATGGCGCCGCAACCCCCGCTTCGTGATAAGGAAAAAGCGAACTGGGATTATTTCCTCACTATCCCGGAAGCTGACCGCCGCACTGTTGACGTGAAGACGATTAAAGGTTCGCAGTTCCTGCAGCCGCTCTTCGAATTCTCCGGCGCCTGCACCGGCTGCGGAGAAACGCCCTATGTAAAATTAGTCAGCCAGCTCTTCGGCGACAGGACGATCGTTGCGAATGCCACCGGCTGTTCTTCCATCTACGGCGGCAATTTGCCGACAACACCGTGGACAAAGAATAACGATGGACGCGGTCCGGCGTGGGCAAACTCTCTGTTCGAAGATAATGCAGAATTCGGCATGGGCTTCCGGCTGTCATTAGATAAACAGACGGAGTTTGCACGCGAGTTACTGTTGAAACTCATTCCGCAATTGAACGAGACTCTCGTGAACGATCTGCTCTCCTCGCAACAATCGACCGAGGCAGAAATTTATGACCAGCGGGAACGGGTGAAGCAATTGAAACACCAATTGGAATCAATCCACGTTCCCGAAGCAAAATTGCTGATGCAGTTCGCTGATGCACTTGTGAAGAAGAGCGTTTGGATCATGGGCGGCGATGGTTGGGCATATGATATCGGCTTCGGCGGACTGGACCACGTGATTGCATCCGGCAAGAATGTGAACATCCTTGTGCTGGATACAGAAGTCTATTCCAACACCGGCGGACAGATGTCCAAATCCACACCGCGCGGAGCGGTTGCAAAATTTGCCGCGGGCGGAAAACCGGGCGGGAAAAAAGACCTGGGACTGATCGCGATGAGCTACGGCAACACATACGTTGCACAGATCGCCATGGGTGCCAACGACCTTCAGACGGTGAAAGCAGTGCTGGAAGCGGAAGCGTATGATGGTCCTTCGCTGATCATTGCCTACAGTCATTGCATTGCACACGGCATCAACATGCGGAACGGAATGAACGCGCAGAAACTTGCCGTTGATTCCGGATATTGGCCTCTCTATCGATATAATCCTGCCCTGGTGAAGGAAGGAAAAAACCCGTTCCAACTTGATTCGAAACCTCCGAAAGTGAAATTTGAAGAGTTCGCCTATAACGAGATCCGGTACAAGATGTTGACAAAGATGGATCCGGAAAAAGCGAAACGTCTGCTGCGTGAAGCACAGGAAGATGTGTATAAAAAATGGAGATTTTACGAACAACTTGCGGCAATGAACTTTGCAGTACCGCAATCAGCAACAACCGGACATTAAAACACCAGTTGACCGACACCCGCTCAGGCGACGGTCAACTCATTTTATGGAGAATTATTATGGACTTATCAACACAATATCTCGGACTGAATCTTAAGAACCCGATCGTTCCCTCCGCATCGCCGATGTCCCGCACTGTCGGCAGCGTCCGGTTGATGGAGGATTATGGCGCTTCGGCTGTCGTACTCTTTTCCATTTTCGAAGAGCAGATCCGACATGAAACGAAAGAGCTGTATCATCACCTCACCTATCATGCAGAAAGTTATGCGGAAGCGACCTCGTATTTTCCCGAAGCACATGAATATCACAGCGGACCGGATGAATATCTCAACCATATCCGGAAGCTGAAGGAAGCAGTCAGCATCCCGATTATCGGCAGCATCAACGGCGTTACCGACGGCGGATGGGTGGAATACGCGAAGCTCATCCAGCAAGCCGGCGCCGACGCGCTGGAATTGAATGTCTATTACATCCCCACCGATCTGAATATGACTAGCGACGATATTGAACAGACATATCTGGATATCGTGAAGGATGTGCGCAACCAGGTGACCATTCCTGTTGCTGTAAAATTATCCCCGTTCTTCACATCGTTGTCGAACGTTGCCAAACGACTGGACAATATCGGCGTGAACGGACTCGTCCTTTTCAACCGATTCTATCAACCGGATATCAATCTCGATACACTGAACATTGAACCGGGCGTCGTACTGAGTTCATCCAATTCCATCCGGCTGCCGCTCCGCTGGGTCGGCATTCTCTATAAAAAGATTAAAGCCGATCTTGCTGCCACCACCGGTGTGCATCACGGGGATGATGTAATAAAGCTGGTCATGGCCGGCGCCAATGTCACCATGATGTGTTCAGCGCTGTTGCGCCACGGACCGCGCAAGATCCGTGAAGTGCTGACCGAAGTACAGCAATGGATGGTGGAACACGAATACTCGTCGATCAACGATATGCGCGGCAGCATGAGTCACCAAAATGTCGCGGATCCGTCATCATTTGAACGTGCAAACTATATGAAAGCATTACAAACCTACATGTGAGGGAATTATGTCAATCTTCTTCAGCAGACAATGTGAATATGCATTACAATCTATCATCTACCTGGCGCAGAAAAAACAGGGCGAGATGACCACTATAAAAGAGATCTCGTCTCATCTCAATATCCCGTTCCATTTTCTCGGGAAGATCTTCCAGAAACTCTCCCACAAAGGGCTGCTCCATTCCATGAAAGGGGTCTCCGGAGGATTCTGGCTGGCGAAACCGGCTGAAGAGATCGTTCTTATGGACATTATCGTCGCTATCGACGGAAATGACATTATGAACCTCTGCGTGCTTGGTTATTCGGAATGCAATGCGGCTGCGCCATGCCCCATGCACAACGAATGGAAGACAACGAAAGAGAACTTTTTCGCGTCCCTGAGCAAAAAGAACATCCTTGATGTCGCTAAAGACATCAAAAAGGACGGCTACAAAGCAGCATAACAACCGATGCATCGAACGGGTGCTCCCGACACGATGAACCTTTGTTCAGGAGTATCAATCCGGCAAACGCTGGATTGATACTCCCCTTTACCAACAACTACGATCACGAACAATGAATTCGAACGAATCAATTCTTAAACTTGTATCTCATAATCAGACAAATTTATCTGATACTAAATCCCATTCCCGAACTATTAAAAAAATCCCGGCGGGACAACGGCGTAAGAAGTACAATCCAAAGGCTGTGGGCGTATGGCACCGAAGAATATTGGATCGACTACAATACGATTCACAATATTTCCGATCAGCCGTACAATTGGCATTTGTTCTCTTATGTGTTTGGATCGGAGTAGAATTTTATCTTTTCATGCAATGGGGTACTACCGGCAGTGCGGTACCGTACTATGAGCGGCCTCCCGGAGTCGAAGGATTCCTCCCCATCAGTGCATTGATGGGATTGCTGCACTGGTTGTATTCCGGCACATTGAACACCATTCATCCCGCAGGCTCCATTATTCTTCTTGCGATCATCGCCGTCAGCATCGTAATGAAAAAAGCATTCTGCAGCTGGCTCTGCCCGATCGGCACATTGAGTGAATCGCTCTGGATGCTGGGACAAAAACTGTTCAACCGTACTTTTACCGTGTGGCGGTGGCTGGATTATCCTCTACGCTCTTTAAAATATCTGCTTCTCTTCTTTTTTGTATACTCTATCGCGGTAATGTCCGTACCAGATCTGGAAACATTCATTTACAGTCCTTACAATAAAGTAGCGGATATCAAGATGTACCTTTTCTTTGCAGAGATCACTCCCTTTGCACTTGGAACGATCATTGCATTAATGCTCCTCTCGGTTGAAATCAAAAACTTCTGGTGCCGCTATCTTTGCCCCTACGGTGCGTTGCTCGGCATGGCGGGGCTTCTTTCTCCGTTCCGTATCACACGCATCAAAGAATCATGTATCGATTGCAAACTCTGCACAAAGGTCTGTCCTTCGAACATCAAAGTCCACGCAGTAACACAGGTGTGGAGCGACGAATGCACCAGCTGTATGCGCTGTATTGAAGAGTGTCCGGTGAAAGAAACCTTAGTGCTTCGCACAAAGAAATCATCAGCTACCGTAGCGCCGTATGTGTTCGGAATTCTCATCGCCGGAGTATTCATTGCAGTGACCGGACTTGGAATTCTTACTGGACACTGGCAGAATTCAGTTTCGCAGGAGGAGTATTCCCGCCGATTTCAGAGATTGGATACACCGCTCTATAATCACGCCAGAGGATCTGTTCCGCAGTATGGTCCGAATGATTAAGATTTTTCTTTTATCTGAATCTTTCGGATTGCATATTTACGGCATACTATTCTCAGCATGAAGCAATTTATCATAACACTTTTCAAAGCGTTCGTCCCACCGCGGCGATGGCGTTTTCCGGTCGTCATTGCAGTCGGAACATTGTCCGGGCTTGGATTTCTGACGCTCTATGTCGGAAATGCCACTTCGTATCTTTCCGATGATCCCCGCGCCTGCATGAACTGCCACGTGATGGCGCCGCAATTTGCCACCTGGGAACGGAGCAGCCACGTCCGCGTAACGGTCTGCAACGACTGTCATGTTCCCCATAATAATGTCTTCAACAAGTATCTCTTCAAAGCGATGGACGGTACCCGGCACTCTTTCATGTTCACGTTCAGGATGGAGCCGCAGGTGATCCATATTCACGACGCTGGTGCCGCTGTTGTACAGCAGAATTGCATCCGATGCCATTCGTCGCTGACACAAAATGTGAAGGAACGTTTCGTTACACTGGACGAGCAGAAACACGACGGAGGGAAATTATGCTGGGAATGCCACCGGGAAACACCGCATGGACGGGTAAACAGTCTCGCTTCCGTCCCCTACGCCCGCGTTCCGATTCCTTCAGAAGTCACTCCGGGGTGGATGAGAAAGTATTTAAAAGAGTAGCGGAGTCATAGAGTATTGAACATGGGGCGCGATGATGCCATAAGTGTTTCATACTTCACGACTTCACAATACTAATATTGCTTTTGAGCTTGAATTATTTTGAACTATTTCTGCGAGGTGTAAAATGAAAATCACTGAACTTATTGAAAAAAAACCATGGGCAGCCTGGGTGTTGTTTGGTGGAACGGTTGTCATTGTGTTCTTCGTCGGCTGGCTGGGTGCATCCATCATGGAACGCCGCAGTGAAGCGATGATGCAGTACCAAATCGGTAAACCGATCGCCGATTGGGAACCCCGCAATGAAGTGTGGGGTGAGAATTATCCCAGGGAATATGAGACGTATAAAAGTACTAAGGACACAACATATCTGAGCAAGTACGGCGGAAACAAAAAACGTGACCTGCTCGAAGAAGATCCGCTCAATATCGTGTTGTGGGACGGCTATGCGTTTTCCCGGGAATACAATCAAGCGCGCGGACATTATTATGCCATCAACGACATCCGGAATACGCTTCGCACTGCTGTTCCACAGCCGGCAACATGCTGGTCCTGCAAAAGTCCCGATGTTCCCCGCATTATGGGAAAAATCGGTCCGGCAAATTTTTATAAAGGGACGTGGGACTCACTCGGTCATGAGATTGTAAACAATATCGGCTGCCAGGATTGTCACGATCCGAAGACAATGAATCTGCGCATAACCCGTCCGGCACTTGCTGAAGCATGGCAACGACAAGGGAAAGACATCAATAATGCCACCCGGCAGGAGATGCGTTCGCTTGTCTGTGCACAATGTCATGTGGAATATTACTTCAAGGGGAAAAAAGAAAAATATCTCACATTCCCCTGGGATAATGGATTTTCTGCCGATGCAATGGAAAAATATTATGACGAGGTCGGCCATATCGATTTTGTCCACAAGCTGTCCAAAGCGCCCATTTTGAAAGCACAACATCCGGATTATGAATTGTACCGGACAGGTATTCATGCCGAACGGGGTGTATCATGTGCGGATTGCCACATGCCGTACAAGAACGAGGGGGGCGTGAAATTTACCAATCACAAAATCGCATCACCGTTGGAGAACATCGCCGGATCCTGTCAGGTGTGCCACCGGGAAAGCGAACAGACACTGATCAAGAATGTGAATGACAGGCAAGACAAGATTATGGAATTAAAGCAACTCGCAGAAAACTCACTCGTCGCTGCGCATATCGAAGCTGCAGCAGCATACAAAGCCGGCGCAGATTCCGTCGAGCTTGTCCCCGCATTGAAACTGATCCGCCATGCTCAATGGCGGTGGGACTGGGTCTCAGCAGCAAATGCCGTGGGATTCCATTCGCCGCTTGAAGCGGCACGTGTGCTGGGGACCTCAATCCAAAAAGCTGAGGAAGCACGCCGGTTCATTACTCAAGTGCTAATCCGTCATCATGCTTCACCGGTTGTCCCGATGCCGGACTTGTCTACCAAAGCGAAAGCACAGGCATATATCGGACTCGATATGAAAAAGCTCGTTTCGGAAAAAGAGGAGTGGAAAAAACGGATTCTTCCGGTGTGGGACGCTAAAGCGAAAGAACGGCAGGGTGATGTGAAATACTAATGAGTATATCTCGCGAAATATCAGATTACTTGTCGCATGACCATGACCGGCTTGACCGGTTACTCGAACAGTCTTTATTGCCCGACGGGTCGATTGATCTGGAATCGTATTATCAGTTCCGACAGGGATTGTTGAGACATATCGGCATTGAAGAAAAAATTCTGATCCCCGCCCTTCTTTCCGGCCGACATGAGGAGATTACGCAGACAATTGATCGGATCAAATTGGACCATTCGGCAATTGTTGCACTGCTGGTACCTACTCCTTCTTCGGCAATTATTGCCGCGTTACGTGCAATTCTTTCCGGACATAATGCACTGGAAGAACAGAATGGCGGTATGTATGAACGAGCGGATATCTACAATCAACAATCACTGGCAATGATTTCCCAAAAAATGAAAGAAGCGCCCGAGGTCCGTTCGCTGCCGAACAATCAGGATCCGAAAATTCTGGAAGCAACCCGCCGCGCCTTGGAGCGGGCAGGATACGACCCGAAAGTTTTTTCAATTTAGCAATTACAGCAGATTCCATTGTGAACAGGGCCCGGATTTTTCCGCGCTTTTTTGTTGTACGGATTTTGAGTAGTTTACCGCGGTACTACAAACTTGGGATTACCGTGAATACAAAACTTGTTATGACCGCCAGCGCTATTATTTTAACAGCCGCCGGTATTGCTTGTATCTTTTTCCCGCATGAACTTTCTATTCTTCTTGGTGCCGGCGGTGAACCGTTCGTTCCGATGATTCTGAAAATACTCGGTGCTCTCTATTTTGCCTTCGGTATGCTAAACTGGACCGCAAAAGAGAATCTCATCGGAGGCATTTATGGCCGTCCGATCGCAGTCGCCAATCTTTCACACTTCACCATTGGGGCATTGTCGTTACTGAAGGGGAACACTCTTCAATTACATCCTCTGGCAATCGTAATTCTAACTATCACCTATGTGATATTTGCAATCCTATTCGGTATCATCTTTTTCCGTTCACCTACCACCGCACAACAATAACTATTTTACGTCCGATCATAAAATAAAGGACTCTTACATGAGCACATCTTCTTCCATTAGTCTCCGCACAAGACTTGCTCGCTGGCGCGAAGTCTTTTTTGCACAAAAATACCGTTTCGATCTCGGTCAATCGTTTCTGGTAATTGTTAATTTTACTTTGCTGATTATTACTGCCAGCGATAAGCTGCAAATCTTTCTCGGCATTCCGCGTCTGCGGTCGCTGCTGATCGTTATCGTGCCGCTGGGATTCGTCGGCGTGTGGCTCTTTGGCTTTTTTATGGACAGAGTGGTTCGTGCAGCGCAGATGGCGGAACGACAGTCCATCAAACGCAGCGAAGTGTGGACAAAACATAATGAGCAGATGGACCGGCTGGAACAGGAATTGATGGTGATCCGCACGATGCTGGAACAACAAAAATCACAATAAGAAAGATTGGCGGCGTTGATATTCATATAATCTCGGTTTACATTATCCGAGTATGTTTCTCACCTCTTTGTGATCAATAACTCAACTATGTATGGCAATAAAAATTTTCGTCACCGGCGGAACATTCGATAAAGAATATAACGAATTGAACGGCACACTCTTTTTTAAAGAGACCCATCTCAATGAAATGCTCTCACTCGGTCGTTCTCGCATCGGAGTGCACATCGCAACGCTGATGATGATCGACAGTCTGGAAATGACTGACGAACACAGGGAAATGATTGCGCAGCAGTGTAGTGATACACCGGAAAAAAAAATCGTAATTACTCACGGCACAGATACGATGGTGGAAACAGCTTGCTCTCTTGCTTCACGTATCAAAGACAAAACCATTGTGCTGACCGGAGCAATGATCCCTTATAAGTTCGGCAGTTCGGACGGTTTGTTCAATCTGGGAAGTGCTCTGGCATTTGTACAGACACTGCCGAAAGGAATCTACATCTCCATGAACGGACGGTATTTTCAGTGGGACAATGTGCGGAAGAACAGGAGTGCGGGGGAGTTTGAAGAGATCCGGTAACTGTCGCACAGAATGTTTTTCAAACTCCAGGGAAGTTCCATGCGTATTTTGATCGTATTCACCGTATCACTGCTCTTACTCTGTTGTACATCGAAAGATCAGGACTCTGCAGAAACGGCTCCACAGACTGCCATTGAGATCTCCGGACAGTGGATCTCCGAAGAATATTTTGAATCGATAAAAAACACCAAATCGCCGAAAAAGGTTCAAACGGGAAGCGAATATATGAGTATTCCTGAGCATTCCGGTGAACCGATAACGATCCTAATCAATTTTCATGAACGGATTGACTCTCTTGTAATCTTGAGAAGATCCAATACATACGAGATATGGCAAGTGGAACGGAACACCATCACCCACCGTGTTCGTCGCATAAAGATTCTCGCCAATGATAAAATCTCGGTCGATGGAAAGAATTTTTACAAGATTGACCCCGTACGAAAGAATGGTACACCGCTGGTATTGGAAGAATTACTTTTTCAAGGGCGCTATATATCAAAGAATGGAACGATCGTTGAATTCACCAAAGAGCGGAACGTATCGGGGTTGGACGATGTGGAATATTATGAACCGATGGTCGATTATTTTGATGCCGGAAGACAAATAGATCAAGTTGGATTGCGCAGAGCCGGAAAAGAAATTGAATGGTTTGGCTTTCGCTTCAACGGAGATACACTGAATATTTACTCGCTGAATTGTATCACGTATGATTCCGCAGAAAAACGGTGCTTTGAAGTGGCGTACGGCGCACTTGCATTTTCATTCATAAAAACCAATTAGGGTTTTTTCACACCCTGCATTTAGAAACGAATAAAACACAAAGGCGAACAAACGTTCGCCTTTTTTTAGTTCTACGGTGCCGAAACATATCAAGAGGGTTTCCCTTCGGATTGGTGATGCTTAACTATCCTCGCTTGCGTATGGAAAATCACTTCTTCGGCAATATTGGTAGTCAAGTCTGCAACACGCTCTAAATTCCTGCTGATGCGGAGCAGTTCCAATCCCCCTTCGATGCTTTTCGGATCCTTTTTGATCATTTTTACCACTTGTGCGTTCATTCCGCGGTTCAACGCATCAATCCTGTCGTCGCTCTCCAGAACACTCTGCGCCAGCGGAGCATTTAAATGAATAAACGCATCCAGCGCCTGCTGTAGCATCTCTTTCGCGATCATTGCCATGTTCGGGATTTCCAGCAGCGGTTCATCCTGCGGTGTTTCCACCAGACGAAACGCCGATTCGGCAATATTCACCGCGTGATCACCGATCCGTTCCAAATCGTTATTGATTTTCTGGATCGCCAGAATCAACCGCAGATCGCTCGCCACCGGTTGTTGCAGGGCCAGCAGATCAACAACGCCGTTGTCTATTTCGATCTCCCAATTATTGATCTTCCCGTCCGCAGCAATCACTTTGGATGCCAACGATGCATCGTTCGTTAGCACTGCTTCTAATGCTTCCACAATGTTCTGTTCAACTAAACTTCCCATTTTAATCACGTTGGATTTTAGTTGTTCAAGATCGCGTTGAAAATGTCGTTCCATAAATACTTTCCTTTATTTATTACTTTCACTCTTCGACTCCCTCATACACATCATTCGGTCGCTCAGAGTGACTACACATTTTTTACCCATGGTGTCTTGGTGACTTCGCAATCGTCTATAGTTAACCGAAGCGTCCTGTAATATAATCTTCCGTCTGTTTCTTTGCTGGAACGGTGAAGATCTTTTTCGTGATGTCGTATTCGATCAGCTCTCCCATGTAAAAGAACGCCGTGTAATCACTCACCCGCGCCGCCTGCTGCATATTGTGTGTTACGATGGCGATGGTGTAGTCTTTTTTCAATTCGTAGATCAGCTCTTCGATCTTCGCAGTGGAGAGTGGATCCAGTGCGCTTGCGGGTTCGTCCATTAAAATCACTTCCGGGCTGACCGCCAGCGTACGGGCGATACAGAGCCGCTGCTGTTGCCCGCCGGATAAGCTGACACCGCTCTTTGAAAGGGAGTCCTTCACTTCATTCCATAACGCCGCTTGTTTCAGGCTTTTTTCTACAATCTCCGTCAGCAGTTTCTTATCTCGAACGCCGTTCATCCGCAATCCCGCAGCAACATTATCAAAAATAGACATGGTTGGGAACGGATTCGGCTTCTGAAAAACCATCCCGATGCGTTTCCGCACCACGACGGCATCCATTGCATAGATATCGCTTCCGTCCAGCGTCAGCGATCCGGTAATTTTGCTTTCGGGAACGAGTTCATGCATGCGGTTGATAGATCGCAGGAATGTGGATTTACCGCAACCGGAAGGTCCGATGATGGCCACAACCGAATGTTCGGGCATGGCAAAGGAGATGTTCTTCAACGCCTGCACTTTGCCGAAGTAACAATTGATCCCTTCAGCTTTGATCTTAATTTTTTTTGCAAGATCTGCCGCCGGTGCAGTTGCGGACGGAATGCTGAAGGAGGATGTTTTCTTTGCTGAAAATTCTACCATACGTTCTTCCCTATTTTCTTTGACGTGTTGCAATGCGCACTGCAGCGCTCAATAGAACAATGAGCATCATCAGAACCAGCGCACCAGCCCATGCTTGCGCGATCCAATCCTCGAACGGAGATACACCGTAATTGTAAATGAACACTGTCAGCGATGCAATCGGCTGGTCGAGCGAGGTGTGCCAGAATCGATTGTTCAACGCTGTGAACAACAGCGGTGCTGTCTCTCCCGCTGCGCGTGCTACTGCCAGCATAATGCCTGTAACGATTCCGCCAAGTGCCGTTGGAATAATAATACGCAGCGTTGTTTTCCACCGCGGAATTCCCAGCGCCAGCGCTGCTTCGCGGTATGAGTGCGGCACAGTCTTTAACATCTCTTCCGTTGTACGTGTGACAATCGGGATCATCAGAATTCCAAGCGCAAATCCCCCTGCATATGCTGAGAAATGCTTTGCGGGAAGAACCACAATCGTATAAGCAACAACACCGGTGACGATCGAAGGAACTCCGTTCAACACATCGGTCAAAAAACGGACGACGGTGCCGAACAAATTGTTCCCGAACTCGGAAAGATATACTCCGGTCAGCACTCCGATAGGAAGTCCAATGATGCTGCCGAGCCCGACAAGAATCAACGTACCGACGATCGCGTTCGCAAGTCCTCCCCCCGGTTCATCGACCGGTTTGGGAAGCTGGGTAAAGAAATCGACGCTCAGTGCTTCCATCCCCAGCGAAATGGTGTGATAGAAGATCAACGTCAGAGGCACCAATGCAATAAGTGCACTGGCAATACATAATCCGTACATCCCAATATTCTTAATTTTTCGGTATTGAAAGAAGAGGGTTTTCATCGATCTACAATCTTCCTCCAGCATCCGTATTTCTGGTAAAGCTCCAGACCAGCAACCGTGCAATTGCGTTCACCAGCAGTGCAACAACAAACAGCACTAATGCAATCTCAATGAGCGCGCTGATGTACATTTCCGATGTTGCCTCGGTGAATTCGTTGGCCAGTACGCTCGCCATGGTGTATCCCGGTTCAAACAGCGACGTTTTGATCTCCGGACGGTTTCCGATCACCATCGTTACCGCCATTGTCTCTCCGAACGCCCGTCCTAACCCGAGGATCGTTGCACCGATAATGCCGGAGCGACAATACCGGAGTGCGATCCGCGTTGCTTCCCAGCGGGTGGAACCAAGTGCCAGCGCCGCTTCTTTTTGTGAAAGCGGAACCGCCTTTAGTACATCCCGCGACAACGAAGAGATGATCGGCAGAACCATGATTGACAGAATGATTCCCGCCGCAAGCATTCCCACGCCATAGGGAGCACCGACAAACAATGGAATCGATCCCGCGACCGAACTAAGCCATGGTTCCAACGTTGTGCGGATCCACGGCACCATCACAAAAAATCCCCACAGTCCGTACACAATACTCGGAATTCCGGCAAGCAATTCCACCAGGAAGGAAAAAGGGCGCTCGATCCATGGCGGTGCAAGTTCTGTTAAAAAGACCGCAATGCCGATGCCAATGGGCACGGCAATTACCAGCGCCAGCAGTGAGGACACGAGTGTTCCGTAGATGAACGGCAATGCACCGTACACATCCATCACCGGATCCCATTCCGTACCGATAAGGAAACTCCACCCGAATTTTTCGATGGAGGGGGTCGACGTCGCATACATCTCGTACGCCATCAGTACTATCAGCAGAAGCACCATGGCGGCGAAGAATGTGGTGAGATATTTAAAAACGGTATCGCCGAAATTCCTTGAGGCAGGTTTCGGCGTTCCCGTTATTACATTGGAAGATTGTGTCATTGGTTTTCGAAGGCGTTACTTGACCGGCTTTCCATTCCAGCGGATGGAAGCGATCTTCTTTTCATTCAATTTGATCACAGCTTTTGGCAGCGGCGCATAATACAGAGCCGGTGCATATTTTTCCCCTTCACTCATGGACCATTTCAGGAAATTCACAATTGCAGTTGCTTTTTCCATGCTTTTCTGATCTTGATAGATCAACAGCCAGGTGAAACCACTGATGGGATATGAATCTTTTCCCGAAGCATCGGTAATAGAAACGCGCAGATCATCCGGCATCTTTTTCGCTTCGTTCATCGCCGCTGCGGTAACGGATTCCAACGAAGGAACAATGAAGTTTCCGGCTTTATTTTTCAGCGTTGCATACGGAAGATTGTTTTTTACTGCGTATGCAAGTTCAACATACCCGATTGAGCCGTCGATCTGTTTTACCTGTCCTGCCACTCCTTCATTCCCTTTGCCGCCGAGACCGACAGGCCATTTCACCGAGGTGCCGACACCGACCGACGATTTCCATTGTTCACTGACTTTGGAAAGATAATCGACGAAAATGTAAGACGTTCCGCTTCCGTCTGACCGATGCACAACAACGATTGGTTTTGCAGGGAGCGACACGCCTTTGTTCGATGTAGCGATGCGCGCATCATTCCACATGGTGACACTTCCTAAAAAGATATCGGCAAGAACATCGGGAGTTAACTTCAATCCGGCACCGATCCCGGAAACATTATACGTAGCAACAACTGCTCCCATCACTGTTGGAATGTGAAGCACATCCGTTCCCTGTTTTGTTTTTGCTTCCGCCAGTTGGACGTCGTTCATCGGACCGTCCGTAGCGCCAAAATCGACCGTACCTTCAATCACTTGTTTAATTCCGCCGCCGCTGCCGATGGACTGGTAATTGAATTGAATACCGGTTTTCTTCTGGTATTCATCGAACCATTTTGAATAGATAACGTACGGAAATGTTGCTCCGGCACCGTTCAATTGCAGTTGTGCAAAAGCGATATTGCTGATGAACACTGCGAGTAAAACAATAAGAGATCTTTTCATAATTTCCTTTTTCCTTTTTTACTAAGATACGACGCGCCGATGATGTTGGTATTATGGCAATGTTAGGAAATCGTTAAGAGGTTCTACAGAAATATATAATGAACCGTGATTCTTCCGGTAATTGACGGGTCGATTGAGCGTTTTCCAGCACCGGCCTGTATCTCTTCATACATTTCAACTTCAATGTTTGGGATGATGGATACATTTTTATCAACATTCCAGCTTGCGCCGGCAATTAACAATTGACGAAGATCGGTGTTCGATGCCGAGGCTGTATTTGGGTCAAAATAGTCATACCGGCCGACGATGGTAAGATCGTCAGCCAGTGAATAATTTCCGAACAATGAAATTCCAAGAGCAGTTTTTCCCTCTACAACCACCGGAGCAGATCCGTGGATATATCCGTTGTCGGAAAGCTGAACAAATCCTTCCGCACCGACGCTGTAACTCCCTTTTTCAGCATATCCCAGGAAGAGTGAAGATGTCAGGATATTATTTCCGAGAGTCTTTTTCGGTGCAGTTGTGCTCGCGGGATCATTAATCTGTGCCTGCATTTTATAGTCCGCATAAACAGTTACTCTCAAGCGCTCGATCGGTTTCAGATCGATGTGAGCGTAGAAACGTTTGTATTTATCCGTCTCTGGGTTGATACTGCTGTTGTTTCCAAACATCACCCAATAGTTCACCATACCATCGGAGGTTAATTTTCCTTTTACGCTCACGCCGAAATCACGCGCCGGTGCGATTCCGCGCAGGTCCATTATTGTTTTTTCCAAAGAACGGAATCCCCAGTATGATTCTCCCACTTCAAATGCCGGCGACGACTGGATACCGAAGATCAGATCTGAACCGGAGAAGATGGAAGACCATTTCAAAAATGCATCCTTAATGAACGGAGCGCCTGTGGTTCCTTCCAGCCGGAAACGGGAAGAGAATGTGCTGCTGATCTCGTTGTCATATGTGAAATATATCCGGCGGAACTGGAATCCGTTCATATCTCTTGCACCGGTGCTGGAGACATTCGGAAACGTTGCAAGAGACGTATCACGTGCGATATTATAAAAAAAATCTCCGAACATGAATCCGCTGAATTTTGAAGTTGTTTTCTCTTGTCCTAAAAGAGCGGTTGAAATTAGTGCCGTAATGAATAGCGTCCGTATTGTTGTTTTCATGGAAATCCTTCTCTGATGCAAAATGGAATATAACGATGCGTCTGTTTTTCAGTGTTTCAATATCAAGAAATTGCCAAGAATGCATTACCTGTTGTTTATCGCAATATTATCAAATTGTTATCAACAGATTAGCATTGAATACACCATATCGTAACGACCCTGTAATTCATCCCTAACGCGCAGATAATATTGAATCGATATGTTAGCGTCCGAATTCACAATCTTAATGACAACTTCAACAGACTTCCATGCACACACTACCAGATCTTCTCATAACAACGGACAAATACATTGTGAAATTAGCCGATTCGCTCAAAGAAGTTCAGCAGGCGCTTCGGTTACGCTATGAAGTGTTCAACATGGAACTGCATGAAGGTCTCTCGGTATCTAACGATGTTGGATTCGATTCGGATGTCTTTGACACTTTTTGCGATCATCTGATCGTCATTGAAAAAAGCTCACACGCCGTGGTTGGCACATACCGATTATTGAGATCAGGGAAGGCGGAAAAACACATTGGATTCTATTCGGAGGGGGAATTTGACCTGAAGGCGATAAAATTACTCAAAGGAAACTCTTTGGAACTCGGCAGATCCTGCGTCGCAAAGGAACACCGTTCATCGACGGTCATTAATTTGCTCTGGAGTGGAATTTCCCGGTATATGGAGCTATTTGATATCGCCCGGCTGTTCGGATGTGCATCGCTTCATACCAGGGACCTGGAAGAGATCTCTCTTGTCTGTGAATATCTCCGCAAGAATTTTTTCTCTCCGGAGGACTGCCGCATCGCCCCGCTTCCGCAATGCACTCTGCAACTCCCGACAATCGATCCGGAAACATATGCAGCAACCAAGGTCTTCCTGCACTTACCACCGCTTCTGAAAGGCTATCTTCGTTTGGGAGCATTGGTCTGCGGTGAACCGGCGTACGATAAGGATTTTGGAACGGTCGATTTTTTCATTGTTGTGGAAAAAAGCCGGATTACGGATCGATATCGGAATCACTATCTCTCTCCACGCGAAAAGGCTGCGGCATAATGTGGATAATAAAAACAGCTGCGTTTCTGTCTGCGTCGTTGTTTTTCCTTATTCTTGCCGGTTGTGTTCGCTTGGCAGCTACTGTACAGCAAAATAGTTTCCCTGCGTGGACTAACGGAAGAATTACAAGAGCATGGGGAAAAACAATGCTGTTCATACTGGGTATATCAGTCACCACCGTCCCAACTGACGAAACATTGGATTCTATGCCGGCGCTCTGTGTGAGCAACCATCAAAGTTATCTTGACATCATCATCTTTGCTTCACTGCGGCCGATATCCTTTGTTGCGAAGAAAGAAGTGCAAGGATGGGTTTTGTTGGGATGGATGGCGCGTTTGGGCGGAACAATTTTTATTGATCGCGATTCGCTGCGCGGAGGTGTATCGGCAGTACGTACTTTAACAACACAGTTACAACAAAATCTTTCGGTCCATATTTTCCCGGAATCGACATCGACGAATGGAAGCTGTATCCTTCCGTTCAAGCCGATGTTATTCACTTCTGCGCTTGAAGCCCGAACAGCTATCCTGCCGATGACAATTCGGTATCGGTCTATTGACAGGGTGGAAGTTTCACCTGCGAACCGCGATATCGTGTGCTGGCATGGAACAATGGAATTTCTGCCGCATTTTTTCCGCCTCATTCGCACCAGATCAATCACGGCAGAAGTAATACATCATCCGCTTATACATCCATCACCGTGTGACACCGCGCGAACCCTTGCCGAAAGATCGTTCACCGCCGTAGCGTCGGCATAGTTTTTTATTGTTTCCCCATATACACCAGTGTTACGCCAGCCTGCCGGGCATATTCGGTGATTCTATCGTCGCGGTAAAACTCCTTATAATAGATCTTCTGAATGCCGCTGTTTGCAATGAGTTTAAAGCAGGTTAAGCACGGCGATGCCGTAACATAAATTTCCGATTCGTCGATCCGAACACCGTGTTTCGCCGCCTGTGCAACGGCATTGGCTTCAGCGTGCACTGTCCGGACACAATGATCGTTTTCGATATCATGACCGATTTCATCGCAATGAGGTGCGCCGCGAAGACTTCCATTGTATCCGGTAGACAAGATGGTTTTATCCCGAACGATCACCGCGCCGACATGTTTGCGGCTGCAGGTGCTGCGCGTGGCCACCTGTTCAGCAATGTTCATAAAATATTCGTGCCAGTTTACTCTATTGTCACTCATGCTTGTTCTCCGCTGATTTTGGTGTGACAATGTAAAAAAACAAAGGACAGAATGCCATTCTGTCCTTTGAAATCTCCCCCGCGACAATGCGTCGAGTGTCTATCATTCCACATTCACCTCGCCAGCAACATGTTATTCCGCTAGTGAGTCATCCAGTTTATATCCTACTCCTTTAATAACGGAAATGACATCTCTCTCATTTACCTTTCCGATCTTCCTGCGGATATTGCAGATATGTGTGTCAATAGTCCTCGGACGTTCCAGGAAATCTTGTCCCCACGCAAATCGGGTGATGGCATTCCTCGATTGAATTTTCCCTTTTGCGCTCATGATGAGATACAAAATATAGAACTCTTTTTTTGTCAAAACGATCTTCGATCCTTCTTTCATCACAAGAAAGCGTTCCGGGTCGATGAGAATCTGTTTCACGGATATCTGTTCCATAAAAGCCTCTAAATTTATTAACTCACGTTACGCAAAACAAGATAAACGGTCATGGTGAGCAAGGCGCAGAGATAAGTTAGTTAAGTCATCCTTCCCCCACCACAAAGTGGTCCCGTTGGGAAAGGGGTCCCTTTGGGAGACGCATCCTTTCCCGAAGGGATTCCTTCGGAACAAACAACGAAGGATTTGCTCAGGATGGGACCACCGTTACTGCGCCGCGTCGAACCACTTTTACCTCTTTGCGTAACATCAGTTATTAAATCAAGATCATTCTTTCGCGTTAGGAAAACATAAACCGACTGTTAAGGATTTGTTAATTATTTGGAGTCTCCACTGATGATGTAATTGAGATATCGCCGTGGGCAAGTCTTTTCCTCAGGCTTCCGACAACGTTAATCTTTTGATGCGCTCGTATCCCGTGCGATATCATCATATTTTCTATCGTAACGCCTCCCGCCCGGACTGAAAAGAGGTGGAATGCTTGATGGGAATGTTTGGCCGGAACAATAGTCGCTCCCGCGTTGGCAAAGGTTAGTCCGTGTTTAATGTATGTTCCATGACAATGCACATGACCATGCAGCACTGCAGCAACGTTCGCACGCGAAAACAGTTTGATCAACCTTTTTTTCTTGCGTAATTTTAGCGTGACGGACTCAATTGCGGTCCACATTCGTTCCAGAGAAGACATCTGACTGTTTTCATTAAATTCGGCAAAGTGATGATGGATCGCGATAACGATCGTCTTCTGATCCAACTCTCCGCTCTTTAATAATTTCTTCAGATTCTCGAACTGATCCCGATTCACCTTCCCATTCGAGCCGAGAGGATTCTTCACCGCATGCCATTCCGGTACAGAGTTTATCCCGACAATCGCAATGTCTCCAATGATCTTCAAGAATGGAAAATAGTTATCCTTCAACAGATGCCGGACAGAGAGAAATGTCTCTTTCGTATATTGAAAAAACTGATCCATTTTTTGTCCGTAGTCTACCGCTCTGCAGGCAGATGGAAAATTGAGAACATCCTCCGCATAATACGGTCCGCCGAAGATGTCATGGTTTCCGTTGATTACCGTCATTTTCTGGCTGTCGAGCAATGAAAACTCTTTCAGAATTTTTCGGAAATGCCGAAATTCATTTTCCTTCGCCAGATGCGTGATATCTCCGGTAATAATGATATGGTCGACGTTCCGTTGCTCACAATATGACAGGATCGATCTGAAATGCAGCGAACGCTCGGGATAAAAAAAAGGACTCAGATGAAGATCTGAAAGATGTGCAATGGTGAATGTCTTTTCCATACTACCAACATACAAACGGCTTATCATGCCATCGTAACGCCGATATTAATTTTTTGTTATTGCACGAATCATTCTCAAAAAATGCAGTAATGACAAAAACACAAAAAGCCCCGCGAGGAGGCTTTTTGTGAGGATGAAGATGAGGAAGATACGTTTACCGCAGAAGGAGCATTTTGCGTGTTTGAGAGAACTGCTGCGATGTCAGGCTGTAGAAATACAATCCAGAGGATAAGTTCGATGCGTCAAACGAAACCGCATACGAACCGCTTGTCTGGAATTCGTTCACCAGCGATGCAACTTCCTGACCGATGCTGTTGAAAACTTTCAGTGTTACATTGCCGTTAGCCGGCAGAGTGTACCGGATGGTGGTAGAAGGATTGAACGGATTTGGATAATTCTGTTCCAACGCAAAGTGTTGCGGAACAGATCCGTTGTGATACTCTTTTACAGCCGTTACGGTCGGATCGTATACTTGCGGTTGATAGTTGGTCCAGCCAAAGTCCCACTGTTGCTCCCGTGTCTTTGAAGGATCGAATGCGCCGCGGTAATTTACATTGACAAAAAAAGGATCGTTTAATTGGGCGCTGCTGAAATCTGTTCCGGCCGTCGCTGCTTCAGATGAGACTGACGGACGTGCGTCTGGATTCGCCGCATTAAAAGCATCTACGAGAGAAATAGCTGACGGTTGACGGGGTGTTCCGCCGAGATTGTTCCAGCCGGCAGTTCCAAAAAATGTTGAGAAGGTAAATCCGACACCTGCCGCAACGGTGGAAGTATGCAGCACATTCGTGCGCGCCTGCAAGCTTACATTCCTGATCTGCAGTTTTTCCTGCAATGCATAGGCTGCGGTAGAATCGTTGCGAAGGGAAAGTCCGAAGGGATAGCCGGCAATAATCGCATTATGGATGCTGAGGCGCGTATTCTTTCTGATTACTGCGCCATATTCAAATTTATTTCCAGCCGGAAGTGCTGCTGTGGTATCGGATTGCGGTCCGACGAGCGTAACATTGGAAAAAACCGGTGCAGTAATCGGTTCGGCCGTTGTTGGTGTGCCGTCGTTATCGGATTCGAAACCATTCGATTGTCCTGCCGCATCCCACAAGTTAGGATCGCGTTTACCAAAGGCGAACTGGATTTTTCCCGAGTAACCAAAATCGGTGTCGAAATCATCATCCGTACCGTTTAATGCAACAAGATATTTCGCGTTCACTGTACCGCCGAACCATTCGAATGAATCATCATTCGAGTTGGTCACCTGTACATATTCAATGGTGGTGCCACGGCCGACGCCGCCCATGGTGAGCCCGTTGATTTCATTGTTTAACGAGATAACGATGCCCGGATATTCGATACGAACATATCGGATAACACCGCTGGTATCATTTGGATTGTCACCACCGTATTCGCCACCGTCATCGATTCCTTCGACCTTTGTTGTCACCGGTTTATTGGACGGTGCATTTCCTAAAATCACTACACCTCCCCAGTCTCCGCGGTTTCTTGTCCCGGCCGGTTTTGAAGAAGTAAAGATGATCGGGTTGGATTTTGTTCCATCAGCATAGATCCTTCCGCCGCGGCGGACAATCAGCGTGCCGGTGGTGGCGCTGTCTCCCAGCACCACCGTACCGGGCTGTATTGTCAGCACAGCAAGTGAATCAACGTAAAAAAAACCAGTCAGCACATATGCGGTATCGCTCGAAAGCGTCAGCGATTGACCTGCGGTAAGATGGAACGGAGTCTTCGCCGCTGCATTCAAACCGGCGCCGATCACTTTGGTCGGACGCGGACCGGCAAACGCTGCTGTTGCCGTAAGCAGCAACATGCTCAACAGAAAAAATTTCTTCATTGTGTTTCCTTTATTTGGTTGATTGATGGTGAAATTAAACAATGGTTGACTGATATTGTTGTATGCTGCAATCTATTGAACACGATTTACCAAACCGTGACTGCTGTGTTACCATTCTGTAAATAAAGAGGGAATCGATTCACGATTCCCTCTTTTCATTTCATATAATTTTATATTAAAACACATAACTCATCTGCATCGAATAATTGACACCGACAATGTTCGTCCTATACACATCCTTCCCCTGCGTATAAACGATCGCCTGATTATTCAGATTCTTTGCAGCGAATTTCCATTCCAGTCCCTGCATCAACATTCCCAGCGGCTGTGAAATGGACAGGTCCACCGTTCCACGTTTCTGTTCATACACATCGCCGTCTCCCGCTTTCACATCTCCGATCGCATCGATGCGCGATCCGTATTCGTTATAAAGGATATTCACCGAAGTGCCGAGTGTCGGTTCAACGAAGGAGAGGGAAATATTATACATATAGGGCGATTGTCCCTGCATGGGACGTTCCCCTTCGACAATCTGCTGAAGAACAGAATTGCCTTTGTTCTCCCGGAACGGAATCGTGGAAATGATCCGTGTATAGTTCGCAACAACAGAGGAAGGCATGAAATATTCTCCAAGGAAGGCAAGATTCTTCCGGACTTCAAATTCCCATCCGTAATTTTTCCCTTTCTCTGCGTTGATCCAGGTCCGTTCCATAAATGATGTGTACGTTCTCGCTTCTTCGATCGGATTGGTCAGAGATTTATAGAAATAGCTTGCTGCGATCACATCCCCAAATGAGGGAAAAATCTCATACCGTACATCATAGTTCCTAATAAGAGCACGGGAGAGCTGCGCATTTCCTCTGACGTATTCCGATTTATCAAAATCATAGAAATAAAAAGCGGACCGTTCTCTGAATTCGGGCCGATTGACAGTTTGACTATATGCAATGCGGATATTCTGCTGATCATTCAACATGTATGTGATATTCGCAGAGGGAAGTATATCCGAATTATAGAGATACGAAGTAATTGTCGACGAACCCAATCGTCCCTGGTCGGTCGAAATTTCTTGCCGCGACTGTTCGACTCTCACTCCGCCGGTAAACCGGAATTGTTCTCCGAACAGTGTGAATGGCATATCGATCATCCCGAAATAGGCAAAGAGATCCTGTCCGGCAGTGTAGGCGCCGCTTGAATTATCAAAGGATGTAAGAGAAAATTTTCCAGGACCGAAATTTTCCTGACGATAGATAGAATCCACACCGTACGTCGTAAGAGCGAAATATTGCGGCGAGAGACTGCTGCTGCTAACTTGATAGAATTTCATTCCGAAGTTCTTTGTGCGGCGTTCATTGTATGCTCCGAATTTATATTTTATTCCTTCGACAGGAATAGTCGTATTAAATTTTTGACCGACAGTCTTTTCATAAATATTTCCCCAAGAGCGCTCGCCCGGCTTAGCGGCCATCGGTTGATCGGAATACGGTGAAGCGGAATAGACCAGTTCTTTCCTGTCCGGCTGTTCGGTGCGTGCCTGGGAAAAATTGGCCATCCATTCAATCTTTGTATCGAACAGATTCGGCAGCTGATGCTCCCCGGAAAGCTGGCCGGAATACATTCCACGCTGCTCCCATTCGGTCTGATAGGACCGGATATTCTCATCGTCATCCGCTTTGTATCCGCTCATCACATACACTTTATCCTCAGCGGAACGATTATAATTATTTTTCACGCTCACCTTGTTGAATTCACCCATCGTATAGCTGACATCGAAAATAGCCCCCCACAGCACGGACATTTTATCCGAATATCCGCTCACATTGCGCCGCAGTTGGCCTCCTCCGTATTCCTTAATACCTATGCCGGAGTGCTGGAAATTATTCCGATATGTCAGTGCAGCGATGATGCCGAGCTGGTCCTCATCAAAATCGATTCTGTCCCCCAGCGAAACGCTAAACGACTGCGCCATCGGACCTTTTTTCCGGCTCGATGCCCATGAATTCGGAAGAATCTTCCCAAGTTCTGAAAGGGTGACTTGCTGTGAGGGATAGGAACGTGCCCCGTTGTCTGATCCCAGCCAGTCGGTAGTTCCTCCTTGAGAGCGCTGGAAATCCTTAAATGTGGTGAGTGAATTTGCCGCTCCGCCCGCCATTACTTTAATAGAAAGATGCTCCGGTATATCCAGCGTGTTAATCTGCACCAATCCGCCGGTAAAGTCGCCAGGAAGATCCGGTGATGCTGTTTTTGCAACTCGGATATTATCAAGCAGATTGGAGGGGAGCATGTCGAAGGAAAAACTTTTCTTGTCAACGCTGGTGCTTGGCACAGAAGCGCCGTTCAGCGTCGTTTGATTGTATCGGTCCGTTACGCCGCGGACAAAAACGAATTTATTATCCACCAAAGAGATACCTGTGACCCGTTTCAATGCATCGCCGCTCGTCGCATCCGGCGCCTTCTTCATTTGTTCGGAACTGATCCCGTCGCCGATGCTCGATGCCTTTTTCCGTTCTGCTAAGACGGCTCCTTCACCCGACGCTATAATATTTGCGCTGACGACCACTTCTTGCTGCTGGATCCCTTGATCCTCATTCAAACTAATATTCAGTGATGTGATTTCGTTTGTTCGAATCACGACATCGGATACGATTTTTGTTTCATATCCCAGGAATGCGATGCGAACAGCGTAGGTATCTACGGGAATATTCTGTATGTGGAATGTTCCATCGATATCTGTTGTCGAACCGATTTTCGTATTCACAAACAGAATGTTGGCACCAATGATATCCTCACCGGACGATTGATCGACCACTTTGCCGGTGAGTGTTCCTCCCTGCTGGTTCAAACGCTGCCGGATCTTTTCCAGACTGCTTGGTTCCTGTGAAAATGCGGTGAGAGTAAGAAAAAAATAAACGAAGAGTTTCAATGTTCCGGTACATTTCATTGGTAGATATCCCTTAAGAGTATTTGTAATTGAACTGCACAAAATTCCGAATTTGGTGTTAAGTATATGTTACCGGTACGTTACGATTTATGGAACATGCCGTAACAATATCTTGACAATTCCACAACACTGCCGCAGCAGTGTATTTTTCCGGTACACCTTGAACTCCCGCAGGAAAATTATTTTAAAGAACCTGTTGGCTCCCCTATGAGTTTTTCCCATTTTTATGTACCTTCCATAAAGACATTATGGGAGCAGTATGAATATCGGTATCATCGGTGCAGGGAATATCGGGGGCACACTGGGAAAGATCTGGGCATCCAAAGGGCACACCATTACCTACGGTGTACGGAATCCCCTGTCACCGAAGATGCAATCCATTCTGCAGGAAACGGACCATCTAGCGACCGCTCTGCTCATCAAAGAGGCAGTGATGCGTTCCGATGTTATCGTGCTTGCAACACCATGGGAAGCAGTCGGCGAAGTAGCGTTCCAGATCGTCGACATCAAAGGAAAGATACTGATCGACTGCACCAATCCGATCCGTTCGAATCCGGAATGGCCGCTGGCGCAGGGCCGGTCCGCCGCTGAAGAGATTGCAAAACGTCTCCCCGGATTCACCGTGGTGAAAGCATTCAATACGCTTGGTGCTGTAATTCTTTCCGACGTAACGTTTGGTACTGTCCACGCCGATGCATTCATCTGCGGTGACGATGTTGAAGCAAAAAGGATTGTAACACTCCTGGCGAAAGATATCGGTTTTGATGCAGTGGATGCCGGCGGATTGCGGAGCGCCGAGATGCTCGAATCACTTGCGAAACTCTGGATAACACTCTCGCATCAGCAGGGTATCGGTCCGAAGATTGCCTTTAAACTTCTGCAGAAATGATGAATGAACGCTTCTTCCGCCTTCTGTTCCTCTGTGCAGCACTTTATAACATCGCAGCGGGCGCGGTCACCGTCCTCTTCCCTCAGCTCTTTTTCCATCAACTTGGTCTGCCGGAGATCAATCATCCGTATGTGATGAGCGGATTGGGAATGTTTGTGGCTGTGTACGGATATGGTTTTTATCTCGTCTCTCTCGATCCCGTAAAGAATTATCAATTCGCCCTTCTAGGTCTTATTGGAAAATCGTTTGGTATCATTGGCTGGTGGTTCAGTACGGCGGCGGAGATGATCCCGCTCTCCGCAGGATGGACCAACGTGCTTAACGATATTGTCTGGATCCCGTTCTTTATTGCATTTCTCCGTTGGCGCTCAAAAATTAAGGGATAACAATCCCTTGTGATTTTTCTGATAAACTTCTACCTTACCTTTGTTGATCCTCCTGCTGACCCCTTTTCTCGATTCTATCAGAAAGGAACACCGCCATGATTCTCGACCATCTTTCACGAGCAGAAAAATATTTTACTATCCATCCAAGTTTCAAGCCGGCTTTTGATTATCTGCAGCACACCGATCTTCGAAAGCTCTCCGAGGGACGGCATGAAATTCAGGGGGATGATCTATATGTGATCATCGCCAACGACCACGCTGGTAAGGAGCGGAGAAAACTGGAAACCCATCGGAAATATATCGATATCCAGGTGGCCGTAGACGGGGCATTTCCTCTAGAATGGCACGATGTCGATTCCTGCCGGCACATCGCAGCGGAATACAGCAATGAAAAGGATGTGAAATTCTTCAACGACCCTCCCCTTTTTACGGTGCAGATCGCCTCAGACATGTTCGCGGTGTTGTTCCCAGAGGATGCGCATGCACCCCAGCCTCCGGTCTCCGTCACCAGAAAAGCAATCGTGAAAGTGGCGGTGTGATCCATGGAATTCCAGCTGCAAAAATCCCTGCTTCGTCCCTGGCGGACCGGCGATGAATTATCCCTGGAAAAGCATGCGAACAACCGTAAAGTGTGGATCAACGTGCGCGATCATTTCCCCCATCCATACACCCGCGGCGATGCCATGCGATGGGTGCAGCATGCGTCCGAACATCTCTCTGAAACGGTTTTTGCCATTGTTGTGGAGGGAAACGCGGTGGGCAGCATCGGACTCGTGTCGAAAGAAGACGTCTACCGGAAGACAATGGAAATCGGCTACTGGCTTGGTGAAGAATTTTGGGGACGAGGGATTGTAACAGAAGCGGTGGGCGCTGCAACAGAGTACGCCTTCCGTCGGTTCGACATTGTTCGCCTGTATGCCGATGTATTCGCATGGAATGCTGCCTCGGCGCGCGTGCTAATCAAAAACGGATACCATTTCGAAGCTCGACTGAAACACGCGGTAATTAAAGACGGAATGATCACCGACGTAATGATCTATGCAAAGCTCAAATAACTATCCGGAATATTTACACCAACATTCGGACCTATGAAATCCTGGAAGACTCTCTCCCGAACAACGATTCTCGATCACAGCAAATGGCTGAAGGTGGAAGATCACACCATCGAACTTCCCAACGGCACGATTCTTGAAAAATGGTGCTGGATTGTCTCGCCGGAATATGTGAATGTGGTCGTGCAGGACGAGGAGGAAAACTTTGTCTGTTTTCGTCAGACGAAATATGCGGCGAACGGTATCACGCTTGCTCCGGTCGGTGGTTATTTGGAACCGGATGAGGATGCATTGACCTGTGCCCGTCGCGAACTGCGGGAAGAGTTGGGATACGAAGCAAAAGAGTGGATACCGCTCGGCAATTTCCCTTGCGACGGCAACCATGGCAACGGCACGGCGCATCTCTTTTTGGCAAAAGGTGCGCATCTGGTCGGCGAAATCATTGCGGATGATCTGGAAGAACAGCACATCGTAGTGTTGACTCGTCAGGAGATGATGCAATCGTTACTGCATGGCGATTTTAAGGTTTTGTCGTGGTCCACTGCTGTTGCGCTGGCATTATTTCATGTGTAAAAGGAATTCAATCGTGAGATGGTTCACTACATTTTTATTTGCACTCTGCTCTCTGTCGTCACTGTACGCTCAATCGTTCTATTCGGTCCTGCGACAAGTGGAACGGCTGCCGGAAGAAGATCGGAAGCCGGTGCTGGATGCATATTTTCGTTCCATCGCCTTCTTCCCCATTATTGAGAACGATACGGTTCTTCACTTTGCATATTTCGGCACAGCCTCACAGGTCCTCGTGAACGGCAATCTTCAGCACTGGTTTGAACCGGTGCCGATGGAAAAGATTCCGTGCGGACAATTTTCTTTTTTTTATAAGACGTTTTACGTTCCGTCGAATGCGCGGTTGGATTACCTGCTGATCCTGGACGGTATCACGTCGATCGATCCCATGAATCCCTACATGACACCGAGCGGATTTGGCCCCCATTCGGAAGTTCGGATGCCAGGTTTTGTTTCGTCACCGTATCTCACCTATCGGTCGGATATCCAGCATGGAACGCTTGATACGCTTCACACATACGGTAATGTCCTTCCGGCATTACGAAGATATCTGCCGTTCACCCGTCCTGTGATTGTATATACACCGGCTGGATATGACACTGCAGACAATCTTCCGTCCATTTATGTTCAGGATGGATATGAAGCGGTCGGTTACGCTATGGTACCGAAGATTCTCGACAATCTGATTGCCGAAGGACGTATCCCTCCGGTCATCGCGGTCTTTATTCCGCCGGCGGCTCGCTCTGAAGAATATCTCGGCAGTCTGCGCGACCGGTATATCCGGCAGCTGGCAGATGATCTTGTACCGTTGATCGACCGGAATTACCGGACCAACCGGGCTCCGGAAAAACGCGGTATCATGGGAATTTCCGCCGGTGCGACCATTTCCATCGCTGCAGCGTTACAGCGACCGGATGTTTTTCGCAACACCGCGGGACAATCCACCACTATCACTCCCTGGCTGGTTGACCTGACGCGCGATCGATTCGATGCGGATTCTACGATGCCGCCAATGAAGATATATTTTGATTGTGGAAGGTACGACATTATTGATGTCAGCCCGATATTCGGCACATCGGATTTTTTAAAACTTAATTCGATGTATAGTGATCTCCTTTCCTCGTACCGAGTACCGCACTATTTTAAAGTTGTGAACGACGGACATGAATGGGCAAGCTGGCGTGAACGCATGCCGGAAATCTTTACTTACTTTTTTGGAATTTATCGATGACTATTCTATCAGAACGGAAGCAGCGTCTATTGGATGCGCAAAAAAAGGCTGAGCATTTGTTCCGGGAAATCGAGCTGCGCGGTTTGATCGTACCGGAAAAATCCGAAAAGATTCTTAATAACGAAGTGTATGAACTTGCCTTTCAGTTGTATGGTATCCGTAAGTACTGGCATAAAAGGATCGTCCGTACAGGAATGAACACGCTGCTTCCATACAAAGAGAATCCGCCAAATCTCATCATCCAATCCGATGATATTCTGTTCTTTGATTTCGGCCCCGTTTTTGAAGATTGGGAAGCAGATTTCGGCAGAACATTTGTTCTTGGAAACGATCTTCAAAAGAAAAAACTGAAGGAGGATATCGAATCCGCATGGTACGAAGGAAAGAAGTATTTCATTGCGGCTGGCGAATCCCTTACCGGCGCTCAATTCTATCACTACATATCATCACTCGCTCCTAAGTTCGGCTGGAAGTTCGGCAACATCCATTGTGGACATTTGATCGGTAATTTTCCGCATGAATATATCCTCGGTGACGAGGTCCACAATTATCTCCATCCAAACAATCATATCACATTGAGTGAAAAGGATATTCAGGGAAATCCCCGCGACTGGATCTTAGAGATCCACTTCATCAATAATGAACAGACGTTTGGTGGATTCTTCGAACAATTGCTAACGGTATAAACTACTCTTTCACGATGTATACTGTTAATGGCGGACATTGAATTGTGTTCCGACAGTTATGTTGTCTACAATCCCCAAAGTAGTCAACGGAAAGAAATTTCCCCACAACTGCTGCATCTTCGAACGACCCGTTTCCTTCTATTAAAGCTGGACGCAGCCTATGTGCACGACACGTCTGTTTCAACAATCCCTTCCCGACATTGGTTTAAGAAATTAAGAAGACATATTCGTCAATATTTAAGTGATACAAACTCTTTTTAAAAACTGTTGATATTCTGAAACTTAAATCGTAATATTACGATAGAATAAGAAACTTAAACAATAAGGGAATTATTCCATAACAGAAAATGATAGAAGAATACTTTATCCTTAATCATCGTAATAATACGATTATCAACTTATCAACCAAAGGAGATTGCCATGAATTCAATCGAAACGAAAGAACCATGCTGTGGAACAGATTGCTGTTCGTCGAATAAAGGAGGGAAATAATATGTCTACCAGTCGGGAACTGAAAGAACTTGTCCGGGAAAAATACGGAGACGTCGCGCGTCGTTCGGAACAGCAGAACGACGGATCCTGTGGATGTGGAGGCGAATGCTGTTCGTCCGAGTCCGGCACAGATATGATGGCAGAAGAGTACTCCAACCTCTCGGGTTATGTAGCCGCAGCAGACCTCGGTCTGGGATGCGGACTCCCCACAGAATTTGCACAGATACGACCGGGTGATGTCGTCATCGATCTCGGATCGGGTGCCGGAAACGATGCATTCGTCGCCCGATCCCTTGTTGGCGAAACTGGCCGTGTGATTGGCATAGATCTGACGGAAGCAATGCTGGAACGGGCCAACAGGAATGTGCAGACGCTCGGATTCACGAATGTTGAGTTCCGGCTTGGTGATATCGAGGATATGCCCATTGAAGATTCTGTTGCCGATGTCGTTGTCAGCAACTGCGTGATGAACCTCGTGCCGGACAAGCAAAAGGCATTTGCAGAGACATTCCGCATTCTGAAACAGGGAGGACATTTCTCCATCTCTGATATTGTGCTGACTGGAATCTTGCCGGAGAATATCCGCTCTGCCGCTGTGATGTATGCCGGTTGCGTTTCCGGAGCGCAGCAAAAGGATGAGTACCTGGAGACAATCAAAAAAGCGGGATTCGTTAATGTCGCTATCCAAAAAGAAAAGAAAATCATTTTGCCGGATAATATCGTGCTGCAATATTTACCGCAGAAGGAGTTGGATGCATTTCGGAAGGACGGCGCGGGTATTTACAGTATCACCGTCTACGCAGAAAAACCATAATAGATTGCCGCTCTTTATGAGCGGCTTTGTTTTAAGATATATATATCTCGTTGTCTTTTTTCTTATCAAAATTCGAAATCGTCGTACCGTTTTTTCCTTCTAATAAGAAAATCACTTCTGTTGAAACGCCAAATGTTCCGGTAATTGAAATTATTTTTTCGGCACGTTCTATGAAACACAGGGTCAATAGTCCACCCATTACCCGCCGCGGCGGGATTTACTCATATTGATCACGCAGAGGTTCCATGTCGAAATTAGGTCTGGCACTGGGAGGGGGCGGCGCGCGCGGTTTGGCACATATCGGCGTCCTAAAGGTGCTCGATTCCGAAGGGATCGTCCCCGCCGCCATTACCGGCTGCAGCATGGGGTCGTTGATTGGCGGATTGTATGCACATTTTGGCAGCGCAGTGATGGTGGAGAAATTCATGATTGATGCAATTGCCGATCCGAAATTTATCACCATGGGGATCGACAAACTCAGTGAGAACGGAAAGAAAAAAGGTAAGGGATATTTCGAACAATTTTTTGACTATGTCGGAGCTCGACTACAGGCGTACAACACGCTGCACCGTTTTTCTTATTTTGACGAAAAGGGAACTTCTGCCATGTACGATATGCTGCCGGATGTCCCGATTGAACAACTTCCTATCCACTTCTCTGCCATCGCCACCGATTTGAACTCGGGAGAAGAGATCAATTTCACCAAAGGGAGTTTGCGTGACGCTGTTCGTGCAAGTTCTGCCATTCCGGGAATCTTCCCGCCGGTGTTGATCGGCAACTATTTTTTGGTAGACGGCAGTGCATCCGAAAGCGTTCCTGCCGGCAGGGTGCGGGAAATCGGTGCGGACCGTGTGTTGGCGGTGGATGTTACCCGATCATTAAAGACCGTCGAACAGCCAGAGAATGTTTTTGACATCTTATACCGGACGGAAGATATCACGTCGTTCCATCTTTCCATGGTCCGCCTTCGCGAGGCAGACTTGGTCATTCACCCTCGGGTGCGGCAACGATCGTGGACCGATTTCGACCAGGCTGCGGAGATCATCGCGGCGGGAGAAGCAAGTGCACGGGAGAATCTTGGCGAAATCAAAAAACTGGAGCAGCGCAATTCGTATCTGGTGGAGATCGAACATTATATTAAAAAGCTTAAAGGGGAATTCTAATCCTTCCTGTACGAGGAGTTTCGATGATTTTTACCTGAACGACGAAGCAATGTATTCATAGAGACTTCTGAAAAATCCCAAATCGATGTTATTCCCCAACAGGGTCACTCGTGACGAGGGGTGGCGCCGAGAGCGCTACGACGAATCCTAAAGGGATCCTCCAAAGGAGTCCTTCGGACCTTCGGGATAATCTCTTATTTCTTCCAAAATTATAGTCTGAGATATCTCGTCCCACTTTTGATTACACTTTATGGCGGGATTCGAAATGACCATGAATAATTAATATTTCAGAGGTCTCTCATTGAAATTCACGGTGCATAAGAAAATGTGATGAGACAAATCATTACGTAAACACCGGTTTTAAATGGTATCATGGGAATGGAAATTCACCAAACTTTTTCTTATATTGATACAGTCAATTGAACGTCCCGTACGTACTTCGGGACGTTTTTTATTATAGCAGCACACTTGGGTGATTTTCCGCCAAAAATGGCGGAAATGACGCAATAACGAAAGAAACACCATGTTCAAACAAAGCAATATTCGAAACATCGCCATTATCGCACACGTTGACCACGGGAAAACCACGCTGGTTGACCAATTATTGAGACAGACCGGCACGTTCCGCGACAACCAACAGGTGGAAACGCGAGTGATGGACTCCAATGCACAGGAAAAGGAGCGTGGTATTACCATCCTGGCGAAAAATACTTCCGTGTTCTATACCGATAAGACTACCAAAGAAAAATATAAGATTAATATCGTGGACACTCCCGGCCACTCGGACTTTGCCGGTGAAGTGGAACGTACGTTGAAAATGGTTGACGGCGTGCTGCTGCTTGTGGACGCTTCCGAAGGACCGCTGCCGGGAACAAAATTCGTTTTGAAGAAATCGCTGGACTTGCACTTGCAACCGATCGTCGTCATCAACAAGATCGACCGTAAGGATGCGCGCGCGCATGCAGTGCTGGACGAAGTGTTCGAGCTGTTCCTGTCGCTTGGCGCTACCGACGAACAGTTGGACTTTCCGACAATCTATGCAATCTCGAAGCAGGGAATCGCCCAACGCGAACTGGAGGATAAAGGAACATCGCTCGAACCGTTATTCGAATCGATCGTTGCAAAAGTACCTCCTCCAACCGGAGACCTGGACAAACCGTTCCAGATGCTCGTCACCACAATCGACTATAATGATTATCTCGGTCGTCTCGGCATCGGAAAAGTACATCGCGGCATTATCAAACTGGGCGGACAGATGGAGGTGATCCATCGCGACGGTTCCAAGGAGGATGCACGTGTAACCAAGGTCTACACTTTTGAAGGATTGAAGCGTGTTGAAGTGAATGAATCCAGCGTGGGCGATATCATCGCTGTGGCAGGTATGGAAGACGTTGATATCGGCGAGACGATCGTCGATGCATCGGATCCGACACCGCTGCCGTTCGTCGCCATCGAAGAGCCGACACTCTCCATGAACTTCGTGGTGAACAACTCACCGTTCGCAGGTCAAGATGGAAAATATGTTACGACACGCAACTTGCAGGAACGGCTGATGAAAGAACTCCGGTCCAACGTTTCGCTGCAGGTAGAACTGACCGATTCACCGGATGTATTTAAAGTGAGCGGACGCGGTGAGTTGCATCTTGGTGTATTGATCGAAAACATGCGACGTGAAGGATATGAACTGCAGGTCTCCCGACCGCAGGTGATCTACAAACGGATTGACGATGTGCTGTGCGAGCCGATTGAACATGTCATCATCGACGTGCCGGATGAATTTGCCGGCACGGTGATCGAGAACCTGGGTAAACGCAAAGGCGAAATGAAGAACATGATCTCTTCCAACGGGAACACCCGACTGGAGTTCTTCGTCCCCGCCCGCGGATTGATCGGATTCCGGAACGAGTTCATGACGCAGACCAAAGGAACAGGAATTCTCCACCATAATTTTCACGGCTACGAACCGTTCAAGGGGGAACTTTCCCACCGCACGCGCGGCGCACTCGTCTCGATGGAGACCGGCGAAGCGGTGGCATACGGCATGTTCAAGTTGCAGGAACGCTCCACATTCTTCGTCTCTCCGCAGACCAAAGTCTACTCCGGCATGATTGTCGGCGAGAACTCACGCGAAGGGGATATGACGGTGAACGTCTGCAAAGCGAAACAGTTGACTAACATGCGCGCATCGGGCTCGGACGAAGCTGTCCGCCTGGAACCACCGTTGTTGATGACATTGGAACAGGCAATCGAATGGATTGGCGATGACGAATATGTGGAAGTAACACCAAATTTCATCCGTCTGCGAAAGAAGATCCTCGATGCAAATGAACGAAACCGTGCATCGAAGAAAAAAGCGGTTATCGAAGATTAAGATCTATTGGCTCTAAAACCTAAAACCCGTTCTGATAATGTCTGAACGGGTTTTTTATTTTTGACCAGTCAAAAATCCAGAATTATCAAAGTGCCGGCATATAAAATTTGTAAACTTTCTTGTTTCAACACATCCAATTAAAATTGATATCCGGTGAGAATTCCAGTATATCGATAGCCAACGTCTGCGGTTATCTTTAAGCCAAAGTCATTTTCATAGGAAATATCGAATGATGGATAAATGACAAAAACAGTTTTTTTGTTTTCAAATGTTCCAGATCCCTCGCCCATTGGCAACTTTGATTGATGGTATGGTCCACTGGGTGAAATAAGATAACCTACATATTTATCTAATCGATTTTGATACGCTGTAGATGCACCGTAATGAAGAATGCCCGTATTCAGAGCAATCTCGAAATAGAGGGACCTACCGAGAACGGTAAATGGAGTGCTGACTTTCACAATATACCCGTTAATTGTTTCCACTATACGATTTAATAATAGAGTCTCTTCAAAAGTATATTCAAATGTCTCCGTTGTAACAACGGCATCAATTTTATATTTGCGTAATACTTCCTGATGGAGTTCCATACTACGCTTACTGAGCGAAGCTATGAATTCAACATTTATATAAGAGAACATTTCAATTTGATCTTTAATTGCATGCCGATACGCAAACGAGATTTTTGCTTGTCTTGCCGCATGAGTTTTCGTTTCAAACATGAAATTGCTCTTGAATATTTCGGGGATGGATGGATAAAACTCCGCCGGCGGATAGTAAAAAGCATGGGAATTCTCAAAACTATACGTCGATCCGAAATGGGAGTATCCTACCTGTACCGCAAAGCGAGAGCGATTATCAGACGAATAATAATTGGATATCACATTTTCAATTATAGCATACGCGTTGTGTCCGGAATATTGACCTTCATCATCCGTATCATCAAAAATATACCAGTGATGTAGCACATCGTCAATTATGGTTTCGGATTGAAGATACTGTTCGACTTTATCCATTGAAGAGTACGCATCAAACCGTTTTCGGAATCCATGCTCAATCTTTCTGCGAAGTGTTGTATAATCCATTGTGGAATCATACCGAATCGATGTATCCCGCTGTAAGTAAACAATGACAAAATAGTCCATAAGATTACGATCGAATGTCAATCCTTCGGGTGTATAGGCAGATACTTTAACTGTATCAGATACGAGGGAATTCATTTTGTTTTCTGTCGTACTTAGGATGCGATAGTTATCGCTGCTTGGTTGAGCATGGACAATTTGGTCGCGGATCCAGTCGTTTCGTTTTGTCAAATATGCATTTTCTATTTTGTACGTATATTTGTTCAGGTCAAGCTGTTTGGACCCTCCTCTCTTCAATACTAGGTTTTGTAATTGAACAATATTGTAATAAATCAATTCGGGATGCAATTGCGCTTTTCCTTCTAATCGCAAAGCGACCATGTTCCGATATTCATTGTTCTTGAGTATTGTTGTAGGAAGGTGATCTTGGTATAGAGTAATGATATCCTGAGGTTGTGCGGAATATGTAACCAATGTTATCGCGATAATTAATTTGAATAGGTAATGGGTTGATTTCATGAAAGAATGTTATTTTAGTTGAGAGATTATATGTTAATTCAATTTTTCTACGCATTCTTGTAGAAAGTTACGTTAATTTGTTCCGCTTTGCAGTATCTTCTTCCAATGCAGACTATTTTTCACAAGTTGCGAGCATATTATGCTTTTTTCAAACAACAATTTGTTAAAATACCGCATTGATAGAAGAAGCGATATCATGTCGATACGCGATTGCAAAAAGTGTATCTCTTATTGAGATGGAGTGCAATACCGTACTTTTGGTATTTTTGAAAAGGAGTAAAACGGAGTTCGCCGCAGAGGGCCCGATGTACACAAAGGATAATGTAAGTGCGCATAGCATGTGGACCTAAAAATATTATTGACTGGAACTATACGATCTCTGTCCGAATGCTCACTCCCATCCTCTCCATCTCACGAAACATTTTTTGTTCGTCCACTGCATGCCCCATCATATGTAATCCGAAAGGAAGCGAACCGTCACAATATTGTTTCACGCAAGCGGTGATCGGGATCGCGGTGAAGAGATAGGCATCGTCATGCTCTGCAAGAATGCGGACTGTTCTTCGCTTACCATCCTTCATACCTTCTGCTTCATTTAGGAATGCCACTCCCTGATACGGTGAGGAAAACGTATTCACTCCCCACGTAAAGAGCTTCAGCAGTATTCTTTCTGCCATTCCTTTTTTGATCTTATCCATAATGAAGATCAACGGCATCACCAGATAATCCACAAACCAGTTGAATCCGGAAACATACACGCCGGTTTCCTGCAGTTTGTATTGTTCCTGCACCAGTTTCAATTCTTCCATCGGCATCGGGAAGAGTTGCATCCTACCAAACTTTTTTCCCATGTTCAGCTCGACAGCATCCTTGTACGTTGCTCTTCTCCACAAACCGTCGCGACAGATCTCTGCGTTGAATTCCGTGATGAGCGGAAGTATTTCCGCTGCCTGTTCTGCCCGCTCGAACCGAGCATTCATCGCCATGCCGATGGATGCTTTCTTGTAGACGTCGAAGAACTGTGCTGCATACCGCACAAAAACTGCCGGCAGTCCGGGATGAAATCCTCCCTGCGTAATAAAAGTTCTTTTTTGCTTTGCAATGGCTGCTGCGAGTTCGTTTAGGTCGCGGATGGTCGATTCACTGACGAGGATGTCCAAATAATCGCATTCGGCATTAAGCGCCGATTGAGCAATCTGTCTTATCAGTGCGGGAACAGTGATCAGAACGATAACGAGTTGAACTCCCTGAAATGCAGTGGCGAGACTTTCCGGTTTCGATGCATCGGCATAACACGACGATACCCTTACACCCGGATATTGCTGGTTGAGTCTTGCAGCAACAACGTCCGCTTTTTCCTTATCCCTTCCAGCAATGATAAGATGGGTTTCTGTTTCTTGTAAGAGGTTTGGCGCAAGCGTCCGGCCGACACCGCCGTAACCGCCTAAGAGCAGGATTGTTGTTTTGTTCATGGCACCCTCCGAATTTTAAACGGAAGAACACTATCGGAACGATCGCAAGGTCGTTCCTAGCTAACCTTTGTGGACGGACTTGCATTCGTCCCGACACAAACCACATTATAAGAAATTGTACAGCTCACCGATTGTGCGGATCTGGAACGTCGGATCGTTGGAGAGCGTGTTCGGCAATCCGTTTGGGTTTACCCAGCAGGTGTCGATGCCGTAATTTATTCCACCAAGAATGTCCGAGTTGAGTGAATCGCCGATCATGAGAACACTTTCTCTGTCCGAGTGCTCTGCCGTACGGAGTGCAGCATCGAAAATGAGCGGATGGGGTTTGCTGGCGCCGACCTCGTCCGAGATGACGAGTCCCGAGACATATTGCTGAATGGTGGAACGCCCAAAGCGAGAGCGCTGCACTTCCTTGATACCATTCGTGACGATGATAAGACGGTACTTTTCGCTTAAATATTTGCAGAGTTCTTCAGCACCGTCTAATAGATAGGCACCCTCACCGAGATGTTGGAGATAGAGATCCCCAAACTCTTTCGGAGGAAGCGTCAGTCCAAACTCGTCAAACAGCAGACGGAAGCGTTCCAATCGGAGTGTTTTGTTATCGATCAATCCCAGTTCCAAGTCCGCCCAGAGTTTCTTGTTGATGGCATGATACCGTTTAAAGAGCGTATCCATATCAACCGATTTGTGAAGATCCTGGAACGTGCGTTCCAGCGCGTGTCGCTCTGACTTTCCAAAATCAAAAATAGTATCGTCGGCATCTGCTAAAATTACTTTGTACAATTATATTCTCCAATGAAATAACAAATTGCTTGATTATTTTTTGTAATGTAATGCTTTTTTGATTATTAAATGCGGGACGGACTTGCGTCCCTCCCGACATGGTTTTTGCATATTGTTCTTCCCCGTATTTCCTCCTATCTTTGTCTATGCAAATGAATCTTTCCGATATCGTGCTGATCGTTGCCGCTTCGCACTCTTTCTTACTAGCGCTATTGATCTTTCAAAAGCACCGCGCACTGTATGCGAACAGATTCCTTGCAGCATTGCTCCTCTGTTTCACACTAATCTCTGTGCACTTGTTAATCCAGGATGCCGGAGTGTATCAATCGGTCCCCGCAGCTTTTTTAATTGTCGGCATTCCGCTGACGGCATCACCGCTGCAATATCTCTATACCAAATACCTGCTACGGCGGGAAATACGGTTTGCATCAAAAGATTGGCTGCATTTTTCATCTTTTATCATTTTTGAATCCGGATTGATCATCACATTCATGTTCGGATTGATCGATTTCTCTTCTGCCGCCGCGGCTTCCCCATCAACGGCCCCTCTCTTTTTGCGCCTGTTCAATATGCTGTTGATCATCCAGGGTATAGCGTATGTCGTTGTCGGATTGCGAAAGATTCTTCGGTATGACAAACAGTTGAAAAACGTTCTTTCTTCCATCGAACAAGTGCAACTCAGCTGGCTGCGCAATACAACATTGGCAATGCTCTCCGCGTGGATCCTTTTTTTAGTTGAAGACACGCTCATGACATATGGAATCAATCTTTCAAACTTTGTTATCGTCTCGGTGGTTTTTGCCGTATATGTTTACGCCATGGGAGTTTTCGGCTTGATGAAATCCGAGATTTTTGCTTCGCCGGATGTGGAAAAAGCGATGCATGCAGTATCCGAACTTGCCGAAGAGGAAGCGCCATCTTCCAGCAAATATGAACGCTCCGGACTTTCACCCGAAATGGCGCAGCAATACGTACAGCAGCTAATCCCGCTGATGGAAGAAAAGAAACTGTTTACCGATGCATCGCTCTCCCTCTCCCAACTGGCGGAATTGCTTACCATTTCGGCACACAATCTTTCCGAAGTGATCAACTCTCAACTCGGGAAGAATTTTTATGATTTTGTGAACGGCTACCGGCTGGAAGAAGTGAAAAAGGGACTCGCCGATCCTGCAAAACAGCATCTGAAGATTCTCTCCATCGCTTTCGATGCGGGATTCAACTCCAAGGCAACATTCAACACACTGTTCAAGCAACAGACCGGCAAAACGCCGTCAGAGTACCGTAACAGTGTGCTTCAATAACAATTTTATAGTGCGGTTGTTATCTGTGCTAAAGGAAGTAGATTCATGCTCTTGACTCAGCGCTACGTCATTTTTTCAATCTTCCTGTCGTTCACCGGATTGCTGTATTCAGCAGAACCTCCATTCTTCCGCGGGGTAAATATAAGCGAATGGTTTCAGGCATCGAACGTACGGCAGATACAATTCTCCAAATTTTCCAAAACAGATTTCGAGAACATTAAACAGCTTGGCTGTGATGTGGTCCGACTGCCGATCAATATGACCGGAATGACGAACGGCTCGCCCGATTATACGTTCGATCCTCTCTTCTTCGATTTTCTTGATGAAGCCGTTACGTGGGCAGAAGAAACAGGACTCCACATCATTTTAGATAATCACACTTTCGATGCATCGGTAGTTTCCTCGGCAAATTCCGCTACAATCCTCATTCCGTTATGGAAGCAGGTGGCGCAGCACATGAAAGAACGTTCCACGCTTGTCCACTACGAAATCCTGAACGAGCCGCACGATATTGCGGACGAAATCTGGAATGCGATCCAAAAGAAGGTAATCGACTCCATCCGGACGATCGACACGAAACATTCCATCATTGTGGGTCCCGCGGGCTGGAACGGATACAACAACCTTTCAGCCATGCCGGTGTATGCTGACACAAATTTGATTTATACATTCCATTTTTACGATCCGTTCATTTTCACACATCAGGGAGCAACGTGGACCAATCCTTCGTTTGCTCCTCTTTCCGGCATGCCATATCCATATGATGCGACGCGTATGCCGGCATTTCCTGCCGAACTTCTTGGAACATGGATACAAAGTGCATACGACAACTATGCTTCAACAGGAACTGACGCGGCTGTAAAAAATCTTCTCAACACTGCGGTGAATTTCAAGAACAGCAGGAACGTCCGGCTGTTTTGCGGCGAGTTCGGCGTCTATAAGCCGAACAGTGTTAACGAAGACCGTGTGCGCTGGTATGAACTGATTCGCAAACATCTTGAGCAGAACGGTATCGCCTGGACCACATGGGATTATAAAGGAGGATTCGGATTATTCGAAACCGGAACCGACGAACTGTTCGAGTTTGATTTAAATGTTCCCTTGCTTACAGCACTTGGACACGTTGTTCCTCAACAACAGGATTTTGTTATCGTTCCCGATTCGCTTCCATTCCCCATCTATCGCGATTATGCTGAATACAGAATTGCTTCAGGTGCCAACGGGGAATTCACTGATTTTTATTCTTCTGTTACCCCGGCGGAAGGAAAATTCTGTATCCGTTTCGCCAATGCTCCGCAGTACCAATCGATCCAGTTCAATTTTAAGCCGGACCGGGATCTTACCCGGTTGAAGAACGAAGGATTTGTAATAGATCTCCGTTTGCGAAGCAGTTCTCCCGGACTTAGTTTCGATATCCGATTCGTCGATACGAAGACCGGTCCTTCCGATCACCCGTGGAGAATGAGAAAAATAGTTTCCTCGCCCGATGTGCCGTGGGACGGTGTATGGCATCAACTCCGAATTCCATTGAAGAGCTTTACAGAACATGGCTCATACGACAATGGCTGGTATGGTCCCATTGGTGCGTTCGACTGGAGCGCCATCGATCGATTCGAAATCGTCTCGGAACAATTTGCGCTCACCGGAATGGAAATGTGGATCGACAATATTCACATCGCCTCTGCGACGTCCGATGTGTTTGTTACTGAAAACACCGTTCCGACAGAATATAAGCTCTATCAAAACTATCCCAATCCATTTAATTCCTCCACGACGATTCGTTATCAACTGCCGAAACAGTCACGCGTAACACTGCAGATTGTCAACGTGCTCGGTCAGATTATAGAAACTCTTGTGGATGAACAGAAAGAAGCGGGCAGTTACACTGCACAATGGACTGCCCGCACTTCCAGCGGTCTTTACTTCTGCAGGCTGCAGGCGGATAATTATATGCAGACCAGTAAAATGGTGTTGTTGAAGTAATGCACCGTATGTATTTTCGCATCAATTTCAGCCATTGTAGAGGTATTTCCACTGTATTATGTTCCGCACGTTCATTCCAATTGGATTGAACCATCTTACCACGTTCAAACCCATCGGTCAAAGCGAAATAACTCCCCGCGCATAGTAATTTTGTACTGTTATCACTTTCGATCGGATTCTACTGATAGTTGTCATCGCGAGGAATGACGCCGCAGGCAACATGACGTGGCGATCTGATCTTGTAAGAAGAGAATGTTCTATACCGTTAAAAAACATCGGAGCTTGAAATGATACCAAAAAACAATTTTGGAGAAACAATGATGCAAACATACAAATCACTGATCGCAATTATTTTCATCCAGTTATATGTGTTCGCACAAACACCATTGACCGGCACCATTGACGGGACCGTGCTCGATGCAGCAACACTATCGCCGCTTATCGGTGCAAATGTCGTGGTATTGAATACAACGTTTGGAACCGTCTCAGATTTGAATGGAAAATACACTATTACAAATGTGCCGGTCGGTAATTATTCAGTCCAGTTCAGAATGATCGGATATTCAGCTTTGACACGAACGGATGTTATCGTTCGTTCACAGAGGATAACGCCGCTTCCCGGCAATCTTACCGAACAACTGCTGGAAACCGATCAGGTGGTTGTAACAGCGGGATATTTTCGTCAGTCAGATGCTCAGCCGGTCAGCATAACATCCTTGAGCGCGGAGGAAATCCGTCGTGCACCTGGTTCTGGCGGCGACGTCAGCCGTGTGTTAATGAGTCTACCGAGTCTGGCAAAAGTGAACGATCAATCCAATAGTCTCATCGTCCGCGGCGGCAGCCCGCTGGAAAATGCATTCTATCTGGACGGCATCGAGATCCCGAACATCAATCATTTTCCCACGCAAGGCGCGACCGGTGGACCAATTGGGATGGTGAATGTGGATCTGATTGAAGAAGTGAATTTTTATGCCGGAGGTTTTTTTCCGACATACGGAGACAAACTCTCGTCCATCCTCGATTTGAAACTGCGCGAAGGAAACAGAAGGAATTTCGACGGACAGTTTGATTTAAATATTGCCGGTTTTGGCGGCGTTGCCGAAGGTCCGGTCGGTGAGAATGGATCGTATCTTTTCTCAGTACGAAGAAGCTATCTGGATTATGTCATTAAAATGTTCGACATCGGCACCTCCGTTGTACCGCGGTACGGCGACCTGCAGGGGAAACTCTCATTCGATCTCTCTCCGACACACAAGATCAGTTTCATTACGCTGAATGGCGACGATCACAACAATCCCTCGCGTACCGTTGCCGAAGAGAACGACATGCTCTTCTACGGAAATCAGGATATCTATCAAAATGCCGGCGGCATTGTGTGGCGTGCGTTATGGAATAACGGATTTTATTCCGTCACCACCGTTGGTGCACAGGCAACCACGGCACGGGAAGATTTTTTTGAAACAAACACCGGCGCTCCTCTCGTGAAGAACCACTCTACGGAAGGTTCCGCCGGATTACGGAACAGCAACCATCTCCGGATTTCTGAAATTCTCTCTTTGGAATTCGGCGTGGAGGTAAAACAGCTTTTTGCGGCGTATGATAACACATTCGGCACCTATACGAATGCCGTCGGCGATTCAACCGCTTTTGCCGTCATCAAAAAGGATCTGAATGAAACAAAGCTCGGTGCATTTTTCAACACTATTGTGCACCCGCTCCACAATGTAACGGTAACACTGGGAACCCGGACGGATTATTTTTCCTACAACAACCGGTTGACCGTATCTCCGCGCGCATCATTGGCTTATCAATTGGACGAACGTACATCGTTCAAGATCGCATCGGGAATGTATTATCAGAACATGCCGGTGGTACTGCTGGCGCAAAGCGAAGCGAACAAATCACTTCGGGATCCGTACGCTGTCCATTACATTTGCGGAGTCGATCATCTGTTGAGCGAAGATACCAAATTGAGTATGGAAGTGTATCAGAAAGAGTATTACGATTTTCCGGTGGATCCGTCCGATCCATCCCTGTTCCTGGTGGATGAGATCTTTTACCGTAACGGACTCTATTTCAATCATGCACCGCTTACCAACAACGGCAAAGCACGTTCCCGTGGTGTGGAGATTACGGTACAAAAGAAATTAGCGACAGATCTATATGGCATTGTCAGCGCAACATTCTTCCGGACAGAGTACAAGGGGGCAGATGACGTTTGGAGAAATCGCGTATTCGACAACCGTTTCATCTTCAGTGCTGAGGGAGGATACAAACCGAATGCTGAATGGGAATTCAGCGCGCGGTGGATTATTGCCGGAGGAACGCCGTACACTCCATTCGATCTTACGCAGTCTGCGCAATTGAAGCGCGGTGTTTTTGACGGAAACAGGATCAATGCAGAACGGTATCCGGCATATCATTCCATGAATGT
>JBAYIS010000015.1:0-73552 GCA_041665525.1 Bacteroidota bacterium | reverse complement strand
CTCCCTGGCCCATGTATCGCCACGATCCACAATTAACTGGGAGAAGTCCTTCTATTGGTCCTGCAATCGGTGTTGTTGCTAAAACACTTTCTATTTCTGGTAAAGGAGAAATAAATTCTGGAATAACAATAGATGCCGACTCAACAATGTATGTAAGTATCTCATTCGATTCATTAGATCTTTTTGCATTATACTATCAAGGAGAACCAAAGTGGGCGAAAAAAAATATTCCTCCAAATGTTGTTCGGGAAGTATTTAATTCACCTACAATTGGCAATAATGGGACACTGTACCATACTACACGTGGAGGTATTTTTGCACTCACTAGTGAAGGAGACCTTGTGTGGAATTACTTCCCCTCAACTGACGCAAATGGTTTAGTGACACAAATCGGGAAGGATGGGACAATCTATTTCATTTCTCAAACGGGAATTCTGCACGCGTTATCTCCAGCGGGGGAGTTATTATGGACATTAACCGATAGCAGATTTTCATGGGGATCGATCATTACACCCTCGTTTTCTGTCGATGGGAAAACGTTATATGTCCAATGTTACAAAGATGCAAATATTGCAGCAATTGATATTGAAACGCACAATATTAAATGGACATTTGGCCGATCCGGTACTCCCAATGCGCCGGTAGTTGACGCTCAAGGAAATATTTATCTGCTGCCGTATTCCGGCGTTCGCACTGATCCTGTTATGGTTGACACTTTTTACAGTATAAAACCTGATGGCACCACACGCTGGCAATTTCCTTTTCAATATCATAAACAACAGCATATGGATCAATTCATCAATTATGATCCAACAATTGATAAAAATGGAAATATTTATTTTGCCGTAGATACATTATACTCTCTGGATCATGCTGGCAAAGTCCGCTGGAAATATGGATTTGAAAATGGCGACTATAATTATTGCCCATTAGTTTGCGATGCCAACGGGACAATTTATGTCGGCACGGCGAACAGTTATATCATGGCGATTTCTAACGCTGGGAAGCAACTTTGGAAAATAAAAATCGAAGGGATAATTGGTCTCGGTTATTCACCGACAATTGTCAACGGAAGGTTGATTTACTCATCGTGGAAAAGCAACAAACTATACCTCATCGAATAAAAAACTCCGCTCTTTGAGCGGAGTTTTTTATTGATAGTACGATGTGTGCTGCTGCGATGGTCAATCATTCATTTCCCATCTTCCTTAACTCCTCATCAACTTCTTATAATGTATCCTGTGCGGCTGGCTGGCGTCGATGCCCAGTTTTTTCTTCCGGAATTCTTCGTACTCGGAATAGTTGCCGTCGAACCACTGCACCTGACTTTCCCCTTCGAACGCAAGGATATGTGTTGCCACACGATCCAGGAACCAGCGATCATGGGAAATGACCACGGCGCATCCGGCAAATTCCGTTAGCGCTTCTTCCAGTGCGCGGAGTGTGTTTACATCAAGGTCGTTCGTCGGTTCGTCCAGCAGAAGAACGTTCGCTTCCTGCTTCATCACTTTGGCTAGATGCACGCGGTTTCGTTCGCCGCCGGAAAGCTGTCCGACCAGTTTTTGCTGGTCGCCGCCGGTAAAATTGAATCGGGCCACATACGCGCGGGAATTCACTTCACGAGTTCCAAAACGGAGAATCTCTTCCCCGCCGGAGATCTCTTCCCAGATATTCTTGTTCGGATCAAGGGGACGATTCTGATCGACATACGCCAGTTTTACCGTCTCGCCGATCGTGATCACGCCGTTATCTGGTTTTTCCTGTCCGGTAATCATCCGGAAGAGGGTGGTTTTTCCAGCGCCGTTCGGTCCAATAACGCCGATGATACCGCCGGGAGGAAGATTGAAATTCATATTCTCATACAGCAGATTGTCACCGTACGCTTTTGCAACATTTTCCGCATTGATCACAACATCGCCAAGGCGCGGTCCTTTGGGAATAAAGATTTCAATTTCTTCGTTCCTCTTTTCATGTTCATCCGATAACATCTGTTCGTACGATGCAATGCGCGCTTTGCTCTTAGCGTGGCGTCCTTTTGGATTCATCCTCACCCATTCCAACTCTTTCTTCAACACTTTCTGACGTTTGGATTCCTGCTTCTCTTCCACTTCCAAACGCTTCTGTTTTTGCTCCAGCCATGAGGAATAATTTCCTTCGAACGGAATTCCTTCGCCTCGGTCTAACTCCAAAATCCATCCGGCAACGTTGTCTAAAAAGTACCGATCATGCGTTACCGCAAGGACAGTCCCTTTATATTGAGCGAGATGCATTTCCAGCCATGCAACGGACTCAGCATCCAAATGGTTTGTCGGTTCGTCCAGCAGCAGTACATCCGGTTCCTGCAACAATAATCTGCAAAGTGCAACACGACGGCGTTCGCCTCCGGAAAGGACTTTCACCGAAGTTTCACCCGGTGGACAGCGAAGTGCATCCATTGCCTGTTCCAGTTTACTGTCCAGATCCCATGCGCCAATCTGTTCGATTTTTTCCTGCAACGCACCCTGTTTTTCCAACAGCTTGTCAAAATCCGCATCTGGTTCGGCGAATTTTGCATTGATCGCTTCGTATTCCTTTAAAAGATTCACCGTATCCTGCACACCCTCTTCCACAATCTCTTTCACCGTTTTTTCCTGATTCAATTCCGGTTCCTGCGACAGATATCCAAATGTGATCCCTTTTTGCGATTGAATGGTTCCGAGATAATCAGTATCCACACCCGCAATGATCTTCAGCAATGTCGATTTCCCCGCTCCGTTTAATCCGAGCACTCCGATTTTTGCTCCGTAATAAAACGACAGATAGATATCTTTCAGTACCTGCTTATTCGGTTTGTGCACTTTGCCAACGCCCACCATGGAAAAAATAATCTTTGTATCGCTCAAAACAGTCCCTTTCATCTTGTTCCAGCCGAACAATGTCGCCGGTATTGTAAAAATTTTAAAATTACTGTTGAATATACCGAAAATTCAGCACAAAACGAATCATTTCCCATCTCTAAAATGAATCAACGGTCTCTGTATTAGACCATTCTGGTGAATAATCAATAAAGTAAAAACAAATTCAGTCCACATGTTTTCACCATTTAGGCTGGTATTATCTGACAAAACAGAAAGAACGATTTGCCGGATCGTATATCACAATCCTGGTGAAGTATAATCCGATTTCTTGCTTCTCTATCAGCAGTTATGTATTTTCAGCAAAGACATTCCGCCACTTTCCCTTATTGCCCATGGAACAATCAATGCTTACCGTTGAAAACCTTCGATTCAATTCCGCGTTCAAGTATGTGGCCGATATGAACTTGAATGCGATCCTCAAAATGTGCAAGGAAGAGAAGTTTGCTTCGAATACCGTCATTTTTCAGGAAAATACACGTGGTGAACGACTTTATTTTGTGTTGGATGGCAGAATCAAGATCTCTAAAGTGACCAAATACGGCGCGGAAACAGTCCTCGCGTATCTGACCAAAGGTGATTTTTTCGGTGAAATGGAATTGCTGGACGATCAAGTCCGCTCCGCCCGCACCACGGCAGTGGAAGCAACCACCTGCGCCAGCATCAGCAAACAGGATTTCGACAACATGCTGAAATCCAACAACATCATCCAGCTGAACATCCTGAAGAACATGACGAAGCGTCTGCGCAGCGCCGATGCGACAATTGTGAATGAACTCGACAGGACAGTGGAAATTTCGAAGCAGCATATCGGAAAACTGAACATGCTGATTGATGCGGCGAAGACGATCAACTCCTCATTGGACCTTGAAAAATTACTCGATATCATTTTGGAAACAGCCATCAAATCCATCACTGCCGATCGTGGAACGCTGTATGTGGTGGATGAACTGAAGGGCGAGATTTGGTCAAAAGCATTGCGCGGTACGGAAGTGATTGAGATTCGGCTGCCGCTGGGCAAAGGACTTGCGGGATATGTTGCAAAGACCGGCGAGATCGTCAATATTCCCGATGCGTATAATGATCCCCGTTTCAATCCCGAAGTGGACAAGAAATCCGGCTACCGCACGAACAACATGCTGACCATGCCGATGCGCAACCGCGATGGCAAAATTATCGGCGTATTCCAGATGCTGAACAAGAAAGGGGGACCCTTCACTCCTTCCGACGAAGAATTCCTGAATGCACTCTCGATCCATGCATCTGTTGCAATAGAAAATGCCCGGTTAGCCCAGGAGATGGTGCAGAGTGAGCGGCTCTCCGCCGTCGGCAGAATGGCCAGTACTATCATTCACGATATTAAGAATCCGATGGGAACACTCCGGGTGTATGCGCAGGTGATGAAGAAAAAAGGGGGAAACGAGGAAGTATCGAAGCTTGCCGACGAAATGATCCATCAAGTAGACCGCTTTGTGAATATGGCGCAGGAAATCCTCGATTTCAGTAAGGGTGTCAGTTCGACCAATATGGAAGAAGTGCAGTTTGAGGATATCATGGAAGGGGTGCTGATGTTCATCGATAAAGATCTGATAAAGAATAACATCAAGCTGGAGAAGAAATTATCTTTTAAAGGAAAAGTAAAGCTCGATCAGGACAAGATGGTGCGCGTATTCTATAATATTGCCAGCAACGCGCGCGATGCAATGCCGCAGGGCGGATCGTTGATCGCTTCTACTGAAGATATCGGAGGAATGGTGAAGATCGAGTTTACCGACTCCGGAACCGGTATGCCGGAAGAAGTGAAACGAAGAATCTTTGAACCGTTCGTTACATACGGCAAAAAACATGGCACCGGCCTCGGCATGTCCATCGTCAAAAAAGTTGTGGACGACCACAAAGGAAAGATCGAGATCGAAAGTGAAATGGGAAAAGGAACAACCATCCGCATAATGCTGCCGACGTTGCAGGCATAAAGTGAAGTAATCCAATCCTTCGAATTCGTCGTACACCAATAAAATGTAAAACAAAACCCGGAAATAGAATCCGGGTTTTTATTTTTCGTCTCGTTAATTTTGGCGATGGTTCATTTCATAATGACCATTCTTCGTGTTTCCTGAAACTGTCCCGCAGAGAGGGTATAAAAATAGATCCCCGATGAAAGTCTGTCTGCATTGAATTGTTCGGAATGTTCTCCTGCACTTTTCACTTCCTCTACCACTGTTTCAACTTTCCTGCCCATCGCATCATAGATCTTCAGCGAAACGAATTCGTCGGACGCGATGACGAATGAGATCACCGTTGAAGGATTGAACGGATTTGGATAGTTTTGATTGAGCGCATATCGCAAGGGAACAGCGTCGATACCTCCTTCAACATCAGCAGTTGTTCCAGTCGTGAAATTCCAGGTTCCCGAATATGTTATACCGGTATACGCAGGCGTCTCCGCCGCAACGTGCCAGTAGTGTTTCTTGGAAGCCTGGAGGCCTGACATTTGTTTTGCTGTATCGGTGATCCCCGATTGTTCGAACACTATCGATTCCTGCGTGAACTGAAGCGTAGTGGCAACCTGCACTCGATACGAAGCAGCCTGCGGTACGGAGTTCCAGCGCAACGGGACATTGGTCGGCTGCGAGGAAGAGAAGTTCGACGGGGAACTGAGTTTGGGGATTGCCAGGCCGGTGGTAAACGACCGCACCGAAGTGTATGGACTCCGATGTCCGCCGTTATTTGCCGAAACACGCCAGTAGTATTTCACCAGGCCAAGCTTTATCGCCGTCAATGTATGGAACGAAGTACCAATCTCTTTATCGTACACTATCTCCGCAAACATCGAATCCGTTGCGATCTGCAAATGATACAGCATGGCATCGCTTACCTCCGTCCAGGCCAATGCTGAATCGGTTGAAATGCGATTGGCGCCGTCCGCAGGAAACAACACTATCGGCATTTGTGGTACCGAATCATTCGTGCCGATCTTTGTCACGAACATTTCGATCTTGATCAATGGATTGTCATTGGCATCCCGCGGCGACGCAACGATGTTGTCCACTATGTCCATTCCAGAAATCACTTTGCCGTACGCAGTATAGTTGCCATTCAACGAAGTCGCATTGGCAACGCAGATGAAGAACTGCGAATTAGCGCTATTCGGATCGGTATCGCGAGCAGCGCCGAGAATACCGCGAAGATATGCCACATTGCTGAATTCTGCCGGCACATTAGTCTGGTTGGGATCACCGTTCCCCCACGTATCACGCGGAAGGTGTTTTGAGTTTGGATCCCCGCCTTGAATGACGAATCCGGGCACGACGCGGTGGAAAGCGGTCGAATCGTAAAATTTGATTGCAACCAAACTGTCAAAATATGCGACCGCCTTAGGTGCAATCAACGGGAACAATTCCACATTGAATGAGCCGAACGACGCCCCTTCCCGTTTCACTTCTATTTTGTAGATCGGTTTTGCCGATTCCTGAGCGTCTAAAAGAATCGTAGGAAAGAGTATCGTGGTAACGATACATACGGTTTGGAATAAATGTGATTTCATGAACGGTTCTCCTATTGTTCTGAACATTATCGTTTCTCTTTCATCAATTCAGCTGCAGCTGCCGCACATGCATAACCGCTTTGCACAGCTCCTTCAATCGTTGCCGGAAGTCTCGTGTCGGTCCAATCTCCCGCCAGAAAAAGTCCGGGAAACTTTGTCCGGTGTGACGGACGAAATTGTTCGATGCCAACCTTCGGTGAAAACGTCGCCCGTTTCTCCTTTATGACCAACGAATGGATAATGGTTGCCAACGAGGCGGCAGGATAGAATCGTTTTAATTCGGAATGCGCCATTGCCACGATTACATCCTTTTCTTTTTCGATCAAATCATGCGCACCGCTCACCACTAGGGCAAGATACTGCAATCCCTGGTTTTCCCTGCCGTAAATCTTCGATTTGTTGAAGACCCAGTGGATTGGTGAATCCGTAAGTGCCGCAAACTGTTCAGCAACAAAATGTGCATCGAACCATAGATGGATCGTGACAATCGGCGATGAAACAAACCTGTCCAATCCCTCTACGCCAATCACATCCGAATCGCCGAAGACCCGAGATAGATCAAAATAGGGAACTGCCGATATCACGACACGGGGTTGAACGGACTCTCCATTGCTGAGCAGTACCGAAGTTATGCCGGTTTCACTCCATTCACATTGATCCACCGATGTGTTCAACAGTATTGTACCTTTTCGATCACGGATAAAGTCATCCGCACCATTCACCAGTACTTCGCTGAGTCCTGCTTTCGGAATCACCATCGATGAATTACGCCGTCTGCCGAAAAATGCTGACTTCAACACTTTCACAAACAATGCTGCGGAGATTTTTTCCGTGGAATCATTCAACGCACCGATGGCAATGATATCCCACAGATATTTTTTGTTTTCTTCCGGCTGTCCCAATTCATCAAGCCATGTTGCAACGGAAATGCGCTGTAAATGAATGTCAATGTCCGGATCCCGCACGATCAATTCCAATCCGACTCGAAGCAAGGCAAGCCTGTTCCGAAATGAAAGATTGTCCAAACGCAGCAATCCCGCAAGCACATTCAGCGGCGCCGGTAAAGAGATCGTCCGGAAAAGCGAGGGAGTGCGATGAGGAAAACGGAATACTATCGAAAGATTCTCCTGGATCTCAACGAGGTGTTCCTTGTTGATGGTCCGCAACAATCGGAGCGTGGCATGATAACAACCCATCATTACATGCTGTCCGTTGTCAACTTCGTCGCCTGTTTCAGGATGGGAAAAAGAATATGTCCTTCCGCCGAGCCGCGGTTTTTGTTCGATCAGCAAAGTAGAATATCCTTCACGGGACAATTCTACGGCCGTTGCCAGTCCGGCAAGCCCGCCGCCGATAATGAGTGCATCAGGAGTGTGAGTAGGCATTGTTACGATTTGTTCTTCCACCACGTCTGCACGGTAATGAGGATCTTTTTCGCAGGAGAGATTTTAATGCGTCGGGAGAAGATGTTGTATTCCGCTTTTTCGATATCTTGCAAAAGCCGGAAGTAGATCTCCTGCATGATTAACGCAGCAAGAAAGAGCGGGCGGTCTTCCGCGGAAAGATGTTTTATCGCCTCGGCAAAGTAGCTGCGTGCGCGGTCCGCCTGGAATGCCATCATCCGTTGGAATTTGACGTTATATTTCCCCGCGAACAATTCCTCTTCGCTATAACCGAAACGGTCCAGGTCTCGCTGAGGAAGATAAATCCTTCCTTTTTTTGCGTCAGAAGAAACATCCCGCAGGATGTTTGTCAGCTGCAGTGCAATGCCAAGATTCTCCGCATATACCTTCGCCTCTTCGTGCTTATAACCAAAAATCTCCGTGCAGATTAATCCGACGGTGGACGCAACACGGTAGCAGTACACTTTCAGATCCTCGAAAGTCTCATACCGGGTCTTCACCAGATCCATTTCCATTCCGAGGATCAGCTCGTTGAAATGATGCAGCGGGATGTTAAATCTTTTGATGATAAGTGAGAGCTTATTGGCCAACGGAAAGCGGGATGTACCGGCAAGGGCCAGCTCGAACTCTTTTGCCCACTGCAACAGCCGAAGGCGTTTGGTGGAAATGCTCTCTTCTTCATCAACGATATCGTCCGCCACGCGGCACCAGGCATAGACGATGTTGATCGCTTCCCGTTTCGGTTTTGGGAGAATCAGAAACGAATAATAGAAATTGCTTCTCTTATTCTTATCGACGAATTCCGATGCGAGAAGTGGTTCCATTGTTTAAGCTCGTATGGCTCGAAATAGGATAATGAGTGAATCAACCGGCTTCAGGGAGGGACGAACGGTCCGTGTATCAAAATTCAATGCTTCGATCTTTTCAAGAATTCTCATGCCGCCGTGCCAGATCAATTTCAATTCCAACCGAAATTCCTTTGCAACAAGAGTAAATATCGGTTTCCCGTCCAGAAATAGCTGCCGGGTCCGCTCCCATTGCATCCGTAACATCAACCGGAATTCTTCCGAACTCTCCCGGGAACGAAGAATATCATGATGGACACCGAATGTATTCAGATCTTCCTGCGGAATATAGAAACGATTTCTGCCTGTATCAACAGAAATATCCTGCCAGAAGTTCGTTAATTGCAATGCTGTGCAAATGGAATCGGAAAAACGGACGGTATTTTCATTGGAACATTTAAAAATCTGCAATAACAGCCTTCCGATTGGATTTGCAGAATATGCGCAATACTGAAGTACTTCCTCAAATGTCGAAAAGACAGGATCAGCCGCATCCATTCGAAAGGCTGTCAACAGATCGTCGAACAACTGCAGCGAAAGTCCGTGGCGATGAATTGCTGCGGCGAGAGCGGTAAAAAAAGAGTCGGCAGGTTTTCCTTCTACCGCATCGTGGAGCTTTTGCCGCCAGTCAGCAAGCCGGGTGAGCCGTTCGGCTGTGTCCATTCCTCCCTCATCGGCCAGATCGTCCGCCGTCCTGGCAAACGCATAAATCAGATGAATCGCTTCCCGGTATCGAGCGGGAATCAGCCGCGAACCGACCGGAAAGTTCTCATAGTGTGTTGCCGCCAATGAGTGCAATGTGTTCTGCATTCTGCAATATATGCTTAACTCAGCGAATTTTCGAGTGAAATAACAGAACCTTCGGTATGATTTCGGGTTGAGACTGTTGTCACACCGCATTGTAAACCAACCGGACTTGCAGTTGACTCTGTGGCAGTCTTATTGTACTTTCACGAAGCGTACTCTTCTGCCAGCATATTGGATGTATCACATGAGCATTACCGGGAATATCGTACTCTCCGCCAGTAAATACGTTAACCATCTGTTCGACCGTAAAAGCACGATCGCCGCACTCTATCATAACTTTGACCATACGCTGGAAGTTGTGGAGCATGTAAAAGAGATCTCAACCGCAATGCGCATCAATCAGGCAAACAAGGAAATCGTTTTGCTGGCAGCATGGTTCCATGATACGGGATATCTCTTTTCTCCGGTTGAGCACGAAGAGCGGAGCATCGTCATCGCCACAGAGTTCTTGAGAGCACACGGTTATCCCGAAACAAAGATCAAGATGATTGCCGGTTGCATCCGGGCGACCAAAGTGCCGCAGCAGCCGAAAACCGACCTGGAAAAGATCATGAGCGATGCGGACCTGCTGCACCTGGGAAAGAAGGAAAGCATTGCACGGGGAGAAATGCTGCGGACGGAGATCGAAAGCATGTCCGGTAAACTGCTTCCCGAAAATGAATGGATCAAGCAAAGCATTTCGTTCCATGAGGGACATCACTATCATACGACCTATGCGATTAAGAAATATACTTCCAGCCGCGATCAAAACCTGAAGGTAATGCAAAAGCGGTTGAAATCCCTGGAATCGAAAAAAGCCCGCGCTGTTGCACCCGCAAATAAGAAGAAGAAATGAACTGTTTTATGAAATTGTAATCTTTTTCTGCCGGACTGCTGTTCGGCATTATATTTCCTATCTTACCGCATGGATCTTTCCTCATTTGATATTTTTAAATTCTTTTCCGAAACAGTCGCGACGGACGCCAAGAAATTCAACAACCGCGAGATCAGCTGGTTGGCGTTCAACTACCGTGTCCTTCAGGAGGTGAAGGATCCGCGCAATCCACTGTATGAACGGTTGAAGTTCCTGGCGATCTATTCTTCCAATTCGGACGAATTCTTTCGCGTTCGCGTCGCCTCCATCCGCTCGTTGGCGCGATTCCGGAAGAAGGCGAAGAAAAAGTACGATATCGATCCGGACGAATTGCTCGATCAGATCCACCGTACAGTGAAGAAACAACAGGAAGAGTACGGCAGCATCTTTCGAAATCAGCTGATGAAAGAGATGCGGTCCCATGGTGTTTTCCTGATCTCCGAAAAAGAACTTCGGACATCGCAGCAAAAATATCTGGAGAAATATTTCAAAGAGAACATCCTCCCGCATATCAAGATCACGTTTCTGCAGAAGAACCGGAACGACATGTTCCTGCAAAACCGTCAATTATATCTCGTCGTCCAGTTGAAACAACGCGATGCGGTCCCGGCGAAGATCGAATTTGCTATTGTTGAGCTTCCGACCTCTCAATGCTCCCGGTTCATCGAATTACCGAAGCTTGAAAAAAAATACTTCATCGTCTTTTTGGATGACGTCATCCGCAAGAACCTTTCTTTTATCTTCCCGGCGTACGAGATCATCGCGTCGTACGGCATCAAACTGACCCGGGATGCGGAGTTATATTTTGAAGATGAAATTAATGGGGATTTCGTCGAGGTCCTCCGTAAAGCGGTAAAAACTCGAAAGACCGGTGCACCGTCCCGATTTCTGTACGATGCGGCAATGCCGGAAGAGTTCCAGAATGTTATGAAACAAGCGTTGAAACTTTCGGAAAAAGAGATGATCCCCGGAGGACGATACCACAACTTCAGCGATTTTTTCACTTTCCCAAATCCGGAACAGCGCCTGCCGATGTTTGAACCGCTGCCGCAGTTGACAATTCCGGAACTAGAAAAGTATCCAACCATGTTCGCTGCAATGTCCGAAAAGGACTGGATGCTGCACTATCCGTACCATTCTTATGCTCCGGTCATCCGGCTGCTGGAACAGGCGGCGAACGATCCTGCTGTGAACCAGATCCGGATTACGCTCTATCGTATTGCTTCCCAATCCAGGATTATTTCGTTATTGATCGATGCCGCGAATAAAGGGAAACAGGTAACCGCATTCGTTGAATTGACTGCGCGATTCGATGAGGAATCGAACATCTATTGGGCAGAAGAACTCCGGAAAGCGAAGGTGAAAGTTCTTTTTACCATTCCAAAACTGAAGGTTCACGCCAAGCTGTTGCTCATCAGCCGAACAGAGGGAACAGTGAAACGGCGATACGGATATTTGGGGACGGGGAACTTTAATGAGAAGACTGCAACCATCTACAGTGATTTCGGGCTTTTTACTTCCGATCTCCGGTTGACCAATGAGATGTTCGAGATCTTCCAGTATCTCAACAAAAAAACGAATACCGTCAAAGCCCGGCATCTGCTCGCAGCGCCGTTTAAGCTCCGGTCCACCATGATGGAATGTATCGATCAGGAGGTTGACAACGCCAGGGTCGGAAAGCCAGCTTCGATCATTTTAAAAATGAACTCGCTGGAAGACCGCCAGATGATTCAAAAACTGTATGATGCAAGCGATGCGGGAGTGAAAGTCTCAATCATCGTACGGGGTATTTGCTGCCTGGTGCCCGGCGAGAAATCGTTCAGCCGAAATATCTCCGCCATCAGTATCGTCGGCAGATTTCTGGAACATTCGCGCGTGTATCTTTTCCATAACGCCGGGAATGAGATTATGTATCTTTCATCGGCGGACTGGATGATGCGGAATCTCAACCGGCGAGTGGAAGTGGCATTCCCGATCTATGATGAATCGATCAAACGAACAATTCGGGAAATTCTCTCTATGCATTTAAAGGATTCGGTAAAAGCGAGGGTGATCGAGAAACAGTTGAAGAATGCGTATAAAAAGGGAGAAGACCAAAAACCATTTGAGTCACAAGTAGAGATCTATCGATATCTGAAATCAATATCCTCGCAATAGCATCGCTCAAATTAACATTCCCCTGTCCGCTTTTTCTGTTCGCGAACGAAACAGGCTTTACGGCGCTTTCGGAACAAATTCCTTTGGTTTCTTTTTCGCAAATCCAAACCGGTTCAATAAAGAAGCAACGATGCGTTCGGATGCTTTCCCGTCGCCGTACGGATTGACCGCGCCAGCCATCGAACGATACATCCTTTCATTACTCAGCAGCTTATGCATATTGGCCAGGATGGATTCCTTTTCTGTTCCGATCAATTTTACGGAACCGTAACGGACTGCTTCCGGCCGCTCCGTCACATCGCGCATCACCAGCACCGGCTTACCGAGCGCCGGCGCCTCTTCCTGTAATCCTCCGGAATCGGTTATCACCGCATAGCAGAGCGCCATCAGATTGATGAAGTCGGAATAGTTCAACGGCTCCATCAACACAATATTGGACACTCCCTTCAAAATGCTGAAAACGGTATCCCGCACGGCGGGATTCAAATGCACCGGAAAGACAAAGTTCGTTTCGGGATGGAGTGCGGCAGCCTCTCGCAATGCTTCGCAAATTCTCAGCAGCGGCTCCCCCAGATTCTCCCTGCGGTGCGTCGTCACAACGACAATTCTCTTTTTTTGGCCGATCACTTCGTTCACATGTCTGGAACTGAAGGAATACCCCGGCTTCACGGTCTGCTGCAACGCATCGATCACAGTATTACCGGTGCATACGATCGACGTTTTCGGAATTCCTTCCCTGATCAGCGCTTTTGTGGCGGACGGCGTCGGCGTGAAATGAATATCTGCAATATGTGATGTTAACCGGCGGTAGGTTTCTTCCGGAAACGGCTGCAGTTTATCCATTGTGCGTAATCCTGCTTCAACATGTGCGATCGGGATCTTCCGGTGGAAGGATGCGAGACTGGAGACAAAGGTCGTTGCCGTATCCCCCTGTACTACGACAAGATCCGGTTTTTCCATCGCCAGCACATAATCCAGTTTTTCCAGTATATGCTGAGCAAGGGTCGAGAGTGATTGCCGATGTCCCATCACGTTCAAATCATACTGCGGTTTTATGGAAAACACTGAAAGCACATCATCGAGCATTTCACGGTGCTGCGCAGTCGTGATCTGGCATACGGTAAAAAACTGTTCGTATCGCTGCAGCTCCTGGATAACGGGAGCGAGTTTGATCGTGTCCGGGCGGGTGCCGAAGATGATCGCGATGTTTTTTTTGGCGATTCCCATGGGGGAGCAAGATAAAAATAAAAGTGAAAAGAATCCTTCTATTTTTTTATATTGCTACCATTCTCTGAAAGGTACTCCGTGCGCATTATCATTCTTCCGTCCTACAATCCTGTCAGCACATGGACTGCAGATTTTAATGCACAGCATATCCGTACATTCAACCTTTCAATACTCAATCTCTTCATCCTCAAATTCCCTTCTGCCGCTTCACTCTTTGACTGGTGCCGCGAATTGATCGCGATATTCAAAAAGGGATTTATTTCTTTCAATATGGACGAATCTGTCGGATTGTGAAAGGAACATCCGGAAAGTATTCACACCTACATCGGGTGAACGTTCGTTAACGACGAATCAACACAGGAATTGAAAGCAGGAACAATGAAACATTTCAAAACGGTTGAAGCGATGCACCATGATACGAAATTACTGTTAGGATAATCCTGAATATGGCTGAGATCTTTGATATTGGATTGGCATGGGATTGGGAATATGACCGGGATTTCATCTATGGCATTGAGAATGAATGCATTACCTTCGGCCTTTCCACCTTTCGGATCGAACCTCATAATGTCGAATCGATTATCCGGCAAGTCCGGTTGAAAAAGATCGTTTTTCGCTCATTTCTGGACAGAGCTTCCGATTCTGATGAAAATTTCATTCCCCTGGCCAAACTGATCTCCCGCAGCAAAACATTCATCTTTAATAGCTACGACCATGTGGAGTTTGCAAAAGATAAAGCCAATATGCACCTGGCGCTAATGCACGCGGGAATTCACGTTCCGTATACCATCATCATCTCACCGTATAATAAGAAACAAGAAGTCGAACTCAGCTTAACCGAACTTGCCCATTTGGGACGGCCATTCATTATTAAACCTGCCTATACTACCGGGGGCGGATTGGGCGTTGTGGTGGGAGCCGAGACTTTAAAAGAAATTCTCGAAACACGACAACATCATAAAAACGATACCTACCTACTCCAGGAAACAATTAGTCCGGCGAAATTTAACGGAAATGTCGCGTGGTTCCGTGTCTTCTATGCGTTCGGGATCACCATCATTTGTTGGTGGGACCATCAAACACATATTTATCGTGTGCTGACGAAACAGGAAGAGCGTAGATTCAAACTGCAGAAGCTGCACTCCATGATTCTGACCATTCACAAGGTGTGCAAACTGGAATTCTTCTCCTCCGAGATTGCACTGACAAACGATGGACTGTTCGTGGCAGTAGATTACGTTAATGAAATATGCGATATGCGGCTGCAGTCCAAACATTATGATGGTGTACCGGATGCGATTGTCGCACAAATTCAGCATCAATTTGCCGTATTAGCGCGGTCACAAAGTAAAAAGCCGGCTTGACTTTTCAACGCGCTATTAATACATTCTATAAGATTTCATCACACTATAGAATATTCTCGGGAGGAATCATGTTTCAATTATCTTCGCTACGACTTTTGTTATTTGTCGCTTTCCTTTCAATAGCGCTGATCGGATGCGGTGGATCGGGCGAAGCGGCCGCAGAAGATGAAATGGTCACCGATACCGGTATCTCCGAAGAAGCACCCCCGGAAGAGATACCTGCGGAAGAAGAAACCATCACAGAAGAGCAACCTGCCGAGGAACAACCCGCACCGGTTGAACAACCGGTCCAAGAACAGCCTGCTCAGCCTGAAGGTCCGACAAAAGAACAGTTGCAAGGAGAATTGGATGCTATTAAGACCGAAAATATGCAATTGAAAGATGAGAACTCAGGTTTACAACAATCAAACCGCGATCTCACCAATAAGATTTCGGATCTGGAAGCAGCAAATGCTGCTCTCGCCACTGCTCCGAAAAAGAGCGAACCAGCGAGGATCGAACATCGCGCAGCAGCACCCGGATCCTCCTCTGCCGAAGAGATAAGGGCGTATGAAGGAGCAGTGGGCAAGACAAAGAGTAGAAATTACCGTGATGCCATGAACGAGCTCCAGATGCTGCTCAATTCCGGCATCAAAGATGATTATGCAGACAATTGCCATTATTGGCTTGGAGAATGCAGTTTTCAACTGAAAGATTTCTCGCAGGCCATCCAGCATTTCCAACTCGTGCAGGGATATAAATATTCGGAGAAGAGGGATGATGCACAATTGATGATCGCCCGGAGCTATGAACTGCTCGGCGATCGTTCCAAAGCCCGTTCCGAATATCAGAAATTGGTGGATATGTATCCAACGAGTGAATATATTAGACGGGCACGGGCAAAATTACGCTAAACAATAATTGATGTCAGGAAATAAAAATCCCCCGAAAAATTACGGGGGATTTTTATTTTGAATGAGATCGTCGTTGCTATTGCTCCCGTAAAAACTTCTCACACACTGTCACGTCTTCTTCGCTCCCCACAAAAACGGGTGTTTTTTGATGCAAAGATGTAGGAACAACATCCAGAATGCGTTGGCTCCCGTCAATCGCCCTTCCGCCTGCCTGTTCAACAATGAATGCGATAGGGTTCCCTTCGTACATCAGCCGCAGTTTCCCTTTCGGATTGCGCGAATCGCCGGGATAAACAAATATCCCGCCGTACAACAATGTGCGATGAACGTCCGCCACCAACGATCCAATATATCGGGCAGAATAAGGTCGTTGTGTTGCCTTATCCTCTTCCTGCAAATACTTGATGTATTTCTTCATACCCGGCTCCCACCATTTATAATTCCCTTCATTCACACTGTAGATCTTGCCGCGTTGCGGAATCTTGATATTCTCGTGGGAAAGGAGGAATTCGCCGATGCTGGGATCGAGGGTGAATCCATGCACCCCGTCCCCGGTGGTATACACCAGCATTGTACTTGATCCGTATACGACATAACCAGCGGCCAGCTGCTTATATCCCGGTTGCACACAATCTTCGAGTGTTCCATCCCCGCTTGGTGTTACCCGGCGGTAGATGGAAAAGATCGTACCAATACTGACATTGGCATCGATGTTCGATGATCCATCCAATGGATCGAATAACAATACATATCTCCCTTTGGGATATTCCGCCGGAATTTTCAGGATATCTTCATGTTCTTCCGATCCCATAACGCAGAGATGTCCGCCATGATCCATCGCTTTAAATATGGTCTCATCCGCAAAGACATCAAGTTTTTTCACCACTTCGCCGTGAATATTTTGTGTCCCCGCCAGGCCGATGATGTTTACCAAACCAGCTTTGTTCACTTCCCGCCAGATGATTTTGATCGCCAGTGTCAGGTCTCGCAGCACATTTGAAAAATGCCCTGTTGCCCCGGGATGAGCGCGTTCTCCCTCGATGATATGCCGTTCGAGCGTAACGACTTTACCTTTGAATGACATGTTCCAACTCCAAACAATTGAGTAATGATATTATTTGAATGAACATAGGGAAAATGGAGTGAAGGAGCAAGAAGCGGATTAAATTCTATGCAGCTTCCTGCTCTTTATATTGCAGCAGATACAGCTTATAATAGATTCCCTTCTGCAAGAGCAGTTTCTGATGCGTCCCCATTTCGCGGATTTCGCCTTTATGCATTACCACGATTGTATCGGCATTTTGAATTGTCGATAGACGGTGAGCGATGACAATGGCCGTTCGATGAAAAAGCAGTTTTTGGATCGCTTTTTGAATGAGCAGTTCCGTTTCGGTATCGACACTGGAAGTCGCTTCATCCAGCACCAGAATCGCTGGATTAAACGCCAGAGCACGGGCAAACGAGAGAAGTTGTTTTTGGCCGACGGAGAGGGTTGCTCCACGTTCTTTCACTTCTTCATCATACTGCTTCGGCAGTGAATCAATGTATCGATCAACCCCAACGATGCCGGCGGCGGCACGAATCTCTTCGAGGGAGATCTTTTCATTTCCAAGATTAATATTCCCCTTAATATCGCCGGAAAACAGGAACACATCTTGCAGCACAACAGCGATGTGCTGACGAAGTTCGGAGAGCGCAACATCGCGGATATTGACATCATCAATCAGAATCTCTCCTTTTTGAATATCATAAAAACGGGAGAGTAGATTGATTATGGTCGTTTTACCAGCACCGGTATGACCGACGAATGCCGCTGTTTCACCGGGATTGATAGTAAACGAAACGTCTTTCAGCACCCACTGTTCTTCCCCCGGCCTGTCATTATAAGCAAACCAGACATTCCGGAATTCGATCTTGCCGGAAATCTTGCCAAACGGTTTCGGATCGGCAGTTTCTTCGATAAAAGAATTGTCATCCAATAACTTAAATATCCGCTCTGAGGAAGCCATGGCGGTCTGCATAATATTATATTTTTCCGAGAGATCTCGTATCGGCCGCCAGAACATTTCATTGAATTGAAGGAACGCCATCACCGTTCCAATCGTTACCGTCCCTTCCAGAGCATTACCTCCGGCATACCAGATGATCAAACCGACAGAGACTGCTCCGATCAAGTCTACGCATGGATAGAAAATCGCGTAATAGAAGATCGATTTTATGTTCGCCTCACGGTGACCGGCATTGTGCTGTTCAAACTCCGCATACGCTTTCTTTTCGCGATTGAAGATCTGGTCGACCAGCATGCCGGTGATATGTTCTTGCATGAAGGTGTTGATTCGGGCGATGTAAAGTCGAACTTCACGATATGCCTCGCGCGCTTTTTTCCGGAAAAGGAATGTTCCGTAAATCAGGAATGGAAGCACGCTGAGAGAAAGAAGGGCTAACGGTATGTTCATTGCGAACATGAACCAAACAATACCGATGATCATGAACACATCGCTGAACACCATCACGATACCGGAAGAGAACATTTCGTTCAGCACTTCAACATCGTTCGTTACGCGCGTTATCAGCCTGCCGATAGGATTCTTATCATAGAATTTCATCGAAAGTTTTTGAAGATGACGAAATAGTTCCATCCGCAGATCAAAGATTGTCTGCTGACCGATCTTCTGTGTGATGTACGCATTATAATACTGGGCAATGCCGCGGATAATCAGCAACAACAGGAAAAGGATCGTCGTCTCCAGCAATCCTTCCCTGTCTTGTTGCGCGATGTTGACATCGACAGCAATTTTCGTAAAGTACGGACGGACCGCTTCGAGAGCCGATACCGCCAGCGACAGCACGATCGCCAGAAACACCTGCCATCGGTACGGACGGAGATAAATCACCAAACGGCGCATCAGTTGCGCATCGTATGCCTTCCCTAATATTTCATCATCCTGGATTTGACTCATAAATCTTCCAGTTCCTTTTCCAAAAGCTGCTTCTGGTACAACCCTGCATAAATGCCGTTGAGCGCCACGAGCTGTTCGTGCGTTCCCTGTTCGGTGATCTTTCCGTCATTCAACACTATAATATTATCCGCATCTTTCACCGTGGAAATCCGATGGGCGATGATGATGCTTGTTCTCCCGTTCATAATCTTCCGCAATTGCTGAAGGATATTTTCTTCAGTATAGGTGTCGACGGCGGAGAGTGCGTCATCAAGAATCAATATTTTCGGTTTGCGAAGTATCGCCCGTGCAATACTTGTCCGTTGTTTTTGTCCTCCGGAAAGCGTGATGCCCCGCTCACCGAGCATCGTCTCGAACCGCTGGGGAAAATCCGCGACGTCCTTTGCTATCTGCGACACTTCCGCTGCTTCATGGATCATTTCGCGCTGCGCCTCATCATCTCCGTAACGGATATTTTCCGCAATAGAGTCGGAAAACAGGAATGTTTCCTGCGGCACATACCCCACATGTTTCCGAAGCACTTCCAGCGGAATCTTACGCACATCGATTCCGTCAATGAGCAGTTCTCCTCCGGTCACATCATATAAGCGTGGTATCAAATTTACTAGTGAACTCTTTCCCGCACCAGTATAACCCACAATCGCCAGGGTGGAGCCTTTGGGAATGGTCAAATTGATCTGTTGCAGAGTCGGTTTATGAGCACCAGAATGAGTGAAATCAACATTCCGGAAAGTAATCTCTCCTACGATTGTTTCAATCGAAGAATCCGTTGTTTCAGTATCGCGGATATCCGGTACGGTATCGAAAATCTTCGCAAGCCTTTTCATGGACGCGGCACCTTGCTGCCACATATTGGTGACCCATCCGAAGGCAATCATCGGCCAGATCAACAGAGAAAGATAGGTCATGAATGCTGTCAATGTTCCTATGGTCATTTCGCCGTTAATCACTTTCAATCCGCCCATATAGATTGTGATGATAATGGACAAACCAACTAATATGAACATTAGCGGCCACATGATGGATTGTGTCTTCGCAAGGACAAGGTTCTTCTTAAAATATTCCAGGCTGGCGATGCGGAACTGACTGATCTCATATTCTTCGCGAACATATGCTTTCACAACACGGGCACCGGAGAGATTTTCCTGCGCTTTCGTGGTTAGGATGGAGTATTGTTCCTGCCGCTCATTGAATTTTTCGTGGATCACTTTCCCCAGATAATAGACAGCATAGGAGACGAACGGCATCGGAATGAGCGCAAGGAGTGTGAGCTGCCAGTCTTTGACGAACATCAGTGTAAGGGACATTGAAAGGGTCATCAGTGTATCTGCAGGATACATGATACCCGGCCCGAGTACGTTCCGTACGGCGCTGATGTCATTGGTTGCATGCGCCATCAAATCGCCGGTAGGTGTATTTTGGAAATATGACAGAGGAAGTTTTTGAATGTGTGCCAGAAAATCGTTGCGCAGATCGTACTCAATCTTCCGGGAGACCACAATAATCGTTTGACGAGTGAAAAACAACATCACTCCGGCGATGAGAGAAAAACTGACGACAATCACCGAATAGTACGCCAGGTCCGTATGCTGCAACGACCTCGTTTCAAGCCCCCTTTTCAATTCATCGATCGCCTCTCCGATGAACCACGGTGTCGCGACAGCAAACAGGTTGCTCACAATAACTGAGAGCAATCCTAGGAGCAGCGTCTTTTTATACCGGGCAAGATACGGGAGGAGGCGGTTAAGGGATCTCATTCAAATCTAAAAAATAGGAACGGCCGACAGACCGTTCCTCATGGTGTGCTGCTGTACGATTGGACTATTAGAATTATTCGATCACTGCAAATCTGGTGTATTGCTGCAGAACCTTTGGCACGATCACTTTCCCTTCCGGTGTTTGATTGTTCTCAATGAGTGCTGCAACAATCCTCGGTAAAGCCAGTCCCGAACCGTTTAATGTATGCACGAATTCCGGTTTGCCGGTTTCACGGGATTTGTATTTTATCTGCATGCGACGGGATTGAAACGTTTCAAAATTACTGCAGGAGGAAACCTCCAGCCATTTCTGCTGGCCCGCTGCCCACACTTCCAGATCGTACTTCTTCGTCTGGGTGAATCCCATATCGCCGGTGCACATTAATAACACGCGATATGGTAAACCGAGAAGCTGTAATAATCGTTCCGCATCGGCGCGGAGAGATTCGAGTTCATCGTATGAAGTTGACGGATGAACAAATTTCACTAATTCGACTTTATCAAATTGGTGCAGACGGTTCAAACCGCGGACATCTTTCCCGTAGGAACCGGCCTCCCTGCGGAAACAGGGAGTATATCCGGCGTATTTTACCGGCAGATCTTTTTCTTCAAAAGTTTCTTTCCGGTGGAAATTGGTCACCGGTACTTCGGCCGTCGGGATCATGTAAAGTTCGTCCCGCGTTGCAACATACATCATATCCTCTTTGTCCGGTATCTGGCCAGTGCCGCGAGCGCTATCCTTGTTCACCACGATCGGTGCCTGCAGTTCTACATAACCGTGTTCGGCCGCTTGATCCAGGAAGAAATTGATCAATGCACGCTGCAGCGTCGCCGCTTTCCCGACGTAAAATGGAAATCCTGCACCGGAGACTTTCGAACCACGGTCAAAATCTATAATTCCCAGTTTGCTGGTGATCTCCCAGTGTGGTTTCAAAGGGAAATCTGCTTTAGGATGTTCGCCCCATTCGAAGATCGTTTTGTTGTCTTCCGGTGTCGAACCGACCGGCACGGAAGGATGCGGAATATTCGGAACGGTGAGCAGAAGCTCTTCCAGCTTTTCCTCGACTGTTTTCAATTCTTCATCAATCTGCTGAATACGGGATTTTACGCTGTTCATCTCTTCAATGACTGTAGCAGCGTCCTGCCCAGCTTTTTTCATTGCGCCGACTTTAGCGGAAACTTCGTTCCGTTTTGCTTTCAACCCTTCCCCTTCACCGATAAGCGTTCTGCGCTGATTGTCCAGCGCCAGGATCGCATCGATATTATCCTCGCACCGTTTTGCAATGATACCCTTCTTTACAATATCTGTATTTTCACGGATGAATTTTAAGTCTAACATAAGGATTCCTATTGTGTCACTTCAACCGTCACCAGGATGCCGGTTGCGTTCAATGTTCGATAATGCATTTTTTCAGTTGAGATCACTTTCATCTTACCGTCCGCCGGCAGATAGACATGCTGTCCGATCGAATTGGTCTGCTGCCCTGCACTGTTGGCGCAGAGATATTGTGCAAGCATTTTAGCCGGCGCCTTTCCTTTCGGAGATTCCCCGAAATTTCCGGCAACAATCAATGGAATCTCTTTTTGGGATTCTTTAATTGACAGAATTTCATACACCTGTTTCACCCGTTCGCTCAAATCTTCGTCATCCAAATCGGTTGAAGCAAACGCCAGTGATTTTAATCCCATTTCGAACACTCCATAAGAGAGGGACCGCCTCGTTTTCCCTTTCCCCGTCGGGAGCATATAGGCATTGGACTGCAGCAACGGATAGAGACAGAAGAGTGCATTGCCCGAATCCCATCCTTGATAATATCTCGCTTTGGCAAAGGTGCCGCGCATATCCAATCGTTTCAACAATTCATTATATGCATCGAATTCCGGTTTCGACTCGGTTGCCCGGATGATCTGTTGCACCGCAACCAGTTCCGCACCGGTCGATTTCACCCATTCTGCAAATTTCCTTACGTCGGTTTTGTCCTTCAAACCATGCTGGGTATTAATCGACAGCATTTTGAATTGGCTTGATAATCCCGTTGAAGGTTTGAGCCCTTCCGGTTCGATCGCCTTTTCCGACGATGAACATGATGCGACGAATAACGAAACCGCGAGAGCGGCAGAAAAGAGAAGGATGTTTTTCATATCAATTAAGATGGATCCCTGTTAGTTCTTCCTGAAGCAATTTTAGACCCTGCGTGATATTCATGGGATGGTACCGGAAAATCCGCTTTGTCTTTTCAATGGTAAAGGTGGTGTGCAAAGGCCGCGGCGCAAGCTGTTCAAGATCGGATGACTTCGACCTGGCGATCAGCGACGGATCATACCCGAAGACTTCTGCTGCGCGCAGTGCAAAATCGTACCGGCTTATCGGCTCTGCACCTGCCACATGGAAGATTCCCCGCGCATCAAATTCAAGACATTGTTTCATCACCATGGCCAGATCGTGCACATGTGTGGGATTGCTGATCTGATCAACCGCACATCGAATCGGTTTTCGATCGCTTAAATTGTTGAGCACCCATAGTGCAAAATTGTTCTTTACATTCACACCTGTTCCGTATACCACAATCGTACGGAGGATCGCAAAGTCGATGCCGCTGGAGATCAGCACATTCTCACCGGCAAGTTTCGTTTTGCCGTAATAATTAACAGGATTGACCCTGTCCGTTTCGGAATAATTTCCCGTTTTCCCGTCAAACACATAATCTGTTGAAACGTGTACCAATCGTGCGCCGATCCTCCGGCTGACCTCGACGAGATTTTCAACCGCAGTAACATTCATCTTCCATGCTTGTTCCCGCTCGCGTTCACAGGCATCGACATTGGTCATTGCCGCTGCATTCAGAATCACATCAGGACGAAAACTTGTCACCAGACTCTTCACATCGCTCCGGTTGGAAATGTCCAACTGGGTATAATCGATCAAGATCTCCGGCTGTGCAAAGGAACGGTGATGCGACGTATGCAGCACTTCATATTCCTCATCCGCATCCAACAGCCACGCAAGACGCTGACCCAGCAGTCCGTTGCTGCCGCACACCAGCACACGTTTCATAATTGTTCCCTCATCGCCTTCAATTGACGGTGCTTTTCGGTCAACGAGAATTTCGTACTGTGGGCTGCTGCTTTGTTCGCAAAATTCACTGCGTCCTGATAATTCTTCTTTCTCATATACGCATAGAGGAACGAAGCTCCGAAGATATCCCCTGATCCGATTGTTGAGACGGGATCACTATGCTGTTCATTGACGATCTCCGTGATCATCAACTGTTTATGTTCTTCCTGATACATAGTCGCGCCGTTCTTTCCCCGGGTAACGACAAAGGCATTCACCATCAGCGGCATCATCTGTTTCGCCAACAGTTCATCGGAGAAATGGTCTACGGTCAGGTCCGACGCTTCCTGTTCATTCATCTGCACGCTATCCGTCATAAAACACCAACGCCGCCAATCCGCCACCGGGGATGAACTGCGTGTGCCGTCCTCATGAACATTCAGGGTAAGGCAATGCATATCCAGATGGATCGGGATCTTCTTTCCGCGGACTTCCAGGCGTATCTCGTCGATGGTTTCGACGGTGATATCCTTTCCCGAGATCAAATTAATATAGATACCGTCCGCATTCAGGAATTTTTTAATGTGAGCATACGGGATGGGTGCGGCGATATTCTTGGAACATTCGTTTGGTTGATCGTCAAAATAGTGTACATCATTTGACGGGCCGGTAAATTGATACAATCCGGAGAGGTCGATATTCTTATACTGCGATAATGCAGAGCGCAGGGATTCCATCTCCATTTCGCCGACCCCGAACACAGGACAGATCGAATCCCGGTCCGATGCCAGATTGGCGAATGCCGAAACGGAATGGAAGATTCCGCCGAACTTTCGTTCTTCGGTACCATCGGTATGATGAAACACATCCACGCAGAAATGTCCGATAACGGTAATCTTCATTTGTGGTAGACCGCTTTGGGATCGAACATGATATCATTCTTTTCATTGTAGGCATTTCCACCATCGATCACTTCGCGATAGAAACAAGTGCGGTGGCCGGTATGACAGGCCGCTTCACCGACCTGACGAATGCGGAGCAGGACGACATCGGCATCGCAGTCAAGATGAATGGATTTGACCTCCTGCACATTGCCGGATTCTTCTCCCTTGCGCCATAGTTTGTTGCGTGATCGGCTGAAGTATACTGCTCGTTTCGTCCGGACCGTCTCTTCAAGACTTTCACGATTCATCCACGCCATCATCAGGATATCGCCGGTCTTCTCATCCTGCGCAATTGCGGGAACAAGCCCTTGTGCATCATATTTTACATCATCAAGTAGTTTCATAAAAAATCGTTCCTCTTTCTTCACCGGCTAGCGGCCCAAATACACTACGTCCGCACGAGAATATTTTTTGATCTCAGAAAATCCTTCGCCTGTCCGATGGTGTACTGCCGGAAATGGAAAATGGATGCAGCAAGCACAGCGTCTGCATCCGCCTGCGCAAATGCCTGATAGAGATGATCAAGGTTTCCCGCACCGCCGCTGGCAATCACCGGTATTCTGACTGCGCTCGTTACCCTCTTCAACAATTCTATATCGTATCCATCCTTGGTACCGTCCCGATCCATGCTCGTCAGCATGATCTCCCCTGCTCCCCGCTGCTCGCATTGTTGTGCCCATTCTACAACGTCCAATGGAGTTTCAGTCCTGCCTCCGTGGATAAAAACCTTCCATTTACCTGGAATTATTTCTTTTGCGTCGATCGCGACGACAATGCATTGAACTCCGAATTGCTCTGCGCCATTGTTAATTAATTCCGGTCTGTTCACTGCAGCTGTATTGATGCTCACTTTGTCCGCGCCGCTGCGGAGCATCAATCGCATATCGTCCGTTGTCCTAATACCACCGCCAATCGTGAAAGGTATGGTCACTTCCTCAGCAGTTCTTCTTACAACATCGACCATCGTAGACCGATTGTCCGACGACGCCGTGATGTCTAAAAAGATCAATTCATCGGCCCCTTCTCGATCGTAGTATTTTGCCTGTTCTATGGGATCGCCGGCATCGACCAAGTCGACGAAGTTCGTCCCTTTCACCACTCTGCCATTATCAACATCCAAACAGGGTATGATCCGTTTTGCCAGCATATCAGATTCTTCTCGTCGGACCGAGATCGTCCAAAATACTTTCGTTTTCACGCCATAACGCCTGACACGAGAACCTGTTCTCGTACAGTGCCTTCCCAACAATGACAGAATCGACGCCGTACTTTTCCAGATCCTGCAGTTTTATCAGATCCTGATATCCGGAAACACCGCCTGACGCTGTCACACGCAATCCTGATTTTTCCGCCATTTCCCGGATCGCTTCAAAATTCGGTCCGGCTAACATTCCATCCCTCGTAATATCCGTATAGACGATTCTACAGACTCCGAGCGATTTCATGTTGAGTGCCAGCGAGACCGCTTCGATGCCGGTGTTTTCCTGCCATCCTTTGGTCATCACAACACCGTTCTTGGCGTCGATGCCGACAACGATCTTCCGTGCACCGAAATCTTTCACGCAGCGCGACACCAGGTCCGGATCGTCGATTGCCGCGGTACCGATGACGACGCGATACACACCGATATCGAATAACTGTTTCACCTGTTCATACGAACGGATGCCTCCGCCGATTTGAATCGGAATATCTACCGCTTTCATCATCCGCTGCAGCACATCCAGATTCTTCATTTTCCCGTCGAATGCCCCATCCAGATCTACCACATGCAGTGTTTTTGAATTTTCCCCACGCCATAGAATGGCCATCTGCACAGGATCATCGGAATAGATTTTCTCCGTTCCGGGTGCACCTTGAACGAGACGGACACAGCGCCCGTCCTTAATATCGATTGCAGGTAAGATGAGTAACATTAGAGTTCCGCAAAATTTTTCAATAACTGTAATCCGGTCCGCTGACTCTTTTCCGGATGGAATTGAATGCCGAAGATATTGTTCTGTTGAATGATAGAAGAAAAACGGGATCCATATTCAGTCTGTGTCAACGTCACGTTCCCCTTCGGTTCAACATAATACGAATGGACAAAATAGACAAAACTTTTGTCTTCAACATCTTTCAACAATGGTGATTGCCGGACGATCTCCACCTGGTTCCATCCCATATGCGGCACTTTGACTGTTGAAGGAAAAAGCTTTACTTCTCCTTCGATGAATCCCAATCCTTCAAAACTGCCAAGCTCGTAACTTTTTGTGAACAACAACTGCATGCCGAGACAAATACCGAGTAACGGTCGCGCCGATGCAGCGTGATCCTTCAATATCTCTTCAAGTCCCATCGTCCGCAGATTCTCCATTGCCTGTCCGAAGGCGCCGACACCGGGGAGCACGAGCTTTTCCGCTTTCCGAAGTTCCTTCGGATCATCCGAGATGAACGCCTGTCCTCCCACCTTTTCGAACGCTTTTTGAACAGAACGAAGATTGTTCAAATGATAATCGACGATCCCTATCACAGTTTGCCCTTCGTGGAAAGGACTCCCTTCACGCGGGGATCGCGTTCGCATGCCTGACGCATTGCACGGGCGAACGCCTTGAACAATGCCTCTATTTTATGATGAGTGTTTTTGCCGTATAACACTTCGAGATGGATATTTGCTTTCAGGTTTTCCGCAAAAGACTGAAAGAAATGTTCTATCATTTCTGTGGAAAGATCTCCGACTTTTTTCCGGTTGAATTCGGCATGGAATACCAACGCGGAACGGCCGCTCAGATCCACTACACAGCGTGCGAGAGATTCGTCCATCGGCACGTATGCTGTTCCATATCGGGCAATTCCTTTTTTATCCCCAAGTGCATTGGAAAATGCTTTGGCGAGTGCGATTCCAATATCCTCTGTTGTATGATGATCGTCCACATGAAGGTCTCCCTTGCAGGAGACAACAATATCGAACATACCATGCTTCGCAAACAAGTCGAGCATATGATCCAGAAATCCAATACCAGTGGAAACGGTAGATGTTCCGTTGCCGTTCAACACTACGGAAACGGAAATATCCGTTTCCTTCGTTTTTCTTTTAATTTTGGCCTTGCGCATAAGAAAAATAGGGACGCAAGTGTCGTCCCTACCTTAAAATGCGCAAAATTCTGGAGAGTTTCAAGAAATGCAGCAGTGAATCAACCGACTTCTTTATATCGGTGGCAATTCAGTTCATGGTCGTTCACCATACCGCACGCCTGCATGAAGGCATAACAGATGGTCGAACCGACAAACCGAAAACCACGCCTTTTTAAATCCTTGCTCATCGCTTCGGACTCTGGAGTAGATGGAGGTATGTCGCGTATGGATTTGCGTTTGTTGACCAACGGCTTTCCTCCCACAAAACTCCAAATGTATTCGTCGAAGCTGCCAAACTCCTTTTGGACTGTAAGAAATGATTCAGCGTTGGTAATAACAGAAGCGATCTTTAACCGATTGCGGACAATGCCTTCGTTCGCCATCAATTGTCGTACTTTTCCGGCATCGTACTTAATGATCTTTTTAGGTTCGAATTGATCGAACGCTTTCCGATACGCTTCCCTTTTTCGAAGGATGGTGATCCAGCTCAGCCCTGCCTGTGCTCCCTCAAGAATAAGCATCTCGAACAATTTCTTATCGTTATGAACCGGAACACCCCACTCCGTATCATGATATAAATTATAGAGCGGATCTGTTCCCGCCCATTGACAGCGATATTTTTCCATAATAATCTCTCGATGATTGATGATTAACTATATGCCATTTCTTTAATTCACACTATTTCTTTTGCAGCACAAAAGATATTGCGATCCCGCCTATGACCGGACTCAATGAATGTCAGCAAGGAATGTATTCAATCGAGACTGCTGTCTGCGATGATGATGGAAATGCATCGGAATTAACTGGAACCATTCCCGCGCATTCAAATAACCGAGCGCCGGATGTTCCGTCTTGCAGCGAGGGGATGCCTTTTCCACTTCCGGCAGTGCGGCTTTCACTGACTTCTTTAACTCCTGCAACTGTCTGATCACATCGTGTTTGTTGATCGGTTGGACAGGTGTATAGGAAGGAGACGGCGGAACATGAATTCTAACCGGCGGGAACATCCCCATCATAAAGGCAATTACGCCGGGGAGTTTCTTCCCCCCGCGCATCACTATCCCTTGTTGTGACACACATTGGTGAATCTGTCGCAGATGGAATTGGTTCGTGGATTGAATTAAATGGACATATACCTGGCCGACGGACCATTGAAGATCGTCCGGTTTTCGCAAAAACTGTTCTTCGGAATAACGGTCGGTATTGTCGATCCAGCGATCGGCGATATATTCAAATCGCTCATACATGTGCTGCATTGATTTCATTGTATTCTCTTTCTGAAAAAATAATTGGCGATGGAGTTTAATGCACTACCGCATAGTGTAATTGTACAAGTCCGGAGGCAAATTTCTTGATGGAGGTTGATCGAAGTCTCTGTTCGGGATGGTGGTCGTTGAACAGTCGTATTCCGCTCCCAAGCATTACGGGAATTATCGAGATGATGTATTCATCAATCAGTTCCAGCCGCAGTAACTCATGAACTATTTCTGCGCCGCCATCCACAAAAATATTCGTTCCATCGATCTCCCGCAATCCGGCAATCAGCTCATCCATTCCCTTTGTATAGAATGTTACATTGTTCTCAGAGGGCCGGTTTGTTCTTGTGATGACAAAACACTTTTTATCCGAATGCGGGAACGGTACGCCGAAGCGTAACACTGTATCGTATGTTTTTCTGCCGATGATCACAGTGTCGACTGTCGAGATGAATTCGCCGTAGCCGTAATCTTCTCCCTTTTGTTCAACAAGTGAGAGCCAGCTGATATCGCCGTCCGGACGGGCGATATATCCGTCCAGACTCATGGCGATATAGAGAATTACTTTCCTCTCATTCATGATGATTGGCAGTCATTAACAATGATGTATAATGACCGAAAGTAAGCATGCCGGCTCCCAGCTCAAAAAACACCTGCAGTTCCGGCATGGCGGCAGCTTTGGCATTTGCCTGCTGAGCAGCGTCATGCGATTCCCATTCGCAATAATCGACAAACGTATCGGATGATTCCATTGACCGCAGTGTGTGCAGAGATTTGAATCCTTCAAATTTTTTGATGACATCGTGCGCTGTCGATTGGATCCGAAGAAATTGATCCAGCTTTTCCGGCTGCACTTTATAGACGGCAACTTCAAATACGGGCGTTTGCATAGTACTCCTTTTTTATGATTGTTTGGTGATGAGTGTAAAATAGTGACACAAGTAATGAATGTTTTTAAGCAGAACTGTGCACCATTGATAGTCATTGAATCGGTTGTCGGATGATGGTTTTTAACTTTTCCGGCAAGGTTTTCCTGGGATCATTCAAATAAATTTCGTGATGTTTTCCTCTCCTCTTGAAACCCTGCAATGCAATATATTCATGCAGACGGTCGATCGTCGGTTTCTCATCGCGATACGGCCCTACATGCAACAGCTGGGCACATTTCCCTTCGTTGTACGAAGTGTATGACAGAGCATCCATCGCTGTAAAGTGTTTTTTCTTTCGCACAGCCTCCATCGCATCATTGAATATTCTTTGTGTCACTATTTCCGGCTGCATGATCATCATTCTCCAGTGCCAGTCCTCTTTGTGATCCGTGCTGAATTCTTCCATTTTCGGCACCCACCACAGTCCCTCTAGCGGCAACACACGGTAATCAATATTCAACTCCCCTTTCTTGATCATGAATTTAATCGTGTAGGAAACGGCATACAACACTTCGATGGCGTCGACGTACTCTTTCGTTGTGTTGGGATCTCCCGTTCCGTCGACCAACAGATATGTCAGCGAAGGGATATTAATAATCGCAACTGCATTCGATGACGCAGAGTAAAGTGGCTGCATCCCTTTTTGATAATCAATTTTTTTCATGTCGTGCTCTATTTGGAGAGAATGGTGGAACGGTGATCCCAATCGCGATTTTTCGGATAAGAAATGCTACCGCTAAGGGTATCTTTATGACAAGCATTGTTTCCTCCGCCGGTTTGTGTGAGACAACACTACAAAGATACGCGGAGGGTGTGACAACCCTATGTCAGCAGGAAACATGCTGCAACATTTTCTTTAAAAGGCAGGAATTATTTTGTGTAGAAACGCAAAAGACCGGTGAGAGTGTTCATTACATTTTCCCGGAAGGATTCAGGGGCTATTGCTTCCGCTTTTTCACCCCATCGCAGCAGCCAGGTGATTATGGATCCTTCGTTGGATGATTCGATCGTGAGGATGACGTAGTCCTTTTTCGTTTGCGTTTTGACAAGTTTATATGGCGGCTGTTCTTTCACCCATCGAAGAATATCCCGGGAAATTTTCACCTGATACAACGACTTATTGGATTGGTCCTCCCGCGCTAATTGTGGAAAACGGAAGTTCTTCGGACGCTCGAACGATTTTCCGGTCACCAATACCGCTTCCATTCGATCCAATCGGAACATACGCAAATCTTTTCGCAGGTGATCATAGCCGGACATAGCCCAGTTACCGTAGAAATTCGTTAATGCATAGGGGTCTGCTTCTCGAACCATCGGTTCGGTCGTTTCGGAATATCGCTTGTAATACCGGAAAGCAAGGCTCTTCTTTTCCATGATCGCACGGCGGATTTTTTGCATCGCGTCATTGAGATTCCCCTTCCCGCCATTGCTGCCGGAAAAGAAGGCGATGTAGCTTTTCAGATATGCAACCTCTTTTTTAAGCTCCTTGGAAAGGGATGCATGGATCTTATTCTCTGCCGAACGTGCTGCTTTTTTATATTGTGCGTCAAAATGTTGTCCCACAGCATCGGCGCCAAGAATCAACAGCAATGCTTCGTCCTTGGTAAAACTAACAGGCGGAAGAAAATATTCCTCGTCGATTGAATATCCTTCTCCCGCTTTCCCATGGACAGGGACATTCGCCTCCATCAGGGCAAGGATATCCCGATAGATGGTTCGTTTGGTGACATCAAACCGTTGAGCGAGTTTTTCCGAAGTGATCTTGGGATTAGATTGAATTTCCAGAAGAAGAGCAAAAAGACGGTCGGTACGATTCATGAAAAAAAGTTGTCCTAGAATTAGCCTATGATGTTGTATTTTCTCAGTGTATCACCGATTACCGCATACGAAATTGGTTTTGGCAAGAATTCATCCGCACCGCACGACAAAACGACATCCTGTATCTCTTCTTCACTGGCAAGGGAAGACATCAGAATAGCAACCGCGTTCGGTGTGATGAGCTTCATTTGTTTGATCGCATCCGAACCGTTCTTGTTGGGCATGATCTGATCGATAAAAACAATATCCGGATTCACTGCTGCGAACTTCCGGACGGCTTCATCGCCGTCCTCCGCATATACCACGGCAACGCCGTATTCTGAAACGATAGCACCGATCACTAATCGATTCGATTCAGCATCATCGACAATAAGGGCTTTTTTCATTATTCACCTTTAATGGTTGTCTGGGCGGGGGAAACGGCAGATAACCGATAGGTCCCGCCCTGCAATGGATTGATCAGCCGAGAACACGCAAATATTCTTCGAGAGAGATGGTGCCGGAAACAAGTTTCTTTGCAGCATCGAACCGGATGGTTTCGAACCCTTTTTTCGTTGCAGTCTCTTTCACTTTTATCGGCGATTCCTGATGGAAGATGAGGTCCTTCAGTTCTTCATCGACAACGAGCACTTCGTGGATGGCCGTACGACCAAGATATCCGTCACCACCGCACACATCGCATCCGCGGCCCCGGAAGAGAACGATCGAATCTTCCAATTGATTCAGTCCCGCGGCAGTCAGCATATGCTTTGTCGGTTTGTAACTCTCCTTACAGTTCTTACAGATCTTCCGGACCAATTGCTGATAGATGATGCCATTCAGTGTGGGAGCAAGCCACGACGGAGGGATTCCGAAATTCGTCATTCGCGGGATACAGGACAATGCATCGCTCGACAGAATCGTGCTGACCACCATCGTTCCCGTCAATGCTGCTTCTGCGGCAGCGGCGCCGGCATCAGCATCGCGAATCTCTCCCAAAAAAATCAGGTCGGGATGCTGCCGAAGCACCGCGCGCATCGATGTCGCGTAATCCATTTTTTGATCCACATCCACCTGCACCTGACTGGCAAATTCTAAGCGGTATTCAACAGGATTTTCAACTGTGATGATGTTTTTTTGTGAATCACGGAGTTCGTTCATGCATCCGTAGACTGTTGTTGTTTTACCGCCGGACGAAGGCCCAGCAACGACCAGCAGCCCTTTCGGGCGATGCAACAGATACCGGACCAAAACAAGATTCTCCGACGAAATTCCCAGATCATTAATATCCACCACCCGATTCGATTTTTTCAGGATGCGGACGGAGAACCGTTCTCCTTCAACGGTCGGCAATGTACTGACACGCATATCAAAAGTGAAATTGCCGTAGGTCGAGGCATATCGCCCGTCCTGCGGTTTTTTCTTATCGAACATGTTCAGGCTGCCGCGGGACCGCATCACGTTACTGATTGTCTCGCCCATTTCCTTCGGAAGCGAGACAGCATACTGCAAAACGCCGTCGATATTGTATCTCACCCGGAATTCCTGTTCCAACGGTTCAAAATATATATCCGTGGCTCCTTCTTTAATAGCGCGAATGATGATCTCATCCACCAGTATATCGGAATTGGGAATCCTTCCGCTTTTATAGATCTCGTAAACTTTTTCCCTGCCCTTCTTCCGCATATCGAGCGTTTCAAGTTGGAACTTGGACGGTATCTGCTGATATTCATTCTCCTCATCCACTGGTTCCTTCAATACAATGGCATCGAAGGCCGACCGTCGAACGGCAACCGGAATAATAAAGACCTTCGTATCCCTCCGCATATTGTCCAGCACATCCTTGTACGGCGGATTCGTGAAGGCGACGGTCAATTCCACGCCGCTGCGGATAATCGGGAGGGCATGGTACTTGCTCAGGAATTCTTCAGTTAATGCATTGTTGTTCACCGTGATGATGGAGGGAGTAAGATTGACGTACGGAATCTTGAACTCTTCGGAGATCGTGGTCACAACGACCTCTTCATTCACATTCAATGCATCCACCAGCACATCAATGCAGCACTGCTGGTCCGATTCCCCCATAATCCTGTGGAATTTATCGAATTTTATTTTGTCGATATAACCTTTGGAGAACAGAAATCGCGATATGCGGACATCTTCATCTCTAATCATCGTATCACTCGAATAATTTATCGATATCGGTTTGCGAGACAGCATTGGAGCTTTGTGTGGACTGTTTATGCAACTCCTGAATCTCGATGATTCTCATCAGCTCCTGGTCGGAAAAATTTGGGTACGGATTCGCGCTTGATTCGAACTTTTGAATGCGTGACATGACGGAAGTCTTCATGAGCTGTTTACCACAGGAGCCGCAAAACGAATCCATCAGCGAATTGAGAAATCCGCATTTACACCGTATAACACTCAGCTTGTTACCGCAATTGCCGCAATCCAGCGATGAGCGGGGATTATCGTTTCCGCAGGCGGAACAGATCATGGCGCGCTCCTTTCGATGTTGAGCAATTTATTCATAATCTCCTCGATCTTCGAAGGCATATATGGTTTTACCAGGTAATAGCTTGCCCCCTTGCTTTTCGCTTCCTGCACTGCTTCCAGGCTCGACACCGCTGAGACGATCACGACAATCGCATCAGATCGGAGCCCGCGGATCTCTTTCAACACCTCCATACCGGACATTCTCGGAAGCATATTATCAAGGAACGTAATCGACGGTTTCTCATTCTTATATCGTTCCAATCCGTCGGCGCCGTCCGCGGCATAGTGAATTTTCTTGATACCCATCTTCTTGAAGGTCATGGCGAACAGAGTCCGGATATGATCCGAATCATCGACAACCAATACTGAGATATCATCTAATTTCATCATTACACTGTTGAGCGTGTGACACGCTGAATTTCGTCCAGGGTGGTTAAACCGGCGATCACTTTTTTCATCCCATCGAAGCGTAGATCGCGGAATCCGTTCTTAATTGCAGTCTCGCGAATCTTGAACGTCGGTTCATTCTGATAGATTAAATTTTGAATATCTTCACTGACAATGAGTACTTCATGGATCGCGAGGCGTCCGTTGTATCCCTGGAAATTACAATGCTTACACCCCGTGCCGCGGTAGAACGGCGCGCGGCCGGAAAGGCCGCTCAAACCGGCTCTAAAAAATGTCTCGTCGGTCGGTTGATATTCATCCTTACAATACTCACAAATCTTTCGCACAAGCCGCTGTGCGATAACACCGATAAGCGCCGGTGCAAGCCAATAGGAGGGAACGCCCATGTTGATCAGTCGCGGAATGGCACCAACGGCGTCGTTTGTATGCAGCGTACTCAAAACAAGATGCCCCGTCAAAGCCGCTTCCGTCGCTGTGACACCCGTTTCCGAATCGCGGATTTCACCCACCAGTGCAACATCGGGATCCTGACGGAGAATTGCGCGTAATGCGCTGGAAAATGTCAGTTCCCTGTCCGGATCGACATTCACCTGATTGATCGTGTCCACTTGATACTCGACAGGATTCTCAACGGTCACAATATTCTTTTCCACCGATTTGATATGATTGATTGCCGCGTAGAGTGTTGTTGTTTTTCCACTTCCCGTCGGACCGGTCACCAGCAGCAGACCGTTTGGCTGATGCAGCAGGTGTTCGAGCATGGCAAGATTGGTGAATGCCATGCCGAGGTCGCTGATCTTTTTATTGATCGAACTTTTATTCAGAATGCGGAGAACAATCTTTTCGCCGTATACCGTTGGCAGCGAATTCACGCGGAGATCGAATGACCGGGATTCAAGCATCATAGAAATGCGTCCATCCTGCGGTTTTTTCTTCTCGAAGATGTCCATCGCTGCTTTGGTCTTAATTACCGCGGCAATTCCTTCGGAGATTTTTTTGGGAAACGAAGCGATTCGCTGCATCACTCCGTCCAGACGGAAGCGAAGCCGCAATTCATCTTCGAACGGTTCTACGTGGATATCGCTCGCACCGATCTTGATTGCCCGCAGGAAGATATCATCCACCAGTTCGATCAACGGCGGAAATTCACCCATCTCTTCCAACCGCTCCACTTCTTTTTCGCCGGAGCGCACAACATCGAAACGCTGAATGTCGATTGCGCTGGCGATCCGTTTCAGTTCGTCGAATCCTCCCTGCTGGATCTTCAGCGTCTCATCAAAGTCATCTGCGGCGGCGATTACCGGAATGATCTTCTTCTGTGTACTCTTTGCCAGTTCTTCCAGCACGCGCTTGTACGGCGGGTCCACTATCGCAATGGTGAGTTCATTGCCAAACAGAAACATTGGTATAATCCGGTGGGTACGAATGAAGGAAATGGGAATAATCTCCTTCGGAGCGGAACTGGTCTCCGCATAAAGTTTCATCACGGGAAGGTTGAATGCTTTTCCAAGATGATGAACAAGTTCTTCCGATGAGAAAACATTGAATTCTATCAATGCACGGGAAAATCCTTCGGCCATGCCGTGATTGTTGGCGGTGTCGGAAAATTGTTTCCAGCGCTCCTCCGTGAGAAGCTTGTTGACAATGCAATATTCGCGGAATATCAGATCTTCTCGTTCAAACATATTCATTCAAACATTTTGTCCAGATCGGCCTGGCTAAGCGTGTGAACAGTCTTGCGTGCGACCAACCGCTCCCCCTCTTCCAATAATTCGTTGATATCCGCATCGCTGTATTGAGGGATGTTAATGATACGAATCTGTTTTCCCTCATTGATCATCGCGGCGATCACTGTCGGAATCGATGTGCCGCACTTTCCGCACCGCCGGTAAACCAGCGGATTGCCATGATGGCACGAGGAACATTTCCACCCCAGTTCCGTTCCACAATCCGTACACTGAAACGGCGGATCGAAATATTTTCTGTTGCATGTCGGGCAGACGAAGTTAGGATTCATACTTCTTCAATCAGACGGTATTTTTTCAGCACTTCGTAGATCTTTTCCGCTTCGTACGGCTTCAGAATATACGCATTGGCACCGGCAGACTTTGCCGCTTGCACGTCCTCCGCCGACGAAATGGAGGTGAGCATAACGCCGATGAAATCTGGATTCATTTTTTTCATCTCCGCTAATGCTTCCACGCCGGATTTCTTCGGCATGATATAATCCAAAAAAACAATATCGGGATGAAGTGCCTGGAATTTCACTAACGCATCCTCGCCGTTATCTGATGTTTCGACGCTCATCCCTTTTTTACGAAGGATCGCGTTCAGCAACGTCCGGTTATACGCAGAATCGTCAACGATCAGAGCTTTTTTCATAGAATATTCTTTTTCGATAGTAGGAAGAAAACGTGTGTGAAGCAACGCGGTAATTTCCAGAATTCTTACCGGTGTTTCTGCATAGAATGAATGCGGTCTTTTAGACAGTCCGGACAGAGACATTGCCGATCATCGTTGTTCGGAATGACCGGCGGAAGGGTAAAACACCAGCAGGTCTCTTTTCCCGCTTTAGAACCACATTCAAAACCGACACCGCATTGAGGACAAACGGAATTGTTCTTTTGCTCCATCCGGGTATTGGTTGTCATATACTGTCCATCGTCTGCAGCCGCATTTCTGCAGATCAGATCATTTGTATTTTTGGAGTGTCCAGTACGATTTCCCGGTCGAAGATCCACTGGAACTTTGCCGTACCGGTGATCGTCAAGCGTTCGGCAACCTTTTCATATCGCTGGGACAGGTTGCTGAGATAATCCTGCGCCTTTGCCGATGCATCAGAAAGTCCATTCAATGTTTCGATCTTCCACTCATCCACCAGTGCGGCGATAATACTTGCGTAATCTTTTGCGGTATAAACGCCGATCCGCTGTGCAACATTGGAAAATTTGGAAAACAGATCGGTGTCACGTCCGTCGGTCATGAGACTTGCCGGCATAGTTACTTTGTTTTTCATCATCGAGGCAAAAGCAATTACAGCATTCGCTGGATCTACTTCGAAGATTTTTGACATAAAAAGTTTGTATGCTTTTTCATGCCGTGCTTCGTCTCCTGCAATCAGTCCGCAGATTTTATGAAGATGTTCATCGCCGCATCGTTTTGCCAGAATGCCCACATTGCGATGCGAGATCTTCGTCGCCCGTTCCTGAAATGACGTATAAATGAATCCCAGGTACGGATCGTTCCCGGAATTTGTATTGAAGCCGTTATTGATGAGATGCTGGACGGTGGTTTCCACGGACCGCATATCCACCCTGCCGGTCAGATAGAGATACTTGTTCAACAGATCGCCATGACGGTTCTCTTCCGAAGTCCATCCTCTGCTCCATTTCGCCCAGGGCGATTCGCTGTCCCCAGTCGGGTCCTTGATCCCGTCAAAACGATTCAACCAGGTCTGGTAACTTGGCAGCGCTTCTTCCGTGACCATATCACCCACCAGGACGACCAGGACTTCATCGGTCAGTTCTTTCGCCCTGCGGCGGAATTCCGTGATCTGTTCCCGCCAATCCTCTGCCCGCATATCCGGCAGGAGATCCGACGGCTGCCAGTTTTCATTAATCGGTTTCAGCAGGTTGGCAAGGTTCGCATCGACAAATCCTTCGATGCTTTTGACTACTTCGAACTGTTTAGATGTGACCGGCAATTGATTCATGGCAGGTACCTCGTGGTTATTTTCACCAAGATACTAATTTCCGGAATGAGAACAATTGAAAAGTTTGGTGGTGTTTTAACAGGTAACGTCATGCCGAACTCGTCCCACTGTACAGGATGTCCCGCAGTTTGTGATTCCGCCTTGGCACGATTCAAATAAGCGGAACCGTAAAGCGGCATTTCGGTATCTTTTAATATAGGAAAAATGCTGACATTCGTCAGTGACGAAGTCATCACATCGTGACATGACGATGTTCTTAAGGTTCAAATTAAGAGACGACCAAAAGCTTCTGTCGTGTTCTATCTTCCAAAAGGGCAAATAACTACAGTTTTCCCGCTCCATTTCAAACAATCGATCCGTCCCTATTGTGGACCGAAGAAACCCTTCACCACGCCTGACACTGCCAGCACAGTATTAAATTTCTTTTACGAAGTTGATTTTGCTCACACTATAATCAATTTTTTAGTATTTTCTTTGAACGAAGTCACAGTATTGATCACCAATTCTCCTCTACTCGTCGTATGAAACAACTATTGAAAGTGGTAAAGTGGACGGCAATCATCGCAGGTGTTGTCGCCATTCCTATTCTCCTGAAAAAAAGAATGGAAGAAGCGGAGCGGAACAGCGAGAATGTCCGTTACGATACCAACGATTATATTTCCGAAAGCGGTTTGTAGGAATAAAAATGGTCAGCATGCATGCTGACCATTTTTATTGAAACTCGTTCAAGGTAAACGTTATTGAATCCGTTCCACCTTGATCATATTCGTCGTATTCCTCGACATCAGCGGGATGCCCGCCGTGATCACCACATAATCACCTTTCTTCAGGTACCCGAGTTCCACCAGCGACACATTCACTCGAGCGATGGTCATATCCGTTTCGCCGATTTCAAAACTTTTAATCAGCAGCGAACGAACACCCCAAATCAGATTCAAACGGCGCTGAATCCGTTCACGGTCCGCGATGCCGATCACCTGCGCGGTTGGGCGATACCGTGAGATCGCTTTCACTGTCGCGCCGGAATGCGAAAAACAGATGATCGCCGCCGCATTGATTTGCTTCGCAAGGATACAAGCGGAACGTCCCAGTGCCTTGAACACCATATCCTGTTCGTTCCCGATCTCATCTTCCAGATAGAGCTTATCCTTTCCGATTTGTTCCACACGACGAATGATCGTGTCCATCGTCTGCACAACACCAACGGGATATTTCCCGACGGACGTTTCGCCGCTCAACATCACCGCATCGGCACCGTCCAGCACGGCATTGGCCACATCGTTTGCTTCGGCGCGGGTCGGGCGCGGATTCTCGATCATTGAATCGAGCATTTGCGTCGCAATAATTACCGGTTTGCCTGCTGCATTCGCTTTCTGCGCGATCATCTTCTGTGCGAGCGGCACTTCTTCCGTTTTACATTCTACACCAAGATCTCCGCGTGCAACCATAATGCCGTCGGACTCGTGGATGATCGCATCGATATTCTTCAGCGCTTCATCTTTTTCAATTTTCGAAATGATCGGCAGTTTCTTGCGCTTATCGATATTCGCAATAATAAAATCACGCAATTGCACCACATCCTGCGCCGAACGAACGAAGGAAAGCGCTACATAATCGATATCGTTAGCAATACCGAACAATAAATCTTCTTTGTCTTTTTCTGTCAGCGACGGAGCACTGACAGAAACGCCGGGAAGATTGATACCCTTGTTGCTTTTCAATATACCGCCGTACACCACTTCGGTAATCACTTCCCGTTTCGACGACTCCAAAACTTTAAATTGCAATAGTCCGTCATCCATCAGGATCGTATCCCCGGGCTTCACGTCACCGGGAAGATGCTGATAAGTGGTTGACACTTTGTAGTTCTCGCCGAGCATTTCATCGATGGTGATGGTGAGATGCTCACCGGTTTTTAATACCATCGGTTCCTTCAATTTCCCCGTCCGGATTTTCGGACCCTGCAAGTCGAGCAAGATCGCGACCGGTTCATCCATAATTTTCGCCGCCTGCCGTACCCTGTTCATCATTTCTAGATGGTCGTCATGGGAGCCGTGGGAAAAGTTCAACCGGGCCACATCCATGCCTGCTTCCATCATTTTCACCAGGGTCTCAATCGATGAGGATGCGGGACCCAGAGTACATACTATCTTCGTTCTGCCGTATTTTCGTTTCTCTGCTATCATATTATTTGGTTAATAAAACATTGTGTGACTTCGGGAAGCGGAAAAGCCATCCCCCCCTCCCGGATCATTGTGCGGGAACAAGATACAAAATATTTTTGGAAATTTTAACTACTTCGGACTCATCGATGGGCATTGTATGATATTCACCATTTTTCCAGAGCGGCGTCTGATCCGAATAATGGTCATGCATCGGCTGACCTGACTGGCCTGAAGGTATCACGGAAAGCGCACTATTCACATTGCCGAAATCAACGATCGACCGCATTGATGGGCCAAGCGTCATACTGTATGGAGTGCCAAGTCGGTATTCTCCGTTGTTCACCGTCGTTCCCGAACCGCTGACCTCGAACGGGCCAATATTCATGATAGATTGCAGCACGGCGATATCTCCGAACGGATGTTTCAACGTCAATGTATGCAGCCTCCCCCACCGCCATTCCTTCATTTGTCCGCCGAGCTTTTCAGCACAATCATTCAGCGCATCCTCCAAACTTTTCCGGATAATCTCGTCGCGAGTTTCAATCTCGGGAGTGTTCACATTATCGAACCACACCGTTCCCGTATCGTTTAACAATGACAATGTAACGCGGTACGGCATATTGGCGAGGTAGATATATTGTTTGAACAATTCATTCCCCATCTCATCCCGGAATAAATTGCTGATCAAGTGGTGAAAAAAGAGTTCGAAAATCGCCGCTGGCACATCATCCTTTCCATACTGAAAATTCCAATTACGAAAATAGTTGATGGCCGTTTCTGTTTTCGAATCCGATATCGCGGCCTGGCTGAATGCAGAGAGGATGAACGGTGTCATCTCTTTTGCGAAATGCGAATACGTGTCGTTTTGCAGCCGTTTGAAATCGCTGACATCGAAAAGCTGTTTCGCTTGCAGCACTTCCCGGATCCGTTGAATGCGAGACGGTGGTTCCCAAAGATTGGAGATATGGTAATCCGTTACATTCGTCGTTTTATTGTTTGCCGTGGCAATGAATCCTTCGGGAGGATTAAAACTCGACGGCAATTGCTCGAACGGAATATATCCAAGCCACTCGTGCTCTCCCGTCCACCCTGCAAACGGCAGTGTTGGATTGGTACTGGCCCGCTTGGGCAGACGAACGCCGGGGTGATAGCCGATATTTCCATTTTTGTCGGCGTAGACGAAATTTTGTCCCGGCACGGTGAATTCTCGAACACCATTCAAAAAACTCTGCCAATCGTGCGAGATATTCACAAGATAAATTGCATATAATTCATCACTCATTTCAAACCCCGTCCATTTCATTGTAATGAAATCGGACGATGCAATCTCCTCCAGCGGATAGATCTCATTCACCGCCGGACCGTGAATCGTTTTCCGGATGACGAACGGCACTTCGGATGAATCCTTCACACGCACAGTATCATACAGAATCTCGATGTCCTTCCATTCGCCTTTGAAAAGGTATTTGTCCGCGCCGAGAGAATCTGTCTTTTCAAAATAAAAATCTGCATCATCTGCCATCACATTGGTGAATCCCCACGCGACGTTTGCATTATGTCCGAGAATCACCAGCGGCGTTCCTGGAAGGGACATTCCGGCAACATTCACTGCGCCGCCGGTCAAATGGATTTCATACCACTTAGCCGGGAGTGACAAACCAAGATGGGGATCGTTGGCCAGCATTGCTTTGCCGCTGACAGATTTTTGCGGACTCACTGCCCAAGCGTTGCTGCCGATGTGCGTTCCCGTGGTGCCAAAAAATTGTTTAAACTCTTTATGCAATGATGCGAACTTTTGTAAAGCATGCAGTTGTTTCCGTGCCGCGGTATTCTCTACGATTACTGGGCCGTTTTCCGGATATGTCGGAAAAACCATCCGGGCTTTTTCTTCACCGAGTTTCGCCACCAATTCTCCGAGCACTACATCGACATGCCAGGAGATGTTCAATTCCCACGCCATCAACCGTGAGATCATCAGACTGTGCACCGGCCTCCATTCCTCCGGTTCATAATTGAGCATGTCAAATTCAACAGGAAATTTTCCTTTGTGAGTTCGGATAAATTCATTGATCCCGTCGGAATACGCACGAAGAATCTCTCTCGATTGAGGATGCAGCTGCTGTTCAAGTTGTTCCGCTATCCGTTTGAATCCGACGGTTTTCAGCATTTTATCGAACTTGACCGTTGGCGTCCCTAGAATTTCTGAAAGCCGTCCCTCACCGGCACGGCGAGTAAGATCCATTTGCCATAAACGGTCCTGCGCTTGCACGTACCCTTGCGCAAAGAACAGGTCGTATTCATTTTGCGCGTTGATATGCGGAACACCAAACTCATCACGATAGATTTTCACCGATTGGCGCAATCCAGTAACGGTAATTTCTCCATCAACTTCCGGATAGGATTTTGTAACAAGATACCGGAGGATAAAAAAGAGCGCGCACACAATCACAAAAAGTGATAGGCCGGCCCCGATAATGATCTTTCCTTTTCTCATAAGTCGATATTCTTCAATAGTGGGAAAATGGTTTGGTGAGTGATCGTATTTCAGCATCCGAAAGGAATATAATACCAGAAAAAAGAGATGTCCAAAAAACCATTAATGTTTTCGAAATACTTTTCATTGGAAAATCTGACTCTTTTTTGTAACTTTGTAAAGAAGCACATCGGAATGTAGCGCAGCTCCCAACGGGATCCCTTTGACGAAGTCATCCCTTCGGGACGGGACCGGCTAGCGCACTACCAAACAAATGTATTTTCTTTATATAATTTATAGCCAATCAAAAGACAAATATTATATCGGACAGACAATTGATTTGAATTCCAGAATAAAAAGGCATAATGGTAAAAGAGTTCTTTCAACAAAATTTGGAATACCCTGGATTTTAATTTATTTTGAACAATATCGTTCCCGAAAAGAAGCAGTTGCACGGGAAGTGTTTCTGAAATCCCCTTCAGGCTGGCTTACTCTTAAAGAAATTAAAGAAGCACATCGGAATGTAGCGCAGCCCGGCTAGCGCACTACCTTGGGGTGGTAGGGGTCGCGGGTTCGAATCCCGCCATTCCGACAGATCAAAAAGAGTCTCTGCAAAAACAGAGACTCTTTTCATTTATGAAATATTGTATCTACATACTAAAAAGTTTGTCCCAAGATCGGTATTATATTGGGCAAACTTCCAATCTTCCAAATCGATTGAAAGAACATAACTCCGGCAAAGTGTTTTCCACAAAACCGTTTCGACCATGGAGTATTATTCACTACGAAACATTTCCGACTCGTACCGAAGCAATAAAACGCGAACACTTTCTCAAATCTCCGACTGGCTGGAATGAACTACATACCATTAAATCCCAAAAATAAAGTAATCCTATGGTAGGGGTCGCTGGGTTCTCCCAATTGGACCCCTTTGGCGAAGCCATCACTTCGTGACGGGGGAATCCCGCCGCGAAGCGTCCCTTCGGGACATTCCGACAAATAAAAAAAGTCTTCCTAATGGAAGACTTTTTTTATTCAAGCTCAATAACATACCGTTAATTCAATTTCGTCAAAAAATCCTGTAAAAGTGAACGGACCTCAACAAGGTCCTCCCGTAATTTCGGATCGGTCAATTTCGTTACCGGCTGTTGCAATACCGGTTTCGCACTGTCTGATGATTCGGCAAACGGCAGCACGGTTTGCTCGCCTGTATCATCCGATTGAAAATCCACCAACACCTGCTTCGCCCCTTCAATAGTATACCGCTCTTCTCGAAGCAGCTTTTTGATGTGCAGGATCAATTTGATATCCTTATTCGTGTAGACCCGGTTACCTGCACGGTTTTTCTGCGGCTTCAGCTGTTCAAATTCAGACTCCCAGTATCGCAACACATATTGCTCCAGATCGGTGATTTTACTCACTTCACTGATGGAATAATAGAGTTTTTTAATACCAATGGATTTCATAGCTGCCTCGGAAAGTTACTACAATGGTAAAAAAAAAGGAGCGTATTCGCAACAAAAAACTGTTGCGTTTAGAGAGAAAAGCAGTATATTTGTAATGTCTTCACAAGAATATGTCAATAATCTTGCTTACCTCCCCCATAGCATGAAGTTTCTATTTCATTCATCCACATTCTTTTCTACTCACAACACAAAGGGGTTCACAATGAAAAAATCTCTACTCTCAATAGTTGTTGCTCTTGTGCTTATCTCCATGGTGCAAGCGCAGGATTTGACTGGTACACTGACCAAAATGGCCGGTGATGCTGCAAAAGGATACGTGCAGCCGGTTGCAAGCGGTTTCGGAAATAACTTAAACGGTGGTTGGTACCATAAAGCACCGGCAGCAAAAATTTTCGGCATCGACCTTGAACTCGGACTTGTGGCTATGGGAACATTTACTACGGAAGAAAATAAAACCTTTACTGCAAGCGGCGTGTTCAAATTCGGCGGTGGATATTATTCCGGCGATATTGGAAACAATCCTAATGGCACGAAGAGTCAATCCGAAAAAATTGCTGAAAATATCGGCACTGCTTGGACTTTCGCAACACCGACCCAAAAACAAAACATCATCGATAAAATTGCTGGGCTCGATTTTACAGTCGGCATTTCTGGTCCGACCATTGTTGGTACAAAACAAGATACAATGAAATTAAGCGTTCCTCAGAGAGATTTGGATATTAATGGAGACGGCATTAGTGACTATACCATTGCCGAAAACAATCAAACACTGGATGGCGTCGTCGGAATTTTGGATGGCAGTGCTACTATTCCGCTCGCCGCACCGCAATTCAGCATCGGAACAATCTATGGAACACAATTTACTTTCCGCTATCTTCCCGATATCGAAATCAGCAAAGAGATCGGAAAGTTCAAATATTTCGGTTTCGGAATTCAGCACAACCTCGGTATGTGGCTGCCGATCCCGATTGTTGATGTGTCCGCGAGTTTCTTCACACAGAATTTGAAGGTCGGAACAATTTTTGAAACAAAAGCGACATCGTTTGGTATAAATGCATCCAAACAGTTCGGATTCGCATTCCTGAATGTTACTCCGTATGCAGGATTCTCATTGGAATCCTCCACCATGAATGTAACATACAATTTCGCTGTTGACAGCCCGACCGGACCGCAGCAAATTCCGGTAGCATTCGAACTGGAAGGCGAAAATTCTTCCCGTCTAACACTTGGTCTTGGAATTCGTTTACTGGTGATTAATGTTAATGTTGACTATAACATCGGCAAACAAAACTCCGCTACCGCCGGCGTTTTCTTTGCATTCTAAGCATTCACAGCACTAAACAAAAAGTCCCGCTGTTGCGGGACTTTTTGTTTTAAACAGCTCTTCTTATATTGATGTACCCATGGGTAAGTTCTCAGCCACAATACTGTTCGCACTTCTCTTGACCGGATGCGGGGATCCTGACCAACTGCCGAAGGAAAAAGCAGAGCGTTTAACTCAGCAGGCGAATACCGAAATCGCTCGTCAAAATTACGAGGAAGCGGAACGCCTTCTGGCAGAGTGTGTCGATATCCATGCGGAAACAAACAACGATGCAAAACTGGCAGAAGATTATGCATTGCTTTCCTCCGTTCAGGTACTTGCAGGAAAAATCGTTCCCGCATTGGAGACGTTAGCCGCCGTCCGGGAACTCTATCGTTCTGCCGCAGACCGCACGGCCGAACTTCACACCATGTTCCAAATGGCAAAATTGCATTTCCAACTGGGAAACACCTCTGATGCCGTACAATTGTTGCGCGAATCTTTTATGAGTGCATCATTATACCGACTGGAGAATCTTCATGCACTGGCAGGCTTCGAAGCCGGAAAACTGCATCTGGTCCTGCAACAGTACGAGGAGGCAATACCGTACCTCTCTGCCGCGCAGCTATATTTCACTTCCGTACCGGATATGGCACGGCTGGTGGAAACGAATACGGCCATGATTGCAGCGCTCTCCGCCGTCGGAAAGACTGACGAAGCGTACACCGTTTTCCAGCAGGTGGAAACCATTTTTGCCGCGAACGATCCGGGTTTGAACAGGCCCAAATTCTATCGGGAAACGGGAAATGCTTTCTCCCGAACCGAAGATTTTTCCTTTGCCCGGGCAAACTATCTGCATGCAATCAGCATTCTTGAACAGAACAAAGCCGCTGACAATTCCGAAGAGCGAATACTTTCCCTGCTCGGACTCGGCGAATTATATTTCTATAATTTTTCTTTCCCGGAAGCACAGCAATATTTTGTAGCGGCATATACGCTTGCAAAAGAGAGCACCGACGGCTATTTGCAGGCCTATCTCCTAATCCGAATCTCCGATTGTCTCTCGAAAGTTTCCGTGTATCATAATGCCAACGGGGGAATGATCCGCGCCTCCCAGCTGTACGAACAAGCGCAGACCTTGTTTGCGCGTCAAGGATTCGGATTGGGTGAAGCGATCGCCGCTCACAGGCTTGGCATGCTGAAAGAGCTTTCGGGAGATGAGAGTGCCGCCATCACATTCTACAAGCGGGCATTTGAAAAGTATTTGGATAACACCGTCGCCCCGGTACATTATACACTTCCCGTTCCGGTAGAACAGTTATACAATACATCGTCACGATCGTTCAACGCCAACGAATGGTTCTCCGAACGGTTGGTTGCGGTGATGTTGAAAGTCCGCAGATTTCCTGAGGCGTTGACGTACTATGAAACAATGCGCAGTGTTACTCTTCAACAGGAATTGAAGAATCTTGCATTCAATTTCCGGGATCCAGGAAAACGAACGCGGTATTCCGAATTCACCAACGGTTTACGGGAAAAATTCCGGCTGCAGCTTGAACTCTTCCATCTTTCCGGCGCAAACAAAAACTATGCGGCAAAACTGCAGCAGCGATTAAAATTTATCCGCAGCAAAGTGGAATCAGACGCCATCACCTTGATGAGGGAATATCCCGTTTTCTCATACATCGGCTTTTCGCAGCAATCCCTTCGCCAGATGATTGATGCGAGGCTTTCTTCGACATCCACGATTGCCGATTATTGCATCGTCAATAACGAATTATGGGTGTTCATTCTGCGGGCGAATGCCGAGATTTCCGCTCACCGACTTTCGGCATATGCGAATGCCACGGTAAAACAGATGCAGAGAGTGATCGATAGATTACAATCATCTCCGCTGCAACGGAATGTTCTTCTGGATCTTTCGGAAGATCTCTATACGCAGCTGTTGAAACCTCTCGCATCGTTGAACCAGAAATTAATCATCATTCCCCCGGTCCGTTTTGAAAAATTCCCTTTTCACTTTTTACGAAACGGCGAAACACCGGTAACGGACATGACCAATATCGTCTATCTGCCGCACGTCGCGTTCATCAATTCCACAGCTCAAATTCCGCGGTTTGTAAACAATGTTGTTACTTTCGGATATACGCCCGATTTCCGGTGGGGATTGGAATTTGAATTGCGGGATACTCGAAGCTTCTTCAGAAATACCCAGGTCCTTGTCAATCAGTCTGCGACGGCAGCAAAACTGGAAAGTGCACTGGGAGAAATCCTTCAAATCTCATCACAATATGTCAGAAACTCGAAGCGGGAATATTTTTTCACGGTTTCGGACGGAAGCGCATCAAAATCCGGTGTGTCGGTGCCAGCGGAAAAATTCACTTCTCTCCACCCATTCCATATTGTGTACCTGTCGGATGTCCAGTCGACACCCAACATGATGTCCGACCTTCATCCCATCCTGTGGATGTTGAATGGTGCTGCCGGCGTTATTGCTACGCAATTCCCAATCAACTCGACTGTTAGCAAAACATTCGGTGAGAACTTTTATTCTTCCTTGTCAACAGAGATCAATCCTTCCCTTGCATACAGACGAGCGGTGGTTACACTGGGAAAAATGAAGGAATACCGCGATGGTTTCGGGGGGGCTTCGTACTTTTACTACGGCAGTAAATAATCGGTCAAATATGGTTCATGATTATAGGGATGAGAAACCATGCCCAGATCAATCCACCGAACACCACACACCCAAGTGCGATAATCGACCAGAAAACCATTTTCATCTCAGTCTCCAATTTGTGAGAATTTCGATAAGCGAAATATCCTGCGAACGATCCAAGGGTAAGGGAGAATAGGGAGAGAAAGAGAAAAACGGGAAATACGATATTGTCCGGCATAGGCTATACAAAAACTTGCCGGGAATGATCCCGGCAAGTGGAACTGCATGATTATTTGGTCCGCTTAAGTTTTACGCTTCCCAATCCGGATTCGATGGAGATGTCCATCTTCCCATCGGCGCTGGAATAATTCTGGGATTCATACACCCCTTTTTTCCGACGAATGAAATCATCATCATCCAGCGATAGATTGGAAAGCCAGCTGTCTTCATATTTGATCTTCACACCGATATCCCTCGGAACCGCAATAGTCATCGCACCCAGACCGACATTGATATCGACCTTGACATCCCGTTTTAACTCTCCGCCGAAGTCCAGATAATACGATCCGACGCCCCCTTCAAATTGCATCCTCTCGAAGTTTGCATTGTTCAGGTTATTGGCAACGAATTTGCTGACACCGGATTCAATCTTCAATATCTTGATTTCACCGGTGTTCCGTTCATCAAAATTCAATTTGGAAGAACTGGCACCCGTGCTGATGGAAAGATCGTTAATAATGAGTCCGGACAGATTGAAATTGCTCTTCCCCGCACCAAGTTCCGCATCGATGGAAAGAGGGATCCCTTCGACCAATTCAACATACCATTCATCGTTATTGAAATTAACATCGGCATTGACATGCACCGTTACATCCCCGTCATCGGAAGATCGGACTTCCTTTCCCTCCGGATGCATTTCAAGATTTAACTCGCCGACTCCTTTGCGAACATAATAGTCCATGTTTAGTTCGGGCTTCCGGTCCTTTTCTTTTTGCCGGTAGTACACCCGGACGATCTTCTCTTTGCTTCCTTTTTCAATATTGACAGAACCAAAGGAAGATTCGATTTTTACCCGTACTTCCTGCTCATCCGTTTTTTTGATCTCCCGCTGCAGTTGCTGGGCTGTACTCGGTCCGACAAGAAGAAGCAGGGAAAGAATATATGTGATGGTGAGATTTTTCATAATTCAGCCTTTAAATTGAGGGGGGCTGATAAACTTTTACGGCGTTGATCGACAAAGAGTTGCGGCTAATAGTGATGTATTTTCTTCTTCAATCGTTTGTACAGGATCTCCCGCGCACGGAAAATATGAGCTTTCACAGTTCCCAGCGGCAATTTCAACTCGTCGGCAATCTCCTGATAATCTTTATCCTCGGTATGCCGCATCAGGATCACCTGGCGGTATTTCTCCGGAAGGGAATTGACCGCCTGCTCCAGGATTTTGGTCCGTTGACCAGCAATTAGTGTCTTGTCCGGTTCGTACGTAGAGTCGGGAATTTCAAAACTATACTCTCCATCCTTTGATTCCAGCGGTTTATCAATGGAAAAGGTTGCCAGTTTCTTTTTGCGTATATAATCGATACAATTGTTGGTGGCGATTTTGTACAGCCACGTGGAGAAGGCAAATTCTTCATTGAAATTCTTGAGCGAGTTAAAGGCTTTGATGAACGCTTCCTGCGTCAAATCTTCCACTTCATCCTTGTCGTGCACCATACGGTACAGCAGATTATAGACCTGATCGTGATATTTCTTCAAGATGGCACGATATGCCACCTGATCACCTTTTAATGCTTTTTTGATGTTTCGTGAATCTTCGGCACGGGAATCCAGCCTGCGTTGGGCAAGGATTTCCTCTTTGGTCTTGGGAACGGGTGCTTGTATGTTTGTGGAAGTAGTCTTCAGTTGTGGCATTGTTGGGATTGAATACGATTGCGTCTGAAATGAAATTACTCAAAAATGCATGGAGTTGCAAGGAACTCTTCTGCGGCGATTTTCACATTTGAGATTAGAGACAATTCTTGTTATACTCATTCAGCATTTCATTTATTTTTTCACTTATTATTGAAAAGAATCTATGTCAGTTTCAATTATTGTCGGGGCGCAATGGGGCGATGAAGGTAAAGGAAAGATCGTTGACATGCTCAGCGAAAAGAGGGATATCGTTGCACGATATCAGGGCGGTGCGAATGCAGGTCATACGGTGGTGATCGGTGATAAGACCTATGTCCTCCATTTGATCCCTTCGGGGATCTTTCAAAAGAATGTTCAATGTGTGATCGGCAACGGAGTTGTCATCGATCCCGTCGCCTTAATGGACGAGATCGAAATGATAAAATCGTTCGGCATTAAGATTGAAGGACGATTGTTCATCAGTCACAATGCCCATCTGATCATGCCGTATCATAAATTGCTGGACTCGCTCAGGGAAGAAGGAGCACAAAAGATCGGTACGACCGGCCGGGGCATCGGTCCCGCCTATATCGATAAATATATGCGAACCGGCATCCGGGTGGTGGACCTTCTGGACAGGAAGGTACTGCGGGAAAAGCTGACGATGAACATCGAAGAGAAGAATCAGCTGTTGAGCAAAGTCTACGGCAAAACAGAGATCGATGTCGACAAGATTGTCAATGAATATCAGGAGTTCGATAAGAAGATCGATCCGTATATTGCCGATACGTCTGCATTCCTGAATGCCGCACTCCGGAAAAATAAAAAAATCCTTGCCGAAGGCGCTCAGGGTGCGCTGCTGGATGTTGATCACGGAACATATCCGTACGTCACTTCTTCCAATCCGACCAGCGGCGGAGCATGTACCGGACTCGGAATCCCTCCGACATCGGTGAAGTCCATCATCGGCATTGTTAAAGCATATTCTACCCGCGTTGGTAACGGCCCCTTCCCTACAGAACTGAACGATGCAACGGGAGAATCATTGCGGAAGATCGGCCACGAATTCGGCGCTACCACCGGCCGGCCGCGCCGGTGCGGTTGGCTGGATATGGTCAGCTTGAAATATTCATTGATGGTTAACGGCATCAGCGAGATTGCATTGACAAAACTGGATGTGCTGGACAGTTTCGACGAGATCAAGGTTTGTGTGGCATATAAAAAGGACGGCAAGGAGCTCAAATCATTTCCCACCGATGTTCATACTCTCAACACCATCGAACCGGTATACCGCTCGGTAAAAGGATGGAACGAAACTATTTCCGAAGCGAAGCGTTGGAAACAGCTTCCAAAACGGACGATGAAATATGTTGAATTGATTGAACAATTGTCAGGAGTAAAGGTTTCGCTCGTCTCTGTCGGCGCACGGCGTGATCAAACCATTGTCCATAAATAATTGTACAACATCAAACGTCACGTCCGAACACATCGGCGTGACGTTATTTTTTTTCCCCCGGCATCTGATATGAAGCTCAACACCCGCAGCCCTAAATCCGGCAGGATCAAGATCGCACTCTTTGTTGCCGCTGTGTGCATCGTTATTCCGATCATGATCTACACGCACAACCTTGTTGAAGAGCTGCAAAAAAAACAACGGGATACGGCAGGATTATATGCACGTTCGTTGGAATATATCGCCAATAGCACCCCCACCGCCAGCACGGATTACACTTTCATTTTTGACGAAATCATCGGCGCCATAGACTTTCCGGTAATACTGACGAATGGGGATGACACAGAAATCAGTACGACCAAGAACATCGTATTGGATAGCACATACTCGAAAGAAAAGAGGGCGACGATTCTCTTTGAGATGATGAAAGAAATGGACCGGGAGAACAAACCGATTCTAGTCACGTACCAGGATTCCCTCATCCTTAGTAAAGTCCATTACGGCGAATCACCGCTGATCGTCCGACTGCGCTGGCTTCCGGTAATAGAGTTTATCATCGCCGCTTTGTTCATACTTGTTGGATACATCGGGTTCAGTTACATTAAACGGAGTGAACAGAGTAATATCTGGGTCGGCATGGCGAGGGAAACAGCGCACCAATTGGGTACACCGCTCACAAGCATGATGGGTTGGATCGAACTCTTGAAGCATCAATCCGAAGCAACGCCGAAGATACTGGAAACAGTTTCGGAATTCGAACATGATGCACGCCGGTTGACCAAGGTTGCCGACCGGTTCTCGAAGATCGGTTCGAAACCGGACCTGAAGGAGGAAGATGTTGCGGCACTTATCAAACGCTCCATCTTTTATTTTGAAAAACGTATTCCGCAAATGGGAAAAAAAGTCGGCATTACCATGAATGTGGAAGAAGGATTCATCGCGGACGTTAACAGCGAACTGTTCGAGTGGGTGATAGAAAACCTTATCAAAAATGCGCTGGATGCGATGGAAGACGGGAAAGGTACGATCACCTTCAATCTTTTCAAGGAAAAATACAGAACAATCATCGATGTAAAGGATACCGGAAAAGGGATCGATCCCTCCTACCACCGGGACATCTTCCGGCCGGGTTTTAGCAGCAAAAAACGGGGCTGGGGACTTGGACTCTCACTTTCGAAACGGATCATCGAGACCTATCACAAAGGGAAACTGAGCGTGCTGAAAAGTGCAGTCGGCGAGGGAACAACATTCAGGATCGTATTGAAATAGTTTATTACCACTCTACCATTTTTATTTTACTGCGCCGGTTTCGGCTGAAACACCTTCCATCCAATCATAGCTCCCAGAAACGCGAACAGCGTGTTCATTATGCCCATGATGATAATATCCAGGATGAAACTGAACAGGGACTGTTCCGATGCTTTTGCCATTTCGATCATTTCAAAATACTCCGGCGGAAGGTCCACGTTCATCCTTTCTACAATTTTCATCATCACATCGATCATCACATTCCCGAACATTGCCATCACCACGTATTGGATAACGACTCCAGCAACCGCTGAGATCAGTCCGGCATAAATTCCCAGTTGAGTACACTCATCCCGTGTCAATTGCCCGCTCTCGGGTGACTGGTCCCGTTGATACAGCAGTACCGCAAGAAAACCGCCAAGCAGCACGCCGGCGCAACAAAAGCAATTCAGCAGGTTCAATCCTGGAACCGACCAGATCGTTGCGATCAGTAATCCGCCGTAGAGCGACGGCATTATCATATCATGTTTTGAATTCATAGTTCCTTTGAGAAAGAGTAATCAATGATTGAATAGATTCGCACAACACCGTATGCAACAGCAGCGCACAACCGGCGCCAAAAAGCGATCCGGTAATTATTCTGGAAATGGTTGTTGCTTCAATGATATGGAATAGAGATAGAATTCCATCGATCGCGACAGGACTTGCAGTGATGAACAGCAGAACTGACGTATTCCATTTTTGAACTCTCAGGCGTGAGGAAAAGCGGAGTGCGATCAGCACAGTCAGAAAAGAAGAATAGATAGATGTGCAGCGGATGCAAACACCGAACGGCTCATCCCCGAGATGAAATGAACGTGACCCGAACTGATGACATACCGCAGAAAACAGACGGTACAACACATCGGAAAACCAGGTTCCTTCAGCAGCCGGTGCGACAACGATTCCGCCGCACCACAGTGCTGTGCAGAGAAGGAGGATATTCAATTCCTTTTTCATATTTCCATTATTCTATTGGAAAAAAAGGAAAGAAGCAAACGTCAATGCTATCATAAACTCCATTGCAAAAAATGTGATTGCATCAGGAGCAACGGCTTCGTACTATTGGGGCATTACCAATCAAGGAGCAGATATGAAACCAGCAGCACTCATGATGTTTTTCCTAATGATGTCGTCCTTCCTGTTTGCACAGACTGTGGACGAACTGATCGCTGAAGCGGACCAATTGTCGATGGTCAGTTATGAAAACCAAAAGTCCCTGGACAAACTGATGCAGGCCGAAAAACTGGACCAAAACAACTTCAATATTCAGTGGCGAATCAGCAGAAGTTATGTTGATATTGGAGAGCATTTGCCGAACACAACGGATGCCGATAAAGAAAAACAGCTGGCATATTATCAAAAAGCACTGGATTATGCCGACAAGGCGGTGAAATTGCAACCCGATTCTGCCACCGGGTATGTCCGGCGTGCCATTGCCAACGGCCGTGTCGCACTCTTCAAGGGAGTTTGGAGTGCGATAGATTTTGTGAAGCAGGTGAAGGTCGATTGTGAAAAAGCAATCTCCCTGGATCCCAACAATGCCACAGCGTATTATGTCTTCGGACGAACCCACGCAAAACTCTGTGAGAAGTCGAAAATGATACGCTGGCCGCTCGGTTTGGGTTGGGCGAATATGGAAGAGTCGTTGAAGTATTATGACAAAGCGGTCGCCCTGCGCCCTAATTTTATCCTCTACCGGCTGGATGCTGCCCGTGCGTATCTTGAGGAAGATAATGATGCAAAAGCAAAGGACCTGCTTATATCAATTTCAGCGATTGCAAAACAGGATGAGGATGACGACAAGTATAAGAAGGAAGCAAAGGATCTATTATCGAAACTACAATGATCGAAAGTGAACCGAACAAACAACAACGTCCGATAGCACCATCGGACGTTGTCATTTTAAATCATCAGCATACCGTTATTGCAGCGATATCAGTTTCCGGAAACTGCCCGGCGCCTCGGTGTCGCCGGCAAGGAACATTTGCACGGGACCAATCCCTTCCGCCAGCCAGAACTTTGCATTGATAGCCGATTGCGGCGGTAATGCTCCCAATGTTGAAATACTCGTTATCGTCAGATAATAGGCGGAGATGGTAGTGTCTTTTCCGTTGAGTTTCATGGCAATAGATTCTTTCCGTTCAAATTTCCCTTCGATGTTAATAGTCAACAGAATCTCAACAGAGCCAAAGGTAGCAGGATATGCCTTGTATTGTTTATTGAACACCGTGAATGACTCACCGGTTTTTGCACTACCCGGAGTGAGCTTGATAAAATTTAAAGAATCGCGCCGAACAGAATGTGCTGATCCCGTATCCGATGAAACGCCATACGTCCGGAATACATTTCCAAAATTGGTGAGATAATAATAGTTGCTGGAATTATCTTTGTAGACAAACACCGGCGTCAATTTTGCCGGCGAAACAAATCCGGGTTCGTGCAGACTGTCGAGTATCAACGTTGCTGTAGCAGGCGTTATATGCAATGCAGCCGAATCACCGAAGACCGATGCGACCGATGTATCGCCGACCACGAACCAGCTTGCCTGAAGACTATCGGATCCTGCCACAGCGGTTTCAGTAGAACCGGATGTAAGGTATCCGGAAAAACCGAATCGCTTACCTTTTGAGAGAGGAAATATATTTGCGGGGACAGCTTCGCTTGGAATTGATGTATCCGTTGGTGCCGGATCATCTGCTCTGCAGCCGAAGAAGACCATACATGATAACGTGAAAACCGATAAAAATGTCCTGTATTTCATACGTATTTCCTCCATACCTGTGCTATTATACGTACTGTATAAAATATAATCAATGGCGCATATATAAATTCTCAACGAATCTTTTTGCTTTTCATTTTTTCATTAACCATATTCGCAACGATAATCATTACCAACATAAATGGAGGTAACCTTGAAACATCTTACAAAATTCCTTGCCACACTGCTGCTCGTTGCAACAGTTCAATTTGTGGCATTTGCAGGCGGATATCAAATTAATGAACACGGTGCACGCGCAACAGGTATGGGCGGTGCGTTCGCTGCTAGAGCGTCAGATGGATCCGCAATGTTCTTTAATGCAGCCGGATTAGGTTTCCAAAAGGGAATGAATGTTCTTGTTGGAACAACATTGATTTTTCCGTCAACAACATTTACAGGACCGACACCGGCAACAACAGAATCCAAAATGGTCGATCAGATGTTTTATCCCTCCAATATTTATGGATCCTACGCAGTTAATGATCAATTGGTTGTAGGATTAGGTATTTACAATCCATACGGGCTGGGAACAGAATGGGATAATGAATGGATCGGTAGAAAACTTACTGTAAAAACTGACTTGCAGACATTCTACATCAATCCGACTGTCGCATATAAAATAAACGATAATTTGTCCGTTGGAGTCGGTGTCAGTTATGTTATTGCAAATGCAAAAATCAAACAACGAGCACAGACTTATAGTTCGTTAGCACCTCCAACTCCGTCGACAAAGGACGGAACGGTGAATCTGGAAGGTGATGGCAATGGAATCAGTTTCAACCTTGGTGTTATCTATAAACCTATGGAAAAACTTTCACTAGGTGCTTCGTACCGTTCGCTAGTTGATATTGAGTTCACGGGTGATGCAACTTTTACCGATATGCAGGCACTGCAGGCATACTTTCCAGGAGGCGAAGGTAAAGTATCACTTCCGATGCCGAGCAGTTTGCAAGTTGGTGTAGCCTATGATGTGATGCCGGAATTAACCGTAGAAGTTGACATACAATACGTTGGCTGGTCAAGTTACGACAAATTAGATATAACACTTCCAAATGGACCCGTTTCACCACTCGGCATATTACAAAAAAGCTCAACAGCTGATAAAAAATGGGAAGATGCGATGATGATCCGTCTTGGCGGCGAGTATAAAGTCAACGATCAATTGATGGTCCGCGCTGGATACATCCGTGATATGACGCCGCAACCGGTGGATAAAATGGAACCGATGCTTCCGGATGCAGACCGTAACGACATCTCCGTGGGCGCAGGATATAAAATCAACGACAATCTCACCGTTGATGCATCTTATCTGCTTGTGATGTTCGAAGATCGTGCCTCGACATATAAACCAAGCACTTCAACAACGTTCTACGGAACGTATAAAAGCTCCGCAAACCTTATCAGCTTAAATGTTGGATATTCGTTCTAACTGAACTGTTCTACAAACAAAAACTCCCGGAAATATTCGGGAGTTTTTGTTTTAAAGTGTTTCACCAATGTGCCAATCAATGCCGTAATCCGGGGGGATGTGCTTCGTCGTGATCATCGATCGGTTCCAGATGGGTAAGTATGTGTGTTTTGTGCTTTAAGATATCGGCTACCGAAGCTTCAATCTCCGTAGACATTTTATGTGCCTCCTCCAGCATCGTCCCCTTGTGGAAGAGAAGATGGAATTCGATCCAAACGGAATTTCCGCTGTCGCGGTACCGTAGTTCGTGATATTGCAGATTTCTTTTGGACGTTTCTTCCTGCAGCACACTGTGGATTTTTTTTTCCAGCTCGGGATTTGCTTCATCCATCAATCCGCCGACTGACTGACGGACTAATTTTCCACCCTCCCACAATATATTCACTGCTACGGCGACAGCAACAAGAGGATCAAACGGGAGCCATCCAGTCCATTGGGTCAATAGCAATCCGGCAACAACACCGAAACTTGTCCAGGAATCTGTCAGTACGTGTTTTCCGTTGGCAACCAGAATGAGTGAATTTCCTTTTTTCCCCCGCCAAACAAGAAATCCGCCCAAACATAGATTGATCACGGAAGCGCCAAAAATAATATAGGTTCCGACATCCAGATTTTGAAGAACGATCCCGACTACCAGCTTATGGATCGATTCATAAATAATGAACATTGCCGCGATGATGATCAATCCTCCTTCAATCCCTGCGGAGAAGAAACTGACTTTATCGTGACCATACGGATGGCTTTCGTCCGCCGGCTGGTAACTAAGCCACATGCTGTAGGCGGCAAAAGCGACAGCGATGATATGAACAACCGATTCCGCTGCATCAGAGAGAATTGCCGCTGAGCCCGTAATGAGGAATGCATACCATTTTCCGACGAGCATCAGCACACCGATTGCCAGGGAAAGACGGATAGCAAATATTTGTTGTTTTCTTACAGAGTCCATATGTCTATTGTACAAATAATTTGCTTCGATAGAAATGCCGTATTTATGGAATATCAATGGCCGGATCACATTTTATACGGCGGTCAACCATGAGCATTCGTTCTTTTGAATGGTAAGAATGCAATACCATTTTATTCTTGCCGAAAAACATAATATATTGTCTCTGCAGCATGAATACTTACGCAGGTGAAATTTGTTTGCCGGAGCCCCTATGGTACGATTGTTCATCGCCTTTCTCCTTTTCTCCACGCCAAGTCTCTCACAAAACGCAACAGAGATCCTTCAAAAAGCGATCGACCTGATGTACGGGAAAAAGACCTATTCGGTCATCACGATGACCATAACAAAACCAACCTGGAGCCGCACTGTTTCCATGAAGGCGTGGTCGATCGAACCGGATTTTTCGATTGTCTATATTTTAGAACCGGCGCGGGACAAAGGTTCTGTAACACTAAAGAGAAAAAACGAAGTGTGGAACTGGATCCCGAATATACAGAAGACGATCAAGATCCCTCCTTCCATGATGCTTGCATCCTGGATGGGTTCAGATTTTACCAATGATGATCTTGTGCGGCAGTCTTCAGTCGTGAATGATTATGTCCACACGCTTCGCGGAGAAGAAGCGTTCGGAGGATTCGAATGTTATAAAATAGAACTGGTCCCAAATCCGGATGCCGGCGTGGTGTGGGGCAAGATCATAACGTGGATCTCCAAAAAGGGGTATATGCAGTTAAAGGAAGAATTCTATGACGAGGACGGCGTGTTGGTGCGGACGATGATCGGAAGCAAGCCAAAACTCTTCGACGGACATCTTCTCCCTTCGTATTCTGAAATGATCCCTCATAATAAACCGGGGAACAAAACTAGTTTCGAAACAATCGAATTGGATTTCGATGTGAATATCACGCCGGAGTTTTTCTCCATTCAAAATATGAGCCGGCTGAGATGAGCAGGCAATTGATCCATGACATTCAACGTTGATCGCTTAGTGGATCAATGAACTACAACTCCCGTGTCAATATTTCCTATGAAGTATTATCTTCTTTTTGCCTGGCGTAATTTGTGGAGGAACAGGCGGCGCACCATGCTTGCGGCGGCATCAATTTTCTTTGCCGTTCTTCTGGCATTGGTTATGAGAGCGATGCAACTGGGTCAGTACGATTACATGGTGGACACCAGTGTCTCGTTCTATACAGGATATCTCCAGGTCCAGGGGAAAGGATATTGGGAAGACCGGTCATTCGATGAAAGCTTTACACCCACCGAATCTCTTCAGGCAATGCTGCGAAAGCATCCACGCATTACCATAATCGATCCGCGTGTTGAATCCGTTGCGCTTATCTCTCATGCACTCGAAACACGCATCACGCCAATCATTGGTATTGATCCGGAAAATGAGAACAAAATCACCGGACTGAAAAAGAGAATCATCAAAGGAACATATCTCACCGATTCATCGCAAGGTATTATGATTTCTGAAGGATTGGCCGATCGGCTGCAGGCCAACATCGGCGATACCGTGATTGTGTTCGGACAGGGCTATCAAGGAGTCACCGCCGCTGACCAGCTGGTGGTGGAGGGAATCATTCTCTTTCCTATCCCGCAGTTGAACAACGCTATGACTGTCCTTTCACTCGCCAAAGCCCAAGAACTCTTCAATACGAATGGACGAATCACTTCCATCGTATTGATGGTCGATGACGCTACAATGTTGAAAACAATACAGTCGGAAATACGTGCGCATATCGATACACAGCTTGTCGTCATGAATTGGGAACAAATGTCGCCGGAACTGGTGCAGGGCATTGAAGCGGACAATGCCAGCGGAGTGATCATGCTGGGCATCCTCTATTTGGTAATCGGTTTCGGCGTATTTGGAACGGTAATGATGATGACTATTGAACGGACGCGTGAATTCGGACTGCTCATCGCCTTGGGTATGACCCGGACAAAGCTGCTGATTGTGACCACCATTGAGACACTTTTTATTTCATTTGTCGGCGCCGTCTCGGGTATGATCGGCGCGTTCCCCATTATTCTTTACTTCAGTCTCTATCCAATCCGCCTGACCGGCGATTACGCGCAGGCGTATCTTGCGTATGGATTGGAACCGATCGTGCCGCTCCTGCTGGAACCATCGATTTTTCTATCACAAACAGCAGCAGTGTTTGTGCTGGCGCTGTTCGCCTCGTTGTATCCGCTCTTTTTCATTCGAAAGATCCGGCCGGTCTCAGCTTTGCAAGGACGCGGAGGTGTTCGATGATGATGGTGATCTTCGCCTGGAAGAATATCTGGCGGAACAAAAAACGGAGTCTTGTGATTTTAGCAGCTACTGCTGTAGGACTGGCTGCCGGCCTGTTTTCAGTGGGATTAATGACAGGTATGTACGATTCAATGGTTGATTCTTCCATCAATCGAGGTCTTGGGAACATACAACTCCATACGCATGCGTACAAACGAGATCAGTTGATTCGGCAAACATTGCCTGAATCTGATTCCATTGTGCATATGCTGCAGTCGATGCCAGACATCCGTTCTTTTGCAACGCATTCCACTATCGAGGGAATGGCTTCCTCGGCAACTATCGCGTCCGGCGTTATGATTATTGCTATCGACCCTGAATTGGAAAAACAAACGACGGCAATTTCAACGAGCATCGTCGAAGGATCATATCTTGAAACGCGCAATAGTATTGTCATCGGAAAAAAACTTGCGGAAAAATTGAAAATAAAACTCCATTCACGCATCGTGCTCAGTTTCTCCGGAGCGGACGGAAACATCATGTATGCAGCTTTCCGCATTTCAGGAATTTTTAGAAGCGACGCTTCACTCTTTGATGCGATGAATGTTTTCATCCGGCAGAAGGACCTTGCAGAACTGCTCGGCACTCCGGCTCCCATCCACGAGATCATCATCCGGACATACGGATCCGCCCTGCTGGATAGTACTCAGCGAACTCTTCAGCGTAGCTTGCCTGATGCGGTGCTTGTGGAAACGTGGAGAGATATCTCTCCCGAACTGAAGTTGGTCGCCGACATGACCGATGTGATTAATATCTTTTTTCTTGGTTTAATCCTGTTTGCGCTTCTTTTTGGATTGACGAATACGCTGATGATGTCCGTACTGGACCGTGTGCGTGATTTCGGAGTGCTTCTGGCGGTTGGTATGTACCGGCGGAGGCTGTTTTCGATGATCATTCTGGAATCTCTCTTTCTTTCGTTTACCGGCGGAGTCATTGGCGTGATTGTCGGATGGAGTGCGGTGGAATATTATCAAGCACAGGGGATCAATTTGGCAGTCATTTCAGAGGGATTGTCCGCATACGGTATTCCTTCGATGCTGTATCCGTATATCCGGCTTTCGGTGTACGGTCAATTAACGATAATGATGATCGTAACATCGATCATTGCTGCGCTGTACCCTGCAGTAAAGGCGGTACGATTGAAGCCAGTGGAAGCAATACGCACCATAGCATAATTGTAGGAATATCCTATGCCAATCATAGAAATCCATTCCGTCAGCAAGATCTATAATACCCGGGCAGTCCCTGTTCAGGCGCTCAAGGATATAGAGCTGACCATAGAGCCGGGAGAATTTTCCGCTGTTGTCGGTCCTTCCGGATCGGGGAAATCAACGCTGCTGAATATTATCGGCGGGCTGGATGCCGTTACCGAAGGGAGAGTCATTCTCAACGGAAACATTATTTCATCGATGAAAGAAAGTGCATTAATCGATTTTCGCCTGCATCATATAGGTTTTGTTTTTCAGGCATACAATCTTATCCCCGTATTGACAGCGCTGGAGAATGTAGAATTTATTATGTTCCTGCAAAATCTTGGTGCAAAAGAACGGACTGCCCGTGCAATGGAATTATTACGGCGGGTAGGATTAGAAGATTGTGCAGACCGAAAGCCGGCCGAAATGTCGGGCGGACAGCAGCAGCGGGTGGCAGTTGCTCGAGCACTGGCATCGCGTCCGGACTTCATTCTAGCGGACGAACCGACGGCTAATCTCGATTCCCATACTGCCGAGTCTTTGCTCGATTTAATGGAAGATCTCAACAAGGAATACGGAATGACCTTCCTCTTTTCGACGCATGATTCGAAAGTAATTCGGCGTGCTCGCCGCGTGATAACACTGGTAGATGGAATGATTACGAGCGATACGTAAGTGGTCCTTTGATCCATTGCCTGAATGTTTTATCGTTCCGATCTGCCATCGAACGACTCTTTGGAAGCGCAAAATGTTTTTACGACGAACACTCCTTCTTATCATCCCAATTCTTTCGTTCGCCCAATCCGAATCCTATCAGCTTGGCGGATATGGAAAATACTTGTACAGCAATGCGAACATCCCTATCATTGGACGTGTGAATGATCATATTTTTCATTCGCGCATTAACAGCAAAGTATTTCTATCGGAAGAGCTGACCGCCGTTGCCGAATTGCGAAACCGGATCTTTCTCGGCGGGAGCGTCGAACATTCGTCCAATTTCCTTTCCACGATAGAATCTGATCATGACTTTGGGAATGTTGACGTTGCATGGTGGAATACCTCATCATCGGTTGCACATTCGGAGCTTGATCGTTTTTATATCGATGCAACCGTTAATAATACGCAGTTCACTCTTGGCAGACAGCGGGTTGCTTGGGGAACAGCGTTGGTGTGGAATCCCACAGATCTGTTTAATCCTCTCTCTATTCTTGATTTCGATTACGAGGAACGTCCCGGCGTTGATGCACTGCGCGGGCAATATTTTTTAAGTGAAGTGTCGAAGATTGAGATAGCAGTAAAACCGGGAAAATCTTCCTCCCGCAGGATCATTGCTGCAAAAATTCTTCTCAATCAATGGGATTATGATTTTCACATTATCAGCGGTGTGCAAGGATTCTATCCTTTTTTCGGAGCTGCGTGGGCAGGAGATATTGAGGGAGCAGGGTTTCGCGGTGAGATAGCATCAAAAAAGATCAGTGCTGAACTCCTTCATTCTTTTCCAGCAATTTCCGGAATGTGGTCGACGTCCGTTGTTCTTTCCATTGATTACACATTTTCCAACAACATCTATCTGCATTCCGAGTTACTGTATAATGATCAGGGGGTTACGGAACGCGCTGCCTTCGCTCTTCCCTCTTCCAGGTCACTTGGCCTATTATCGCCCGCTCGCTTGTCACTCTTTTATGAAATCTCACTGGACGTTCATCCGCTCGTGCGATTGTCCGGATTCATTATTTACAATCCCTATGATCACTCTTCGGCTCTCGTCCCCTCTGCATCCTGGTCGGTCATAGAAAACCTTGATATATCATTCTTCGGATTGATATTTTCCGGCCATACGCAGAGTGAATATGGCGGATACGGACAAACGATATTTCTCCGAGCAAAATATTCGTTTTAATTTCGATGGTGCCATCACTGTGAGTGATGGCACCATTGCACATTATTTTATCAATAGGAGTTTCCGCATTTGCGATTTCCCTGCTGATGTCAATGTTGCGAAATACACTCCGCTGGAAAGTTGCGATGCATTAAACACTTTTTGGTGGTACACGCCTGCTTCCATAACTTCGTTAGCCAGCGTTGCGACTTCCCTTCCAATCGCATCATAGACTTTCAGTGACGCATGACCAGAGGATTGAAGTGTAAATCCAATCGTCGTGCTCGGATTAAAAGGATTGGGATAATTCTGATCCAGAACGAACCGTTGGGGAACAGCGGGCGTAGTTTGCGAATGTACGGAGGTCACTGGTGATCCGCTTCCCAGTTTTAAATTAGCGCGGATTTCACCGCCGGCCGCAGTCGAAGAATGCACATTCAAATAGACATTTCCTTTAAACAGATCATTCATATGAATGCCTGGCGACCAGAATCCCGTTGTTGAACTATCCACAAACGTCACCGGTTGAATGACGCCGCCCCCGGGAAGAAGGTGGAAATGTGCCGCAGTCAATGTTCCTTCCAAATTTGCAATCGTGGCGTGATACTGCGCGCTGTCCTGCATGAATTGCAGCCACACAGTTCCTTTTGCCTGCGAAGCGGTGGATGCTTGTGCTCCGTTCAATTCTCCGGAGAGCATTCCGTTTGCTCCGGAATATTTCATATTCGCCCGGATCTCGCCTCCGGGATTTGTGGATGAATGAACATTGAGATACACTTTTCCGGTCATCAAATCCGACAGATTCGCATCGCTTAATCCTGTCCAATCCTCCGCAAGGTGATTTTTCACAAATGAAACGGCATGAATCACTCCACCACCTGTTGATGTGTGGAAATGTGCAGCAGTAAATGATCCCTGCAGTTTTGCGTATGTTGCGTTATATTTCAGTTTCAGGTCCGGCTGCAAAATTGCCCAGACTGTCCCTTTCGCGGTTGAAGCGGTCGATGCCTGCGCGCCGTCGAGAATTCCCGTAAACGAAATTTCACCGACGAAATCTGGAATGTTGGCACGAATTTCTCCGCCGGCATTCACTGATGAGTGGACATTCAGATAAAGTTTTTTCTTGAGCAATAATGCAAAGACACTATCCGGCGGATTCACCCATTCCTCGTCCAGGGTACTATCTGTAAATGCAACAGCGTGTATGACGCCGCCGCCGGGAAGCGCATGAAAGTGAGCGGCTGTTCGTGTTCCGCTCATTCCGGCGTACGTGACACGGTACGAAAGGCGTGTTGCTGCACCGTTGTTATTTCCATCATCAATCACGCGGAGATAACCTGTTCCCCGTCCATTCGAAGCCGTGCCGGCAGAAGCACCATTGACAATCAGCGGATAACCGAATTGCTCAGCCTTTAACACTCCGCGTATCTCTCCGCCGGGAAATGATGAGGTGTGAATATTCACATACACATTTTCCTGGAAGAGCGCATTAACAATCGTATCGGGCAAATTACTCCATGTTCCTGTCGCTGTTTTTCCGTCGAAGGTAATTCCTTGAATTACACTGGTGGTCGGAACGTAATGAAAATGTGACGCGCTGATCGCATTGGACAAGTTGTTTACAGTGATATCGTAACTGAGACTTTTTTTGTCGCTGCTTAAAACCGCATATCCCGTCCCTTGTCCATTGGACGTTGCTCCGGTACCGGCACTATCGAGCCGGATGCGAAAAAAGATTTCTTGAGCATCGAGCAGAGCCGTGCCAAATGACAATAAAAACAACACACTATGTACTACATTTTTCATGGTTCCTCCTGTTGGTAATTGATATATCAGTGATCGTATTGCTCTGTGTACAACGTAAAGCGTCTTAAATCGGATTGAATTGTCCGAAATATACTTTGAGTTAAAGTGAAAATCTACCTGGATATGATTTGGAACACAGAAGTCCTTTTTATTCTCTATCAGCGGATATGGATAAAAAAAGGGGGATTTGCTCCCCCCCTACTTTCATAAGAATTTTTGGGTCGTATCAAAACAGTTTACGACCTTCGGTTATTTGATCAAAACCATTCTTCTCAATTGAACATGATGACCGCTTTCTAACCGTGCAATATAAATTCCGGAAGATAATTGTGCCGCGTCAAATGTTGCGGTATGTTGTCCTGCTTTTTTTATTTCACTTACAAGCGCAGCCACCTCTCTTCCAATGATGTCGTACACTTTCAATGAAACATAACTATTTTCCGGTATTTGATAACTGATGGTTGTCGACGGATTGAAAGGATTGGGATAATTCTGATTTAAAGCAAAAACGATCGGCAGATTTCCTACCGTTGCTTCTACTTCCTGCGAATACGTGAATTTACCATCACGGTCGATCTGTTTCAGCCTGTACGAATATTTTCCCGTTGCAAGAGTTTTATCAGAAAATGAATATTGTTTTGGTGTATTGGTTGTCCCGCTGCCTTCTATAAAACCGACTTTGCTCCACGTAAAGTGACTGTCACCTTGAAGGTGTTGGTCACTTATAGCACGGCGTTCAACTTCAAATCCGTACGTATTTGTTTCGGTTGCCGTAGCCCACGATAATTGAACGCTGTTGGCTGCCATGACTGCCGCAAAGGATGTCAATTCCACAGGGAGTGAAGCGTCAAATGGATTAGTGACAGCACCAAAATTTTGCGAGAAATCTCCAAGCACGGTGTTAAATCCACCTCCGAAGTAGACCTTTTGATTCGACGTAGAAATGGCGATAGCTTCGACGAAGTTCCCTTCGTCCACCAGTGGATCCCATGATGTAGCTGCGCCGGTTACCTTGTCAACAGCAGCGATGGAATACCGCGTTATTCCACCAACGGTTTGGAAAAAACCTCCGAGGTACACTTCGGCGGGAGAAATACTTATTGCATCCGGCGAACTGTCTAAATCAGGATTCCAGGAAGTCGGCGTACTGCTGGAAGTATCAAATGCGGCAATATTATTTCTCGCGGTTCCGCCGATTTGACTGAATGATCCTCCAACATACAACGTAGATCCATCCACGGCCATTGTATAGATATTCTCGTTGGACGAAGCCATACCGGGATACCATGAAAGTACTGCAGCTGTTCCCGTATCTACTGCTGCGATATTGTTCCGTGAAGAGTCGCCTGCCATATCAAAAGAGGCTCCTCCGAGAAACACTTTTTTTCCAACAACGGCGATTGCTGCAACATTACCGGCTTCGCCGGAAATTGTAAGGTGAGGATTCCAGGATGTGAGAGAACCATCGGAAAGTGCAAACGCAGCGGCGCCGAACCGTTCTGCTCCATCAATAGTGTCCAAACTACCAGCCACATACAGTCTATATGCATTATGCGCCAGTCCGAACACTTCAGGCTGCGTCGCACCTGAGAACATTTGATACTTGGTAATATCTGGGTTAAACGGAAGCAGGGCACCGCCGTCAATTCCAACAGCAGCAAGAGAGGTTCGTGATTGAGAAGCAAAATTATTGAACCTTCCTCCGACGTACAAAACAGTATCAATGAGCGACAGCACATTAATGGTTGTTTCCGTATCAGTAGTTCCATTGTTCGGATCCCAGTTCGTCGCGACTCCTGTTGACTGGTCCAATGCAGCGAGACCGTACCGAACGACACCATTTGCGCTATAAAATCCTCCGCCAATATATGTTTTTGTTCCTGACGAAATAATGGTATTCACCTCGTCGCTGACAGCAGGATTCCACGATAATACAGCACCTGTTGTTGTGTTCACAGCGGAAAGATTTTTTCTCTGTTGACCTCCGATGGTGGCATAATTCCCACCGATGTATAACGTTGTTCCATCGAGCGAAAAAAAAGACGCGGCGCTGTTTGAACCCATCAACGGCACTGCGTTGGGAATGAATGATCCGGTCGAAGCATTTACTGCAGCCACACCGTACGATATTTGATTCTGGAATCCCTGAAAACTTCCCCCGGCATACAGCGTGTCTCCTTTCACATACAATGCGCGGACGGACGATGTCGTATCCGCACCAAAAAAGCCGGAGATGATATATGGATCAATATCAGCATCCCACGAAGCTCCGGATCCTGTGACAGTATCAACTTTGGCGATCGATCTGCGGTTCACGCCGCCGATGGTGGTAAAGTTTCCTGCGACAATCAGCGTACCATTATATGCTGCCATTGCTACGACAGACAAGGCGTTCTCATCAGACCAATGGGTTGGAGAGGGATTCCATGAATCGATAACACCCGTATTTTTATCGACTGCAGCAATCCTCTGCCTGGCAACAACGCCGATACTATCAAAAGATCCTGCAACGTAGAGTTTGCCACCATAGACACAAAGCGAATGGACGTTAGAAAAACTATTTCCTACAATGCGATCCGGTTGAAACGATGGATTATATGTTTTCGTTGCCACATCAAAAGAAGAAAGGCAGGAGTCGCTCTGTCCATCAATTACAGTAAACGATCCGCCGACATACACTATGCCATTATCCACGGCAAGGGCATTCACGCTTCCGTTTGGATTTGGATTCCAGTTTGACACTGTTCCAGATGAAGTAATGTGTGCAAGATAGTTTCGTGAAACTCCTCCGACCGTAGTAAAACTCCCACCGATGAAAATCCCGCCAGATCCATCCGACACCGACGCATAGACGTTACCGTTGACGACTGGGTATGTTTGATCATACTCCCCGGTGGATTTATCCAACATGAGACTCCCTCCTGCATACGGACCGATGTAATCAAAACTGCCGCCGAGAAGTACAATTCCCCGTGAATCATCTACTATCATGCTATAGACTGAGTTATTGGGTATCCAAAAATTCCCATCGCGTGTCTGTGCATGCAAAACACTATACATCGTTAGAAACATAACGGGTAAGATCGAGAAGGTAAAACAGTTTTTCCTCATGATACTCCTTTGAAATGATAATTGTGAATAACGGTTTGAATAGTATTTAAAAACTGGGAATTCTATCGACCAGGATCACTAATGCACCGGAAGTGACGGTGATGGTTTCTTAAAGAATGAAAATGCTTGCGGTTACCAAGGATGTACTTTCCTCCCCCCAGGGAGGGTTTCCGCGATAAGATTTATTGCTTTGAAGCGGGCACCATTTTTAACGAATGAATATACTCATGAATATTCATATAAATCAAGACAATATTATCTCTAATGTTATTCTTTGAATTTTCACTTTGCAGATAAAAACAATTGCAACCACTTGTAAGGCAGAGCAATCCGAATAAAAAAATGCCATGTCCGGGACAGGCATGGCATTCTAAAAAATATTCAAAAAACCTACTTCTTTCGTATTTATAACATGTTATCTCACAAGCATCATCTTCTTTAATTGAATCTGCTCCCCGCAATGGAGTTTGGCGAAATAGATTCCGCTTGCCAGTGCAGATGCGTCGAGCTGTTTTTGATGCAACACTCCTGCTTCAAGATGTTCATTCACGAGCGTCGCTACTTCCCTTCCGATTGCATCATAAATCTTTAACGTCGTCAAACCCGAAACTTGAAGTGCAAAATCTATGGTCGTCATTGGATTAAAAGGATTAGGATAGTTCTGTTTCAAAGTAAATGCTTTTGGCGCGCCGCCAACAATCACCTCCACTTCCGGAGAATAGGAGAAGTCTCCATCGCGATCAATCTGTTTTATACGGTAGAAATATTTTCCCGCTAAAAGATTTTTTTCGGAGAATGAATATTGCTTCGGAACATTCATTGTTCCACTTCCTTCAACAAATCCAACACGTGACCAGTCATACTGAGCGACCGAGTTGTTCATTAGCGAGGGAGTGGAAGTCCCGCTGTTTGGATTCCGCTCGTTACGGGATTCAGAAGGCGGAACATCACTCGGCGCGTTCGATTGTCCCTTCGGGACTACGCTTACTTGCTCAGGATGATTTCTTCTTTCAATTTCAAATCCGTAATTATTCACTTCTGTCGCAGTTGTCCAGCGTACGACAATACTATTATCAATTCCTTTTGTTATTGACAATGCCGTTATCTCCACCGGTAATGTTCCATCAGGAAAGACCTGCGTCGCATAGATATCGTTATTATTATTTCGGTAATCATACCAGGCAACAATAGCCCTGCCGCTTCCGGGACTTGTTATCACCGGAAGATATTGAGCTGCAAAATTTGTCGATATTTCCACATCGTTTACCCATTGGGTTATGCCGACGGAGTTTATTCTCTGCGCATAAATATCACTGTAACCTCCACCGCTGCCATTGCGTGAATCAACCCAGGCGACGATTGCTCCGCCTCCTCCATCACTGGTCATTGTCGGACTTTGTTGATCATTTATTTGCGAGCATACAGCAACCCCATCCGACGACCACAAGACACTCCCGCTAGAGTTTACTCTTTGAGCGTAAATATCCCAATTTCCGTTTCGGTTATCCCACCATGAGATGATTGCGCCGCCAATACCATCAAAAGCCATAGCAGGATTGAATTGAACATTGGCTTGTGTACACACCGGAACACCGGCGGTCGCCCACAGTGATGTTCCGTTTGCATCTATTCTTTGTGCATAAATATCATTAGTCGTGTAGTCCTGCCAAGAAATAATTGCGCCGCTTGATCCATTGTTAATAATCGATGGATACCGTTGTTCGGTTCCTTCGGTACAAATAGCAATACCATCGGTTGACCATTGTACAACTCCGTTTGCATTAATCCGTTGCGCATAAATATCACTGTTAAAAACACCATTACGCAAATCCCACCACGTAATGATTGCGCCTCCGGTTCCATCGCTGGCAATCGATGGATTATACTGAGAGCTTGCATCTTCGCACACAACTATTCCATCTGTCGCCCAAAGAACTGTTCCACTGGAATTAATTCTTTGTGCGTAGATGTCATAATTCGTCGTCGCATTATTTCTGAAATCAACCCATGCAATAAAAGCCCCGCCGTTTCCATCGCTGATAATTGTTGGATTCGAGATGGAACTGGCTTCCGTGCAAATCGGGATTCCATCAATCGTCCATTGAATAATTCCATTGGAATTTATCTTCTGTGCATAAATATCATGATTTTCATTGCCGCCATTGCGCCAGTCTTCCCAGACAATAATTGCTCCGTCGCTGCCATTGAATGTAATTACCGGAGATGCTTGTTCACTGATATGGGTGCTGATAGGATTATTAACGGTTGGATCTGTTGACCATTGTGAGGCAAGATAGTTGTTGAATAGTAAAATTAATAAGAAGAGAGTAAGCGAAATTCGATTGTACATTTTTTTCCCTTAGATGTGCGATTTCTTCTTGGAGATTTTCCAAAAAGACCTTATGAAATGGTTCAATACTGAACGAAAATAGAAATGTCTGCTGGCGAATGGTAAACACATTCGTTCGCAATGATGATAAGAAAGAAAAATCCAGCGGAAAAAAACCAGTGTTACAGCGGAAGGAACAATTGGAAATGAATACTACTGTAAAACAGAGGGAATTTGTATGTCAGTGCTATTTAGTATTACACAGTCACAAGACTAATTGGTCTTATATGAATATACACTAAATCCCAGTCAATAAATGGTTTATTTTCACAATCTTCAAAGTGTTCAAAAATGAATTCTGCCATTGGAGTGATGTCGAAACACCTGTCAACAGCAATTGTGCAATAATTCTTCAAAATCAGCCACGCTCCTGATTTGAATCAATAAATGCTTAAGATAGTTCGTGGTGATTAGGGAGAACTTGTTTTGCACCTGAGCTTTTATTCTGGGGAAAAATTTGCATCCCGATGAAAAGCATCGGGACGCAATTGGCAAATGATGAAGCCTATCATTTTATCAACATCATCTTCAGTAACTGTATCTTGCTGTCGTTCTGTAATTTCGCAAAATATATACCGCTGGAAAGGTTTGAGGCATCGAACTTTCTTTGATGATACACTCCCGCTTCAAGCATTTCATTGGCCAACGTCGCCACTTCTCTTCCAATCGCATCGTACACTTTCAACGTCGTCAATCCTGATACCTGAAGCGTGAAACCGATGGTCGTTGCGGGATTGAACGGATTGGGATAATTCTGTTCGAGTGCAAATTCTTTCGGAGTGCTGTTTATCGTTACTTCAACCTCTTGGGAATAGGAGAATTTTCCGTCACGATCAATTTGTTTTAAGCGGTATGAATACTTTCCTGCGGAAAGATTTTCCTGCCCGACTATGCCGTTCAGGCGGGTATCTGTGAATGAATATTGCTTTGGTAAATTCGTTGTTCCATTGCCTTCAACAAAGCCAATTTTTCCCCATGCAAGAGAATCGTTCACTTGAAGTGAACGGCTCTCTGCTGTACGACGTTCTATTTCAAATCCAAAATTATTCACTTCGGAAACTGTTTGCCATTGTAAGATGATCTCATTTCCTAACACATTCGCTCTGAATATTGTCATTTCAACTGGCAGAGCAGTTTCGGGATTCGTCTGCAATCTCGGATAATTTGTTCCTACTATTTCCCATGTGCTTATTAAATCCCATCCGGCATTGGTAAAAGTACTTTCTGTTTTCATTTCGGCTGTCGTTTTGCCGGTACCGCCAGCACTGGTGTTTCGACCCGAAGTTTGTATGTCCCAAAAGCAACTATCTGCCGATCCGCTAACAGCTTCCCCCAAGAATCCCCCTGCATACGAGTACGCTGACACAGTACCGGTACTATAGCAATTAGTAATTGTTGCGCCATTGTTAGATCCAATAAATCCACCGCAATAAGTATTAGCAGAAACGGTACTTCTGCTGTAACAATTATTTACAATTGTGCCACTTTCAGCCCGCCCTATGAGCCCACCAACACGCAGTACAGAGCCGCCTCCGGTTACATCACAAGTACTGTAACAGCGTTCTACTGTTGATTTATAGAGTACACCTATTAATCCACCAACAAGCATACTCTGACCGTAAACTCTTCCCGTAACGTAGCAATCTGTTATTGTACCGCCATTAAGTGTAGTGTTATATCCACTGCGTCCTATCAATCCGCCTACATAATCATATCCACTAATATCTACATTGGTTAAGTAAACGTTTTTTATGAAAGAGGTCCCATACGTGTAACCAAACAATCCTTGAATGTGATAGCTGCTGCTCGTGCGGGAAATGTATACGCTATCAATAATATGCTTTTGTCCATCATAGGTCCCTGAAAAAAATATTGTACTATTCCCTATCGGCGTCCAGCCGCCGCCAGACCAATTGTAAGTATCAGCCGCATTGATATCGGCAGTTTGTATGTAATATTTGTTCCATCGAGAATTATCAGCCGCAATCCAATACAGATTTTCTAAACTGGCTATATGATATGGATTACCACTTGTTCCATCGCCGGAATCAGGCGCTGTAGCGGTTTGAGCAAACAAGAATGCAGTTACATTTATTGCTATGGCAATAAGTACATATAAAGTTTTCATACAGAAATTCTCCTGAAAAAAACATATGAACACAAAAGTGTAGTTATTTACCCATTTACTTCATGAGTACTAACTTCCTTATCATAGCGTTTCGTTGAGTTTCAAGGCGATAGAAATAAAGTCCAGAAGAAATATTTGAAGCATCAAATGTCGCATGATGGAGTATGCCTGCATGTAATTCTTCGCTCACAAGCGTGGAAACTTCCCGTCCAAGCATATCATAAATTTTCAGCGTGGTAAATCCGTCCTCAGCAAGTGTAAATTCAATAGTTGTTGCAGGATTGAATGGGTTTGGATAATTTTGTTTGAGTGCAAATTCTTTCGGAGTGCTGTTTATCGTTACTTCAACTTCTTGGGAGTAAGAGAATTTTCCGTCACGATCGATTTGCTTTAGGCGATACAAATATTTCCCGGCTGAAAGATATTTATCTGTAAAAAAGTATTGCTTCTGTGAGTTT
>JBAYIS010000014.1:0-84631 GCA_041665525.1 Bacteroidota bacterium | reverse complement strand
GTCCGGACGAATCTTGTTAATTTCCCTGCGCGAAGCTATCTCCTCCCAGAACCGTACGGTGTCACATACGTTGCCGGAGCGTGGAACTACCCGTACCAATTGACATTGATTCCGCTGGTCGATTCCCTTGCTGCTGGAAACACTGCAGTGGTCAAACCAAGCGAAGTTGCACCTCAGACATCAGCTGCCATGGCAAAGATCATCAACGAAACATTCCCGGCAGAATATTGTTTCGCTGTCGAAGGCGGCGCCGACACTGCGACCGAGATCCTGGCAGAAAAATTCGATTACATCTTTTTCACCGGCGGAACGAAGATCGGTAAAATTGTCTACGAAGCAGCGGCAAAACACCTGACCCCGGTCACCCTGGAACTCGGCGGGAAAAATCCCGCCTTTGTACTGTCGGATTGCGACATTCCAACCTGTGCGAAGAGAATTGTTTGGGGAAAACTGTTGAATGCGGGACAAACATGTGTTGCCATTGATTACATACTCGTTCATTCATCAGTTGAACAGCAATTGCTTGCCGAAATGAAAACAGTTTTGGAAAAACACTATCCAACGAAAACTGTTTCCGAAAACTATATGGCCATTGTGAGTGATAAACATGTGGAACGGATTCACTCAATGATTGATCCGGCAAAAGTGTTTTACGGCGGAACAGTCGACAGAAAAAACCGTTTCATCGCTCCCACCATCATGCATAATGTGACGTTCGATGACGCTGTTATGCAAGAAGAGATTTTTGGGCCACTGCTTCCAGTGATACGATACGACGATTTGAATGCATCCATCCGGCGCGTGAAGGAATACCCAAAACCGTTATCACTATACGTTTTCGGCTCACACAAGGGGGAGAAAGACAAATTGTTTAGCGAACTTTCCTTCGGCGGCGGATCGCAGAACGATGCTGTGATGTATTTCGTCAACGATCATCTGCCGCTCGGCGGTGTCGGGGCAAGCGGTATTGGCGCGTATCATGGATTCGACGGTTTCAAAACATTTTCCCATTACAAAGCAATCATGGAAAAACCGACCTGGCTGGAGTTCTGGTTCCTGAAAGTGCCGCCATACCGGGAATGGAAACTGAAATTACTTCGGTTCCTCATCGAAAAACTGTAGGCAGATCTGCCGCAGCCGGGAATCCGGTTGCTCCTCTCTTTTTCTCATCCGTTTTTTTTCGCATATTACATCCACCCCGCTTACTGACTGCAGTACAGTAAGAGGGGTTTTTCTTTCACAGCACACGGAATGAACCTTAAGGCGTTATGATAAACGAAAAACCTTTTTATACCGGCATCACTTCATCAAATGATCTTTCAACACTACTCGACGGACGACTGGCAAAGGCTAAGAATTTACTTGAATCGTTACTTTCGGTCAACGGCATTCGAACTGTTGAAAATACATTGTCGCTCTATGATGATATTCTCACTGAACTTGATGCGATCGGTTCGCAGGCGAATCTGTTGGAGAATGTTCATCCAGACGAACAGGTGCGCACAACGTCGGAACAGTTCAGTCAGAAAGTCTCCGCGTTCGGTGCAGAACTATCGCTGAACAGAGCTTTGTATGACGCGCTTGTCGCTATCGACGTAAGCAGCGCAGATGAACAAACGAATTTCTTTGTCACCAAAACACTTCGCGATTTCCGGCTTGCCGGCGTGGATAAAGATGAACAGACCCGTGCCAAGATCAAAGCGGTCCGCGAAGAACTGGTATTGATCTGCCAGGAATTTTCCCGAAATATCCGCGAAGATAAACGGAGTGTTTCTGTCAATGATATTGCCGAACTTGACGGTTTGCCACAGGATTACATTGACCGCCACAAACCGAATGAAAACGGTGAGATCATTCTTACCACCGAATATCCCGATGCCGTTCCGGTCCTGACGTATGCGAAAAGCGACAGCCTTCGAAAACGGATGTATATGGAGTTCAACAATCGTGCGTTTCCAAAAAATATGGACGTGCTGGACCGGTTGATCGCAAAACGCCATGAGCTTGCGCAGTTGCTGGGATTCGAAACGTTTGCCGCGTGTGTCACTGCAGACAAAATGGTCAAAAGCGAAAAGAATGCTTCCGATTTTATCGACCGTATCGCTGAGGCATCACTTCAGAAATCCAAAATCGATTACCGGCAATTACTGGAACGAAAACAAAAAGATATTCCGACTGCAACTGCAGTCGATCCATGGGAAGCAGGGTATTTTTCTGAACTGTTGAAGCGGAGCGAATACAGTTTCGACGCACAGAAGGTTCGTCCATACTTCCAATATAAACGAGTGAAGCAGGGAATCCTGGATGCCATGAGCAGGCTGTTTGATGTTGAATTCAGAATGAATGATACTATTCCTGTCTGGCATCCTTCGGTAGAGTGTTTTGAATTATTTGAGGATGGAGCGCTTGCGGGACGTTTCTATCTGGATATGCATCCGCGGGAGAATAAATACAATCACGCAGCGCAGTTCGGTATCTGCAACGGCATTGCGGGAAAACAGATTCCGGAAGCGGCGTTGATTTGCAACTTCCCCGGCGGAGTTGAAGGCGATCCAGGTTTGATGGAGCATAACGATGTTGAAACGTTCTTCCATGAATTCGGTCATTTGCTCCATCACCTTTTTGCCGGACGGCAGCAATGGATGGGTCTGTCTGGCATTTCGTGTGAATGGGACTTCGTCGAAGTCCCTTCTCAACTGCTTGAAGAATGGGCATGGGATATCTCCACCTTGCAAACATTTGCACGACATTATCAAACAGATGAACCGATCCCTGCCGAACTGGTGAAACAGATGAAACGGGCAGATGAATTCGGCAAGGGACTGTTCGTTCGGCAGCAAATGTTCTACGCAAAACTCTCCCTCTCCTGTTATGATAGGAATCCGGAGGAAGTCGATACAAATACATTGTCAAAAGAATTGCGGGAACGCTATACGCCTTATAAATATGTCGAAGGAACACATTTTCAGGCATCCTTCGGACATCTGGACGGTTATTCCGCCATCTATTATACATATATGTGGTCCCTGGTCATTGCAAAAGACTTTTTCAGCCTCTTCGACCGTTCGAATATGATGCATTCATCCATTGCAAAAAAATACCGAAACCTCGTCCTCGCCCGAGGCGGGTCGTTGCCTGCGGACACGATGGTGAAAGAGTTTCTTAGCCGTGATTTCAATTACGACGGGTGGAAGCAATGGCTGGAGAACTAAGAGCAATTGATAATTAATAATTGATAATGGATAATGAAGCTTTACCGACTGAAGTTAGTGTAACAGTTTCGTCACCCCGAACTTGTTCCGCTTTATGGATTCCGCGAAGTGCGGGATTCATAAAGCGGAATTTCGGGATCTAACAGATGCTGAAATGCCGCTTAACAGTTCCGCTTATTGGAATCCCGCCAAGGCGGAATCACAAACTGCGGGACATCCCGTACGGCGGGACAAGTTCAGTGGCAAAGCCATCACATTGTGACATGACGTTTTTTTGTTTTTAATCCATATTAACTTTCAAATTAAGACACTACCAAACTGAACATTAGTTTCGCTTTCTATCGACTTCTTTGTATTTTTCACCCTATAAATTGCAGTCTGTAATTTTAAAATCTGATAATTACTTTTCATGAACGAACTTATTCTCGCCAGCATTTCCGGTATCGACAAACCCGGTCTCACCAGTAAGATCACCAATCTTCTTGCACGCTATGATATCCGTATTCTCGATATCGGTCAGGCAGTAATCCATAATCAACTCTCCCTCGGCGTGCTGCTGGATGTTCCGTCGAAATCCGCTTCCTACGAAATGATCAAGGAAGTATTTCTGAAGGCGCAGCATTTGGGACTAACGATCCGTTTCACACCGATCACCGAAGAAGAGTACGGCACCTGGGTGAATGAACAGGCAAAGAGCCGGTATATTGTCACCGTGCTCGGCAGAACCATCACGGCGCAGCATCTCGCCAAAGTCTCCGGCGTAATTGAACATCACCGTTTGAACATCGACATTATCGAACGTCTTTCCGGCCGCGCTTCATTAAATCAAAAGAGTGACGAACAACGCGCTTGTGTTGAATTCCTGGTGAGCGGTGTGCTGGAAGATTCTCTAGGGCTGCGCTCTGCATTCATGGAGATCACGCACGAGTTCGATATCGACATTGCCTTCCAGGCGGATTCGATGTACCGCCGCAATCGCCGTCTGGTCGTTTTCGATATGGACTCAACGCTTATCCAGATTGAAGTGATCGATGAACTTGCTAAGGCTCGCGGCGTCGGTGCCGATGTCGTAAAGATCACCGAAGCAGCAATGCGCGGCGAACTGGATTTCAACCAAAGCTTTACACAGCGGTTATCGCTCTTGAAAGGGTTGGACGAAGTAAAAGTAAAGGCGATCGGCGATACATTGCCGTTGACGGATGGCGCTGTACGTCTTATTTCCACACTGAAGCGGTTGGGATACAAAACTGCAATCGTCTCCGGCGGATTCTCCTATTTCGGAAACATTCTCAAACATAAGCTCGGCATTGACTATGTTTTTGCCAATGAACTGGAAATTGCGGATGGGAAAGTGACTGGATCGGTTCGCGGTCCCATCGTGGATGGAAAACGGAAGGCAGACATTCTGAAGGAGATCGCTGAGAAAGAAATGATCTCGCTGGAACAGGTGATCGCAGTCGGGGACGGCGCTAATGATTTACCGATGCTGCAATTGGCAGGACTCGGCATTGCATTCAATGCAAAACCAATCGTCCGACAAACGGCAAAACAAGCAATCTCCACGCTCGGCTTGGACGGCATCCTCTACCTGATCGGTGTCCGTGACAGAGATATCGAGTAGGGAAAAAACTTTAGATTGATTCATTGATCCATTGTTTCATTGATTCAATGTTTCAATGAACCGATGATGCAATGAACCAATGAAGCAATAAACTATTTTTTTATGAATATAGTGGTCCTCGACGGCTATACAATGAATCCCGGCGACCTCGGCTGGAGCGAACTCCAATCGCTGGGAACCTGCACAATCTACGACAGAACATCATCCAACGAACTGTTCAATCGTGCACAAAATGCAGAGATCATCTTAACCAACAAAGTTCCCTTCCCCCAGGAGGTCATCATACAATTTCCCCGATTGAAATATATTGGAGCCACGTCTACGGGATATAACATTATCGATATCGCAGCTGCAAAAGAAAAGAACATTGTCGTGACTAACGTGCCGGCATACAGCACACATTCTGTTGCTCAATTGGTTTTTGGTTTCCTGTTGGAATTGTCGCTCGGCGTCAGCCACCATTCTTCAGAAGTCCACAAAGGACGATGGAGCAGTAATCCAGATTTTGCCTTTTGGGATTTTCCGTTGGTGGAATTGCGCGGAAAGACATTCGGTATCATCGGATTTGGAAATATCGGGAAAGCAGTTGCAAAAATTGCCAATGCGTTCGAGATGAAGGTGCTTGTCTCAACACGGTATCCTGAGACTTCCGGTGCCGGAACAATACCGGACATCGTCTTCACCGATGTTGACACACTGCTTAAAGAATCTGATGTAATATCCCTGCATTGTGCGCTCACGCCGGACACAAAGCAGTTCATCAACACAAACCGGCTTTCGCTGATGAAACCGACGGCGTACCTCATCAACACCGGACGCGGTGCTTTGGTGGACGAACAGGCTCTTGCTGATGCGCTCAACACCGGTACACTTGCTGGCGCAGGTTTGGATGTGCTTTCCACTGAACCTCCGCAAGAATCAAATCCGCTCCTTACGGCAAAGAATTGCATCATCACGCCGCATATTGCCTGGGCATCTCAGGCTGCACGAAAACGGCTGATGGATGTAGTCGTTTCCAATATCCGTTCTTTCATCGAAGGAAAACCGGTCAACGTCGTATCGTAACGAAGGAACTCCTATGAAAACTCTTTTTTTCTTGTTGTGCGTTTGGACGGTCAGCCTTTTCGCTCAGAACCCTGACGGCAAAAATGCTTCCCTCCATCTCACGCCGTCGTGGCAGTGGGGCAGTGCCTCCATTAATCGGAATACGTCGGTTTGGCTCCCGGCATCCCTGAGTTACGAAGCACAATACTCCACAAGTCCTCATGCCGGAACATTGCAGTTTCCGTACGCCTTCGGTATTCACGCAATAATGAAGGTCCCAGCAACATCGTACTTAACCATGAGTTTTTCCTATTCGCTGAATCAGCGGTTCGAAGAGGATACCGATTATCGCAATTATTGGAGGATGAACGGAAATCTCCATCGGGTGGATCTCACCGTGAGCGTGTACAATCTTTTTTCCCTTTATCAGGGCGACTGAACCATGCATCGCAATCCGCTCCTTCAAAAACTCCACGCATATCATCCGTCCGATCCGCACGAGATTGCAATGCTTCAACGGATCATAGCATTTGTTGAAAATCATTCGGACTGTTTCGAACGCTCTCAACTCTCCGGACACATCACTGCGTCCGCGCTCGTCGTTAACCAACAGCGGTCACATACGCTCATGACCCATCATCACAAACTGGAGAAATGGCTGCAACTCGGCGGACATTCGGACGGCGATCCGAATCCATTAAGTGTAGCACTCCGCGAGGCGGAAGAAGAATCCGGAATACAAGGGATCGTTCCTATTTCAATGGAAATTTTCGATGTGGATGTCCATCCTATACCGGCCCGGAAACAAGAGCCCGAACACTTTCATTACGATATCCGATTTTTATTCGAGGCGGATGATGCACAAGCATTAACGATCACCGCCGAATCCAAAGACCTTGCGTGGATCCCGCTGAAGCAGATCGGACGATATACAATGGAAGAATCAATCCTGCGCATGGTGAAAAAACTCAATTCATTCACATCTGTCTAAATTGCTACCAGCACTTCAACGGCTGAAAGCGTCCGTTTCAATTCCACCGGATCAATCGCAACTAGAAATCCCCGTTTTCCACCGTTGATAAATATTTTCGGCAGGGAAAAGATCGTCTGTTCCGCATAAACAGAAAGTTTCTGCTTGGTTCCGAACGGACTGATCCCTCCCACCTGAAATCCCGTCACCCGTTGCGCTGTTTGTTCAGACGCAGGAACAACACTCTTCACTCCCATCGCTCTTGCCAACTGTTTTGTGGAAACTTCCTTGTCTCCATGCATCAACACAAGAAATTGATGCCGTGGATCGATTTCCATTACCATTGTTTTTATGATACGGTGTTCTTCAATTCCAAGCTCCCGGGAAGCAGTCTGTGTTCCGCCGTGCAATTCGAAAGGATAGAGATACGGTTCAAACTGTACGGCATGTTCACGAAGAAAGCGGATCCCTGTAGTTACCGGATAATTTTCATTGGACATTTTCCCGCCTGTTTTTTAAACTTTCCTTTAGAAATAATTCCTTACTCTGCAACCTTTCTCATGACCGTATCGTTTCGTATCTTTGCATCGGCCTATGAAAAGTACGAAAAAAATATTCATCATCCTGACACTTATAGTCCTTCTGCCCGCCCTGTTCTATACGGTGTACGAAATTTCGGCGCTGGACGATACCGAAGTCATGATCGATCAGTTGTATCAGCGGCAATTGGATGCAGTCCTATTTTCTGTTAATCAGTATACGCTCGATGTTGCGTCCAGTTGGGCAACACAGATTGAGAATGAGCGGAAAGACTCCCGTTTTGAACAGCTCAGACAGGCTAATCCATCAATTCTTTGCATTGCACGAACCGATACTGCCTGCAGGAAATGGGAATTGGTCCCGGAAGAGAATACTAGTATCAAAGAGACGTTTCGCAAGAACCGTGAAAAGATCGATCGGTTAATCCGGTATCAAACCGTCTCCTACCGAAAATTGGAGCCAATTCCAGATTCTGATTCTACATTTGTCATACTGTTCGTTCCAACGTCGTCGCCGGCAGAAATCTTTGGCATCATCGTCAATAACGAATGGTTCATCCGCGATGTGATCGGCAAAAATTGACCGACATCGCCCAGAATGATTTTATCCTCACCGTGAACAAACTCTCACTGCCGAGGGCCGTTTTTTCTACGTCACCGATCACTACAGAAATTTTCACCCATCAACGTCCGCTCTGGATCTTTCCGGATTACGTCATAAAAATTCGCCTGCTCGGAGCCACCATCCAGGAAGCAGCGCAGGACCGCTTTTTCACCAACATGATCCTGATTGTATCCTTAAATATTATATTACTAGCCGGCGCCTGGTTCGTCTACCGGCTGATCAAACGGGAAATGGAGCTTGTTGCTCTTAAATCCGATTTTGTTTCGAACGTATCGCACGAACTCCGGACACCGTTGTCTCTCATCCGAATGTTCGCCGAAACGCTGGAAATGCGGCGTGTGCCGACTGAAAAAAAGAAACAAGAATACTACCGCATCATCCTTCACGAGACTGAACGGTTGACCAGGCTGATCAATAACATCCTGAACTTCTCGCGGATGGAATCTAATTCCCGACGGTACAATTTCCGGACGGTGAATATCAACGATATCATTTCGTCCGTGCTGACCATTTACTCCTATCGTCTGGAGCAGCTTTCGTTCACGCTGGAAACAGCGCTGGAGAAAACACTTCCTCCTCTTTCCGTTGACGAGGAGGCAATCGCTGAAGCGCTGCATAATCTTATCGATAATGCAATGAAATACAGTGCCGAAGTAAAATTCCTCCGGATCGAAACTTCGCGCGCAGATAATGCCGTTCAAATCACCGTGATCGACCGCGGCATCGGGATTGCGGAGGAACATCATACACGCATTTTTGAAAAATTCTACCGCGTATCGTACGGGCTTGTGCATACTGCAAAAGGAACCGGGCTCGGACTCGCAATCGTACAGCATATCATAGAGGCTCATCACGGAACAGTCACCATCAACAGTGAAGTCGGAAAAGGGAGCCGCTTTGTCATCTCGCTTCCGCTCACAGAATCGACATAATTATATGGCACGCATACTTGTTATTGAAGATGAACCTGATATGCAGCGGGGATTGAAGGACAACCTGGAATTTGAAGGGTACGACGTGGTAATCGTTGGTGAAGGAAAAAAAGGGCTGGAAACGATCCGCGCAAAATCGTTCGATTTGATCCTGCTGGATATAATGCTGCCGGGTATGTCCGGTTTTGAAATTTGCAAAACTATCCGTACGGAAGGCATCGCAACTCCTGTTATCATGCTCACCGCGAAGGGTGAAGAGGTGGATAAAGTGCTGGGACTCGAATTTGGTGCAGATGACTACATCACCAAGCCGTTCAGCCTGCGCGAATTGCTTGCCCGCGTTAAAGCGGTGTTGCGAAGGACCCCGACCGAAAAGATCTCATCGCAAAAATCAATATCAATCGGATTATTGGAGATCGATTTTGAGAGCTATACAGCAAAGAAAAAAGGAAAAGCTGTATCGATGACCTCTAAAGATTTTGATATCCTTCGCTACCTTTGGCATCATCAACAGCAGGTGATCAGCAGGGACGATTTGCTAAAACATGTGTGGGGATACGACGAATCGATCTCGTCGCGGACTGTCGACAATTTTATTGTGAAGTTGCGGAAAAACATAGAAAAGAATCCCGCCGTACCGAAACACATCATCACCATACATGGAACTGGTTATAAATTGATCCCCTGAGTTCGAATTCCGCATCTTCGAAATATATACGCCGCCCGAAGCGAACCTTCGGTCTTTGGTGTTATTGCACCATTCTTCCGTGTGACAACATTTTACATCTTCTGACGCGGAAAAGACACGCGGCAGAGATTCTTCTTGTATATTTGAACAAAAAGAAATGGGACAATTATGAAACTGATCGTCGCTCTTTTTATCACATCAACCATGCTGTTCGCTGCCGGAGTGAACAGGGAAAAACAGGTCATCGATCTGCGAGGCAATTGGAAATTCGAAATCGGCGACAATAAAAAATATGCCGATCCGGATTTCGATGATAAAAAATGGTCGGACGTTTTCGTTCCCTCCGATTGGGAGAACGAGGGATTTGCCGGATACGACGGTTACGCATGGTATCGGAAATCTTTCATCCTCCCGGTTCGGTTAAATGCGGACAATATCTATCTTCGACTCGGATATGTCGACGATGTCTGCCGTGTATATGTGAATGGTCATCCCATCGGCGAAGGGGGAGATTTTCCTCCTCAGTACCAGTCTGCATACAATCAGGAACAGGTTTTTCGAATTCCAATCCAATACCTGCGGTACGGTCCACCGAACGTCATTGCAGTCCGTGTATTCGATGAACATCTGAACGGCGGAATTGTGAAGGGGAAAGTGGGAATTTACGCTTTTGAGAACGACATGCCGTTCCTTGTCTCCTTCCCCGATCAATGGAAATTCAAGACCGGAGATAGCGATCAATGGAAGAATCCTTCGTTCGACGACAGCAAATGGCAGGAGTTGATCGTACCCGCGAAGTGGGACTTTCAAGGTTACCGCGATTATGACGGTTTTGCATGGTACCGAGTAACGTTCGATGTTCCCGCAGATCTGCAAACGGACGATCTTGTGATGATGCTCGGACGAATCGACGATATCGACGAAGCTTATGTGAACGGCGAGATGATTGGCTCTACAGGAAGGATTCGTAAGGACGGTTCCGTTGCCCGCATTCGTGAGGAATACCGCGAGATACGGGCATATGATATTCCCAATGGATTATTGAAACCCGGAAAGAAGAATTCGTTGGCGATCCGTGTCTATGACAATATGCACATCGGGGGCATTTATGAAGGGCCGGTCGGCATCATTTCCGAGAAAGAATACAGGAAGTGGGATAGACTCTACGGTTGGAATAATTGGAACGACGAGTCAAAGTTAGGTTGGTTTCTGGACAAACTCTTCAATGATTAATTTTACAGCAGCCATATGAAGAAAAATATACTCATCGTTTTTGCAGCGATATTCGTTTTTGCATCGGCTATACCGGCACAATCCGCTTTGCAAAAACAAACTATTTCAGAACGCCGGATGGAATTGGCGCGGAAAAATATCATCACAGGACTCCGTTCTGATAATGACGGCGTGATAGAAGGTTCCATGATACTTGCTGCAAAGATGAAACTGATCGAACCATCTGCCGATATTCAACAAATAATCTTTATTGTGGACAGAATTGCATCGGCAAACGTTACTCCCGCACTGCGTTTCAAAGCATATCTCGTGTCGAACATCTGTGCCCATCCGTCGTATTTTGATAGAGAAGAATTACTGAATGCTCCGGATACGGCATTATTCTTTACTCTGGCCGCGCAGCGGTTTCAACACATGATGCTTGGAATGAGTTCTCTGTAACGACGATTGTTGTTCAGGACCCCACCTCCGCACCCGAAGTCTGTACGATTCGGGTGTTTTTTATTTCTTAATATACCGTTTCTTCTTCCTGAATCTTTTTTTTGTATCTTTCTCAATGAGTGTTTCTAAAATACAAAAAGCGTGGGTGGTATCAGCCGATATGGGGTACGGACACCAGAGGGCGGTTTTTCCGCTGAAACATATCGCTGAAGAAGGGCTGATAACCGTCGGGAAGAATGACAATTCTTCAGAAAAAGAGAAGAAACAATGGTATCGCCTTCTCAATGTGTATGAAGCCTTTTCCCGCGCCCGCGGCATTCCCGTGATCGGCAAACCGATCTTTGCACTGCTGGATTCGATGCTGCATATACCGTCATTCTATCCTATCCGTAATCTTTCTCAAAGCACCTATCAGGTCGATCTTCTTGAGAAGAACATTCAGAACGGAATTTGCACCGGAATGCTGGAAAAGATCTCCGCAAAACAATTGCCCTTAATCACTTCCTTTTATGCGCCGGCAATTGCTGCGGATATGAAGGGGTACGATCCGACCTATTGTATCATCTGCGATGCGGATATCAATCGTGTGTGGGTGGCAAAGCAACCGTGGGACAGCCGCATTAACTATTTTGCGCCGTGCGGTAAAGCGGCACAGCGGTTAAAAATTTATGGCGTGCCGGAAGAACGAATCTTTTTGACGGGCTTCCCGCTGCCACAGGACCTGCTTGGTAAAAATCTTTCCGTATTGAAGCACGATCTGGCGCAACGATTGTTCCATCTCGACCCCAAGAATCGTTTTTGGACTCTTCATAAAAAGAATGTAGAACATTTTCTTGGTAAGAAGAATTGTGTCTTTAAAAATGACAGGATACTGACAATTACGTTTGCCGTCGGCGGTGCCGGTGCACAGAAAGAAATCGGATCAAGTATCGTCCGCGCTTTGCGTCATCGACTGAAGAGAAATGAGATCAAGATTAATCTGGTTGCCGGTATCCGTCCGGAAGTACGAAACCATTTTGAGGAAGTGAAGAACGAGATCGGTTCGGAGAATGTTTCCGTGTTGTTTGCTGACACACTGCACGATTATTTCCAACAATTCAACATAGCAATGCGGACGACCGATATCCTCTGGACAAAGCCGAGCGAACTCTCCTTTTACGCTGGCCTTGGCATCCCCATCATTATGACCCCTACAATCGGATCGCAGGAACGGTTCAATCGTCAATGGTTGTTCGAAATCCATGCAGGAATGAAACAGGAATCCCCGGAATTCACGGAACAGTGGCTCTATGATCTGCTGGATAACGGTACTATCGCGGATATGGCCTGGTCTGGTTTTTTAAAGGCGAGGAAGCTCGGCACGGAAAAGATCCTGGAAGTCTTGCAATCCGGTTCCATGGTCCGCAGTAATTCGCCGCTGGAGCGGTGAATGTCTTGAAGGACATCTGAAAGAATGAATACGGAAAAACAAAAATATCTCTTCTTCTATTTGCGGACTGGCGGCGGACATCTGGCACCGGCGCGCTCCGTGGCACAGTACTTGTCCCAACAGCACGGTGAACGCATCGATCCGGTACTGATAGACGGATTAGTGGAATCGCATCCATTCGCCCGATATATCATCGAGGATGGATACCGAATGCTTCAGGCAAAAGCGAAATGGTATTACGAATTCCTGTATGCAACCAATAAATTTCCCCCTGTTGGATATTTCAATGTGGTGGCAGCGAATTATTTCATCAAACCGTTTATCCGGAAAACTATTACGGAACGGCGTCCGTCAAAAATTTTCGTTTTTCATTTTTTGTTGATCACACCGGTCTATCAGATTTTGAAAGAACTGGAATTGGATATTCCTGTTATTACGGTGGTCACCGATCCCTTCACTGCTCATCCCTTGTGGTTTCAGCGAAAGGACCAACAGTATGTGCTCTTCAGTGAACGCTTGAGAGAACATTGTTTGTCGCGAAAAATTCCGGAAAGTTCATTGAAGATATTTCCGTTCATCATTGATGAAAAATTCTCGCAACCCCTTTCGCCGGAATCGGCCGCGGCGGCACGATCACGGCTTGGAGTGGATGCGGCAAAACCGCTGGTGTTGATCATTGGCGGCGGCGACGGTATACCTCATGGAAGAAGGATTCTGGAACACCTTCTTTCCGCCTCCCTGCCTGTGCAAATTGCGATCGTCTGCGGAAAGAATGAAGAATTATTACAGCAAGCGACGGAATTGAAGCGTCGCTATCCTGAGTTGGTGGTCTATGGCTTCGTCGATTTCGTCTATGAACTATTGAACATAGCCGATATCGTCATCACCAAATGCGGCGCCTCTACCATCATGGAAATCTTGATGATGAAAAAGATTCCGGTGATTATTGACTATCTTTGGGAACAGGAACTGGGCAATATGGAATTCGTCCGTGACCGCCGGCTGGGAATCTTCGAAAGGAATATCGCCAAACTTCCGGAGATCATTCGTACTCTCAGCACGAAAGGCGAAGCATACGGAATGTACCGCAGAAACCTTGATCAGCTATCAATGCGTAACGGTACGCGGGACGTTGGTGAATATTTTTTGAACGTATAACGATCCATAAAAGACAAATATATGAATCTTCTGGAAAAAAATCTTTATCAACAAATTCATCCTGCCCGGCTGATCACAGATGTAAGCACCGCATTCGGCGCATGTTACTTTTTCTGGCAGCATGATGTGGTCGGCGCACTGATCGTGGCATTTATCCCTTCCTTATTCGTCTCCTTGACCATCGTTCGATTCGCCAATCTCGAACGGATCAAAAATTCCGCTTTCGGCAGATACCATAAGCGAATCTATAATAAAACCGTTGAATTCATCCGGCTTGCCGGATTGGCCGCAATGGCGATCGCTTCATGGTACCAGTCATTGGATGCGGCCGGAGCAGGATTCGCAGTAATCCTCATTACCTGGTCGTACGGATTGTTCACGAAGAAGTGAGTATATTACCTCATGACGATCTTCACCGAAATAACGAACAACATTAAAGTTTCCGTCCGTCCCCTCTATCTCGAATCGGAATCGAACGTTATTTCCCGGAAATTTGTCTTCGCCTATTTCATTACGATTGAAAATCTTGGACTGGATACGGTGCAGTTATTGCGCCGGCACTGGTTCATTACCGATGATACAGGTAAAGTGGAGGAAGTGGAAGGCGAGGGGGTCATCGGCAAGCAGCCCGTGATTGCTTCCGGTGCGTCGCACAGTTACAACAGTTTCTGCATCCTGGAATCAATGGAAGGATTCATGGAGGGGACATACATGATGAAACGAAACTCTGGCGAAACGTTTAAGATCAATATCCCCCGCTTTGTCCTTCGCGCCATGGCCAATTAAATCTGAACCGTTCGAGCGAGTCCCGGTTCCAGAGCATCGACAGCCGGGTGGTTCACGTTCTGATTTTTTCCCGATTTATTGTAAAAAGTTTTTCTTATCTTGGCGGGTAATGAAACCGCTTGTGACACTGTGTCTCTGGTATTGTACGTGCTGTTCGGCGTTTGGACAATCAGTTCCGGGAAATACATCCATGCAGCAGCAAATTCTTGTTGTCATTCGTCAGCAAATTGATGGATGGAATAGCGGTAATATTGAATCCTTCATGCGGGGATATGTTGTTTCCGATTCTCTCCGGTTTGCTTCCGGCGGCTCTGTCACTTATGGGTGGAAAACGATGTTGGAACGATATCGGAAGGGATATCCGACACGTGAAAGAATGGGAACATTAAGCTTTACGAATATCACGATCGATAGCATTTCAAACGATGCTGCCGTTGTTTTCGGTACGTGGAGATTGAAACGGGAGAAGGATGAACCGTGGGGTTTGTTCACCCTTCTCTTCAAAAAGAGTGCGGACGGCTGGCGCATCGTCCATGATCATACATCGTCAGGAAATTAACAGCAGCAATGGAACTCATCATCTATTCTTTTTTTATCATCGCAGGCATATCGGGGTTATCGTATTATACGATGAGAAAGCGATTTGCTCGCCTGCTGGAGGAAGAACAGGAAAAGACATATGCGTTGAGAAATAATGAACTGCACCTCGCATCCGAAAAACAGCGTCTGGATGCGGCCGTGAAGGAAAAAGACCAGCACATTGCGGAAATAAAACAACGAATCTCACAGCAAGAGACTACCGCAGCATCGCTTAGTACAGAAGTACTGACGAAAGATAAGCAGATTCAATCCCTCGCAGCGCAGCTGCAGCACGAAACAACACAGCGCACTTCGCTGGAACAGGAACTGACAGCCGTCGAACGGCAGTTATCCGAATTCAAAATGAAGATTTCCGAAGAAACGTCGAAAACCTCATCGCTGAATGCTGACGTCTCTTCGAAAGAACAGACATTACAATCGGTGTCAGCCGAACTACAGCAGCAGCAGGAACTGCGTTCAAAAGTTGAACAATCTCTGCAAGAAAAAGAAATGTTGCTTACCACGCTCGGCGGGCAAACTATGGAACTTCAACGGACGAATGAAATGCAGCAGCAGGTGCTCGCTACGCAAAAATTGGCCGCGGCAGAATCATTGCAAAAGATTCTCGAACTGGAGCGGCAATTACAACAACTTCAGCACGATCTGAGGGAAGCGCATACCGCCAACACATTAGTGGTCACATCCCGGGAAGCACTCACCTCAGAATTTTCCGCGAAGGAACAGCAGTATCAGCGAAAACTCTCCGAGGCAGAACTTTATCTTTCCGCCACAAAACAGGACCTTGAAACAACATCGGAATTACTAAAGGAACAAACCCGAATTCGCGAAGCGACAGAACATGCCCTGCAGGAAAGTAAACAAAAATTGTACACTCTCATCGGGGAATTGGAACAGAAGAACGAGGCGTTAGCAGCTGCCGTCAATTCGGTACAGAAAGAACTCGCACGCCGTACAGATGATCTGACCGCTGCGGAACAAAGCATTCACAATATTCTCCGCCACATTCCGCTTCCGGTTGTTGTCGTGAATGAGAACGGAACCTGTGAATACTGCAACCGTGCATTAGAAGAATTGATCGGATTTGGAATGAATGAATTGAGCGAACAGCATTTTTCACGGCTCTTTCCTGAAGAAGATCGGAATTTTTACGAGGAACAATGGAAAAATACCGAGAATCGTGCGGAACAGTTCCAGGGAGAGACGCGGATCATCGCCGCGACCAACGATCCGATCACCGCTACCGTGAGTTTTACCGCAATTCAGCCGAACAGCGAAACTGTAAAATATGCCGGGTTCATCGTCGATCGGACTGTGGAAAAGGATTCCAAGAAACATTTCGCTGCGGCACAACAGCGGGAACAGGAATTACTCGATCTGAAATCCCGTTTCATCGGCATGGTGAGCAATCAATTGCGCACTTCGCTGGTAACCATCGCAACGAATACCGAACTGCTCGAACGTTTCCTCGATAAATGGAGCGACGAACGGCGGTATCACTCCTTTCTGCGTATTAACGAATCAATTCGGCAGATGATTGAACTGGTCCGCGATGTTACTTTTACCACACGCGCTGCAACGGAATCGTACACGGTAAACCGCACCCCGGTCGACCTGGAATCGGTCATGCAATCCACAGCACGCGAACTGACCGCTGATCTTGAATCGCACCATCATTTCATCCTTACAGAACAAGGGAACATCTCCGCAGTACCGCTGGATGAAACATTACTGAGGACCATCGTCACTCAGGTGCTGTCAAATGCATTTAAATATTCCCGAGATACGACTGAAGTGAAAGCGAGCATCGAACAGCACGATGGCGTATGTGTAATCACGATCTACGATCAGGGGATCGGCATCCCAGCAGCAGAACAAAAGCATCTCTTCTCCTCGTTCTTCCGCGCTTCAAATGTCAGCGGCATCTATGGCACCGGACTGGGACTGACCATTGCTCAGCAATGCGCACAGCTCCACGGCGGTACCATTGCAATCGAAAGCGAACTGCACAAGGGTACCACCGTTATCATAACACTTCCGGTCTCTGCTTGAGTAATATTCTAACACCTTCGACCGGATCACTACCGGCTGGATTTCCACGGGAGACACTATGCTTAGGGAATTAGATGAACAACATTTTCCTCCATTTGAAGGCTTTCCCGATGAAAGCTTATTATTTTTAAAGAGGCTGAAAAAGAATAACAACCGCGACTGGTTCCACTCGCATAAAAGTGAATACGAAGAGTACATCAAATTTCCGATGCAGTGCTTCATTGCATCCATGCAGCCGCACTTCGTTGATTTTGCTCCGCAGTTCGATATCCACCCGAAGCGCTCAATGTTTCGGATCTATCGGGATACTCGCTTCAGCAAGGACAAAACACCTTATAAAACACATATGGCCGCTCACTTTGTCCTGCGGGGAAAACCGAAGGGTTTCGAAGGATCTGGATATTACTTGCAGATTGCACCGGGTGAGGTCTTCATCGGCGGAGGTATCTACATGCCGGACAATGATCAGCTGAAAAAGATTCGGAAAGCTATCGCTGAACGGTCGAAAGAATTCCTGGCAATCATCAATAAACCGTCCTTCATCAAGACCTTCCCCGTTATCAGCGGAGAGAAGCTGATCCGACCGCCGAAAGGATTCGAGCCGAATCATCCGATGATCGAATGGCTGAAAATGAAACAGTTCTTCACCGGACTGGATCTGAAGGATGACGTCTGCCGTAAAAAGGAGTTCTCATCCCTTATTGCAAAATACTGTAAAGAACTCGCACCGTTGGTGGACTTTTTGAATAGTGCGATGGGTTTTAAATGATTAACATTCGATATGGAAAGATAATATTAGTGTAGAAGTTAATAATTTGGAGCGTAAAAAATCTTGAATTCCGGCAATAGTTAAATGAGATATATTCTTTTCTATAAACCTTTCGCCGTCCTCTCGCAATTCTCTCCCGAACCGGGAAAGCAGACATTAAAGGATTTTTTGACCCTGCCGAAAGATATTTATCCGGTTGGCAGATTGGATTACGACAGCGAAGGATTGCTGTTGTTGACGAATGACAACAAAGTAAAGCATACACTGACCGATCCGGGATTCTCACATCCCAAAACATATCTCGTCCAGATCGAGCGTATCCCAGACGGTTCAATGCTGGAACAGCTTCGCAATGGTGTGGTGATCGAAGGAAAAAAGACCAGGCCGGCGCAAATCGAACTTCTTTCCGAAGAACCCTCACTACCCGCTCGCACCGTTCCGATCCGGCACCGAAAGACCGTACCGACTGCATGGCTGAAAATCGTCCTCCATGAAGGACGAAACCGCCAGGTCCGAAAAATGACCGCCGCGGTCGGACATCCGACACTTCGGCTTGTACGGGTCGCTATCGGAACCAACGGCATCGGTACTTTGCTGCCCGGTGAATGGAGGGAACTGACCCTCCAACAGGCGATGCAATAAGCATCCTCGCCTCTCCGAAGGAGCCCTTTGGACTAGCCTCGGAGTATCAGACCCAATAGAGAATAAACATTCATCTTCAGCACTTGAACCGTACATTGCATTCAATAGACGACGGAAAAATATTTCTACATTTTTTAAGAAACTTTTCCTCCGCCATCCCGTTTGTATATCCACCCACCGAGATCACACTTACCAAATCTACCTTAGGAGGAGTTATGAAAAAGTTATATGTGCTGTTTGTTGTGCTGCTCGGTGTTTCGTTCCTCTCCGCATCCGCACCGAATAATGATACCCGCGAGTCAGTCAACTGGTCAAAAGCCGAAGAAAACTATAAAGCCAATTTGAAATCCGACAACAGTGGAGTGGTCACCAGTGCTGCAAATTACATCCGGAAATACAATTTGACCGGAGCGGTTGATGAACTCAAATCGCTGTTGACCGAGGATAATGTTGAGAATGTGAAGATGTCTGCTGCGCTGGCGCTTGTTACGGTCGGCGGCACTGAAGGCCGAACTGCTGTAGAAAATGCGTTGGAAAGCGAAGAAAATGAAGTAATAAAAGAGTTTTACCGTTCGATTCTTAATTCCTTAACGACTGCTCAGCAATAAGGCAAATATGTTATGCAATATCAAAAAAATAAAGTCCGTATAATGCGGACTTTATTTTTTTTCCATTGAACGAACGATTGTCGAATCTCCTGCTTTCAGACGATATTCAATTATTCCAGACGGAAGGTCTTTCGTATCGATGCTGACAATGTGAATCCCTGCTTCCTTCGTTTCATTCACGACCAACGATTCCCGGGTATCAGATCCATGCCGGACCGATAATGTTACAAACATTTTTTGGGGCAATTCATAGGAAACATATGTTCTGCCATTTGCAGGATTTTGAAGCATCGAAATCTCTGTTCGCGGTTTTTCATATCGGGCAAGCAGCCGTTGGATCTCTGAAATTGTTGTCACCGGCTCACCGCTTTCATTCCCGGCACGATCGACAGAGACGACGGTATAGAAGTATATGCTCCCCGCAGTTGTTTCATCCCTGAAAAAAAACTCCGATGCCGGCAGAACCGCAATTACATTTTCTCCTCTTCGCGTATCGATTTTTTTTGCCAATGACCTATACACAATATATCGGAACGGTTTTTCTGTATCGGCAGCCGGTGATGGATTTTTCCATCGAATGGTTGTGCCACCCTGATCTACTGATACGGTGATATCGATTGGTGCATTTGGCGGGATCGAGTCCTTCCACACCATCGGCGGGACAAGTGCCGGCGATCGATATGCTTCCCCCAGCCGGTCAAGAAAAGAGAAAAGATTATCAAATCGGAAAAATGCCTGCCCCTGCGCTCCTTCTTCTCTTGTTATCCGGATCTGTTCCCTGATTTCCGACTGAATGTTCTCCCGGTACGCTCCGATGCCGATATAGATATGCCGCTGATAATTTTCCCTTGTCCAGTCATTGCTGAGCGCAAAAAAATCGGGATCGTTTGGATTCTTTTGCTCACCAATCGTCCAATAGACCTGTGGAGTCAGATAGTCGTGAATCCCTTCGCGCAACCACCGGCGTGAATCCTGGAATACCCCTGAGTATCCATTGAAGGATGACTGGGCGCCGTTGATGGACTGATAGATGCCGAGCGGCGCGGAACCGATTTTGATCCATGGTTTTTCACTTTGGATAAATCCGTGCACATTCCGAACGAACATTGTGATATTGTTTCTGCGCCACTCCGCCCGTTCCACTCCTTCGCCGAATTGAGTGAACGATCCCCAATCCTCAAATTTATCGGATGGATACCGGATGTAGTCGAAATGGATCCCGTCGATATCGTACGCTCGAACGAGTTCTTTCACCAGGTCCTCTGTATATTCACGGGCAGCAGGAATTCCCATATCCAACCACCATTCGTTTTCGAAGTGTTTCACCCAATCACGGTGAGCACGAGTAACGTGCTGAAGATTGGACGGAAGCAGATCCGAACCCCATACTTTTGTCACATTGAACCATGCATGCAGATCAAGTCCCCGTTTGTGCGCTTCTTCGATGGCAAATGCCAGCGGATCATATCCGGGATCCTTTCCGATCACGCCTGTCAACTGCGAAATCCATGGCTCGTGCGTCGATCGATAGAGCACATTACCGCGGGGTCGTACTTGTAAGAATACCGTGTTAAAATTGTTCCGGCGAAGCATGTCGAAGATTTCTATCAAAGAACGTTGTTGTTCCGCAACATCAGTCGTTTTCGGCCAGTCGCCGCCGGCGGTGGAGAGCCAGACGGCGCGGAGTTCGTGTTTCAAAGACTGCGCGGAAAGGAAGGAAATGAAAAGGGAAAAAAGAATAAACAGGAAACGGGTCATCAATCACTTTCGTGGCATTGCTTCATAAATCAGGATCATAGCTTCTTTTCCCTTTACTTTAATCGGGTCGAGTTTTCTCAATTCTATCGTCTGATCATTCAGGAGGTATTGCGCAGAATATTCTGATACAATGATCTGTCCGCGTCCTGCCGCGCTGCAAAGCCGGGCGCCCAGATTCACCGCGTCGCCGATCACGGTAAAGTCCATCCGCTCTTCGCTCCCCATCGCTCCCATAACCATTTCCCCGGTATTGATACCGATACCAATTGCGATATCATCCCCGGTCAACTCGGGAAGTTTCTGCATCATTGCCTGGATCTCGATGGAACATTCTACCGCCCGCTTCACCATCTGGTCGCCCTGAAACACCGCAACCAGTTCATCGCCGACATACTTATCAATATCGCCGCCGTATTTTTTCACAATTTCCGCCTGACGGCTGAGGATCGAGTTCAACATCGCCACGACCTTTTCCGGTTCCACTTTTTCTGAAAAAGCGGTGAATCCGCGGACGTCGGAGAAGAAGACTGTTGCTGTTTTCCTTTCGCCGCCGAGTTTCACTCCCATCTCGGAAGCGCGCTGGACATAGTCCACGGTCTGCCGGGAGACGAATTTTTCCAGATGAAACCGTTCCCGCAGGCCGATGATCATTTCGTTGATTCTTTTCCCCAGTTCGCCGATTTCGTCATTCGAATTCACCGTGGAGGAAACGGAGAAATTCCCATTCCCCACTTCGCGCACCACAGTACCGAGCGAACCGATCGGTTTCACCACTACTGCCTTCATGAAGATGCGGAGCACAAGCCAAACAAGTAATATCGTCAACGCTCCTGCGATGATCGAATAGAGTTGATTATCCGCGATGGTCGCATTAACTGCCGCCATCGATGTGGTGACACCTACAACGCCGCGGATGGTGTGATCGTCGCCGTGGCAAACCTGGCAGCGTTTTTCATTCTTCAACGTTGAATACCGAACAAGATATTCCTCGCCATCGATCATTTGCATTGCTTCGATCAGTGTATCTTTCATCAACGCACTGCGGACAAAATCCAGGCCATAATCCATTTTCTGACTGTTCACAAACCGTTCATTTGCATCGTTGTCAAACACGCGGAGATCCTTCACTGCACCGATCTTCCGGACATCATTGATGAACGCCCGGGCATAACTCCCTTTACCCACAAGCATGATGCTGCGAAAACCGACACCCACCGTCGCCTGAAGCATTTCCGTCAACTGCTGTTCCAGTTCGGACGGCTTCATTTTCAGCATGCCGACATTCATGGAAACCTCCATGACGCCGCGCCATTGACTTTTGGAACCGTGGCAGACCTGGCATCGATCCTCATTCCGGAACGGGATCAGGCGCGTCAATGTTTTTTTCTTCTCGGAGAAAAGTATCGGTGCTTCGTTTTCAATTGCCCGAAGAATAGAATCCTCCGGCAGAAGGTTCTCTTCCTCGCCGAAATGGACCGCGCCGAACCGGTCATACACTTTAATTTTGTTGATGAAGGGAAGCTGCGAGGAGCGTTTCACCAGCGTATCCATCAGCTCTCCCTGACCGGCAAGCATAATATTCCGAAAGCTGGCAGCGAGTGTATTGCTGATTATCTCGGTAACTTCCGTTTGCGTTTTCGCAAAATTATTCGATGCCATTTCTTTTGCATGCACGGTCATCAGGTTCGGATCGAGCGCTAAACGCGTTACACCGCGGACCAGATGATTGCCGCTATGGCATTGCTGGCACTCGCGGTCATTCTTCAGCGGTTCAATCCGGATGAATTGTTCACCGGATGTATCTTTCCGGGAAAACATCACTTCCATTTCCGTTTCAATCGCTCTGCGCACCTGTTCATCTCCCGCTCCGGAAATGATACCGCGTCCTTCGTCCGGAAACACTTCTTTCGCTTTATTGTCATATACTCGAAGCGTACCGAACTTCAGGTTCTCGCGCGCATCACTCACCAATTCGGCTGCATACGGAGCTTTCCCTGAGAGCATCACGTTGCGAATTCCGACCATAACCGTTTCGCTGAAGAGCCGCGCTTTTTCACGCTGCTGTTCCAGCAGCACGGCGGATTCGCGGTTGATTGAAATGATCACGTACGTACCGAAGCCGGCGACCAGTACAACGATGATCAGAAGAAGTATTTTCAGTTCTAGGCGGTTTTTCATTCTTGATGAGTTATCCTTCCAGCGATCGACAATTGCCGGAAGGATATCATGATCTTAATCCCGTTCCTGTTTCCACCATCGGTCAACTACATCGCTGACATTGGTCGGACTTTCGGTCGCGACCCATTTATCATAGAAAAGGATATCGGAACTGTTCGGCGGCGGCTGCGGATAATCCAGTTGTACGCGGGACGGCAGCGCCGTTGCATCACCGACAAACAGCGCTTCTCCCTGTTTCATGGAAGGAAGCATATCAAACATTCCTGCGAATGAATCCGGAACAAGCTTTTTGACGAATGCCTGGTCCGACGGATTGGTAAGACGGAGAATGACAAAGTTGTTACATTGCGACAGAATCGTTTCCGAAAGCTCGGATGGCCGCTGACTGACGATCATACAGGCAACACCGTATTTTCTCCCTTCCTTTGCGATACGCTCTACGATTTTTCGTGCCGCTCTATTATACGGTGTCGGGATCTGCGGCAGATAATTGTGCGCTTCCTCGAACAACATCAGGATGGGAAAATCAGCTTTGTTCCTATTCCAGAAGTTGAAATCGAACACCGTCCGTGCCAGCAGGGCAACGATGGTGTTCACGATATCGAACGGTACACCGCTCAAGTCGATGACGGTGATTTGTTTCTTATTTTCAATGCCGAGCAGCTTATTCAGGATATCCTTCAATGCGTTCGAATCCTTGAATTTTTTCGGCTTGAACATGAATCCGTACCGTAGATCGGTCATTTTACTGTCCAGCCGGACGAGGAACCGGGTGAACTGTCCAAAGAACGGCCCTTCCCGGACACCTGTGCTGGTGGTGACCCGCTCCGTATCGAAGAATTGAAATTTTGCACGGACTTCGTTCAGATCATAAAACACCGGGGAATCGACCGTCAAGATAGCCTGCAATTCCGGATTACGAGCCTTTTTTGCATTCAATACCAAATCCTTCAACATCATAATCTGGCTTTGCGAGGAAGGCTCATTTTCATCCACAAACATTTCCCGCATCTCTTCAAAGTTCATGAACCAGTACGGCATTTCCAATTCCGTGATGTTGATGAGATTCCCGTAATCGCGGAACGCTGCAGAATATTCATTATGGATATCCAGTACAATCACATGCGTATTCTCAAACATGTGTACTTTTTGCAGGATGGAAGCAACCGTTGTCGATTTACCGGAACCGGAAGAACCGAGCACAGCAATGTGCTTGCCAAAAAACCGGTTCGGATCGATGTACTGTCGTTCGCCGGGGAATCCGGAGATATCTCCAACGGCAAAACCATATTGCGCAAATGACGCAAAGATCGTTGCCACCCCTTCTTCATCCGTCATATACACATCGCTGCCAAGTGATGGAAACGATGCAATACCTTTTTGGAATTTCCCATTCGATACCGAACCGATCACCTGCGCTTCCATTTCACGGTTTAATTCGGACGCTTGATAGACACGGTTGATGACGCCGACCACCTCCACATCTCCCACCGGCATCACAATGAATGCACCGATCTGACCGACTCGATAGGTTTTACCGTTCACGGTCCGTTCCATGGTAAAGAGATCTTCGTCCAACGAAACGAAAAAGGCGGAACTGGTCATGCTTTTTATTCTGCCGATGTGGCGTTCTTTCGGAATCTGCGTCATAGGTTGTCTTTTGGCGATGTGGAAGAATGTTCCAGTGTAGCAAAAATTGAGTGCAGTGTCAAACAAAAGTAATTCTTCGAACTCTCTTGCTCCATCTAAAATTTCCGCATCATTTTTTTCATTTTGTTCTTCACCAATTCTCTTTTATCTTAGTGCAGCACCGCAGAAATGCCGGTTTTTTTCTGCGGTGTTTTATTTGTACAGAAATTCCACAGAAAATTGCACGTTTTGTTCAACACTATTCATTCATCACTTATCATTCACCATTGTTCTTATGCTCGATATCCCCAAACTCCTTTCGCAAGAACTCACTTTACAACCAAAACAAGTCGCCGCAGCATTGGAACTCCGCGCGGACGGCGGCACCATTCCCTTCATTGCCCGGTACCGGAAAGAACGAACCGACGAAATGGACGAAACGCAGCTGCGAAACCTTTTTGACCGATTTGATTACTTATTGGAATTAGAAGAACGAAAAGAAACAATTCTGAAATCAATCGATGAACAGAAGAAGTTAACCCCCAAACTGAAAAAAACGATTCAGGAGTGTTTATCAAAAACCGAACTGGAAGATCTGTATCTTCCCTACAAACCAAAGAAACGAACCCGCGCCACCATCGCAAAGGAAAAAGGACTTGAGCCGCTTGCGGAATGGATAAAAGCAAAGAATAATCCCGACGCAAAGCGTGTGAATTTGGAGAAAGAGGCCGAAAAGTATGTTTCAAAAAAATTAGAGGTAAAAACAGTTCAGGAAGCGCTCGCAGGCGCAGCTGATATTCTTGCCGAAGAGGTATCCGAAAAAGCAGAATACCGCCAGCACATCCGCGAACAGTTGTTGACCGAGGGTGTCTTTGTCTCCACGATTGATGAAAAGAAATTCCCGGTGGGCACGACGAAATACGAGATGTACCGCGATTACAAGTTCCGCGTGAAGGACATTCAACCGCACAATATGCTGGCAATGCGTCGCGGCGAAGCAGAAGAGGTGATTTCCTTTTCCGTACAATTCAGCGATGAGTTCGTACAGAACTATTTGGCAACGATGGAAAACAAATCGCACATCGAGACCGTGCGGACTTTTTATTCTGCCATGCTGAAGGATGCGTTCGACCGGCTCATGAAGAATACCATTATCAGCGAGGTCCGGCTTGCGAAGAAAGAGACGGCGGACCTGGAATCGATCAAGACATTCGAAGCGAATATCCGCGAACTGCTGCTTTCTTCTCCTGCCGGCATGAAACCGACGCTCGGCGTCGATCCGGGATTCCGCACGGGATGCAAAGTGGCGGTGATGGATGAAACGGGAAAATTCTCTGAATATATCGCGATCTTCCCGCACACTTCGGGAGACGCGCAGCGCGAGAATGCTAAGAAGATCGTCCAGAAACTGATTGAGAAACACGCTATTGAATTGATTGCTATCGGTAACGGGACGGCCAGCCGTGAAACGGATGAATTCATCGCCGAAGCACTGAAAGGAATCAAAAAAAAGCCGGTAAAGGTGGTGGTAAACGAGTCGGGAGCGTCAATCTATTCTGCCAGTGAAGTGGCGATCGATGAGTTCCCTGATCTCGATATCACTGTCCGCGGCGCCATCTCCATCGGCCGCCGGCTGCAGGATCCACTCGCAGAATTGGTAAAGATCGATCCGAAATCGATCGGCGTCGGCCAGTACCAGCACGATGTGGACCAGAAACTGTTGAAGAAGAAACTGGAAGAAACGGTGCAGAGCTGCGTGAATTATGTCGGCGTCGATCTGAACATGGCGTCCAAAGAGCTCTTAAGCTATGTCGCCGGAATTAACGGTCCACTCGCAAAAAGCATTGTGGAATACCGGAACGAGAACGGCGCGTTCAAAAGCAGAAAAGAACTGCAAAAAGTTCCTAAGTTTGGCCCGAAAGCATTCGAACAGGCGGCGGGCTTTCTTCGGATCCGCAATGCGAAAAATCCACTCGACAGTTCCGGCGTCCACCCGGAAAGCTATCAGGTTGTCGAAAAAATTCTGACCGATGTGAAATTGTCCTTCGATGAAGTCATGAAGAATCCTGCTGCACTCGACAAACTCGATATTAAAAAGTATGTGACGAAAACTGTGGGGGAACCGACGCTGCGCGACATCATCACCGAGTTGAAGAAACCGGGGCGTGATCCGCGCGCCGAGTTCAAGTACGCAACATTCAAGGATGGAATCAAAGAACTTTCCGATCTTGCACCGGGAATGGAGCTGGAAGGGATCGTTACCAACGTAGCGAACTTCGGCGCGTTTGTCGACATTGGAGTCCATCAGGACGGACTCGTGCACATTTCACAGTTGGCCGACCGGTATGTTGAAGATGCCAAAACGGTGGTGAAAGTGGGGCAGATTGTAAAAGTGCGTGTGTTAGAAGTAAACGAACAGTTAAAACGGATCGCCCTGTCCATGCGGTCGCAACAGAGCGTCGCATCTCCCGCGAAGAAGAAAGCGGATGTCGAGCCGTTTAAAGAACGTTCGTATTCACTGGAAGATCTGCGTGCGAAGTTCGGACGGAAGGAAGAAAAGCCGCCCGCCGCTAAATAAGCGACGTACTGCTCCTCATTCTGTTGGCGGGGAAAGGAAAAACAACATTTGTTTTTTCCTTTCCCCTTTTGTATTTTTATTAAACCACAGGTCACCAATCCACACTCTTCACTGTCGGTTTACTCATTTTCAAACAACATGTTTTCCGATTCCGGCCGGCATCGGAACGCTATTTCTTTTTTGTGTATGAACGAGACCGCAGATTCCGTCAAACGCTATAACAAGGTAAAACTGATCGTTTCCCTTGCCGGCGGATTTGTCTCTTTTGCTTTTACACTCCTGCTGTTGATATACGGTTATACACTAACCATTGAACAGACAGCAGTTTCCTACACTTCGAATCCGTATGGTGCTCTTCTGATTTTTTCCGCTCTGTTCGGTACAATCAGCGGCGCTGTTTCATTTCCTTTCAGTTTTTATTCCGGTTTCATTCTTGAACACCGGTACAATCTTTCCAACCAGAGTTTCGGCCAATGGGTGTGGGAGCATGCAAAGGGACTGCTTGTTTCCATTCCGCTTCTGGCTCCGCTGGCAGTTCTCGTCTACTATTTTTTGATCACCTTCGGCGCACTATGGTGGCTGCCGGTGGCGGTGACACTATTTATATTTTCTATCGGACTTTCGCGCATTGCTCCGATCGTGATCCTTCCGTTGTTTTACAAACTGACTCCGCTGGAAGATTCTCCTCTCAAATCGAAGATTCAAGCGCTCGCAAAATCGACTTCAATGATTGTTGAAGGAATCTATGCGTTTAATCTGAGCAAGAGTACAAAAAAGGCAAACGCCGCCTTCACCGGCATCGGCAAATCAAAACGAATACTGCTTGGAGATACGCTCTTGCACAGTTTCTCCGAAGCAGAGATCGAAACCGTATTTGCACATGAGCTTGGCCACTATTTCCACGGACATATTTGGAAAGGGATCATGGTCGGCACCATCAGCATTTTCGTCGGTTTATATCTGACTTCCCTTGCATACGAAGCAACCCTTTCGCTGTTCGGATTCACCGCCATCACACAGCTTGCCGCGTTACCGCTGTTAACTGTGTGGCTCGGGATCTATTCCCTCATCACGTCACCGCTGGGAAATGTGCTTTCCCGCAAACATGAATTTGAAGCAGACCGATATGCAGTCGAGCAGACGAAAAATACTTCTGCCTTCATATCAACAATGAATAAACTTGCCGAGATGAATCTTGCAGACCGGGAACCGCATCCGATCGTTGAGTTTTTATTTTACAGCCATCCGTCCATCACCAAACGCATTCACGCAGTAGAGCAGCGCGCATGAGATTGCTCATAACTATATTGCGATTGCTTATCATTGCTTCCACCTGCGTCCCTTTTTCCATCATAGCTATCCTCTCCCTTCCATTCGACCGGTCCGGGAGAACGTACTTCTGGTGCGGCAGAACGTGGACAACGTTCGCCCTTGTTGTCTGTAGAATCAGCGTGAAAGTGAACGGAATGGAGAAGGTCGATCCGTACGGCAATTACATCCTGGTAAGCAACCATGCCAGCATGTTCGATATTCCCGTGCTGATGAAGACATTCCCGCATGTCCGCATCATGTTCAAAAAGGAATTGTCCTATGTGCCATTCTGGGGCTGGGCGCTCCGGTGGGGTCATCATATCATGGTGGATCGGGGAAAAGGTACGGAAGCGATGAAAAGCCTTGACCGTGCTGCGAGCGATGTCCGTTCTGGAGGACAGGTATTATTATTTGCTGAAGGGACACGGACGCGCGATGGAAAACTTCTTCCATTCAAGCGAGGAGCTTTCGCACTGGCGGCAAAATCCGGCGTGTCCATCGTACCGGTGACGATCAACGGCAGTTTCAAAATCCTGCCGAAGGGATCATTCGACATACGATCTGCAAGTATTAATGTCGTTGTCGACTCCCCGGTAGAAACAAAACAGGTGGCAACACGAGATGACGAAATCAAATTAATGAAAGAGGTCCAGGGAATTATTTCCCGCGCCTATGTGGAACCGGGATGAACAATGCAATCGCCTCTTCCGCCGCGCAACCGGCACAGTAACGCTTGCCGGTATTGGTTATTGAATAACAGTAATGGAAAAAAATTTATGTCCGTCACGCTGAAAGAAGTTGATCATATCGCCGCATTGGCAAAGCTGGAATTCAGCGATGCGGAAAAGGAAAAATTCACACATCAATTCAACGATATCCTGAAGTACATGGAAGAATTGAATTCCGTCGATACGTCGAATGTGGAACCGTTGGCGCAGGTGATAGAGCTGCAGAATGTTTTTCGAGAAGATATCGTCGAACCTTCCACTCCAACGGACGATGCATTAAAGAATGCTCCCGCGGCAACGGAAGAACATTTTAAAGTGCCAAAAGTGATTGGGTAACTATTGAAGCAATAAATCTCAAATTCTAAATTTCAATAATGGAAAGAAAAACATTTGCGTTCGAAGTTTCAGAGTTAGAACATCATAATTGAGATTTTTTTTCTATGAACATTCTCGGCATAATACCATCACGCTATGCATCGACCAGGCTTCCCGCAAAGCCGATGGTGGATATCTGCGGGAAACCGATGGTCCAGCGGGTATATGAACAGGCAAAGCAATCAGCACTCCTTACTGATGTTATTATTGCAACGGATGATAAACGGATTGTTACTGCTGTAAAGTCGTTCGGCGGGAAAGTGCAGATGACTCCAGTAGAGATTCAAAGCGGCAGCGACCGTATTGCCCTTGTTGCGAAAGAACACCGGGCAGATATCGTTGTCAACATCCAGGGGGATGAGCCGCTGATCGATCCCAAGCTGATCGACCAGACCATCCAGGCGTTGATCGACGATCCGCTGGCAGTCGTCAGCACGGCGGTGAAAAAGACCGCTTCACATCAGGATTTGTTCAATCCAAATATCGTGAAAGTGGTCATGGACCATCATCAGTATGCATTGTACTTCAGCCGATCGCCGATCCCCTACATCCGGGATGCGCGGAAAGATGAAGAGTGGTTCAACGGTACAACATTTTATAAACATTTTGGTATTTACGTCTACCGTGCGGACTTTTTACAGAAGTTTACTTCGTTGCCGCAGTCCGCACTGGAGACCGCTGAAAAACTGGAACAGCTGCGAATTCTGGAGCACGGCTATAAGATCAAATGCGCGGTTACGGAATATGAATCGATTCCGGTGGATACGCCGGAAGACCTTCAAAAGGTGATTGCATTTCTTTCGAAGTCATAATGCCAACAGCGCTGTTCCGTTCTCTTTTTATGCATTCTTAATAAGTATTTAAATAATCGGATTCGATATTTTTCAACCATTAAATTCTCATATCGTATGGCACGCACTCATGTAAAATATATCTTCATCACCGGCGGCGTTGTTTCCTCCCTGGGAAAAGGGATCGCGGCTGCATCGCTCGGACTCCTACTGAAATCTCGCGGACTTCGTGTCACGATCCAAAAAATGGATCCGTACATCAATGTCGATCCGGGAACAATGTCTCCGTATCAACACGGCGAAGTGTATGTAACGGACGATGGTGCGGAGACCGATCTGGATCTCGGCCACTACGAACGGTTCCTGGACATCAACACATCCAAAATGAACAATGCTACGACCGGACAGATCTATTATGAAGTAATCAACAAGGAACGCCGGGGCGATTATCTGGGCGCAACGGTTCAGGTTGTTCCGCATATTACGGACGAGATCCGCAGACGCATCGGCCAGCTTGGTGCCACAGGAAAATATGATGTTATCATCACCGAGGTTGGCGGTACGGTCGGCGACATCGAATCGCTCCCCTTTTTAGAAGCGATTCGACAGTTCACGCTTTCTATCGGCAAGAGGAATGCGCTGAGCATTCATGTAACACTGATTCCCTACATCCGCTCCGCCGGAGAGATAAAAACAAAACCGACGCAGCACAGTGTGAAGACGCTCCTTGAGATCGGAATGCAGCCGGACATCCTTATCTGCCGGACGGAAAAGCGCCTGTCCCGTGAAGTGCGGGAAAAGATCGGTCTCTTCTGTAATGTGGAAACAGATGCCGTGATTGAAGGACGCGATGTTGAAACGATTTATGAAATCCCGCTCCATTTCGAAAAAGAGGGACTGGATAAGATCGTTCTGGAAAAGCTCAACATTAAAGCGAATAAACCGGATCTGCGGAAATGGACCCGGTACGTTCACAGAGTGAAGGAACCGGCGGATCGTGTCACGATCGGATTTGTCGGGAAATACACGGAACTGAAGGATGCCTATAAGAGCATTTCCGAGTCGTTCATTCATGCCGGCGCGGAGAACAATGTGGCAGTCGATCTGAAATGGATCCGTGCGGAAGAACTGGAAGGAGAAAGCGTGAAAGAACATTTGAGCGGTCTTAGCGGACTGCTTGTCGCTCCCGGATTCGGAATCAGAGGCATCGAAGGGAAAATCAAAGCAATCCAATACGTGCGTGAGAATAATATTCCGTTCTTCGGTATCTGCCTGGGGATGCAATGCGCCATCATCGAATTCGCGCGTAACGTTTGTGGATTAAAGGGGGCAAACAGTACGGAATTCAAGAAGACAAAATACAATGTGATCGACATGATGGCGGATCAGCGGTCGATTAAAAATATGGGTGGGACAATGCGTCTCGGCGCCTATCCGTGTGCTGTGCAAAAAGGAACAAAAGCCTATGCCGCCTATAAAAAAGAACTCATCTATGAACGCCACCGCCACCGTTTTGAAGTAAACAACAAATTCCGCAAAACGCTTGCCGAACACGGTATGGTCTTCAGCGGTACATCGCCGGACAATAATCTGGTGGAGATCGCCGAGTTGAAAGATCATCCATGGTTTGTCGGCGGACAGTTCCATCCCGAACTGAAATCGCGTGCACTGAATCCGCATCCGTTATTCCGGGACTTCGTGAAAGCGGCCGTTGTGTATTCTAAAGGGAAAAAATAACGCTGAGTACGTACGCATTCCGATCCCGGCCTTCTGTTCTTTCGGACAGTCGGTCGGGATCGGTTGTTTTCGGGAATCTCCGCGACACTTTTTGTATCTTCTTCTATGCTGTCCAACTATTTCACACTCCTCCATAGCGCACATGAACTGCACCGGCGGTATGCGCGGACCGTCATCGCTGAAGTGTACTCCCAGGAGAAGAATACGCTCGCTCTTCTTCTCTATGCACCGGAACCGCACACAATTATTATTTGCTGCAATGCACGCGAGAATTATGTTATAGCACGACCCGGCGATTTCCGCACACAGAAGAACACTGTTAACCTCTTCCCGTCGCTAGTGGATATGCACATCGAATCCGTGTATGTCAGCGCGACAGACAGAGTCATTTATTTTAAATTTTCAGGAGAGCAGTGGCTCAGCCTGGAAATGTTCGCTTCGAAAGCGAATGTGCTTTTGTTGGATGGTCATGGCGTCGTCATCGACGCATTCCAGAAAAAAAAAGAGTTGATCGGAACACCACACCCCTTTCAACCGTTGAAACAGGAGATTACTTCGGAATCACTTCTTCCTGTAAAAGAAATCTTTACGCAGGAATTTCTCAAGGACGAAGCTGAACCAAAAAGCACAGCACAGCGGCTGAAGAAGGCTCTGCCAAAACTCGGAACAACCCTTGCAAACGAGATCATTTTTAGATCCGCTGCGGGCACAGGGTCCGAAAAAACTAATCTTCCCGAAAATCTCTACTTCACAGCAGAATCGGTCATCCGCAGTATTCTGCATCTGCAACATATTTCCCCCTCGGTTTATTTTGAAGATCGTTCTCCTTACTGCTTTTCCCTGATACCGCTGAGTCATCTGTCTACCCTCCGGAAAGAAACATATGACGACCTCTTCACCGGCATCCAGAAATTCATCAGTTTCGAACGTTCCACTTCCTCCTATCTTCAGAAGAAAAAGGAGATCACCGCATGGCTTGTGAAGAGCCGAGAAAAAACAGAACGAACCATTCGGGCAATGGAAACAGAATTGGCGGAAGCTTCCCGTGCGGAACAGTATGAACTATATGCTCATCTGATCATGGCACACTTTCCATCCATAGCGCAAGGGATGAGTACCGTCACAGTGGAAAACACTTTCTCGCACCATGAAATCGTCACCATTCCGCTGGATGCAAAGTTGACCCCACAGCGAAATGCGGAAAAATATCATGAAAAAGCAAAAAAAAACCGTATCGGGAAAGCGGAAACCGCTGAGCGCTTGAACCAGTTGAAAGAACGTTTACGGTCGATCGATTCCGTATTAGAAAAATCTAAGGATATTAGCGACAGTTTTTCACTGAAAAATTTCTTACAATACTTTGGAGGAATGGTTAAAGAACTCGGGTTTATGACGGAAAAAGAACAGGACGAACTTCCACCATTCAAGATATTTACTGTCGAAGGCGGGTTTACAGTATATGCCGGCAAAAACAGTGCAAATAATGACCTGCTGACCTTTCGATATGCTAAACCGAACGATCTTTGGTTCCACGCTCGGGGTTCATCCGGTTCGCATGTAGTCCTGAAAATCGGCAGTGCTGCGGGGTCTCCGTCCAAAAAAGCGGTGGAACAAGCGGCATCGATCGCGGCATATTACAGTAAGATGAAAAATGCAAAGCATGTGCCGGTAGCAATGACAGAGCGGAAATATATCCATAAACCGAAAGGGGCTCCCGCCGGCACAGTTGCACTTGATAAGGAAAAAGTTATATTTGTTCAGCCTGTTTTGCCCGAAAATAAAACGTAATTATGGCAATCAAAATCCTTGTTGTCGATGATGACAATTATATCCGCTCTTTTCTCCAAAAGCGATTGACCGCTTTAGGGTACGAGGTCCAGCTTGCGGAGAACGGCGAACACGGCCTTCAGGTCGCCGAAGAGCACCGGCCGCATCTCATCATCTCGGATTGGATGATGCCGAAGATGGACGGAACGGAATTCTGCCGTCAGATAAAGAACCATCCCAACCTGAAGTACGCGTATTTCATTTTGCTGACTGCACGAGATTCCGCTGAAGACAAGATCGAAGGCATGGAACAGGGTGCCGATGACTTCATGACGAAGCCGTTCAACGACAAAGAACTTGTTGCCCGCGTCAACGTGGGTCTCCGCATCACCGCGTTGCAGCAGGAACTCTCCAAATTCCAGCACCAGAAAGCTGTCACCGAACTTGCCATCACTGTCGGCCACGAGATTAATAATCCGCTCGGCATCATTATGCTCACATTGCAGGTGATGAAGAAAAAGATCGGCACTCCCCGCGAAGCAGAACTAAAACAGGATATCGACACCATGATGGCGAACGGCCACCGTCTTGCCGATATCGTCAAAAAACTTTCCTCGCTCGAAGATCCGCAGTTCAAACCGTACCTGAAGAATTCCGATACGCATATGCTGGATCTGACCGGCAAACCGTAATTTTTTACACTTCACAGTTCCAAATTATGCATTTCAATCGTATCTTCATTCCAATGAGATATTGGAATGCTTTTGGACTTGTATTGCTGTTGTGCACCGCTGTATTCCCGCAGGAACGGCACTATTTCTATTCCGGAAAATCGTACGGTTCCGAATCCTTGATCAATCCCGGCTCGCTTGTAGTGAATGCCGGACTCGACATTCTGCAATCCTCTACACATTCGCGTATTTTTTCCACCATCAAATTCGGATCCGGCGCAAAGAATCTTATAAACAATCTCGCCGATCCGTTTACACAGATCGACAAATTCGGCTGGGACAAGTTCATCGGACAGGAAGTCTTTCCAACAAGTCTGTCGATTGAAAAAGCACAATGGTTCCCCAATTACACACTCCATTTCATCGGCGGCGGTTTTGACGGACGCTTGATGGCCGAGTGGTACCGTTATCATAAATTCCCCTACCCTTCTCTGTTTGCCGGATTCACTATTGCGACGTACCATTTTGTGAACGAGGCGGTTGAGAACGACACATATCAGGGCCCGAATGTGGACCCGATCGCCGATATTTATCTTTTCAACCTCGGCGGCGCATTGCTTTTTTCATCGGACGCTGTGGCGGAATTTTTCAGCGAAACACTGCATATGACGGCATGGCCCGGACAGCCTGCCTGGAATCCCAAATTCAACACGCTGGAAAATCACGGCCATTATTATGTGATGAAATACCGGCTTCCGTTCGCACCAACGACAAGTCTCTTCTATCATTTTGGCGATAACGGATTGATCGGTCTTTCGTTCCTCGGAAAAAATAGTGAGAGTTTTACATTCGCAGCGGGAGCCACGCAGAAAGCATTGCGAAATGTTAATCCGGTGAATGCCGCCCGTGTCGTTACTGTGGAATTAGGATGGATGGCAGGATTCTTTTTTGACAGAGACAATTCCCTGCTTGCTTCCGTGCTTGCCTCAAGTCGTATTAACGAGAAACTGCGGCTGAATCTCTATCCGGGAATTATCAACCTGTGGGGAGTCTCTCCGGGTGTGTTCGCCGCGGTCGGGAACAGGAATCAGTTCATTGCAGGGTTCTCGCTGCAATATTCTCCGATAGGATTGGCATATCGCAACAAATTGTAATAATTTCTAAGAACATGATTGGAGCGTTTACTATGTTTTCGTTAAAAAAGAAAATCGTATTTATCACCGGCGCATCGTCCGGTATCGGGAGATCGGCAGCGGTGAAATTCGCCGAAGCCGGCGCCGACCTTCTTCTCTGCGCCCGAAGGACGGAAAAAGTTGATTCACTTGCCCGTGAACTGCAAACAAACTACAACGTACGATCGCATGCCTTTCATCTGGATGTTCGAATTCAGTCCGATGTAGAAAAAGCAATACACAGCCTCCCGGCTGAGTGGAAAAATATCTCCATCCTGGTCAACAACGCCGGACTATCGCGCGGATTGGACACTGTGCAGGAAGGGAAAATTTCAGATTGGGACGAGATGATCGATACGAATGTGAAAGGATTGCTGTATGTTACCCGCGCAGTTCTTCCCGGAATGGTCGCCCGTAACGAAGGACACGTGCTGAATATCGGATCCGTTGCCGGCCACTGGGTTTATCCCAAAGGCAATGTCTACAATGCATCTAAGTTCGCGGTGAAGGCATTGTCCGAAGGATTGAAAATGGACGTGCTGGGAACCGCAGTCCGCATCACGTCGGTAGATCCGGGGCTGATCGAAACGGAATTCAGCATCGTCCGTTTCCACGGCGATACGGAAAAAGCAAAGAATGTCTACAAAGGAATGACGCCGCTCTCTCCCGACGATATCGCCGATGCGCTGCTGTGGGCGGCAACGCGTCCGCAGCATGTTAATGTCAGCGAGATTATCCTGATGCCGACCGATCAATCCTCCCCCACCATGGTGCATCGCAAAACTCAACAATAGGACAGGAACTCTTCGATGAAATTCATCACCGTTTTTGCTGCACTGACAATGCTCACGATTGCTTCACAGAAAAAAGATCACAGGATTACTATGAATGAGGTTGCAGAACAGTACGTCCGACTCATCCTCGATATCGGCCAGCACGATCCCGATTTTGTGGATGCGTACTACGGGCCGAAAGAATGGCAGGATGCATCCAAAAAAATGAATTACCGACTGACGGCGCTCCGGGACAGAGCTGACGCGATCCAAAACCGATTGAAGCGCGTACGAGTTCCGCGAAAGGATAAAATGATTTTCATGCGGAAGACGTATCTGCAGAAACAACTCCTGGCCGCATCCGCGAAAATCGAAATGCTGATGGGAACGAAATTTTCATTTGATGAAGAGGCAAAAAAATTATACGATGCCGTACCGCCGATGAATACGGAAAAACACTTTACTGCCGTTCTCAATGAATTGAAAAAAACTCTTCCGCCCGGCGAAGGGACAGTGCAGGAACGGTATCAGGAGTTCCGAAGCCAGTTCATCATCCCAAAAGAGAAGCTGGATACCGTGTTCCAGACAGCAATCAATGAGTGCCGGAAACGGACGAAACGACATATCCCGTTGCCGAAGAACGAACGATTCACAGTAGAATATGTGACCGATAAAGCATGGAGCGGATACAACTGGTATCAGGGTGATGCTCAAAGCCTCATTCAGGTGAACACCGATCTCCCAATTTTTATCGACCGTGCGGTGGATCTTGCGGCGCACGAAGGGTATCCCGGCCATCACGTGTATAATGTGCTTCTGGAATCGGAACTTTTAAAGAAGCGCGGATGGATCGAGTTTTGCATCTATCCTCTTTTTAGTCCCCAGTCTCTCATCGCAGAAGGTTCTGCGAACTACGGTATCAACGTGGTCCTGCCGGAAAAAGAACGGCTCGCATTTGAAAAAGAACATCTTTTCCCCCTTGCCGGATTGGACCCGTCGAAAGCGGAACAATATTATACCGTGCAATTATTGTTCGGCAAATTGGCATATGCCGGCAATGAAGCAGCGCGCGGATATTTGAACGGCACGATGTCGAAATCAAAGGCAATGCTATGGCTGACGGACTTTGCCCTTTTCGATTCCGCCCGTGCAGAACAGCGGATAAAGTTTATTGAAAAATACCGCAGCTATGTTATCAACTACAATCTCGGCCAGGATCTGGTTCGCCGTTATGTAGAAAAAAAATTGGGAAAAAAGCCGACTGACGAAAAACGGTGGAAAGTGTTTGGCGAATTAATATCATCGCCGAGGCTTCCGGGTGGTTTAAAAAAATAACCATGCCGACATGAAGTGACCTTTATCGGAGAGACACTTCGTGTCGGACAAACGTCGAATAATTAAAACCGTTGGCAAATAAAAACAGATTTAATTGTCCGTTTCTCATAACACTAACACACTCCCCCCTGATGATGTCTTGCTTGCTAAGTATTTAGCAATTACTTTATTTTCAATTCCGCTCGTTCATCACAACATTATGAGGTATGTATGCCTCAACCCAAAACTACCTACGCACGCGTTCATTTCTGACTGTGTCTTCTTTCAATTCGTTCTGCGTTGAGCGCTCCTCAACCTTTTTGTTATTGTTAATATATTGAAAGGAAAAGACCGTGGACAATAAAAACTTACATCCCGAAAGCCTGATGATGTCATACAGATACAATCCGGAATGGTCCGAAGGCGCAGTGAAATGCCCCATCTTCCAGACTTCGACATTCGTTTTCAAAACTGCCGAACAGGGAAAAGCCTTTTTCGAAGTGGCATACGGAAAACGCGAACAGCGTCCAAACGAGAAGCTCGGGCTCATCTACAGCCGCATCAACAATCCCGATTTGGAGATCCTCGAGAATCGTTTGACGTTGTGGGATGGTGCGGAAGATTGCGCCGTCTTTGAAAGCGGTATGTCGGCGATCTCAACCGTTTTGCTGGAGTTCCTGAAACCGGGCGATACCATACTCTACAGTTCGCCGCTATACGGCGGGACCGAACATTTCCTGCAGCATGTGCTGACGCAATTCGGCATTAACATCATCCGGTTCAAAACCGGCGAGACGCGCGACCAAATCATCGACATCGTAAATAAAAGCGGCCATGCCGATACACTGAAGATGATTTATATCGAAACTCCGGCCAATCCCACCAATGATTTGATCGACATCGCCTTTTGCAAAGAGTCTGCAAAACACTTTTCCACTCCGACGAAAGAAGTAGTGCTGGCGGTGGATAATACGTACTTTGGTCCGTTATGGCAGCATCCGTTGAAACACGGTGCGGATATCATTATCTATTCTGCAACAAAATACATCGGCGGACACAGCGACGTGATCGCCGGTGCTGTGCTCGGCTCATCTGCGGTGATTAAACGGATAAAAACACTTCGGACATTTCTGGGGAATATGGCGGGACCATGGACCGGCTGGTTGTTACTGAGAAGTTTGGAGACATTGAAACCCCGCATGGAAACGCAGGCCCGCAATGCAAAACATGTGGCGGAATTCCTGTCAAACCATCCCAAGATCGAACGGGTGTATTATCTTGGGTTCCTCGATGCAACCAATCCGGTACAGTACGACATCTTTAAGAAACAATGCCTCTCCTCCGGCGCAATGCTCTCCTTTGATGTTGTCGGCGGAGAACGGGAAGCGTTCACATTCCTGAACAATCTGAAACTGATCAAACTTGCGGTTAGTTTAGGAAGCACGGAAAGTCTTGCCGAACATCCGGCAACGATGACGCATGTCGATCTTGACGAGGACGAGAAGGTGGAATTGAATATCACCGGAAAACTGGTCCGTCTTTCCGTTGGCGTGGAACATTACGACGACCTGATTGCGGATATCGCTCAGGCATTGGAATGCATTACAGTGGAAGAATTGGAATTGGTGTAAGGAGCAACTGTTTTACAGACAATCCCGCAGAGTTCGCAGATTTTCGCAGATCCTATATCTGTTCTGAATTGCACTCTCTGCGGGATTTTTTTTATTTCAACGGTTGGTTCCCGATCCCCTTCTTCTTCATCACTGATTCGATCTCAGAGATCTCTCTCGGTGCTGCCGAAGAGAGATTCTCATTTCCATTTTCGGTTACCAGAATCACATCCTCGATGCGGATGCCGATATTGAAATATTTCGGATCAACCCCTTCGCTCGTCTCCGGAATGTAGATTCCCGGTTCTACCGTATAGAGCATTCCTGCAACCATTGTCTGCTGTCCGACATCATGCACGTTTAATCCAACCGGGTGGCCAAGTCCATGATTATAATATTTCCTGAAACCCATTCCTTCTTTTTGTTTCACGATGCCGAGGGCAACGAGCCCTTCCCGAATAACGGAATCGGCAGCGGCTGAAACTACGCTCCACTCCACACCCGGTGCAATCAGCGCGATCGCGGTTTTCTGTGCATTCAAAACGATTTGATATATCTCTTTTTGCTCTTTGGAGAATTTCCCGTTTGCGGGATATGACCTCGTGACATCGCTGGAATATCCTCGATATTCCGCCGCACAATCAGAAAGGACAATCTCGCCGTTATTGATCTTCTTCCGATTGGTATTGTAGTGAAGGATGACGGAGTTTTCCGCGGCGCCGGTGATACAGGGATATCCCGTGTATTCCGATCCCTGGCGTTGAAAAGCATATTCATACAGTGCCTGCACTTCATACTCGTACATCCCGGGTTCCACCGAGATCATCGCCTGCGTATGAGCAACGGCGCTGATCGCGCTTGCTTTCCGCAGCATGTCAATCTCCTGCTTGGATTTGATAATCCGCATGGTGTGAACCATTGCGTTCGGGTCGCGTAATTCTATCTTTGAATTGTAGCGTTTCGCGTTATCAACATACGAAAGGAGCGGCGACAACAGTTCACGCAAACTCCCTGTCACATCGGAAGTCACCGATTGCGCATACAGATATTTAATTCCTGAAAAGAGCATTTGTTGGAACACTCTTTTAAATTTATCGTTCGTTACCGCTGTTTGCACGCCCAGCAATTTCATCGCCCCTTCGGTACCGTACCGACGGCCGGTCCATGCTTCCGCATGAGTGTCGCGTGCCGGAACAAACAGCACTTCATTGGTCGTCACCGTCGTTGAATCATCTACCTTCACTCTGATCCCTTTCGGCGAAAGAATTAACATTGCATTCGGTTCTGTAAAACCGGTCAGATAGTAGAAATTATCCGCCTGGCGATAAAGAAAATCGACATCACCGTTCCGCATCCGCTCCGGAGATGAATAAAAGACCGTCGCTGCATCCTTGCCGATCATGCTCATGACGGAATCCCGCCGCATTTTATATTCGGCGGGCGAGATCATATCAGTATCATATTGCACATATTTCAATCGGTCCATTTCCTGCGCAGACACAAATGCCGTAAGACTAACTAGCATCATCAAAACAGATCTCATTGTTCTCTCCTTTTTTTGGGGACAATATACAACGAAAAATATAAACTGCGAACGCCTGCTTGCATTTTTACAACAATCGTCAATATAGAGGAAGTAATATGTAGCATTGAATTTAAGTTCATTACCGGCGTCTTCTATTATCCAGAAAACCGATCGGTGGAATACCTCCTGTGTTCTTCACACTGCCGGACGACGATGGGGAAATAATGATAATGCATTCTGTTCTGTCATCCGAACTGATATAGAGATTTCCTCGTGTATCGGTTTCCACTCCCACCGGTCTTCCCCATGCGGATCTACCGACGGAGTCTGCGAGAAATCCGCGAACGAAATCGCTAACCGAGTTTGCGGTTGTATCGTTTGCATTATCGAAGTCCAGATAAACAATCTTGAATCCTGTTGCAAATTTCCTGTTCCAGGAACCGCGCAGCGCCATAAACGCACCATTGCGGAATTGCGGCGGGAATGACGGATTGGAAAATTCTATCCCCATCGGGGCGCTGTGCGCTTGAATAAGTGCGGCCGGCTGGATCATGGACCGCACTTTTGCACTGTCGGTCCCGTTCAGCGGCAGTAGTGCATTATAATCACCGCTCGCAGAAAAATTCACCCATACGCCATGAGCATAGGCGTACGGATAGCCGTAAAATCCTCCGTCGCGGACAATATCGATCCATTCCGGCGGAATATCGTCTCCCTGCCAGTCGAATCCGTTATTGTTCGCCCATAACCGTCCATTGTGCAGCGTCATTCCAACGGCGTTGCGGCAGCCGGTTGCAAAAACCCGGCGGCCAGTGCCGTCATCATTCCATTCTTCGATGATCGCACGATCTTCTTCACGACAGGTGTTGCAGAGAGAACCGATGGAGAGATACATCTTTTTCTTGGCAGGATCGAAAACAATCGTCCGCGTGTCATGTCCCCCGCCTCCTTGCTGGCCGCCGGCAACCATGGTAACGAATGTTGATCTCGTTTCGTAGGCTCCGTCGCCGTTCCGGTCCGTACACTTCGACACCCTTGTCTCTTCGGCAACATACATTGCTCCGTTGTAGAATTTCACATCGTGCGATTTTGAGAATCCGGAGGCAACGACTATAGCCGTATCCGCCACTCCGTCCTTATCCTTATCCGGAAGCGCGATTATCGCCCCGGCATTTTTATCCGCTACGTGCAGAACGCTGTCAGGACTCCATGCAAGAAATCTCGGTTTGGAAAGCTCACCGGCATAAAAAACTTTTGCGGAATATCCCGGGGGAACGGAGAGCGACAGGGAATTTGAAATCACTCCTTTGAATTTCGGCGGCACCGTCACCGGACGATTTTGCAGCGCGCGGTCGACCACAGGCGTCATTGTAACGGATAATGGGAGCGGCTGCGAAACACATGCGGAAAAGAGCATGACCAGACAGAACGGAAGCATTGAGAAGTTTTTCATATGCGTTCTTTTATACTATGAAATAGATTGATTCACGCAAGTTAATCAAGACAATGTAATCCTTTGCCGTAAAATAGAAAAGGGCAAACACAAATGCTTGCCCTTTGCTGCCGTTAAATCCTTTTTAAGATTATTATTTTCTCTGTCCCCCGGACATATCGATGCGGAAACTGCCGTTCCGGCCGTTTATCGTCAATGTCCCCTCGCCACCGCCGACAGTGATGGTAAAGTCCCGGTTGATGCTCCGTTCTTTGTACGCTTCCCCGCGCAAGTGAGTAATCGTTGCAGTATAGTTACCGCTGATCGTTCCGCTGATCGTATTCGGAAAATCATTGCGCCATTGCAGGCGCTGCAATTCCGATTCACGGATTTTAAACCGAAGCGCTTTCACCGAAACGCCGGTGATCGTCATCGTGCCGGTATGAGTACGCAGCATATTCCTGGTTTTTATGGAATCACTTCCGGAGCGGACATAGGTACTGTCCAGAGTGATCGTTACAGTGTCCTTGTCAATCTCGTTCGCCGTCCATGCTCCGGATAATTTGGTTAATGTGTGAGATACTCTCGGTCCGCGGAAATAACCTGTCCCGCTGATGATTTTGAACTTCAATGTCGTGGCGGTATCGCTCCCGGCCGCATAGAATTTCTGCACTGTTCCATTCTTTTGGAACTGATATTGATATTCCCTTGTGATTGATCGCTGTATCCGGTCGTTCATTCGTTCCCGTACTACCGATACGGACCACCAGCCGGTCAGAGAATCATACGATGGTAATCCCGCTGCAACCTTGTCCGGTCCGTCGATCACCGGCTCTGCCGATCCGAACGATCCTCCGCCTCCAGCGATCATTACATCAGCAAAATTATCGGTTGCACCGCCGCTTTCATCCCCCACGGCCGCAGAAATCGATTCGGCGGCATCTTCAGAGAGGATCTCGTCGGTCGGCTCCGATTCGTTCGTGCAACCTGTTAACAGCACCGCAGCACAAACCACGGCCAAAAAGTATTTCATCTGTTTCATCGTAACTCCTTTGTATGGTGATGGAATGAGGTTATTGTCGTTCTCTCATTCGTTCCTGCATCTCTTTTTGACGTTCCTTCCGATATTCCATGTATTTTTTCTTCTGTTCTTTGGTCAACAGTTTCATAATCTCTTCGTCGGTCTGTTCTGACCGTTTCATCATCTTTTCCCGCATTGCCTCGCGATCGCCGTCGCTGTTCTCGAATTCCGCCCGCGCCTCTTCCCGCGCCTTTTGCATGATCGCTTTCACTTTTACCATTTGCTCTTCCGTCAATCCGATTTTTTCCTGCAATTGCTTCAACTGTGCTTCACCTCTCATTCCTCGTTCACCGGAACGGGGTTGCGCAACGGCAAATGTTGAAATGATTAGTGCTAAGATAAAAGCGAAATACAAATTTCTGCGTTTCATTATTGCCTCCGGTTGTCAAAAAATTTAGGAAATGGAGCCCCTTTGACAATATCGTATCGTTGTAAGTTTAAGGGTGATCTTCCGCACAAAACAGTACTGTCCGTTCCGGCAAAATTTCCCTATTTTATAGAGGAATTTGTCTTATTTTGATTGCCAATATACTATGAAATTTCAAAAACAAAAATTGATCATTCTCGGTAGTGGATTTGCCTCATTCAGTATTTTAAAAGGAATCGACACGGATTTGTATGATGTGATTGTTGTGAGTCCGAGGAATCATTTTATTTTCACGCCGCTTCTGCCCAGCACCACGGTGGGGACGATTGAATTCCGGTCGATTATTGAACCGATCCGCAGCGCAAAAGAGCATATCACCTATTATCATGCATTTTGCACTGCCGTCGACCAGGAGAAGAAGTCTATTCAATGCAAAAATGCACTGGATGGAAATGAATTTTCCTTATCATTTGATACGTTGGTGATCGGCGTCGGCGCCATCAGCAACACTTTCGGCATTGAAGGGGTTGAACAATACGGATTATTTCTGAAAGAACTCTCCGATGCCCGCGCCATCCGTCAGAGGATCATCGAAAACCTTGAACGTGCCAGCACGCCAAATCTTCATTTCGAGGAACGACGACAATTGCTGCACTTTGTTGTTGTTGGCGGCGGTCCGACCGGCGTGGAATTCGCTGCAGAGCTGCATGATTTTCTCACTGAAGATCTCGTTGACTCGTATCCGTCCGTACTTCCCGATGTCAGCATTACACTATTCGAAGCGGGCGACGCGCTGCTCAGTTCATTCGATGCAACATTGAGCGAATATACCGTGAGAAACTTTCAGCGTCAAAAGATCTCGGTGCGGCTGCAGTCGCAGGTGGCAAAAGTCGAAGAAAAAGAGATCTTGCTGCGGGACGGGTCGCGTGTGCCGTACGGACTGATGGTCTGGTCCACAGGAAACACACAAACGCCGTTTGTCACGTTGCTGCCGTTTGCCAAGGACCAGGGATCGCGTTTGATCACCGATGAATATTTCCGCATCAAAGGCGTACCGCATATCTACTCACTCGGAGATTGTGCAACGATTGAAGGAAATGTCCTTCCTGCCACTTCCCAGGTGGCACAACAGGAAGGATATTATCTCGCGAAAAGCCTGAATAACCATGCGCGGAACCGTCCAGTAAAACCGTTCATTTATCATCACAAAGGAATGCTGGCATACATCGGCAGCAACCGTGCGCTGGCAGACCTGCCGCAGGTAAAAGGCCGCGGATTCTCCACGTGGATCTTCTGGCGATCGGCGTATTTGACGAAGCTGGTCAGCTGGAAAAATAAAGTGCTGGTGGTATTCGATTGGATGAAGGCATTTGTTTTCGGAAGAGACTCCAGCAGGTTCTGATGCGAGAATTCACCAAGCACGATATTAAGCAGAAACTTTCCGTACACACCCGCACTCCGTTAACCCACGAAGGAAGCCGGAAGGCATGTGTTATGGTGCCACTTGTCAATAAGGAAAATCATTTGCATCTTTTATTGACGAAACGATCGGAGACGGTGGAGCATCATAAAGGTCAGATTTCTTTTCCCGGCGGGATGGTGGACGACGGGGATGAGTCGGAAACCGCAACGGCGTTCCGCGAAGTGGAAGAAGAGATCGGCATTCATCGTTCGGCCATCGAGGTGCTCGGCTTGCTTGACGACATCCATATTCCTACAGGATTCGATGTCACTCCTGTTGTCGGATACATCGAAGATCTGTCAAAGCTAAAGCCGAATTTCGAAGAAGTCGCCGAAGTATTATTGATCCCGCTGGAGAAGTTCTTTGATCCTGCGCTCTGTCGATTGGAAACTCGGATTCTCATGGGAACCCCCCGTCAGGTATTTATTTTTGATGTCTGGAATGAACCAGTCTGGGGTGCAACAGCACACATTATACACCAATTGACGGAATTGGTTTTGTCCACAAAAAAATAAATGAACTCCATGGAAGCAATTTCGGTCCACAATCTTGTGAAAGAATATCCCCGCGCCGGCGAATCGCCGCTGCGGGCGGTAGATGATATTTCATTCAGTGTGGAACGGGGATCGATCTTCGGACTGCTAGGACCTAACGGCGCGGGAAAATCCACGACGATTAAGGTTCTCTCAACGCTCATTCCTCCGACATCCGGCAGCATACTGGTGAATGAATTCGATGTTTTGACACAGGCACTCGATGTGCGGAAAAGCCTCTGTGTAGTCCTGCAAGAGAGTGCCGTTGAAGTGTTCCTAACCGTCCGGAATAATTTTCTCACCTTCGGAAGGTTTCACGGCATGACTTCCGCGGAGATAGAACGCAAAATGGGACGTGTGGTGGAACTCTTCGGGCTGGGGGAAGTGATCAGCCAGAAACCGATTGATCTGAGCGGCGGAATGAAACGCCGTGTGCAGGTAGCGAAAATGTTTCTGGTGGACACACCGATCGTTTTTTTGGACGAGGCAACGACGGGCATGGATACGTTCAACAAGCGTGCAACGATTAAAGCGATTAAAGAAGAAGCGCAACACGGGCGGACAATTGTATTGACGACCCATATGCTGGAGGAAGCGGAAGAATTGTGCGATGCGATTGCCATTATCAATCACGGAAAGATCGTCGCCAGCGGCACAACCGATGAAGTGAAGAATATGGGTTTGCAGATGTTCTACCTGTCGATGAAATTCAACGAAATGGGAAAAGAGCTCGAAGAATTGATACAGAAATTCGCGCCGGTAAAATTGGAAATCCAAAATCGGGAAGTGAGCCTCACCGTCCGTGAACATCATATTGCATTGGACATTCTCGCCCTTGCACGCTCCACGGGCGCTTTGAAACAGTTCGAAATCTCCACCGCCTCATTGGAGGATGTGTTCGTGGAACTCATTGACCGGAAGAAAGCGAACACCGCCTCATGAGAAATGTCATGGCCATTGTCTACCGCGATGCGTTAATCCGTTTGACCAGTTTAACCTGGCTCTTCTTCGATATGGCGGTTCCGCTGCTCTATCTGTTGATGTTCGGCGTCGGCTTCAACAAAGCGGTCGGCATCGGCGTAACGACCTTCGGTGAATCGGTTCCGTATAATAATTTTTTTCTTGCCGGGGTCCTCTCCATGTCCTGTTTCGGCAGCGCTATCAATCAAGCATACGGTTTTTTTGTGGACAGGGATAACGGCATCTTCTATGAATTCCTCACATATCCGATGACCAGAGGAGAATTGTTATTCGGCAAGATGTTGTTCCAGTGCGTTATGGCGTTTGCGCAGACCGTGCTGACCATAGGTGCTGCGATTATCGTGCTCGGAATTCCGGTGAATATTTCACTGCTGCCGCTCACTTTTCTCGTCGTGATGGTGGGAATTGCTGGATGGTTTTTTGCCCTGTCGATTGTAGCATTCCGTATCCGCCGGAACGATGCTTTCAATACAGTGATCAATGTTACATACTTTGTGCTGATGTTCATCAGCAGCATGTTCTATCCGCTGGATTCGGTGCCCGAATGGTTGCGGTATATTTCCTACGCTAATCCGCTGACTTGGCATACAGATATACTGCGATATCTGACAGTCGGCATCGGAGAACTGAATATTATTCTGTTCGAGACAACAGGGTTTATGTTGTTCCTCTTCACTTCATTCTGGTTCGCGCAGCAGGCGCTGAAAAAGGCGGCCTGAATACTTTTTCCGTGTCATCCCAAATTTCCGTACAATTCCCTGGACGTTACCTTCGCCCCCATTAACTTCAGATACATGAACAACTCCGCCTTGTGATTCAGATGATGTTCCAGTGCGAACAACGACATGCGCCATTTTTGCGCCCGGCCGAGTTGCAATGTGTCCAGTACTCCCGTCTGAAATTCCTCCTCACTCATGGCAGAAAAAATATCCAGGAAGTATTTCGCATTCTCCCGGTACAGATTCACACATTCATCCACTGTTGCACTCGGTGTCCTTTTATTCGTGATGAATACATGGCGGAGCGAAGGCAATGCCCAATCATTTCTTGCTATCCCGTTGGCATTGAACCGCAGTGCCGAAGCCATGTGATGCATTAATTGACCTGCGGTAAACGAATCCCCGGTCGGTTTCCAGTCCTTTTGCTCCGGCGGAACAAGCAAAAAGAGAGGTTCGGTCGGGGCCAGTTGTTTTTCGGCATAATCGCGGAATTGCTGAGGGGACATGGTTTATCCTTCAAATTCTGATTCGATGATGATTTGTTGATTGATGATGCGGATGTGCAGCACATTGGGACGGCAACAGACGGAGCAGTCGACCGTCAAGGCTTGTACTTCTCCGTCTTCTGGTTCGACGAAAATCTCATTCTCTTCGCCGCAAAATGAGCAAAAAAACGTCCCGTAGAAGTCCATACGCCAAAATAGAGAAGTTGCATAAGAAAAACCACCCGGAACCCTGTCTATGGTGTGTTCGTCCAACACATCGGATTGGCTGCTGTCAGTCAGGTAGTGTCTTAATTTGAATTTAATATTGCGTCAAAACACACCCGCCGGACAGTCTCGAGTGATTGTCTGGCATTTTTATTGCTTCTTCACAGCGCTAAAATACTATCGCAACATTCTTATTGCAAGGATCAACGGAGGCAACACCGGGCAACCCCGCGTTGTCCTGTGTTTGCACTATTTAAAAATTGACATTTGTTTTATATTGTCAGCATGAAAAAGCCGCAATTATTTTACATTGAATGGACAGATGCGTTGACGTTTTCCGAAGAGTGGCTGACTAAGGAGGATGTCTGTAAGAAATATAAAAACGAAGATTGGCTTATTAAACAGGTGGGTTACATCTTAAACGAAACAAGAGATTACATCCTCGTTGCGTCAAAATATAACCCACAAGAAAACAACCAAGACAAATTTGCGGAGATCACGAAGATACCCACAACTTGGATTAAGAAGAAAAAACTAATTACTTCTTCTTAGTACGACTTGGATATTTTATTTTTTCAACAACGGTAGTGCTTTTGTGATTGTTTGCGTATGCTTTTGTCACAATCCTACCCGTTCTTGCGCTACGCGCTACTTTTCTTATTGTTGCCATATTTCTATTCCTTATGTTTTATATATTTTTCTATTGTTTTTTATTGTTTCTAAATGCAAATTACAAAAACCCGCCCGGAGGTGGCGGGTCATCATATTATACATCTTGGGTATTTAAACCGCGCCCAAGAACGCGTTAAATGGTGAAGCATTAATCCTCCTCTCTGGTGTGATTTTCCTTGTTGGCGCAAGGAAGATCGGTTTTACATCGTTTTGTTGAATTAGGGGCTATTTTAGCCCCTTTTTCTTTAAAGATATACTCCATCTCTTTCTGCAAACGTACTGAAAAATAACGGTTTTGTCAATAAAAACCGTCCTATCTCAAACCGCAGGTTATCCACAATTAGCAAAATTTCTCAAAAAACGCCATATTTTTGAATGGTTTTGATACCCCCGTATGTGGATAAACATATGTAGATGAATAAAATTATTTTTTTTCACTTGACAATGTGTCAAGTAATAGTTAACTTAACCCCATGATACAATACGACAAACCAATATTGCTACCACACGTTAGAGACGATGAATTTTATAACATTGACGAGGCGGCACATTTTTTAGGGATAACAAACGGCTCCTTAAGAAATTATCTTACTTGGGGATGGCTGAATACCTACAAATTTAAAACGCTGACTCTGATTGATAAAAAAGAATTGGTAGAGTGGAAGAGAACTAAGCAGAAGTAAAAACAAAGAAACCGCAAAGTGCGCTAACACCTTACGGTTTCCATTAAATCACTTACCTGCTTGAACAGGCAAATGACCTCAACACAAATATACTGTTCATTGCGGGTTTTTCCAAATACAAACAGGAGAAACAACAATGAACGTACTTAGTCAAGAAAAACAAGCCCTCGTTTTATCCCACCTCGTAGAAGGTGTTTCCATCCGATCAATCGAAAGACTCACAGGCGTAAACCGCAATACAATCATGTCTTTACTCGTTAAAGCGGGTGAAATTGCAAGAGAGATTCAAGACGCACAATTCGTAAACCTTAAATCCCGTTTTATCCAAGTAGATGAAATCTGGACATATTGCGGGAAAAAACAGAAACAATTAACCGCAGAGGAAAAAGATGGATTCTATCTTGGCGATCAATACGTATTTGTGGCCATTGATAGCGAGACAAAGCTTGCCCCCTCGTTCTTTGTCGGGAAAAGAAATTATCCAATGGCATTGACAATTATGAACGATTTGAAATACCGGATTCCTTCACGGTTTCAACTTTCTACAGATTCATTTACGCCTTATTTTAATGCCGTTGATAGAACCTTTGGTGAAGATGTTGAATACGGACAAATTCACAAAATCTATCAAGAAGATGTAAGGGGTGAAAAAAGATACTCCCCGGCAAGTATCCGTGAGGTAATAATACGCCCCCTAATTGGCAATCCTACTTACCATAAAATCTCAACAAGTCATATCGAAAGACAGAACTTGACTATGAGAATGAGTATGCGGAGATTTACACGGTTAACCAATGCTTTCAGCAAAAAATTTAAGAACTTGGAAGCGGCTGTATCTTTGCATTTTTTCTACTATAATTTCATGCGGATTCACTCATCGTTGAGAGTCACCCCCGCAATGGAAGCAAAGATTACAAATAGAATGTGGAATTGGGCTGATTTATTAAATTATTCCGTCGTAAGAAAAGCAGTATAAGTTCTTAATCAAAACAAAATGTCAGAAGAAATAAAGCAATACGAATACAAAAATAAGCCCGTAGAAACTGCCAAGAAGAACATATTGAATTTTTTTCGCCATACTTGGTTCGGAAGATTTTGCAATATTGCGTTTTGGGCGTTTGCCTTGCTTGTTGCCAATGGATTGTTTAACAAACCGTTTACAGCGATTTCTACTTGTGTTATTATCTTGATTGTCGTTATAAGAATTTATACTAAAAACAGAGAAAATCTCTCTTCCAAATCCTATTGGATCGAATTGCCATTTTACTGTATTGTTTTTATTGGCGTTGGATTTCATTTGTATAATATTGCAGTGAAAGAAGGGAATTATATTGATAAAATTGAATCAAAGAACAAAGTGCTTTCTGACTCAATAAAAACATTAAACGATACATTACAAAGGGTGAATGTTTTAGTTGCCGCCGCAAATCAACAAAACGAATTAAGCAAGAAATACTTTGAAGCAGGGAAAAAACCAAATTTATTGATGTATCCACTACACATAGATACGTCCCGAAATTTTATTGTTACCGCTGACCTCGAAAATATCGGCTCAATGGATGCTATCAATATAAATTTTATAGCAACCATGTCGGCGTTGCGCAACATAAGCGCAAGGGAGTTTATAATTAATAAGTCAAATACGGTTGGATCTTTCGAAATATCGTCAAAGGAGAAAAAATCAATCACAATTTCATACACAAGCACAATAAGCCCCGCTGAAAAAATGGATATATTTAATGGCAAGATATTTCTATTTGTTTTTGGCATTATAAGATTTCAAGATGAATTTGGAAATGTGTATAATAAAAAATTCTGCCAAAGATATAACGACACATTAAAATATTTCGTTGATGTCCCGAACTATAAATTCGAGTTTCTACCCTAAAAATCCATTATTCTAATTCACCCTCATCAATTCTGCCCGCTTGAAATAATCCCCATACCCGTCTGTTACAATTTCATCCCCTCTTAATGGTCTACACACTACAAAACGCTCTCTTTTAGACTTCCTGCGCTCATTTGGATTCTCCCATACCTTAGCAAGATAGAAAGCATCTGGTGTCCGTAGGGACTTTGCAAAGCTCTCCGCCTCCATCTTGGAAAGTGATTTACTCATCACAAACATCAATTCTTTGTCCTGCTTCATTTCGTCTGTCCTTTATTTTTTACAACAATAAAATATTGCGTTTTTTCTCGTTTTCTGTGTTATGTTTCAAATTAAGACACTACCGTCAGTCACAAAACGTTGCTTGTCTCCCCTAATTTCATTATTTTTATACACTTAGAACGTTTTTCCACTACAATTTCCATCAATGATGAGGAGTAATTTTCCTATGCGTTTGAAAAAGTTAATGATGACCACGTTCGTTTTCGCATTCGTTGCGGGAATCATTGGCTGCGGCGGTTCGTACGTTGCAGAAATTGCCGGAGAGAAAATCTCCGTAGAAGAATTTGAACAGGTATTTGCCCGAAATAACGGCGGAGTCGAAGCTGCAGCAAAGACCTCATTAGAGGATCGTCAGAAATTTCTCGACCTGTATGTAAAGTTCCGGTTGAAAGTGAAGGAAGCGTATGCACTTGGTTATAACAAGGACCAGGAATTGCAGATGGAACTGAACGATTATCGCAAAAACCTTGCAGTTACCTACATGCTGGAAAAAGAAATTACCAAGCCGGCATTGGAAAAACTGTATCAGCGAAAGCAACAGGAGGTCCGTGCAAGCCATATTCTCATAGGCACCAGCTCCATGAGTTCCGCCGACACACTTGCATATTATAACCTCGCTCTGCAGATTATTGATTCTCTGAAACGCGGTGTACCGTTTGAAACGCTGGCGCTCAATAATTCAAAGGATCCTTCCGCGCAATATAACATGGGAGACCTGTACTACTTCAGCGCCGGCTCTATGGTGCCGGAATTTGAAGACGGGGTCTATGGATTAAAAAAAGGTGAAGTTGCCGCTGTTCCAGTGCGAACACAGTTCGGATATCACATCATTAAAGTAACCGATATCCTTCCGAATCAGGTTGCGGTGCATGCCAGCCATATTATGAAGCGGTTGATGCCCGGCGCCAGCGCGGAAGATTCTGCAAAGGCAATGGCGGAATTGTCGGCATACCGCGATTCCATCCTTGCGGGAAAAGATTTTGCCCTTGTTGCCCGCATGGTCTCCGATGATACATTCAGCGGACAAAAAGGGGGCGACCTCGGCTTTATCGACAGAGGAAGAACTATCCGTGAATTCGACAATCTCATCTTCACAATGAAGGACAGTTCGCTTTCTCCCATCATCCGAACACAATTCGGTTTGCATCTGGTCTACCGGTTCACTTCAAAAGGATTGGCTCCGTATAAAGAGTTGGAAGCACAGTTGAAATCGGAATATCAGAACTACCGGTTCCAGTACGACCGGGACCGTATGATCGCAAAGATCAAAAAAGAGAATAACTTCACTGTGAACGAACAGAATGTTGCCCTCTTTGCTTCCTCCGTCGATACGGCAAAATGGACCAACGAAACGAAGTGGGATAGTTCATTATCTTCATCCGTTCGCAGCGCAATCATTTTCTCCTTTGGCGGGAAAAATGTTCCGCTCGATTCCGTTATCCGTATGAGCAAAATGAACCAGGACCTGAATAATTTGTCACTCAAATCCCCTGCGACCATTCAGGCTATCATCGCCAAAACCGGCGACGCACTGATCACAGAATATCATGCACAGCAGCTGGAGAGCAAATTTCCTGATTTCGGAAAGACGATGAAGGAATATGAAGAAGGCATCCTTCTCTTTAAAGCAGAACAGGAAAACGTCTGGAATAAGGTGGAACCGAACGATTCCGTTCTGCGTGCCTACCATGCTGATAACAAGAGCAAGTATACATGGCCGGACCGGGTGAACATTCAGGAGATCTACGTCGCAACTGACAGTGTTGCCAAACTGGTACAGAATGCACTGCAGGGTTACACTGTGGATTCGCTTGTCGAAAAGAAGGGAAAGAAAAAAGGAAAGAAGGCTGAATTTGAAACGGTGAAGATCGCAATTGCACCGATCACTTTCGATTCCGCTGCAGCGCTGTTTAATGCCCGCGGCACAACATTGGCCACACGCGGAGTGCACGGCCTCCGTCCCGTTGCCACCAACGATGTAACGCAGCGTGCATGGAATATTCAGGTGAACGATACGACCACCTATTTTGGCAATGACGGCGGGTTCTCGTTCATTAAAGTGATCCAAAAAGATCCGGCGCGAGAAAAGACTTTTGAAGAAGCGCAGTCGGAAGTCTCCGGTGCATTCCAGGAATACGAGACGAAACGCCTCGGCGATACCTGGTATGAATCCCTGAAAAAGAAATATCCGGTAATGCTCAATGCCGAAGCACTGGCAAAGACATTCCCCCAACAACAACATTAATGCCCATATTCCGCACACAAGAGGAAAGCGTCTTCCGCTTTCCTCTTTTCTTTTTTATGTTGCTCCTTACTGCTGGTGGTTGCACGCAGATGGAAGAGAACGGTACCGTTGTCGCTCGTGTAAACGATAAAGTGTTGACCATGGAGGCTATCCGCAGCCATTTGAATCCTTCGCAGCAGTTAACACAAAGCGAGATTCAACAATATGCCAACCGCTGGGTGATTAACGAGCTGCTATTCCAGGAAGCACAGCAGCGCGGATACGACGGCACCGACCAGATTAAAGCAAAGATGGAAGAGGCACTGAAGCAGTTGACAATCGCCGACTTGCTGGAGAAAGAAGTGTATTCCGTGTCGGACGAATCCCTTCAACCAAACGAGATCGCATCGTACTATCAGGAACACAACGCGGAATTCACACTGCAGGGAAATATCATCCGGATGTCCATGGTCATCTTTCGGGACCTGGAACCGGCAAATCAATTCCGCACGGCAGCACTCGGAACAGAAGGATGGAGCAAGAGCCTGGAACGGTTCGGAGATGATATGGACAAAGGTGTTCTTTCCGCAACCGACTCCTCATTTCACTCACAATCCTCTCTCTATCCGCCGGAATTATGGAAAGTAGCGAACGCACTGGGAATTCAGGAAGTTTCGTTCCCGGTAAAGACAAGCGTCGGCTATGTGGTGATCCGTTCACTGGGACAGTTTAAAAGCGGTTCCTCCGCCCCGCTGGGGTATGTGGAAGCGCAAATCCGCAGCCGGTTGATTATGGAACGGCGCCAGTTGCGATATCAACAATATTTACAGAGCCTTCGCTCGAAACATACAGTGCAGATGATGACCGCAGTGCAGGATTCATCGGCCGGGGAAAAATAACTTTATGAAGAAATTCTTTATTATCCTGCTGCTTGTCTCATCGGCGGCAGCGCAAAAATCACTGGACCGAATCATCGCCGTTGTGGACCGGGAGGTGATTACCGAATCGGACCTGAACTTTACCGTGCAGCAGTTGGCGGTGCAGAACCGGCTCGATCCCGCATCCAAAGAATTACGAGAGCGTGTACTGGACGGTATGATCAATGACAAACTGGTTCTTGCCCAGGCGATCGAAGACAGCGTTGTTGTTACAGACGAAGAAGTGACGGAACGGCTGGAACAGCAAATTTCACGGATGACCTATCAGGTGGGCGGACAGGAAAAACTGGAAGAGATTTACGGCATGACGGTGAACAGGATGAAACGGGATTTCCAATTCCGTGAATTGATCCGGAAACAGATGCTGGTGCAGAAGATTCAACAACAGCGCCAGGCGCAGCTGACCGTTTCCCGCCGCGAAGTGGAAGAATTTTTTGCCACATACAAGGACAGCATTCCCAATGTGCCGAAGGAATTCGAACTGAGTCACATCTACATTGAACCGTCGCCTGATTCCACCGTCCTGAAGTCGATCGCTGCCAAAGCGCAGATAATTGCGGACAGCATTAAAGCCGGCGGAGATTTTGCGGATTTTGCGAAGCGATATTCCACGGACGGAACTGCAGAACAGGGAGGCGATCTTGGATTTGCCCGGCGTGGATCGTTCGTGAAAGAATTCGAAGAGGTGGCATTCACACTCTCCAGCAACGAAATTTCCAAACCGGTAAAAACACAGTTCGGTTTCCACATTATCCAGCTGGTGGAACGGCGTGGCGATGCAGTGCGAACGCGTCACATTCTTTTCCCCATTCAAATGTCGTTGGCCAATGACGACTCAGCGATTGCGAAACTGCGCAACCTCCGTGATTCGGTCACCCACGGCGGCAGTTTTGGTGTGCTGGCACGGAAATACTCCGAAGACAATGACACGAAGGATATCGGCGGCGATCTTGGACGCATCGCCATGGATCAGTTGGATCCTGCATATGCAGATTTTGTGAAAGAGGCGAAAGCCGGAGACATCAGCGAACCGCGTAAACTGACAGTGCAGTCCAAGTACGGTTACCACATCATCCTTGTCCGTTCAGTCACACTGGAGCATGCCATCAACCTGACAGATGACTATAAGAGGCTGGAACAGCTGACACTTCAATTCAAACTCAGCGCCACGTATGAACAATGGGTGGAAAGCCTTCGAAAAACTATCTATTGGGAAAAGAAATTGTAACTGGACAAGAATTTTATTATACTAACACACTTAAATCAACGAAATACATCAGGAGAAACACAATGGCACAACATAAATCGGCAGAAAAACGGATTCGGACACACGCCCGCCGTGCAAAACGTAATCTGGCGGACAAATCGACAATGAAAACACTTTTAAAGAAAGTCCGTACAACACAGACGAAGGACACGGCAACAACGCTGTTGAAAGAGACGATCTCGTTTTTGGATAAGCTGGCAGGAAAGAAAGTGATTCACGCAAACAAAGCGTCAAATCTAAAGTCGAAACTGACGAAGTACGTGAACAAGCTGAAGTAAAATCTCTTGTTGCCGAAATGTCGACACTGCGACATTAAAACCCCGAGGATTCGGGGTTTTTTGTTTTAAAGTGTTTTAAAGGTTAATATGTACCGCGATAGATGATGTTTGTATCTTCTTTGTAATAACACGAAATAAAAATATTGTTCCCCTTCACCCACAATCCCCAAAGGGTTGAATTGGTGGATATATTTTCAGGTAAATTCGATTCTCTCCAATCCACACCATTCCAATGAAGGATTTTTCTCGTCTGGCATAATGCGAATACATTCGTTGGTGATGTCCCACTCAACCGAATGTATGGATGTGATTTATCGCTTGAAGAAGAGTGCCAGAATGTATCCTGAATGGAAAAAATACCTTCGCCGCAAGCGAAATATTTATCACTTCCAGCAGGATAAAAATCGCGAAATCCAAAATTTCTTTTTTGGCCATATTCTATTTCAGTAGCAGTAGTTATTCTGGTCCATGTTCCGTTCCCAACTTTTGAAAAGACGCTAATATATTGATTAGGGTACAGTAATGTTGATATTCCTCCTGCAAACATTCTCTGCTTATCCCCTCCGAGTTTAATTGCCAGATTAGTATCGACCACTATTTTAGTAAATTGTGTGCCATCAAAATGGTAAATTTCACCATACGTTCCGGACATGTACACATCATTCAACCCTAACACTTTTAATCCCTGCAGAGAATGCTTGCCTCGATCGATCTGAATTTCTTTCCATGAACTACCGTCAAAATGTATCACCAGACTCGAGTCAATTGAAGATCCATAATACCCACCTCTTCTTCCCACGGCCCATACATCGTTTTTTCCAGATCCATCGATTTCTCTAAAGGAAACATAACTATCAATAAATCCACCTTCAGCTTTCGTTATTTTTATCACACTCCATTGAGTTCCATCAAAGTGGTATAGAGATGCATTACCTCCAACAGCGTTATGACCAATAGCATACACATCATTGGTATCTGAACCCCAAATTGATAGTAGCAATAGTTGCCATCCCTTATATGGATTGCGAATGGTATCTGCTCTCCAGGTAATTGTCGGATGTGTCGGTTCCGGATCCGGGGGCGGAGTAACGGGAGGATCCTTTTTGCACTGTATCTGTAACAATGCGAACGAAAGGAAGAGAATAGAGAGAAAAACTATTTTATTATTCATCGAAGGAGTGGGATAGTAATGTTACGATGAATATGAGTGTAATTTGTGGAAAACACCATACCGAGAATTAGGTATTTTCAAAACTGTTTTTGAATTGTGTTGGCACCGCTCATTCTTCAACTCTATCTGATTGGCATCGCTGAATCTAGCCAAAGGTGAAAACGTTCCCTGGATTCCGGCTGTTTCCGGAATGACAACTTGTATGAAATAAAAAATGAAAACCCGGACGAAAGTCCGGGCCTATAATTATTCTCAGTGATCTCCGTGCACTCTGTGGTGCACGTTATATCAGTCCGTCTTTTTCCATCTGCTTCTGTTGCAGTTCCCTGATTCTCTTCTGGAAGTCCCCGCCTTTTTGCGGCTGAGAAAACATCAAAATCTCATATGCCTGAATCGCGGCACGGTATTCACCCTGCGACGCGTAAATCTCCGCCAGTGTGGGCGTGACGGCGTCGGTCTCATACGCCTGCTGTTCCTGTGTTTCCTGCGGCGTAGGGGTTTTCGGCTGGTAATTCTCTTCCGGCACAATCTTCTCAGCGTTCTGCAATTTTTCAGTTAACGAGTCCAGATCTGTTCCCGAACTCTTTGTTACTTCCGGTTCTGTTTCTATTCCGGTCAGTTCAGCAAAAAGCCGAGCTTGTTCCGGCGAAGCAAAGACCGGTTCCGCGTCCACATGTGCTTCCGGCTCGGCTGCAGGCTGTTCAAAAGGACTCGGTGTTTCCGGTTCTGCGACCGGCGGTTCGAATACGGTCTGATCGGTTTTCTCAAGTTCAACATATGATTCATTGACAAACTCATGCTGCGGCATTTCGTCCACAACGGCGGTTGTCTCCGCCGGAGCGATACTTCCGCTGAGATAGTCATCCAGTTTCATCGGCGAGTCATTGTTGATCTTCGACTGGTTCTGTGCAAAATATTCATCGTAAGTAGGAAACGCTTCCTGCGGCTCACTATAATATTGTTCCTGCGTCGGTTCTGCATGCTGTGCAACAGGTTCTTCGTAAATGGTCGCCTGCGGCAATTCAACGTCCTGTGTAAAACCCAGTTCTTCAACACTGGGAGTTTCGAATGGAATCGGTTCAGGTTCTGCTGCCGGTTGTTCAACACTCTGGAACTGTTGCTCCTCAAACGGCGCCGGTTGAGCTATCACTGCAGGTGCTGCAACAGATTGTGCGGGGGAAAAATACGTCTCATCGGTGGTTCTTGTCGACTCGTCCGGTTTGTTCGGTACGGTGGTCAGTAATAAAGCTGCCGTTTGATTAAACGGAGAGAGTTCCAGTGCTTTAGAAAATGCGGTAATTGCTTTGGAATATTCCTTAAACACGAGATGCGCTTTTCCCAGAACGATGTATGCGGCGTAATAATTCGGGAAGAGCGGGATTCCCTCTTCCAGCAGTTTCATCGCTTCGTCATTTTGCGCTTTGGTAAGATACAGATCGGCGAGCCTGGCAAACAGCGGCGAGCGGGGAACCTCGGACATCTTCTGCGCAAGAAACTCTATGTCAAACTCTTCTAATTCCATAATAAAAAAGCCAGGGAAAGTATTTTCACTGGCTTAAAATAGCTAACTAAATTGTGATTTGCAAAAGTGGAGTGATCTTCCTCAATACTCTCAAGAGCTTCCCGTTGATTACACAGAGTATCGCAATTAATTGTTCCGTTCCAATCAGCGACTGTCGGCGGAGAATCAATTATATGGCCAGCGGTTCGACTGCCAAATTCAACTGCGCCATTTTCATCCGGCGCGCTTCCAGTGCCTGCTGTACGGACATCAGTGCCACGAATCCGTATCCGCAGGTGAAGAGCAGTTGGAACGGCACTGCGGCAATCTCAAGATAATACAAGGATGAAAAAACACCGAACAGGCAATAGAGCGCCAATATGATCTCGACAATCACCGTCCAGCTAAACTTCACCGGGACATATTTCTTGTCGTTCCACGACTGTTTTTTTCCTTCAATGCCGTATTTCGGTGTGCGGACAAATTCACTCTTCCGTTTGAATAAACCTTCCAGCACCGCTTTACTGTTATTCACGGCAAATCCCATGCTTCCCGCCATGAAGACCGGGAAGAGCATGATCCGTTTGCGCCAGTCTGTATAGATATCCTTCTGCGAATAGAGATAGAACAGGAATGAACCGATGAAAGCCAGGACGAAGACGGACATAAAATCAAAATATGCGTTGTACTGTCCGCCATGCTTAATGAACGTGAGCGGTACATTCAAAATACTGGCGAGGATGATGAACGGGAATACAATATTGTTCGTGAGATGAAACGTGCTGTGGAATTTGATACGAAACGGAATATTCGATTTCCAGACCATAGGTAGGAGTTTCCGTGCAGTTTCAATAGCACCTTTCGTCCAGCGGAACTGCTGCGATTTCAGCGCATTGATCTCCGCCGGCAATTCTGCCGGAGAGGTTACGTCACGCAGGAATTTGAATTTCCATCCAAGCAGCTGTGCACGGTAACTCAGGTCGAGGTCTTCCGTTAACGTATCGCTCTGCCAGTTGCCGGCATTGATGATGGTCGCTTTTCTCCACACGCCGCCGGTGCCGTTGAAGTTGATAAAATATCCTGCCTTGTTACGAATGTTCTGTTCGATCACAAAGTGCCCGTCCAACGCCATTGCCTGGGTGCGGGTCATTAAGGAATAATCGCCGTTCAGATGTTCCCATCGCGTCTGCACCATCCCTATGTTCGGATCGGCAAAGAAATATGGGATGGTCTTCTTCAAGAACTCCGGCTTGGGGATGAAGTCCGCATCGAAGATCGCCACGAAATCACCCTTCGCAGTTTTCAGTCCTTCTTTCAATGCACCCGCTTTAAATCCCTGTCGGTTCTTTCGATGACCATGGATAATGTTGTACCCCTGCGCCTGTTTCTCGCGCACGATGCTGGCAACCAGGTCCACTGTTTCGTCGGTAGAATCATCCAGTACCTGAATTTCGAGTCTGTCTTTCGGATAGTCGATCGCGCAGGAGGCATCAATAAGCCGCCGAACAACATACATCTCGTTGTACAGCGGAAGCTGAATGGTCACCATCGGCGTATCATTCAGCTGCAGATCTCCTTCCACCTCGTTGCGATGACGGTAATAGTGATAGATCATGACAAATCCGTGTGCGCCGAAAATAAACAGGATGCTCAAACAGATGATGTAGGCAATGAGTATAAATTGTTCCATAGTGGTATTTATGTGTGTGAGAAATTATTGTTCTAAAAAATCTTGGATCATCGAATGATTGTAATTTTGTAACACTGGTTCATCGGTTCATTGTATCATTGAATCATTGGTTCATTGGCTCATTGGTTCATTGGTTCAATGTTGCAATGATTCAATGATTCAATGCTGCAATGGATCAATTCATTACCAGCCCGAGACCGTTTCCAGTAAAATATCTTCTGCTACTTTATTGACTGCTTCAATTAGTGCAACATCCCGTACTTGCTGTCCCTGGGTATATTCTCCCCAATTCGAAAAATCGCGTTCCCAGATCTTTTTCCGTAATTTCATATCTGTAAATGTTGCGTGCACCGTTACCGTGACCCTGCGTGTTGTAACGATGTCGTTTCCGCTGATCACCGAGGGAGCGTCTATGACCGTTGAGATCGTCCCTTCAATAATCGAATCTGCCGTCAGCCGTTCGCCGATCTCCAGATTATTATCGTTGCGGAACAGTTCCAGCACTTTTTGGGTAAACTTTTCCCGCAAACCCGGCTCGCCAAATCCGCTCACATCTTCGAACAGCGGAATTGCCACCGTCTTCAGATGCGGCGCGACTGATGCGCCGGTGAAGGAGTAGCAGCTGCCGAAAGTCAACATACAGACAATGATAAAAAGGATAAGTGTCGATTTCATAAACCGTATTCTTTAATTTTCCGATAGAGCGTCCGTTCGGAGATCTGCAGTTCGTCCGCAGCGAGACGGCGGTTGTTGTGGAATTTTTTCAGCGCTGTTTCGATCATTCTCCGTTCCATCTCGCTCAACGAGAGGTTTTCCTGCACCGCATTGTTTTGATTGGTTTTTACCGCTCCATCCGCACCCAGCACACCTTTCAGCAGCGTTTTCACTTCCAGCATGTCGTTTTTCAATTCGATCAGTGCGCGGTATAACAGCTGTCGTTCGTCGAAGTCGTTCTGTTTCGAAACAATCATCGGCAACATCCGTTCCTCCGCCGGAATGCGTAAATACTTTCGGATATCCTCTCCGTCGAGACGCTTTCCTCGTTCCAACACCAGCATACTCTCCACCACATTGCGCAGTTCGCGCACGTTCCCATGCCAGTAATAGTTTTGAAGAATCTCCGTAGCCGCCGGTGTCATGCCGCCGAATTTGATGCCGTTCTTGGCGGAGAACTCTTCGATAAATTTTTCAAAGAGCAGGGGGATGTCTTCCTTTCGTTCGCGCAGTGCGGGGATCCGCACATTCACCGATCGCAAACGATAGAACAGATCCTGCCGAAAATTCCCGTTCCGCACTTCCTGCTCCAGATCCTTGTTTGTCGCTGCAATCACCCGCACATCCACCTTTCGTGCAACAGAAGAACCGACACGGAGGAATTCACCGTTCTCCAGAATCCTCAGGAATTTCACTTGCGTTGCCAACGGCAGCTCGCCGATCTCATCCAAAAAAATTGTCCCGCCGTCCGCCAGTTCAAAATATCCTTTCCGTTCGCTGCTGGCTCCCGTGAAGGAACCCTTCTCGTGGCCGAACAGTTCGGATTCGATGATCCCTTCCGGGATCGCGCCGCAGTTTACCGTAACCATTGTTTTTTTCGACCGTCGGCTTTCGCCGTGGATTGCGTGGGCAATCACTTCCTTGCCGACGCCGCTCTCGCCCGTGATCAGCACCGTAATGTCCGTTGGCGCTACATGTTGAACAACCTGCACCAGCTCCTGCATTTCGAGTGATTCACCGACGATGCCGAATTGCCGTTGGAATTCTTTCCTGTTGACGACCTGATCCACGTTTGCTCCACTCACCGTTTCACCACAAACCAATCCAAATTGAATTTCGCTTTCAGTTCGCCGCCGTAGAGCTTTGCGGATTGTTCATCGGCAAATCCGTCAAATCCAACCGCGTACACTGTTTTCCCGCCGCTCTGCTTGGAGAATACTACCGCCTGACGACCGACTGCCGCAGAGATATTTTGCGCCTGATCATATGCTTTTGCTTCCTGCGAATACACTGCGACCTGCACAATAAATGCACCAGATGCGGCTGCCGGCTGCACTGGCTCGATTTCAGTTTTTTCTATTATTGCCGGCGACGGTTTCGGTTCCACGGCGGGCTGCTGAATCCCCACTTCGGACGGTTTTGCTTCGTTCTTGGCAAAGATTGAATTCGGATATTGCTGATTCAGTTGGTTCATTTTCGCTTCGGCGGTCTTGTATAATCCAACTGCATAATAATACTGATACACTTTATAGAGAGCATCGTCCGCCCATTCATTCTGCGGAAAATTGTCGACGATGGATTGATATTTTTTCACTGCGTGATCACCGTTCCCCGTTACATACGCTTCCAGATACCGGACTGCCGGATCGTTCGGCGACTGTTTTATCAGTACGGCAACTTCATCCCGCACCTGTTCCAATTTTCCGGAATGGATCAGATCGAGGCGTTCCCGGATTTCCTGTTCGCTCAACTGTGCCGACATAATACCGATTGCGGAGACAGTTGCCAAAAGAATATGTGCGATCGTCTTGTTCATAGATTGTGTGTTGTAATTAATTCTGTGTTGCAACGAGTTTCCCAAACAACGTTTGCGCATTGGCGCGTTCGATCTTTACCTGTCGATAGTCGCCTACGTTCGCCTCCCCGCGGGGGAAGACTGTTTTCTTGTTCGTATCCGTCCTGCCGAGCAGGTCTTCGGAAGAACGGGAGCTGTCTCGTTCCACCAGCACTTCTACTTCCGTACCAATCATTGATTGATTGATCTCCAATGCGATCGTATTTTGCACATCGATGATCTCACTCAAGCGTTCTACTTTCTTTTCTTCAGGAACATCGTCCCCCATATCGTACGCCCTGGTATTCTCACGCGGAGAATATTTAAACATATAGGCTCCGTCGTACCGCACATGCTTGAGAATATCCATCGTCATGCGGTGATCGTCCTGCGTCTCCGTCGGGAATCCGGCAATGATATCCGTAGAAAAGCTCGCTTCCGGCATTGCTGTTTTGATCTTCGCCAGCAGATCCAAATAGTGTTGGACAGTGTACGTCCGGTTCATCAGCTTCAGTATCCGATCCGAGCCGGATTGAACCGGCAGGTGAACGTATTTACAAATATTCTTGTGTGTTGCAATCGTCTCGATCAACTTATCGCTCATATCCTGCGGATGCGATGTGGTGTAGCGGACACGCATGGTACTGTCCACCCTTGCAACCGATTTCAGCAGATCGGAAAAATCATTTTCGCCGTCATGATAGGAATTTACATTCTGTCCCAGCAGCGATACTTCCTTGTATCCTTGTTCGCTCAGCTTCCGGACCTCTTCCACAACATTCTTCATGCTCCGGCTTCGTTCCCGTCCCCTGGTGAACGGCACAACACAAAACGTGCAAAATTTATCACAGCCGCGCATCACCGAAAGCCATGCGCTGATCCCTTCCGTGCGCAACGGAGTGATATCATCATAATTTTCGACACGGGAAAGTTTTACAGCGATCCCTCGCTGACCGGCATATGCATCTTCAATCAGTTTTGGAAGTCTTCGGTATTCATCAGGACCGACAACGATGTCGACAAGATTATTTTTTTCGACCAAGGTGGTACGCAATCGTTCGGCCATGCAACCAAGAACTCCGATGAGGACATCAGGATTCCTGCGTTTATGTTCCTTCAATTCAGAAACCCGTTGATGCGCCCTCTGCTCCGCATTGTCTCGCACACTACAGGTGTTTACCAAAATCAAATCTGCAAGAGCAGCATCCGTGGTAACTTTGTAACCGATTTTATCAACAACACTTAGGACGACCTCGGTATCTGCCATATTCATTTGGCATCCGTAGGTTTCCACATACACTTTTTTATTTTTTTCAACTTCCATGCGTAACAAATATACCGTAAGACTGACATTTGGACAATGGAAAGTCCTTTTATTAACTAAATTTAATTGAATAGACTTTAGATTAAGCGATTTTAAGAATCGAATGTTTGCCTTTTTGTCAGCATTTCTTTGCAATCACTTTCGATGATGGAATACTAAAGACAAAGTTATCCACAAATTACAAACATCGAAATTAGAGAGATTTAGGATATTTGGAAGCGAATCAGGATTAAAGAATCAAGGCAATTTGGTGGGCAAGCAAGTGGTTTAGATAAACGACAGGCAGATAGAGAAATAACCCGTCGATTAAAGCGTGACGAATGATTCTTCGTTCGACGAACTGTTCTTGTTGAAGTCGCAGTACCAGCAAAATTGAAAACGGAATGTTTACACCAATCGCTGTAACAGTCCCGGGATTATACATACCCAGTACGAAAATACCGCTGAAATGCGGCATCAAAGCATTCCAGAAAATGATCGACTGCAACGTAAGGAGTACGGCGGTTTTTCTGGGAGTTACTTCGCCGCGAAGACAGAAATATGAAATGGCGGTGGGGATGATGGTCACCAACGTTAACGAAACGAATATTTGTGTGCGGGAAAATTCCATGGAATTGAAAAATGGTATCTTTTCCTTTAGCAACGGCAGATGAACAGCGAGCCAGTGCGGCATGGTGAGCGCTTCTTCAAAGTTATGGAAGAAGAGCACAACAGGTATGAGCAACAGTAAACGTTTACTTTCAATATTCATTTCGATGGAATATACGAATGGAAGACAATAAAAATACAGGGTGAAATTCGATAATTATTTTCATCGGAAATCTCCGTATATTTTAACAGCTACTCAACAATCACCCAACCTCAATCCAGACAGGCATTTTATGAATCCCCAGAATTTTATTTCCGAAGTCCGCACGAAAGCTCAACAATTGAAGAAAACGATCGTCCTTCCGGACGCGATTGATCCGCGCGCAATCAAAGCTGCACGTATCATCACCGATGAGAAGATTGCCACACCAATTCTGATCGGGAACAGCGCCGCGATCACTGCAAAAGCAAAAGAAGAGAATGTCGATCTCACCGGCATCACGATCATCGATCCCGAACAGTCCGAACATTTAAAAGAGTTTTCCACTACATTTTTTGAACTGCGCAAAGCAAAAGGGATTCAACTCAGTGAAGCGACTGAGACGATGAAGAAGCCCCTCTTCTTCGGTGCTATGATGGTTCGCAAAGGACTAGCGGACGGCAGCGTTGCCGGTTCGCTCTCCACCACCGGCGATGTGATGCGCGCGGGGATCCAGGTGATAGGCATGAAGGAAGGAATTTCTGTCGTCTCCAGTTTCTTTATGATGGTCTTTCCGAATCAACTGCTTTCGTTTGCTGACTGTGCCGTCGTTCCGGATCCGACCGCGGAACAGTTGGTAGACATTGCGCTTACGACGGCAGAGAATCACGCAAAACTAACCGGTGAAGAAGCGCGCGTGGCGATGCTTTCATTTTCCACCAAAGGAAGCGCAACTCATCCACACGTTGATAAAGTAGTAAAAGCAACAGCACTGGCAAAGCAAAAGAATCCCAATGTAAAACTAGATGGTGAACTGCAGCTGGACGCAGCAATTGTCCCCAAGGTCGGCGCGTCCAAAGCACCCGGCAGTACCGTAGCAGGTACGGCTAACGTTCTTGTTTTTCCGGATCTTGACGCAGGCAATATTGGATACAAACTTGGACAGCGTCTCGGCGGCGCCGAAGCGATCGGACCGATTGTGCAGGGATTAAAAAAACCTGCCTTCGACCTTTCGCGCGGCTGTTCGGTGGAAGACATTGTGAACACAACGGCGATTAATGTAGTGATCGGGGCGGTTTAGTAATAATGCATAATGCATAATGAGTAATGCATAATAGGGAGCAAAATGGGAACGGTTTATGAAAATACTTATCGCATAATGTGTAATGCATGATGGAGAGCAAAAAAGAAAATATTTTGCGCACATTGACTTTTTCTTTTGCCGTCGAAGTTATTAAACTCTTTAAAGTTTTAACCGATGGTAGAAAAGAATTTGTGTTGAGTAAACAATTACTTCGCTCGGGCACTTCGATCGGCGCCAACGTAAGGGAAGCTAATAATGCCGAGTCAAAAGCGGATTTCATTCATAAATTGGCCATTGCTCAAAAAGAATGCGATGAAACTATGTATTGGCTTGAACTGCTAAAGGCTTCATCCTATCTTCAGGACGATGAATTCAATTTGTTATATACCAAAGCAGAAGCCATTATCAAAATAATAAAGCGATCTATCCTTACAGCAAAAAACGGAAAGTCATGATATTAATCATTATGCATAATGCATTATGCATTCAAATAGCGTAAGCAAATACATTAAATCTCTTTCTCTCTCTCCTCATCCCGAAGGGGGCTTCTATAAAGAGATTTACCGCGCCGAGGGAGTGATCCCCCAGTTGAATCTGCCGATACGGTACAGCGGAGGTAGGTCGTATTCGACAGCGATATATTATTTGCTGGAGAGCGGCGACATTTCTTCGCTGCACCGGTTGCGGTCCGATGAACAGTGGTTTCACATTGACGGCGCGGCATTGACAATCCATTCCATCGCACCGGATGGAACCTATACACAACAGCATATCGGGAAGCAGTTGGACAAAGAAGAATTACCCCATGCAGTTGTTACCCGCGGAAACTGGTTTGGGGGGACTGTCGACGACGAAAACAGTTTCAGCCTTGTCGGCTGCGTTGTTGCGCCGGGATTCGATTTTGAGGATTTCGAGTTGGCAAACAGGGATTTATTACTTCAGCAGTTTCCACAGCATGCTGCAATCATTCAAAAGCTTTCGCGCCTTTAGAGTGTTATAGACTTTCGATCAGAGGAACCAAAGCGAACCGTAAGAGAAAAGCTCCTCCAATCTCCACAACAAAAGGAATCAGGACTCCATCCGGAAAGAAATCCACATCGGCATCTTTCATAATCAGGAATCCGGCGATAACGATCGTCAGCATCAGATGAAGTGCTTCGGGAAACGGTATCATCCCCGCCAGGATTGAAGCGCCGGCACAAATGGCGCAGGTTTTGATGCTGACCTCCAGTTTCCGCATTCTGATAACGACAATATACAGCACCGTTTTCAGGATCAGGTCGATCAGCGGCAAAAAGATTTCGATCAGATTCATTTGCGTCGGTATTCCGTTTCGACTGTCATTGCAATTCCGCCGCGGACCGCATACGCCGCGGTAACTTTACAGCGGCGCGGTTTCAGTGCTGCGACGAGATCGTCAAGGATAACATTTACCACATGTTCGTAGAACGACTCTTCGTCGCGAAACGACTGCAGATACAGCTTCAGCGATTTCGATTCGATAATCAGTTTGTCCGGAACATATTCAATCTGCAGTGTGGCAAAATCTGGCTGCCGGTTCACCGGTCCCAGCGTAGTAAACTCTTCGGTGGTCAACGTAACAGTGTAATCGCGATTGGTATGATGATTGGAAAACACTTCCAGCTTCTTTTGAGGGGAGGCATCTTTTCCGAGGAGAGATAATGATTTTAAGTCTTTTTGGGAAGTCAATTTTTTCGTCATAGAAGAATTCTCGTTTTCATGGTGTGCACTGTCATCCTTCGACAAGCTCAGGATGACTCAATTGTATTGCATTGAAATCTTATTTCACTCTGTGGTTTTTAATCTTCTCGACCGTGCCGCCAAAGAGAAGATCTTTCGTGTTGTTCGCATTCAGGAATTCATACGGAAAACCGAGCTCTATCGCGCTGACATCGTTCAACCGTTTCAAATGATCTGCAGTAAGCTTCACTTTCACGCTGTTCAAATTGTCTTTGATTTGCGATTCATTTCTTCCGCCAATAATAGGAATATTCACTCCCGGTTGATGGAGCAGCCAGGCAAGCGCGATCTGTGCCGGCGAAACATTCAGTTCTGACGCAACAGCTGCTACGGCATCTGCAATCTTCATATTCCGTTCGGACAATCTTCTGCTTCCCTCTTTGATCCTCGTCTTCTCCTGATGTTTCCCTCCAGAAAATTTTCCTGTCAGCACTCCCGCACCTAACGGCGACCAGGGGAGCACCGCCATATCGAACGCTCGGGCCATCGGCAGTAATTCTCTTTCCGGTGTCCGTTCCACCAGACTGTATTCCACCTGCAAACCGGAGAAGGAGCTCCAACCGCGAAGCTCTGCGATAGTGTTCATTTGCGAGACGATCCATGCCGGTGTATCGGAAATGCCGATGTGCAGAATTTTTCCCTGACGCACCGCATCATCCAATGAGCGAAGCACTTCATCTACTCCCGTCGTGAAATCCCATGCATGGATGTAATAGAGATCGATATAATCTGTTTTCAACCGTTTCAGACTATGATGCAGGGATTGAACCATGTTTTTGCGATGGTTACCGCTCCAGTTCGGATCTCCCTGTTTCATTTTCAGCGAATATTTTGTGGCAAGAACGATATTTTCCCTGTCGTGACAGATTAAGTCGCCGATAATCTTTTCGGAGGTTCCTTCTGTGTATCGATTGGCCGTATCAATGAAATTGCCCCCCTCTTTTACAAACGCATCGTACATTTTGCGACATTCTTCAACCGATGCACCCCAACCCCATTCTTCACCGAACGTCATTGTCCCAAGACAGAGTTCCGAAACACGCAGACCGCTTTTCCCGAGGAGTTTATAGTTCATAATAATGCTCACAAATAATTCTGTTCGAAAAGTAATGAAGGAATCGGCGAGAAACAAGTAAAGGCTATTTCAAAAATATACTCTACTGTGGTAATGACGATGATTCTTTGGTTCTTGAGATGGGTTCTAGAAACATGCCACGACGTGATGCCGTAGGGTTGGGAATGACAATTTTATAAACACGTCATGACCTTATGCTGTTCCTGATCTTCTCACACTAAACTATAACTACCCAGAGATTACTCTTAGCGATTTTTCCTTCCATTCACCACCCGCTCAATCACTTCCATCGTCTTTTCTGCCCCGGTCTGCCAGTCGAATTCTTTTGAGCGGACAAGCGCGTTCTGCGTCAGCCGTTCCCGCAGGTGTGCATCGCGCAGCATTAGGATGATCTTTTCCGCAAGCTGCTCGCGGTTGCCATATTCGTACAGCATGCCGGTTTCCCCGTCGATTACGGCGTCCCGCAATCCCTGCACATTGCTGGAAACGGTCGGCGTGCCGCATGCATTCGCTTCGATTGCCGTCAGTCCCCACCCTTCTTTTGCCGACGTGTTCACCGCAACATGCATCGTATTCAGCCAGCGGACCTTTTCTTCCTCGCTGACGAATCCGGTAAAGGTAATGCTGTCGTTCAAACCAAGGCGGGAGGTCATTTCCATCAGCCGCAGCCGGTCATCACCATCTCCCACAATAACAAGTTTTGCATCTGGAATAACATTTTTGACGATGACGAATGCTTCAATCAGATGGTCGAACGATTTGTATTTCTTCAGTCTGCCGAGCGCGCCGATGAGCGGCATGGACGATTTTGCAATACCGGTCCGGCGGTACAAGTCGTGATCCATCCCATACGGAACGTAATGTATTTTGTCCGGAAAAAATCCGTTTGCATTCACTTCGGCTATCGTGCTGGGAGAATGGACCATGAAATGGATTTTGCGGTACATTGGCAGCGACGCCCGTTCCGCCAGATAGACGTAGGATGCAAGCGGAAAAATTGTCTCTTTAAAAACACTGGTGCCGAGCAGATGGTGGATCTCGCCGAGCACTGGTTCTTTTACATAAGCAGGGGTATAAAACGGAATCTTGTTCACATCATCCACAATCAAATCGAAATGCTGATGCCGGAAGGTGGAAAAATACTTTTGCATCACCACATAATTAAAAAGAAATCGTCCCCCCTGACGGATAATCTTGATGCCGTTTTTTTCATCCGTCGGCGATGCACCGTCATACGACGAACAAAAGAGCGTCACTTCATGTCCCATCGCAGCAATGCGGGAATACGTTTCGTGGAGATGCACTTCGGCTCCGCCGGCGAGCGGATGAGAGAGGTCTTGCCAGTTGAAGATGAGGATGTTCATAAGAGCAATTGATAATGCATAATTGAGACCTCTGAAATATTGTTATTCATGGTCATTTCGAGTCCCGCCATAAAATGTAATCAAGAGCGGGACGAGAAATCTCAGGCTTTAATTTCGGCAGAAAAACGAGATTCCTCGTCGCTTCGCTCCCCGGAATGACATCGTTTTGGGGTTTTTCAGAAGTCTCTAATGAATAATTGGTAATGGATACCGAACCATTATCAACTATCAATTGCCGTGCTATTTTTTTCTTCCTATCACGCCCATCGAAAGAGCGGTGTAGGTTGCCAGTGTGCTGTCCTTCACCGCATCGCGGAGCGATTTCCGGATGGAATAAAGCAGCGGCACTTTCGGATTGAGCGGTAGTTTAATTCCGACAACGCGCAGCGCTTCCCGTGTCATCCGGTAGAACAGGCTCGGATACATCCATTCACCGTAGGTGTGGACCGTCTGCAATCCGAGTTTTTCCATTTCTTTCTTCAGTTCGGGAACGGAGAAGGAACGTTCCCATCCTGCAAACCATTTGTTAATCGCGATCAGAAACGTTTTGATGACAGTGTAAATGTGATAGCGCTGCGGTACATCAACGCAAAGCAGTCCGCCGGATTTCAAGACGCGAATGTTCTCCCGCAGCAGCGCTTCCGCTTTTTCGTGACGGAAGTGTTCCAGCAATCCCTGATGGAAGATGATATCGAACGTATTGTCTTTGAACGGAAGCTTGAACGTATCCCCGCCGATGATGCGGACATCCATTTTCTCTTCTGCTGCGATCCGTTTCATAATCTTCAGCGAGTTCATGGAATAGTCGAGCTGATACACTTCAGCTCCCCGTTCCACCAGAGGAAAACTGTCGCGTCCGGTTCCGGCGCCGATCTCAAGGATCTTCTTCCCCTTCACATCCGTCACTTTCACCAGATTGCGCACAACGCGGTCGGAGTTGGAGTAGACCTCCTTCACTTCCTTTTTTTCTTCCCAAAAATTGTCCCAATGTTCTAAGCGAGATTCTTTCATACGGTCAACTGTTTGTGTCTTTCCTGTCCAGTGTTGCTGTGATGCAAAGAAAAAAGGATGAAGAATACTCTTCACCCTTTTCCTTTGATTTTCTAGAAGTCCCCTCAAAAATATCCAATCAATGTCATTTCGAGATGCGAAGCATCGAGAAATCTGGTTCTATTTTTAGATTTCTCACTTCGCCGAGGCAAAATAAACACGGCTCGTTCGAAATGACTGCGATTTTTTTGAAACTCCTTATTGTGCTGCGGCGAAGTTACTTCTTCGCCAGTGTATCCTTCCTCATATTGCGAAGCGCTGCTATCTGTGCCTTTTGTGATTTCACCCATTCCGATAATCCCTGCATGCTTCCGTATGCGATGTTGATGCGATCCAGAATCTCATTCGCCTTATCATACTCCCCGCGGTTTTGATACAACGTAAAGAGCATGTAGTATGGATGATATTGATTCTGGAACGGCTCCGCGATCGGCTTGGAAACAATTTCCAGCAAACGGGATTCCAGGCTTTGTGTCATCTGACGGTACCGATCCACCGCACCGGCATACAGGTAGAAGTTCGTGATATCGAATTCCACACGGTAATCCAGCGGCAAAACAGTTGACGGCAGTTTCACCATCATCGAATCGAGCGTCTCCACTGCTTTGGCGTTGTTCCGGACAGTGTTGAGGTAATGAAGCGCAAGACGCATGAATGCATTGCGATAATTCATGGCCAATCGCACAACATTTTCATCGTAATGCACCGTGGAATCTTGCAATCCGCGATAGCGGTAACCGCGGCGGAATGTAAGGCTCGGTTCCGCCGGTTCATTCATCAGATTTCCTGCCAGGATGTTCGGATCGATCACTCCGTCGTCGCTCGGAGCGGGATATGGTATCAACTTCATCGCCAGTCCGTCCATTCGGAAGTACCGATCGAGGCCGATCTTCGAATCCGGCGTGGAGGTGACCGCCATATAGATCGGACGGACCCAGTTATTGGTCCGGATAATGTCGTAGGCCATAATGTCCTGCGCACGGATCGCTTTGATTACCTGTCCGCCTGCCTGCGGGAACTGCATGGTATTGGGAAGTATGAACCGGATCTCACCTGCTTTTGCCGCCGTATCGTTCTTCATTTGCGGCTGACGAGGACGGTCCGAAAACTGTTCGAATTCCCGCATCACATTCGACGGAACGGGAATCGTCATCTCTCGCGGTTCCCACTGCATCGGACCGATCTGTTCTATCTCCTGATCGCTGATGCTGATCGGCACTTTCTTCGCACCGAACGGTTCCAGATGTTTCAACTGTTTAATATACCATGACGTGTTCACCAAACTCAGATTCACAATTCGAATGTCCCGGCGCACACCTTCCACATCCTGCAGATACCAGAGAGGGAACGTGTCATTGTCACCGTTCGTAAAGAGAATCGCGTCCGGTTCACAGGACTGCAGCAGGTTATAGGAATAATCCCACGCCACATAATCGCCCGATCTGTCGGACGGTTCGTAATTGGTGTAGAGCATATTCACCGGAATGAAGACAATGGTGAACGCCACCGCAGCATAGGAGGCATATTTCTGCCACTGTTCGTTCTTTACCCAGTCACGGATCGAATCGATGAGTCCCATCGTACCGATGCCGATCCATATGGAAAAGACAAAAAATGCGCCAACATAGAAATAGTCGCGCTCGCGGGGCTGCGGATTCTGCATATTAAAATAGAACGCCATGATCAAGCTCATCAACAGGAAGAAGTTAAAGAAGACCCACCACATCACGCGATCCTTTTTCCAGTGATAATAAAAGCCGAACAATCCGACGATGAGCGGAATTCCCCACAGCTGTTTCCAGTTCACACCTGCACCCTGGAAATCTCCTTCCCGTCCGGCATACTGCCAGAGGAAATAGCGGAGCAGCATCTCATCCATCTGATAACGAATAAAGTAATCCGTGTCGCTCTTGTAATTGGTATAAATTCCCTGGTGCTGCGGTTCCTGGCTCCAGCGCCGTTTCATCATCGGTGAATCGCCGTACTGTTCGCGATTCAGGTAGGAGACAAGTTTCTTCAGTGTGCTGGGATCATTTTCGTTCATCGGCGTATCCGCATTCGCCCGGATGATCACCATCGTATAGGTTGAGTAACCGAGGACGATCAGCAGGAATGAAAGCGACGCAATGTTCATCATCTCATTCTTCCGCTGGATGGAATACCATACTCCATAGATTGCCGCGATGACCGCTGCAAACGGAATCATCGTCCAAAAGATACTCTTGGATTCCGTGCCGCCGCCAACGGCATATTCGCCGTCCAGCAAATTCGGCAGCATCTTCACAATGCCGGGATAGACGACGGCAAAAAGGCCAATCGCCACCAGGCCGAAAATCATGTAATTCCGGATAGAGAATTCATACCGGCGAAAAAAGACGATAATCAAAAACGGGAAGATCACCAGCAGTGCCAGCAAATGCACTCCCAGCGATAGTCCAATCAAATAGGCAATAAGGAAAATATACTTTTGATGCGACGGAGAATCGGCACGCTCGTTCCACCGGAGCGACAGCCATGTGACCAAGCTGACGAACAGCATGCTGATGCCGTATACTTCCGCTTCTACGGCGTTGAACCAGAACGTTGCGCTGAAAGAAAGGGAAAATGCGCCAACGGCAGCGGATGTATACAAAGAGATTTTGTTCCAGGCGTCTTCCGTCCGCGGTCTCCATAAAATAATCAGTTTCACCAACGAGAGATATAAAAACATCGCCGTGAGCGCACTGGATAATGCGGAGATGAAATGGATGCGGACAGCTGGATCGCTGTAGAATGGCACCATTCCGATTACTTTACCGACCAATAAAAAGAGAGGCGAACCGGGCGGATGCGGCACCTGCAGCAGATAGGTAGCGGAGATGAATTCACCGACGTCCCAAAAGACGACGGTATCGGCAAGCGTAAAAATATATACGATCTGCGTTACAAGAAAAACAAATCCTGCAACGATCTTATTCAGTTTGGTATGCTCCATTACAACCTCGTAAGTGAAAAATCAAACAACAGTGGATAAATATACTTTGAAAGTGCCGATTTTCAAAAGAAAATCAACCATCCTTCTATTACAGGATCAACCGCCCGGCAATCTCATCGCAGACGGCATAACCGCGGGAAGTGAGGGAAATGACATTGTTTTGACGGCTCACGAATCCTTCCCGTTCCATCTCTTCCAGCATTTGCTTCCGGACAGCAAAAACATCCTCTCCGTATAATGAATAGAGCTTTTTCAGGTCGATACCCATGCTGCGCAGTCCAAGAAATATTTCTTCTGTGAAAAATTTTTTCCTGTCAACCGATTCACTCCCCGCTTCAGGGAAATGATCTTGTTCGAGCGCTTCACAATAACTCTGAATGCTTCTCACATTCCACCACCGCCTGCCGGTTGAACCAGTATCCTTACGGAACGAATGGGCCGACGGGCCGAATCCGATGTAATCCGCGTGATTCCAGTAATTATAATTATGCAGCGAGCGGAATCCCGGTTTGGCAAAATTGGAGACTTCGTACTGTTGATATCCGCCGGAAGCTAGTGTTTCGATCGTCATTTCGTAGAGGGCCGCATCTTCTTCATCCGGCAGCGGCGCGACAAGTTTATTCTTCACCATCGTTGCCAACGGGGTCTGATCTTCTACGATCAACGCATATGCAGAGATGTGTTTCGGCTGCAGCGCAATTGCCCGGCGAAGATTTTCTTTCCACCGATCCGGCGTCTGTCCGGGAAGTGCAAAGATCAAATCGCAGCTGACGTTTTCAAATCCTGCACGATACGCACTCTCCACTGCCTGCTCCGCTTCTTTGGCCGAGTGAATCCGGGTAAGGAACTTCAGATCATCATCATGGAATGACTGTATGCCGAAGCTCATGCGGTTGAAACCGGCAGCACGGAATTCGGTAAGCCTGTTCAATTCCACCGTGCCGGGATTGGACTCGCAGGTGATCTCCGCATCCGGTTCGATCCGGTATAGACGGCGGATCAGCGAGAATATCCGTTCAAACTGTTTCCCGGAAAGAAGCGACGGTGTACCGCCGCCGAAGAAGATCGTCTCGATCGTTGTTCCTTCCGGCAGCGTTGCCGCGCGGAGCGTTATTTCTTTTTCCAGCGACGTAAGGAAGCGCTCCATCGAACTCATATTCTCAATGGAATAGAAGTCGCAATAGATGCACTTGTGTTCGCAGTAGGGAATATGGAAGTACAGGCTCGCCATTGTTGTTATCGTATCATTGTCCCTATCCGGCTCCATTGAATTCCTTCCGCGCTCCTGGACCAGTAAATCAGCATTGCTTTGCCGATAATATTTTTTTCAGGTACAAATCCCCATTCGCGGCTGTCCGAACTGTTGTTGATGTTATCGCCGAGAACAAAAAAGTAGTTCCGTTTCACCGTATAGGTCGTTGATTCCTCATTGTCGATATAGACTTTCTTGTCCCGCAATTCCACAGAACTTCCTTCCCGCTGGATAAACACCTTCCATTGGAAGAAGTTTTTCACATTCATAGCAATGGACATACCTTGTTTCGGAACCACCGTTTGCGGATGCTCTCTGTCGACCGTGGAAAAGAATTCCATTCGAAAACTGTTCACTACCACATGCTGATTGGAAATCTCGACGGTGTCCCCGGGAAGTCCGACACAGCGCTTCACCAGAAACATATTCTTCACCGGCAGCGCCTCGTTTGGTTCGCCGGGAAAATGAAAGACGACAACATCGCCGCGGTGAATATCCGATAGTGATGGAAATTGGATGTGAGGTATGGAAATGAAAAGAAACTTTTCCGGTGTGCGGGCGCCGTAGATGAACTTATTGACGAGAAGATAATCTCCTTCGTTCAGCGCAGGGGCCATGGAACCGGAAGGAATCCGGTACGCATCAATAATACAGGACTTGAGGCCCACGGCGAATAAGACGGTGAAGAACGCAATGAGCAAAACATCGGTGATCCTGCGCCGCATGGCTGCCATCCCTTAACCGATCACGGTGCCCATGCGGCCAAAGCGGATCGTTTCGGGATTGAAAACGGTGATAACGATCTTCGTCAGGATATCAAGGATAATATTATGTCCGGAAAAGGAGGTGTAAATCCATTCCATCCGCATCGATTCGCCGTGCATTGCCAGTTGTTCACGGTACTCATCGGTGAGCGTTACGGAGAAATAGACAAACATCGGCGTTCCGACAATATTTTCGCGCGGAATGAATCCCCAGAACCGGCTGTCCAGCGAGTTGTCGCGATGATCACCCATGCCGAAAACATAATCTTTCTCCACAATGTATGTGTTGGAAGGCGTACCGTCGATTAATACTGTTCCGTCGGCGCGCAATTCCGGCATGTGGCCGTCCCGCTGAATGAACACATTCCACATCCGGAAGTTTTCCGGTGTGATGCTCAACGCCATTCCTTTTTTCGGAATTACGATGGGACCGTAATTATCCTCGTTGAACAACGCTGTCGGCGGAAACGATCGTTCGTCCTTAAACGACGGCGGCAGTGTGCGCAGGTTGTCGAATTTCATATTCTTGGGAAGCGGCGATGCCTGGCCGTTGACATAAACAACACGGTTCCTGATCTCCAGCGTATCGCCGGCAATGGCCATACAGCGTTTCAGGTAGAAATTAAAGACATCGGATTTTACTTCGTCCCGCATGCCCGGAAATTCAAACACGATCACATCTCCCCGCTGCACATCTTTGAATCCCGGCAACGTGGTCCACGGCAGCCGGATATCTGTAAACATAATGTTGCGCGGCGTTGAAGCGCCATAGATGAATTTGTTGACCAATAAAAAGTCGCCGGTGAGCACTTCGTTCTCCATCGAACCGGTGGGAACAAGAAATGAAGCGATGACAAAATTGTTGAGCAGAATGAATCCGCCAAAGACAATCACGAATTCCTTCACCTGCGCTTTGAAATTTTCTTTCCAGGAAAGCGGTTGTTTTACTTCTTCCTTTTTGATCTCTTTTTCTTCTTTTGCCATCGTCAATTCCGGATTGATGAAATGCGCTGCAGTGTTATAAAAATCTGATGTACTATTTCAATTTGAAAATCGGATAATTCTATTCATCCCCCATCTGAAGTACTGCCAGAAATGCTTCCTGCGGCAGCTCCACTCGTCCCACCTGTTTCATCCGTTTCTTTCCCTCTTTCTGTTTCTCAAGCAGTTTCCGTTTTCGGGAAATATCACCGCCGTAACATTTTGCCAGAACATTCTTCCGCATGGCGGAGACGGTCGTCCTCGCAATTACTTTGGCTCCGATGGCCGCCTGAATTGCCACTTCGAACATTTGACGGGGAATCAGTTCTTTAAGTTTCGTGCAAAGCTTCTTTCCCATTTCGAACGCTTTATCCGCATGAACGATTGTGGAAAGCGCGTCAACCGGTTCGCCGTTCAGCAAAATATCCAGCTTTACCAGATGCGATTCGCGGTAATCCAGATACTCATAATCCAGCGATGCGTAACCGCGCGTTAACGATTTTAGTTTGTCGTAAAAATCAAAGATGATTTCCGACAGCGGGAATTCATAGGAGATATCCGCCCGTGTGGGGTCGAGGTAGCTCGTGTCTTTCCATACTCCCCGCCGGTCCGTTGCCAGTTTCATGATATTGCCGATATATTCCGTCGGGGTGATAATCTGCGCTTTGATAAACGGCTCTTCCACCCGCTCGATTTTTGAAGGATCGGGCATATCCGCCGGATTGTCGACAGTGATCATCTCACCGTTCGAGAGCAGCACGCGAAACTCCACGTTCGGCACGGTGGTGATCAAGCTTTGATTGAATTCCCGTTCCAGCCGTTCCTGGATAATCTCCATGTGTAGAAGTCCGAGGAAGCCGCACCGGAAGCCGAATCCCAACGCACCGGACGATTCCGGCACGTAAAGCAATGATGAATCATTCAGCGACAGCTTTTCCAGCGAGTCGCGCAGTTCGGCAAAGTCATCCGCATTCGTCGGATACAATCCGCTGAAGACCATCGGCTTCACTTCCTTGTATCCCGCCAGCGCTTCGGTGGAACCGTGATACTGCGTGGTGATGGTATCCCCCACTTTCGTGTCGCGAACGTTCTTCAATCCGGCGATGACGTAACCGACATTGCCCGCTTCCAGTTCTTTTGTGCGGCTCTTGTTCATGTAGAGCACGCCGCACTCTTCCACTTCCGCCGTATTGCCGTTGTTGATGAACTTGATCTTTTCTTTTTCCTTCAGCACACCGTCCACCACCCGCACATACGCAACTGCACCGCGATATGCATCAAACTTCGAATCGAAGATTAATGCGCGCAACGGTTTTGCCGGATCTCCTTTGGGCGGCGGCACACGTTTCACCACAGCTTCCAGAATCTCTTCGATCCCGATACCGGATTTTGCGCTGGCGCGAATGATCTCTTCATCCTTGCAACCGATTAATCCTACCACTTCGTCCCTCACCGTATCCATCATGGTCGATGCGGAAGGAAGGTCGATCTTGTTCATCACCGGAATAATTTCCAATCCGGAATCGATTGCCAGGTACAGATTGCTGATAGTTTGCGCCTCTACTCCTTGAGACGCATCAACCACCAGAATTGCTCCCTCGCAGGCTGCTAAAGATCGGGAAACTTCATAAGTAAAATCGACGTGGCCCGGGGTATCAATCAGGTTCAGAACATACGTTTGACCGTCTTTTGCCTTGTATTCCATCTGGATCGCGTGTAATTTTATCGTTATTCCGCGTTCCTGTTCCAGATCCATATCATCGAGAACTTGATTTGTTACCAAGTCCCGCTTGGTGATCCGGCCGGTAAATTCCAGCAAACGGTCCGCCAATGTGGATTTGCCGTGGTCAATATGTGCGATAATGCAGAAATTTCGGATGTTTTTCATTTTTCCTGAGAAAACCTTGGAAAGAGTCTGAGTAGTTGAGCCGTGAAGTATCGACGTCAATGAGTGATGGAAATTATCCTGTAACGAATAAAAATCTTTGCGACGTTGATACTTTGCGACTCTCTCAAACAAAAATCCCCGCCGAAATGCTTCGCAGGCAGGGTTTCTGCACCTAAAATACTAATAATAGAAAGGAAGTGCAAGAAATGAGTTTTTTCGGCGATGTGTTAATTTGAAACTCCAAAATATTATCATGTTGACGTTATCTGTTACATGATGACACTGTTTTTTTCCTGATGAAACTTCCGTGTATTTTTATAGTATGGTAATTCTCACTATCTTGTTTCATTCGATTATCTTAAACAAAATCATTATTTCGGTGAAAAGGCCGTTCAATTCCACATGCGCAAAATAGAATTTCCCCTGCTTCTTGTTGTCGTTTTATTCTTTCCCCAATGGTCCTTTGCTCAACAGATTACCCGGTTGCCGGATGGAAAACCGTCTGCATCATATTGGCAGCAACGGACCGATTACAATATTAAAGCGTCCCTGAATGCCGATACAAATTGGCTGACCGGCAACGGCAGTATCATCTATTATAACAACTCTCCGGATACATTGACAACGATCGTATGGCATCTGTACCAGAACATTTTCCGGAAGGATTCATCGCCGCGAAAGTTCGATGAACAAAACAGCCGCGCGTATGCTGTCACCGAAGGTATTACCGTCCACAGGATCGCAATCGGAGAGACCGTTCTCGAACCAACGATTAACGAAACGTTGATGGAGACTGTATTGCCGCAACCGCTTCTGCCGAACACAACGGTGACATTCTCCGTCGATTGGAGCTATGAGATTCCCGACAATCCCGATTTGCGGACTGGAAGCAATGAACTCGATTTCGGCATCTGCCAATGGTACCCGCAGATAGCTGTCTACGATGATGTCCGAGGATGGAACAGGATGCAGTATCTCGGTATTGCTGAATTCTATACCGAATATGGAAATTGGAATGTGGAACTGTCCGTGCCGAAGAATTTCATCATAGCCTCAACCGGCACACTGTTGAATCCGCAGGAGGTCCTTACACCAGTGCAATTGCAGCGTTTCAATTCTCTCTCAGTCGATTCCACGATGAGAATCGTTCTGCCGTCGGAGATCGATTCCACCAGCAGCTCGGTCAGCGACGACTCCGTCACCTGGAAATTCTCGGCAGAGAATGTGCGCGACTTCGCATGGGCGGCGTCACCGGAGTTTGTCTGGGACGGAACACTGACGCACGACAGCGTGCGCATTTATGCATTCTATCATCCCGATGAATTTCGCGCATCCATCCCGCTGCTGATGAGCGATGCTTCCAATTGGGACGAGGGGGCGCAGATGGCGAAACATGTTATCGAACATCTGTCGCAGAACTTCGGAAAATACCTTTATCCGCAAGCGACCGTCGTTTCCGGACCTGTGGATGGCATGGAATATCCAATGATGATTTTTGCCTTGCCGGGCGATGCGATTACGAATAGTCTTTATTATGTGATTGCGCACGAACTGGGACATGAATGGTATCCGATGATGGTGGGAAACAATGAAACGAACTATCCTTTTATGGATGAAGGCTTCGACACGTACATTACCACTACGGCTATGGAAGATCGGTACGGCAACAATGGATTCCTGCACAAGGAATTTTTAGGAAAATATTCCTGGATGCATCTGCCCGAAACGAACGTGCGGTTGTTCGAACAGCGCTTGTATTTGATGGACGCCCGCGCAAATAATGAAGCGACGGTCATGGCGCATCCTTATCTGATCCCGTCTTCACAATATGGAACGATGGCATATCAAAAACCGGCGACCGTGCTGATAATGCTTGAAGATATGATCGGGAAAGAGAACTTTTCCAAAGGAATGAACGAATATTATTCACGCTGGCTGTTCAAGCATCCGTATCCTGAAGATTTTTTTAACACCATGGAAGATGCCGCAGGCCGCGATCTGGATTGGTTCTGGAACCAATGGTTTCAACAAACATGGAAACTGGACCTGAAGGTCGACGATGTAACCAACGAAACGGTGAACGGCAGACATCGTTCCACCATCATTCTGAAAAGTGAAGAGCAGGCGGTAATGCCAGGCACACTTCGGTTGACTTTTGATGATGGTTCGGAGCGGGACGTCCGTTTTTCCGAACTGGTGTGGAGCAAAGGACGCCGGGCAGAGATCGTTGTCGATTCTCTTCCCGCCCCAGTGTGCAATGTCGTCATAGATCCAGAAATGAAACTGGCAGACGTAGACCGCTTGAACAATTCCTGGTCCATGCCTCCAATAGTATTCGATTACGGCTTCAATATCGTTAATGTTCTCACCTATCCTCTTGATGCATACAGAATCAACGCTGCACCGGCACTCAGTTTTAATCTTCGGGACGGTATCGAACTGGGAACGACGGTGAACGGCGATTATATAGGATCCGACCATACTATTTCAATACACGCGAAGCACGGAACACGAAGCGGTGTTCCCGATTTTGAACTTGCCTATTCCACACCAATCAGAATGTGGGATCCTCAGCTGACCACATTTGTACGATTGTACCGGCTGGATGGATTCAGCGGCTGGCAGTGGGACATTGAAAAAATATTTGAAATGAGGAAAAGCCTTGCCCGCAATTACCGGCGATCATTCGTTGTCAACACCAGCATCCTCTCCATCCGTGTAAACGACGACCGCTATTTGGCCAATCCCGCAGAATGGGACAGAACGGGGCGTCTCGACGCAGGATTCATCGCCCTGAAATATTTTGAGAATTTCTCCTGGGGAAAATTCTTCCTCCGCCTGGAAGATGAGTTCGGCGTACCGTCGTCTCCATTCAACTATTCCAAATTGACGGCAGAAACAAAACTTGATCACCCATTCGTTCTGGGCACCAACATACACTGGCGCTTATTCGGCGGCAGTTCTTCCGGATTCGTTCCGGTGCAGACAGCGCACTCGCTGACGCAAGCAACACCGCTGGAACGATTTGACAGCTGGTTCTACCGCACTCCTGTCGTCGGACAATCGTTCCGAAGCCATTTCACAAAATCCGGCGGCGGCAATCTTTTCCTGCAGCGCGATACCGTTGCACTGAATGCGGCTGCGCTGAACTTCTCCTTGTCAAAAGGACCGCTCGTTTTATTTGCAGACGCAGGAACGGTGTGGGATTCCTCCAGCACACGGTTCAAACAATTCTTTTATGACGCGGGTGTCGGACTGCAATTCAATATGGGATACATATCACTCCCCAATTTCACCTCCGGTCCAATTGGTCTTGGCATCTTCTTCCCGATCTACATCAAAGACCCTGCGCGGCCAGGCGATAAAGAAATTGATTACCGATGGAGGATCATCTTCGGGGTGCGGCTGTAACAGTGACTGTTCAAAGTATTGAATGGAACCCCGATGGTAAAATCGGGGTTTTCTGTCTTACCGGCTTAGTCCGTGCGAATTTTCAGTAAAATTGTTGCAATATCTTCTTTTCATCTTCGTCTGGTACTGTGAGCACAATCGATAACAATACGGAACATCCAGTGGTCGATGCGATCGCATTAGAAAAACAACCCCATGTCCGCCATGTGGCAGAGCAGACCTTTCGGACGGAACAGAAGCGTTTATTCGACTTCATCCGGAGACGTGTGCGCACGCATGAAGATGCGGAAGATATCATGGAAGATGTTTTCTATCAGCTGCTTTCCACTAACAGTGTAACGGAACCGATTGAGAAGATGACTTCCTGGCTCTTTACGGTTGCCCGGAATAAAGTGATCGACTGGTACCGAAAGAAACGTCCCGAATCTCTTCCGCGCGATCAAAACGATCCGTCGCTTCCTCTGAATCTGGAGGATATCCTCTACGATCCGACACAAAATCCGGACCGTGTCTACGCCCGATCATTGGTATGGACGGAACTGGCGGAAGCACTGGACGAACTGCCGGAAGAACAAAAACAGGTGTTCGTAATGCACGAGTTGGAAGGAAAGAGTTTTAAAGAGATTGCCGAGATCACCGGGGAACCGCAGAATACACTTCTCTCCCGGAAACGGTATGCAGTGCTCTACCTGCGGGAACAACTGCAGGAGTTGTATGATGAGTTTGAATTTAATGCATGATTATTTCACGTAACATCTCAAACATAATGGTCATAGCGAGAGCGCCCCTTGTTTCGGAACGATTGAAGCAATGTCCGAAGAATAAAGATGCAAACAAGATTGCTTCGTCCCGACAAAGAACGTCGAGACTCGCAATGACAACAAGAAATTTTTAGGAGATACAATTATGAAATACTGGTGGATCGGTAAGATTGCAAAGTTCATTCTGTTCGTTGCAGTGATAGTTGCTGCGTTCGGATTTGCCGTGATGGAGCTATGGAACTGGTTGATCCCGGATATTTTCCAGGGACCGACAGTTACTTACTGGCAGGCGATGGGACTGCTGCTCTTGTCTCACATTCTTGTCCGCGGCTGGCACGGCGGCGGTATGAGCTGGAAATCGCACCGCTGGAAACACAAAATGGAAGAAAAACTTGCCGCTATGACTCCCGAAGAACGTGAGAAGTTTAAGGAAGAATGGCGCCGCCGCTGCGGACATTATCCCGG
>JBAYIS010000013.1:0-89176 GCA_041665525.1 Bacteroidota bacterium | reverse complement strand
GAAGAAGAATCCGAAAGTACGGAAACTGAAAAATCTGCATCATAACGTTGCTTTATACTAAAGGGAACTAATGTCCGAAGCAGTAAAAAAAGTAAAAGTCAAAGATGTCGCAAAGGACCTCAATATCAGTTTCAACGATGTTGTCGCGTTCTTGAATAAAAAGGGTTTTAAACAGGTGAAGAACCTGATGTCATCCGTCGATGAAGAGATGATGCGGGATATCAATGCGCACTTCAAGAAGGAAAAAGATATCGCCGAACGGCATCAACGAAAAATTGCCGAGATGAAAGAGACCCGCCGCAAAACGTCGGAAGCCAAAGCACGCGAAGAAGAGGAATTAATTGCGGAGGAGAAAAAACAGGATACACCGGAACCGGGAGTTACTGAGGTAACGGAGTTCAAAGAAGAAAGGCAGCCGGAAGAAGTTGTGGTCATAAAGACCCTTCAACCACAGCAGCCGGAAACAGTAGAGCCCAAAGCGGAAGACGAACGCGTCAATTCTCCGCTGGAAGCGCTCCGTGCAAACCGCGGGACCCAGATGAAAGGTCTGACGGTGAAAGGAAAAATGGAGTTGGCTAAACCAAAGCCGCCCCGCAGCCAGGAAAAACCAGGAAAACCCGGGTCTGCAGCAGCAGAAACGGAAGAACAAAAAAAGAAGAAGAAAAAGAAGAAAAAAGTTGCAGGCGGTGCGGAAACAAAAGCTCCGGAAACCGAGAACGAAGCCGACGCCAAAGGCAAGAAGAAGAAAAAAGGGAAATTGCGCCCCTACGAGATCAATCAGGCGGAAGTTGACTCGACTATTAAGAAGACATTGGCAGAACTTGACGATGCCGAAACAGTCATCAGCAGCCGTGCTGCTCATCGGAAGAAACGGAAGCGTGAGCGCGAGGAAGAACAAGCGTTGCAGGATGAAGCAAAGGCTCTCGAAGCAAATAAAATCCGCGTAACGGAATTCGTTTCTGTCGGTGAAATGGCGAACCTCATGAAGGTGAGCGCTTCGGATGTTATTGCAAAATGTATCGGCCTCGGAATGATGGTGTCGATCAATCAGCGACTGGATAAGGATACAATTATTTTATTAGCCGATGAGTACGACAAGCAGGTAGAATTCGAATCGGAATTTACCATTGATGTGTTGGAAGATACTCCGGATAAAATTGAAAATCTAAAACCTCGCGCACCGGTTGTAACAATCATGGGACATGTTGACCATGGTAAAACATCGATGCTGGATTATATCCGCAATGCGAATGTTGTTGCCGGCGAATCCGGCGGTATCACACAGCATATTGGTGCGTATGAAGTCGCTCTGCCGAGCGGCAAACATATTGCGTTTTTGGATACACCGGGTCACGAAGCATTTACTGCTATGCGTGCCCGCGGTGCACAGGTGACCGATATTGTCGTGCTGGTTGTTGCAGCTGAAGACAATGTCATGCCGCAGACGATCGAAGCGATCAATCACGCGAAAGCGGCGAACGTTCCCATCATCATTGCTATCAACAAGATCGATAAACCTGAAGCCAATCCGGACCGGATACGGCAGCAGCTGTCCGATCGTGGTGTGCTGGTGGAAGAATGGGGCGGTAAATATCAATCCGTAGAAGTCTCTGCAAAATCCGGTAAGAACATGGATCTTCTGCTTGAGAAGGTGCTTCTCGAAGCGGAAGTGCTGGATTTGAAAGCGAATCCGGAGCGTATGGCGCGCGGCGCTGTTGTAGAGTCGCAGGTAGACAAAGGAAAAGGAACAATCGGTACTGTGTTGGTGCAGAAGGGGACGCTGAATATCGGAGATCCGTTCATTTGCGGTATCTACAGCGGTAAAGTGAAAGCGATGTTTGATGAACGAGGGAACAAAGTAGAATCTGCTCCCCCATCAACTCCGGTACAGATTCTCGGATTCGACGGCATTCCTGCCGCTGGAGATCAGTTTATTGTTGTTGAATCGGATCGTATCTCGCGCGAAATCAGTTTAAAACGCCAACAGCTGAAACGGGAACAGGATTTCCGTCAGGTGCATATGGTAACGTTGGATGATATTTCACAACAAATTCAGGCAGGCCATCAGGTACGTGAACTTTCTATCGTTGTGAAAGGCGATGTGGACGGATCGGTGGAAGCTTTAGCCGATTCGTTAATGAAACTTTCAACGGATGAAGTGAAGATCCGGGTAATACACAAAGGCGTCGGTGCGATTTCCGAATCGGATATTGTTCTTGCCGCTGCATCACGCGCAGTTATCGTTGGATTCCATGTTCGTCCGAACCTGAATGCACGCCGTCTTGCGGAAACGGAAAAAGTGGATATTCGCCTCTATAGTATTATCTACGATGCGATCAATGAGATCAAAAACGCATTGGAAGGTTTGCTCGCCCCTACGGTGACCGAAGAAGTTGTTGCCACAGTCGAGGTTCGCGATACTTTCAAAGTTCCGAAGATCGGACTTATTGCAGGTTGTTTTGTGCTGGATGGTAAGATCACCAGGAACAGCAAAGTGCGCTTGGTCCGAGACAGCGTTTCCGTCTTTACCGGCGGATTGGCATCCTTAAAACGCTTCAAGGATGACGTGAAAGAAGTGGAAAAAGGTTTTGAATGCGGTTTAGGATTGGAAAATTTCAACGATGTGAAAGTCGGCGATATCATCGAAGCCTTTAAATTGGTTGAAACAAAACGGAAGTTGATCTAATGTCGATCAGAACTGAACGGGTGGCATCGCTGATACGGGAAGAACTCGGGACTATGTTGAGTCGAGCTTTCAGCGGCAGCACGGAATATGGATTTACTACGGTCACTGAAGCCCGGGTCACTCCGGACCTTCGGACTGCGCGAGTCTTTGTCAGCATCATGGGTTCCAAGGAAAAACAAGAAAAGACGATGGCCCAGATCGAAAAGAGAAAGGGATTCTATCGTTCCGAACTCGGTTCCCGGATCAATTTGAAATTTGTACCGATCCTGGAATTTCACCATGACAAATCCCTGGATAATGCAATGCATATCGAGTCTCTGATCAAACAGATTCACAAAGACGATAAGAAGGAAGAGTGATGTGGGTGCATGCCGGCCAAAAACCGTTGTTGAATTTTGAAGAAGGCGAGATTATTCTTGTCAACAAGCCGTTAGACTGGACCTCATTCGATATTGTCCACAGAGTCAGGGCAATGTATGAAATCAAGAAGATAGGACATGCCGGAACGCTTGATCCTAAAGCAACCGGGTTATTGATTCTGTGCACGGGAAAGATGACCAAACAGATCGATCAATTTATCGGCTGGGAAAAGGAATATACCGGTATCATGGAACTCGGCGCAGCGACAAAGAGTTTTGATTCCGAGACAGAAGTGTATGAAAGTAAAGATTTTAGCAATATTACTCAAAATAGAATCGAGCAAGTGTTTCGGTCATTTCTTGGTGTTCAACAGCAACTGCCGCCGATGTATTCTGCGATAAAAAAAAACGGCAGAAGGTTATACAAAGATGCACGAAAAGGGAAAGAGATCGAACGGGCAACGCGGGAAATATACATTAAAGAATTCGAAATGACTTCATACGAACTTCCATTTGTCGGTTTTCGGGTTGTGTGTTCCAAGGGGACCTATATTCGTTCGCTGGCACATGATGCAGGTGCAACATTAGGGTGCGGAGCATATCTAAAGAAACTTACACGGACAAGAATCGGGGAGTTTTCTCTAACGGATGCTTTACCGGTTGAACAGTTGCATATACTTGAGAAAAAAGTACAGCCCATGGTTGCCGTCGCATGATAATTTACCGGTCTCTGGAAGAAGTGCAATACGACAAGCAGTCTGTTATTTCGATCGGAATGTTCGATGGAGTCCACCTGGCGCACCAATCCATCATCCGCCAAGTGGTGGAAAAAGCAGGAAGAGTAAAAGGACGAAGTGCCGTCGTAACGTTTGAACCGCATCCGAGAGATGTCGTTTCACATGGAAAGAAAAGTATCGGCATCTTATGTACTTTGGATGAGAAGCTTCAATTGATTGAAAAACAGGGGGTTGATGCTGTCTTTGTTATTCCGTTTACATTTGACTTTTCGCGGCTGTCGTTTCAAGAGTTTTATTCCACCTACATTATTAACGGAATGGGGGTCTCGGAAGTGATGGAAGGATTCAACCACCAGTTTGGACGAGACAGAGAAGGCGGGATGAATCAGGTTGTAGAACTCGGGAAGCAGCACAATTTTTCTGTGGAAGCACTTGCAATGATGAAAGTACGTGATGTCGTCATCAGCAGTTCTACCATCCGCGATGCGCTGTTAAACGGAAAAGTATCTCTAGCAAATTCAATGCTCGGCTACGAGTATGGATTTTCCGGCATGGTGGTGAGAGGATTCGGAAGAGGTAAACAGCTGGGGTATCCGACAGCGAATATTAAGCTGGATAATCCAAAAAAAATCGTCCCTCAGACCGGTATTTATGCGGTTCGCATTCAGGTAGAAGGCCGGTGGTACGGCGGTATGATGAGTATTGGCCACAATCCAACATTCGGCGATTCGCAGGAGCGGACAATTGAAGTGAATATCTTCGATTTCGATAAGGATATTTACGATGAAACAGTGACAGTCCGGTGCATCGAACGGACTCGCAGCGAAAAAAAATTCAATGCTGTGGATGAGCTCGTGAGTGAAATGGGGAACGACAAGAAAATGATAACGAAAATTTTAGAACAACATAATCAAATATCTTCATAAGGAGTACCAATGGCAATTACAAAAGAACAAAAAAGCGAGTTCGTAAAAAAATTCGGAAAAGGTGCAAACGACACCGGGCTGCCGGAAGTGCAGATTGCAATTCTCACAGCAAATATCAATTCACTGTCGGAGCATTTTGATAAATACAAAAAAGACAACCACTCGCGTGTCGGTCTGCTCCGCATGGTAGGCAAACGCCGCCGCCTGCTCGACTATTTGATGAAAAAGGATATCGAGCGGTACAGAAAAATCATTGGCGAATTGAATATTCGTAAATAAAGTAATTCATCGTTCCGTAGTACACAGAATAGTACATAGAAAAGAAGAAAATAATATGATAGTAAAAAAGAGCGTCCAGATCGGAAATTACACTCTGGAATTCGAAACCGGTCGTTTCGCCAAACAGGCGGATGGTGCCGTGATGGTACGATACGCTGATACGATGGTATTAGCAACCGTTGTTGCGACAAAAGAACCGAAAGAGGGATTGGACTACTTCCCGCTGCAGGTTGAGTTCCGCGAAAAGATGTCTGCGGCGGGGAAGATCCCCGGCGGATATTTGAAGCGCGAAGGACGTCCGTCGGATAAGGAGATTCTCTCTGCACGGTTGATTGACCGTCCAATCCGTCCGATGTTTCCGGAAAATTATCACTGCGATACACAGATCGTTGTCACGGTGTATTCATCCGACCAGCAAAATGATGCCGATGTTCTCGGCGCTTGCGCTGCCTCGGCGGCTTTGATGATTTCGGATTCGCCATTCGATGGACCGATCGCCGAAGTGCGCGTTGGCCGGCTAAATGGAGAGTTCCTTCTCAATCCTACATTCTCCGAGCTCGAATTAAGCGATATGGATGTCACGGTTGCCGGTACCGCTAGTTCCATTTTAATGGTGGAAGGCGAATCACGCGAAATTTCTGAAAAGGATATGCTCGCCGCTCTGGCGTTCGGCCATGAGGCAATTAAAAAAATCTGCCAGATCCAGCTGGAACTTGCCGCTGAAGTGAAAAAGGCAAAAAGGACCGTAGCACCAAAATCGTATGACGCAGCACTGCTCGCGGAAGTCGAGTCGCTTGCAACGGATAAACTCCGAACAGCGGCAAACACTGTTTCTGCTAAGGACGAACGTTCGTCAAAACGGAATGAGATCGTTACCGGTGTGTTGGAAGCATTAAAAGAGAAATACCCTGAACAGGAAGCAGTGATCGAAGAAATCATTCACGATATTGAAAAACGTGAAATGCGGGAAATGATCCTTGGCAAGAAAAAACGGTTGGACGGACGCGGACTGGCCGATATCCGCCCGATTACGATCGAAACGGCAGTGCTGCCCCGTGCTCACGGTTCCGCATTGTTCACGCGCGGAGAGACACAGTCGCTGACAACCGTGACGCTCGGTACTAAGGATGATGAACAAAACACAGACGGACTGATTGAATTCAAGCCGCGACGGTTTATGCTGCACTACAACTTCCCGCCGTTTAGCGTCGGCGAAGTCGGTCGCTTCGGCAATACCGGACGCCGCGAGATCGGTCACGGAAATCTTGCCGAACGCTCACTCAAGAATCTCATCGTCAGCGAAAAAGAGTTCCCATACACTGTCCGTATTGTTTCAGACATTCTGGAATCCAATGGATCCTCGTCGATGGCAACCGTGTGTGCCGGTTCCTTGGCATTGTTTGATGCCGGAGTGCCGCTCAAAAAATCGTGTGCCGGTATCGCCATGGGTCTCGTGAAGGAAGGGGATCGTGTTGCAATTCTCAGCGATATCCTCGGCGACGAAGATCATCTCGGCGACATGGATTTTAAAGTGGCTGGGACTGTTGATGGTATCACTGCTTTCCAGATGGATATCAAGATCCAGGGCATTACACTTGAGATCATGGCAACAGCGCTGGAGCAGGCAAAAGCCGGACGAATGCATAAGCTTGAAAAAATGGATGCGGCAATCAACAAACCGAATCCGACACTCAGTTCCTATGCTCCGCGGTTCACTACCATTAAGATCCCGACAGACCTTATCGGTTCAGTTATTGGACCGGGCGGTAAGATGATCCGCAGCATCGTTGCAGATTCCGGCGCTTCTTCCATCAACATCGAAGACGACGGAACGATCCAGATTGCTGCGACATCGCAGGACGCAAGCGACAAGGCTCTTGCCTTGATCAATGCGATCACTGCAGTTCCGGAACCGGGAAAGATTTACAAAGCAACGGTGAAACGCATCATGGATTTCGGTGCCTTTGCAGAAATCCTTCCGGGAAAAGAAGGATTGATACACATTTCGCAGCTCGATACAAAGCGTGTTGCGAAAGTAACGGATGTCGTGAAGGTCGGCGATACGTTCGATGTGAAACTGCTTGAGATCGATGAAAAGGGTAGAATGAACCTGAGTCGCAAAGCCTTAATGACACCGGAGAAAAAAGAACCTTCACCGGAACCTCAGCCGAACCAATCAAATTAAGGCTGATGCATACTATCATCCCCGGCAAATGCCGGGGATTTTTTTATTCATACTCTTCATAATAGTTCATGGATAAGGTACTCTCATCGTCACAACCGCTTCAAGGGGATATCACCGTACCTGGCGATAAATCAATTTCACACCGCGCTGTTATGATCGGCGCCATTTCCGAAGGGACGACTGAAATTTCAGGATTCCTTCATGCTGCCGACCCTCTCAGTACTATTGGGTGTTTTCGTTCTTTAGGAATAGAACATTCATTCGAAGGTGATCGGTTGTTGATTCGCGGCAAAGGATTGCACGGACTTCGGGCTTCGGGAACTATACTTGATGCCGGCAACTCCGGAACGACAATCCGTTTAATGTCCGGAATTCTCGCCGGACAAAAATTTGCAACGTCGATTTCCGGCGATCAATATTTGGTGAAACGGCCAATGAAGCGGATTCTTGATCCTTTAAAACGCATGGGGGCAAATATCTCCGCAACGGAAGCGTTCACTGCTCCGCTCACCATCAATCCGATAGATCATTTAAATGCCATCGATTATGAACTGCCGATAGCCAGTGCACAGGTAAAATCTGCAGTACTTTTTGCGGGACTGTACGCGCAGGGAACTACTCGTGTCATCGAACACGAACCGTCACGTGACCATACCGAACGAATGCTGAATCTGAATTCGGTAAGCGAAGAGGGAAGAAAGATCATTGTAGTTGAATCCGGGAAAAAACTCGAAGCAAGGGTGTTCGCAGTTCCGGGTGATCCTTCGTCTGCGGCATTCTTCATCGTTGCCGGATCAATTATCCGCGGTTCTGAGATCAGGATATCGAATGTCGGGCTGAATCCCACACGGACTGGTTTTCTTTCAGTCCTTCATAAAATGGGTGCTTCCATCACTATTGAAAATGAACGCACAGTCGGCGGTGAACCGCTGGGTGATCTGATTGTCCGGTCAGCAGATTTGCATACGGACATTGTGCTGAACGGAAACATTATTCCAAACATCATCGATGAGATTCCGATTCTTTCCGTTGCCGCCGCATTTAGTGTTGGACGATTTGAAGTACGTGATGCAAAGGATTTGCGAAACAAGGAAACTGACAGAATAACTGCAGTCTGTGATAATTTACGGCGAATGGGACTCACGGTTGATGAGTACCCGGATGGGTTTGCTTTTGACTCAAAAAATAATTTACTTCATAGCACATTTAATAGTTATGACGATCATCGGATCGCCATGGCCTTTGGAATTGCTGCTCTGGCACTACAGGGTGAATCAACGATCCATGATGCAGGATGTGTATCGATCTCATTTCCAACGTTTTGGGAAACCATTCAGGTTCTACAACGATAGGAGTTCACTGTGGCAAACGTAAAACTCGACAATATTAAGAAAGAATATGAAGGAGGCGTCGTAGCGGTAAAGGGCGTTTCCGTTGAAATACAGGATAAGGAATTTGTTGTGCTGGTTGGGCCTTCCGGATGCGGTAAATCGACTACATTGCGCATGATCGCCGGACTGGAGGATATTTCCAGCGGTACATTGACTATTGATCAAAAATTGATGAATGATGTTCCGCCGAAAGACAGAGATATCGCGATGGTATTTCAGAATTACGCCTTGTATCCCCATATGAGCGTTTATGAGAACATGGCGTTCGGCCTGAAGCTCCGAAAATTCCCGAAAGAGGAGATTGACAAACGAGTTCGGGAAGCGGCGAAGATCCTGAGCATTGAAGAATATCTTGAGCGAAAACCGAAAGCGCTCTCCGGAGGGCAGCGTCAGCGAGTTGCCGTCGGTCGTGCGATAGTGCGAAAGCCAAAAGTGTTCTTATTTGATGAACCGTTGTCGAATCTTGATGCGAAAATGCGTGTGCAGATGCGAACAGAGATTTCCAAATTGCACCAACGACTCAACGCCACGATGATTTATGTAACACACGATCAAACCGAAGCGATGACCATGGGAGACAGGATAGTGGTGATGAAAGATGGCAACGTTATGCAGATCGATACACCGTTGAATCTGTACAATGTTCCGCTGAATAAGTTTGTAGCGGGATTTATCGGCAGTCCCTCAATGAATTTTATTGACGGCACCCTCATCAAAGAAGGGAACATGAAATTTCAGGAAAAGGGTTCACAATTGTCCGTCGATATTCCGAAAGAAAAACAGAAACTGCTGGCATCGTATATCGGAAAAGAATTGTGGCTCGGCATTCGGCCCGAACATATCTCTGCGGAAAAATCCAAGAGTTCTAAAATTTTAGCGGATGTTGAAGTGGTGGAACCAATGGGGAACGAGATTTTTGCGTATGTCACATGTGGTGTCGCTCAGCTTGTAGCGCGGATGTCGCCGATCGATATCCAATCAGGTCAAAAGCGGGACTTCACGTTTGATATGACCAAAGCTCACTTCTTTGATAAAGCCACGGAAAATGTGATTCGTTAAGAAAGAACTATTTATCATACATATCAATGCCGCATGAGAAATCATGCGGCATTGATGTTTTATAAGTCACACACACAATCAGATCGTGATCACCTGATGTTGATACTTGTCGATGACGAGTTCATTGGCGATCCATTTTACGAAATCCGGCCCGTATTTATTCAAGTATTGAATAACGTTAAATTCGCGTTCCTGAAAATTTCCATTCGGAAAGATATTCATGGAAGCTTTCCGGATCTGCTTCAACGATATCTCTTCTTTTTGTTGCTGTGCTTTCTGCGTTTTTTGTTTCAGCACTTCCAATTGTTGTTGGAATTTTCCCAGCGTACTGTCAATCGTTCCGTTCAGCGTTTGGTCTATCTGTTGTATGCCGAATCGTGCTTCATTCAACGCTTCTTTAATTCTGATATCGAGCGAAGCGAACAACGCATCGACTTTTACTTCCGAAACCTGTTCCGACACTTTCCCCAGGATCGGTTCAACCTCACCAAATAAGTCGTCCAATTCCAGGGAATATTTCTCAAGGACTTTCTGTACTTTCTCCTCGATCAACGTAATGCTGGCTCTGGGGTAGATGATCGGCATCGGCACATCAAAATATCCGTAGACCGGTTTCAACTGTGCAAAATAGGCGACTTCGCCGGGACCGGCAACATAGGAGATCGTCGGAAGGAGAGAATCCTGACAGAGCGGCCTTGTCACCACATTCGGAGACAGCAGTTCAGGTGTTGTTGCTGCGATGGAAAGTAGTTCTTCTTTTGTATACCGTTGACGGAGATTTTTTAGGAAATAATCACCAGAATCGGACGGTTCGATCAAATGGCGTCCGCCTTTATAGAACATGAACAGATTTAAAGCCTTTGCTTTGATCTGTGCATGGTAATGCTCTTCCAACTCGACACTTTTTTGGATGACCAGCTTCGAAGTTTCCGAATTTGACTGAATCTCTCTTGTGAAAAGAGGAGAAAGAACTTTTTTTAATTCCGGATGGTTCGGATTCATGAAGATCAATCCGGAATCCTCATAGATATGGTTAAAAAATCCTGCAAAGGCTTTCAGGAATGTTGATCCCTGTGAGTAGTATCCTCTCAACAACTGCATCAACGCTTCAGAATAATCTGTTTTTGGTAGCGTTGCATCAATTCCGGCGAAGAATGGTTCAATATGATCGTCAATCACGATTGAACCTGTTGCACCTATATTCTTCTCCAGCGGTTTGCCGCCGAATAAGTATTCGACAATGGAAAAATCATTGGATGAATTGATAAATTTAACTTTATTGATCTCCTCAAAGTCATGATCTTCGCCTTCCAACCAAAAAACCGGAACAAAATTATAGTCCGGAAAATCCTGACTGAGTTTCTGAGCAAGTTTTACTGCTGTGATAGATTTGTAGATTGTATACAATGGACCGCCGAACAAGCCGAGCTGCTGTCCGGTAACAACAGCAAAAGTATTATCATTTCCCAAAAGATCGATATTCGCAAGGGTTCGGATCCCGCTGTGATAATCACGGTTTTGCTCATTCAACACTCTCTGCAGGATATTCCTCTCATACCGTCTTTTTTGAAGATCCGCGATCTTCTTCTCCCAGGCCTCTTTTTCCTTAAAATTACCCGAAAAATATCTCGAGACATGCTCAAAATGAGTATTGTAGTCCGTAAAGAGTTTTGTCACGACCTCGCGGTCGGCTAATTGGTGATAGTTGATGAATTCCATAGTTCCTTGGTAATTAAATTGAACTCAATATACGTCCAATTCATTCCATAATCAACGAGGTATTGAAGTGATTGATTTTAGCCGAATGTTATAATATATTGCTATAGCAAAATGTCGAAACTTTCTGGAAAAATAGCGGTTGTTACCGGAGGAACCGGAGCACTTGGTCGCATTGTGACCGATTTTTTTTTACAGGAAGGTGCTACTGTTGTCGTAACACATTCAGGGAAAGTTCAATCGATCCGCTATATTGAAGAAATTCAACAAAAGCATGAAAATTTTTTCGGATATGCTGTTGATGTTACAAGTGAGCTCTCGGTAACAACTTTTTATAAGGATATTCTGAAGCGATATGGCAGAGTGGATATTCTTTGCAATCTCGTCGGAGGTGTCGGTAAAAAGAGAGCTGTCGAAGATATGCCTTCGGATGAATGGAATGCAATGATTTCACTGAATCTGCATTCATGTTTTTTTATGATGCGGGATGCAGTACGAATGATGAAACAACACCGCTTTGGCCGGATCATTAATATTGCAGCGATGCCAGCCGTAGTGCCGGAAGCTCTACGAGGCGGTTATGGAGTTGCGAAAGCAGGTGTTGTGGCATTGACAAAAACAGTTGCGGAAGAAGTGAAAGAGTTCGGAGATCTTACGGTGAATGCGATTGCTCCGAGCATTATCCGTACGGAGGAAAATCTGAAATGGGGGACGAGAGAAGAGGTTGACCGGTGGGTTACGCCAGAGCAAATTGCGGCGATGATGGTGCATCTTTGTTCGAGCGAAGGTGCGCCGATTAATGGACAAATTTTACAAATGTATGGTAAGGTATGATTATGGGATTACGCGAAAAAATCAATGAAGATTTAAAGAGTGCAATGAAATCCGGTGATAAGGTCCGAACTGAGACAATACGGATGTTGCGGGCTCAGATACTGGAGTTTGAAAAGAGCGGTGCAGGAAGAGAAATGAACGCAGATGACGACATGAAAATACTTCTTTCTTCTGTAAAGAAACGAAAAGACTCTATAGAGATGTATGAAAAGGCGAACCGGAAGGATCTCGCCGAAAAGGAAATGGCAGAGATTGCAATCGTACAGGAATATCTGCCAAAACAGATGAGCAAAGAAGAGGCAGAAGTGATCATCACAAAGATCATCGCAGATGCCGGAACAAATGAGCTCGGGAAATTGATGCCGCTGGTAATGAAAGAACTAAAAGGTAAATTGGACGGAAAAGTAATAAACGAAATTGTTAAACAAAAGATCGGATAGCTATGGCGATTATAGACATCATTATTGGAATCATCCTTCTTCTCTTTGCATATTCCGGGTTTAAAAGCGGTTTTATAAAAAAGATTATCGGAATCACCTGTTTGGTTCTCGCATTGATTCTTGGAACGAAATACGCAGCAGATGTCAACTCCCTGTTGTTCGAAGAGATCGGCATTTCCGGCAGCACTGGATTTTTCCTCTCTTTTTTGGTTATTGTCATTGCTATCACGCTTACGCAATCAATCTTCTATAAATTATTCGTAAAAGACTTTGTCGATGCAATGTGGAATAATGTCCTGGGTTTGTTTGTAGGCGCTCTTGAAGGAGCAATCTCCATTAGTATTGCCTTGATAGTTTTGAGTATTTATCTCGAACTGCCATCAAATGAAACAAAGGCAGAATCTGAATTTTACAAGCCATTGAAGAATTTTGCTCCAATGGTTTTCGATCAAATGAATACCCTCTTGCCGGAATCTGAGGATTTCTATCAACAGATTATGGATTTTGCAACGGATGAGATACAAAAGATGGAGAAGAAATAATATCCTATGAGTCAGTTTGAAGCAGCAGCTGATAAATTAGAACTTCATAAAATACTCCACCGAATCCAGTTTTACGCTTCCTCCGAACTCGGAAAAGAAGCAGCAGAATCCATTGAACCCGGATCGGACCTTGAATCGATCTCTACAGAACATAATCGTGTCTCTGAAATGAAGCGAATTCTGGAGGGTGAGGGGGGATTTCCTATCGATGGTATCAAAGACATCAGGCTCTCTCTTCAACAATCGACCATAGAAAATAATATCCTCTCCGCGAAAGAACTTCTCAATATAACCTCGACTCTTCTTTCTTCAAGAACCATAAAGACATTTGTTGAGAAGAGAAGGGAGTATCTACATCATTTAAACCTGTTAACTTCAACAATATCAATCTTTAAGGAGATTGAGTTTAACATTACTCAGGCTATTGATGAGAATGCTCAGGTTAAGGATTCTGCCAGTAAAGAATTAAGGTCTATTCGCCAATCTATCGGAGACAAGCAACATGCGATCCGTCGTGCGCTAGAGAAGATACTTCGGGCTACCGCCGAACAAGGGATGGTGCAAGATGAGATTGTCACCACCCGGGATGGCCGGATGGTTATTCCTATCAAAGCCGAACTGAAAAATAAGTTTCCGGGATTCATACACAGTGCATCATCTTCCGGACAAACAGTTTTTATTGAACCGTCCGAAACATTGACTTACAATAATGAGATCACCGAATTGTTCTTTAAGGAGAAGAGAGAAGTAGAACGTATCCTCCGTGAATTAACAAGTCAGATTTCTCAAGTTGTTGTGGATGTAAGGCACATCGTCGATGTTTTAACAACGATAGATTTGTGTTATGCTAAAGCTCGTTATTCAATTGCTATAAAAGCAAATAAGCCACTTTTAAAAGAATATGGATCGCTGGTAATACTACAAGGTTTCCACCCAATACTCTTATTGCGTCATGAACGGGAAATGATCATTCCTCTTTCCATTGAAGTGGGGAATTCATTCAAAACTCTTTTAATCACCGGACCAAATGCCGGCGGCAAAACAGTTGCACTAAAGTCGCTAGGGATTCTTTCTCTGATGGTGCAATGCGGGATTCACGTCCCAGTTTCCCCGGATTCAGAGTTTCCCATTTTCAAAAAAATCTTTGTCTTGATTGGGGATAACCAATCCATTGAAAATGATCTCAGCACATACAGTTCACAGGTTCTCCAGATAAAAAAGATCACCGAACAGGCTGATGAGACATCCCTCGTTCTAATCGATGAGATCGGGTCAAACACTGATCCAACCGAAGGCGGAGCTATCGCAGCAGCCGTGATAGAACATTTGACCGGTGCAGGTGCGTTGACCATTGCTACGTCCCACCACGCATCATTAAAGGCATTCGTACACAATGCTCCAGGAATGGAAAACGGTGCGATGGAATTCGATCAAGAAACGTTAATTCCGACTTATCGCTTTAAGCTTGGACTTCCGGGTAGCAGCTATGCCTTGGAAATTGCTCAACGCCTCGGTGTAAATGAAAAGATTATCGCCACCGCACATAGTATGCTGGGTGAACAAAAAGCAAAACTGGAACAACTGATCCTTGAACTAGAAAATCGATCCCAATTATTAGAGCAAAAACTTACAAATGCGGATTCTGAGATCAATAAATACAAAGAATTATCCATCTCATACGAAAGTAAATTGTTAACGCTCAATAAGGAAGTTCGCGATGTCAAACGGAAGGCTATTGAAGAAGCGAAACTGATCATTGACCATGCTTCTTCAACCATTGAGAATACTGTTCGAGAAATAAAAACGCAACAGGCAGACCGAGAAGCGATCAGGAAGGGAAAAAACCAGATATCGCAGCTCGAAAAAGAAGTTGAACAACTCGAAAAGGATATTGCTGATACGATAGCATCAGATGACAACTCGGCGATTGATATCAAACTCAATGATACTGTTGTACTCCGTTCCGGAGGACAGACAGGAACTGTCTTGACTTTACCTGATAAGAATGGAAATCTACAGGTTGCATTTAATTCGATTAAAGCAAAAGTTCACCTTTCAAATATTAAAACAGTATCGAAAAAAAAGGCGAAGAGAATAGACGTAAGTTCAGGTTTTACTAGCGATAAACAGTACCTATCTGAAGTCGATGTTAGAGGGATGTACGGCGACGAAGCAGTAGAAATCGTTGACAAATTTATTGATGACGCTCTCATTGCCGGGTTGCATAGAATCGATATAATTCATGGGCATGGTACAGGTGCTTTACGAAAACGAATTCACGATTTTTTAGCACACGATGAAAGAATCAAAAGTCATAGATTCGGCGAGCGTTTTGAAGGCGGTGCTGGCGTTACAATTGTGGAAGTGGCACAATGAAAAAAATTAAGAAACTATTGATTGCAAACCGAGGCGAAATCGCTGTTAGAATCCATCGTTCAGCAAAAGAGATGGGGATTCAGACCGTTGCTGTGTACTCGGATCCAGACAGAACTGCTCCACATGTGTTGTTATGTGACGAAGCATATGAATTGAAGGGCACCACATCGACTGAGACCTATCTGAATGTAGAAAAAATATTGAAGATTGCAAAAGATGCCAAAGTTGATGCAATTCATCCTGGCTATGGTTTTCTGTCTGAGAAAGAACTTTTTGCGAAGTCTGTAATCGATGCAGGTTTTATCTTTATTGGACCAAGACCGGAGACCATTGAATTGCTCGGCAGTAAAACTTCTGCAAGAGATTTACTCTCCAAGAAAAACATTCCAATCGTTCCCGGAACTACCAAACCTATCAACACTTTAGATGAAGCATTTGAAGTTGCTTCTGTAATTGGATATCCCGTATTGATAAAAGCATCCGGTGGCGGAGGGGGTAAAGGGATGCGACGGGTTGATGGACAGGAAGAACTTGAGAATGCAATTGATCGGGCTCGAAACGAAGCATTAAATGCGTTTTCCGATGATCGGGTATATATCGAAAAGTATATCGTTAATCCCAAACACATTGAGATTCAGATCCTTGCGGATACTCATGGGAATGTTATTCATTTGGGTGAACGAGAGTGTTCAGTACAGCGCAGACACCAAAAAGTGGTAGAAGAGTGCCCTAGTATTGCTCTTACCCCCCAATTACGCTCTAAGATGGGCCAGGCAGCTGTTGAAATAGCAAAAGCTGCTGGTTATGTGAATGCCGGAACTATGGAGTTCCTGTTGGACGCGGCAATGAATTTCTATTTTTTAGAGGTAAATACCCGTGTTCAGGTGGAACATCCGATTACAGAAATGGTGTATGGCATCGACATCATTAAGGAGCAGATTCGAATTGCACAGGGAGAAACATTGTCATTAACACAAAATGAAGTGAAAATGAACGGCCATGCGATTGAATCCAGAATTTATGCAGAAGAATACGACAATAACTTTCTTCCTTCCATGGGCACCATTACTCACTATCAACCCAGTGAAGGATTAGGTGTCAGAAATGACTCCGGAATCCGTGTCGGTTCTGAAATTACCATGTATTATGATCCGATGATTGCGAAATTGATTGTGCACGGCCGTACGCGGAACGAAGCATTGGAAAAAATGAAGCGTGCATTGCGTGAATACAAGATTCATGGAGTTAAAACAACGATACCGTTTTGCGAAATGGTAGTTTTTCACCCCGAATTCGTCAAGGGGACGTACGACATCAATTTTGTGGCGAAACATTATCTTGTCCCGGACAGCAAACTGGATAAACATGAAAGCAGCGCCATTGCCGCCTCTTTCGTGTCGGATGGTTCAATAGGACCAAAAGGGAGCGAGAGTACTGTTTGCAAAGTCCGCCAGTCAAAATGGAAACAAAGGGACCGCGATGAGTGAATCGACGATTACTATAGCGGAATTTACTTATTCCTTTGATGAGAACCGCCGCCAGCTGAAGGATGCAAAAGGAAATATTGTCTCGGCTGATGTGAAGAAAATATCCGACGGCGAGTTCAGCGTGCTGGTCGGCGGCAGGTCTTTTCATCTTTTTGTCACCAGGACAAAAGAAACTGCTACGGCAACCGTGAACAATTTTATTTTTGAGGTACGTCGTGAAACTGAAAGGGACAAACTGACAAAACGGCTTCAGGTAGATTCCGGCCAGACTGCCAGCACCATCACCACGCGCGCACCAATGCCAGGACTTATCACAAAATTATTGAAGCAGGAAGGGACACCAGTTGCTCCAGGTGAAGGAATTTTGGTTGTAGAAGCAATGAAAATGGAAAATGAAATTAAAGCCGTCAGGGCCGGAACAATTAAAAAGATTTTTGTTAAAGAGCGACAAACTGTCGAAAAGAATGATAACCTATTTACTATTGAATGAATATGAAATCAGTTGAAGAACCGATCGTAACGAAAGAGCTCGCACTCCAGCACGGATTAACGGAGGATGAATATCAAAAAGTCCTGTTAATTCTCGGACGCACACCAACCTATACCGAACTCGGCATCTACTCCGTGATGTGGAGTGAACATTGCAGTTATAAGAATTCCATTGCTCAGCTAAAAACACTTCCGCGGAGCGGTAAACGACTGCTGGTGGGTGCTGGTGAAGAAAATGCCGGTCTGGTGGATATTGGCGACGGACTCGCTGTTGCCTTCAAGATAGAAAGTCATAATCATCCTTCCGCCGTTGAACCATATCAGGGAGCAGCGACAGGAGTCGGCGGAATCATGCGCGACATCTTCACAATGGGTGCACGGCCGGTTGCCGCATTGAATTCGTTGCGCTTCGGAAGTATCGAGGATGCACAGACACGCCATTTACTTAAAGGTATTGTAAAAGGAATTGGAGATTACGGAAACAGTTTCGGAGTTCCGACAATTGCAGGTGAAGTCTTTTTCGATCCGTGTTATCAAACGAATCCCCTTGTTAATGCCATGTCAGTTGGAGTCGTTGAACATGGACACGTTGCATCGGCCATTGCAAAAGGTAAAGGAAATGTAGTGATGATTGTCGGTTCGGCAACGGGCCGCGACGGCATCCATGGCGCAACATTCGCATCGGAAGAAATCTCTGAAGCTTCTGAATCCAAACGACCGTCCGTACAAGTTGGAGATCCGTTCACCGAGAAACTGCTGCTTGAAGCAACGCTGGAAGTGATCCACGCCGGCCTTGTCGTTGGTATTCAGGATATGGGCGCTGCAGGTATTACCTGCTCAACCACGGAAATGAGTGCAAAAGGGGAGAGCGGAATGGAGATCAATCTGGATCTCGTCCCTACGCGCGAAACTCATATGACCGCCTATGAAATTATGCTTTCCGAATCGCAGGAACGAATGCTGATTGTCGCAACGCCGGAAAATGAAAAAGCGATTTTTGGCATTTTTGAAAAATGGGATTTACACTGTGTCACCATCGGTACAGTGACTGACGATGGACTTGTCCGCGTGTTCCACCACGGAACATTGAAAGCAGAAGTCCCGGCAGAGACGTGCGTTCTTGGCGGTGGTGCTCCGGTCTACATCCGTGAAACGAAGGAACCGGAATACTTGAAGACCACCAGAGCTTATAATCTCAAGAGTGTTGCCGAACCACATAATATCGTCGGCTCAATCGAAAAACTACTTCAATCGCCGAACATTGCCAGCAAGCGCTGGGTGTATGAGCAATATGATTCAATGGTACGGACCAATACGGTGATCCTTCCCGGATCCGATGCATCCGTTGTGCGGATAAAAAAATCAGATAAACTATTGTCGGCGAAAACAGATTGCAACAGCCGGTATGTGTACTTGAATCCCCGCAAAGGTGCCGCAATCGCAGTCGCAGAATCCGGAAGGAATGTTGTTTGCACCGGAGGCAAACCAATTGCAATCACGAACTGTTTGAATTTTGGTAATCCGTACAAACCAGAAGTCTACTGGCAATTCAAAGAAGCGATTATCGGTATCGGAGAAGCATGCAAAGCATTCGAAACTCCGGTGACCGGTGGGAATGTGAGTTTTTATAATGAAAGTCAGCAGGCGGCAGTTTTTCCGACACCGACGATCGGCATGCTTGGTATTGTAGAATCTGAAGCACATGTAACAACTTCTTTCTTTAAGAATGCCGGAGACGCAATTATTCTTCTCGGAACAAACCGTGGGGATATTTCTGGAAGCGAATTCCTCGTTCAAGAATATGGAGTGACAGCAGGAGATGCACCACACTTTGACCTCGCCGAAGAAGTCCGTTTGCAAAACTGCGCTTTAGAATTAATCCAAAAAGGATTTGTCCGGTCTGCACACGACATTTCAGATGGAGGATTTATCATTGCGCTGATCGAAAGTGCCATTGTCGGCAATCAGCGATTTGGATTCGATATCGAACTGCCGCTTAATGGCTTGCCGCTCTTTAAAATCCTTTTCGGTGAAGAGCAATCGCGGATTATCATTTCTGCCGATCCTGCACATACAGACCAGATTAACGCAATTTGCGGAAAACATTCTGTACCGGTGAACAGGATTGGCACTGTGACGAAGACGCAAGAGGCAACAATCAATAAAGTCATCATAATCAATATCGAAAAAGCACACGATCTGTATTTTAATTCGTTGTCCGACAAAGTGTATCAGAACAACTAATGATCAATGTTTCACAACATATCGATGATGTGCCGGTAAAAATCTGGCCGATCCCGTTTGATATCATCAAAATGTCGGGAGCGGAGTCCGTCGATTTTCTGCAGAGAATATCGACAAATGACTTCGAGAACTTTTCGGAAGGAAAAATCCAAAAAACACTTTTCGTGACCGATAAAGGCCGTATTCTGGATATGTTGTGGGCTCACCATTCCGGCGATCATATTCTCCTAATCGTCAGCAAAGGGATGGTGAAAGAAGTGCTCTCTTTCCTGAACAAGTATATCATCATGGAGGATATTGTTCTGGAAGATCTCTCTACAGCATGCTCCGTATTTTTCCATTTTGATCAAATATCATCTCCAATACAAACGGACTTCTTTGGCAGAAGCGTCTCCGTTGAAATACTGTACAACAATGGGACGACTATTGAACAAGGAATTCACTTCGACCGATGGCGGATCGACCATGGCATCCCGCTGACGAAGAAGGAACTCGTTCAAGAATATAATCCGCTTGAACTAAATTTATGGGATTGGATCAGTTTTACCAAAGGTTGTTATATTGGACAAGAGGTGATTGCCAGGCTCGATACATACAAAAAGATCCAACGGTCATTGTGCAGGATTTCATCTCCTCAAAAAATTTTCGAGCAGGAAATACTTCGTGACGAGAACGGAGCAGAAGCCGGAAAAATCACCAGTGTTGCACATACGGAAACAGGTTCTATAGGATTAGCGGTTCTCCGCGTTAAATACACAATGGTGCAACAAAAGTTGTTCGCCGGTGATACTCGCACTGCAGTCAATGTTGATTATGTTTTTCAAAATCGAGCGTATGGAAGAAATTAAAACTGGTATAGGAACAAAACAGGATCTGTATACTCAATTGCTGCCGCAGATCATTTCCGTTGTAAGCGATGAACCGAATGCAGTCGCAAATATGGCAAACACTGTTGCGGCGCTCAAACAGACCTTTTCATATTATTCCTGGGTTGGTTTCTATTTGATTGATCCGATAAAACAGGAATTAGTGCTTGGTCCATTTCAGGGAAAGATTGCCTGTACCAGAATCGCGTTTGACAAAGGGGTCTGCGGCACTGCTTTCACGAACGATGAAACGGTCATCGTCCCGGATGTAAATCAATTTCCGGGACATATTTTCTGCGACGGCGATTCCAGGTCCGAGATCGTAGTTCCTTTCCATCACCAATCAACGGTCGTCGGAGTACTTGATGTGGATAGTCATGAGTATAACAGTTTTGACTCAACCGACCAACGATTTCTTGAACAATTATTGCAACAGATCTCGAAAAAACTTATTACCGCATGAAAAAATTTAAACTGCAAAAAGCACCGAAGGCATATAAAAACGCCGGATTTTTGGCAAGCAGGGATGCCCGGCCACTTCGCATTCTCTCGGAATTCCTGGAACCATTAAGCAGGTTCAATTATTATAATGTGAAGGACACAATTGTCTTTTTCGGATCGGCACGGATCAAACCGAGAAGCGAAACGATTAAGCATCTGCGTGAATTGGCAAAAAACGGCAGCAAAAAAAACATCCACTCGAAAAAGTACCATGAAAAGTTGTTGCAGGCGGAAGTCGCCGTTGAAATGTCCCGGTACTATGAGGATGCAACGGAATTGTCCCGTCTCATCACTTCCTGGTCCACTAAATTAAAAACGAAGAACCGTCTTCTGGTGTGCAGCGGCGGCGGACCGGGGATCATGGAAGCGGCAAACAAAGGAGCGCTTTTAGCAAAAGGAGAGTCGATCGGATTGAACATCAGCCTGCCGTTCGAACAATATCCCAATCCGTTTATCACTCCGAAATTCAATATGGAGTTCCATTATTTCTTCATGCGGAAACTGTGGTTCATGTTTCTGGGCAAGGCGCTGGTCGCATTCCCGGGCGGTTTTGGAACTCTGGATGAATTTTTCGAGTTATTGACATTGTTACAGACGAAGAAAGTCGGGAAGAAAATGACCGTGATCCTGTACGGTACTAATTTTTGGAATAAGATCATCGATTTCAAAGCATTGGTAAAATACGGAATGATCAGTCCGAACGATATGGAATTATTCTCTTTTGCCGATACTCCCAAAGAAGCGTTTGCAATACTGAAAGATGGTGTCTTGAAAAACTATGCTGAGTTCCGATGAATGCATTGACTGAGAAGGAGATCGTCGAAATCAAATCGCTCGTTTCGTTGTTGGATGACGAGGAAGAATCGATCTATGTCACTGCAAGAGAACGGTTGCTCATGTACAGCGAAAATGCACTGGGATACATCCCATTGTTAGATGAAAATACTGGAATAGCGGCACAGCGATTCAATGAGGTTCGGGAATTGATCTTACGGTCAACAATCAAAGAACAATTTCGCGCGCTGAAACGGAAAACTCAGGGTGATATTGATCTTGAAGTGGGGATGTTCCTGATCGCAAAGTACCGTTATACCACTCTCGACCCAAAGCAATATACCGAGCAGCTGAATGCTTATGCTGCTGAACTGAAAGAGAAACTGACCTCGGTCAATGATGAAACAGAGATCTTCCACCGTGTCATAAAATTCTTTGTCGAAGAAAAAGGTTTTACGGGAAATAAAAACGACTATTACAGCGAAGAGAATCATTATCTTAACCGGGTTCTTGAAACGAAGATTGGCATTCCAATCACCATTAGCGCCGTTTATTTACTGGTAGGGAAAAGAATAAATTTACCGATGAACGGCATCGGATTACCTGGTCACTTTGTTATGAGATTCTCCTTTGGCAATACACATGTCTATTTTGACCCGTTCAACGGTGGAAAGACATTGTCACCTGCGGATTGTCAAGAAATCGTCAAGAATCTGGGGTATAATTTCACTGAAGAATACCTGAAACCGGTTTCAAATCAGCAGATTCTTGAGCGAATGCTGCGGAATCTCATCCTTATGCTCGAAAGACGGCAGGAAAAGGAACGAATAGAAACAGTCCGACAATTCATTGATACTCTCAATTCTGATTTGTAACTTGTATATATCCAAAGGGGGGGTGTTTTGGTTTCGACGGGGTCGGGAATGGATAGATCAGCATACCGTGCACGCCTTTCTGCACGTTAATCTCAGGGCAAAACAATAAATGCAGATAACTACGGTTACGCACTCGCCGCTTAATTAGCCACGAGCGCCAATACAGAGCTCTCCTGATGGTTCTGTAACGGCGTCGACTCAGTCAGGATAGTTAGTGCACTTGCAAAGGTAGCATTAATGAGCTTTCAAACCCTTTGCTGCGTCCCGGATGTTTTGAGTTCGACCAAGAGTCCGGGATCAAGGCTTTCTGTCGGACTATGTATGTAGACGGTTTATTGGTTTTCACTTCGGACCGGGGTTCGAATCCCCGCACCTCCACAAAGTTTTACAATTGAGATATTAACCTGCCAAGTTTCAATAACTTGGCAGATTTATTTTGAGGCGATTCTATGAAAATTTCATTCACAAAAATGAGCGGTGCGGGTAACGATTTTGTTGTGGTGGACAATAGAAATTCTATTATTTCAGATCCGCATGCATTTGCGGTAAAGGTGTGCGACAGAAGATTTGGTATTGGTGCAGATGGTCTTTTATTATTAGAAATCAGTTCTAAAGCTGATTTTTTGATGAAATATTACAATGCGGATGGAACAGATGCCGGAATGTGCGGAAATGGCGGTCGGTGTATTGCGAAATATGCCTTTGATATGGGCATAGTCTCTAAGGAACACTTCAATTTTGAAGCCTTGGACTATATTTATGCAGCAAAACGGATTGACAATACAGTGTATGATCTTAAAATGAAAAACCCTTTTGATCTTATCCAAAATCAACAAATTGTTGTCGCTGGACAGACCATTCAAGGAAATTATCTAAATACCGGAACAGATCACTGCATGGTATTCTTAGACGAAAATCATAATTTAGGAACATTGGAAACTACCGATGTATTTACAATTGGTAGAACCGTTCGGTATCATAATTTGTATCAGCCGAAGGGAACCAACGTGAATTTTATTTCTAAGAGTGCCCCTAACTCGATAGATATAAGAACATATGAGCGAGGAGTTGAAGAGGAAACTTTGGCTTGCGGGACAGGTTCGGTGGCAAGCGCTTTGCTCAGTGCAATTAAATACGAAATGCAAAGTCCTGTAAAAGTAAAGGTTAGAAGTGGTGAACTTTTGGAAATATCATTCCAGCGAAAAGAGAATTCATTTTTCGATGTTCACCTAAAAGGAAATGCAATCATGACTTTCACAGGGGAAATCGATTTAGTATAGAGAAAGTTCGAATCTGCTGAAATATACCTATTTAACATACTACATATAGATATAATAAGGATTATGTTAAGTTAACAATTACTAATAAAAATATCTCTCAAGTCTTCAGATAATTCTCAATTTGTTTCGCGGTTCTTGTATTCAAAATATTTTTCTTCTCGCACCACCCTTTTCTTGCAATCCCAACTCCATACCGTACGTCGGTCAATCCAGAAACAACATGTGAATCTGGATTTACCGCTATCAAAACTCCCTTGCTGATGGCATATCGCACCATTCTCCAGTCCAGATCCAGTCGCATAGGATGAGCATTAATCTCGATGATCTTCCCGTGGTCTGCTGCAGCATTTATGATCTCAGTCTGGTTTAACTGATACCCGTCCCGCTCCAACAGCAATCTTCCGGTGAGATGTCCCAAAATGGTCACATGCTTGTTCTTCAGCGCCTTCAAAATTCGTTTGGTCATATCTGCTTCAGACATTTTGAAATTGCTGTGGACCGATGCTACGACATAATCAAATGACGATAAGACTTTGTCACTGAAATCAAGATCTCCATTAGTGAGAATATCGACTTCAGTACCTTTAAAGAGTCTAAAACCTTTATAAGAATCATTAAGAGCGTCAATTTCCTTGTGTTGCTTCTTTACACGCTCCTCAGACAGTCCATTCGCATAGGCGGCAACTTTGCTGTGATCGGCAATACCGAGATATTCCCAGCCAAGTTTTTGAGCACCGGCTGCCATTTCTGCGACCGTATTATGGCCATCACTATAGTTCGTGTGACAATGAAATGTCCCGCGTATATCCTCGTACGTTACCAAGTCCGGCAGTTTACCGGATGCCGCTGCTTCAATCTCACCCATATCCTCACGAAGTTCTGGTTCAATATACGCAAGACCGACTGACTTATAGATATCCGCTTCCGTTGAACAGAATGGAATCTTTTTTGTCTTTGAGCCTTTCTTTCCCTCTTCTAAACTCGTTAATGCATATTCATTGAGTGTCCATCCATGATCTCTCGCGAGTGAACGGATCCGGACATTATGTTCCTTGCTGCCGGTGAAATAATTTAGTGCGAAAGGAAATTCTTTATCATCGACTACACGCAGATCACAATTGATCCCGGACTGCAGCACCACACTCGATTTCGTTTCTCCTTCACCGGTGATCCGTTCAACGCTCGGATGTTCAACGAAGGATTTCATGATCGATTTTACATCTTTTGCTTTCGCGCTGACGACGATATCTATATCACCGATCGTTTCCTTTCGACGACGAAGACTTCCAGCAATTTCCGCACGGATTGTTCCGTTGTTTGATTTAACAACATCAAAGATTGTATGTGCAGCTTGTTCTGCCACATTAACATGAAATTTTGAGGAATGTTTTCGGAGTTGTTCGATTCCCAACAAGATGTTCTCTTCTGTTTTCTTGCCGAAGCCCTCCAGTTTCTCCAGCTTCCCGGCTTTTGCAGCTTTTTCCAGATCGGCGACAGATGAGATCTTAATCTTTTTATATAGGAAGGCCACTTTTTTCGGTCCCAAACCCTGTATCTTCATCATATCAAAAATACCGGGTGGAAATCCTTTCTTCAAACTCTCATGATCAGGCGATTTTCCTGTCAGTGCAAGATCTGAAATAATCTTTGCAGTGCTTTCGCCGATCCCTTTAATAGATCGGATGTTACCGCTTTCCACCAGAACGTTAATATCCTCAGTCACACCGGAGAGCAGACGAGCTGCATTGTGAAATGCCCTGCTCTTGAACGGGTTTTCCCCTTTCAGTTCAAGCAACGTCCCAACTTCATCTAGAATTTCTGAAATCTGTGACTTATCCATATTGTCTAATAATTCTTTTTAATGAAATTTTGCAACAACACTTTCCCGTACTGTGTCGCAATCGATTCAGGATGAAATTGCACTCCGAATACCGGAAAGTGCTTATGTTGGACTCCCATCACTACACCGTCTGCCGTTGTTGCCGTCACTTCGAGCACTTCGGGCATTGTTCGCGGATCAATCACCAGTGAATGATATCGTGCAGCCAGGAATCTGTCCGGAACTGATGTAAAAATCCCTTTCCCTTTGTGCAGTACTTCCGATGTTTTTCCGTGAACAACACTCGGTGCTTTGATTACATCACCGCCGAACGCTTCGCCAATGGACTGATGGCCGAGGCAGACACCCAGGATCGGGATTGATGAAAAGAATTCTTTGATCAAAGGAACAGAAACACCCGCTTCTTTTGGCGTGCATGGCCCCGGCGAAATCACGATACCGTCCGGTGACAATGACCTGATCTCATCCAGTGTTATCTTGTCGTTGCGGACGATATGTACTTCCACATTCATCTCGCCAAGGTACTGAACGAGATTGTACGTAAACGAGTCGTAATTATCGATTATAAGAATCATACATTTCCAATTGAAGTTGTTGCCTCTACAGCACGTATTACCGCACCCATTTTAATGAGCGTTTCCTGGTATTCCCGTTCGGGGACGGAATCATAGACTACCCCGGCACCGGCTTGAAAATATGCGTATCCGTCTTTGATGATCGTCGTCCGGATAGCTATACAGGAATCGAGATTTCCAGAAAAGTCCAGATACCCAATCGCACCGCCATAAATACCCCGTTTCACAGGTTCCAATTCAGCGATGACCTCCATAGCGCGGATTTTCGGTGCACCAGAGAGAGTTCCTGCAGGGAAACAAGAAAAAAATGCATCGATCGCTGAAAGTCCTTTTTTCAATTTCCCTTTCACGTTGGAAACAATATGCATGACATGTGAATATTTTTCAATTACCATATATTCGGTCACATCCACTTTACCGTATTCGCTGATCCTGCCGATATCATTGCGGCCGAGATCGATTAGCATGAGATGTTCAGCTAGCTCCTTTGGATCTGCGAGAAGTTCTTTTGCAAGCTCATCGTCTTCTTCGCTTGTGGACCCTCTCTTTCGTGTTCCGGCGAGAGGCCGTGTTTCAACAATCCCGTTCTCCACTCTCACGAGCAGTTCCGGTGAAGATCCTGCAATGCAAAGTCCGTTCAGCGAAAAATAATACATATATGGCGATGGATTTATCACTCTCAGCATCCTGTAGATCGCAAATGGGTCGCCGTCATACTTCCTTTTCATCCGGTGTGAAGGCAGCACCTGAAAGACATCCCCTTCCACGATATAGGCAATAGAACGTTTCACCATCGATTCGTATTCGCTTTTAGAAACAGCTTGTTCTAGCGGACCGACTATCGATTTCTGCATTTCAGCCGGCACCGATTTTTTCAGTATCTGGCGCATCTTTCGGATCTCTTCAGCAGCGGTATCATATTCTGTCTTTATACGTTCTTCACTGGACCCCTCCGGAACATACGCATTCGAAACGAGCAGCAGTTTTCGTTTCACATTGTCAAATACGAACAACGTATCAAGGAACATCAACAGCGAATCATCCAATTTCAATTCATCGACCTTTGCCGAAGGAATATTTTCGATCAGCTGTACTGTTTCGTACCCGAAATATCCTATTGCCCCGCTGGCAAGTCTCGGTAGTCCGTCCACCAGTGCAGTTTTATAATGCGAGAATATTTTTTTTAATGCATCAACCGGATGTGGAATTCCTTTTACAAGGTTCGGCAGGACTGTTACGTCCGGATGACGTGATTGAATCTCGTATGTTGTACCGCGGATGACGAAGTTGCTGAAAGGATTGAATCCGATGAACGAATACCGCCCGATTTTTTCTCCGCCGTCAATACTTTCTAAAAGGAAAGAATATGGACTTTCTCCGCGAACTTTAAGATAGACAGAAACAGGCGTCTCCGTATCGGCGAGGATCTCATCGAAGAGAGGAATAACGTTTCCTTTAGCAGTAAGTAATTTAAATTCTTCAAAAGAGATCATATATCATATTTCCACATTTGGCCAATGGATCGAGGCTTTACCCTCTTCAAACGCATCCACTAATTTTCGAAGCTCTACCGGTACCGGGGTTGATTTTCCCGTCTTTGGATCAGTCCATACTAATACAGCAATATTCTTTGCGATCGGAATTTGTTTTTCACTATGCATCATCATTGCTTCACAGGTGAAACTTGAATTATTGATCGATAGGACACGCGTGTATATCTTCACATGATCATCAAAAGTCGCAGAGTTGAAATAATCCAATTCGTTCCGGACGATAACAACGCGGACCGATCCGTTGATGGATCGTTCATCCACTTTCAATCCAACCGTTTTGAAATAATCGACACGTGCGACCTCAAAATATAAAAGATAATTCCCGTTATGGACAATCCCCTGCCAATCGATTTCATAATTGCGGACCTTGATATCATACGTATGTCGAAAATTCGCAAGCTCCACAGATTTCACCTATGAAAAATTCTGTTTAAACTTTTGAATAGAATGGTTTACTTGATCCATTGAGACATCAAGATGCATTACTGCGCGAAATGTTGTAAAAGTTCCACCGGAGATTAAAATATTGTGCTCTTTCATTATGTCGATTACTTGCTGTGGTGTTTTACCGGACTTCTTCACGTCGACAAGAACGATATTGGTCTGAACGCTCTCCAAATCAATATCGAAAACAGGGATCCGGGAAAGTTCCTGAGAAAAATATTTTGCTTTTGTGTGGTCTTCAGTCAGTCGTTCAACATTATGTTGCAGTGCAAACAGAGCACCTGCTGCGATGATACCTGATTGCCTCATGCCGCCGCCGAATACTTTCCTCCACTTATGCGCTTTCAACACGAATTCTTTTGTCCCGCAAATTGCTGATCCTACCGGCGCCCCCAGTCCTTTTGAAAAACAGACGGAGACGGAATCAAAATGTCTTGCCCATTCCTTAACTGGAATTCCTGTTGCAACTGATGCGTTCCATAACCGTGCACCATCCAGATGAAAAATGATTCCTTGTTCTTTACAAAATGATGAGAGCTTTTTGATCTCTTCCAAAGGAAAGATTGTGCCGCCTGCGCGGTTATGGGTATTCTCCACGCAAATGACTTTTGTTTTTGGCATATAGTAAACTGCCGGACGGATATGCGGCGGTAGATCTTCTGCTCTGAACATTCCGCGGACTCCGGCAATGGTCTTCACCTGCACTCCAGACATGACGGATGGCGCGGCAGTTTCATAATTGAACATGTGCGCATCCTGTTCCATAATCACTTCATCACCCATCTCTGTATGCGCTTTCAACGCCAGTTGATTGCTCAGACACCCGCTGGAAACGTATAATGCTTTTTCTTTACCAAGAATTTCTGCTGCAGCTTCCTGAAGCTTCACAACGGTCGGATCCTCGCCGAAAACATCATCCCCGACCTCTGCATATGCCATTGCATCGCGCATTTCTTTGGACGGCTTTGTAACAGTATCACTCCGTAAATCTATTACTTGATCGCTCATAATTCCTTTCGCAAAAAACTATAACCTATTGAAAATAAAAAAATAATAGCAGTTATGCTCGAACAAATTCTTGCAAACCAATCTCCATGAGTAGAATAAAAAGACTTCGTCTTCATCGGTTGAATGGAATGTTGTATGTACGCTTCAGTATACATATTGGTCATATCATACATGTTCCCGAATGGATCGATAAAGGAGGAAATACCGCCATTTGCACATCGAACAACCCACCGTCGATTCTCAACAGCCCTTAAGACTGCAAATTGATTATGCTGTCTAGCTCCAGAAGTGTTTCCCCACCAGCTGTCATTGGTTGTAAACACAAGGAATTCAGCGCCTTTATCTACGAAGCTGGAAACAAATTCCGGAAAGATCGATTCATAACACACCATCGCAAGGAATTTAGCATTGAGTACGAAACTTTCGAACACAGTACTGTCATGCGATAATCCCCAATTACTGATCCCAACTCCCCAGCGGAGTGGTTCAATCAAAAATGGCACCTTGTCCGCATATGGGATTCGTTCGGCAAATGGTACAAGCCTCATTTTACTGTATGTTTGCACTTTTTCATTATGCGGTTCAACAAACATAATGGAATTAAAGGAATCATATCGGATATTGGTCCCTTTAAATGTGCTACTTGTCGGTGGAGCATTCTCCGGCTCGTAATATTTGACACTTACATAACCTGAAATAACAGAAACATTCAGACTATCAATAATTTTTCTGAATTCTTGCATTTGTTGAAATTGCGACGGAAGATTCAATAAGATCGCAGATTCAGGAAGGACAACAACATCAACACTATCGTTGATATGTTTGCCTATAAGCTCTAAAAAATGCTGAACTTGGCTCCATCGAGATGAGAATGTATTAGCACCTTCCCATTTGGTCCAGGGATCAATATTCGGTTGAAGAATTCCGATGGTGATGCTTTTTCCGCTTGGTGGATCTGACATACTGTTGGAACCATGATAGAAATTCGGAGCGATATAAATTACCAAGATGGCTGTTACAAACAATAAATACCGCTTTTTCGATCGGGCATTCGCTTGTATTTCCTTTACAAGGTAGTAGATAATTACATTGATGACTAAAACCCAAAATGAAATCCCATAGACGCCGGTGACATCAGCAAATTGGATCTTTTCGAGCTGATATGTTTGACTGTTCCCGATATGCAGCCAGGGAAATGCCAACTCTCCATAGGCATATAACCATTCCATTGTAATCCAAACAAACGGAAATGCCGCTGTTGAATATTTTGTGTTAAGTCTTTTTCGAATGAAAAAAAATATGAGAGCTGGTAGAGTAAGAACTAATGGTTCCCACAGGTATAAAGCAACTCCCGCAATCATTAGGTAAGGATCCTTCATGTGTGTGAATCCCCCAACCCAATACAAGGTAATCATTGTGAATAAAAAGAAAGTACCATACGCATAGCGGAAGTATCTGCCGAATGATTCGATCGAATGTGTCACAATAAGAAAAGGTACGAATCCCACGCACGCTAATACACCCAAAGGGAACGGCGGAAACGAAAGACTCAAAAGAATTGCTGTAGCGAGCGATAACAGGAGTAAATATTTTTTCTGACGATCGAAGTTAAAAAGTTCTTTCACAATAAGTTACCAGTTTGAGATAAATGTATTTTCTTTACTATACCAAGCAATTGTTCCCATCCTGTTGATACCAATATTCCGATAACAATGCCAAGGATTGCACCGCCGACAATGTCCGAAGGATAATGCACACCAACATACGGCCTGGAGAGTGCTACGATTGTAGCAAAGGAGATCCAATACCATTTTTGGGAACGGTAAAAGTGAGAAAGTATCGTTGCGGCAGCAAAATTATTGGTCGCATGCGATGATGGAAATGATAATCCTCCTCCGCAATCTACCAGCATTCGCACACCTTCCAGCGCACGGCATGGCCTGATCCTACCAAAGAATTGTTTAATAATTGAACTGTTTAGTTGATCACTGATTATAACAGTGACAATCAATAATCCAATAGCTGTTCTCCCTTTGTTTCCACCTTTCCAAACTACAAAAAGTGCCCAAACACTGATAATTGATAAAACAATCTTATTTTTATTTAGATCTGTTAAGAAAGGCATCAACCAATCCAAAAACGGATTGGTTATTGTATGGTTGATAAAATAAAAGAGAGAGACGTCCACTGAGAGGAAGAATTCAGTCATTCTTTTTTCCTCTTCTTCTATACCATACAACAAAAATGAATCCAGAGCCAATAAATACCAATACTGCAACAATTTGACTATAAGTACTTAAATAATCCCCTATTGCTTTCCAATTCTCACCCAAAAGTGTTCCTGCGTAAACAAGTATCCAATTCCAAATGAGCGCGCTGACAAAACACAAAATTGCAGTCGGAACGAATTTCACTTCTGCCATTCCGGCAAAGAAACCAACAACAGCTCTCGTACCGGACAGAAATCTGTTCGCGATAATCAGCCAGTATCCGTAATGTCGAAACCAAATTTCCACTTTGTGGACAGAATCAAGCGGCAGGAATTTTATTTTTCTTGTTTCTATGATCTTCAAACCAAACCAATCACCGATCTTATACATCGTCATAAATCCGGTGGTGCTCCCTATCGTTGCTATAACAAGTGCAGAGATGAAGTCGATATGACCTATTCCGACGAGATACCCTCCTGCGACGATCATAACATCACTCGGAGACGGCGGGAAGAGATTCTCTATATATGCAATAAAAAAAATTGCGGCATACACCCAGAATGGGCTAAGCTGTTGAAGGTATGAGATAATTGCTTCCAAGGAGATATTAATTTTCCGAAACAATAATTGTAACTGCATATGCTACAGCACCTTCGCCCACTCCAATAAATCCCATTCCTTCATTTGTTGTAGCTTTTATTGAAACCTGATTTTGTTTGATTGCTAATGCATCAGAAATATTTTTCTGCATTTCTGAGACAAAGGGTGCTATCTTCGGTGCTTCCAGAACAACTGTTGAATCGATATTCTCAATAACAAAATTGTGTTTCTTTAACAATTCATTCACTTTTCTCAACAGTTCTATACTGGAAATCCCTTTATAGTGTGCATCAGTATCAGGAAAATGTTTCCCGATATCTCCCAGCGCTGCTGCCCCCAATAATGCGTCACAAATGGCATGTAACAACACATCGGCATCGGAATGACCGAGGAGTCCTTTTTCGTTTGGGATTTCCACTCCGCCAAGGATCAATTTTCTTCCCGGTGCCAATTTATGAACATCAAATCCAAAACCAATACGGTTCATTATGCCTTGATCCTGAAATTAATGAATAAATGATGTGCTGTCCCCCATTCGACTTTTACCTCTTCAACATTCGAATGATTAGGACCTTTTTTCAATTCGATGAGCAAAGCTTCGATGGAATCTCTCTTCCCTTCCACTTCCAGATACACCGAACCGTCTGGAAGATTTTCAACGAAACCTTTTAATTCGTATTTCCTGGCCGATCGGTCGGCAAACCAACGATATCCGACCCCTTGGACAATGCCATTAACTGTTATCTTTGCATTACTTTCCATTAATCTTCTACTGCCTGGACATTCATACCAAATTTTGAAAGAAGGGAATCAGAAAATTCCGAGATCAGTATCCCGGCAACAATGACACCGGCACCGATCACACCCGCTATGCCGAGCACTTCGCCAAGGACATAATATGCCAAAACAGCGGCGATTACCGGCTCGATCGTAAAGATGATTACTGCCCGGGTAGGACTCGTATCTTTTTGAAAACGCGTCTGAACATATGTCGTAAATACAGTTGCACACACTCCCATATACAACAAGGAAAGAAACAATTGTGTTGATGGTTCAAATTTTATCGTTTCGAACGGTAGTACAAACACCGCAATCAACGTCGTCATTGTTACCTGCAAAAAAGCAAGATGAAAGACATTTTCTGCTCTTGAATACATATCCAGAAAGACGATATAGACGCCGAAAATAGCTGCAGAGATCAGGACTAACACATCGCCAACATTAATTTCAGAACCGGTCGGGGACGTGAGTAGATATAATCCAAAGGTGACAATAATTATTCCCGCAATATTTCCAAGCTTCGGCGGGCGCCTTTCCAAAATCAATTGAGCCACCGGTGTAAAGATAACCATCAGTCCTGTGATGAATGCCGCTTTCGATGCCGTAGTATGATAAATGCCTATATTCTGTAAAAGAATTCCTATGCCGAGCATGGAACCAAGAGTCACAGCTTTTATTATTGTCCGCCGCTGAATCGACCGCAATTGCCGGAACAATAGAACTGCAAAGATCAACGCACCCGTCCCGAACCTTAAGGCAATGAACAACGATGGGGAAATATTTTCCGTCCCCGATTTCACTACAACAAACGTGCTGCCCCAAACAAATGTTGTTGCAAATAATGCTAATTCCGCTCTGCCTCTGGTGGTCATTTCAGATCAAGTTTTTTAATAATCGGTTCGGGTATCATTTTGAAACCAAGCATAATGAATCTCCAGAACCATTTTGAATAGATAAAATCTTTCCCGGATTGCTGTCCGGAAAAAATATCATCCGCAACTTCTTCCGGACTTGCAGTAATTATTCCCGGCGTTGCTCGTCCTTCGATCATCTTCGTACGAATAAAACCGGGATGAACGGTCATCACATGAACATGCGCTGGATAGAGCCTATTGCGCAGGCCAGACAGGAACGTTGTAAATCCCGCTTTTGCACTTGCGTACACGTAATTACTTTTTCTGCCTTTCTCACCCGCTACGGAACTTACTCCAACGATGAATCCTTCCCTTCTCTTTTCAAAATCGTTTGCGATGATGTGCAGGATGGAGACCAGTCCGGTATAATTCGCCTCCATCACGTTCTTTGCTTCGTTGTAGTCCTGTTCGGACTTCTGTTGATCTCCCAGACTCCCAGCCAAACAAATGACTCCGGCAGGTTTTACCGGAAGCGCATCATAAAATTGTTGATGAGTTGTTGTGTGCGACACATCGAATTTAAATGCCGCGGCGTCAACGGTATACCGGATCTTGATATCGCTGGCGTCACGCACAAGTTGTTCATAACTTCTGCTGGCAAGATAGATCCCATATCCTGCTTTCGCATACAAGAAGGCCAGTGGTCGTGCAATGTCGGAACCTGCGCCGATAATAAGAACATACTTCATGATAGTCCGACCCGTTTTGATTGTAATGATTGAAATTTTTTAATTGAATCGAATTTGTCCTTCGTTGTATGGAATTGCTGAACCTGTGAGTATCCTTTGTCGAAAACCTCTTTAGGCATGCGGACATCTTTGGTCAAGTACAGCCGACCGCCATGTTCGCACACCAGTTCGTCCAATTCACGGAACAAAGCCAACGTTGCCGGAGAAATGGCAAAATCAAGGGCAAGTGTGAAGCCTTCTTGTGGGAACGACAGAAGCCCTTCTTGTTTCCCGAACAGTTTTAACACTGCAAGGAATGACCCTTCACCACTGCGAGAGATCCGTTCCAATACCTTTCGTAAACCTGTGCGCGATGAAGCCTTCGGTAACACAAACTGATATTGCGTGAAACCCCGTCGACCGTAAATTCGGTTCCAGTCCAAAAAGATATCCAATGGATAAAAAAACGGACCATATTCCACAAAAGAATCACCCTGTATATATTTTGTATTCACCAGTTCGTTGAACACTTTTACGGTATAAGTATTTAGAACGAAATCCGGCAAGAAAACCGGCACTGGAATTGAAAATCCTTTATCGATTTTCAAGGGATCACGATATCGGTAACCCACCTCCTGTTTAGTCGCATGTTCTCCCAGAATAAGAGCAGACCGGCCGAGTGAGCCTGCTTTGGATAAACAATCAATCCAAGCTACCGAATATGTCCAATGCTTATTCGCTTCAAACAAATCGATAGCCTCATCGATATTCCTCGCCTTGATAATTCGTTGCCGTATATAGGCAGTATCAATTCGCATCAGATGGAAGGTCGCTTCGAGAATGATCCCCGTCAGTCCCATACCGCCGCATGTCGCCCAGAACAGATCGGAGTGTGAATCTCTAGAGCATTGCACAATCGTGCCGTCGCTCAGCATAAGCTTCATTGAACTAAGATGAGCGGAGAACGAACCGGCAACATGATGGTTTTTACCATGAACATCCGATGCAATGGCTCCACCGACGGTGATGAATTTTGTACCGGGAGTGACCGGCAGGAACCATCCGCGCGAAACGAAAGCATCGAGTAATTCAGCAAATGAAACTCCGGACTCGCATGTGATTTCACCGGTCTGTTCATTGAATGACAGGATGTGATTCATGCGAAGCGTAGAAACGATGGTCGAATTCAATGAAGAATCCCCATAGCATCGTCCTAACCCCCGCGCTATCAGTTCCGGTGAAGAAGCAATAATTGCACGAACCTCTTCAACGGTTGACGGCGTCATGACCTGCGCTTCAATTATCGGATAATTTCCCCAGTTAGTAACTTTCATGATTTGAAAATACAAAAAGTACAGGAGTATATGAAGCAGTATTTGAGAAAATCCACCCGTGGATAGCGGATATCAAAACCTGTTGTAAGTCTTAGTGTGTCGGTTTATCTTTCGGCGGTGCTGATGTGAAGAAGTCTCGATAGAATCGTTCCGTATAGGTGCCAAGCAGTGATTCGATCCGTTCGAATTTCGGCGACCGGATGACCAAGCCGGCATGAAATTCTTTATTGATCTTCCAATAGATCTCCGGATCGTTATAAGCGGATAGGTCCGGCCATTGTTGTTTCGCCAGAGACACCATCAGTCCTGCATATTCTTCTCTGAGCAGTTTCGGTGCATACGTTGATACATCCTCCGTTGTTTCTAACCGAGCCCATTCCGTCCAGAGATTCATGCCAGTGGCAGCTTCGATTAATTCCACGATATGTGCACCGCCAACGCGAGCAGATGTTTCCAGGAAATAATATTTTCCGTCCACATGAGATTTAATGTACTCCGTATGCGAAACGCCCTGCAATAATCCCAGTGCCGGCAATACGATCGTGTTCAATTCTTTCAATGAAATCTCATCCTCGCTTCCTCGAAGAATTGTCCGCGTCATGAAGACTCTCCCATCATGGGAGACTTCTAACGGCGGCACTCCATATTTGCTGACAAGAGAAAAGAGGATCTGTTTTTGAGATAAGATGCTGTCCACGTGGAAAATATCGCCGGGTATAAATTTCTCCAACAGATAATAGGATTGTTGATCGCCGAACTCATCGATCTTTCGCCATAATTCGTCCGAGGTAACAATTTTTTTTATTCCCACAGCACCGGCCGAGAGTCGCGGCTTCAGGACGTACGGCGGCGGAACAGCAGCGAGAAAATCCCGAATGCGGTCATAATTAAGAATGCCGACAAAGTCCGGAACGTTGATCCCGGCTTCGCGTGCTTTCATTCGCATGGCAAGTTTGTCACGGAAATATCGGGCAGTCGTCTCTCCCATTCCTCCAATCCGTAAATGCTCTCGGAGTGTCGCTGCTTTTTCAACATCAAAATCATCCAATGCGACGATTCGGTCAATCTGTTCCGTTCTCGCAAGATAACTGACTCCGTGAATCACATCTTGCATATTCCACTCTTTATTGACATCGGGAATAAAATAAATATTATCAAGATGGTCTTTCGGCCAGTCCGAATGCTCCAGGCTTTTTGATGTCAATAACAGCACTTTCCACCCTTCCCTTTTTGCCTGGCGGAGAAATTCTTGTCCTTTTTCATAACTGGAGAGACAAAGAATAGTTTTGCTCATACATTTTCCCGGGTTATACCATTCTGTAGATAGGGTATTTTTTTTCTTTCTGGTCAAAAAAAGGAGACTTTTGATAAAAAAACTCCAGTCGTGCATGCGGATCATTACGGAACGTCTGATCCTCCATTAAAACAGCAAATTCATTTCTCAATTGATCGTTGGAAGACAACATTTTCTGTGCGAACGGTTCCATCACGTATGCTTCGGCATATTCCTTTCGTTCGAAAAAAGCATTGAAGAATCCCCAACTGACGAATGAATCCGGTGCTTCAGGTTCCAACAAATTCACTATCACACGGTTCATTCGCTGATTCAAGTGAATAATACATGTTCCTTTTGGAAACGTAACTTTCTTTTTATTGGATTTGCATTTCACCTTCACACATTGATGGTTTTCATATGGTTTGGACGAGAATGTACTGCTGATGAAAGATAATTCGGAGACAACCAACTTTTTCTCTTTTGGAAACCGATTTATCCTGACACCATGCAGTTCCAAACGACGAATGATCTCTGTAAATTCCTTCGGAATGATGTACGCTTTTGGGAGACGAATTGTCGTAACAGTTTTGACGTCATCAAAAAGCGGAATTGTGAATTCCTTCGGCGTATCGGAGTAATACACAACATCATTACCTGTAATAGAACTATTCTTGTGTATTGCGTTAAAACCTTTGAAATTTAACGGTTTGGAAGATCCACTTAATTCAAAATTCACCGGCAGAATTCGGAGTTTTCGCGATAATCGATCGGCATTCTGATTGAGTTTTTTAAGGTGCTTGAAATGCGTGTTAAGATATTCCAGGACTGCAGTATTCATCTCCAGTGTCGACTGAACGCGGTTGTTGAACGGTTTCAAAGAATGTGTTTCTACGAGCAAACCATGTCTGTTTTGCAATGCTGTATATCCCGTGGATAGTCGAGGATCCGACGGTGTGTCAATCATTCCGCTTTCGATCATTCCATCCTTCTTCAACTGAATATACAAACCAGTGATGAATCCTTTCGATTCCACATTTTTCAATACGGCTGGCAGAAGCTTTTGTATTCCCCATTTGGATAATGATTTGTCGATATTTGAAAACTTCTCAAGAGTATAGGTGATATGGTATTGATAATCCGCTCCATTCGTCGTGTGGTTGTCAATAAAAAAATCCGGCAGCCAGGAATTGAACAATTGCATGAATGCTCGTATTTCCGGAGTATCAACCTTCATATAATCCCTGTTCAGATTCAGGTTCCAGCTGGTAGTTCTCCATCCCATTTCCAGCGGGCCATTTTGATTTGGCCGATTAAATGGACTAATGCGTTCATGACCGTCCACATTCAAAACAGGGATGATGATAATTACTAGGTTATCCAGCAGATGAAACTTCTCTTTTGTAATTAGCATTTCCCGCAAAAGAATCATGCAAGCATCTTTTCCTTCAATTTCTCCGGCATGAATTCCGTTTTGAATTAAAACAACCGCTTTGCCGCTCTTTTTAACTTTTTCTGGTGTGAAATCACTGTTTTTTGAAATGATGATGCATTCTATCGAACGTCCCTGAGGCGAAATTCCGATAGTCACCATTTTTGCATACGGAGTGTATTTTTCAAATTGCTTGAAGTATGCTATGGATTCCGCGTACCGGGGTGACTTTAATGATCCGGATTTTTCGAAATGTGTGATCCAGCGGGAAGGTAATTTCATAGGATCAGGATACTAAAACGTTATGATTAAAGATATTACTCTACTTTCAATGAAAGTAAATTATCATTATACAAGTAATCAACCAGAAAAAAAGATTTATCGCGGTCGGGGTATCATTTGTTAGAATTGCAGTCGGGTTCTCTCCTTGCTCCTTAACCAGGACAAGAAAGAGATAGCGAAATATGCCAAATAGGACGAACACAGTGGTAAAGATTAAATACTCTGACCGAAAGACTTCGATTGTCCGCTCTGCCATTGTATACAATGAATAGGAAATGGCCATTCCGGTAGTTGTAATCAAAAGCAGTGAATCAAGAAACGGAATACTATATTCCTGCAGTACGCGTCTTTTTGTTTCGAAGTTCTGTTTCTTGATCATCATTAATTCCGCACGCCGTTTTGATGCTGCAAGGAAGAGTGATAAAAACAGCGTGGTAATGACTAACCAATGGGAAATATCAACTTGTATCGCCAATGCTCCGCTAAATACACGTAACATAAACCCGGTTGCGATAATGAAAAGATCCAATATCACGATATGTTTTAAGTGGAATGAGTACGCAAATTGGATGACAACATACAAAAGCATTGCGTACGCAAACTCATTCGGAAGAAATAGCGATATCACAAACGCTGCTGCTCCAGAGAACATCGCCATGATAATCGCAATTGAGATCGAGATTTCACCTGATGCGATCGGCCGTTTTTTCTTTTCTGGATGGAGTTTATCTGCGTCACGATCTACAATATCATTAACAATATATATAAGACTAGATGCGCAGCTGAAAGCGAAGAATGCAAGTGCTGCATTGAATAAGTAGTCCTGATCAAATAGGTGTTTTGAAAAAATCAACGGAGTAAAAACAAAACTGTTTTTTAACCATTGGGCAGGTCGCAATAACCGAATATGTGGGGACATTCAATTCCTTCTAAAACACAGCCTGTTCTTCGTAAATACCAAAATGCTCGATCAAAGAATTGCACATTTCACCGAGTGTTACATAATTTCTCGTCGCTTTCAATAGATGCGGCATCAGATTCGTGCCGTCGGCGGCAGCATGCTGTAATGCTTTCAATGACTCAGCAACCGCTTCCTGGTTTCTCCCCTGCTTTAATTCTGCCAATCGCTTCTTTTGAAGAATTTCAACGTCGGGAGAGATCGCAAGAATCGGAATATCGATCTTCTCATCCTCTTCCACATATTGGTTCACGCCGACGATAATCTTGTCTTTCGTATCCAGTTCCCTTTGATATCGATAGGCAGCTTCCGCAATTTCCCTTTGGAAGAATCCCTGTTCGATTGCCGGGATCACACCGCCAAGCAATTCAATCTTTTCAAAATATTGTTCGGCCTCGCGTTCCATCTTGTCCGTCATTGCTTCAACAAAATAGCTTCCTCCCAGTGGATCGATGACATTGGCAACGCCGATCTCATCCGCAATAATCTGTTGTGTGCGTAACGCAATCTTCACTGCTTTATCTGAAGGTAAAGCAAGCGTTTCATCCATGGAATTTGTATGAAGAGATTGTGTCCCACCCAAAACACCCGCTAATGCCTGTAATGCAGTTCTAACGATATTATTTTCTGGTTGTTGGGCTGTAAGAGTGCATCCGGCTGTTTGCGTATGGAAACGGAGTGTCCAAGATTTTGGATTTTTCGCACCATATTTATACCGCATTCGCTTCGCATAGATCTTTCGAGCAGCCCTGAATTTGGCAATCTCTTCAAAAAAGTCCAGATGAGAATTGAAGAAGTACGAGATGCGAGGAGCAAAATCATCGACATCCAACCCTGCTGCCATTCCTGCTTCGATATATGCAAAACCATCTGCCAGAGTAAATGCAAGCTCCTGTGCAGAAGTTGAACCAGCTTCTCGTATATGATAGCCTGATACAGAGATAGGGTTAAATTGCGGAAGTTCTTTCGAACAATATTGAAACATATCTGTAATGATCCGCATCGATGGTTTCGGAGGATAAATCCATTCCTTTTGTGCGATATATTCTTTGAGAATATCGTTTTGGATAGTTCCTCGCAGGACATTGGATTTCAATCCTTGTTTCTCTCCTACGGCGATATAGAATGCCAGGATCATCGCAGCTGGGGCATTAATCGTCATTGATGTCGTCACCTGGTCCAACGGTATTCCTTTGAACAGGATCTCCATATCTGCCAGTGAACTGACAGCAACTCCGCATATTCCTACTTCACCTTCTGAAAATGGATCATCTGCATCTCTGCCCATCAAGGTCGGCAGATCAAAAGCAGTTGAAAGCCCGGTCTGACCGTGCTCTAAAAGGTACTTAAATCGCTGATTTGTGTCTTCCGGCGTCCCAAATCCTGCAAACTGACGCATGGTCCACAATTTGCCGCGGTAACCTGTATGATGGATCCCTCTTGTGTAGGGAAATTCACCGGGATATCCGATCTCAGCAAGATAATTTATCTCATTCACTTCTTCGGGTGAATATAACAGTTCCACCGATTCACCGCTGACGGTTGTAAATTTCACATCCCGCACTTTGGAGGCAGCCGCTTTTGCCTTGTAGCGTTCCGCTTCCTGTTTGATGGATTGCGGATCGTTAAATGTTGCCATAATATTTCTCCGATATGTTAGATCGTTTTATCTAATTATTCAGATTGTGACCAAATAATTGAATTTTGTTTTACTGCCTAATATTGCCGTCTGCCAAGAATACTGTAAACTTCGGAAATCAGAGCCAAAATTCCAAATAATATTGCATTTTCCCCATCGAAAAAATTAGTTGGGATTTTCAGCCTTTACGTCCTGAAAAATCGACGATCCAATTCCGCCAATGAAAGTTTTATAAGCACAGGCCTTCCATGGGGACAGACATACGGCATGGAGGTAGCAAATAATTGATCAATCAGCGACCGCATTTCCACTTCAGACAGTCTCTCTCCCGCTTTGATTGCTGCTTTACAAGAAAATGATTTTGCAATATTATCCCGAGCGTCGAGTTTCACTCTTAATTGATTGTTTTTGTACTCATCAAGAATTTCTTGAAGAATCGTCGATTCTGTTCCCGCTTTTACCTCCGGCGGCACTCCTTCCAACACGATGGTGTTCTTTCCAAACGGTTTCGTCTCGAACCCAATGGAATTCAAAAACGGCAATAAATCCTTGGCTAGCGAGTAATCTCCCGCCGGCATCTCAATTGTTTGCGGGAAGAGCAGCTGCTGCGAAGAAGGAACTGCGTTGTTCATCCTGGTCAATGCCCGCTCGTACAGAATTCGTTCGTGTGCAACATGCTGATCGATAATCATCATTCCGGAACGGATCTGCGTGAGGATGTACTTATTGTGCAATTGCCAAATTGCTTTCCCTTCTTGCGCTTCACTCTCCCTTGTACCGTGTTGCAACCGAACGGAGGTATCTTCCGGCACATTTGTTTCCGTCGAAGTGGATTGTGAGAATATCTGATCGAGTTTTGAATTCAGATCAAACGGGATCTCTTCACTCTCTCCGGAGAAGGTGTTTTTTTGTTCCGGTGCTGCGAATGGTGCATTCGGATCGACAGTGTGCTGTAAAGGGACATCGCCGAACCATCGCGGTTGAGCAATATGCCGCAGCGAAGAAAACTGATCGCCGGACGGCCGCTGAAACTCCACCGTTGGAACGATATCGTTTTGACCGAGAGTCTTCCGAATCACTGAGATAACAATTCGGTAGATATGCTGCTCATCCGCAAATTTTACTTCCATTTTTGAAGGGTGGACATTCACATCTACTTTTTGCGGATCAAGAGAAATGAATAATAGGAAAAAAGGAAAATTCCCTTTCTCCACCAGATGTTCATAGCCAGAGAAAACTGCATGGTTGATCGAGCGGCTGATAATGAATCGTCCGTTCAGAAAGATGTATTGCTCAACTTTGGATTTTCGTGCAAAATCCGGCTTGCCAATGTACCCGGTAAGTGACAGGATTTCAGTCTCTTCCTTCACAGGAAGCAATGTCGCAAAATGCCTGTCACCGAAAAGGCTCTGTAATCGCTCTTCGAGATTTTGTGACGGCAATGCGAGAATCGTATCATCATCACTAACAAACTCCAAAGCGATCTCGGGTTTGGACAATGCCATCCGCTGGATTGTTTCGTAGATGTGTTTGAACTCGGTATTATTGGACTTGAGGAATTGACGGCGCGCAGGAGTATTATAAAAAATGTTTTTCACACTGATGGAAGTGCCAACTGGATGTGCTGTTTTCGTCTGCTCTTTGATTTCCGATCCTTCAATTCGCAGAAGAGAACCGATCGTATCTTCTTTTCGCCGTGTGATCAATTCCACCTGTGCCACAGCAGCGATTGATGCAAGCGCTTCGCCGCGGAATCCCAGGGTCCGGATATTTTCCAGGTCCTCGTAGTTGACGATCTTGCTGGTTGCGTGCCGATAGAATGACTTTACTGCATCCTCTTCGCTCATTCCAACGCCATTGTCGATCATTTGGATAAGAGTTTTTCCGGCGTTCTTTATAGCAATGGCGATTGAAGTTGCACCGGCATCGATGGAATTTTCCAGCAATTCTTTGATCACCGATTCAGGGCGCTGTACGACTTCTCCTGCTGCAATTTTATTCGCAAGATGGTCCGGCAATATATTGATGATGGACGTCATGTTTAGATATTCACACTCTTAAGAGACTGGTGTTACTCCCAATCCCGGTGCAGAATGTAATTTTAGTTCCCCTTTAATATTTCGGACGCCGTCAAACGGATCGTTTGCGATAAGTACATTTCCGTCAAGATCGGCAAAATCCGCTAACGGCGAAAGATGGGCGGCAGCGGATATTCCGACAGCCGTTTCTATCATACAGCCCAACATCACTTTCATGTTCAGCGCGCGCGCGGCTTCGATCATGCGCATTGCTTCACGAAGCCCGGTACTCTTCATCAATTTGATATTGATCCCGTCGAATGCTTCCGTCAATTTCGGAATATCGTCAAGACGCAAAACGCTTTCATCGGCAATCAGCGGAAGCTCCGAATGTTCCCGCAGCCATTTCAAGTCATCCAGCTGTGCCGCCGGCATCGGCTGTTCGACGAATGCAACATTGCGGTCCTTCAGCATGTTGATCCGTTCCAAGGCAATGTGTTTATCCTTCCACCCTTCATTGGCATCCACATACAATACTTTGTCCGTTATTTTCCGAATCGTCGAAATCATCTCTTCATCATTCTCCAACCCCATTTTCACTTTCAGGATCGGATATTCTTCCGCTTCACGAACTTTCTGTTCTACTACTTCCTTCGAATCGATTGCGATGGTGAAAGAACATTTCGGTGTTTTTTCCGGATCCAATCCCCAGAGCCGATACAACGGTAGTGCGCGCTTCTTCCCGATCCAATCATGCAGTGCAATATCGATTGCACATTTTGCCGAGGAATTCCCCGCATCAATCGAATTCACCGTATCGAGAATTGCATCCAGCATGAACGGGGATTCAAACGGTGTGAGATCGATCTTCTTTAAAAACACATCGATCGTTTCCGGACTTTCCCCGTACCGCTTTATCGGCGACGCTTCTCCATAACCGATAATGCCGTCATGATGCAATTCCAGGATAACAACCGGAACCGTTGACCGTGCACCGCGCGCAATACGGAACATATGGCGCAAATGCAGATCGACCTTCTTCCATACTAGTTGCATACTGCCTTCGTCACGTCCATCAGTGTGTCAGTACCCTTCCTTTTCAAACAGCGCTTCCACAAACTTATCGGAATCGAACGGCTGTAGATCATCGATCTTTTCTCCAACACCAATGAACCGTACCGGCACTTTCAATGCATTGCTAACTGCGAAGATCACCCCGCCCTTTGCCGTACCGTCCAATTTTGTGATGATTAAGCCGGTCAATCCAACTGCTTCGTTGAACAGTTTTGCCTGTTGTACGGCATTTTGTCCTGTAGTTGCATCGAGCACCAACAATACTTCGTGCGGCGCTTCCGCACTCACTTTTGTAATGACACGTTTGATCTTCTTCAATTCCTCCATCAAGTTCGTCTTCGTATGCAGCCGTCCTGCAGTATCAATGATGACTATATCCGCATTTCGAGATTGTGCAGCTTTCACGGTATCGAATGCCACAGAAGCCGGATCTGAACCATGCAGCTGCTGAATGATTTCCACGCCTGCACGCTTTCCCCACACTTCCAGCTGTTCATTTGCAGCAGCACGGAATGTATCTGCCGCACCGATCAGCACATGTTTTCCGGCGGACTTATAATTATGTGCTAGCTTACCGATGGTGGTCGTCTTTCCGACACCATTGACACCCACCACCATCATCACATACGGTTTCGTGTGCGGCGGAAATTCGAACGGATCGTTCCCGTTGAACGTGTGCTTCGTTAGAGAGTTGGCAATCTCTGTTCGTACAAGACCGTTCAATTCCTCCTGCGTTTCGTACTTTCGCTCTTTTGCACTTCGCTTTATGCCTGCAATGATCTTGATCGACGTGTCCACACCAACATCGCTGGTAATGAGAATCTCTTCCAGCTGTGTCAGGAATTCGTCGTCGATCTTTCCTTTCGCGTAGACGAGCCGGTTCACTTTTGCCACAAGTGTTTCCCGGGTCTTTGCCAGTCCTTCTTTTAGACGTGATAATTTGAATGAATCGAAAAATCCCACATTGTTCCTTTGTGCGGACCGAATTAATTCCGGTTCGGCATTAATGAGTGTTGTCGTAAAGTTTCAAAAAACCTATTTGCATATACCGCCAGGGAATATCCCAGCAATCCGATCGTGGTCCATTGGAATATCAGGTACAAGAACGTCAACGAAGGATATTGTAATATCGGAAACACCAAAGTCAGTGCCAGGATGGAAACGGCTACTTTCCCGGACATCAATGACGGAAGGATCAAACCCGTTCTCTTTCGGATATATAATCCAGCCAGAAATATCACCAAATCACGGCTGAGAACGATGAAGGTAAACCATAAAGGAATATCGCCAAAAATCGTCAGCATTACAACCACTATGCCGATGCTGATTTTATCCGCCAACGGGTCGATAATCTTCCCGAATTCGGAAATCTCATTTCTCACGCGGGCCGCATATCCGTCCAACGCATCCGTAGAGACAGCGATCAGAATGATGAATAACGCAATTTCCCGATGAAATTGAACCGGTGTAATAAAAAAGTAAATAACCGGAATCATCAAGACTATGCGGCTGAGTGAAAGAATATTCGATATGGTCCAGAGTGAATTTTTCATTAGTCACCGTATCACTGCAAATTTTCCTAGCGTCGTTTTCACGACCAACCTGTCGCTGTTCATTTGTTCAATACGATAGAGATAAATTCCCGATGCGACCGCATTTCCCCGTTCGTCGCGCAAGTTCCACGAAATCCCTTCGGACGTCCTGGTTGGTCCGATGTCCTTCACACGGTCTCCTTGGACGGAAAAAATCGAAATTGTACAATCTTCCGGTAAATTAACGAACGACAATTGTTGTGAACTCTTTACTGGATTAGGATAAACGATAACTGCATCAATCGACTGTGCATCCTGCGCGATCGAAACAATCTGTCCTCGCCCGTCGATTAAAGTTTTGCCGGAAGCAGATGTAATACTATCATTCATGGTAATCTCCAGCCGAAGTGCCAGCCTTGAAAGATTTGCTCCGGGTAAATTTAGAAGTACTGTTACCGGATCGATAGAATCGACAGAAGCGATGGTAAACTGCTGGAGTGAATTCCTTACCGAATACAATTCCCTATTTGCTGCGGTACGGAAATCCGGTTGTTCACTGTATTCGATGCGAATCCTGTCAGCCCGTGTCATTGACGCCGCTTTAACAAAAAATTCTTTTCCGGACAACACTACGGAAGTGAAAGTATATACTGCTCCGGTATCTCCCTGCATCCCGCTGGCATCAATCAATTGTGCGATTTTTACTTCATGGATGCCGGGTTGAATCTGTTGCGGGAAAGTGAGCAGCAACATTCGGGATGAAACCCATACTATGGAAGAGGATCGAATTCCTGCATCCAAAATAAAATGAATTCTGTCGAGATCTTTCGAAGATACATCGAAAGTAATTCTCGCTTTTACCTGTGTAGCGGAAATCTGGATCACTGTATCAATTACTGGAGCTTCATGCGGCACTATTGAGACGATTGATGATGACTGAGACCCGGAACCGCTGACCGCATAATAATACCGTATACCGGAAAGAACAGTACTATCGATCCATTCCGTTCCATTGATCGCAGCAACCGCAGTAAGTGAATCACTGTGAGTCCCCCTGAAAATCGTGTGCGGAATGACTGAAGAACTCCAACGCAGCCGAATTTTTGCAGCTGTCAACGGAACAACTGTGACCGCAAATGGGGCCGAAGGTGCAACCGTGCCGGGCAGCGACCAGAATTCAGTTTTTCCATTGGATTGAAATCCCAACTCGTTCAAAGAATCTCCGTCAAAATCAAATACCACCACGCTGTTGCTTTGGGATGAATGGGTCCATTTTGATTCAAATGTTTTTTTACTCTCATTCCATTCAAAGATATAGAGGTGAGGATTCAGCGAAAGAAACAATGCATCCTTTGTATTGCCCGTTTTTAATTTTCCGGTGGTAATTCCATTGTCGTAGTTCGTTCCGGATTTCACACCGACGAACCGTTGTTCCCATATCTTGGAAACACTTCCGATGGGATCACCAGTTGTGTGAGAGAAAACTCGTACCGTCCATACCGGAAGGTTATATTCCCGTTCCAAATTCAGATCAAGGTCGGTATGACCAGCCGCTGCAAAATCCATAATTCCGTCACCGGTAAAATCACCAGCTGTAAGAAAATCACTCATTTCGAATAGCTCCGTTTGGTCTGTTCCAATGGTATCGAACAGTAATGAATGAACCTCGCGCTGCCGGTAAAGGATCATATCGCCGTCATGATCCGCAAAGATAATCTCCTTTTTGCCGGAGTTGGTAAAATCACCCACAATCGACCGGGGTGGACCGAACTGATTTCTGGATTCACCAGGCAAAGGATCTGAAAAATCCGGCAATCGGGTCTCTAAAGAAAATGTATTGTTCCCAAGATTTTTATAAATCATAAATTCATTACTGCTTCTCGCAATCACCTCCGGTTTGAAATCTCCATCCAAATCAATCAATTGACTTGCCCAAACATCGGAGGAATCTCCCCATACCGGTTGATGAAAGAATTTTCCGTTCACAGTGTCTACCTGAAACAATTGTGTTACTCCACGGTCCTGAACTAAAATTGAAAACTTCCCTTCTCCATCGCTATGGATGAACGAACGAGGGATCCAGGTGTTCAAGGAGGAATCTTTCGTGTGAAAGGTTCCATTCGCAAATTCAAATGCTTTTAAATTCCCAAAATTGTCCGAAGGAGAATATTCATTGAGCAACAAAGTAGGTTTTCCTCCAATTGTTTGGACAGTATTTAACAGAAATCCTTTTGGGAGAGAAAACACTTTCTTATCAAATCCCGTTGACGCAATGGATTGAGTTGCAATGGTTACAGGAAAGCCGATCGAATCTGTCAAAAAAAACTTTGTAGAACGATGGTGTTCTGAATTTTCAATAAAATCGCAAAAGATTTCATATTGAATATTCGACATAAAATCTCTTGGTTGAAGAAGAAAAGAATGATGCAGTTGGTTTCCAGTCGATTGAATTGATCTGTATTGAAGGGTTCCTTTGGGACGATAATACAATAAGCCTGAAGAATTTCTGTCTACTGTTGCTTCAATGAGTGCACCATACTCGCTGCCGATAATGACAGAGTCCATAAAGTGAAAAGCGATAACTTTGGGACTTGATGGGTACACTATCACTCTTTGGCGAAATTCTGCATCTGCACCATTGCTGTTATTTACTACAAGTCGAAGGATATAAACATTTGGTTCTAATGTACTTATATTCCAAGAAGCAATCGTATCTCTAACAAACATTCTTTCCAATCCAGAGGAAATGATTTTCCATTCGTCTGGATCTTCTCCTGCACCAAAGAGAAGATCGACTGACTGCAGATAAGGTGAAATTGCAGTAGCAACAATAGGGATAGAATTTCCAACGATTATTTTGTCCAATTCCGGAGAATGGATTAATACTCGCGCTCCGGCTATTGCCTGAACAGCTTTTTCTGCATTAACAATTCCAGCGCCGTAAAATTTGTCCCAACCTCTTTCACCAGCCTCATCTGCTGTATTCAAAAGAATGCCACGAATTTCTTCATTGGAAAATCCAAAAGTTCCTGTTCCCCTCTGTTTTTCCAGACTCCTGATCAATGCGACAATTCCGGCGACATGAGGTGCTGCAGCAGACGTTCCTGCAAACTGACTCGTATATCCGCCTCCAATGACAGTGGTAACAATTTCCTCTCCCGGCGCCATGAGATCAAGCGATGGACTATGCGAAGAGAAGATAGAACGCACATCAAATCGATTGATGGAACCTGTTGAAATCACTTCGCTAAAGTCGGATGGATAATGTGGATAATCACTGCCATCATTCCCGCTGGAGGCAATCATTACGACATTCTTTGAATAAGCATATCGTATTGCATCGTGAATAATATAGGAATCAACGGCATCCCCAAAACTTAAATTAATCACCTCTGCGCCATTGTCAGCGGCATAAACAATAGCTGCAGCGATATCGATATCGTTTCCATTTCCATTCTTGCCAAAAGCTCGTAGTGGTAGGAGTTTTGCAGGAAGAATTCCAGTTATACCGATTCCATTATTACTTGCCGCTCCAATTATTCCTGCAACAGAGGTCCCATGCCCGTGCTCGTCTGTTGGTGAATTGTCTCGATCATTCCAATCTCCCTTGTCTTCATTGCTGAAATCGACAAAATCGTACCCCTTCCAATCATCAATAAATCCGTTTTTGTCATCATCGATACCATTGTTTTCTTTTCCATTCCCGCTTTCCCCCGGATTAACGGCGACAGCCGAGGCTAGTTCGGGATGGTCACTATCAATTCCTGTATCAACGATACCTATGATAACTGATGGAAGAGAGGAACTGATCGTTCCATTTTCCCAAAGTGAGGCAATACCTATGCGTTTCAAATTCCATTGAGATTGGAATGCGGAATCGTGAGGGACGTCATCTATTCGTAGTATCTGACTTTCCTGAATGAATTCAACTGTGGAATTTTCAGAAATCGTCCGAAGAAATTGATCATTTTGTTTTTGGGAAAACCGCACAATGGCATACCGATGCCATGAAAACGTGGACCGGATTGTTACTTGAGTATGAGACAGAAACCGAATGGTATACTGCGATTGCTGTTGGGGGGCGAGTTTCGGATTGGCGGCACTAACTGCTTCTGCAACAACTGAACGGACAGCTGCCGAATCAGCTCCCTCCTTTGAAAATTTAATGATATACGTTTGCGAGTGGAGAACGGAAGCGAGCAATAGAAAGGTATGTACGAGAGCTCCCCACCGCATCAGGCCTCGAGATCGTTCTTATCCGTGACATTCTCAATCGGTGCTGGGTATTTTCCTCCAAAACAAGCAGTACAATATCCTTTCCGTTCCCCTTGAGGAACGGAGGCTAGCATTTTTTTTACGGAAAGATATTGGATGCTATCCACGCCAAGTTCCTGCCGTATCTTTTCCACATTCTCACCGCACTTCACCGCGATGAGATCTTCCTTGTTCGGGAAATCCATTCCGTAATAACAAGAATTGACGATTGGCGGCGAGGTAATTCTAAAGTGAATCTCTTTGGGACCAGCTTCTTTCAATAATTTCACAAGCTGCTTTGATGTTGTCCCGCGGACTATTGAATCATCCACCACCACAACCTTCTTCCCTTTCAATACTCCTTTAACAGTATTGAATTTGGTTTTTACTTTCATCTCGCGCTGACCTTGTTCCGGTTGGATAAATGTCCTGCCGACGTAATGATTCCGGATGAGTCCTAGTTCCAGTTTGGTATTGATCCCCTGTTTTATCGACTCCGTCACGAATCCCAGCGCAGCGGTATTACTCGAGTCCGGTACACTGATAACAATCGTTTTCTCATCCGGATCCGGTGTGACCGGCGATTCCTGCGCGAGAGATTTTCCCAGTTTTCGCCGAACTTTATCAACACTGTCGCCGAAAATGAAACTATCGGGACGTGAAAAATAAATATATTCAAAAATGCAATGGTGGGACTGTTCACTGTGCCGCTTTATCCTGTATGAAGTGAGCGGCTCTTTGGAATCTGCACGTTTATCGATCACCAGGATCTCCCCGGGTTCAATATCTCGGATATATTTTGCATCGATAATATCAAATGCGCATGTTTCGGAGGCAACTACATAACTGCCGTCTTTTTCCGCCAATGCGAGCGGTCGGAATCCGTGGATATCCCGTATGGCAACAAGGATGTTGTCAGTCATTAGCAGCAGCGAAAAAGCACCATCTACCTGATCTACTGCTTCACGAATCTGGTCAATCTGTTTTTTTTGTTTGCTTCGCGCAATTAAGTGAAGAAGCAGTTCTGTATCCGACGTCGTCTGGAAGATAGTGCCGTCGTCCTGCAGTTGTTTTCTTATCGTCCGATAATTGGTTAGATTACCGTTATGCGCAACAGCAAGATTACCATCCCGGTAATTGACGATGAGCGGCTGAATATTTTTTTCATTGTTCGCAGATCCGGTTGTTGAATAACGGTTATGTCCGATGGCCGACCGGCCTTTTAATTGATTCTTCAGAATGTTGTAATCCTTGAAGACATCCGTCACGAGACCCATCCCCTTCACTAGATTAAAGTGGTGGCGTTTCTTATCCTCCCGATATTCGCAGGAGACAATACCGCTTGCTTCCTGACCGCGATGCTGCAGAGAATGCAAACCGTAGTATGTCAATACGGATGCTGTCGGATGATCTAATACGCCGAAAATTCCGCATGCAGTGCGGGGTTTATCGTTTTTGAACCGCTTATAGTTTTTTGCTTTCATCTACTGTATGACCGTGTCCTTTAACCAGTGAACATCATCCAATGTTTGATAATCAGTTGTATAGTGCAATCCTCTGCTTTCTTTACGCTCCAGTGCAGATCGAATAATGAGATCGGCTACGCAGGAAAGATTTCGAAGTTCGATTAATCCTTCCGTCACTTTTGTCCGCTTATAGAACCCATTAACTTCTTCCAAGATCAGCTTCGAACGACGCTGTGCACGTTCCAAACGATGATTGGAACGGACGATCCCGACATAATCCCACATCAGTTGCTGTATCTCTTTTCTGTTATGGGATATCAAAACCCATTCTTCGCTGTTTATCGTTCCGCTGTCATCCCAGTCCGGGATCTTCGGCGGCGCACTTGTGATATTGAGTCCCTGCCGTTTTATCTTCTCCACCGCTCGGTGTGAAAAAACGACTGCCTCCAGCAATGAATTACTCGCCAATCTATTGGCGCCATGAAGTCCGGTCATGCTCACTTCACCGACAGCATACAATCCTGAGATTGTCGTAGAACCATCCTTATCCGTAATGACACCGCCGCACGTATAATGCGCAGCCGGAACAACTGGAATTAAATCTTTCGTTATCTCTATCCCAAATTTTAAGCAGCGATCGTAAATATTTGGGAAATGGTCTTTTACGGCATCTGCATTCAAGTGTTTTAGATCGAGATATACACAATCATCACCGCTTCGTTTCAATTCATTATCTATAGCACGGGCGACAATATCTCTTGGTGCGAGCGAACCTTGAGGATCATACTTCTTCATAAAGTCCTCTCCTCTGGAATTGCGAAGGATAGCACCAAATCCGCGCACCGCTTCTGAAATGAGAAATGAAGGTGATCCTGAGTTGAATAGTGTTGTAGGATGAAACTGGATAAATTCCATGTTGGCGATTTTGGCACCGGCCCGATATGCCATGGCGATACCGTCGCCAGTGGCAATAAGAGGATTCGTCGTATGAAGATACACTTGTCCGGCGCCGCCCGTTGCCAATAAAGTTGTCTTGGCAAGGAACGTTTTTACAATGTTCTTCTCCACATCCAGCACATAGGCGCCCCAGCAATGTATAAGGTCCAGGGACTGCTTCTGAGCGCCAAAAAGGTGATGTTCTGTAATAAGATCAATGGAGATGTGGTTTTCAAATACCTGAATATTCGGATGGGAAGAAACTTTGGCTAATAACGCACGCTCTATCTCTTTGCCGGTGAGATCGGCAGCATGGACAATACGATGATGTGAATGTCCCCCTTCTTTCCCCAGATCAAGTAATTCACCTTTTTTGGTAAATTGGACTCCTACGTCTATTAATTCTTTAATCCGTTCCGGACCTTCTTTTATGACTAGTTCAACTGTCTCCCGATGGCACAGATAGGCTCCGGCTTTCATTGTATCATTAATGTGATTCTCGAATGCATCCGTTGTAGAAACAACTGCCGCGATGCCGCCTTGTGCATAATTTGTATTGGACTCAGCTTGTTCTTTCTTTGTAACGATGGCAACTGTTCCAAATTCCGCAGCTTTCATTGCATAGGAAAGTCCTGCGATACCGCTACCGATCACTAGAAAGTCCGTTTGAATATTCATGGTTTAATATACGGAAAACTAAAATAAAAAAGGCGTTCTGTATGAACAGAACGCCTTGATCTCTTTAATCTTATTCAGATTAGAAATAGATGTGTAACATGACTGCTGTTGCACCGAAACCGAGAATATTCATACCCGAGGTTCCTTTTGCCGTTACATCAGCTGCACCTTCCGTTTTGGTAACGGAATCAGCACCTGAACTTAACGACAACAAACCAAGACGATATTCAGCCGACAGGCTCATTTCCGGATACAGATAGAATTCTGCACCAACGATACCGTTAAGGCCCAGTGCAAATCCGTCTGCTGCACGCAAGTTTGTTCTTTCAACTGTCTCATTGTTGATTGTGGGGTCGACAGAATACTTATTGCTTGACGATCCTAATCCAATTGATACTCCTCCACCCATATACGGACGGACACGTGTTGAAGCACCCGTCATGAACATCAGATAATCTGCGCCTACACCGATATCAAATGTAGACCCTTCTGCATCGGAATTACCCGTTACGTTAGTTGGTGTTGTGGTACTTGTCATACCAACATTTAATCCAAAACGGACCGCTGCATCGCCAGAAAGGAAGTAAGAAAGGCTGACACCGCCATAAGTGTTCGGTGTTCCGATATTGAAAGCACCAAGGCCGCCAAAAGCAAAGTTTAACGATTTATCGCCGGCTTTTGTACCAAGGTTTTCTTGAGCCATAACCACTCCGCACATCATCACAACTGCAAGAACTACTGCTAGGAATTTTTTCATTGTGTTGCTCCTAATATTTTTTGAGGAATAGTGAATTAGTGTCTTGAAGGCAAAGCAAATATATAAGGGGTTTACCCAATTGTCAAGAGAAAATATTTTATCTAAATCCAAAAAAAGCTTACCCAGAAAGAACCTACGAGATCACTGGCTTATACTGCGGATAGTGCTTCTTCAAGAACCGTCAGTAGAATATCAAATTCGTGTTTCCCTGCAATCAAAGGAGGCAAGATTCTTATTACTGTATTCGCCGTTGAATTGACCAAAATCCCCTTCTGTAAAATAGAATCCACGATAGGCGCGCTGTCAATCGTAAGGTCAATACCGATCATATAACCATAAGCCCTGATCTCCTTAATGACCGGGAATCGTGATTGTAATGCTTCCACTTTCGATCGGAAATAAGATCCATTCTCATTTACCCGGTTTAGGAATTCAGCATTCATAATTATGTCAATCGTAGCGATTCCGGCTGCGCACGCTACGGGGTTTCCGCCAAAAGTTGTTCCGTGTACTCCATACGACCACACCTCAGCTACTTTGTTTGAACCCAGAATCGCTCCGAGCGGGAGGCCGCCGCCTATGGGTTTAGCAATGGTGACAATATCCGGTGCGAATCCAAAATGTTGGAATCCGAAGAGTTTTCCTGTCCTGCCGATTCCAGATTGAATCTCATCCGCAACGATTAAAAATCCATATTGTTCTCGCAGTTTCAATAACGCATTCACGAACTCTTGTGTGACTCCAACAATTCCACCTTCTCCCTGGATCACTTCCAGGAACACTGCTGCAGTTTTTTCATTCACCTTCGAATGAAGATCCGCAACATTATTGAAATCGATAATCCCAATATTCGGCAGGAAAGGTTCATATCCATCCCGATATTTTGCTTTATCCATTAAAGACAGAGCACCCATGGTACGGCCGCTGAAACCGTTGCTCATGCCGAAGATCATCGTTTTCTCTGATGATTTCCCCCATTTCCTGGCCAGTTTGATCGTCCCTTCGATCGCTTCCGTTCCGCTGTTGGTAAAGAAAATTTTTTCGAATCCAGAATGTGACAACAACCGTTCTGCCAGTGCCACTTGAGGCTCCTGGATGAAGAAATTAGAAAGGTGAGTGTACTTTCGCATCTGTTCATCGACTGCTTTGATTACCGCAGGGTGTGCATAACCGAGCGCGTTCACTGCAAGTCCGGAAAACATATCAAGATATTTTCTGCCGTCGCGTGCGATTAAATAACAACCTTCCCCCCGTTCAATTTCAAGCGACAACCGTTTATACGTGTGGAAGAACAATTGTGATTCTTTTTCTTTTGTAGTCATTCCGTATCTTTTCGTTGAGTTAATGTAGAGAAGAGAAGTGTAAAGAATCCTATCTTCGTTTCAAGATCCTTCAGTGTTCCGTTATTTTGAATTTGGAAGTCGGACAGTTCGAGCATCACTTCGTTCGAGAGTTGATGTTTCATCCTTCCGGTCACTTGTTCGGCAGATGATCCATCGCGCGCGATGACACGATCGATCCGGATCTGCTCATCAGCAACAACTGCGAGAACATAATCCATCATTTCGAACATACCGGATTCGAACATCAGTGCCGCTTCCACAAGTGCAAATTTTTTCCCGTCGAAATTCTGTTGTTTCCACTGCCGAAATACTTCGAAAACCTTGGGATGAATAAGAGAATTGAGTTTCAGCAGTTGTTGTTCATCCTGAAAGACAATCGAGGCGAGTTTTTTCCGGTCCAACCGATTCGATGCATCGACAATACCCATTCCGAATTCGCGGATAATCTCCGGCAACGCTGTCGTTTCGGAGACTTCCCTGGCAACACTGTCTGCAGCAAAGACCGGTAAACCTTTTTCGGAGAATAAAGAACAGACGGTAGATTTTCCGCTGCCAATTCCACCGGTGATTCCTATAAAGATCATAGAAGATGATTATTTAGCAAACGATACAGAACGTACTTCCCTGATAACGACAACTTTAATTTGTCCGGGATATTCCATTTCTTGTTGGATCTTCCGTGCGATATCGTGAGCCAATTGATCGGCTTGGGCATCATCCACTTTATCGTGTTCCACAATCACGCGAATCTCGCGGCCTGCTTGAATTGCATACGTTGCCTGCACACCTTTGAAGGATTTTGCAATCTCTTCCAACTTCTCCAGCCGTTTTGCATAACCTTCCACCGATTCTCGCCGCGCACCGGGACGCGCACCACTAATGGAATCCGCCGCTTGCACCAGTGCCGCGATAGGATGTTCCATAGGAATGTCGTCATGGTGCGCACCGACAGCATTCACCACAATGGCATTCTCATTATATTTCCTGGTCATTTCCAATCCGATGATTGCGTGCGGACCTTCGACACTGCGATCGGCGGTTTTTCCAATATCATGGAGAAGTCCTGCTCGTTTTGCCAAATTCACATCGATACCAAGTTCTGCCGCCATTACTCCGCAGAGGTATGCTACCTCAATACTGTGTTGCAACAGATTTTGACCGTAACTGGTCCGATATTTCATCTTTCCAATGTGTTTGATGATCTCACTATGCGCACCCGGCAAACCAACTTCCAGCAGGGTATTTTCTCCGACGCGCAACACTTCCTCTTCCAATTCTGCCTTCACTTTTTCTACAACCTCTTCGATGCGGGCTGGATGAATTCTACCGTCTGCGATCAGACGTTCCAATGATACTCGAGCAACCTCACGACGAAAGGCATCAAATCCTGATAGGATAACAGCTTCTGGCGTGTCATCTACTATGACATCTACCCCGGTCGCAGCTTCAAAAGCGCGGATATTTCTCCCTTCCCGGCCAATGATCCGCCCTTTCATTTCATCTCCCTGTATCTGCAAAACACTGACGGTAGTTTCTACGGCGTGGTCTGCAGCAGAGCGCTGGATCGCTTGAACGATCACTTTTTGGGCTTCCCTTTTTGCTTCCTCTTTCACCTTATCTCTGATATCTTTCAGAGTCTGGGACGCTTCCGTTTTAACCGAATCGATCAGATTATCCAGCAGAAGTTTCCTGGCTTCATCTCTGGACATGCCGGAAGCCCGCTCCAACCGCGTGTTTTCTTCAGCGATCATTTTGTCTACGTCGGAGAGCTTTTGCGACAAGTCCGCTGATTTAACCTCATTCTGCTTCTGCTGCACCTGGACTTCTTTTTCTTTCTTGTTAAGAAGCTCTACCTTGCGGTCGATGTTCTCTTCGCGTGCGTCCAGCTGTTTTTCGTACGATTGAAGCTTGTTTCTTTTTTGATTCGCTTCGTTTTCGAATTCGTGCTTTTTCTTATACCATTCATCCTTCACTTCTAGGAGTTTTTCTTTCTGAATGGCCGCAGCATCGCGTTCCGCATCCGCTAATATTTTTTTTGCATTCTCTTCAGCGGTGGAGACCTTGTTCTTCCCGATGGAATTATTGATAACCCATCCTGCAAAGAACGCTATCACGGTCACACCGGCACCGAGAAGCAGTAATTGAATATCCATGATATCTCCGATTTAAAATAAAAAATCCGCACTTCGACTGCAGACAAGTGTAGAAAGAACCCTCTTTCTTAACACGGTGGGGGCTGCCAAATCGTTTCTTACTTCCACTGTGTGCTAGTCTGCGCGAGGCGGACAACCCGAAGGCTTTTGCACGATCAAGCGTGCGCTTGATTGAGGCCTGTAATATTACGTTTATGAGCGACGCTCCCTATAAATAAAACTATAGGTTCTTTATTTATATTGTCTGCGGCTGACAGTGCGGAAACTGAGACGGTTTATGTATTCTCCTTTTTACGTTACGATTCTGTGCTGTTGATGCTCGTATCAAGATAATTCGTTATTTTCGATAATTCATATTCCAATGATGATACGAGATGTGAACCCTTTTCTTTTTCTTTATAAAGGTCTTCGGTAATGTTCAGCGCAGCAAGGACGGAAATGGTCAGCGGCGGCTGCTCCGGAATCTTATCGTGAACGCTGGTGATCATCGCATCCACATGGTTAGCAACCTTTTTCGTGAATTCCTCGCTTTCTCCGCGAAGAGGATATTCGGATCCGAATATTTTTACACGTACGCTTTTTCTGTCCATAGGTCGTAAATTAAAAAGTGAGTTTCTGTCAGCCGAAAAAAACTTACTTTTCTGGTGTTAAGTATTGATCTAATTTGGAGATACTGTTCCGGATTTTCTGTTGCAAAATTCTCTTCTCGTCCTGTTCCAATGCAATACTTCCGTTCTTCTGGAAGGTATCGGACTCAAGGTCCTGGCGCAGTTGCTCAATCTGAGTCTGTTGATGGGTGGTCAGTGATTTAACCTGGTTGACCTCTTCCTCCAACTCTTCGATCTTTTTTATAAGGTGCTTTTTCTCCTCACGAAGCGTTGAGATCAGCAGCGAAGCTTCCCGGGCTTTATCCCAAAGAGACGAAAGCGCATTTTCAACGCTGTGAACTGCATCTGTCGATTGTTGATCTATGTTCTGGTCCACCATTTACATGCTTCGCAAAGTTGCGCCAAATTTTTTAATTACTGCACCTGTTACTGAAGAAACGACGGAATCAATTTCCGCTTCGGTCAATGTTTTGTCTATCGAATTCAAACTGATGGAAAAGGCGATACTCTTCTTTCCTTCACCAAGTGTTTTCCCTTCAAATAGATCGAACAACGTTACTGCGGTAATAGTGCTGCTTCCGATTGTCCGGATCACATGCTCTATATCCCCGACCGGTGTTTCTTTTCCGACAATGAATGCAACATCGCGTACGACAGTCGGGAATTTAGAGAAAGGCTTATATTTTTTTGCAGTATCGAATGCAACGATTGCTTCTACATCCAATTCAGCAAAATATACATCTTGTTCAATTTTGAATTTCTTTAACAAATTTGAAGGGCACTTTCCAATGGAACCGACATAAGTACCATTGATTTCAACACCTATCGTCATTTCAGTTAAAGAACTTGGTGCATTGTAATAAATTAAATTGCTATTGTCAAGACCGATACCGTTCAGGAGCGACAAAACAAGACCTTTTAGGTCAAAAATGTCAACATTTCTCTGCTTTTCATGCCAGGAAAGAGCATGCGCAGTACCTGAAATGCAAATACCAATCATGTTCTTTTCTGCATATCCTTGGACATAATTTTTCGCTGGTGAATCGTCAGTGGAAAAGATATTTCCAATTTCAAAACAATGAACCCGGGATGCTCCATGATTGTAATTGAATGCCACAGTCTGAAGCATTGTTGAAAACAAAGAGGGCCGTAAAATCTCCAGTTCAACACTCAAAGGATTTCGAACAGCAACGAGATCCTTTCCGAATAATTGTGCGGTCTGTCGGTCGATCAAACTATTCGTCATGATCTCATTCAATCCATTTGATTCGCACCATTTCCGGATTGAATTCGTCCGTTGTTCTTTTTGATCCGGTTTACTGAACATCACTTCGCTGGAAGTCTTATTCTCAATATTGTCGTATCCGTACAGACGCGCAACCTCTTCTATGAGATCGATCTCCTGTTCGAGATCAGGACGGAATGTCGGGATCGAACAAACAAATGTTCCTTTCACTTTTCCCGAGGAGACGTGTATGCCAATTGAAACAATAAACTTTTTGATCTGAGATGATGTCAATGTCGTTCCCAACATTGTATTCACCCGATCCGTCCGCAGAATTATTTTTTTGTTCTCAATCTTTTTGGGATAAACATCTATGATGCCGGAAGCGATCGTTCCCTCCGAAAGTTCTGCGATGAGCGATGCTGCGCGGGCCGATGCATCTGCAGTAATGTTCGGATCGATGCCACGTTCAAAGCGGAACGATGCATCGGTACTGATGCCGAGTTTTTTTGCCGTCTTTCGAACGCTGGTGGGAGAAAAATATGCTGATTCCAGCAGCACCGTCGAGGTCCCGCTGGAAATTTCCGAATTCATCCCTCCCATCACACCTCCGATCGCCACGGATTTCCCCCCGTCGCAGATCATCAATTCGGAGCCGTTCAATGTATGATTCTTTCCGTCCAGTGTTGTGAATTTTTCTCCTTTTGCAGCGCTTTTAACAACAATCGTATGCTGTGCAAGATTATCATAATCGAATGCATGCAACGGTTGACCGTATTCCAGCATGACAAAATTCGTGACATCGACTACATTGTTGATAGGACGTAAACCAGCAGAGGTTAGAAGTTGTTTCAACCATGCGGGAGATTCCTGCACTTTCACATTGCGAATAATGCGGGCAGTATATCTCGGGCAGTCAATTGTATTTTCAACTTTTACCGTTGCGAGTTTACTGACCGGATCTTTTTTGTTTTCACGCAATATTACTGATGGCAATGTATATTTTTTGCCGTATGATGCCGCCAGATCCCTTGCGACTCCGATGTGATTCAGACAGTCCGGCCGGTTCGGCGTTATTCCAATCTCGAACGCCACATCATTCAACCCCATATACTCTGCCAACGGTGTCCCCACTTCTGCCTTACTATCCAGGACCATAATGCCGGCCCCATCTTCTCCAATTCCTAATTCTTTTGCAGAACAGATCATTCCGGATGATTCAATTCCGCGAATTGCGACTTTAGCCAGAACAAATGGTTTTCCTGAAGGGTCATGTTGATCGTGAGGAACAGTAGCACCTATAAGTCCAATTATCACTTTTTGTCCTGTAGAGACATTTGGCGCACCGCACACTATCTGGAGCGGCTCTTGCTTCTTATGAACACGAACTTGACAGACCTTCAACCTGTCAGCGTTCTGATGTTTTTGAACATCCAGGACTTCACCTATGACAAATCCTTCCAGCTCTTTCCCTAAGTAATCCACCGCTTCAACTTCAAGACCAAGGCTTGTCAGTTTCAAAGAGAGTTCTTCGGGGCTCGTTTTAAGATCAATGTATCGTCGTAACCAATTATAACTTATACGCATAGAAGTTTCACTAAAACTGATTTAGAAATCGGATATCATTCTCAAAGAAGATCCGTATGTCGTCAATTCCGTATCGCAAGAGTGAGATGCGGTCAACTCCCATCCCGAAGGCATATCCGGAGACCTGCTCTGGATTATGTCCACAATTCCTTAACACGTTCGGATGGACCATTCCGGCGCCCAAAACCTCCAGCCAGCCAGTATGTTTGCAGATTCGGCAACCTTTCCCTTTGCATAGAAAACATGTGATATCCATTTCCAAGCTCGGTTCGGTAAAAGGAAAATAGCTTGGGCGGAACCGGTATTTTATATCATTCCCGTAGAAATTTTTTGCGAATGTTACCAATGTCCCCTTCAGATCTGCGAAAGTGACATGCTTATCAACATAGAGTCCGTCCACCTGATGGAAAAAATAATTGCTTCTGCTGCTGACCGCTTCATTACGGTATACCCGGCCAGGCATAATCACGCGAATCGGCAATGGCCTGCTCTTCATCGTTCGAATTTGAACAGGTGTAGTATGCGTCCGCAATACGATGTCATCCTTCACGAAAAAGGTATCCTGCATGTCTCTGGCAGGATGGTTTGCAGCAAAATTCAGCGCTTCAAAGTTATGATAGTCATCTTCAATTTCAGGTCCGTAAACAATACCGAATCCCATCGAAACGAAGATGTTCTTCATTTCTTCCATCGTTAAGGTAATGGGATGTCGGGATCCTTTCGGGATCATTCGTCCCGGAAGCGTGATATCGACATCCAATGCTTGCCGATCCGCAGAAGAGAGGATTGAACTCTTCAACGATTCAAAACGGGTTTCCGTCGATTGTTTTAATGCATTGATCTTTTGACCGAACAGAGGTTTCTGTTCCTTGGAGACAGTTTTGAGTTCTTCGTAGAGCCCGGCCAGTTTGCCGCTTCGGGCGAGGAATTCGATGCGGAATTTTTCCAGCTCTTCTGTTGATGTAATCTGCGGCAAGCGGAGGTCAATTTCTGCTTGCAGTTCGTTGATTTTTTGATCAAGCATGTGTCACCGTTTCGATAAAATAAAAAACTCCCCACCGCTGTTCAATGTGAACCAGTGATGGGAAGTTTTTTTGAATTACGCTTTAACAAAGTTTACAATCTCTGTAAATGCTTCGGGATTGTGTACTGCGAGTTCTGCCAACACCTTTCGGTTGATGTTGACCTCTTTCTTGTTCAATCCGGCGATGAGTTTTGAATAGGTCGTACCGTGAAGCCGTGCGGCTGCGTTGATGCGCGCTATCCACAATTGACGGTACGTTCGTTTTTTTGCTTTGCGATCACGGTATGCATACTGCATCCCTTTATCCAAGTGATGCTTCGCGATGGTGATCAGTTTACTTCTCGCACCCCAGTAACCTTTCGCTTGCGCTAAAATGCGCTTGCGGCGGCGATGGGAGGCAACCTTATTTTGCGAACGAGGCATAGTTGCTCTTCTCCTTGATGATGAATGAATGAAACGGTGAATTACTTACACTAACAACATTTTAATCTTCTTTGTATCCGCTTTTGACACCAATCCCGGTTTTCTTAATCCGCGCTTCCGTTTGGTTGTTTTGCTGGTCAAAATATGGCTGCGGTTCATCTTGCGGCGTTTAACTTTACCTGTTGCCGTTGTTGTAAACGTCTTCCGCGCACCACGGTGCGATTTCATTTTTGGCATACCGTTAACCTTAGTTTATGATTGTACTTGTGCTTTTTCCTGTTCCTGTTTATTCTTTTCCACCCTTGCTTTTGCCGTTTTATCCGGCGTGAAGATCATAATCATGAACCGCCCTTCCATCTTTGCCGGTTGGTCCACCTTGGAGTACATTGCTAATTTTTCCGTCAGCCGACCCAGCAACTCTTCTCCCTGCTCCTTATACGCAACTTCCCGTCCTTTAAAGATCACCGTCGCCTTTACCTTATCTCCCTCTTCCAGGAATTTAATCGCATGTTTTGTCTTAAACTCAAAATCATGCGTGTCGGTATTGGGGTGAAACCGCAATTCCTTCAGCTGCGATACATGCTGATGCTTTTTCTGCAGCTTCTCTTTTTTCTGAATCTCATATTTGAACTTTCCGAAATCCATGATCTTACAGACCGGAGGATTTGCATTCGGAACTACTTCAATAAGATCCTTTCCCCGCTGCACTGCAATAGCAAGCGCTTCGCGTGGGGACATGACGCCGACTTGTCCGCCGCCGTCTTCAATCACGCGAATAACATCTCCGCGGATTTCTTCATTGATACGAGGTCGTTTTTCTTTAATAAGAATTTCTCCTGATGTTGATAGAATAGTAACGGAATATACTAATTTTCTTGCAATAATTTCTGTATTACTTCATCCACAGAAAGCACTCCAATATCTCCCTTTTTATGCTGCCGGAGGGAGACGGAATTTACCGCCTTTTCCTTTTCGCCTACTACCAGCATATAAGGGACTTTTTTCACTTCATGCTCGCGAATCTTATACCCGATCTTCTCGTTCCTTGTGTCGACTTCCACTCTTAATCCCGCCTCGGTCATTTTCGCAACAACCTGTTCCGCATACTCACTTTGCGCGTCCGTTATTGGCAATACTACTGCCTGGACCGGTGCAAGCCATAACGGAAAGTCTCCGGCATAATGCTCAATTAAAACGCCAATAAACCGTTCGAGCGATCCGAAAGGAGCGCGGTGGATAATCACCGGACGATGTTTTAATCCGTCGCTGCCTGTGTATTCCAAATCGAAACGGTCCGGCATGACATAATCGATTTGGACAGTGCCGAGCTGCCAGGTCCGCCCTAACGCATCTTTCACCATGAAATCGATCTTCGGGCCATAGAATGCCGCTTCGCCAATACCGACGAAATAGTTTAATTTCATTTCATCGGCAGCTTCTTTGATCTCTTTCTCCGACCGTTCCCACATTGCATCTTCTCCCCCGTATTTTTCCTTGTTTTTCGGATCACGGTAGGATAGGCGAGTCGTAAAATCTTTAAATCCTAATTTATTGAAAACCAGCTGGATCAATTCGATCACATCACACAGTTCATCTTTCAGCTGATCATGGCGCAAATAGATGTGTGAATCATCCACGGTAAACGAGCGTACGCGCGTCAAGCCGTTCAATTCGCCGGATTGTTCATATCGGTAGACTGTCCCGAATTCCGCGATCCGCAGAGGAAGATCACGATAGCTGCGCGGTTTTGATGAATACACTTGATGATGGTGAGGACAATTCATCGGTTTCAACAGAAATTGTTCACCATCCTCCATAGTGATAGGCGCAAACTGACTTTCTTTGTAGTATGGATAATGTCCGCTGGTCCTGTAGAGATTTAAATTCCCGATATGCGGCGTCACAACAGGAAGGTATCCGCGTTTTTTTTGCTCTACTCGGAGAAAATTCTCCAGCGTTTCACGAAGAACCGTTCCTTTGGGCAGCCAGATCGGCAATCCGCCTCCAACTTTCGGAGATAGAAGAAATAATTCCAGTTCAGTACCTAGCTTTCGGTGATCACGCCGTTTTGCTTCTTCTATCCTAAAGAGATAATCATCCAGTTCTTGTTTGGTCGGGAACGTAATACCATAGATCCGTTGCAGCATCTTATTCTTTTCACTGCCGCGCCAGTATGCACCGGCAATACTCAACAGTTTCACGAACTTAATTTTACCGGTGGAAGGTATGTGCGGTCCGTAGCAGAGGTCTGTAAAATTACCCTGATGATACATGCTGATCTGCTGACCTTTGAATTCATCCAACAGTTCTAATTTATATTGATCACCTTTTTCCTTAAAATATGCGACTGCTTCTTCCCAGCGAACTTCTCTCCGTTCGAATGGAACATCCCGTTTCGAAAACTCCGACATCTTCTCTTCAAGAAGTTTCAGATCTTCTGATGTGAGTGAATGATCACCCATATCGATATCATAATAAAATCCATTTTCAATCGATGGACCGATACCAAATTTTGTTCCCGGAAAAACTGATTCAATTGCTTCCGCCATTAAATGTGCAGAGCTGTGCCAATAGGTGGATTTACCTTCAGCATTCTCCCAGGTGTGGATTCTGATCTCTGCATCTGCATTGATGGGACGACCGAGGTCCCATACTTCTTCGTTAACAGAAATTGCCAATGCTTTTTTGGCGAGGGAATTACTGATGCTTTCAGTGATCTGTATTCCGGTGGTTCCCAGAGGGAATTCTTTCACCGCCCCGTCAGGGAATGTAATTTTTATCAAAGCCATTGTCTTAAAAATCAAAAAAAAATCGGAGAAAATTGCAATCTCCGATTGATACTATCATTGAACTTGCACAAAGAATTTAGCGAAAAATGCCACAAAATGCAATAAAACCGTTATAAATTCTCCAATATAAATTGCGTCATCATTGTATAGAGGTGAATTCGGGTATTTCCGCCTCCAATTCCGTGATTTTTATTCGGATAAAACATGGTTTGAAATTGTTTGTTGGCATTCTGCAACGAAGAAGCTAAGGTTGCAGAATTTTGAAAATGGACATTATCATCGCTTGTTCCATGGATCAAAAGGAATTTGCCTTTTAGGCCATCAGCATGATTGATTGGAGCGCTTTCCTCATATCCAGTCGGATTGTTTTCCGGCGTTCCCATGAAACGCTCTGTATAGATCGTATCGTAAAATTTCCAATGTGTTACAGGAGCAACTGCCATTGCAGCTTTGAAATAGTCGGAACCGGTCAAGATTGTCATGCAGGACATATATCCGCCATAACTCCAACCCCAGATCCCGATCCGTTTTTGGTCCACATATGCCAAAGAAGAAAGATATTTCGCCCCTTCAATCTGATCATTGACTTCCCACTTCCCAAGATTTTTATAAGTGATTTTCTTGAAGGCCGAACCGCGAGCACCAGTACCACGATTATCCACCATGAAGATGAGATACCCTTTTTGCGTCAACAACGAATGCCAGGCATAATTGCTGCCGCCCCAAGAGTTCCGGACGACCTGCGATCCAGGCCCTCCGTACGTATACACCAGAACGGGATATTTTTTTGTGGAATCGAAATTGCTTGGCGTCAACAATGTAGCATTCAATGACACTCCATCCGAAGTGCTGAATGAGAAAAACGACGGTTTGGCCATCGCATATTCCTTCAATGCCGGCAGTTCATTTTCCTCCAATAGATAGAGCTCCTTGCCGTCATTCTTCGTCATGCTGATTTTAGATGGGTGGGCGGCAGTACTGTTGGATGTTATATAATATTCGAAGTTCGGAGAAAAATCAGCGGAATTTGTCCCTTCCCTTGAAGACAATTGTTTTTTTCCGGTCCCGTCAAGATTTATGGAATAAATATGCCGCTCGAGCGGCGATGCTTCTGACGAAGAAAAATACACCTTTCTATTTTTTTCGTCTACACCATAGAACGAATCGAGGTCCCACTGTCCTTTCGTTATCTGACGGATACATGTTCCGTCGTTCTTATACAAATACAATTGATTGAATCCGTCCCGTTCGGAAGACCAAATGAACGTGCCATTCTTCAGAAACCGGAGATCGTCATGCACTTCTACCCATGTATCGCTCATTTCCGTAAGAACTGTTTGTTTCAATCTTTTCTTCGCATCATAGAATATCAATTCAAGAGTGTTTTGTGCACGATTCAGCCGCTGGAATGAAAGAATATTTGGATCGTTGGTCCAACTCATTCTCGGAATATAGTCATCATCGGCAAAATCAAGATCGATCCATTCGTTCTTCCCAGTTGAGACATTGATAATCCCGATCCGCGTGAGAGAATTAGGATCACCCGGCTTCGGATAACGCATTGTGACGAGATTCAAATGAGTCGAATCCCATTCTGTCATTGTGTATTCGGGTACTCGCTGTTCATCTTGTTGCCAAAATGCAATTGACTTGCTGTCCGACGACCAATACCAGCCATCGGAGATTCCAAACTCTTCTTCATACACCCAATCGAATTTCCCGTTGATGAGATGTTCTGCACCATCAAAAGTTAATTGCGTCTCTTTTGATTCCGCAATATCATAAATATAGATATTATTTTCACGGACAAAGCCTATCTTCTTTCCGTCCGGTGAGAACTTTTGATTGTATTGAGGAACTGAGACATTGGTGATCCGTGTGAAGGAATTTGTCACAATGGAATGCAGGAAAAGATTTCCTGCCGGAGATAACCTGGAAAGATACTGTTTCTCGGGTGGCGCGGATACAAAGAGGATCGATTTCTCGTCCGGCGACCACCGATACGAGGTGAAACGAAACGATGGGTCTGATTCATTCAATTTCATCTGAGCGCCGGAGACAATCATTGATTTTTTACGATCCTTCACGGAATATCGATAGATAGCCGATGATTTGGAAACTGAATCTGTTTCCAAAAAAGTATACGAACCTCCATCCTTCATCCACTGCATTCCCTTGATCGTCTTCGTGCTGAATTTTGAAGAAAGAAAGATATCTTCAAGTGTTAATTCCTTTTCTCCAGAATACACAAAGGAGCCACATAGTGTGACAATCACTAGAAACCATCTCAAAAACAAAAAACCATTGTCATTGCGAGCTGTTTTTTTGCAAAGCAATCCTAAAACAAAGGATAGATTGTCCCGCATTTTGGATTCCGCAATTTGCGGGATTTTTACAGCGGCACTTCGTCGTCCCGAAGAACTGGATTCCTCGCAATGACTTTCCGTTTTTGAAATGGGTTCTAGATATTGCGATAGTTTCAGAATCATAACTCCCTCTTTATTTTTATCTGGAAGAAGTTACATAAGGATTAGAATGTGAGCAAGCATTAAATCGGGCCAATACTCTTTGAATATGCCTGACGTCTTTTTTTACGTAGCAAATCAGTCAAACATTGTAGGAAAATGGCACATTTTTGCCAGAATTATTAGATGTTGAACGAATGATTAATCCGGACACATTGATAAATCCTGTTATCAGGAATTTGTATGAAATATTTACGGAGGAAGAATAATTGAAAAGAATAATACTGTAGTGGACGCTAGAGGATTCCCCCAACGGGGTGCCTTCACAAAGTGATCCTTCGGATCGGCAGAACCTCTGACCTCTTCAAACTAATAATAATACAACAAGTTCTCGCTGCTATAGTAAAATTGTTTTGAAATTATTGAAGACAAATGAGGAAATAGTGCGAAATGAAAAATCTGATGGTGGACGCTAGAGGATTCGAACCTCTGACCTCTTCCGTGTCAGGGAAGCGCTCTAAACCAACTGAGCTAAGCGTCCGTAAAACAAACGCCTTGCTGTAGCAAGGCGTTAATAATATAGGAAATAATCAAAATCAAATCAACGATTATTTCATCAAGACCATTTTCCTGGATTGGGTGAACATCTTCTCTCCTCCCGAATTGATGTTCAGGCGATAGAAATATACTCCGCTTGCGACAGCAATTCCCGCATCATTCCTTCCGTCCCACACTGCTTCCTGAATACCGATCCGCTGCGCATTATTCACCAGCGTTTTAATTTTCTGACCGAGAACGTTATAGATGACGAGAGAAACATCTCCGCTGTGACCCACACCGTAGCGTATTGTTGTCTGAGGATTAAATGGATTTGGATAATTCTGATGCAGAGCAAATTCCACTGGTATGATCGGGATGCCGCCGGTGTTTTTCTCTACATACGTATCATTTCCAACAACAATCCTGAATGCACGCTGCAATTCTGATTTCTTCATCTCAAAATTATATTTTGCCGCACCGGAGAGTGGAATCACCCGTTCCGTTACATAATCAACGAGGTACGCTTTGAAATCGGAAGGTATATTCCCCAACGATGTAAGATCCAGTGAGATCGAAGTTCCTTTTTTCGATGATGTAACCGTAAAGTCCCAATATTGGCCATCTGTCGGAATCGGCCGAATATCGTAGGCATAGAGGCCAGGATTATGGCTCCAGGATCTGCCGTTAAACGCCACAATCAGATAATCGGTCGGTACTTGCGGCGGTTCGGACGCATCCATTTTATCCCACTCCGCGTTTGCATCCTTCGACACACCGGCAACATTGGTAAGATCAGCAGATTTACCGCTTCGTGCTCCTATAGTGATATTCCATTCGTTCTCAGCAAATGATTGTCCTGCCTCAGACTGCTTTCCAAAACCTTTTGTATCAAATTCAGCCGGACTAAAATAAACAATAATGCTATCGCTGCCGGTATTGTTGATGAAATATCCTTTGAAGGCATCCAACTTCAGGCTTTCGGCTACCATAACGTTATTCTCATATTTCCAGATGCGCGTTTCAATCAATGGATCCCGTTTTGATTCTGCCCAGCTGATGGTATATGGGAACGGATTACCCACCATATTGTAACCTGGTGCAAGTTTTACAGGATAGAAATCCGTCGTTGGCATCACTGTGGCATTTCCAAAGTTGATATGCTTCGATCCCTTTGTTATCAACCAGTATCCTTCACCACGTTTGAAGTTGAGGAATTCTTCGCTCGGGAATTCAGCATATGCACCCTTTTCCTTGTTCCAATGTCCGAACAATCGCCATGATAACGGACCGTGATCACCCAGATCTTTCAACACATTTCGGATATCGAAATCATTCAAATCGAACGGTATGGTAACCATCTGATACTCTTCGTTTGGCGTCGGTTTCGGCATTTTCGCTTTGTAATTTTGCGAGATGCTGAATAAATTGACTGCCATTGTAATATTGCCGTGTGACAAGAGATTGTCTTTCACTACGGTCTTATTTCTCCATAGATCTGCATCCCCCATTACAACGATACTACCGTCACCAATTGTCCTAAGCGCTGCGACATTTGCTTGTGTTTGGAATTGTGCTCCCGGCCGGTACGAGAAGCGAGATGCTTTTACTAACCAGATAGCCTTTCCGGTAACAGTGATGCTTGACGAGCCATAGTACGCGAGAGAATCAATACCAGAAAGATATGGATGCTTTTTGTTGTTCGCCATGATATAGAAGTTCGTCGCCACGATATCGTCCGCATTGCCGTTGTACCGTTGAATAGAATCAACGATATTGTCATTATTCATAACGAGACCAAGTTCTTCTGACCACAACGAATCAGCAAGGATGGTGTTGATCACTGAATTGTCATACGCTTCTTTCGCCGAATTCCCCAACAGTACCACTTGACCACCTGTCTGCACGTATTGAGCAAGGGTGTTCATTTCCTGAGCAGTAAGATTTATTTTCGGAGCGATCATCAAGAGTCCGTCAAATCCGGTTGGATCGAATACACCGGGAGTCAGTTCGATCGTAAATCCACTATGCCGCAGTCCATCGATCAATTGTGTATACCCATTCAACGTATCCAGGATTTGGTTCAATGTATCGTGCATCGTATCGACCAATAGTCGCTTTTTCACCGGTGCTGTTGCTACAGATGAGCCATTGACAGCAAAGTACGCTAAGGGATTGTATGGATCGTTTGTGGTGAACTCCACTTTCCTGTTATGCGATCCGATGGTTCTTGGTTTGAACTTGAATTCCATCACTCCAATCGCATTCACTGGAAGTGCAACGATTTTTATTTCCGGAGTGAAATCGTCGCTGTCGCTGACGGCACCTTTATATTCCATTTGAAGCGGAACGTAACCATAATTCCTGAATCGCGCTGTCATATTTTTGGAATGGCCTAAACTCGTCGCTGAAAATACCGTCAACGAATCGAGGATTTCCAATTTCGGATAACCCAGCGCTATTACATTCAACGTATCAAAAACCTCCAATAGTCCATCCGTCACTTTCATAATAAATACATTGTTGGTATCCATATGCTCCGGCAATGCAGTCCAGGAAAGACTATCCTCTTCTGTGAAGAGTGTATTGGTTGGTGATTGCACAAGCGAAATTTGAACGACATCACTGTCTGGATCAATCGCTAGATATTTTATTGTCACTACGCTGTCGACAAGGATCGTCGTATCGTTCAGGAATGCAGTAAAGACCGGTGGCCGGTTTACATGCAGAACGGTTATAATTGCCGTATCTAACAGAACAATACGGCCGTCCGTTAACGACGTAACTACCGTATAGACACCGGATTGATCGAACGTCGGTCTCCAGGAGAGCGTCGTGTTATTAACAATTCGTGCACTGTCGATGGCCGTCACCAGCGTAAATTTCAATGTATCATTATCAATATCAGTGAACTGGTATACTGCGTCGAGTAATTGATCCTCATTGATTGTCGTATCGTTCAGCGTTGTAACGAACACCGGAGGATGATTAATCTTGAGTACGGTGATTTTCACAGTGTCATTCACAGTGGCCCAGCCATCGGTAACTGTGACAAAGAACTGGTACGTGCCGCGTTGTGCCGTGGTAGGTTTCCATGACAGAAGACCCTGTGATGTCATCGTGAGTCCTGGAGGCGCATTAAACACGCCGAACTGCAGCGCTTCCCCATCCGAATCTGCCGCAGCATAGGAGAATGTCAATACGGTATCTTCGATAATTGTTGTATCGGACAGCGTGCTGGTAAAGAACGGCTTTCGGTTCAAATTTTTCACAGTGATGAATGCTGTATCAAGTGTGACATGCGCAGAATCTGATAATTTAATAATCACGGGATGGATACCCGATTGGAATAATGTCGGCGTCCAATCCATCGTACCATTCGGGGCAATTGTCAATCCTACGGGTGCAGAAACTATTCCAAATGTAACGGCATCAGCATCCGGATCAGTGCCAGTGTATTGATACTGCAAAGACTGCGTCTCAAAAATCGAGGTGTCCGACAATGTGCTTGTATATACCGGAGGACGATTCGCATAGATCACTTGAATATTGACGGTATCTGTTACAAAACCGCCAATGCCGTCATTGGCAGTGACCATCAATGTATGGGATCCTATCTGTGCTTCCAGCGGAGTCCATGTTAATTGGCCCGTAACCGCATTCAAAGTGACTCCAACAATAGAAGGACTCACTGTAAAGGAGACAACATCACTGTCCGGATCGATAGCATGATATGTGAAATTGATTTGTTGATCATTTCTGATAGTTGTGTCATTCAAGGTGGCAGTGAAGAATGGCAAACGGTTCACATTGTTCACAGTTATGTTTACGGTTTGTGAATCGCGGGCATTCTTTGAATCTTTTGCAACGGCGATAAAGGAATAAACTCCAGCAGCAGAATATGTCGGCTGGTACGTTAATACTCCGCTCACGGAATCGATTGACATACCAAGCGGAGCATTTATCAACATATATCTCACGAAATCACCTGTATCGCTATCCACTGCATGGAAAGTATACGTCAATAATTGCGCTTCATTGATAGTGGTATCTGTAAAGAACGTTACAAAGTTTGGATATGCGTTGGGAGCCAATGAGAAATATGCTGCGATGGAATGGTCCGCTGTGATGGGGCCGAATGTGACGGATGCCGGTGCACCGATATTCACCGAATCAACGATCACGCTGTCGATCTTATACGCAAAATCCGGTGTGATCGAATAAATAAGTGTATCGCCGTAGTTCACTACCGTCGCTCCTGCCGGTGTAACACTTCCGTTCGGCCCGGCAAATGCATTCATCGTAAACTTTAGTATCGCAAAATTCGCGGCGATCGATTTTGCTTTATCCATAGTTATGGAAATCGGATTCGCCGTTGTTGCCGTATCTCCGGTCCAATCGGTAAACGAATATCCTATATTGGGCAGTGCATTCAATGTCACAACCGTTCCGTATGCATAACTTGCAGAATCTGGATTTTTAATCACCGAACCATTCACTGCCGTGACAGTCAACGGATATCGGGCTATGCCAAAATATGCTGCGATTGAATGATTTGCGTTGACAAACGTGAATACATACGACGTATCGACAACCACCGGCACTCCATCTACAAGAATACTGTCGATTTGATAATGAAGAGCAGGTTGTATGGAATACGTTACATTCGTTCCGAAGATCGCAATGGTTGTATCAACCGGTGATATTGTTCCATTCCCTATTGCTGCCGCGATTAATGAATACGAATTGATCGTAAAATATGCACTGAGAGTATGAGTAGCGGTGATACCAGTAAATGTATAGGATGTTATCGGACCTTGATTTACTCCATCAACGACAACACTGTCAATATGATATCCGGAATCAGGGGTAACGATAAATGTTTGATTTGATCCCATGACAAACTGATTTGTGCCCATCGGTGCCACTATGCCGCCTGTCGAAGCTATGGAAGTAATGGTAATAGTGATCGGTGCTATATATGCAACGATGGAGTGTCCGGAAGTAATATTTTGGAAAGTATAGATCGAGTCAACTCCGACATTGACATTATCTATTAGAACACTATCTATCTTATGGTACACAGCGGGCGATATAGTGAATTGCAATGAATCATTATAGTTCACAACAGTAGAACCCAGAGGAGTTATCGTGCCGTTGCCAACAACCGAAGAGGTGATCAAGAACGTGTCAATCGCGAAGTGGGCTGTTATGTTCTTATTCGAGAACATCGGAATGATTATCGGGTTTACCGAAGCAACTGTGTCGCCGGACCAAGTACTAAAATGATACCCAAGGAATGGCGTTGCTGTCAATGTTACATTGTACCCATACGGATAGAAAGTCGTATCGAAATCACGGGTAACTGTGCCGCTGTCTGCGGATGTAAGAAGAGTATAGTAATTAAGTCCGAAATAGGTTTTGATGGAATCGGATGCGGTTACATTGTAGAATGTATATGAAGAGACCGATCCAATATTCATTCCAGCTGCAATCACACTATCAATATGATAACCAACACTTGGCGTCATGGTGTACTGCAGTGAATCGCCATAGTTCACCATCGTTGTTCCGGACGGTGAAATACTACCATTACCAAACACCAAGGCAATTATAGGATATTGGATCTTGGATGTATAGACATCTATCGAATGATTCGTTGTTACCGTCAAGAATGTATATGAACTGACACTCCCTATATTCGAACCATCGACCACCACACTGTCAATAACGGCACCAATATTTGCTGATATGGAATATGAAAGTGTATCGCCATAATTCACAACCGTTGTTCCAAGAGGAGTTATGGTCCCCTCCGGTTCAGCAGTAGCCGTAATCATGAATGTATCAATCGCAAAATTCGCGGTAATATTTTTATTGGCATCCATGACAATGGTAAACGGATTTAATGTCGCCGATGAATCACCCGTCCAACTGACAAAGTGATACCCACTATTCGGGAATGCCGTTAATTCAACCGTTGTGCCGAAAGCATAACTGATTGTATCTGGATTTTTAGAGACAGTGCCATTTAGCGCACTTGTCGTCAAGGAATAATAATTTATTCCGAAATACGCATTAATCGAATGAGCTGCCGTGACATTCGTAAAGCTATATGTGGCGGTGGTACCAATATTGACACCATCGACGATGATACTATCCAGATGATGTCCGTTCGTTGCAGCGATGGTATAGGTAATAGAATCTCCATACATCACCTGCGTTGATCCTGCAGGAGAAACCGAACCAGAACCGTATGCATTTGCCGTGATTGCAAAGATGTCCGGAGAAACATAGGCATTGATCGAATGGTTTGCTGTGACCCCTTCAAACGCATATGATGCTACTGCCCCGACATTACTGCCATCGACGACAACACTATCAATATGCTGGCCGAGCGCTGCAGAGATCGAATACAGCAGCGTGTCATTATAGTTAACGATGGTTGTTCCAAGTGGCGTTATCGTTCCATTGCCTGAGATCGATGAGGTGATTGTGAACGTATCGATTGCAAAATACACATCCAGAGAATGGTTCGACGTAATTCCGTTAAATGAATAATTTGGAAGGACTCCGACTGAGCTGCCGTCCACAATAACATCCGAAACATGATGGCCGATATTCGCTGTGAATGCAATAGTTATGCTGTCGCCATAATTCTTCACCAGTGTGCCGTTTGGTGTGGTCGATCCATTGCCGAATGAATTGACAGCAATGGTGAATGTATCAATGGCGAAGTATGCGTCAATCGTATGAGGTGCCGTGACATTCGTAAATGTATATGTTGGAACTGCTCCTACCGATCCTCCATCAATAACAACATCACTAATATGATAACCGATATCCGGCGTTATTGAATATGCCAATGCACTGTCATAATACACCGATGTGGCGCCGTTTGGTGCTATAGCGCCATGAGAAGATGCTGTTGCTGTAATAGTAAATGTCGAAATTGTGAAAAATGCCTCGATTGAATGATTTGCTGTAATTCCTTCGAACGCATGTGTGGCAACAGCGCCGATATTTATGTTGTCCACAATGACGCTATCCAGCATAGATCCAATATTCGGAGTCATAGTGTACGTTAGCGAATCACCATAAGTCACCATCGTTGATCCGCTCGGTGCGATTATTCCTCCAATATCTGCAGATGCTACGATGCTGAATGTATCTATCGCAAAGAAGGCATCAATGGTTTGATTTGCAGCAATTCCATAGAATGTATATGTGCCAGGAGCGCCGACAGAACTGCCATTCACCACTACATCAGTGATATGATATCCGATATTCGGTGTAATGGCAAACGCCGCAGAATCACCATAAACATATTGTGTGCTCCCCATCGGTGAAATACTGCCGTTACTGCTTGCAGTACTTGCTATTGTGAATGTATCGATTGCAAATTCAGCATGGATTGTGTGATTCGTAGAAATATTTGTAAACGTATATGACGATATTGCTCCCTGGTTGATGCCGTCTGCAAGTACCGACAAGATATGATAATTCGGATCTGCAGTGATCGTATATACCAATGAGTCACCATAGTACACAACAGATGTATCAACTGGCGAGACCGTGCCGTTCACCCCGGACGTTGCAATAATTGAATACGGGATCAACGAGTAGTACGCATTGATCGAGTGATCTGCAGTAATATTTTCAAATGTGTGAGAAGTGATCGATCCATAATTGTTACCATCGACAACAACACTATCTAAAATATTTCCTGGATCTGTTGCAATGGTGAACGTCAATGTATCGCCATAATTTCGTACCGTACTCAGCGGTGAGATAGTTCCACCCGTTTCCGCTGCAGCGGTTAAGAGATACGTGTTAATACTGAAATAGGCTGTAATGGAATGATTGGCCGCGATTCCGTTAAAGTCGTAGCTCGCTACCGCACCGACATTTGCTCCATCCACCACTACGCTATCAATATGATGTGCGGCATCAGTAAAGATCGAGTAGGAACTCGTATCACCATAGTTTCGTACGATTGAACCTGCTGGTGAAATGGAACCGGTCCCAATAGCAGCTGAAGTCATGGTAAATGTATCGATTGCAAAAACACCTTCAACAGTATGTGATGTGGTGACGTTCGCAAGAGTGTATGTAGAAGCAGTCGAACTAATCGGGCTGCCATCGATGAGAAGGTCAACAATATGATATCCTAGATCCGGTACAATTGTATAGACCAGTGAGTCTCCGTAATTGACATAGTTTGTATCGATTGGAGAAACGGTTCCGTTCGCCGAAGTAATTGTTATTACAGGAATCGTATCGATGCCAAAATATGAATCAATCGTATGATTCGCCGATACGTTCGTGAACGAATAACTGGTCACTGCCCCCACATTGATTCCATCAATCAATACACCTTCAATATGGTGCCCAACGTTCGGAGTGATGCTATAAACAATACTGTCTCCAAATGCTACCGTTGTATTTCCAAGTGGTGTAATAATGCCAGAACCGGTAACTGTCGAAACAATTGTATACGGGATATGGGAGAAATATGCAGTAATGGAACGGTTCGATGCCAACGTATTGAATGCAAATGAAGCTACAGCGCCAGCATTTACTCCATCCACAACAACGCTGTCGATCTGATAGTCTACGTCCGGCGTGATGGTATATGTCGTATCCGTGCCATAATTATAGGCAGTCGTACCAGCAGGATTGATTGTTCCATTGCCTATGACATTGGCAGCGATGGTAAATGTATCAATTGAGAAATATGCCTGAATGTTCCGCGCCGCAATTACATTATAGAGTGTATAATTCGAAACACTGCCGACATTCATGCCGTCGACAAGGACGCTGTCGATATGGTGACCGGCGAGCGGTGCAATTGTATACTGCAGCGAATCATTATACAGAACATACGAGATGCCAGGCGGTGTTACAGTTCCATTACCAAACACCGATGCGGTTACGGCAAACGAATCGGGCGAGAAGAATGCATCGATCGTTTGTGGAGCAATGATATTCAAGAAAGTATAACTACTGATCGAATCGGTTACTCCTGTTCCGTTGATCGCCAGCGAATCAAAGTGATATCCTGTCGCTGGAGAGAATGTATACACAAGCGTGTCTCCATGATTCACCGATACAGTTCCGTTTGGCGTGATACTTCCATTCACCGCAGCCGAATTCATTGAATACTGATTGATCGAATAATAGGCAGTCAACGAATGCGGTCCTGAAATTCCTTCAAATGCATAGTGCACAGTAGAGTCGAGAGTGGGAATCCCGTCAACAACCAAAGAATCAAAGTGATATCCAACATTCGGATTGAACACAAACGCTACAGTGTCGCCATACGAGTATATATTTGAACCGACCGGTGATATGCTGCCGTTGACCGCGGAAGATAAGAGACTGTATTGATTAATCGAGAAATATGCTTCGATCAATCCCGAGGATGTGACATTATTAAATGTGTATGAAGAAATGGGTCCTGCATTGACAGTGCTGTTAATAACGACACTATCAATATGATATCCCGGCGATGGTGCTATGATATACTGGAGCGAATCACCATGCGGCACATTCGTTATGCCGGAAGGTGTAATTGTTCCATTTCCATAGGCAAACGCATTCAGGTCGAATGTATTGATACTGAAATATGCATCAAGCGTATGATTTGCAGTCACACTGGTATACGTGTACGACGTATCAACTCCGATATTAAAGCCATCCACCAATACACTGTCGATGTGATGGTTAAGGTTCGGTTGAATCACAAACGCGGCACTGTCTCCATAATTAACGATTACATTGCCGGGAGTAATTGTACCATTTCCTACTGCGTTCACAGTAATGGAATATGTTTTGATAGAATAATAGGCTGAAATGGAATGCGGTGCAGCGACATGTTCAAAAGTATAACTGGAAGTTGAATCAATAATTGCCACACTATCAACAATCAGTGAATCAAGCTGATATGCTGCATTCATTGCCGCAAAGGTGTATGTGATTATATCGCCATACAAGACGTTCAGCGGACCGTTCGGCGTGATTGTTCCGTTAACTGCCGTTGAAGAAAGAGTAAACACGTCCAAGGAGAAGTATGCATCGATCGAACCAGGTGTCGTGACGTTATAGAACGTATACGATGCGGCGGGGCCAATATTCATCGTTCCATTAATAACGACGCTATCGATATGGAATCCGACCGAAGGTGTGATTACATACTGCAAAGAATCATTATATGGCACATAGCTAGTGCCTGCTGGTGTTATCGTTCCACTCCCATGCACCAAAGCGTTATGCGCAATCGTATCCGGTCCGAAATATGCAGTAATGAAGTGCGAAGAAGTGATTCCGGTGAACGTGTACCTTGTTAAAGAGTCCTGTACAATCACACCATCAACCAGCAAACTGTCCAAATGATGATTAGCCTGCGGCACAAGAGTCACAATAGCGGTATCGCCATGATTGTACATTGTCGCGACTGAAGGAAGCGTGCTTCCATTTACTGCCGATGGATTGATGGAATATTGGTTCAGACTATTATGTGCAACTATCGTATGGGAGGAGGTAACGCCGATGAACGTGTAGCTCGATGCGGAATCTGTCATTGCAATTCCATCAATCAACAGCGAATCGATATGGTATCCGGCATTCGGCGTAAAGGTATACTGTACTGTGTCTCCATATGAAACTGTTACGGTTGTATCGGGAGTGATAGTTCCGTTCACCGCCGAGGGGGATAATGTGAAATGATCAATAGAGATAAATGCCGCAATTGAGTGCGTATCACTTACTGCGCTAAAAGTATAATTACTTGTTGCACCAACATTTGCACCATCTACAACAACGCTATCGAGATGATGTCCGATATTCGGGTTGACAACATATTGTATGGAATCATTAAACTTTATGTAGACAATCCCTGGATTTGAAATCGTACCATTCCCCGTCACTGATGCCGATATTGCAAAGGTATCAGGCGCGAAATAAGCGGATATTTGATGGTTCGCCAAAATATTTGCGAATGTATACTGTGTCGCAGAATCCATCACCGCAAAGCCGTCGACTATCAGACTATCGAAATGATGATTTACATTGGGTCCGAACGATACTACAACTGTATCCCCAAATGGATATGCCAGTGCAGTTGACGGTAAGATCGATCCATTAACTGACGTCGGAGTAATCGTAAACATATCAATCGAGAAATACGCCGCTATAGTGTGCGAAGAAGTAACATTCTCAAAGGAATAATTTGGAATTGAGCCGAGGTTCCCACCATCCACAACTACACTGTCAATGTGATATCCGATATTTGACATTATAGTGTATGCGAGTGTATCACTATAATTGACGATAGATGTATCCGGAGGAGTAATCGTCCCTCCTGCCCCAGCGGAAGCGATGATCATCGACTGATCTGAGCTGAGATATGCATCCAGGGTATGATTGACAGCAATACTGTCGAACGTATAGCTCGTCAATATTCCGAAGTTTGTACCATCGATAACAACACTGTCGATATGTTGTCCGATATTTGGAGAGATTGTCACGACAAGTGAATCATTGAAATTCAGCGTCGTGATACCAAGCGGATTTACTGTGCCACCGCCCGAAATGCCGGTAGTAATCGTGAACTGATCTATCGAAGAAAAGACATTAATCGTATGATTTGCTGTAACGTTGTAGAATGTATAAGAACCCACAACCCCTATATTCACACTATCAACCAGGACGCTATCAATATGATAGTTTGGATCAGCAATAAATGAATATGCCAAACTATCATTTTCGATGACCGATGAAGTGCCTATAGGATTCATCGTGCCGCTGCCGAAGAACGATGCATCTACAGAATATACTTTATTTGGTGTTGATGACAGTTCATTGCTTAACACCCCGATATTTCCGCTGGTATCCTGAGCTGATACTTTAAAGAAATAGGGTACGGTATTAGTTAATCCGGATACTGCTTTTACAGTATCCGTGACCGCCATTGTACTGTCGATGATTGTTGTAGGTTCTGTTGTTGTTCCGCCATAAATCAAATATTTCCCGAAATCAGGATTCGTAATGCTCGACCAAACCAACAGCACTTGAGTATCACCGGATGTCGCTGAAAGTAAAACTGGTGTTGATGGTGCAGTACTGTCCGTCGGTGTTACGGTCACTTCGGTGCTGAGTCCGCTTATATTCCCATTGGTATCGGCTGCAGTAAGTTGGATGTAATACGGTGTATAATTTTTCAATCCCGTATATACTTTCAATGCATCGTTGATATTGAAAATTGAATCGATCAATACGGTCGGCGGCGAGATCGTATCGACATAAACATAATAATTCCTGAAGTCCCCTTCGGTGTTCGGAGTCCATTGGACGGAGAAAGCACTATCCCCGGCAAACGCCGCGACATTTTGAGGTACTGTCGGAGGAGTCAGATCGTATGGAATAGCACCCGCTTCGTTCGATGGTAGGCTTTGATTCCTACTTGTATCGACTGTCGTTACGGTGAAATAGTATTGTGTATAATTCGTTAATCCATAAATCGTGGTAAATGAATTTCCGGCAATGAAAATCGAATCGAGTATTGTCGTGTCGCCGGGAGCCGTTCCGCCGCGGATATAATATTTTCCGAAATCCGGTTCCGGACTCATATCCCAAGTCAAACTTACAGAACCGTCGTTCGCCGTAGCAATAAGATTAGCAGGTGCGGCAGGAGCGGTCAAATCGATCGGCATCACAGATACTTGATTATTTCCGGCTGCAGCATTTCCATTGGTATCAACAGCAGAAATAATAAAGTAGTACTGGGTGTAGTTATTCAATCCTGATATCGTTGTCGTTGTTTGACCGGCGACAAAAATCGAATCAACTATTGTTGTCGGATTTGGTGATGTCCCGCCATAAATATAATACACCTTGAAGTCGCCGGCAGCAGTGCCATCCCACGTTAAACTGACTGAACTATCGCTTGGTGCGGAAGCTATAATCGTTTGTTGATCCGGCGGTGTTAAATCGATTGGTTGGGCAATCTGTTCGGGAATGTAGTAACTTTCGTTTCCGCTCGTATCAACAGCTGTAATGTGGAAATAATATGTCTTATAATTAATCAGTCCAGGAATGACAGAAGAAGTATCCAAAATTGAGTACAGCGTATCTACTCTGATCGGTGAATCTGGCAATGTATCACCGTACACGAAATACATGGCAAAATCTGATTCTGTATTGGGACTCCAGGTCAATGTTGCCTGTTGATCCCCAGCTGTTGCTGCAACATTCACCGGCAATGCAGGTGGTGTCAGGTCATGCGGCATTGCGCTGGCTAGATTAGAAGTATCACTGACATTTCCGCTTGTATCGATTGCAACGACCTGATAATAATAAGTTTTATAATTGATCAGTCCAGGTTGCGGATTGATCGGTCCCCCTGCCATGACGGAATCGATCAACGTTGTCGGATAGACAACAGTGTCAGAATAGATATAATACTTTGCCAAATCCGATTCGCTGTTGGCATCCCACATTAAATTGATGTAGCCATCATACCCGGTTGCGATTAGATTTTGCGGCGGTCCCGGCGGCGTCAAATCTACCGGCAGTGCAGTCACTTTATTCGACGTTCCGCTTTCATTTCCACTTGTATCCATTGCAGTCACGTGGACATAATATGTTGTATAATTTGTCAACCCGGTGATTGTGCGGATGGTATCATTGACTGCAAATGTAGAATCAATCCACGTTATTGGATCAGGCGAAGTGCCAAGATAGATGCGATATTTTCCAAAATCGGATTCGGCGATGGGATTCCAATGAACCTGAATCTGACTATCAAATGCATCGGCAACAAAATATTGAGGAGGATTAGGCGGCGTCAAATCGATCGGCATTGCTGCCACTTCATTGGATACCAAGCTTTCATTGCCATTGGTATCGACAGCGGAAACGGTGAAATAATATTGTGTATAATTTGTTAATCCCATCACAGAGTCAATCGTCGCACCAATGGAGTAAATAGTGTCAACAATAGTTGACGGAGATGGCGACGTCCCCGCTCGGACGTAATATTTTGCAAAATCCGTTGCACTGTTCACATCCCAGGCGAGATTGATCTGTCCATCCAACGGAATTGCTGCAAGATTTGTCGGAGCATCCGGCGGGATAAGGTCAACGGTTGTATCAGTTGCGGCAACACTCAATGCACCTTCAAATCCGGTTGAATCGACCGCTGTGATACGGTATGCATATATTTTTTCTTCCAGCAGGTTTGTCCGTGTTAAGAATTGATTGACTGTTGAATCAACTGCTGCAACTGTGGAGGAATCATTCCCTTCATAGATTTTATAATATTTCAACGGCACTCCGCCGCCGCCGTTCGACCAGTTCAACGCAATATCCAATCCTGTGGCCAGGGCAGTAAGGTTGACCGGTAATAATTGCACATTAAATTCTGAAGGTGACCGTGCTATATCCGATATTCTCACTTCATCCATCGATCCATTAAAGAAATCCGCCAAAGCAGCACTGCCGTTAATGGATGCGCCAAGCCGGAGCGGCTGGGCTGAATTGAATATCGGTGAAGGGAATGCATCGCCAAACGATTCCGTTGCAAGTTGCGCACCATCTACAAAAATCGATACTTGCGATCCATTAACCGTAAGTGCAACATGATGCCAAGTCCCAGTGGAGAGAGCGGAAGATAATGTCCGAACGTGATGCCCGGAATTTGCCATAGCCCCAAACTGGGAAACGACAAACTCCAACTTCCCTGTTGACTGATTAATGGCTAGTTGATACGCCCAATCGTCTGATGCAGAATTATATTTTGAGAATATTACTTGATTGGTTGCAAGGTTGTTTACGTTCAGCCAGCCGTCAAATGAGAATATTGCCGAACCAAAATCGAATTGTGATTCATTGGCGATAGTGATATAGTCACTTGAACCATTGAAACTGCGTGCATTACCAAATCTCCCTGTTATGACAGTAGTTCCTGTTGCGGAACCGTAATTATTCTGACCGGAATAATCCGAAAGGATGCTGCCAGCGGATTCGTTAAAGTGTAACAATAGTGGATTGTTCACATCGCCGGCATACTGTCCAAGCGGAGAAGTTGTTGGTGTAACATACATTCCGTTTGATACCAGGCTCTCATTCCCAACATTATCCACTGCAGACACTGTAACCAAATACACACTATTATTCGTTACCCCTGAAACAACTTTGATTGTATCTGTATCAAGCAAAGTCGAATCTGCAAGAATACCATTTAGATAGATTCTGTACTTCACAACATCTATTGCTAGTGTTGTAGACCATGACACGTTAATGTTGCCATCCCCAGCAATGGCAGTGTATAATGCCGGCGGATTCGGCGGCACCAGATCCTGCGTTGTATCTTGCGCTGCAAAACTCTGAGCTCCTTCAAAACCGGTCGCATCCTGGGAAGTTATGCGATAAAAATATTGCAGTTCTTCCGTTAATCCGCTGCTATCGGTATAACTTGTTGCGGTAGTCGAGTCGATCAACGCGAGGGATGTGGAGTCAGCACCTCGGTAAATGAAATATTTTTGATTGGCAACTCCCCCGCCGCCATTTACCCAGTTGAGATCGATCTTCAATCCTGTTGCCAGCGCAGAAGTGCTTATCGGCGGTAATTGCAGATTGAATGTGGAAGGATCGCGGGCAATATTAGAAATTTGAATTTCGTCAATTGCGCCGGAAAAATATTCGCTAGTTGATAATGGATTTCTTCCTATCTCAATCGGAATTGCCTGTGAAATACTCTCAATATAATTCTTTACCGTATCCAACTTACCGTTGATGTAAATACGTGAAGTTGATCCATCATATGTCCCGACGACATGATACCACTTATCACTGTTCAATGATGTCTTTGATACATGAGCTTGTGATCCAAAATTGAATCCAAGTTGACGACTCCCTCCGGTACCGACTGTGTAAAATACAAAATCACTGCCCCGTTGAATTATTCTCGGATTAAGATCCCCTCCGATAGAGAAATTTATCCACGCTTCCAAGGTAAGTTGATTTGTAATTGTTAGTGATGAACTGTTTGCAATATTAATAAAATCGCTTGTCCCATTAAAGTTTCTTGCGTTGCCGAATCGTCCTGAAGAAATAGCTGTACCTGTTGCTGTTCCAAAGTTATTATTTCCGGAATAATCCGATGTAATGGAACCCACATTCTCGTTGAAATGCAGCAATAGCGGTGTGTTAACATCTGTCGCATATTGACCGAGTTGAGGCGGTGTTGGAGTTGAATAAAAGCTATTTGAAACCGTGCTTTCATTACCGACGTTATCCACTGCTGTTATTGTCACGTTGTAGGCAGAGTTATTTGTAAGCCCGGTAATAGTTTTTGTCGTGTCTGTATCCAGCACAGTCGAATCATACAGAGCGGCATTCAAATAAATCCGATATTTTACGACATCCGTGGCAAGTGTTGTGGACCAGCTAACATCGATGCTGTTGTTTCCTGCATTTGCGGTATACAGAGTCGGAGCATTCGGCGGCACCAAATCCTGTGTTGTATCTTGCGCTGCAAAACTCTTTGCCCCTTCAAATCCAGTCACATCCTGAGATGTGATACGATAGAAGTACTGCAGTTCTTCCGTCAACCCGCTGCTATCAGTATAACTTGTGGCGGTAGTCGAGTCGATCAATGCGAGTGATGTGGAGTCTGCACCGCGATAAATGAAATACTTTTGATTTGCTACGCCGCCGCCGCCGTTCGCCCAGTTCAGGTCTATTATCAATCCTGTCGCAAGTGCTACTGTATTTACCGGAACCAGTTGCACGTTGAATGTGGATGGATCGCGGGCAATATTCGAAAATCGCACTTCATCCATTACACCATTGAAGAAAGAAGATAACGAAGCAGTTTCATCAATGGATACACCGATGCGCACCGGTTGTGATGAATTGTAGATCGACGACGGGTATGCGTCTCCGAATGTTTCCGTTGGGAGCTCAGCACCATCCACAAGCATTGATATTTGGGAGCCATTCACAATCAGTGCAACATGGTGCCAGAGATTTGGGGTGATAGCGGAAGCAAGAGTCCTTACATGATGGCCAAAATTCGCCATTGCGCCTGTTTCCGTCACAACAAATTCCAATTTTCCAGTTGTTTGGTTGATCAGGAAACTATACGACCAGTCGCTGGAAGCAGAATTGTATTTCGAAACAATGACCTGATTCGTTGCGAGACTATTGGTTTTAATCCAACCGTCAAACGTAAATATGGAAGAGGCAAAATCAAATTCAGCTTCATTCGACAGAGTGATATAATCACTTGTGCCGTTAAATATCCTTGCATTCCCAAAGCGGCCAGCACCTACCGTTGTGCCCGTTGCCGTCCCGAAACTATTTTTACCAGAATAATCGGAGACGATACCGCCTGCGTTTTCATTGAAGTGTAATAATAATGGAGCATTTACATCAGCGGTATATTGACCAGTCTGCGGAGCAGTTGGTGTTGCATACATACCATTCGAGATCGAACTTTCATTCCCAACATTATCAACTGCGGTGAGAGTGACAAGGTATGCTGCATTATTCGTAAGACCAGTAACTGTTTTTGTCGTATCCGTATCCGAAGCTGTTGAATCATACAATATAGAATTCAGGTAGATGCGATATTTCACCACATCCGTTGCCAGTGTAGTGGACCATTGCAGATCAATACTGTTATTCCCGGCATTTGCCGTAAATAGTGATGGAGCATTCGGCGGAACTAAATCCTGCGTTGTATCTTGTGCAGCAAAACTCTGAGCTCCTTCATAACCGGTTGCATCCTGGGAAGTAACACGATAGAAATATTGCAGTTCTTCCGTCAGCCCGCTGCTATCGGTATAACTTGTAGCGGTAGTTGAGTCGATCAAAGCAAGCGAAGTGGAGTCAGCACCGCGGTAAATGAAATACTTTTGATTTGCAACGCCGCCGCCGCCGTTTGCCCAGTTCAGATCGATATTTAATCCCGTTGCAAACGCTATTGTGTTCACCGGCGGCAATTGTAAGTTGAATGTTGATGGATCGCGGGCGATGTTTGAAATGCGGACTTCGTCAATAATGCCGGCAAAATAGTCTTGAGGGGCGGCACTATGTCTTCCAATAAAGAGATTTGATGCTGATCCAACACTAATGGTATGATTCGTTTCTGCAACGAGTACGCCGTTCACATATAGTTTTTGTACTCCCGGAGCAGCGTTGACTGATATATGCGACCATGCATTTAATGGAACTGTTTTCGCCCCGACAATAGAATTTGTCGCATCAAACCACATTTCCGGAATACCATTGATGAGTCGCAGTTGATATCCATTTGTCAAATATTTCGCGAGAATATTTCTGGATCCGGTAGTATCGGCAGGATAGATCCACGCTTCAACGAAAAGCGTAGAAGGCTCTAAAGAAGTAACGTCTTGGATAGAAATATAATCACTAGTCCCATTGAACGATCTTGCATTACCAAATCTGCCATTCGCTACCGTGGTTCCGGTTACTGCTCCATAATTATTTTCGCCAGAATGATCTGAGGATATGGATCCGGCATTTTCGTTCAAATGCAATATCAACGATGTATTTGCATCAGTTGCATATTGTCCAAGCACCGGTACAATCGGTGTGGCATACATGCCATTGGAGAGAACACTTTCATTCCCAACATTATCAACTGCAGAAACAGTAACAAGATACGCAAGATTATTGGTCAGCCCGGAAACAGTTTTTATTGTGTCGGTATCAACCGCGGTTGAATCCGACAATATCGAATTCAAGTAGATTCGATATTTTACCACATCCGTCGCTGCAGTCGTTGACCATTTCAGATCAATGTTACTGTTCCCTGCGTTTGCGGTATAGAGAACCGGAGCATTCGGAGCCACTAAGTCCTGCGTTGTATCCATTGCTGCAAAACTTTGTGCTCCTTCAAAGCCAGTTGAATCCTGAGAGGTGATTCTATAGAAATATTGTATTTCTTCGGTGAGTCCGCTGTTATCCGTAAAACTCGTATTTGTGGTAGAATCGATTAAAGCTAGCGAAGTCGAGTCTGTTCCGCGGTAGATGAAATACTTCTTCAGCGGAACTCCCCCACCGCCGTTGGACCAGTTGAGATCGATATTCAGTCCTGTTGCGAGTGCGGTAAGATTAACAGGCGGCAACTGAAGGTTGAATGTGGATGGATCGCGGGCGATGTTGGAAATACGGACTTCGTCAATACGGCCAAAATACTGATCACTGTTATCTTGTGAATTGTTTGCAATAGTTAATGCTTGATTATTATTAGAAAGTGAAATAATAAACGATTGTGATGTATCTAATTTCCCATCGATATAAAGAGAAGAAGTAGACCCATCATAAATGGATGCTATGTGGTGCCATTGGTCGTTATTGAGCTGACTGCTTGAATAAAATTGAGAAGAAGGAGTATTTGTTATAAATCCAATTCTTCCAATTGAATTAGTGATTAGTTCGAAGCCATTGTTATAACCATTGGAAATAATTCTAGGATTACCGCTCCCTCCTGTTGCAATATTAATCCATGCTTCAACAGTTACCGCAGAGAAGTTTTGAAGCGAGGAATTAATAGGTACAGTAATTTTATCACCAAGAGAAGAAAAATATCTTGATTTGCCAATTTTACCATTAACAATGGAGCTTCCTGCTGCATTGCCAAAGTTTGCATTCAATGAATGATCCGATGCAATCGATCCACTCGTTTCATCAAAATGCAGCAGCAACGACGTATTGGCATCATTGCTATATGCGCCAAGCAACGGCAGTACCGGCGTTGTAAATAGTTCATTGCTGAATCCGCCAGCATTACCGTTGGTATCGACTGACGCTATTATAAAATAATACACCGTTCCATTTGTTAATCCGAAAAGTGTAAACGAAGTGTCGTTGATTGCTGTTGTCGAATCAATAAGAGTATTTGCCGGACTTGCTGTTCCATAATAAATGCGGTAGGTGCCGACATCGGTAGAATCAGATTTATTCCACTTCAACGAAACGGAACCGTTATTTCCATATGTCGAAAGTAATGTTGTTGCCGGTGGCGGTGTCTGATCGTATGGCATTGCTGCTACATCTGCAGTATAGCCGCTTACATTCCCTGCTGTATCAACCGCAGTAACACGGAAATAATATTGTGTATAGTTTGACAGTCCTGTGATTGTAGTGAAGGGACTTCCCTGTGCTGATACGGTGTCTATCACAGTAAACGGTAATGGTGACGTACCGCCATAGACAAGATATTTCCCAAAATCAGATTCTGGCGCTACATCCCACGTAAGTGATACGGAGCCGTCATTTTCCACCTTCGCTAATGATGTCGGAACTGCCGGCGGTGTAAGATCGATTGGATATTTTGATGTTTGATTCGAATATGCACTGACATTGCCAGTGGTATCTGCAGCAGTAACTCTGAAATAGTATGTTTTGTAATTAACAAGTCCTGGTGCCGTATAACTCGTATCTGTAACAACAGTGATCGTGTCGATACCAATGAAAGGATTTGGAAGCGTATCGCGATAAACAACATATTGTGCGAAATCTGATTCTGTATTTTTATTCCACTTCAGGAAGATTTGTTGATCCGCTGCGGTTGAGTTCAATCCCAGAGGAGTGGCAGGCGGTGTTTGATCGAACGGCATTGCATTCACTTCGGAGACAGAGCCACTTTCATTTCCACTTGTATCCGCGGCAGTTACCTTGAAGTAATAAGTAGTGTAGTTAGAAAGTCCTGTGATTGTT
>JBAYIS010000012.1:0-90567 GCA_041665525.1 Bacteroidota bacterium | reverse complement strand
TGAACGATCAGACGGTAGAAGGATTTGAGCACAAGCAATACCCGGCGTTCTGCGTGCAATACCATCCGGAAGCATCGCCGGGACCACATGACAGCGATTATCTTTTCTCAAAATTCATCACGATGATGAAGGAAAACAAAAACTAAATGATTTGATTCTTCCGGATTTCTCTCCCGACTTCGTCGGGATCGAAATGACATCAATAAAATATTTTACTCTGAAACAAAAACGCCGCTCGAGAGCGGCGTTTTTAGTTACTGCTTTGGCTCTTTCTTCTTCTCAAAAAAATCATCGCTTAATCCCGTATTCACTTTATAGTCTGAATAGTTCAATTCGGCGGATCCTTTGCGCGGGATGCGCTGGGGGGAATAGATGCGTTCCGCCAGTGAATCGGTATTTTGTTCGAAATCGAATTTTGCAGAGATTTTTTCCGGTAAGAGGTATTTTCCATCCACCAGTGTGCTGGTAATGACCACTTCGATTTTCCGCCCTTCGGAAGGATATGCTTCCAGCCGGGTGATGGTCCAGCGGTTCTCATCCACCCAGATAAAACTCTCACGCACCTGTTTTCCTTTTTCCGGCTTGGTGATCAGACGGATCTTATATTGTTCCTTTCCGTCCATCGCTTCCTTGCCCATTAACGACGCATCGAATTTTGTCAACAGATCGCCCGGATTCAGATCGAGAATATTCCTGGGGATGAAAGATGTTCCTTTGGATTCTGTTTTGAATTTATTTGGTTGTTTAAAGTAAATTTTTACCTTCATCTCCGGCACTTTCAGCCGTTCCATATTTACCGTACCGGTGAGCTGCGCTGAATAGTCCTTCACGGCATCGAAGTTCGCTTTCACGTTCAGCAGTATCTTTTCTGCCGTGAGCGATTGTGCCGCTATCGGCGAGGCACAAAGAACAATGCATCCTATCGCCGCTATCGTTACTCTCAAAAAAATATGCATGTTATGCTGCCGCCTCCTGTCGTGCGATTACTTTATTATAGATTGCCATAAAGAGCGTTCCGGTCAATCCTATAGCGATCATCGAATACCAGACCATTTCGGGATTGCCTGACGCTTTTGATGTTTGATAGATCCAGCCGCCAAACGGATCGCCGACGAATCGCGCAATGGCGATGGGAAGAAATGCATATCCCTGATACAAACCTTGCTGGCCGACCGGAGCGATCTCCGAAATATATTCATAATACCTCGGCGCCTGAATCATTTCTCCAATCGCAAACGCAACGATGCCCGCTGCAATGGTTGGAATGGAAGGATGGATGGCGATGATGATCCAGATCAGCGATGAAACTGCAAAGCCGATAAGGATCGCACTGCGCGTCGGGACATTCTTCGTCAACCGGTTGATTGGTATCTGCAGCAGAATGATGGCTCCCGCACCAGCCCAGGATTGAACGATTTCATACGGTGCTTCTTTGCCGATGTAATCGGTAATATAATAGGGGACAATGATGAATTCCTGCCAAAAGATGATCCAATAGAGTGAATAGATCAGCAGGAAGATCATGAACTTTCCGTTTCCAAGAACAACGAACAGATTTCCGATCTTCTTCCCGAGTGATTCGGTAATCTCATTTTTTTCATGCTTCACATCTTTATATAGGATCAGATTCACGATAAGCATTGCAAAACAGCTGATGGAAGAGACGAGATAAACGAACTCATTGCCGAAACTATCCCGGACGAAATAGGCGATGGTTGGTCCGATCATCGCGCCGGCATTGACGAGCCAGTAATAGATCGCAAATCCGAAAGACTTCGTCTTTTCAGTCGTAGTAACAGCAACTGTTCCCAGGACGGACGGTTTGATGAATGAACCGCCGAATGCTGTGAAGATGAGGAACACGAGCAATAAAGGATAGAGCGGGATGCCGCTGTAGATTCCCTGAAAAGCGGTCATTCCGACCGAACCGATGAGGAAATATCCTAAACCGAGAATGGTGAAGGCAATGTTGAAAGCGCGGCGGAATCCCCATTTGTCCGCAAGCGTGCCGCCGAGGATTGGCAGCAAATAGATCAAACCGCCGAACATACCCGAAAGAGTGCCTGCTTCTGTTTCTGTGAAGCCGAGCCGGTTGCGCACATACACCATAAAGACGATCTGCTGTCCATAGTAGGCAAGCCGTTCGAACAATTCCATTCCATTCGCGACCCAAAATGAAGGATGGAAGCCCTCCTTGAGTTCCTTCAAGCGTTCCTGTAATGCCATAGAATTCCTTTTGTTATGTTAAAATATCTTTTTTCCGGAAAATTGTGAGTGTTGCTCCCCAGAATCCAACGATATATGCTCCGAGGATTAGGACGGAATTGGTGATGTTCTCCCAATCATACGGATCGCGCAGCGCCTGCTGCCACACGTTCATGTGTGTGGTGAAGAGCCATGGTTTGATCGATTCGACCGATTCGACCGGGAGGAAAGTGATGATATAGAAGATGGCGATGATCGTCATGGTGATGATGATCGGTCCGATGGCATTTTCCACGAACGAAGAGATAAAAAATGCAAGCGATGCTACAACGAACATGGACCAAGTAGCAAGGGCAAACGCAAAGAAAAAATGAATTCCGAGGTTCGCTTCAGCTAGAATGATGATACCATCCTTTTCAACGGCGATGAGATCCCCGCTCCCGAAAATCCACAGTCCAAGGCCGACAGAAAGGAGTGCGATCGTGACTACGAGCGACGCAGTGTAGAGGAGTGTGGCAAAATATTTTGCATTCAAAATTCTTGCGCGGGAAACTGGACGGATGAGCGTTAAACGGAATGTTCCGGCAGTTGCTTCACCCGATAATTGATCTCCTGCAACAAGGGCGATCAACGCTGGAACATGAACCCACAATCCGTTCATGATGATCTGTGCAATCACCCAACCGTTAAACAGATTGCCGGTAATGAGAAACTCCGCCTGCAGTGACCGGAGTTGATACTGGATGAACTTTCCCCCTTCCACCCACATGATCCACATAATTATCGGGATGAGAACACCGACAGCAATGAAGCCGATATAGGTCCGCCATTTCGCGTAGGTCTTGAAGAGTTCATATCGGATCAGGTTGATCATAGTGCTATTCTATGCTCCATCGCATCGTACCGGTGATCCATCGTCCTGGGAGCGGAATGCCCGGGATCTCCTGGTATGATTTGTTGAACAGATTCGATGCGGTTATGATGAATTGAAATGGATCAAAGAACTTCATGAATGTCAGATCGAGAATCGACGATGAAGGACGAGAAGAATGGTAACTATATACAGCGTTCACAGTCGTGGAAATCCCTAATGGAAGGGCAACGGTCACTGCTCCGTTCAGTTGGTGCTTCGGATGAGTGAAACTGTATCGTGTCCTGTACGCAGACTTGATGTCCAGGTCGGATTCGATGAAGGTATAATTGATGGTAATCTGTTTTAGGACATCGGAACTATTTTTTGTCCCCATCCACTGTGATTGCAGTTCAATTCCTCTCACGGACGCTTCGCTGAAATTCTGCGCATAGTACTTATCCGTTGGAGAATATTGGACATAGTCGATCAGATCGTTTTGTATCCGATAGAATCCAGACATTTGCAGAGAGAGTGCATCGAACAACTGCGAATGGATGCCAGCTTCAGCAGACAATCCCCGTTCCGGTTTTAATGACGCATTCCCAACTGTTTTTGGATCGCCATAGTAGAGATCAGTGTAACTCGGTGCACGGAAAGAAGTTCCAGCCGATACGTAGATCTTTGACGACGGTGTCATCAGGAAACCGGTACTGAAAGTAGGATGTACCGTGACGCCATATTCAGAATGTGCATCAATCCGGACGCCTCCGTCGAAACTCCACTGATCAACCGGGATCCAGCGTGCGATGGTTGAGAATGCGGATGAGTTGCGCGTATGTATTCCCAGTTTTGAACTGTTGATATTATCGTATGAAAATTCAACGGAGTGGGATAGGATAAATGATTCGTTCCAAACCCGGTTGGCGGAGACTTCCACTGTATAGAGATTAGTATTATGCTGGTTATTGGACAGCGACGGATTCAGAATAGTATAGACAAAATGATCGAAATGATGACGATACGAAATGCGTGTGGTAAAATTCCAATTTGCCCTGGTAAAAGAAGTCCCAAGTGCGGCAAGATACGTCTCGATCTTTTCATGGGATGGAATATTCGATCCCGGTGAATAGAAATCGAACGCTCCGAAATCTTTTTTTGTATATCCCACTAAACCGTTCACTGATCCCCACGAAACATCGGCAGATGTCTGCGATGAAAGTGTGAGCTGTTCGAACTCTGTATCATACCGGAATCCGTCCGAGCGGCTGTATGCTGCAGAATTGATAGAGCGGATGGATTCGGAGCTAACCATCGACGAAAGAGTTCCTGCCGCGTATCCATGTTCACCGCCGGAGAGTTCCGCAGAGAGCAAAGGACGATGCGACGATGAAACGATATTTATAACGCCGCCATAGGCATCCGGTCCATACAGCATGGAATTCGGTCCGCGGACGATCTCGATCTGCGAGACAGTGTTCATGGGAACCGGAATATCAAAATTGTGATGCGCCGTCTGCGGATCATTGATCCGGAGTCCGTTAAAGAGAATCAACTGCTGGCTGAACGTGGAACCGCGGATACCGATATCGGTCTGAATGCCAAATGGAGCGCGCCGCCGCACTTCGGTGGCGGTAAACATTCGCAGCGCATCGCCGACGGAAAGAGGAGCAGCGTATTGCAGCATCTCATCGCCGAGAACAGTTGCAGATTGATTCAAGTCGAACGTTGTGAGCGACATCCGCGACGATTGGATGACCACCTGCGGCATGGAATAAGAGAGCGTATCTTCCGCGTGAAGGGATGACACAACTATACACACTGCTGTTATAGCGGACAGCAGGATCGATGACTTATGCTGCTTCATGATCTCCCGTAACAGTAAGAAAATATTCTTCCAATGAGTGTTTCGATTCGACGCCGAAGATGCGGCATTGTGCTTTCACTAATTCGTTGATGACGGAGGGAAGGTGTTTCCGGTCGATCGTCGCAATGATTCCTTCCTCTGTTTTGACCGCATCCGTAACGGATTTCATTTTTTTCAAAATGCCAAGTGTTTTCTGCACCGGTTCGGCTTTGATGAGGATCTTATTGGTATTCGCTTTAAGGAGTTCGTCGACTTTCCCTTGCACGATCATTGTTCCCTTGTTGATGATTGCCATCCGTGTGGCTACTTGTTCAACTTCATTCAACAGGTGCGAGGAAAGAAAGACTGTGATTCCGCGTTCTTGCGACAAACGGGTGATCAGTTCGCGCACCTCCTTCATTCCCTGCGGATCGAGTCCATTTGTCGGCTCGTCCAGCATCACCAACTGCGGATCGCACAACAACGCCTGTGCGATGCCGAGTCGTTGTTTCATTCCGTGGGAGTAGGTCTTCACTTTGTCCATTGCCCGTTCGGTGAGGCCGACAGTTTCGAGTGTGTCCATGATCTTCCTGTCATCCGGAGTCCTGCCGAGTGTGAGCGAACCGACGATCTGCATATTGCGATAGGCGGAGAGATAGAGATAAAAATCGGGCTTTTCTACGATGCCGGCGACATTCTTCAATGCCGATTCGCGCGCGCGAAAAAGGTCATGTCCGAAAAGTTCAACAGTTCCAGTGGTAGGAGTGATCAAGGAAAGGATCATCCGGATGGTAGTGCTTTTCCCGGCGCCGTTCGGACCGAGAAAGCCAAACACATCTCCCCGGTGCACCTCGAGATCGATCGCCTGCGCAGCCCATCGTTTCTTAAAAAGTTTTCCGAGATTCGAGGTACGGAGGATGATGTCCAAAGTTTTAGTTATTTAGAAACAAAAAAAGTTATGGCCAATTTAAGTTTTGGTTGTTTATTATTATTCGTAACGATAATAAACTCTTCAGATGATAAACCTAGATCAGAAGGATTTATTGAAACATTTACTTTTACAGAATCCTTTTTAGAAAGGTTATTTTTTTCCGGATGTAATTTTAAGGAAATATTGTTCGCGATAATATTCTCAATGAGAACGTCATTGTCCGAATTATTTTTCAAGTAGAAATAAAAAGTTGAGGTGCTATCCAACTTGATGTTACCTACCCAATACACATCACCAATAAATGAGGTTTCTAAATCAGCAACTATAGTTGCGCTAAAATATAATTTTATAACAGAACTATTTTTATCATCGCTGATAATTTCAACAGATTTATTGATATGTCCTCTAAATCCAAATGTGTTAAATACAATTTCAACGGTGTCTTGTTCTCCAGGCAATAAGATTTTCTTAAATTTATGAACTTCCGAACAACCGCAAAATGTATTTATTGCATAAATATTTATTTTATCCTTCCCTAAGTTTGAAAGAACAAATTGAATCCTTGGAATTGAATTAGAATATATTTCACCCAAATTAATAGTTTTGGGTTGGGCATCAAGACCGATTTGTCCGTAAACGGTTTTAATATTACACAATGTCGCTATAAAAAGGAAAATAATTACTTGTGCGAACGCGATTTTTTTTTTATTATAGCCACAAGACTTGAAAGGGATTTCCATATGCTTTCAACTCCAATCTTTAATTTTATTCTCCAATTTTTACTCCTACCTCTATTTTTCTTCCCGCAAGAGAATATTTCATATTTCCACAATACGAATTATATAAAACCGATGAAAATATTTTATGACTCTACCAGCGGAGGTAAATTTAATTGGAATTTTCCATATAAAATATTTTCCGACCATAAAAATAAAATATATGTCGTTGATTTTGGAAATGATAGAGTTCTAATATATGATTCTATAATGAATTATGTAAATCAATTGGGAAGGTCAGGATCCGGCGATGGAGAATTTAATAAACCATCTTCAATATTTATCGATAGGAATGAAAATGTTTATGTTTTGGATTTAGGAAACGAAAGAATTCAGATGTTTTCTAAAGAATTAAAGCTTCTTACAAAAATAAAAATTCCTAAAAAAACGATGCACTTTACTGTTGACCACGACGGTTCTATTTATCTTTCAATCCCTGCAAAAGAAGGTTTATTTATGAAAATTGATAGGGAAGGAAAGTTTAAGAAATATTTTGGAAATCTTATAGATCTAGAAAAAAAGAACAATGCAAGAAATATTTCTAAGCTTTATTACGATTATGATGCGAAACAAATATGTGCTGTATTTAATTTCTTCCCTATAGTGCAATATTATTCGACAAAAGGAAAGTTAATAAAAACAGTCAAGTTGCATAACAAAAATCTAACTGAAATAAATAATTTAGTTAACATCAACGAAATTCCAACTCTTTCACATTTTTATACAAATACTCATGACATGTGTATTCGAAATGACAAGTGTTATATATTAATACCACACGGTAAAAATATTCCTGCTTGCGTTTATATTATCTCAAAAAAAGGGAAAAAAATAGGTGAAATATTTCTTCGGGACGAGAATAACTTGCCATTAAAAAAGCCTGTTTCTATTACTGTCAATGATCATAATAAATTGTTTGTTTCTACCGCCGATAATCGAGTTGTAATATTTCAACTAAATCTAAAAAAATACCCATTTTAGGAGGAAGTATGAAAACAACGATTGTAATATTTTTGCTGCTTTTTATTGTAAGCCTTGGTGGTGAAAAAATTAGTGCTCAAGACAAAAAATTAAAAACTGTATATATAGACTATAGACAATTTATGCCTAAAAGCCTCAATGGAACACCCTTGTTTCCCGAATGCCAAGGGAGTTTAGTGTGTTGCACCACATGTGAAAACGGGCAAACACATATTTGTATAATAAATTATCCGAGCAGCTGTTCATGCAATAGATTCCCTAATTATGCTGTAGCAATATATTGTGATCCGCCTTGTTATGATGCATGGATGTATTGTGATGAATCGTAAAATACATTAAACTCATTATGAAACTATAGTGTAATCAACAATGGAGAATTATTTACGAGAGCAAAAAAAGACTCTTTCAAATAATTATTTTCAAAACAATTTCAAAATACGAAAAGCATTAACTATTTGCACTTTATCCCTGCACCGTTGGGTCCGAGGAAGCCAAACACATCTCCCCGGTGCACCTCGAGATCAATCACCTGCGCAGCCCATCGTTTCTTAAAAAGTTTTCCGAGATTCGAGGTACGGAGGATGATGTCGTTCATTGAGATTGAGAATTGATCATGGTTAATTGATAATGAACGGCATGGATATCGTTGAACGTCTCCATTATCAATAATCCATTCTCCATTGCAGTATTACTTCTGTTCGCGCACGATGTCGTTGTTCTTAAAGTCTTTCAATCTTTTGCTTACATATAAAAAAAAGTGTCATTGCCTCAAAGGCCCTAAGGGCCAGGTGGTCACTTTGTGACGAGTCCCGCATTCTTTGCGGGACGAAGCAATCTGTTTTTACGTTCGGGGATTGCTTCGTCGTGGCGCCATTGGCGCCACTCCTCGCAATGACAAAAAAATCTACTTCTGTTCGCGCACGATGTCGTTGTTCTTAAAGTCTTTTCCTTCGGTGATTTTTGCTTTCGCTGCTTTTCCTTTTAATGCATCGTCGGTCACTTTAATCGAGCCAACTTTTGTTTCTTCGGCACCGAGGGACATGCCGGTATCAGGATCGATGACATCTTCACCGACACGGAACACATCGAATTCCATTCCGGGTTTCACGTTTCCATCCGATCCTGGTTTCATCAGCAGCGTGCCGTCCGCATTCACCTTCAACACTTTTCCCGACCAGGGAATGTTTTTCATGTTTTCGGTGATCAGTTCCACAACACCGTCCACTGCTTCGCGAGTTGCTTTTCCGGCATCGGTATCGTCCCAGCTGTCCATATTGTTGAAATCGATATCCTCATAGCTGACGGATACGCCGGTGGTCGATTCGCTTCCTTCTTTTGTTTCGGCGGCGATAATTTCGCCGGAGGTTGTATTGACCAGGCGGACATCGACAACAGCACGGGCTGTTTTCGTTTTCAATGCAGCACCGAACAACGGTACGCTTCCGCCGACGTTGCTTTCTTTTGTCCCGAATTCAGAGACACTTCCCACCACAAAGAGTTCAGCGCCGAGCAGTTTTCCCACTTTCGGGGCGGATTCGGGGGTGACCAGTCCGCTCTCGCCGAGTTTTTGTTCCTCCAACACTTTGTCCAGTTCTGCACGTTCGATAACGATGAATTTGCCGCTCTTTACCAGAGCAGTCGTCAGCATATCGGCAACACCGGATCCCAAATGATTATAGCCGGAGCCGGACCGGTCTTCGAAAACAGAAACGGCAACCCGTTTTTTCAGTTGCGCGTCGGAAAATGAAACCAAAAGGAATACGGTTAGAAAGAATGCAGTAGTTTTCATTATTGCCTCTAATATTGTTTGATTTATTCAACTCCCCCGCGAAAATATAGAGAGAATAGGCGGTAAAGGCAAAATTAATTTGGCAACTTTCGCCGTTCCTGTGCATCTTTATAATGACCAAAGAAACTCACAACGCACTCTATCATATGGATACTCTTTCTGACGAAGAATTGACAGTGCAATTCCGCAACGGGCACCTGAATGCCGGGGCGAAGCTCTATACTAAGCACAAGGATACGATCTATTCCTTCTGTTTCCGGATGGTTGGAGATGCTGAAGCTGCGAAGGATGCGACGCAGGAAACGTTCCTGAAGATGATGACGAAAATCCACTCGCTGCAACAGGGAATGGCCTTTAGATCGTGGCTTTTTGCCATTGCGCGTAACGAAGTGTTGATAGTGCTTCGCCGGGAAAAAATTGTCCCAATGGAACGTCTGGAGGATGATGAACCGGTGTTTGATGCATCGAATCCTTTATCAATTGCGCTGGAGGGAGAGCTGTCGGAACATCTGCAGAGAGCGGTTGGCGCATTGAAACCGGCATATCGGGAGGCATATCTGCTCCGGGAAACGGAAGGATTGTCCTACGAAGAGATCGCACGGACAACGGACTCCACAGTGAGTGCAGTAAAATCGAAATTATTTAAATCGCGTGTTGCATTGAACACAATGCTTACGCCGTACATGGAAAGAAGGAAGCTATGAACTGCATAACGGCAAAAGAGCTTGTTAACGAATTTCTCGATAATGAACTATCCCCCGAATTGTTGCAACCGCTCTTCGCTCATCTTGCGGATTGTACTGAATGCCGGAAATTTCTTGTGCAGACAAAAACTGTTCACGATGCGGCGGCCGCCATCCGTCATATTCCCGCACCGGCGGAGCTCGACCGGAAATTTAACATCCTGGGAATCCAGGCGGAGGAAGTTCCGGCGATCAACCGGCGAATTGCTGTTTCCATTCCGTCGGCGATTCTTTCCGGTGTACTGGTTTTTATGATAAGCATCGTGTTCTTCCTTGCGCTCCATACGGAGGGATCACAAAGCACTGCGCAGCGACTCGATTCGCCGATGATCAATGCTCCGCAATTCTCATCGCCATTTCCCTTAAACCGACAATGATGACAGAAGACGAAAGGAACGTATGAACACTATCTTAAAGTATATTTTACGACTTGTGCTGACAGGACTGTTCTTGCTTGCGATTATGGTGTTGAATTGGCAGATCCAAGAACAGTATAACTTCCCGGTCGATGGGACGCTGTTGTCGCTCATTCTCTTATATACCGGAGCACTCGTTTTGATCACCCAGATGTCCAAAATATTCTTTTTCATTGCGGCTTCCGGCAGCCATCCAACAGCATTGGTATTGCGATTCCATCGGGAAGGCATCATTGCGACAGTGCGGTACTATCTGACGATGCACATGTCCGAACGAGGAAGAGCATTACTACTCTATTTTACATGGGGAGGTGTAGTTGTCTTATTTGTTTCCATACTCTTTTACCTGAATGTCTTTAAAGGAAAGGAAGAATTCTTCCTTTCGGTTCCGCTTTTCGCGCAGAGCTATGAAAAAACTTTGCCGCAGGATGCACCTGTCGTTCGTTTTGCATTGTTCACGGAAGACAATAATTTGCGTGAATATCTGGAGAATGCACTGAAAATTTCGAAAGACCTGCGGAGTGCCGGTGCAAAAACTGTGGTATTCAAGCTTCCCAACGGAATTCCGGCCACACCGAAGATGATGGACAGGGCGTATACGTTGTTACGACAAATCCAATCGCTTGGATATGTTGTTGCGGAATCCACGCCGGACGACAGACCGAACAAGCACAGAACATATTTTGCCGACACAACCAGGACAGTTTTTTCATCGGATCAGATCGACGCTGATCCGGAAAATTATCTGAACAACAATATCATCCATTGGATTCCGTTGATCGAATGGCCTCTTGGCAAACGGAAGTATCATGAGATTGATGCCAGCATCCTCGTCGCGAGAAAATACTTTGATATTCCCGACTCCACACGGGTAGAACGGATCGGCGATGAAGTGGTAATCGGCAAACTGCGAATTCCCGTTACACCAGAAGGAAGAGCATATTCCGATAATTACGGAATGCGGATCCCGTTTGCCCAGGTTTCTGCGAACCGCAGTATCTTCCGGGGACCGGAAGATCACAGCGACGAAGATTCGGTGCATTACTGGGAAGATGTGTACAGTCCCACGGCAATGTACAAATCTCCGGATGATGTGATACCAAACCTGGAGCGCTTCAAAAATACTTTCACCAATAAAGTTGTTGTCGTTGATTGGATCAACGCCTCCGAGCAGCGTTATAATCCCGTTAACGGAACCTATATCAGCAGCGTTATTGCGGCAGTTCTCCAACAGCGATTTTACACACGAAATCTCTTTATCTGGAGTGGTTTACTGATCGTCTCAGTTTTCCTGACGGGTGTATCGGTTGTCCGAATGAGAGTACACTGGTCAATCATTGCGACGATTGTGTTGATTGCAGGAGTAACGGCAATAAGCATTTGGTCGTTCATCAGCTACCGAAACATTATTGAAGTGCTGTATCTGTATGTGGCCATCTGCTTCGCTTTCGTCCTCTTTTCGTTGGTGAAACTCTCCCGGGAGGCGGTTCAATAACATTTGGGGGTGTCATCATTGATGAGGAAAGATGCTGACATTCGTCAGTGACGAAGTCATCACTTCGTGACATGACGATCTTCTAGAGTTCCAAATTAAGAGACCATATACCAATACCCTTTCTTGTTTCCCCTCTATTATTTTTTTACCTTGAAGCCATTATAGTAATCCCCGGTGTCGCACAGACATCGGGGATTTTGCAATCTTGATAACCCTGCAATTGCGCAATATCTATGTCCACCCCCTTAATGAAGCAATACGCCTCGGTGAAGGCAAAATATCCTGATACGATCCTGCTGTTCAGGATGGGGGATTTCTATGAAACGTTCGATGAGGATGCAAAAACCGCATCAAAAGTCCTCGGGATCACGCTGACACGGCGGGGGAAAGCAGGGGATGGCGGAGAAACGCCGCTGGCGGGATTTCCGTATCACGCGCTGGAAACCTACCTGCCGAAATTACTGAAAGCAGGTCTTCGCGTAGCTGTCTGCGAACAGTTGGAAGATCCGAAGTTTGCCAAAGGTATTGTAAAACGGGATGTGATTGAAGTAGTGACGCCGGGAGTTTCGTTTTCCGACAAGATACTCGATCAAAAACAAAACAATTTTCTCGCCTGCGTTGCTCTGCCGAGCGCTATTGCCGCGGCCAACGATCCTGTAGGATTTTCGTTCGTCGATATTTCCACAGGCGAATTTTATATTTCCGAATTTCCTTTCCGTCAACTGCCGGAAATACTTTCATCTGTTGCACCGGCGGAACTGTTGGTTCAAAAAAGAGATAAGGAATCGTTTTCCGGTGTGTTGCGGGGACATTTCGCTGGTTTGTATACATCATTGGATGATTGGCTCTTTCAGTTCGATTACGGCAATGAAAAACTGTTGCAGCAGTTCAAGACACAGTCGTTAAAAGGATTCGGCATCGACGGTATGAGCATCGGCATTATAGCCGCCGGCGGAGTGATGCACTATCTGAATGAAACACAAAAAGCGAATCTCGCCCATATACAGAAGATCGTACCGTATTCCATTGAAGAAACAATCGTGCTCGATCCTTCCACCAAACGGAACCTTGAGATCACTTCCTCACTCGGCGGTTCGCTGGATGGGACACTCTTCTCGGTGCTGGACAAATCCAGCACACCGATGGGGGGAAGGCTGCTGAAGAAATGGGTGAACAATCCATTGAAAAAGATCGATCAGATCCATTGGCGCTCTTCTGGTATTACGACATTGGTGGAACAATCGACATTGCGGACGAATTTGCAGTCCGAACTTTCCGAAATCGGGGATATGGAGCGGTTGATCGCCCGCATTGCAACGAGCCGGGCGAATCCGCGGGAAATGCTGGCGTTGAAAAGGATTTTGCAAAGCATACCAAAGATAAAGAATATTCTTTTTGGTGAGTCATTGCGAGGAGTCCCGATGGAATCGGGAAGACGCGGCAATCTCCAAATTGACAAAGAGGGATCGCTTCAGCAAAAAACACTTCGCGACGACACTTCTACTTTAGCAGAAATTGATTCAAAACTTCACACGCTGGAAGAATTGACCGATGCCATTACTCGTGCGATTGCGGACGATCCTCCGATGAAATTTGAAGACGGGGGAGTGATCCGAGCAGGATTCAACAAGGAATTGGACGAACTCCGTTCGCTCTCATTCTCCGCGAAGGATTGGATTGCGAATCTTCAGGTGAAGGAACGTGAACGGTCCGGCATTTCATCGCTGAAAATAGGTTTCAACAATGTGTTTGGCTATTACATCGAGATCACGCACACGCATAAGGACAAGATCCCCGCCGATTACATCCGCAAGCAGACGATGACGAATGCAGAGCGGTATATCACACCGGAACTGAAAGAGTATGAAGATAAAGTGCTGAATGCCGATGAAAAGATCCTTGCGATCGAGACACGGTTGTTCAACGAACTCCGTTTGTATGCTTCGCAATTCGCCGGCATTATCCAATCCAACGCCCAGCAGATTGCAACGCTGGACTGCCTGGTTTCACTTGCACAGGTTGCGGTTGAAAACAGATATACCAGACCGGAAGTGAACGATGGAGATGCACTCATCATTGAGAACGGACGGCATCCGGTGATTGAACAACTGCTTCCGGTTGGCGAACAGTACATTCCGAACTCTGTGCAGGTGGATACAACGGAGCAGCAGATTCTGATTATTACCGGTCCGAACATGAGCGGTAAATCTTCCTATCTTCGGCAGGCGGGATTGATCGTTTTGCTTGCGCAAATCGGCAGTTTCGTTCCTGCTGAGCGGGCGGTGGTGGGAATAGTCGACAATATTTTTACCAGAGTTGGTGCGAGTGATAATATTGCGAGCGGGGAAAGCACATTTCTCGTGGAGATGCATGAGGCGGCGAACATCGTCAACCGTGCAACAAAGCGAAGCCTCATTCTGTTAGATGAAGTCGGCCGCGGCACAAGCACATTCGACGGTATTTCCATCGCATGGGCGTTGACAGAATATCTGCATGAACAGAGCGGCGCCAGGACGATGTTTGCCACACACTATCACGAATTAAACGAACTCGCTTCGCTCTATCCCCGCATTAAAAATTACAAAGTGGATGTAAAAGAATACGGTGACAAGGTCATTTTCCTCCACACGGTCACACCGGGGACGGCGGATCATTCCTATGGGATTCAGGTCGCGATGATGGCCGGATTGCCGGTGTCGTTAACCGATCGTGCAAAGAAGATATTGGAGAACTTGGAAGCGTCGCAATTAACGCCGCACGGCGAACAGCCGTCGGATCCTTCCGATGTACGGAAAATAAAACGCCGAGTGTCGAAACTCGACAGCACACCGCAGATCACAATGTTTGAAATGAAGGATGATGAACTGAGAGAGGCGATTAATAAAATCGACATCAATGCGATGACACCGTTAGAAGCATTGAAATTCCTTGCTAAGGTGAAGGAAAATCTGAAATGAACCATCGGGCTGATCAATAATCCAATGAGCTTTCGCCGGTCAATACTTGCATTATCATTCCTGCCGTTGTTTGTGTTTGTGCTGGATCTCATTCTTCGTTTCAATTATCTCCGGCTGTTGGAACTGCCGCTTTTTCAACACTTTCTCTATTCATTTATTTTTGAATGGACGATCTGTTTCACTGCAGTTTGGATCGTTTCTCAATTCCATCATCGAAGAAAAACTGTAACGGCAATTGCCGTTGCCATCCTTACCGTTATCCAGCTGATAGCGTATGGGCATTATTTCTACTTCGGCGTGCTGCCGAATCCGTATTCAGTAAATTATCTACTCGATCATACTGCGGACGCTCTTTCCTTAATAGGATCGAGTGTTACCTGGATACAGGGAGCTGTTTTCGCCTTTCTTTTTTTGCTGCAGTATGTCATTTTCACAAAAGCGTTACGGGGAATGGATCAGCTCTCGTCCCGTTTCCGTTTCTCCATTATTGGAATCTTTTTTTTGCTGATCATAGTCTTCAACAATAATGTCCGATTTGCGCCTGCAAGTTATTCCATTACTCCTGCAACTGTTTTTTCCATCAAATATGCATTGCAGGAACGGTGGTTCGGCTCATCCTTCGAAGTGCGTCATGGATATGTCCGCCGCCGATTCACCATTGAAGAACGGCCGCAAATGAAAGCGCAGTACAACTGCATCCTGATCCTTAGTGAAAGTGTGAGGAGCAGAAGCCTCTCTTCGTATGGTTACCGGCGCCCTACCACACCGTTCCAGGATAGTATGATCGCGGCCGGCTCCATCATTAAATTTGATCATCATTTCACGAATACCGTGTCGACCCAGTATACAATTCCGGTGTTGCTCTCCGGCGTTTTCACCATCCGAAAAACAGATCAGCCGTTCATTTACGATTATCTCAAACACTGGTCCGATGTGAAGACATACTTCTTCTCGTCACAATCGATGCAGCGGAGCAACATCGATCTGGTATATAACACATCCCTGGATACGTTTCTCTGTCAGGAAAAATTGACGCTGCCGCAATTCAACGACCTGGGAGTTGATGATGAAGAGTTTGCCGGAATGGTACGTTCGTTTCATGAGAAACAATCCGGTGAGAAGTTTTTCAGCATCATCCAGTTCAACAATACCCATTTTCCTTACACAGTAAAACCGTCAGCGGAATATTTCACTTCGACTCCCGATTCCGCCGTTGTGGACCTGTATGACAACACCATCCGCGAACAGGACGGTCTGTTGCGGTCCTATATCAATTCCTTTCGGCGGGCAGGATTGCTCGATTCCACAGTTATCATTTTCACCTCCGATCACGGTGAAGCGTTCGGTGAGCGGGGTCATCTGGGCCATTTGAACACGCTGTATACCGAGGATGTGGAAGTGCCGTTGTGGATCTATCTGCCGCCTGGATTTCCAAAGGAAAAACGAGACGCTCTTCGGCAGAATTCGAAAGCGGTAACATCGCATCTCGACCTTTTCCCGACGATGATGGACCTGTTCGGCCTGAACAAGAAAAACGATCCGGGAATGAAGTTTTGCGGTGTTTCATTATTTCAGTCTGTTGGCAGGAATCGTATCATCCCGATCGTCGGGAAGGATATGATCGACACGAAAGCAGTCGTCATCGATTCCATCAAATATATCGAAACAGTGAAGGATGGAATTGCGAAGTACGAGGCGTATGATTTCCGCACGGATGCCGGCGAACGGAATAATATTTGGCAACGATTGACTGCAGCGGAACAGAAGAGTATCAAACAATATATACTGGAGGTTGACACGATCTCCATGCAATCAACCCAGCATTAATGATCGTTAGGAAGGAGCAACAATGAATACACAGGATTTTCAAACATTATTTCGATTCAATGCGTGGGCCAATGCCGGCACGTTGAAGGCGGTGGAATCTTTGTCGGAAGAAAAGCAGTACAGCGATTTAAAAAACAGTTTCGGAAGCATTCACGGAACTCTGGTGCACCTCTGCGGTGCGGAGGATATCTGGCTGCAGAGGATGAACGGGGCGGATCCGGGTGTATTCATGAAGAAGGAACAGTATCCGACCTACGCATCAGTCAAAGCGAAATGGGGAGAAGTAGAAGCGGGCTGGAAAAAGTATCTTGATGCATTACACGATGCCGAGCTTACCCGTCTGCTGACGTTCCATAATCTGAAAGGGGAGCAGGTGTCGCAGTTCGTCTGGCAGTCGCTGCAGCATTTGGTCAACCATTCGTCATATCACCGCGGGCAGATAACGACGCTTGTTCGACAGAGCGGAGGCACGCCGATAAATACGGATTTGATTACATTCTATCGGCAGAAAAACAGTTAAAGAAAATACGAATTGGTAGTAATGATAAAGCCCAAGCAGCGTTGTTTGGGTTTTGTTATTTTGTGAATTGAGCAAAGTGCTGCTTAATCTCATTTTTGAAGTATCGGACATTCCGGATTTTTGATTTCGCCATTACATTAATAGTGTTCTCAAAAACACCTGATGTCTCATATTTTTAGTCCGATGAATATATCGTGTATCGATATATTTAGAAATAGGTTCGCCATACATTCCTGCCGTAAAAGCCAATGGATTATACTTTACATTTGCATCAGTTGTGACTTACATTGTGCAAAAAGAAATACTACTGCGGTATATCTCAAAAACATCTCTGCCTTGTCCCATTGATTCACGTGGGAATTCACGATTCTGAATTTCCGCAAAAAACCTGAGTGATTAGCTATCGATTTAATGCAAATCTCGTTATTGAGATATATTCGACAACAACATCTATGAGTGAATTAGATGGATCAATATAAGGTTCGGGAAAAATCTCTTCCGCAACAGATTTCGATAGGAATCATCTGCGGAATCATCCTATTGCCTGTCATGATTTTTTATCTTGTCCAGAATTATATCATAGCGGAACCCTTGCCGTTAGGATCAACGGTCCCTTCTGCCATCATTTCTACAATGAATGGTGAATGTGTTAGAACCGACTCCTTATTAAAACAAAAGGGGATATTCGTATTTTTTTCGCCGACATGCTCTCATTGCGAACATCTCCTTGTTTCCTTGGAAATATTATACAAGCAATATGAAGAGTATTTCCAACTATATGCAATTTCGAATGGAACGATGTCGATGACTCGTGAATTTATTATGCGCAACAATCTTTCAGTACCTATATTGCTCGATACGATAGGAAACGTGCGGAAGTTGTATAAAGTAAGTGTAGTACCCGCAATATTCTTTATTGATGCGAGTAAAGTGCTGACCGAATACAGAACAGGTGAGATTAAAAATGAACAACTCGCTGAATTGTTGAATCTCTTTCAAAGAACAGGTAATACGAAAAATCAATAATAAGAGACTTCTGAAAAAGTCATTGCGAGGAGCGAAGCAACGACGTTCCGACTTTTTGAATCCCGCAAGAGCGGAATCCAAAAAGCGGGACAATCTGCTTAAAACAGACGAAAAACAAGATTGCTCCGCTGTATGGAATCCCGTACAGCGGGACTTTGACAAAAAACGTCTTATCCCGAAGGGACTTCTTTGGAGCAATGACATCATTCTAGAGTTTTTCTGATGCCACAATGAAATAATCATTAAGGATTTATTTATGGGCATTGTTGCTATGGAGAATAGTACAGCGATAGAATAAATATGAGGATATAAAAAAGGAGAAACGATGATCTTCCATAATTTAAAATACTATAGAGGAGAAGAATGAAAATGCTAAAGTATTATTCTTTCGTAATGTTATTACTCCAAGTAAGCCAGGCGCAGATAGTTCCATTGCCAAAATATAATCATGAGCGATTGACGTTTGGGATGAAGCTGAAAGATATGAAAGGATTTGCGACATGGAAACAGTTTGAAAATGATACATTGAAAACTGCTCTGGCTGCACAATCGAAGGGAATGCTCACAATGATGTTTATCGACACGGTGGTGGCGCCGGATGCACTTATTCGTCTATCATTCTTTCAATCCGATTCTACATTAAATTCCATTCAATTGATTATTGGTGAATCATCTGAGGAAAAAAACAAAGTATTTGGAAATCGTGTAAAAATGATTTGGGATGATCTTGGTGTCCGATTAGGATCATCGTATGAGGAACGAGATATCCCTCTCTTCGGCCTCCTCAGGAAGTGGTCATTTGATGGAAGAAGAATTACTGCACTTCAGTCAGGAAAGGAGGCGCAGACGCTAGTAGTGACATATACAAAAAAATAACCCTTTCTTGATCCTATTGGCTATTACTCAAAAAAACCGTTTGCCAGTATGTGATCTGTCCTTACATATTGAAAAAGCAGTTTTATTGAAGGAATGGCGGACAGCTTTAGGAATCAAGAAATTAATCCATTAATCATTAACAGGAGGAAATATGAACACGCGAAAACTCATCGGATTCATGCTTGTTGTATTGGCGATGCTATCAGTGGTAAGTCCGGTTGTTGTAAACGCGGGTCAGGCGCAGCCGATGAGCATTCATCAAATGGAACAGACTATAGGCGGTTTACCAGTAGTTAATATTATAGCCTGCACGGCATTATTGGCAGAATGTTTGGCCAGTACCGAGGGGTGGTGGGCAGATATTCTGTGCATGGCGCTGACAGCGGGATGTCTTACTCTGTAATATCATTATTGAATCGTTCTATACACACAGGAGGGCTGATGCATCAGTCCTCTATTTTCTCTATGAAAAAATATTTTTTACTTCTTATCAATTTTTGCGTCCTGTCTGCTCAGGGAAACGATCGTATAGTAAAAGGAATAGTCAACGATGGCAAAGGTAATGTATTGCCGTATGCGACAGTGAGAATTGATCATTCCGGCTATGGTACCATTTGTGACGGATCGGGTAACTATGAATTAGTAGTAACGAATGATACATGCAGTATCACATACAGTTACATTGGGTATCGGTCGCGGACCGTCAGGATTGGATTGGGAGAAAAACAATACTTGGATATATCTCTACAACAGAGTGAGATTGAACTAACGGAAGTAATCGTTGGAAGCGAAGATCCAGCATTCGATATAATTAGAGAGGCGATTGAAAATAAAAAGAAACGGCGTAAAATGATGGAAAACTACGATGCTAAGGTCTATATCAAGGAATCATTTGGTTCTGATACGCTTCTTAGTGTAATTTCGGAAGCTTATTGCAAGGTAAGGTATCAATTACCAGATTCACTTCAAGAAGAAGTTCTATGGAGAAGACAAAGCAGTAATCTTCCTGAGGAGATCCAATTTGCATTGGTGAGGGATTATCTAGACTTTTATGATGATACGATTAAGTATATGGGATATTCATTTATTGGTCCCTTGTCCGAAAATGCATTTCAATTTTATGATTACCGATTAATCCGTTCTTCCACTGTCAGTCATCAGGTATTCTACGATATAGAGATCATTCCATTATCGAATGTACAACCGTTATTTCGGGGAACAATTACACTTACAGATTCTGGATTTTACTTGCAAACCATCAATGTCTCAGTGAATTCGATGTTTCAAATTCCGTTAATAACGATTGATAGCGTGGTGATCTCTCAGCAATATGCGATATATGAAAAAAAGTTTTGGATGCCGTTGGAATATCATGTCTATGCCAAAGTACGATACCGAATTTTTAGTCTTGTCCATTCACGTCCGCTGAACTATCGTAAGTCAGTGATAAGTTATGAATACAATTTCACTCCCACAAACGACAGTTCCTCAACTGCACTGAAAAAAACGATGCCTGCGCTAGCCAACAAGGACAATGTATTGGAAAACGGGGGATACCCAGTTGTTTTTCCTCTCACGACACTTGAAATATCCTCCTATAAAAAGATCGATGATCTTGTTAAGCAGCATCCTGCAGCGTTTGGAGTACCAAAATATATCAAGATGGTGGAGCGGTGGACCGAGAATATCGATATCCGCTACAATCGTGCGGAGGGATTGTTTATCGGAGGAATGATGGCGAAGGAGGCGGCATTCGGATTTTATCCTTTCGTTAGACTCGGTTATGGATTTGCAGATCGCATGATCAAATACATCATCAGGCCGACTTTCCGATGGGATGCGGCTACATCTATTGCTATTGGGTGTGAGTACCACCGGTGGATCGGGACATTTCCTGTAAATTACCGGATCAATTCGTTGACAAATTCCGCGGCTGCACTGTTCGACGGCGAAGATTATTTCAACTATTATTTGTCTCACGGTTACCGCATTTTTTTCTCCATAACGTTTCCGGGAGATGTCGTTCTGGAAACAAGTGTGCAGAACGAGGTGCATTCTTCTGCCTTTAAAAACACCGATGTCTCGTTTAACTCGATCTTTCAGCTATCCCGATTTCGAGAAAATCCATCGATACGCGAAGGAAGATATTTCTCTACAGTTATAGAACTATTTCGGCGTCAGGAATCGGATACGACAGGATTTACAGAGCCAAAAAATACATGGAGAATACGGTGTGAACGTTCGATGGATATGAAGAAACAGTATTTCACTTCCCTGTACGCGGATGCCGAAGTTCGAATTCCGACGATGGGCGCATCGAGATTATTCAATCCCTATTTGGGCATTATGCTTACCGCGGGATATGCGACAGGAAACCTTCCGCCGCAAAAGATCTTTGGAATAGAAGCTCCGTTATCCGGTTATGCTTATCCGCCTTCCTTTCGGACGTTAAAACCCGGAGATTTCACAGGAAATCGTTTATTGGCGATTGGCATTGAACATAATTTTAGAAGTATTCCGTTTGTCTTATTAGGACTTTCTTCAATACCGTTGGATATCATCACTCGAGTGGCATACTGCGATATTAGTACCGCAGGCTCCGTATCCAACAGTGGAAATAACGGATCTTCTTTGCGAAAATATATGGAATATACTCTGGGGCTTGGACGTGTGGCAGATTTATTCAGAATCGATATTTCGTATGCATCGATTCCTCAACCACGATATGTTCTTACCTGTACGAGTTTTCTCTAAAAGACGCACATGAAGATATTACGCCTCCGTTCTCGGAGCAAATCCTGACATTATTCGATAGCGGTTATTATTACAAATGTGACGTTATGAATCCACCCTTCCACCGACAGATCGCTTTACTCACTGGAATATTCTATCGACCTGCTGCGACTTTTCATCATCTAAAAGTTGGTTCGTCACTCGTCATTCCGGTGATCATACTTATTCTTCTCACCTTGCTGAGTGGTGAATTGATCTCCCCCTATAAGAAGCACATTATTGTTACTTCTCTTACGGAGCAAATGGGAGAAACAAGAGCGAGAGAAACAGTTTCTCAATTTGGCGCATTATCTTTTATCTTAAAGCTGTTGGCCCCAGTTCCAACATTTGTAAGAGTGGCAGTAATTGCGTGTTTGATGCTTATTGGGGATATGGCATTCCGGAAAACCCGATTACATTATACAATGTATTTTTCTGCAACAGTATATGTCGAATTTATCCTTGTGCTGAAAGATTATATAAAGCTGTTTTTCTTGTATTGCAAAGGGATTGAGAATATGCATACATTCTGGGACTTGCATCTTCCTATTGGTCTTGAACTGTTGTTACCTAATTGGCCGGAGCACATAGTTCTTTTCACTATTGCCAGCAATGTCAATATTTTTGTTATTTGGTATGTCACTGTGCTCACGGAGGGATTGGCTACGATTAGTACATTACGGCGATGGAAGGCCTTTGTCATTGTCTCCGGTATTTGGTTGCTAGGAATCGGTTTTCAAGTGATGATCTCGATCATTTCAACGGAGTTTATGAAAATGAGCGGAAGGTGAGTTCGAAGATCACGCTTAGTATGATTAGAGAGTCACAAACCGTTCGTTTGCACTTATTCGGCAGAGCGGCGGCACGCCGGTGAATACGGATTTGATTACATTCTATCGGCAGACAAGCAAAGCCTGACCACGGAGAACACGGAGAATGTTAAAACAGAAAAACCCAATCAACGCTGATTGGGTTTTTCATTTTTGAGTGCATCAACTGCTTTACGCGACACCTTCCTGTTTCAGTTCTTCCGGCGCTTCGCCGCCGTCATCGGGCTGTGAACCGGAGTTGAAGGTCAGCTCATCTTTTTTCTTATTCAGTTTCACTTTAATAACACTTCCTTCTGTGAAGGTTCCTTTCAGGATTTCTTCCGCGACAGGATCTTCCACATATTTCTGGAGTGCGCGCCGCAGCGGACGTGCACCATAGAGCTGGTCGTATCCTTTTTCCGCAAGAAATTCCTTTGCCTGCTTTGTGAGTTCGATGGAAATGTTCATCGTGCTCATACGCTTGAAAAGTTCCTTCACCTGCAGGTCGATGATTCTGGTGATGTCTTCTTTGTTCAACTGATGGAAGACGATTGTGTCGTCAATGCGGTTCAGGAATTCGGGATTGAATACCCGCTTCACCGCTTCGTCGATCGTGTCCTTCATATGCTTGTACTTATCACCGATATTCTCTTCACCGAAACCGAATCCTTTAGACACTTTAATGTCCCGAGCGCCGATATTGGAGGTCATGATCAAAATCGTATTCTTGAAATCGACCTTGCGGCCGAGTGAATCTGTCAACTGACCATCATCCAACACCTGCAGAAGTATGTTGAAGACATCCGGATGTGCTTTTTCGATTTCATCCAGCAGTACCACCGAATACGGTTTGCGGCGGACCTTCTCTGTTAATTGTCCTCCTTCTTCGTATCCCACATAACCGGGAGGAGCGCCGACAAGACGCGATACGGAGAATTTTTCCATGTATTCGCTCATATCCACACGGATAAGAGAATCTTCAGAATCGAACAGATACCGTGCAAGTGTTTTCGCGAGTTCGGTCTTTCCAACGCCGGTCGGTCCGAGAAAAATGAATGAACCGATCGGACGTTTCGGATCCTTTAAGCCTGAACGTGCACGTCGGATCGCCTTCGTCAATTTCTCAATCGCTTCGTCCTGGCCGATGATGATGTTCTTCAATGCGGAATCCATCTTCAGCAGTTTTTGTGTTTCACCTTCTGCGATCTTGTTTACTGGAATACTGGTCATCATCGCGACGACATCGGACATATGGTCCTCGCTCACCTCGTACACCATCGCCTGCGATTTCAATTCCCATTCCCGTTTGGCAATTTCCAGATCGCTCAAGAGTTTCTTTTCCAGGTCGCGTAACCGAGCAGCTTCTTCAAAATTCTGGCTCTTTACGACGCTATTCTTGGATAGTTTGATTTTTTCAATCTCTTCTTCCAGTTTCAGGATCTCTTGCGGCACGACGATATTCGCCAAATGGACGCGTGCGCCCGCTTCGTCCAGCACGTCGATCGCCTTGTCCGGCAGATTGCGGTCAGTGATGTAACGGTCGCTCAGTTTGACCGCCGCGACGATCGCTTTGTCCGTATAATGGACGCCGTGATGCTGTTCGTATTTATCCTTGATGTTTGCCAGTATCTGGATGGTGTCATCCACGCTGGCGGGATCGATCATGATTTTCTGGAACCGGCGGTCGAGAGCGCCGTCCTTTTCGATAAACTGACGGTACTCGTCCAATGTGGTTGCGCCGATGCACTGCAATTCGCCCCGGGACAATGCCGGCTTGAACATGTTAGATGCGTCGAGCGAACCGGATGCTCCGCCGGCACCGACGATGGTGTGCAGTTCATCGATGAACAGAATAACATCTTTCGCTTTTTCCAGTTCGTTCATCACCGCTTTCATCCGCTCTTCGAACTGTCCGCGGTACTTTGTTCCGGCGACCAATGCAGCAAGATCCAGCGTGACGACTCGTTTATCGTGCAGCACGCGGGAGACTTTCTTGTTAATGATGCGTAATGCAAGTCCTTCGGCGATTGCCGTCTTGCCGACGCCTGGTTCACCGATCAGCACCGGATTATTCTTCTTTCTGCGGGAGAGAACCTGAGCAACGCGTTCGATCTCTTTTTCGCGTCCCACAACGGGGTCGAGCTTCGATTCTGATGCCAGTTTAGTCAGATCCCGGCCAAAATTATCGAGCACCGGTGTTTTTGATTTTTCCTGTTTCTTTTCCTGCGGCTGCGCGCCGGCAGCGGGGGGTGTTGACGGCTTTCCGCTGATGATATTGTCCAGTTCCGCACGGACTTTATCGTAATGCACTTCAAACTGGTGCATAATCTGTGCGGCGATATTGTCGTCATCCCGCAATAGAGAGAGGAGGAGATGTTCGGTACCGATCACATCGGATTTGTACAATTTGGCTTCCAGATACGTGATCTTCAGAACTTTTTCCGCCTGTTTTGTCAGCGGAATATTGCCGATGGTCAGCGTGCCCCCAGAGGTGCGGACGGTATCTTCGACAGCTTTCTTTAATTTATAGAGATCGCATCCCAGATTGCGGAGGATCTTCACAGCGATCCCTTCACCTTCCCGAATAATGCCGAGCAGCAGATGTTCCGTACCGATGTAATCGTGGCCGAGGCGAAGTGCTTCTTCGCGGCTAAGACGAATGACATCCTGAACGCGATTTGAAAAGTTACCTTCCATTGATTTTCCCTTTGATATTGACTACCACTATAACAGACGAATTGCCCTGCTGGTTTCTTTTATGGTTTGACGCGTTTTTGAAAAAAATTTAGAACTCGTTCAGCAAGACATTTTGTTGAAGAACTTTCTTTTTAGAATATACCTAAATGCAAAAGGTCAGTCAAGAAGGTGAAAATCCGGTATTTCACAAAAAAGTGACGAAACAGCAAGAATTCGTTGACTTTTTTCCGTTTGTTGGGTATATTGATACGCCAAACCTTAAACAATTGATCAAATTGTTTTGATTCCGCGGTAGCTCAATGGCGGAGCACGTGACTGTTAATCACGGGGTTGTAGGTTCGAGCCCTACCCGCGGAGCTTTAAGTCCCAATTAGAAATAATTGGGACTTCTTGTTTTAAACCGGAAATGACAAGATATCAAGGTGTATAATTCTTGATAACGCACTATAATAGGGTTACATTTCCTCCAATTAAATTTTCAAATGTTGGTATTTTCACACCCGAACAACGCTTCCCGCTGAGAGTAAAAACAATTAAATGCTGACTATTTTTGATATCATTCAATCTAAAGCTGAATCTTGGATTTCACAGGAAGTTTCGAGTTATCATTCGGTAGTTGGATCGGTTGTTCGATATATTCGATCCCAAAATAAATTACGTGATCCCCAGGCAAAGTCTATCAATGTGTATTTGTGGTTAAAGTTTGTCGGAAAGAATAAAAAACTCTCTGACATTGTAAAAGATGGCTTACTGTTTGATGAAGAAAAAGCAAAAGGGTATAAGTATACACAAAATTTTAATGACAACTTTATTACTCAGTTCCTCAATCAATTTGCACAAGACAATGGTTTGGATAATCTTCAAGCCATACTTTTGAACGACCCCAATGGGAAAGAACATAATTGGGAAAAAATTCTTCAAGAATTACTGCACAATTTTGAATACCCAAATTTTCTTTTCAGCCTTCCAATGGGTGCCGGTAAAACGTATTTAATGGCATGCTTCGTCTATCTTGATTTATATTTTGCACATTTATATAAAGATGATAAACGATTTGCGCATAATTTTGTTGTTTTCGCCCCACAGGCTGCAAAAACTGCTATTCTACCATCACTTCAAACGATAAAAAATTTCCATCCGGAATGGGTGCTGCCTACAAAAGAAGCTGAACGTTTAAAACAGATTGTGCACATTGAAATTTTAGACAGTTTAAGTTCCAAGCGAAGGGATAAACTGCACGGGAATAATCCTAATCTTGAAAAAGTAAACAGGCTTACTCAAACCAAAGACTTTGGACTAGTATTTATCACAAACGCAGAAAAGGTCGTACTCGAACGCATCGATCCAAGCGAACAAATGTATTTAGATGTTTCCAGTGCATTTTATGACGCAAAGAAGGCAGCTGAAATTAAAGGTACAAATGAATTGCGCGAACGGATGTCGCAAATTCCGTTTCTCAGCGTCATTCTAGATGAGGTGCACCATACCTACGGGAAAAACGGTGATGGTGAAAAAAAACTACGGCAAGCAGTAAATATCCTGAATCAACATTCCAATGTTGTTTCTGTCCTTGGGCTTTCTGGAACGCCATATATCAAGAACAGTGTACTGATTGATGAGTCTGCAATCAAATTGAATCAAATTCAGGATATTGTTTACAACTATTCATTAGCGGATGGTATTGGCAAGTTCCTAAAGATTCCCGATATCAAGTCCATCAATATTCGAGAAAATGAATTTATTAAAAAATCGCTGACTGATTTTTTTTCAAACTATGATCTTACATATGGTAATGGAACGAAAAGCAAGATTGCTTTCTATTGTCCCTCAATTGTAAAGTTGAACGAAGAAATACTCCCTACGATTCAACAGTGGTACAAAAAATACCGTAAAGGGAAAGAAGGCGAAATATTCCGTTTCTATTCCGATGTCACAAAGGAAAATAAAAAATACGAATTACCGAAAGAGAGTCTCGCAATTTTCAACAATCTTGATAAACCGTATTCTGATAAACGGGTGATTCTTTTGGTGGCAATTGGTTCCGAAGGATGGGATTGCAAAAGTTTAACCGGAGTAGTGCTTCCAAGACAACGGACAACAAAAAACTTCGTTCTGCAAACAACATGCAGATGTCTGCGTGAAGTAGAGGATTCTTCAAAAGAAAGAGCATTGATTTATCTTGAACCGGGCAATTATGAAACGCTCGATAACGAATTACAGGAAAATTACAATTTATCCATCAAAGATCTTTCCCCGCATAATGAATTTGCCCTTCCTGTCCGAGTTCGTAAACCAAAACTGGGGAAAATACAGTACAAACAAATATTGAAACGCATAGAAATTGTTAAAAAAACTGAAACAATCGATTTTACAAAAAACCTCAAGAATTTTGATTTTCTCAAGATTCTCAAACAATTTCCATATAACCCAACCGAAGAACAATCAACAATTGGCAAGGCCGGTTTAACAAATCGTGTTTCAGAAACGATTACACCAATTACCGTTAACGAATATTCTTTCCATGATTTTGTGTATGATGTTGCACGTGCAACCTATGGAAGACTTTCTGAGTTTGAAATTATTCGCGATTCGCACAAAGAGCTCACAGCAATTTATAATCAACTTACTTCACATCTCTCGTGGATTCAGATTCATCCAGTGTTGACATTAAGGGAAGTTGCACGGTTTGTCGCTTCGTGTTATTCCGGTGAAATCTCATACCATATCGAGAGGATAGAAGAAACAACAGAGATTGAATTGTTGGAATGGAATATGAATCCAACACCGTTAATACCGTATGGAGGCGGAAAATTTGTTCCTCACATCAAACGGGAAGATGTTCTTCGCATGCAAAAGCGGCCTGAGCGTATTGACGAAGATTTTGACGATGCTCAATTGGATAAAAACGACGTCAGTTTTAATTACATCCCATATAGAATGGATTCCGATTTTGAACGAAATGCATTGTTGGAAATGCTGCAGGTAGGAGAATTAAAGAACTTAGAGGTGTATTACAATGGCTATAAAGACGATCGACTGCAAAACTTTTTTATCCGTACGGATATTGGAATATATACGCCCGACTTTTTAATTGTAAAACGAAAAGATGCAAAGCGTAAAAGTCCCATTACTAAAGTGTTGATCCTGGAAACAAAAGCACGAACATATTACAATGATGAATTTAGAGCAAAAGAAAAATTCGTCAAAGAAGTGTTCCTGAAACACAACCCAAATTTCCATTACGAAACGTTTATTGATGAAGACGGAAAGAATGATTTCAAAAAACATTTGGAAGCATTGCGTCGTTTACTCACCACTTTGTAGCTTACTATGAAAGAACCCCGTTTTTATAATCTAACACCTGCAAAAGGACAAGCGCTTCTGAATTTCCAGGGACGCAGAATGCCCGATACCGTGGAACTGTTTGAAACAACAGTTGTAGAGGAGGTGCGGCAGAAAAAGAACGCCTCATTGCTCGATGCTGAAAAACAAAAGGAGTTAAACTCCGATTTCAGAAATTTGCTTATTCATGGGGATTGTCTTTCGGCTTGCGCTTATTTAAAGTCTCAAAATATTAAAGTTGATCTGGTTTATATTGACCCTCCGTTTGCCAGCGGGGCGAACTATGCCAAAAAGATTTCTTTACGTAATGGCGGGAAAACCCACTTTGACACTGAAGACGCATGTATTGGTGAAGAAATTATGTACGGTGACATTTGGCAAAAAGAAGACTATTTAAATTGGCTTTATGAACGCATTTTAGCCATCAAAAACATTATGTCAGACCAAGCCAGTATTTTTCTTCATCTCGACTGGCATATCGGATACTATGTGAAAATATTATTGGACGAAGTCTTTGGTGAAGAGAATTTTAGAAATGAAATCATTGTAAAAAGAATAAAAAAAAATGTGCGGGAAAGAGAATTAGTTAAAACATTAAACAATGCTACAGATATGATTTATGTGTATGCAATTGGTGATGAGGTGAAGTATTTGCCGCCAATGAAAGAAGAAGAAAAGGATGAAAGATGGCACTCATTTGAAGCAGCAGGATTTAGAAAGGGTATGGACTACGAATTGTTTGGATTTTATCCCGCAGTTAATAATCATTGGAGATGGGAATTACCTAAAACAAAAGCTGCCATAAGAAATTATGAACTATGGAAAGAAAAATTTGCGAACAAAAAAACCTTAACAGAATATTGGGTTGAAACCGGAGAAAAATTAGATTTTATTAGAAAACATTCAAAAACTGGAAAACCAGAGTACTTTATCCCTGCGTCTGAAGAAACCCTATGTGATTCTCTATGGGATGATATTTCTGCATATTCTTTCCAAAATGAATATTCGACTGAAAAAAGTGAAGATTTACTTGAAAGAATATTAAATACAAATTCGAATACATCAGATTTTATTGTTGCTGATTTATTTTGTGGTAGTGGAGTAACAGCAAAAGTAGCCAACGATCTAGGTAAAAAATTTATATCCTGCGATATTGGTGTTAACGCTATTCAGACTACAAGAGACAGATTGGTAGAAACTGGTGCAGAATTTGATTTATTAAAGATAAATGATGGTGTTCGTCTTTTTAGAAATCCCGCACAAACTGCTGCAAAAATTTTTAGTTTGGTAGATGGTTTTAAAAATCGAATAGAATTAGGATTAGGAGACTTTTGGGATGGTGGAATTGCAGGATCAAAAGGGTCATTTTTACCGTTAAAATTTATTGGGCTTGATAAAAAACTGACTAAACAACTTGTCGATGTAATATTGGAAGAAATCTATCAAATTGAAGAATCATCTGAAGATGCCGAAGGGGTGAAAATTATATATGCAACAAAAGAGTTAGATGTAGACCAAAACTATATTAATGCAGAAATACGAAAAAGCGGCAAGTCGAACCTCAAAGTAGAATTAATCAGTCTTGATGACCTTCTCGGTCAAAAAGCCGATATGCTTTTTACTCCGGACAATGCTGAAGTAGAAATGAAAAAAGACGGCAAATGGTGGAAGGTGGAAATAAAGCAATACTTCAGCAGTTATCTAAAGGCAAAAGTTGACGAGTTCAATTCCAAAAAAGTAAAAAAACAAAGTGATGATGAGTTGTTTGATGAAAAAGAGAGCAATGCAGGAACCAAAACAAAACAACGGAAAATTACTATCAGCAAATCTGGTTTAGAACTTATCGAATCCGTGCAATTTGATACAACCTTAAAGAAAAATGTGTGGACAAGTGATCTTGATGTAGAAGACAAAGCAGGTATTAAAGATAAAATCCGCGGAGTGTATCGGCTCAATACGAACAAATTCAAAATGAAGATTCGAAATATTGCGGGGGATGAAATAGTGATTGATAGTGAAGAATTGGAGCGGAAGAAATAAAAACAAAATTGTAGCGGAAGACTGAGGGGGTTTACCATCAAAAGGTGAGTATGAAAAAACAATACTGTGCCATTATCGGCGACATCAACAAATCACGCGAATTGCGAAACCGGAATAAGGCGCAACTGTTGTTCGGCGATGCTATCAATGCTATTAACAAAGAATTTGAACGTGAGATAGCGTCAAAGTTTTTGATCACCATCGGGGATGAATTCCAGGGATTGTTGAACACTCCTGCGATGAGTTATCACATCGTTCGGCGATTTCAAGATATTATGAAGGATATCCCATTTGCGTTCGGCATAGGAATAGGAACTCTTGCGACAAAAGTAAACCCACAATCAGCAATTGGAATGGATGGAGAGTGCTTTTATCGCGCCAGAGCGGCATTGATTGCGGCAAAGAAATCGGGTCAAGAGGTACTATACGATTTTGATCATCCTTCCTCACACTTAGTGAACCTGACGATTGGAGTCATAGAGAGAAGATGGAAAAAGGCGGGGGAAAAACAAAAGCTCATCATGAAACTGCATAAGATGAACAAGTCACAAACTGAAATAGCAGAAATAGTGAAAACTTCTCAACAAAATATCTCTAAAACGATCTCATCTCGTTCGGTGAAAGAGCTCGATGAATTGGTAGAAGGACTCCTTCGTTATTTTCAATCGTTTGAGAAAATACAAGTTACACCCAAATAACGTTGTATTTGGCGAACCACAACCCAAAAAGGTTGTAATCGTGTGCTCACAACCCAAAAGAGTTGTGAAATGTGCAAAATATTGAATAATTCTCGCTTATGAATAAGAGGTATTCATGATGTCACAGCAACTAGAATTTACCTTGCTGTATGCATTCGGGTTTGCATTGTTTGAGTTTGCTTTTGCACGGTATTTCTCACTACACGGCAGAAATATCTGGTATCAAGGGAGTGCACTCTTGGTGACAGTGTTGCTCGCCAGTATCAAATACGCTTCCTGGTATATGCTGTTGCTTTCCACCATCTTCGCGCTGTTCTATGTGCTATTGGCAAAAGTAACCCATTGGGCAGATGAAAAAGACCCTACGGGGTTGGAAAAATATTTATTGAAAAACGCGGTGGTACTCATCGCATTGTTTGTGCTCTACCAGTTCAGTGCTTCCATCGTCGTTTGTCAATTCTTTACGGATATTTGGAATCACCTCTTTTCAGGGAAACACGTACAAACGCCAAAATATCTGCTGTACGCTATCGGTTATTTGATCGTGTTGGATGGAGGAACGATGCTGGTGAAGGGATTGCTCAATAAAGTGCCGAAGATCTTTACGGATGCTATGATTCCTGACAAACCAACGTCGAATACTTCACAACAGAACGACCAGGAATCTTTGGAATTGAAAAACGCAGGAGAAATGATAGGAATTGTGGAGTGGCTCCTTATTCTGACATTTGTTTTGGCTGGAAGTTATGAAGCGGTAGCATTCTCTGTCGCGGCAAAATCCATTGCGCGATATACGAAACTCGACAAACAACATTTCGCCGAATATTATTTGCTGGGAACATCAGCAAGTGTCGGGGTTGCAGTTGCTGTTGGAGCGATATTGAATTCAATCGGCTGAAGCAATCAGAGATACGTTCTTCTGCCGTATGTATTCCTATCCCGCGACTGTCCGATAATCCCGTATCGTTTTCTGTAATGTAAAAGTTTTCTGCATTTATTGTTGTGCGGTTAATGTAGAAGAGAATAATTGTATACAGTAAAACACGTTTTGCTTTACACAGACAACTTTGTTCCCAATACGCTTGCATCTACCAAATCGTTCTTTCGTGTCGAAAACGTATGAAAAACATCATTCCCATTGACTCTCGTGCCATCTATCAAATGAAGATCACATTGAAAGAGATCAAACCCCCATCTGGCGAAGAGTTCTTGTCCCTTCCGATTACACACTCGCCGAATTGCACGATGTTATTCAGGTTAGCATGGGATCGCAGAATGTACATTTGTATAAATTTAGGATTGGGAATCTGCGTTTTGGTGAACCGGATGAGGAATTTCCAGACGAGTTGTTAAAAGCCCGAGTCGTAAAATTAGCAAATATCGTAGATGGGCTACCAAAGAATATTTTCTATGAATATGATTTCGGCGATTCATGGGTGCATGTGGTGAAGTTCAAAAAGATCCTCCCGCTTGAAAAGGGGATGAAGATACCCAGTTGTGTGGATGGGAAACGAGCGTGTCCACCGGAAGATTGCGGCGGAACTCCGGGGTATGAAGATATTCTTGAAGCGATCAAATAACCGAAGTTGAGAGAGAATAAAGAGTTATTGGAATGGCTGGGGGAGTATGATCCGGAGGGCTTTGATCTTGAAGATGTTAATGAGCAATTGAGTGAATAGAAGTATTGTTAAATAATGGACTAAGAAACTTTTCATTGATTTGAGTCCGATAGTACAATGGCACTACGAAGTAGTCCTTCGAGAAAGCCATCCCGTTGGAACAGTCGGACAACTGAATGAGAGAATTGATTTCCGGAGTTTCTGCCCACCCCCCCCTTCAAAATCGGACAACTTGGTTGATTTTAGACCTTAGAAATACTATCCTTACGCTAAGGAATCACAGATAACAATCTTCACTAATTGGAGGTCATGTGGGTCTACAAAACCGCTCTCTTTTCCTTTTCCTTCACCTTTTCCATTTCTGTGCGGCAATGCTCACTGCTGCGCCTTCTGTTGTGTCGACCGTTCCATCCCGCCATGCGAACGCCGTCGGTGCTTCGACTTCCCTGACCGTTACGTTCAATGAGGCAATGAACGGCGGCACCTTCACCGCCAACGCGACTGTGTTCGTCACCGGATCGCAGAGCGGACGACATTCCGGAACAATCTCATACAACGCCGGTACCAATACGATGACCTTCGATCCCGTTGCCAACTTCATGACAGGTGAGGCAGTCACCGTGACATTGACAACCGGTATCACGAACATCGGTGGGACTCCACTCGTTACGGGGTACAGTTGGATGTTCATCATTGCCTCCGGAGCAGGGAACTCGCTGGAGAGTCCGGTATGGATCGTTGCTGATGCCTACGACCCGTTCTCCCTTGCCGTGTCCGATCTTGATGGTGATGGAGATGCCGATATTGCAGCGGCAAACTATCGGGATGGTGTGGTTACCGCAGTGGAAAACAACGGTGATGAGACATTCGAATTTCCCGTCCTCCTTACCGGAACAGGAAAACTTCCCTATGACATTCGCGCTGCCGATCTGGATGGTGACGGCGATCTGGACCTTGTTTCGGCAGAATACCAAAATCATGGTGTCACCGTATGGAGAAACAACGGCAATTTCTCATTCGAGAGTATTGCCTTCTATCAAACCGGACACCATCCGATCGCAGTGATATCCACTGATCTTGATGGCGACGGAGATAATGATATTGCTACAGCGAATTACTCTGCCGGAACGGTATCCGTATTGAAGAACAACGGCAACGGCACCTTTGGTGCATCCGTCGACAGCAGCGCAGGCGTTGCACCTCGCGCATTGACCGCGGCTGATATAGACAGCGACGGCGATGTGGATCTTATCCTTGCAACAGAAGGAGATCAAGAACTTACATCACCCATTCCCGGCAGCGGCGCAGTCACCGTCCTGAAGAATAACGGGAGCGGCACATTCAGCAATTTCAGCGGCACCAATTATTTCTATGAATATCGCTCGGGAGAATATCCGCGGTCTGTGATCGCAGCAGATCTGGATAGTGATGGAGATATCGATGTGGCGACAGCGAATTTCGGCGGGAACAATGTGTCCGTATTGATCAATAACGGTGGAGGTTTCAACGACACCGAGTTCTATTTGGTGGATACGAAACCTGTCGATATGTGCGCAGCCGACATGGATGGAGATGGAGATCTCGATCTTACCACGGTGAATTACGCCAATGCTACGGTATCTCTGTTAAAGAACAACGGGAATGGAACATTCGGCGCAAAAACGGAATATTCGTCCGGACCGAATGCAACTTCGGTAACGGCCGCTGATACCGATGGAGACGGGCTCATGGATCTCGTTCTGGGAAGCAATGGTACGTTCAATTCATTCTATATCGTGAAGGGGTCTACGGCGGTGCTGCCGGTGGAAATGGCATCGTTCAACGGAAGTCCCCAATGGCGCAACGCGGTCTTACGATGGAATACCGCTACGGAGGTGAAGAACTACGGATTCGAGATCGAACGCAAAACCCGGGTGAATGAGCTGTCAAAAAAAATGCAATGGTCTACACTCGGCTTCGTCCCCGGGAACGGAACGAGCAATACACCAAGAGAATATTCATATATGGACAAGAATCTCTCCATGGGGACATATATCTATCGATTGAAACAGATCGACAATGACGGAAAGTTCTCGTACTCACGGGAGATCGAACTATCCGTGAGCACCTCGCCGGAGCTCTTTATTCTTGAACAGAACTATCCGAATCCGTTCAATCCATCGACCACGATCGGTTATCAGATCCCGCAGAACGGAATGACGACGCTTGCAGTATATGATGAAGCAGGGCGTCAGGTCGCTGTGCTGGTGAACGAAGTGAAGGAGGCAGGATATTACACTGTTGTGTTCGACGGAAAGAATATCGCCAGCGGCGCGTATTTTGCACGGCTCCAATTCGACGGGAAGATGAAAACAAAGAAGCTGGTATTGATGAAATAGAATCCAAAAATCAGAAAAGTGCAAATGGCAACCAAAGTCCCGGTCAGCGAAGGCCGGGATTTTTTGTTTTGGTGCACCTGAAGGTGAATCAACAACGGGATAGTGAAACTATCCAATGATCTGTGTCCGACAGTATAATGGCAACGCTATCCCGTTGGGAATGTCGGACATCAGATGAATATTAATCACCAGGTTGTATGTTCCTCACCCGACTGCTGCTGAGAGAGGGCATGCCGGTATGTCGAAGTACGCTATTTAATTTTACCGTTCACAATCTCGAGAATTTCTTTTTCGAGTGCCATTGCCTTGCGCTCCAGTTCTGCACCCGTTTGAAGTTTCTCTTTGACAAAATCAGCATCCTTCAATCCGGCAGCATTGATCTTTACATTCAAAAAAGCCCCCATCACGGCTGACCGTGCACACAGAGCACCGACACCAGCATCACTGACCGAATTCGGATTTCCTTTCTCCGCCATGGCCTTGATCAGATCCATCGATGCGTATGAAGCTTCCATCACCTGAAAGGGGATCTCGATCGCATATTTTGTTGCTGCCTGGATCGCCTCGGACCGCAATTTCTTTTCTGCCTCTGTCGATTTCGGCAGCTTGAACGAATCCATGATGCCATTGAATGCATTGGTATCTTCATCGACCAGGAACAACAGCTTGTCCTTGATCGCCTGACCTTTTTCAGCCCAGACGGAGAACTCCTCCCACTGCTCATCCCAGCCGGGCTTGTGTGATGATAAGTTCGCCACCATCGTTCCCAACGATGCTCCCAGTGCGCCAATGTACGCTGAGATTGACCCACCCCCCGGAGCGGGTGATTCGGATGCTGTTTCGTTTGCGAATCCCTTGCAAGTGTAGTCAATTAATTTCTTTTTTGAATTGTCTTTCAGCAGATATTCTATGATCTTTTCTTTTGGATTGAACGGTTTGAGATCATCGAGGCCAAGCGATCTGGCCGCGATCTTAATTAGTTCCTCCTCCGAGACGCCGACAGAACGCTGCTGTTTCCTCAAAAAATATTTTCCTGCATCGAGCATGGCTTTCAAGGGTATCAATCCAACCAGTTCGGAACCGGTCACCCGGATGCCCCGTTCCAATGCTTTTTTGGATGCCTCTTCGAATGCAACGTGCACAGGGGTGATATTGATGTTAGTAAGATTTATGGAGATCTGGGCAATGCCATATTCTTCAATGAACCAACCGATCGCCTTCACCGCTTTCAATGTGCCGGGAATGTAGATGTCCTCTCCTTGTTCATCCTTCAGAATTTTACCGGTGATCTGGTTCCCCTCCCGTTTGGGACGTCCCTTTTCCCTGATATCAAATGCGATCGCATTGGCTCGTCGCACAGAGGTCGTATTGAGATTCACATTATAGGCTATGAGAAAATCCCGTGCTCCAACGGCGGTTGCTCCCGCTGTTGCATTGAATGCTGCCGGACCAAAATCGGGTTTCCATTTCGGGTCGGACAATTTTTTTTGAAGGCCTTCATATTCTCCCGCGCGACAGTTCGCAAGATTCCTCCGCTCCTCGGCAAACGCTGCATACTCGTAGCAATACACGGGAATGGAAAGTTCTTTTCCTATCCGTTCGGCCAGGCGGCGTGCATAGACAACGGTCTCCTCCATGGTGATCCCGGCGATAGGGATCAGCGGGCAGACATCGGTCGCACCCATGCGGGGATGTTCACCGGTATGGTTCCTCATGTCAATGATCTCAGAGGCTTTCTTGACTGCCAGGAATGCCGCTTCAATGACCGCCTCAGGTTCTCCGACGAACGTCACTACCGTTCTGTTAGTGGCCTTTCCGGGGTCCACATCCAGCAATCGCACTCCGTCCACCTGTTCGATCTGAGTGGTGATCTGCTTTATGACGGCCATGTTCCGTCCTTCACTGAAATTCGGGACACATTCGATGAGTTTTTTCATAGGGGACCATATTGGATGAGAGAATTCTTCCCGTCATAACCATCACATCAACGGAATTATCATCAAAGAATAATGAAATAATTGATAAGAAGGAATAGCGCTGCGATTCATTTCCTGCCGTCGAATGTGTGGACCACATTCAACGCCGGTCTGCTGGATCAATTGCTGAACTTCAGTTCTTTCACTCGCGACTCTGCCGGGCATATTTTGACGGCACACGATCCGGAAACCTTTCGGATAATGGCACCGGGTAGTCGACAGTCACTTTGATTAGTATACGACAGTGGAAATGTCGGAAAACATTCAACTGAGCACGAAATTGTCCCTTCGTCTGGTGGGATTATTTGACACACATTAAAGAATTCTCGAATTATCTCTTTGCCCTTCATTCTATTTATTGCATATTGAATCAAGACAATTTTATCCGCTATTGGCATTACCAGGGTGCTTGAAAACGATAGTGCTGTTCTCTTGACCTGCAATGCGGTGAATCTACCCCCATTGTTCTCATTCAAGTCCATATCTGTTGGGTCTCCTTTCCTTGCAGCAGCCGTCTCAGAATTGTGACGGAGTTCCAATACGTTCCACTATATTCTCATTCCAATCTTACTATCGTTAGGAGTACCAATGAACTACACAGGAGCATTCCGCGCACTATTTTTGAACAGCGCCATATTCGTCTTGGTCATACTGCTGGGTATGACAACGGTCTATGCACAACCGAGCATGAAAATTAAAAAGAACGATAGTTCATATACCAACATCAAAATAAGTGAGATCGATACGATTACGTTCGGGTATTCAGTCGGGGACACAGCGCTGGGAGGGGTCGTTGTCTACGTGGATGCGACCGGCTGGCATGGGCTTGTTGCGGCGCAAACGGACGAAACAATCGGAGAAATAGTTGTAATGCCGTGGTCACTGAATTACAACTACAATGCGTTGAATGCATCACCAGACGGATTGTATTCGGGCTATAATAATACAAATAACATTGTTTTTTACAATCAACAAAGCGGCATCTACGCGGCATACTATTGCTATCTCAAAACATCCGGCGGATATACCGATTGGTATTTGCCGTCGAAGTATGAATTGAATCTTCTGTTTGTGAATCGTGCAGTGATTGGTGGATTCTCCCCGACCGGACATTATTGGAGTTCCACCAGCTGGCCGGAATGGCCGGAATCGAAATCGTGGGCGCAATTCTTTTATGACGGAGGTTATGGGAACGGATACCAATTTGACAAGGACCAGACACTCGATGCAAGAGTCCGTGCTGTTCGCGCGTTTTAACATTCTGGTCGTTTCACACTGCGATGAAACGGTAGAATATATTCACTCATAACTTTGATGATAAACAATGAAAACAGTAGATCAAGATTCTTCGCTCATCCGTATGACGGCGATCGTGTCCATTCTTATTCTATTCGGACAGGTATCAGGCGCACAATCATTCATGAATCTCAATTTTACAAACAGTACCAATAAATATTCGCTCGTCACCGAAGTGAAATCAATAACATTCGATGAAAGCGGCGGTATTGTCGTGAAGAAAACAGATAACAGCAGTACCACGGAAACGCTGACGCTCATGAAAAGCATCACGCTGGACGAAACTAGCGGAGGAGGAGAGCCGCTGCCGGTAGAACTTCAATCGTTCACAGTCACTCGGGAACTGCAGAATATTCAACTGAAGTGGAAAACTGTTGCAGAAACAAATAATTATGGGTTTGGCATAGAAAGGAAACAGGTTGGAGGTTTGGGATTCGGGTCAAATGGACAAATCATAAATCCCAAAACTCAAAGCTCAAGCCAGCAATGGGAGAAAATCGGTTTTAGGGAGGGGAATGGTAATTCCAATGTTCCTCACGAGTATGTGTTCAATGACCTTGTTGTCTCTGCAGGTCAATACTCCTTTCGTCTCAAACAGATCGACCGCGACGGAAAGTTTACATATTCACAATCCGTTGAAGTAACGATCAGCAGCATACCGACAGTGTTTTCGATGGATCAGAACTATCCGAATCCGTTCAATCCAACAACAGTGATCAGCTATCAGTTGTCAGCAGTACGTCAAACATCATTAATTGTCTATGATGTGATCGGAAGAGAGGTGGCGGTGCTGGTGAATGAAGTGAAGGAAGCAGGTTATTATTCCACCCAGTTCGACGGGACACACCTTGCCAGCGGCATCTATTTTGCACGGTTGACATCGGGCGGGAAATCGCAGATGAGAAAGCTGGTCTTGATGAAATAGCAAAAAAGTCGTTGAGCATGTGAGAAAAAAATAAAACCCAAAAAATAAACCCGGTCAGCATCCCGACGACTTGTCCGCTTGACGATGAAATCTTCTGTCAGTTCTGCATTTTTGAATTGCCATTGTTGCGAAACACGTTGGACACCGGGATTCTTAAAAAAGACAAACGAGTTAGCCATGAAAGGCTAACTCGTGTCATTTTGGAAATGGCCGGGATCTGAGTTTGATGCGGTTATACATGAATTAACTTCCAGAAAGTGAAACTATCCATTGATGTGTGTCCGACAGTGCAATGGCACCACGAAGTGGTCCCTTCGGGAAAGCCATCCCGTTGGGACTGTCGGACAACTGATGCCGTGCTCTGAACCGAATGGCTCGAAACGTCGTGATTCAGCACTGCTCACTCCGATTTCAGGGGAGACTGCCGCATTTCATTATTGCTTTCCTTGTTATGAAAGAGTACGTTTTCTCGAACGTTAATCAAACGGAGCAGCCGAGTTCAGGGGAGATCGGTTGTGAATCGAACATCAGTATTCCATCTCACCTTGTCCGGTGCCGAAATCGGATGGCGACACCCAATCAGTATTAATTTCTTTCAAAGCAGCACCTTCCGGCGGTGATGATACCGCCATACAATGAACACTCTTTTGCGGCAATCGAATATCGTCTATGGTACGAACATCAATTTTCCGCGCCGCTTATTTATGTCGGCATATTCAATTTCAACCAATCCCAGCGCCAGTCGCAATGAGTATAATTGAAATCTTTATGTAGCGTGTGGTTATCCTGGCGGCCGGATGATGATATTTTCACCAGTCGACAGTTGGACTCAGGAGGGCATTCCGTATATGGAATGCCTTTTCTGTTTTAAATGCTACCATATAGTCCGATGATTGAAAAAACCGTTTGTGATTTCCGAGCGATACGAAAGGCGTACGTGAACGCCACTCCATAAATTTCGGGGGACCAATGAAAAATCAAACAATCTCTATCGTCATATTCATAACAGCACTGGTATTTCTTGGTGCCGTATATTCAACCGCTCAAAATAAATCGATGGAGTTCAATGGATCATCACAATATATCTCAAATGCCTCAAGTGCAGTACAATCCTTTGCGACGAATGTCTCATTTACCGTACAGTTCTGGGCAAAACGTTCGGCGAACAGCGCCGGATATATTGTTGGACAAGGAACATTAGCAACGAGGCAGGGATTACAAATCGGTTTTCGCACTGCCGGTTTGTTTTCATTTAACTTTTTCGGGGACAGCCTGGATTCCGATCCGATCACATATGATACGAAGTGGCATCACTACGCTGTAACATTCAATTCGACATCGAAAGCAAGAAATATATATATGGACGGCTTGTTGATAAAATCAGGAACTGCCGGAGGAAATTATACCGGTACCGGAAATGTCCATATGGCAAAAGCTTTCACATCGTATTTCAGCGGCAGTCTGGATGAAATAAAATTGTATAATGTCGAACGGACACAATCTGAAATCCAGGCATCGATTGGTGAATCAACTTCTCCCTGGGGAAACCTGATCAGCTATATTGATTTTTCATCGGTTTCGGGCAACTACGTATATGATATAATAAACAGCTGGACAGATTTGTTCGGCAGTCCGACCTATGAAAATCCTTCAACGCTGGTTGCCGGTCAGCCGACTTTTTCCACCTCTGTCGTCAATTACAATTTTGGTTCCGTCAATGTAGGATCCAGTCCAACCGGATCATTTTATGTGAAGAATACAGGATCAGGAATTTTAAATATTAATTCAGTTTCATCAACCAACGCACGATTCACCATTTCACCGACAACGGCAAAAGCAATATTTGCGGGAGATAGTGTTCAATATACTGTCACCTTCACCCCGCTGACTGCCGGAATTCAAAGCGGAAATATTGCCTATACACATAATGCGTCAGGATCGCCGACGAATTTCGCAGTTGCCGGCCTAACATCAATTCCGAGCTTTACATCCTTCACTCCGGACACCGGTCAGATCGGTTCGACAGTGACAATTACCGGAACGAATTTTAACACAACACCTGCTAACAATAAGGTCTTCTTTGGAAGTACACCGGCCTCAGTTCAAACAGCGACTTCGTCTCAGTTGACTGTCACAGTACCCCTGGGTGCTGCATCCGGTCCAATAACTGTCGAGACCGGCGGTTATGTCATGCAAAGTGCATCAGCATTTACGATAACATTCACATCAAATACTACTCTTACGTCAACGTCCTTCAAAGCAGGCACCTCTTCATTTGTTCAGATCGATAACAACTCCGGCACACGGAATGATATCATTTCTCTTGACGTTGACAGGGATGGAAAACTCGATCTGGTGGTCGCCGGCAGCAATTCCATCGGAATCTACAGGAATATCCACTCCGGCGGATTATTTACGACGGGAAGTTATGATACCCGACAAGATATCTCCCTCAGTTTTTCACCTTCAAAACTTATGGTTGCCGATGTTGACGGCGATGGCGTGCAGGATATCATAGCATCAACTTCGACCAGCAGTCCCATCACAATATTGCGAAATACGAGCACTATTGGATCATTCTCATTCTCTGCAACATCACTTTCGCCAGGTACTTCGAATTCCAGCGCCAATGTCGGAATAGGAGATATCGACGGTGACCGAAAGCAGGATATTGTCTTTGCAGGATATCTTGGAGCTCCTACGTATGGTAATCGTCTCATCACATTCAGAAATACAAGTTCACCCGGCACGGTCAGTTTCGATGCAGCAGTGATCACACCGTTTACACGCGCTTCCGATCCGTACGGTATTGCCGTTACCGATTTGGATGCTGACGGTCAGGCCGATGTTGCTGTCATTCAAGGTTCCACATCCGGTCCAGACTATATCATCGTCTCCGTATTTCGCAGCACCGCTATTCCCGGATCGATCAGCTACAATGCATCACAAGGATTTGCCGTGCCGCCGAACTACTATTATGCGAAGTTCATTACAACCGCAGACTTGAACGATGACGGCTTGCCGGATCTGATCTGCGGCAGTTCGAATTCAACATTGTCGATCTTTCGTAATACGAGCGCTTCCGGCGCCATCTCGTTCGCAGCGCGGCAGGATTTCAGTGTGCACGACACGTATTACTACGTACCAGAGATCTCCACTGCCGATGTCACCGGTGATGGAAAGATCGATGTCATCGCATCAACACCATACAATTCGTATGTCCGGGTGTATCCGAATACGAGCAGTGGTACGATATCGTTCGGTACCGCGGTCGATTATTCGAATCAGATCAGCAGCACGTATTGGAACACGCAGGGACATGCCGTTACCGACGGCAATCTCGATGGGAAACCGGATATCATCGTCGCATCAAGTTCAAACATCAGTATCTTCGAAAATCGAATGGTGTCCCCTCAGTTTGTTGCTTCAAGTTATAATTACTCGGTGGGATCATTTCCAGTCGGCCTCTATAAAAAAGACAGTATCAACGTCACGAACAACGGAGGACAGACACTGACGATCTCGTCGGCGACCAGCACGAACTCTGCCGACTTTTCTGTCACGCCGACTAGTGCAACAATTGCAAACGGAAGCAATCAATGGTTTGTCATCAATTATCATTACAACAGCAGCGGGACACGCACTACAAAATTAGTATTTGCTCACAATGCAGCAAATCATAATGATACGGTTAACGTTAGTGCGACGAATAGTTTTTCGACGCAGGCGAATGCGGGTAACATGCTGACATTGAACGGAAGCAATCAGTACGTTAACGCAGGAATTGTTACAACAGCAGTCAATAATATCACGATGGAAGCATGGGTCTATTGGAACGGCCAGTCGGGCACCCGTTCGATTATATATCACGGAAATACAGGAGCCAGCGGATACGGAATTTATCTCTACAATAATGCTGTTCCCGCTCAGAGTCTTACGATTCTCTGCGGTGGAAAGGGCTGGGTGACTTCTTCAACACAATTGCCTACCAACAGCTGGCATCATGTTGCCGCAGTGCGGGACAATGGTACGTGGAAAATGTACTTGGACGGTGTCGAGATAAGTTTAACAAATACTGCTGTCATTCCGAACGCACCAGCCGGAGAATTATCGATTGCCTCCGGCACATTTGGCGGCGAATATTTTTCCGGAAAACTGGATGAAATCCGTCTTTGGACCGTTGCGCGGACACAAGCACAAATTCACTCAAGCTATCAATCACAAGCGGGTAATGAAACCGGACTTGCCGCATACTATCGTTTCGATGAAGGGTTTGGAGCAATAACCGGGGACGGATCGGGCAACGGAAAAAATGTCACACTAATCAACGCGCCGACGTGGGGAACAAGTACTGCACCGGTCGGTGCGCCTCTCTATTCCACTTCTACATCAACAGTTGCAATCGGTTACATCGCAAATGGTTCGAATAAAACAGACAGCGTCACCATTAGCAATACCGGAAACGGCGTTTTAAATCTGACACCATCTTCCAATAATCTAAAACTTACATTCTCACCGGCAACACTTGCAATATCCAGCGGTACAAATGCAAAACTGTACATCACTTTTTCACCGCAAACTGGAAGCGATACAACGGGGACGATCACACTGACGCACAACTCCTCGGGATCACCCAATACAATTTCGGTGAATCATTTGACCGCAGCCAGTTTCGGGAAGGAGGCAACCGCTGGAAATACGCTTCTCTTTAATTATGATGCGTACAGCGATTTTGCATCAACGCCGTACTCGAGCGCACTGAATCCAACCGGGACATTTACCTATGAGGTATGGGCAAGAAGTGATGTTCCCGACTATTCGTACAGCGGATATATTATCAGTTCAGGAAATGGTTCGACCGGAATATCGATCGCACCCGATAATTACGGATGGATTGTACGGATGGGGACCGGCGGCACGGAAATGGCTTTATATTCAAGCGGAAGAACACAGAGTGTATGGTATCACCTTGCTGTTACATATTCCGGAACGACAGCAAAGCTCTATGTAAATGGTGTTCTGAAGGCAACAACGAGCGGAGTCTTCAGCAAAAATACTTCGCTTCCTTTGTATGTCGGCACAAATTCAGCCGCACCGTGGTATTCCGGTTTTACCGGCACAATTGATGAAATACGAATATGGAACGTTGCACGCACTCAGGAACAGATCTACGCAGATATGACAAACTCATTATACGGTAATGAATCCGGACTGGCGGCGTACTGGCGGTTTGATGAAGGGAGCGGTACAACTGTTCAGGATAAAACCATGGGAGAAAGAAACCTCACATTAGGAGGAACAAATTATACACCGACATGGCAGAGTTCAACAGCAGGATTTCCGGCACCGTATTATAATAATTATACAGCATCGCTCAGTTACGGAAATGTGCAGACCACGAGAACAAAGAAAGATAGCTTTTATGTGAAGAATTTTGGTGCGACAAATCTTTCTGTTTCTTCGGTGACATCCAATAATGCGCGATACACTATCGCACCAACAACAGCGGCCATTGCATCAAACGACAGCGGAAAATTCATTGTAACATTTGCTCCAACGGTAGTTCAGGCTGAAAATGGAACATTTACCGTAACACATAATGCGTACGGTAGTCCGCATACACTTACCGTCAGCGGAAACGGCGCTACGGCGAATTCTTCTGCAAGTCCGACGTCTCTTGCCTTTGGTACTGTGCAGGTTGGAAATATAAAAATTGACAGTGTCACCATTTCTAACTCAGGTGCTATTTCGCTTCAGGTCGATTCCGTCAAAGGGCCGAACAGCAATTATTCGATAAGTCCAACCTCGGCGGTCATTGCGGCATCAGGAAGCCAAAAATTCTATATTACTTTCACGGCAGAACTTCCGGCAGGTACATCCAACGGGAATGTTTCATTCTATCATTCTGCGGGCGGATCGCCGACCACCGTAAGCGTTACTGCTACAAAAGCGTTCACAGCAGCTTCGACCGCCGGTCAAGCGATGCAATTCAACGGATCAAACAGTTATGACAGTGTTGCCGCAGGTCCAAACTTTGCCAACAGTTCGTTCTCGGTGGAGTTCTGGGCTAAGCGATCAGCCAACGCGAGCGGTTACATCGTCAGCCAGGGGACAACATCCAATAACCAGGGTCTTCATATCGGCTGGAGGAATGCTTCCACGATGACATTCGATTTTTATGGTTCACCGATGGACTTGAGCGGATTGGCGTACAACACCGAATGGCATCACTGGGCTTTTACCTATAACGCGGCCACAAACACCCGTTTAATGTATCAGGACGGAGTGCAGATGGCATCCTACGTCTCCGCCAGTGACTACAGCGGCAGCGGTGTCGCTTACGTGGGACGCGGCATAGTGATACCCGCCCAACCGTTGTTCAACGGACAAATAGATGAACTGCGGATATGGAATACGGCACGAACGCAGGCTCAGATACAAGCTAATTATAAATCGCAGGCCGGGAACGAAACCGGCTTGCTTGCATACTACCGCTTTGACGAAGGAAGCGGTGCGAAGGTATACGACCTGACCGGCGGAGGAAAGACATTGTCGAAAAACTCCACCGCCTCATTTGTCTCTTCAACGGCTTACATCGGAACACCCGCATATTCTGCAACACCGTCATCCTTAGCATTCGGTTCCGTACACATTGGTGTGGCGAAACAAGACAGTTTTGTCGTAACCAATACAGGCGGCGGACTGTTGAATATCGGTACGATAACATCAGGAGATGGATCATATACGATTTCTCCTTCGACGGCAATTCTTACACCGTCAGCAAGTCAAAAAGTCTATGTCACATTTTTACCGATGGCACCGGCGGCCTCCCATAATACTACGCTCTCACTTTCGCATAATGCAAGCGGATCACCCAATTCAATTTCCATCACCGGAAGCGGTGTGTTTCAAGCAGCTGCGAATTCCGGGAATGGGCTGACCTTTACCAGTACCTCGAAATTCATCGACATTCCGTCCAGTGCAGCGTTGTCAACAGCGAATTTCACAGTGGAGCTTTGGATGAAGATCGGTGCGACTTGGCAATGGGGTGCCGTGATTGACAAAGGGAGGAATCAAGTCCCGGTGAAAAACTGGTATATCCTGACAACGAATTCATCCACGCCGGAAGCTCAAGGAATAAAAGTGGGAATGCAGGGAGGAACGGAAGTTACAACGACATGGGGTGACAACAATTGGCATCACATTGCTCTGACCTATGACGGTGCAAACCGGAAATTGTATGTTGATGGCGCATTAAAAAATTCGCAGGCAGTATCGGGATACAGTCCGGTCGCATCAACAATCCGCATCGGCGGACGACAGGACACCTCTGTCTATTCACTGAATCCCTTTGACGGGAATATAGACGAAGTTCGACTTTGGAATGTGGCGCGCACGCAGTCAGAAATACAAAGCAGTTACGCGTCTCTTGCCGGAAATGAAACCGGCCTTGTTTCGTATCTGCGATTCGATGAGTCTTCGGGAACCACAGCGTACGACGCTTCGGGGAATAGTTTGAATGGAACAATCTATAATGGTTTGACCAGAATGATTCCTTCAACAGCGCCGGTCAATGTTCCGGTCTATTCTCCATCAGCAACATCAAAGAACTTCGGTAATATATATTTTTCAAAAAACAAGCAAGACAGTATTACCATCTCAAATACCGGAGGTGGTTTTTTACATGTTACAAACATTTCTTCTAATAACGCACAGTTCACTTTCTCGCCTGATACAATGAGCCTTGCGACCGGTGCCAGTGCAACGCTGTACATCACCGCCACGCCGACTTCGCTGGGTACGCAAAGCGGAACAATAACATTGACTCACAATGCATCCGGATCACCATCGGCAATTTCAGTTCAGGCAAAAGGAATTGTTCCGGTGATTACATCGTTTACTCCCGCAAGCGGAGCAGCCGGGACATCAGTGGTTATTTTAGGAAGTGGTTTTAGTCCAACACCTGCAAACAATACAGTCTATTTCGGCACAACGAAAGGAATGGTGTCCGCTTCCACCGATACAACAATAACCGTCGCCGTTCCAACAGGTGCAACGTACGCACCGATAACGGTACAGACAGACAATCTTCAGGCACATTCCAGAAATGGATTTATCGTCAAATTCAACACCAGCAATCAGGTCACGTCCGGCTCATTTGCAGCCAATGTGACAACGTCGGCAACAGCAAACGGTTACGGAATGTTCATTGCTGATATTGACAATGATGGTAAACCTGATTTGGTTACTGGAAATGAAAGTTCGAACGGAATGAATGTTGTGAGAAATACAAGTACATCCGGATCATTCTCTTTTGCAACACCGTTGAATTTTTCCACGAGTCCCTACAGCGGTTTGGATGTTGCGGTGGGAGATATCGATGGTGATGGAAAACTTGATGTTCTTTCAGCTCAGGTTAACGGTGACCGTTTTTCAATATTCAGGAACACGAGCACCAGCGGTTCTGTTTCAATGGCCGCAAGAATGGATTACACACTCACGGCAGCACACGGCAGCGCTATCGGCGATCTTGACGGTGATGGAAAGCCGGAAGTGGTCGTTGCAAATAATTCAGGAAACCAAATCACCGTCTACAAGAACAGTAGCACGCCCGGAACAATTTCCATATCATCTGTTCTCTCGTTAACATCAGGAAGCGGTCCCCGCGAAGTTCATCTCAGTGATTTTGACGGTGACGGCAAATTGGATATAGCGGCAGTGTGCTATAATGCAGGCGGCATTTCAGTTTTCCGCAATACCAGCTCTGTCGGCACCGTTTCTTTTAACGCAAAGCAAGATATGTCTGCATCCTGTTTTGGAATGGCGATCGGCGATCTTACCGGTGACGGCAAACCGGAGATTGCGGCTGCTTGCGGCTCCGGCGGGTATGTACGAGTATTTCAAAATACCAGCGCGGCGGGGGCAATCACCTTTGGTGCCGGAGTGAATTATGCAGCACCGGCAAATCGCACGATCACCATCGGCGATTTCAGCGGCGACGGCAAACCGGATATTGCTTCAAATTCAGCATCATCATCTGTTTCTATATTAAAAAATAATTTCACATCAGGAACGTTGATCACTTCATCATTTGCGGCAGAGGTCGCCTATGCAATCGGATCGAACACGTGGAATCTCCGTTCGGCAGATCTTGATGGTGATGGGAAAATGGATATTGCAGCGATTGGGCAGGCATCATCATCCATTTCCTTATTAAGAAATACTGTTCCGCTTCCGGCAACATTTGTTGCCAACCCAGGATCGAAAGCATTCGGCAGCGTGAATCTCGGATCAAGCAAAACCGACAGTATCTATGTTAAAAACACCGGCGGTGTAGCATTATCAGTTACCAATGCTGTATCGACAAATGCACAATATACTGTTTCACCGATAACGGGAACAGTAGCCATTGGGGATAGTCTAAAATTCTTGATCACATTTACCCCGACAACAGCGGCGGTTGTTAATGCAAAAATAGTATTCGCTGATAATACTGCCGCCGGTTCAGATACAGTTAGTGTCAGCGGAACAGGCACGGGTCCGGTGATTTCTTTACGAGATTCATCCAAAGCATATGGAGTTGTTCTCGTTTCAAGCAATAAAAAAGATAGTGTCTATATAAAAAATACCGGTAATGCAACGCTGTCGGTGTCCAATATTTCTTCAAGTTCGGGGGAATTTACGGTGAGTCCGACAACGTTTTCCATAAATGCGTCGGATAGCGGAAAGCTCTACATTACGTTCGCACCGACTTCAACGGGAACCAAATCCTCTGTCATTAATATTGTCCACAACGGAACAACAACATCCGATACCATTCTTGTGAATGGCAAAGGGATTCATCCGGTATTTTCATCGTCTGTTTCCAGTAACGCCTTCGGCAATGTCGGATTATATCAAACGAAAACAGACAGCGTCACAGTGACGAACAGCGGTTCGGATACGCTAATCATTTCTTCGGTGACAAAATCGAATGCACAGTATTCTCTGAGTCCGACGAGCGCATCACTGCTTGCATCGGCAAGCCAGAAGTTTTATGTCACCTACTCGCCGACAGCCATTGCACAAGCGAATGATACATTGGTATTTACGCATAATGCCGGATCGATAACTAAGATTCCGCTCAGCGGAACGGGTGCGTATCTCCCGGCAAGTTCAGCCGGAAATGCGGTCGATCTGAACGGATCGAATCAATACGCAGATGCTGCCGATGGTGTATGGTTCAACGGTAACTTTACGATTGAATCGTGGGTCTATGTTCGAAACATCGTCAACTATGCCCGGCTCATGGATTTTGGCAACGGAGCAGGTTCGAACAATATTCTTGTAGCAGTCAGTACGGGAACATCCGGCCAGGTTTCCCTGCATGTATTTCAAGGTACATCAAGTCAAATGATCCAGGCCCCCGCAGCACTTCCGTTGAATACATGGAATCATATTGCCTGTGTTTTGAACGGCATTACGGCAAAAATTTTTATTAATGGTACAGAAGTTGTCAGTGGATCCTTGTGGGCTCCGTTGAATGTGACGCGGACATTGAACTATATCGGCAGAAGTAATTGGTCTGATCCGTATGCCAACATGAAAGTCGATGAGTTTAGAATTTGGAATTCCGCACGCATACAGACACAAATTCAATCAGGTATGAATGCATCGCTTTCTGGGAATGAAGCCGGCCTGATCGGATATTTCCGTTTTGATGAATCGAGCGGTACGACCGCATATAACATCACCGGCAGCGGCAACAATGCACAACTGATCAATTCTCCTTCGAGAGTCGTATCCGATGTCAAGATTCCCGGATCAAATTTCAATCCATCAAAAACAGTGTTTGCCCACAGCAACATTGGCATCGGCGGTTCATCACCGGATACTGCATGGGTGAAGAATTACGGACCGCTTTCGCTTCAGATTGATTCTGTGAAAAGCTCAAACGCTGAATTTACCATTTCGCCCGTGAGCGCCTCAGTTGTTTCGAATGACAGTGTTCGTATCATTTCGATATTGACCCCGCTGACGGCCGGCACAAAAAGTTCGAACATCACGTTCTATTCCAATGCATTCACTTCTCCCAATATTCTCACTTCAAGCGGAACGGCGTTATCGTCAGAACCGACCGTTCGCGATTCTCACGCGACGTTTTCAACCGTCACGTCATATAAGGCAACGATCAAGTGGCAAAAAGGAGATGCAGAGAATCATCTGGTCATTGTGAAATCCGGAAGCGCTGTTGACGGAACGCCTGTTGACGGATCATCATATTCCGCACACGCGGCATTTGGATCCGGTTCACAGATCGGAGCGGGAAATTATGTTGTCTATAACAGTACTGGTGATTCTGTCGTTGTAACAAATCTTGAAGCGGGGCAGACGTACCACGTTGCTGCGTTTGGATATAATGGCAACGGAACAGTGACCAATTATTTTACACCCTCTACAGCGGTCAATTCATGTGCGATTCCATACCCAACGAATTCGCCATACGCGGGAACGGCGTTGTCATTCGACGGATCAAATACACGATACGGCACCATTCCTTTATCTACGCCGACAACATATACGATCGAGATGTGGATAAAGCCGCACACAACAGCCAATCAAACAATCTTTGCCCGAACGGATGCAGGTGGTCCCATGTTTTCATACTCTCATGCGTTGGATATCAGCGGCGGGAAGTTTCGTCACTTTGCATTTGATGGCAACGCGAAAATAGTTACTGATCAATCATCCCTTACTCCCGATACATGGCACCATGTGGCTATCGTTGCGGTGAACGGCGGCATGATGCGTTTGTATGTGAATGGAAATGCCGTCGGCACTCCTGTGAACGTCAATACTTTATGGACAGGAGGAGATCGTTATATCATAGGATATGGAGCCCAGGGGATATTTAACGGTTCCATTGATGAGCTGCGTGTTTGGAACAGCGAGCGGACCGTACAGCAGATTCGAGAGAACATGCACCGGACGCTCACCGGAAATCATCCCGGGCTGATATCCTATCTTCAATTCAACGAAGGAAGCGGATCGGCAGCCGCTGACTCCATTCACGGAAACGACGCGGCGCTGGTGAATGCGCCAGCGTGGGTGTCGTCGAATGTTCCTGTCGGCAGCGGCGTCTGCGTCTGCACAACAGGATCCCAATCCGGCAGCATCCCGCTGGGAAATATTTCGCTGAACCTGTCAGACGATTTCGACGCTGCGGTGGATCTTGTTGCGACGGAATTGTCGGTGTTGCCCAATACTACACCGGAGGGATATTCCAGTGTGAAAGGGAATAGGTACTTCATTTTGAATGCATACGGTTCCGCCGGAACGTTTCTGACCCAGGCCAGGTTCACGTTGGGATCCGGCATCATCGATCCGCGGGCCGACTTTTTCCCTGGAGGCGTTCAATTGTTCAAGCGGGAATCCACAGCAGACGGTGCCTGGACGGAAGTTGCTTCTGCGGACAGTGCACGGTCCGAAACCGGCGAAGTGTGGTTTAGCGGGATTTCGAGTTTCAGCCAATTCGTCATCGTAGAAAAGGAAGAATTGCTGCCGGTGGAGATTTCATCTTTCAGTGGATTTTCGGACCGGCTGAATGCTGAACTGCGCTGGACAACGGCGACCGAATGGAATAATTATGGCTTCGAGATTGAACGACGGACTCTTTCTTCATTAACCGGTACGGCACTGGGAGGAGCCTGGACGAAGGGGGGATTTGTGGAAGGAAGCGGGACATCATCTTCTCCCAGGAATTATTCGTTCAAGGAAAAACTTCCTGCCGCCACCTACGCGTACCGATTGAAACAGATCGATGGAAACGGAGCGCACCGGTATTCCGTTGCCGTCACCGTGGAAGTTGGGACAGCCCCGGCAGTCTTTACGCTGTGGCAAAATTATCCGAACCCGTTCAATCCGGTTACAACGATTGAATTTACCCTGGCGAAAGATGGTTTAACGACACTAACGGTGTATGATCTGCTTGGGCGCGAAGTGGCTACATTGCTGCACGAGGAGCGCCGGGCGGGAACATATCATCAGGTAATATTCAATGCCCGCAATCAGGCGAGCGGCGTCTACTTTGTTCGTCTGCGCAGCGGTGAAAGTATACAGTTAAAGAAGATGATGCTTGTAAAATAGATAGAAAAGTCGTTGAGAAGTTGAGTATATGAATAGGTGAGAGAAAGCAGACAATATAATTGATGCTAAGTAAAAATCTAAAATATACTCGTCATCCCCATATGTTTTTAGCGGGTATCTTTAAAATGGATGCCCGACAGGAGCACTCTGGCATGACGACCTTAATAATTTAGGCGCAAAAATATATTTGCGTAATATCAGTTTATAAAAAAAACCGGTCAGTGAGGTCGGGATTTTTTATTTTCTACGGTCAACCTTCGGATGGTCTAGAGCGTAAACTATTTCAACCATCCGAAGGTTGTACAATCGATTATTCAATCGCCTGATTCCGGATCATCTTCGTCATATCGTACGGAGCAGAATCGCCGCCGAGATATTTGTGGAACCAATCCAAATGCGCATTATAATAAAGCGGCATGGACTTTACATTGCTCGGCCAATGCCCGTCATTCGGGAAAACAATCAAACGTGACGGAACATTCATCTTCTGCAGATCGGTGAAGAATTCCAGGCTTTGATTGTACGACACACGGTAGTCGCGTTCGCCGGTGATGACAAGACAAGGAGTTTTGAAGTTCTTCACGACATTATTCGGCGACCACTGTTGATACATCGGATTATCGTACGGAGCGCCGTTCAAATCCCACTCGGGAAACCAAAGTTCTTCTGTCGTTCCATGCATCGCCCGCAGATCATAGACTCCCATCATAGAGACTATTGCCTTAAATCGATCGGTATGTCCTTCTAACCACATCATCATATATCCGCCGTAACTCCAGCCCATCGCTCCCATACGGTCTGCATCGACATAGGAAATATTGGAAAGAGAATCGGCTACCGCCATCACATCCTGATACACTTTGCCACCCCAGTCTTTGGAGATTGCTGCGGTGAATTCCTGTCCGTACCCCGTGGATCCGTGCGGATTCGGGAATGCAACGATATATCCCGAACCGGGATACACCTGCCAGTCACCGCGGAATGCATCCGCCCATTGTGATTGCGGTCCGCCGTGAACATTCAGGATAAGAGGATATTTTTTCTTCGGATCGAAATTGTGCGGCTTCACAAGGAATGTGTGGATCTTTTTTCCAGTCGGAGATTGGATCCAGAGTTCTTCGGCAGGACGAATGTCAACGGAATCTTCGACCGGTTTGTTGAACGTTGTCAACCGAACTGGATTTTTTGCAGTTCCTTTTTCCAGCGATGCTTTCCACAATTCGACCGGTTCGCCAATGCTGCGTCGCGTGTAGATCAGTGATTTCCCATCCGGAGCAACATCGAACGCATCTATAGTTTTGGCATTCAAAACAAGCGTAATTGTTTTGGATTTCACATCAAGTGAATAGAGAGGGACGTTTCCCTGCACTTGCGCTGTGAAATACAATGTTTTAGAATCCGGCGACCAGCAGCATGATTCCACCCAGTTATCGAATTTCCCTTCGGTGATTGTTTCGACCTTCCCGGTTGAGCGGTCATAGAACGCAATGCGAAACAGATCAGCTTCATATCCGGCGATCTTTTGTGTTTTGAATGCAATATATTTTCCATTGGGAGAATAGACCGGCTCGCCGTCATACGCAAGATTCGCCTGTGTGATATTCTTTGTCTCTCCGCCGACAGCAGGAACCAGGAATAAATCCTTATTTGTCGATGTCGCTTCCACCTTGTCGTGATTGGAGGTAAAGCAGACTTCCATTCCGTCGGGGGAGATTTCTGCAGCACTCATACCGAATCCCGGCGCGTCATAATTGCCCGGGGTCAAATCGATGTGATTCTTTGTTTCAAAAGAATAAATGAAAGAGTGTGTCCGTTTTCCATCCGCCCACGAGGTCCAATGCCGGTAGAGCAGCTGATCTGCCATATGCGCCTGGAGCGGTCCGTTTTCTTTTGCTTCATCAGTCTTTTTGTTCATGGCATCATCAGCGCCGAATTCGGGATACACATCAGAAGAGAAGAGGAATCCTTTTCCGTCCGGCGACAACTTCACATTATCAACGCCGGTGGAAATATTGGTGATCTGTTCCGGCTCGCCCCCTTCAAGAGAAAGCTTCCACAATTGTGCACCGTTTTTACGAGTGGAAAGAAAATAGATCGCCTTTCCGTCGTGCGACCAGTGCGGAGAGTAATCTGCACCGGGATTCGATGTCAATTTCCGCTGACCCGAACCATCGGCATTCATCAGAAAGAGTTCGGAATTGGTCTTTCCTTCTTTCAGGAAGCTTTCGGTCATTGTAAAGACAATTCGTTTTCCATCCGGGGAAAATTGCGGTGCGGCAATGGATTTTACTTTATAGAGATCCGCAATGGTGAACGGTCGTTTCTGTGAAATAAGAAGCGCAGAAAAGCAAAAGAGTATAACGAAAATCTTTTTCATACTATTTTTCCCTTTGTAATATTTTTATGGAATGAATATACGAAAAATCGCTGACCGGTAACACAGAGAAATGATTAGCGGACATTGCAGACCGAATTTGTTCACCGATGCATGATTGGACAAACCGTTTTTTTTAGCGGTCGCAAAGCACCGACAAATGTGCTATACAAAAAAAAGGGCCGCCAACGCAGCCCTTTAATGTCTCTCCGATAATTCCTGTTAATTCGGGAACGTCAATGTATCGGCAAGCGCCTTATATAGATTTTTTAATTCGTTAATCGTTAAATTCGTCGATTTCATACTTGTTCCCAACTGACCGAATTTTATTTTGTGCTGTGCTTCATTTGGTTTTGTCCGGACAAATTTTCCTGCCGTCATTCCTGTAGTGCCGTCAAGATTTGCAATCGATGTTCCGTCAGAACCATGGCATCCAGAGCAGTTAGTCGTATAAAATGTATTTCCTGCTGCAGCATCTCCGTTTTTCCCAATGGAGCTGTATGATGCTTTGCCGGATGGATATGTTCCAGTGTATGTTGCATCGTATATTTGTGTTACGTCAACAGCTCCTTCTTTTAAGTATTTCACCAGATTCCAAATTTGTGCATCGGTCAACAATGTGCTGTAATCAGGCATTTGATCTCCCACTGTCGGGCTCGCGGTGGAATATGCCGTGACAGCAGAGGAATCAGTAAGTTTTCTTCGTCCAGTGCTCTTTTTGATAGCATCGAATAATTCTTGAGGAGTTTTTGAGAGCGAAGGAAGAAGAGTTGCCGCAACATTCGGCCTTCCTGCGGTACTTACGGTGCTGGCTTTGGGTCCTCTATTGATATATGATCCGGCAGTGCCCATTAAATCCCACGCATGACACTGTTTGCAACGATAGAAATCGCCGTATTTACTTAAATGACTGATTTTCGCCGCATCGGAAATATCGTACCCTGCTTCAGTAGACCAAAACTTGTCGTAGAGTATCCCCCCTTTTATTGCATCAGCGGTGTCGTACGACGTTACTTTCGTCGTGTTTGATACCGGAGTTGATGTATCATCATCCTTGCACGAAATAAGTCCAAGCATGGCAATGATCAAAATTGTAAACAGGTTTTTCATAGATACTCCTTTAATAATTGAAAAATATGCAGTTCTGCAAACTACACGAAGGATATCTACAATTATCATACCAGACATAAACATCTAAAATTAGTCTAATTTTGGAATGGTCTTACTTAATACGATAATTTTGTATTATTATTTTTATTCATCGGAAAATGAAACAGACAACATTGTCCGCTGCACATTTTAAATGTGGATAGTTCTGTCTGATGTACAGTGAGAATACATTGGACTCGCCAGCGGCGACACCACCCCTTTTGGACATGACAGTCGGGCTGGCGAAGCGTTTGAGAAATACTGGCAAACTAGAAGTGGTCTCAAAAAAATGAATTTTATTTGCCATTCCGAACGAAGACCCTCCCGAAGGTCCGAAGGACTCCTTTGGAGGATGCCTTTCCGAAGGAACACTTCGTGTCGGCAAAAGGGACAAGCCCCAACGGGGTAAATGAGGGATCTCGTTTTTAATACTTGAAGTCAAAAACCGAGATCCCGATCCCGCTTTAGCGGGATCGGGATGACATTGATGAGGTATTTTTGATACCGCTTCTATTTAGAATCGATACTGGAGACAAATTAAATGATTTATCGAAAGCAACACTGTTTTATCTTCATCCATTCTCAACAGATTATTCTGCGGTGTTCAACATCAACACAAGCATAATTTCACTATTTATGGTTTTGTTATAGCGTATTAAAAAAACGTTCACCGATATATCCGGTGATATCGGCACTTGATACTATGGCATTCCTCGCGTATTATGACCCAATATTCAGAGCACTCAACAACAAGGTGCTTGACTGTACATGCACCGCTATCCGTCCATATTTATGAATAAATCAGTCACTTCCACAATTCTTTTAATTTTGCCGCTCATTTGTATTTCCTGTGCACAGCGACCGCTCTCCAACTCCGATGCTATGGCCGGTCTGTACAGCAAATCAATAGTGATTCCGAACATTATATATCTTACCGTTGATAGTATTGAATTGAAACTGGATGCGTATGTTCCTGCCAGAAATACGGGGGGTGAACCCTGGGTCGAATATTCACCCAACCGAAAGCCGGTGCTGCTCTATATCCATGGAGGAGGATGGAATGGTTTGACAAGATCGGTACGGAATCTCAATTTTCTGCCGTACATTGATAAAGGCTGGGCGGTAGTGAATATCGATTACCGATTGTTGGACCAGTCGCCGTTCCCTGCATGTATCGCGGATTGTCGAATGGCATTGAATTGGATCTATGAAAACGCAGAAAAGTATAAGTTCGATACAACGCGGATCGTCGTTTCGGGAGAATCGGCGGGGGGACACCTTGCGTTGATGACAGGATTCCTCACCACTGACAATGAAATTGCAATTCCCAACAAGCCGATCACAAGAGATTTAAGAGTCGCGGCAGTGATTAACTGGTTCGGCGTGAGCGATATCGGAGAGCAGGTAGAACACTGGCATTCCGAAAGTTTCATGGAAAAGCTGGTCGGTGACACCTCGAAGAAGGAAGCGATATACAAAAGTTGTTCTCCTATGACCTATGTGAATTCATCAACCCCTCCTGTTCTGACGGTTCATGGTGATGAAGATAATACTGTGCCGTTTTCACAGGCGGTAATGTTGCACAATGCATTGAGAGCGAATGACGTTATGAATACACTTATTGTGATAAAAGGGAAAAGACATGGAGATTTTACTGAAGAGGAAATGAGTAATGCCTTCAACTCAATTTGGGGATTTTTGAAAGACCTCAGGATTGAAGAATAATCATACCGAACATCTCGCTGCCGCAATGCAAATCGGTGTGTCGCAAATTAAAGTAGGTGCTTTCTTGCGATTCGCAAAAAGATTATATTACTCCAGAGCAGGGGATGCTCGATTGCGTAATCCGTGAGGGCAGAATGGGACTGATTTTCCTGCGTTAAAAAAAAATCATACCAGGGAGTTTTGTCGGAAACTTTTTATTCAGGTGGGGGAGGCAACCGTGGCCAAACGGCTGATGAAAAACACAATGTCGAAGGGACGTGATTCGTTTAGAATTTTAATTGTTGATGATAACAAGGCGTTTTTACAGCTTGTTGCTGAATTGTTGAAATCTGTCTATGACCACATCCACATAGAAACAGCGCTGTCCGGCAATGAGTGTTTGCGGAAAGTGCGTAATTTTTCTCCAAATCTTGTCTTACTGGATATTGGGATGAATGGAATGAACGGTCTGGTGACGCTCCGTTTTATCAAGTCCATTAATTCTGACACACTCGTGTATCTGCTGTCGGGACTTTCAGAAGAGTATCTAAAGGATGCGATGGCAATGGTTCCAGCGGACGGATATTTTACGAAGACTGATTTTATCGATTCTCTTCAGGGCGGAAATCCGCTGCCGATGATCGCAAAGACAATCAGTGCAGGAGAATGAACCGCAGATCGCACTCTTAAAAAGAAAGTCCCGGCAATGTCCGGGACTTTTGCTTATTACTGATAGTTCAGAATGTTTTGGCTCCGATCATCTTCTTGATCAATGAAACGATGCTGGTCGCAATAATCGCACCGGACAGGGCAAGAAAGACATCCTTCTGTGCATCCCACACATCCCCCTGCGTTCCTAAATAGGCCGCACCCTGTGCCTGAAAAAAAATATCGGCAACCGCCCATTCGACCAACTCATAGAATGCACTCACGGATAATGTCAGTTCAATCGGCAACAACCATGCGACCCATGCAGGATATTTCAGCCACTGCAGGAAAATCTCGCGAAGCGGAGTGGCCAGCAGGAATCCGAAACTGAAATGCACGATTCTGTCATAGTGATTTCGGGACAATTGAAAGAGATCCTTCAGCCAATATCCAAATGGATTTTCAGCATAGGTGTACTGGGAGCCGTACACATGCAGGCAAAGATATACTCCTATCAACAAATATGCAGCGTCACTGAACTGATACTTCTTGTAGGAGAAGATCAGGAAGAGAACAAACAGGACCGTTAAAATATTTTCGAGAATCCAGTTGGAAATATCAGTTGTGCCTGCCAGCGATTCGATCCATGCTGCCGCAAAGATTACGGCGACAAATTGCATCCACCGGTTTCCGGAGAACGGTACCCGCTTCTGCGAGATTGGTATGGTAAAACTCATTAGACGGCCTGACGATAATGTTGATTAGTGTGAGGAATCTTTCGAAACCATTTTAGAAAAATCCTTTGATGAAAACAAACAGCAAGAGGATGAAATAGTACTGTACCGCAACGCCCTGGTCAAAACAATAATCGAGTGTTTTTTATCACTGTTTCGAATGCCACGGCAAGAGTAATATCGAGGAAGAGCACAGTAAACACCATAAGAACATGTCCCGCGAGCTTATAAATCGGACAAAGAAAGCTGGTTTCGCGGTTTCAGTATTGGAGAATACCACAGGAAAAAAGTACATTAGATTTACCTGAAATAGATTGGTTTGTCTACGAGAGATACAAGGAACGGAATGAACATCCTCTTAGTATATCCGGAATACCCCACATCGTTCTGGAGTTTCAAGCACGCACTGCAGTTCGTATCAAAACAAGCTAGTTTCCCGCCCCTCGGATTGCTCACCGTAGCGTCGCTGCTCCCTAAGGACTGGAACAAAAAATTAGTCGATCTCAATACACGGCAACTCTCGGATGAAGAGATTAAATGGGCTGACTATGTCTTTCTGAGTGCGATGTCCATTCAAAGTGAATCGGCAAATACGGTGATTGAGCGTTGCAAGGCGATGCATGCCGTGATCGTTGCCGGGGGGCCGCTGTTTACCAGCAGCTATGATCTGTATGAACATGTCGATCACCTTGTGCTGAACGAAGCAGAGATCACCCTGCCCTGGTTTCTCTATGATCTTGCCGCTGGAACACCGAAGCATCTCTACCGTACCAAAGAGTGGGCTGATATTACCAAGACGCCGCTTCCGCTCTGGGAGCTGGTGGAGCAGAAATATTATTCTTCCATGAATATCCAGTACTCCCGCGGATGTCCGTACGACTGCGATTTCTGTGATATTACGGTTCTGTACGGGCGGCGTCCGCGGACGAAAACGAAAGATCAGGTGATTGCCGAACTCGATGCGATCTATCGTGCCGGTTGGCATGGGCCATTATTTTTTGTGGATGATAACTTCATCGGGAACAAGAACAAACTGAAGAAGGAGATTCTTCCGGCGATTGCTGAGTGGATGGATCGGCATGAGAGTCCGTTCTATCTCAATACGGAAGCGTCCATCAATCTTGCCGATGACGATGAATTACTGCATCTGATGGCGACGGTAGGATTTGAATCGGTCTTCATCGGCATTGAAACGCCGAATGAACAGAGCCTGCTTGAATGCAACAAATCGCAAAACAAAAACAAGGACATGATCGCGAGTGTGACGAAGATACAAAAAGCAGGGATTGAAGTGCAGGGAGGGTTCATTGTCGGCTTCGACAATGATCATGCAAAGATCTTCGACGACATGATCTCATTTATCCAGAAGAGCGGAATTGTTACCGCAATGGTTGGATTACTGAACGCGCCGAAAGGGACGGCTCTTCATAAACGAATGCTGGGTGAAGGAAGAATGTTGTCGCATTTTACCGGAAGCAATACTGATTTTTCGATGAATTTTACTCCTGCCATGGAGCTGGAAACATTACTGAACGGCTATAAGCAGATCGTACAGACCATCTATTCCCATAAAGAATATTATGAACGGATCATGACATTCTTGAAAACATTCGATCCGAAAAAGAAAAAGATCTTCCACTTCAATCCCAATTATGTCCGGGCATTGTTGCGATCCATTGTCAGGCTGGGAGTATTGGGGAAAGGCCGGATCTATTACTGGAAATTATTTTTCTGGACACTCTTCCGCAAACCTAAATTCTTCTCGTTGGCGATCGGATTTGCCATCTATGGTTTCCACTTCCGAAAGGTGGCGCAAGATTTATCGTAAGGTGTAGCCCACCTCAAAGGTGGACTGCATCACTATTCGTTCTCTTTCTCTGAGAACCTGTTTCGGATCCATTCCTTTGCTTTTTCCGTGTATTCATCAATCAGCGAATAGGCGGTCGGCACGACGATGAGTGTGAGAAATGTAGAGATCGTCAAACCAAAGATGATCGCAACGGCAAGCGGTCGCCAGAAACCTGCGCTTTCAGAGCCGGTGACAAAGTGAAATTCCGTCCAGTTAAAATCATAACCGGTCCCCATTGGAATCAGTGCAAGCACGGCGGCAGCGGCCGTTAACATCACGGGCCGTAAACGAACTCTTCCTGCTTCTACTAAAGCTTCGTCCAGCGGCAGCCCCCCTTCGGCATGTTTATGTTTTACAAAATCGAGCAAAATGATTCCATTCCGGACCACAATACCGGCAAGCGCCACAATACCGACGCCGGTCATCATCACGCTCAGGGCAGTTCGTGTGACCAAAAGTCCGAACAATACACCAATTAAGGAGAGAACGACGGAGATCATGATAACAAATGGTACCTTCATGGAATTGAACTCCATTACCATGATTAAAAAGACCATTAACAGCGTGATGATAAATGCTTTACTTAAAAAGGCCGATGCTTTCTGCTGCTCTTCCTGCGAGCCGGTCAGTTTAACCGCATATCCATTCGGCATGGCAATAGAACCGACAATCCTTCTCACGTCGGTGAGTACTTCGGATTCAACGCGGTCGGAGACATCGGCGCTGACAGTGATGACCCGTTTCTGGTCTTTACGGCGGATATCGGTGACTGAGGTGGTACGCCGGATGTCTGCTACGGAGGTGATCGGTATGGACAATAATTGTCCGCGCCTGTTCATGAAATTGATGCGGAGATTTTCCAGATCCGCCGGGGCGGTACGCTGATCTTCCTTTAACCGGACACGAATTTTGTATTCATCTTCACCAACTCGGTATTTGGACGCTTCAACGCCGGCAATGGCCGCGCGGACAGTCGATGCGATCTGACCGGTACTGGTATAGAGCAATCCAGCCTTTTCCCGGTCAACAATAATTTCCACTTCCGGGCGCCCGGTGTTGTAGTCATCCTTCAGATCGACAAGACCTGGCACATCCTTGATTTTTTCGCGAATCTGTTTGCTTAACGCCGCAAGCTGCGCATAATCCTCGCCGGAAACTTCGATGTTTACCGGCGAACCAACCGGCGGTCCCATTTGCTGTTTCGTCAAACGGATTTCGGCGCCGGCGATGCCGAGCGTTGCTTTCCGCACTTCTTCCATCGTTTCGAACGTGCTCTGCATTCGAAAATCCTTCTCCATGAAATTAATCGCGATGCGCCCTTTGTTCGCCGTACCCTGTCCTCCCATGTCGAACATATCGTCCGACGTTCCGACGCTGGCGCCGATGAATTCAACATCTTTTCGTCCTGGAATATTATCCAGCCGCTCTTCAAGGATCTTAGAAATGGCATTGGTCACTTCCAGCGATGAACCCGCCGGACATTCGATACTGACACTCACCTGCATCGGTTCGGTGTTCGGAAAGAATTCTACTCCCTTGTTAAAAAAGCCGAAGAAGACGATCACAGTCAACAGCAGTGCGAAGGAACTCCAGATTGTTTTTCCTTTGTTCTGCAAAGTCCAACGGAGTGTTTTTACATACTTTTTCTGCATCCACGGAAAGAAGTGCTCGTCCACTTTATGATAAAGAATGGTGAGAGGATTGTATTTTTTATACCAGTGAGGATGTTCCAGATTGAATTTCGCTTTTTTGATCTCTTTTTTATAATTGATGAATTCAGCGGCTTGCACGGGACTGATGACGTAGGCAACGAACAGGGAAGCCGTCAGCGTAGTGATGAGAGTGATGGGGAGATACTTCATGAATTCACCGACAATGCCCGGCCAGAACAAGAGCGGAACGAAAGCGGAAAGGATCGTCACGGTGGATGTCAATACGGGAATAAATACTTCGCCGGCCGCTTTTTTCGCCGAGGTGTTCGGGTCTTCATCGTATTCCTGCTGGTGTCGGTAAGTGTTTTCAATAACGACAATGGCGTCGTCCACCAGGATGCCCAGCGCAAGCACAAGGGCAAACAGCACAACCATATTTAATGTTATCCCCAGAGCTCCGAGCACTATGTAGCCGACGAACATGGAAAGGGGAATGGCCGTTGAGATGAGGATCGAATTCTTGAATCCGAAGAACATGAACAGGGCGAGAACGACCAGGAACATTCCGGTGTAGATGCTGTTTTCCAGTTCATGGACCATCCGTTTAATGAAGCGGGATTGATCATTGGAGACTTCGAGTTTGATGCCGTTCGGAAGGTTCTTCTGTTCAGTTTCAACAATTTCTTTCACCTCATCGGCGATACGCACCAGGTTTTCTCCGGAACGTTTGCGGATGGCGAGGGAAACGACCTCGGCATTGTTCAGCCGTGCGTACGTCTGCCGGTCCTCGAACGAATAATCCACCGTTGCAACATCGCGCAGATAGATTGCTTTGCCGTTCTGAATCTTCAATACGATATCCTCCAGCGGCTTTACCTGCTTGAACTCTCCTGGAACCCGGACCGTCAGATTCTTTTCCTGCGTTTCGATCGTCCCGCCGGGGATCGAGAGATTTTCAGCCCGGATTGCACCAGAGACATCGTCAAAACTTACCTGATAGGCATTCATCCGATAGACATCCACATTCACCTGTACTTCCGGCTGCAAGCCGCCCGTCACATCCGCACGCAGCACGCCCGGTATCGCTTCAATCTTATCTTGCAGATCTTCGGCGATGGTTTTTAAGCGCGCCAGCCCGACGTTGCCGACGGCGTTCACATACATGATGGGGAATTCGCTGAAGTTGATTTCCGAAACGATGGGATCCAGAATGTCCGCAGGGAGTTGGTTGCGGGTTGAATTCACTTTGTCCCGAACGCGACGGAGTGCTTCGTCCACATCGATTCCGGTGTTGAATTCGATCCGAATAGTGGAGAGTCCTTCTTTCGAGACGGAACTGATCTGTTTCACATCCTTCAATCCCTTCAGCGCCCGTTCGAGCGGCTGGGAGATCAGTCCTTCCATGTCAACAGGGGAGACGCCGATGTATGGCGTGGAGACGATGACCAGCGGGATAGTGATGTCCGGTGTTGCTTCGCGCGGCATGCCGATGTAAGATGTGTATCCAAAGATGAGGATGAGCAACATCAGCAGATAGACCGCTGTTTTGTTATCGACGGCTATGTTCCATATTTTCATATTCCCATACTCCTAAGGCTTATTATCCATGCTTCGACGCGGCGCGGCACATTTGTCATCCTGAACGATCCCGCAAAGCGAGTGAGTCGAAGGATGAAATATAATTGCCGCGCCTTGCTCAGCATGACTATACTGATAGTGGCTGTTCCATACAGCTCGAAGCGACTCTGTTATCGACGGCTATGTTCCATATTTTCATTTGAGGTTACTCCTAAGACAACACCTTGACGATTATTGCAAATGTTGAATTATGAATGATGAATGCTTAATAGCATGTTCACAGCCCGCACAATATTTTCTATTCAACATTTAGCATTCAACATTCAACATTATTTTTTATTGTGTGATGACCACTGATGATCCGTTCACCAGCTTTTGATATCCGCTGACGATGAGTGATTCTCCCACTTTCAATCCACTCACTATTTCTACGAGATTGCCCTGGCGTCCGCCGATGGTGACGCGTCGTTCTTCTGCAACGCCGTTTTTTTCCACATAAACGATGTACCGGTCCCGGTCCACCAGTTGTACGATGTTCTCGCTGACCAGGATGGCATTGCTTTTCTTTGTGCGGATGAGATTCACTTTGGCGACCATTTCCGGTTTTATTTTTCCCTTCGGATTCGGCAAAAGGATTTCGATAAGCATGGTACGGTTCGCTGCAGAAACGGTGGATCCGACAAATGTCACTTTCCCATTCAATTGTTCTCCGGGAACGGCGTCGAATGAAACAGCGGCCGGTGTGCCGACAGCGATTGCGCCGGAATAGAGTTCCGGTATCTCTGCCTGTATTTTGATTGATTCGAGATTTACCACTCGAGCGATCGGCATGCCGGGCGGTGCCATCTCACCTGCATTGGGCATGGTATTATCCACGATACCGTTGATGGGACTCCGAAGTTGTGTCCGTTCCCAGCGCGCTTTCATCAGGTCCGCATTGGCTTTAGCTGCATCACGGCCGTACAGCATATTCTTATATTGCAATTCACTGATTCCCTGCTGTTCGTACACAGATTGCTGTTTTTCCACGTTCAGCTGTGCCATTTTGTACTGCGCATCGGCGGCTTCATAACTGGCCTTAATGACTTCATCCTTCAGTGTGACAATGAGGTCCCCTCTTTTCACGCGGTCTCCTTTTTTCTTCTTCCAATCTTTTACAATGCCGCCTTCTTCGGGACTCATCATCACATCCTCGAACGCTTTCACCGTTCCGGCCACCTGGATGCCGTCGATCATCGAAGAGGGGCGGATTTGCTGCACGGTGATATTCACCGGTTGAATTTTTTGGGTTGTCGCTACTGCTTCATTCTTTTTGCATGATGCAAGAAATACCGAGCTTGCGGCAATAAGAAGGAGGGCGAGTACGATATTCAGTGTTTTCATTGTTATTATTCCTTTAATCAATTCATTTTCGCGTATGATATTATTCTTCAGTTTCCTGTGCGTATTCCGGCAGCCTCCCCAGCAATGCATCCAGTTCTGTGGAAGCGACGAGATAATCGTAGATGGACTGCATGCGGTTCACTTTTGCCTGGGAGAGCGCCAACTGCGCATCGTTCACTTCCAGCTGAGTTGCGGCGTTGGAGAGGAACCGTGCAGTAACGATTTTATAACCGCGCTCGGCTGTTTCGACTGTTCGCTGCTGCGCATCGACCCGTTTCCGCGCCTGCCGCAGATTGCCGATGAGGGAGCGGACGCCCATTTGCAGGTTCCGTTCCAGACTTCCTTTTTGTTCTTCCGTCTTCTGTTTTTCTAACTGTGCCTGCTCTATGCGGCTGTTTGTCTGCAGTCCTTGGAATAGATTCAACGAGAAGGTGAGTCCTACCGATGCCGTTTTATAAAAATCATTTGTTGAGATACGGTAATCATCCTTAATGGCGGTGTAAGAATACGACCCGAACGCCATGATGGTGGGGAGATAGTTTGAGCGTTCCGCATTGACGGAGGCATTATTCAGTTCGATCTGGTGCTGGACGATATTCAGGTTTGGATTTGTTTCCAGCACGGAGCGGTCCGCTGCTGCGATGATACCCTCGTCCACATCCTGCAGCACAAGTGATTCGGTCGGCATCAGATAGACAGTATCCGCAATGCCGATAGTATTGCGAAGATTATCGACGGCAAGGTTGAAATTGGTCTCGCTCATGATGACGATCGGACGGAGGTTGTCCACGCCGACGGAAGCGCGCAGTTCGTCATATTCTGAAACGATTCCCTGCGAGCGCATCAACTGAACATTTTTCAGATTTTCTTCCGCATTCGTTAGATTGGATTGCATCATAGTGAGCGCTTCGCGGGCAAGCAATGCCCCATAATAGGCTTTCCGCACTTTCGATACGGTTTCCACCTTCTTTTGGATGAAGATGTCGCGTGCCAGTTTAGAATAGATGTTCGCCGCACCGACGCCGATGAAGACCGAACCGTTGAACAGAATCTGCCGTACGTTGACTGCTGCATTCGCCGAATTTGTCGGCGTCATGGAAAAAGGGAGTTCGATCAACTGACCGGTCGGACGCGGGACTTTTGCCGTGGAATCCATCAGCTTCACCAGCGGATAGTAAATGGCATCCGGGAAATAACTTTTCGGTTTTTCAAGGATATGATTGAATGTACCGCTCAGGTCCACCGATGGCATTGTGTATCCCCATGCTTCCATTACCCGTGCATCGGAACGTTTTACTTCCAGCCGTGCTGATTGAAGTTCGGGATTGTGCATCACTGCCATCCGGACAGCGGCATCGATGGAGAGCGACAGCTGCGTCGTATCTGTGCTTTGGGCCGAGCTTACCGAGATCAGTGAAAGTAAAAAGAACAACGTTATTGCGGGGAGTCTGTCGAAAGACAGATGACGATACAATCGCCGGTTCATCGGTGTTTGCTTCGCTCGCTTGCGATGACACAGCCGGTCAAATTGCCTATGAGATAAATTCTGATGGCGTTTCATGTATCCCTCGTGTTATTTCATAACTCTTGATAATTCCAGTTTTCCATGTTCGGTCAAGATTGATTCCAACATCAGCATATTGGATTTTTGCAGCGTGACGTTCAGGTCGATATTCATTTTCTGTTGAAACATTTCGTATTGACTGTCGATCCGCATCAGCAGCGATGACGCATTGGTCCACAGCACCACCGCGATTTCTATCGGGATGAGGTCGTTCCGGATTATTCCTTCTGTTATTCCGCGATTGATGATGCCGGTGATGGATGTCCAGAGCTGCTGATTGAAGCGATCGCACGATTGCATCATCTCGTCGGACACCTGCTTGTGTAATTGCGGTGTGTTGAAAAAATGGAGCATACGGAAATAGTTCTTGTGCGTATGGTAGAATGCCGTATACTTATCTGCAAGTCTAATCATTGTTTGCACGACGGGATCATTCTTGGTGATGACCTCGTCGAACATCGTCTTCAGGACCATCAGTCCCCGCATCATGACTGCGAGATAGAGATCCTCCTTGCTGTGATAATAGAGATAGAGTGTCCCTTTGGCGAGCTCCGCTGTTTCAGCGATCTCATCCATGGTGGAGAGAAGAAGACCTTTTTCGAAGAAGACTTTCTGTGCGGCGTCTATGATCGATTCTTTGCGGCTCTCTTTTTCCCGTTCCTTGCGTTCGGTGATGCCCATTGCGGTGGCGACGATGAGAGTGTGTGAAGAGTGCGGAAACGCTGTAATTGTTTTCTGGCCGTTCCTTGCGTTTCCGACATTTCAGGGTGAACTAGTTCACGGACACTTTCAATAGAATGACTCGCGGTCAGTTATTACACACAAGTCTTGCGAGAAAATGATTATTAAGCAAGAGAAAAAACAGCGATTCTATTGAGGTTTTCGGATAAAAATGTCTGAGGGAGTTTTCTAAAATAATGATGAATTATTAATTATGAATGATGAATGGGTGAGTTGTGGTATTGAGCGGGAATTCGATTTTTATTTTATAATGGGGAGGAGGTAAAAATATTGAGGGTATAAAAAATAGTGTGGACGGTCTTGCCCGACAGACAGCGTTCGGGGTGCTCAGGGTGCCCTTCGACTCGTGATGCATTGCATCACTCGCTCAGGGTGACTGACTGACCTGGGGCGATCGATGATCGCCCCTACAGGGATGGATTCTCTGAAGGAGTCCTTCGGACCGGCTTCCCGCCTAAACGCATGGCGGGCAAGTCGCCGGAATGACAGATGTTATTTCAGGAGCAGAAGTTTTTTGACGTCGGTGAATGTGCCCGAACTCATCACATAAAAATAGACGCCTCCGGAAAGTCGATCACCGCTGAAGCGAACGGAATGATTGCCTGCTGGCTGTGCCTCGTTGATAAGTGTTGCCACTTTTCTTCCAATCAAATCGTACACTGTAATCGTCGTGAAACTGTTTACTGGTAATTGATAACTAATCACTGTTGCCGGATTGAACGGGTTCGGGAAATTCTGGTAGAGTGTAAATGATGTCGGTACAACAGCTCCTTTATCCGGCTGATCGACACCGACAAGGACGACGGTTGGATCAGGAATGCCATCGCCGTTCTTATCTATCACGACTACCGCTAGATTCTTCAAACTGTCCGGTCCCGCGTTACCATTCACATCCGGATTGTCCGGCATGGCATCGCCGGAACCGTAATCGAATCCACCCGCTGCGAGTGCGACAAGATTGATGACGGCATTCTTTTCTACCACGCCGTTCCCTAATTGATAGATATCATTCCATCCGATTGCCGCCTCCATTCCGCGCGCATTCGGTCCGCGGAATCGGGAAGTGAGAGGAGAAATGTCCACGCTCGAATTTCCCTGAACGCGATAGACGGAGGGATGTTCCAGAAAATACGCGGCAACAAACAGGTCGATGCCATTGTGTGTCAGGAATCTGTTATTCTTCGGATGATCGCCGGTATATCCCGCGGTGGAAAGAAAATTCGTTATGCCGGTATTGCGGAGCGCGTCCAGATAGAGGATGAGTGTATTATTCTTGTCGTTGATGTAATAATCGACACCAAGGTAGAGCGAATCCGCATCCCAGGTAACATACAACGAGTAGAGTTCGTTGTTGACGGATTTCACGCTGTCGTTCACAATAGTCCACCAATAACTGTCACTGTCGTTATCCGTGCTGACCATCCATTTCGAGAGCCAGTCATTTTCCCACTGCACAATCCCGTCGATATGCGGTTTGGCATATGTGCTGATGACCGAATCCTTCAATGGAAGGACTGTCACGGTGAATGTAGCCGAATCGATTCCACCTTTCCCGTCGGTGGCCAGAATGGAAACGGAGAATATGCCGGTATCCGCCAGTGTGGGAGTTCCGCTGATCAATCCGGTAAATGTTCCGACAGAAAGCCACGTTGGTTTCATAGTGAATGAAAACTTCACACTATCTCCGTCTGCATCCGTTACTGCCGCTAACCGGGCAAACCGTTTCGTTGCTTTCACCGTTGTATCGGAAAGCGAAGTGAGAACGGGAGAGCGATTACGCATGACGGAAATGTGGATCGTATCCGTATCGAATGCGCCGAGCGGATCGGCAGCTTTCACTACCAGTTGTGCCGCTCCGGTATCTGCCGATGACGGTGTTCCGGTAAGAACATTATTCACCAATTGCAGCCAGGCGGGATTACCGGTGACCGAAAACGTTATGGGATCTCCATTTGCATCGCTCGCTTCGATTTTTGTATACACCGGCGTTCCGGTGAAGAAGATGATAGGTTCTTTTGTTACTCGTTTTGTGAGCACGGGAGGATGGTTCAACGATTGCATTGTGTCAGGAACAAAGACAACGTAACTGCGCGGGGGAGCCCAGAGATCGATCCGTCCGTCACCTGCTGCTTTTTTAATGTTGTTTGCGATGTCGTGCCGGGAATAATCTTTAAAATACATATCCGGATAATCGGTATTCACCCACACGCCTCGCCATTCCGATGGATGATCGTTGATGACAAGATATGCCGCCGGCTTTCCGTCTCCGCCGTTTCTTCGAGCCACATATATGTCTTGAGCCATTTCATCCTGCGTTCCGCTTCCGCCGACATAAAATGGATTCAATCCGTTGCGCTTTGTCGTTCCGCCGTAAAGAAAATTCTGTCGGATCCAGATGAGTGTATCGATTGCGCCGGCAAAGCCATAATTGAAATAATCCTTATAGAAAACACAGGGGCGTCCTTCGGAAAAGAGGATGTAGGCATACGCCAATTGCTTATCGCTTAATACAGGATCGTGGCCGTTGTCCGTAGATCCGTCGTAGCCGGTTCTGTCGAAGTCGTGGTTCTCCACAAATGTAGAATAATCGAATCCCGAAATGCCTGCGCCTGCCAGTCCCGCATTATCCAGGTTCCGCATGTCGAATCCGCCACCGGTGTTGTTGCACATCTCTTTCAGCGTATAGCGGAGAGGAAAGTCGAACATTGCAACGCTCGCGCCATTCACATTCTTTACGACATTGAGCCAGTCACCAATGTCAGCGGTACTGCTCCAGAGTTCCGCCACGGCATAACCGCTGCCGTTCGAACCTTTCAAAAACGCCGCCATGAATGCCGGATCGATTGTCTTTACTGCATCAAGCCGGAAACCGTCGAACTTCAACACGTTGCGAAGATAGAGTCCCCATTGGATGAGAGAGTCCCGCACGGACTGTTTATTATGGTCGATCCATTCTCCAAACCGGAAGATCGGATCGGTCGCGATAAACCGTCCATCCACAAAACAGTTTTGGGCGTTCGGATAAAATTCCGCGGGAGTTTTCAGAAAACGTCCGGAGCCGTTCGGGTAACTGAAGAGGAGATAGGCGGAATCCGGTACGATCGGCACTCCTCCGTTTGTCGGGATACATTCGTATGCTGTCTTTTGCTCGCCTCCCATCATGTGACGAAGGACTGCATCGGCATACACTTCGATCCCTGCCGCATGGAAGGTGCTGATGGCATTCACTAATTCCGTCCGGCTGCCGAAGCGCGTTTCGACGCTTCCTTTCTGGTTATATTCTCCGAAATCGTAATGATCGTATGGATCGTATCCCATGGAGAAACCGCCGCCGGCACCTTTGGCGGGAGAAGGGAACCAGATTCCGCCGAATCCTGCCGAAGCAAGGCGCGGTGCGAGCGATGCGAGCGAGTCATACCATGTACCGCCGGGTGTGGAGTTCCAGTAAAATCCCTGCAGAAACACATCGGATTTCGGCGACAAGAAGGTTCGTTCCTGTGCGGTGAGAGTGAGAATGAAAATGCCAGTGAGGAGGAGATATTTTTTCATGCGATATTGGACCGTTGATGGAGGGGAAAACGATCAATAAAAAATCCCCGTGATCGTGACGATGGCGGGGATGATACTCACTATGCCAAAAGTATTTTTGTGCCGTATTCCGGATCCCAAATAAGCGCGATGAGAGATCTCAGAAATGTATGGACCGCGAACAGAGAGATTTCTCGTCCCGCCACAATGCAGCAGGACGAGAAATGGGAGTGGTCCGCTAATCTTATTTCACCAGTAGCATTTTCCTTGTGGAAGTGAAATTGTTTGTTTTCAGCGTGTAGAAATAGATACCGCTGGGGAACTGCGACGCTGCAAACGGCACCACATGAGGTCCTGCATTTTGTACGGCGTTCACCAATGTTGCGACCTCTTTCCCGAGCATATCATAGACCTTCAGTGAAACGAAACCGGAAGCAGCAACGGAATATTGAATATTCGTCGTCGGGTTGAACGGATTCGGATGGTTTTGCAGCAGTGCATACTGCGCGGGAGCTGATGCCGTCACTTCAACAACATTGCTGTATGAAAATTGTCCGTCCCGATCAATCTGTTTTAGACGATAGGAGATCGTGCCGGAAGCCGTTGCGTCGGTGTAAGAATAGGATTTCGGAGCGTTGGTCGTTCCATTTCCCTCGACAAATGCGATCTTCTTCCATTGATTCAATTCCATTCGTTCCACATCGAAGCCGTGATTATTCACTTCAGTTGCCGTTTTCCATGCAAGCTCCACTCCGTTACCTTTCGCAATGGCAGTGAAGGAAGTAAGTTCGACGGGAAGCGGATCAGTGTTGCGAATTTCTAAATTATTAAAATAGAGATTGTTAGGATTATCACTGTTAAAAGTATTACCAATATATAACTTAATCGAATTCAGTCGACCTGACACAGTTTTGGCTGTTGGTCCGTAGACATCTGATCCGCGAGTTACTTTAATATAAATTTGTGTAGAGGAAGATTGTGTTATTTCAATTGTAAAGACCGAAGTTTGAGAATATGCCCACCCACTTTGCGCTTCGCCGTTAACGGAATACGTATCATTTTGGACATTGAGTATATTATAACTGTCGACACCAGAAATGACATCCATTCCTTTGTAACCATTTCGATATGCAACAGCCGCTTGCATTTTAAATGTATGACCATCTTGTAATGAAGTAAAGCTATTGTAATTGAAACTTCTGTATGCGTTCGCTTGAGGAAAACTTCCTGTAGGATTTCCGTACATTCCGAAAGCATTCCCGCTAGTATTGATATCGCCAAAATCGGGAGTTGAAGATCCTAGAAAATGTCCAGCAAAGTTGCTTCCATTCGTGTTTTGTGTTTCGAGAGTCCATGCATTAAATCCTGTTCCCAAATTACTTCCATTTGTCCACGATGAATAATTGCCGGCATTATCCTGATATGGGAAAGATTGAGAAAATAGCGGAAGAGTGAAAATAATTACAAAACAAAGAAAATATTTTATCATAGAACCTCCTACGATATTGTTTCAGTGATTTTTTTTATGATACCTCAATAATCAATTATAGTCAATCAAAATTATGTAGAAAAAGCGCTTTTTTAAGGGGAAAAGAGACAATTTTGACGCTTTTCTTCAACTGCTGAAAATGTGTATTGGGCGAAACTTCTTTTATTCTATCAATTGCAATCGTCTGCATCCTTATGAACACGCGAAATGGTATTGATAAGAGATCTACTGCTTATTTAATCAATACCATCTTTCTTGTCGCACTAAAATTATCCGTCCTGAGCGTGTAAAAGTAGATACCGCTCGGCAAGTGTGTCGCATCGAAGAGTACCGTCCTAATGCCGGCGCTTTGTTCGGCGTTCACCAACTCCGTCACTGCCCTACCCAGCATATCGAACACGGTCAACGAAACATGTCCTGACTGCGCTATGCTGTATTGAATGGCGGTGGAAGGATTGAACGGATTGGGATAGCATGCATCGAGCGACGTCACTGTAGGAATTGATAGTCCATTCCCCTTCGTGCCGGCGAGGATGGAGGTGATCTGGAATTGCCGTTCTGCGGCCGAAGTATAACTATAGCTTGCTACAGTTTTCATCGAAAGTGATTGTCCTGTTGTCATATCCTTAAGACTGAGGCTTCTTTCTGTTGCAATGCCCTCTGCGTTCCAGCGGAGCGTTACCGGACCGGCGGAAGAAGTGCTTACGGTGAAGTTCCAAATGCTTCCGGAGTTTGAAATATCATACGCGATTCTGTCGCCGAAGGGGAGCTGCCATTCCGGGTGGAGGAAATACGTTTCTACAAATTCGGATGCCGGGCTTCGCGGCGGTTTCGGTGCATCGAGCGGATCGTACACATCGCTGGCCGTGGACTGCACGCCGAAGCGGAGCAGATCGTCCTTCGCGCCGTTGAACTGTGCGGAGATCTGCATGAAGAAATCATCTGTCCCCGATTTCGGTGCAAGCAAAGGTTCGCGGGAAGGAGAAGCCGATGGAGTAGAAGCGGAAGAAGCATGGAATACAATAGAGACTCCCGATTGCAACACACCAATCCAATAACCGGTAAAGAGACCAACAGTATCGGCGCTTGTATAACTTCCTGAAAAGTACTCATATAACAGCGATGCGATCCATCCATTTGATACCGCATCCGGAAATGTTGCGCGAGCGCCTGCTTTTGTGAACAGCAATGCATCTCGTTGAAGGGGAAGAACGAACGGATCGGAGATCAAATTGAATCCTTGTTGCAACGGAAGAACGACGGAATCTTCACCGCTGAACGCAACCCCTTTCACAAAATATTGTCCAGCATTTTGAAGTCCAAGCCAGTATCCGGTTCCATCCGTCAGTCCCGTTGAGGCAGTGTAGCCCGACGTTGGAGTATATGCGAAGAGGAATCCCGCGCCGCCGGAGAGTTGGGGAGCGAGCGATGAATAACTTCCTGACAGCGGTGAACCAAACAGGTTCCATCCCTGCGGCAGTGCGACGGAGAGAGAATCACCCACAATGGTGAAAGGGGAGGCCGAGTATGCGGTGTCGCTATTGCTCAATTCATCCGTCAATATCACACGGATCTTCCCCTGCGTGGTATAATAGTGTTGCGGTACAGTCCAGGAATAATTCTCTGCATTCCCCTGCACAATGGCGACCGGGGAATACGTTTCACCGTTATCGGAGGAGAAAGAGAAAATAACCGAATCAGTTTCCGCCGCGCCTGTTCTGATGTAGGAAATTGTCTGGGTCGATCCTGATCGGAAAATTTCTCCGCCGTTCGGCGAAAGGAGAGTGACATCCAATGTGAGCGTGTCCAGCAGAACAAGGGCAAACGAGCGGGTACCGGGCGATGCGCCGGAGTTATAGGAATAGATGAAGTCGGCGGATTTCATGTTGATGAGCGTTCCTGCATCCGCTGCACTATCCCGCAGGAAAATACCCACATTGGAGGGAATCCGTCCGTCTGGTTCAATCGTTATTGTCACAGTACTATTGGCAACATTGGTGTTCACCTGAAATCCCCACGAAGCATTCGCTTCGGAAGGAGGAAAATCGGCGCGGATATCGTTCGTAAAATCATCCCCCAATATAGATACGAATTCCGGATGCGGGAATAAAAGCTGGATGTAATTCCCTGGTGCTGCGGGGGGTTCAGGAAGGTCGAACTCGCTGTCGTATCCATCCACTGCGGACGCTGCGGTGCCGAGCAGATTATTATTGTCATTCACCGATCCGACCGATGATGCGAGATTGATCTGGAATGTTGTCGGCATCGCAGTGAGTGCGAGATCCGATGTTGAAGCGGCAGGTGCCACTGCTGCCGGCATTGCACTGAGATAATACGAGCGTAGAGCAGTAATAATTGTTGCAAGATCTCCTTGCGAATTTGAACCGGGAGCGACGCGGTACGGTTTATCCTGCGATGCGCCGGAGATCCACATAATTATGCGAATGGGATTAGACGGATTATATGCGGACGTTCCTGATGCACCCTGCAGTGCGCTGAAGGGGATCTTCACTTTCATGTTGGAGCCATTGGAGCCGTCCCCGTATTGACCGAATCCGCTCGCTGCTGCGGCATTCCACGAGCCGTCCGAATTTTTATAGAGTGCTGCGCTGCCGAGGCCGATCACCTGGACTGCATAATCCGGAAGTTGTCCCCCGAGTGGAAAACGAACGCCGGAGAAAGGAACGGTTGTTCCCGACGAACCATCCGGATCGGTGTCGATGGCAATGTTGAACCGGTCCGTTGTACTGTTGCAGGCGCCGGAGAATGCAACGTAAAGATTCTGCGCGTCCCATGTCACATAAAAATCTGTTCCCGTCACCGACTCGAAGAGTTCGTTCGCGCGGAATCCGTTTGCCGCCGGTGTGCCGGCGTTGATTGTGGGAGTATTGAACGTTGTGGTGCCGTTATCCGTCACTGCATAGCTGTAGTTTGCGTTGGCATTATTTTCAAATTCCAATGTGAAATAGTCGATGGATGATGCAGCGGGTGATAACTGTGTTGTGGTCAACGCATAGAACTGCACGGTGGTGCCGGCAGATTGCGGCGTGATTACTGCCGTGCCGACGTTTCCAGAAAATGAAGTGATCTCGGTGAAATGGGAAGTTGTGAAATTATCAACAGTCCACCGGATGAAAAGATGTTCATCCACATTTTTTGTGCTGCTGAGTGTCACGGACACTGTCTCCGACTGTGCGCTGTTCGGCGATGCGGGAGAGAACGAGACAGAGCTGATGGTGACAGGATCGAACGAAGTTTCGAGAACACTGAAATCCTTATTACCGGAAGTGTTTCCTTTTTGAACGATGAACGTGTAGTAATACTGATCGGTGACGTCCATCGGAAGATCGAGCGAACCGTTCAGTACGGCGCCGCCGGAATGGATGGTATTTGCTGCGAATGACGTCGTGGTGTTCGTCGCCCATTTCGTTGCATAATTGCCGATTCCCGTGTGCCAGAGAAAGTTTCGTGTTTGCGTACCAACGGCATGCGTGCGGAATGTGAAGACGACGCCGCGGTCCAATACGGCCGATCCGCCAGTGTTGTATGTGCCGTTGTTCAGGTTATGGGTAATTGCGCCGATATCCTGTGCGAATGTCAACGCGGGAAGGAGCAGACAGGTGAAGAGTAATTTTGAGATCTTCATGGGAGGGATTCCCTAATTTTTTTGGAAAGTGTCTACTGCAAAAGTAGAGAGATATTGAGCCGTTTGCAAGATGTTACCATATGAGAATTATCTAAAAAATAAAAGGAATATAGGGTATCCAAGTAAAAAGATCTCTTTGGTTGAGGGGAAGGAACAAATTTTGGTATAAAAATAATACGAACGGTCTAGCCCGACAGACAGCGTCGGGATCGCTCAGAGTGCCCTTCCCCCAAAGGGGTCCCTTTGGGAGACTCTCCCGACGAACAGCGTCGGGATCGCTCAGGGTGACTGTTCGTTCGGGGGCGATTGCCTATACAGGGAAGAATAGGGAGCTGCAACATGTTGCGGCTCTACGTATGTTTAAAAAATAGTGCGGGGCGATCGACGATCGCCCAACAATCTCCGGATGACTAGAAGCGTTCTCAAAAATACCTGATCAATGTCATCCCGATCCCGCTAAAGCGGGATCGGGATCTTGGTTTTTGACTTCACGTATTAAAACGAGATTCCTCACTCGGTCCTTCGGACCTTCGTTCGGAATGACAAATAAAATTCATTTTTGAGACCACTTCTCGTTGCTAATGGGCGATCGGAGATTGCCCATACTGCCGAGGGATGTTTGGTTCAGCAAGTGAGAGAGTCTCCGTCCGGACAGAGATACAAAAATTTGGAGGGGAAGGGATTGTTTATTACATTTTTCAATGAAGGAATCCATCTCGCGAATTGAAGAACGATTTGAAATTTTCCGCCGACGATCGGGGCTTGTAATTGCACCGATCGTTTTTCTTTCCATTTATTTTATGCCGATACCGATCCTGACCGAACAAACGCACGCATTGGCGGCATTGGTGGGATTGATTGTCGTGCTCTGGTTGACGGAGGCGCTCCCTCTCTATATCACTGGCTTACTCGTCCCGGTAATGCTTGTGGTTCTCGGGGTGACTACGGCGCAGAAGGCTTTTGCGCCGTTTGCGGATCCGGTAATGTTCCTGTTCATCGGTGCATTCGTGTTGGCGAAGGCTATTCAGTTGCACGGATTGGATAAGCGGTTCGCGTATTCCGTGCTGACGATGAAATTGGTCAACGGGAATCCCAGCCGCATTATGTTCGCGTACGGCGCGGTCTGCTGTGTTATTTCCATGTGGATCTCCAACACGGCGACGACTGCAATGATGTTCCCTATCGGTCTGGCGATTATCAGCATGCTCTACAGCCGCGAGGGGAACCGGCAGCGGGAAGGGTATGCAACAGGCATGATGCTGATGTGTGCGTTTGCCGCATCTATCGGCGGACTGGCAACGCCGGTGGGAACGCCGACCAATCTGATCGGATTGGGATTTATCGAACGGCAGCTGGGGCGTCATATTCAGTTTTTCGAATGGATGTCTTTCGCATTGCCGATAGTCGTGGTGATGTATCTCTTCCTTTTTCTCTATCTAAACTATTTCTGCGGGATGGGAAAAGAACGAATTGCGGGATTGGACGATTTGCTGAACAACGAAAGGAAGAAATTAGGAGAGCTTTCGCTTGCAGAAAAGAATACGCTCGTCGCGTTTGGCTTCACCGTGGTGTTATGGATATTGCCGGGTGTATTCGCGCTGACGCTCGGGGATACACATCCGGTCACGGCCTCATTTACGAAACAAGTGCCGGAAAGCATTGCTGCGCTTATCGGTGCGGTGCTGCTCTTCTTCCTGCCGTCTAAAAATGTGACGGGAGAAAAAAGGGAATACGTGATGAATCTTGGACATGCCGTGCAGATCGACTGGGGAGTGCTGGCATTATATGGCGGCGGGATCACACTGGGACAATTGGTATTTGAAACAAAGCTTGCGGAAACGCTCGGAGCACAGCTTGCGGGAATTATCCCACAGGACGGCGCAGGGCTGATCAGTGCCACTTCCGCATTGGCAATGGTGACGAGTGAGCTGACCTCCAACGTCTCATCAGCGAACATGATCGTTCCGCTGGTGATTGTTCTGGCACAGCATTCCGGGTTTCAGGCAGCGGTAGCAGCAACCATGGCATCGTCGCTCGGCTTCATGCTGCCGATTTCTACGCCGACCAATGCGATCATCTACAGTTCGGGATATGTGCCGCTCAGTAAAATGATCCGGTACGGAGTGCTGCTGGATATTGCGGGATTCATCATTATTGTTGCAGGAACGATGCTGCTGGTCCGGTAATGCCGGGCAGTGCACCGGTGAACGGGGGAAAGCGGAGAGGAGGAAGCGAGACTTCTTCGAAGTATATGAACGGACGTGCGTGTACGGTCTACGCAACCTTCCGCTGATCGGTCTCAAACCTCATCAGTGCTGCGACCCATTCGGTGATGAATTCCTGAAACGGCTGATTGTTGACCAGCTGCTCCATGACGACTTTTTTCTTCACATCTGTTAACGTGAGAATCGGTCCCCTGTATTTATATTCACGTGTACTGCTTTTGCCGTTCATAATGCCTCCCCTTAAATCTTGAACGTTTTTGCAGACGATGTTGTCTGCTGTCGTCAAACTGAGTTATCCCGAAATTATTCGTGTGCGGCGTTAGTGCCGGTCATGGCATCGCCCCACTGGCGAACGAATTCGCTGAACACTTCGCTGCTGTACACTTTCTGCATGATCCTATTCTTTTCTTCATCACGAAGGACGAACTGCATCGGCGAATATACTTGCTGATGGGATTGTGCAAATGTGGTATTCATGACAACTCCTTTGTTAAGTGGATGCCAATTATGTTGCAACTTGTTTGCCAAGAGGACGAATTCTGTTTTTTGGATGTTTTTGCGCAATAATGTGATAATAGTATTTGTAAATTCTACAAATGACAGGTATTTTGAACTGCAGTACAGGAAGAGAGACAAAAAGGGGATAGGTATTATACTGAGGGAGGTGCTGTGGTTCTCTTAGAGCAACAACAATGTATTCACTTGTTGAATGTCGATGTTCTATTATAAAGGGGCTGATGAGAAATCGATTAAACAGATTCAGCGAGTTTTTTGACCGTGCGTTGGTTATTCCGCTGCTCAGTTTTTTGAAGCAGGGTCTTTCGCCGCAAAAGCTTGCGTTGTGCGTTTCGCTCGGTGTGGTGCTGGGGACGTTTCCGGTACTCGGATCGACAACGTTATTGTGTGCCGTTGCAGCGATGCTCTTCCGGTTGAACATGCCTGCAATTCAACTCATCAATTATTTTGTCTATCCGCTGCAATTATTACTTTTCATTCCGTTTATTCGTGCGGGAGAGATACTGTTCGATCAGCCGCCGATGCCGCTCGATTTGGCAATTATTTTTTCGATGCTGCAGTCCGATATCGTAGACGCGATACGAACCTTATGGTGGACCAATGTACGGGCGATTGTTGCGTGGGGGATCACGGTTCCGGTGATGGGATTTGTGTTGTATCACGTGCTGGTGCCGTTGTTTGTAAGGCTGGGGCCGAAGAGCAATGATGAATTATAAATTATGAATGATGAATGCATAATGCTGAATGCATAATGCATAATGTTGAATGGTAAATGAAAAGAGAAAAAATCTAGTGCTATATCCAAAAAGCAATCTTTTATTTATTTCTCGGACGCTTCGACTCCGTCCCGACAGTCATGTCCCGAAGGGATGGCCTTGCCACTGGCGAGTCCAATTTATTGGACGAGTCTTCTGCTCCGAATCAATAACAAAGCGGAATGCCGTCATGGTGAACATTCCTGTGCGGCAGAAGTCCCGCTTTTTGAGATTCCGTCTTGCGGGATTCTAAAAACGGAACATTGTCGGGACGTCGCTCAGCGTGACTATATTAAAAACACAATACGAATTATTGGATACGGCACTAGTCATTCAGACATTCGGGGTGAATTAATATTCTTTACGCTGAAGAAATAATGTGATTTGGAGTATTCTCTTTCGGGGATATTAATGCGTACCTTTGCATAGCAAGGGACTGACATGAATCTCTGGATTCCAGCGTACGCAGGAATGACACGAAGTTAGTAAAAAAAATAATGCGGACGGTCTGGCGACCATCCCGACATTTATGAGAAAAAATATTGCGGGGCGATCGGCGATCTCCCCTACAGAAATGGATTCTCCGAAGGAATCCTTCGGACAGGCTTTCGCTGGAATGACACGAAGAGACATCTGAAAAACTCTAGAATGATGTCATTGCCCCGAAGGGGTCACTTCGTGACGAGACGTTTTTTGTCGAAGTCCCGCTGTACGGGACTCCGTACAGCGGAGCAATCTTGTTTTTCGTTTGTTTTAAGCAGATTGTCCCGCTTTTTGGATTCCGCTAGTGCGGGATTCAAAAAGGCGGAACTTCGTCGCTTCGCTCCTCGTCCCAAAGGGACCCCTTAGGGGCAATGACTTTTTCAGAAGTCTCTCGAAGTTAGTGAAAAAAATATTGTGGATGGACGTACACCCGACAAGCTTTTTGTTGGTCGAGTCCGCCCTAAGAAAGTGCACCACGGAGGGAGCAGAGGGCACGGAGAAGAAAATGTATCATGCTTCGACTCGTCCCGATTGAAAAACTATCGAGACTCGCTCAGCATGACTAAATGGGGTGGGTGATCGACGATCATCCTTAAATGAAAAAATAAAGGGAGCCGCAACATATTGCGGTTTTACGAATGGTGAAAATATTGTTATGATGAAAAAAATTGTGTTGATATCGTTTGTTGCATTGATGTTGGGGACAGCCTCCTATTATGTATTTCGGACGGAGGAACCGGTAAAAAAGAACCGGAAAGGATTGGTTGCGTTTGATTGGTGGTACGATCAACGGGCGCTGCCGGGACGGATCATTCAACCGGATGGATTGGCAAAGGCATTTCGGTATACATCGAGGCGGATGCAGGCGATGCAAAAAGGGGCGATGGAAGAGCCATGGGAATCGATTGGTCCCGACAACATTGGCGGACGGGTGTTGTCTCTGGCGCTTGATCCGGACAGTTCGAATATTTTGTGGGCGGGAAGCGCCAGCGGAGGATTATGGCGGTCTGTTACCGGCGGGGCGGGTGCGGATGCATGGGATTATGTGCAGACGGGATTTAATCTGCTTTCGGTGAGCACGATCGCGATTAATCCGCTGAATGCGAATGAGATGTATATCGGCACGGGGGAGATTAGCGGGTATGAGCTGGGTCTCGTTGGTACACCGGGAGCACGGACAACGTACGGCCTAGGAATTTTGAAAAGCACGGACCGGGGGAAGACATGGCAAGAAACCGGTTTGACATGGCTCTTTTCGCAGAATCGTTCGGTGCAAAAGATTGTCATTAATCCGCAGAATCCGAAAACAATATTTGCAGCGACGTCCGAAGGGATGTACCGGTCGCGTAATTCCGGTGCAACGTTCGATAAAGTGGAGGCAACGCTGATGGCGATGGATGCTGCGATCAATCCGGACGACACGACGATAGTTTATGTTGCGTGCGGACAAAGGAACACGGCGCCGAATCCGGGACTCTATCGTTCCACCAATGGGGGTACTTCATTTGTGAAAATGACGATCGGACTTCCTGCAACAAATATCGGCCGGACATCGATTGCGGTGGCGCCGAGCAACGGTGCGGTGGTCTATGCCAGTATTGCGAGTGCAGCGACGCACGGTTTATTGGGCCTTTACCGGAGTACGAACGATGGAGCATCGTGGGAATTGATGTCCACCGAAAATTATTTGAGCGGACAGGGATGGTACAATAATGTTGCGGCGGTGCATCCGACAATTCCGTTGATGGTGTTTACGGCAGGATTGGATGCGTACAAATCCACCAGCGGCGGAAGCGGATTGGTGCGAAAATCATTTTGGTATAACGGACTTGAGGGAGTGATTCCGGCAGGAGGGACTGAGGGACACGACGGTTCGTATGCACATGCGGATCATCATGCGATCATCATCGATCCGAAGAATCCGAACCGGATGTTTTACGGGACAGACGGAGGAGTGTTTGAATCCACCGACGGCGGTGAGAGTTTCGCAGGGAGGAACGGCGGATTTGTGACGACGCAATTTTACAGCGGCTTTGCCAACGCAGTGACCGATTCCACGATTGCGCTCGGCGGTTTGCAGGATAACGGCACGGTGAAGTATGAAGGGGGAATGTCGTGGAATAAAGTGTACGGCGGCGACGGCGGATGGTGTGCGGTGGATGCGACGGATCCGAAAGTGATGTATGAAGAGTATGTGTTTCTTTCCATTGCAAAGAGCACGGACGGAGGAGCGAGTTGGTTCAGCATTTTCTTCGCGGATGCAAGTGATTCGGCAAATTTTATTGCGCCGTTTGTCATGGCGCCGTCCAACAGTCAGATTCTGTATGCGGGAGCGGAACGGGTGCATAAGACAACCGACGGCGGAGTATCATGGTTTGCAACGAACGGAGGGATTTCGTTAAACTCCGCGAGTCTGTCGTGTATGGCGGTCAGTTACACAAGTCCGGACACGGTGATTGCGGCGACGGGTAAGAGGCAGAATCCGCTCTTTGAAATTTTTTATACGACCAACGGCGGAACGACGTGGGAGAAATCACTCTCCGCATTGCCGAACCGGTATCCGACGGACTTGACATTTGATCCGACGGACAGCAGGATAGCGTATGCGACATTTTCCGGGTATGGATCGCCGCATGTGTACAAATCCACAGACGCGGGAAAGAGCTGGACGGATATTTCGGCAAATCTTCCGGATCTGCCGATGCAGTCCGTCTGTGTGGATCCGGCGATACCGAGCGACATCTATCTCGGCACGGACTTGGGAGTTTACCGATCCACGAATGGCGGAGCGAACTGGGAGACGTGGTTTGACGGGATGCCGTATGCGATGGTGCTGGATGTATCCATTTCGTTGCAGGACCGGAAGCTGCGTGCGGCGACATTCGGGAATGGTGTGTATCAACGGAAGCTGCGATTGCGACAATCACTCGATGTGAAGTTGGCGGCGGCGGGGATCCCGGAAGGATTCGAGTTGAGCCAGAATTATCCGAATCCTTTTAATCCAAGCACGCGGATACGGTTTGCACTGCCATCGTCCGGTACCGTTATGCTCACTGTCTATGATGCGGCGGGGAGGGAAGTGACGAGATTAGTGGATGGCCACAGAGAAGCAGGCGAGTATGCGGTGGAGTGGAACGGATCAGGATTAGCGAGCGGGGTGTATTTTGCGCGGTTGAAAAGCGGAAGGAATGAGAGGATGATAAAAATGGTGATGGTGAGGTAGAAAAATAATTATGAATTATGAATGATGAATGCTAAATACTACAGGCGAGAAGCTAAAAGTTAAAAGCAAAAACAAATGATAATTATGAATGCTGAATGCTGAATGCTAAATACTACAGGCGAGAAGCTAAAAGTTAAAAGCAAAAACAAATGATAATTATGAATTATGAATGCTGAATGCTAAATACTACAGGCGAGAAGCTAAAAGTTAAAAGCAAAAACAAATGATAATTATGAATGGTGAATACTACAGGCTAGAAGCTAAAAGTTAAAAACAAAAAACTAAAGGCTAAAAGCAAAAGGCTAAAAGCTAAAAGCTAAAAGCAGAATGCTGAGTGGGTGAGTTTGAGTTGTGATGTCGGGTGAGAATCCGGCATTTTTATTTTAAATGGGATTTGTGATTATGCGGGAGTAACGTCGTTCGACTGCCACCAAAAGGTGAAACATGGCGGGTTAACGCTCAGCATGACTGTATGGTGGGGAAAATACTATGGACAGTCTTGCGTCCGTCCCGACATTCATGGATTCTCGGAAGGAGTCCTTCGGATCCGCTTGCGCGGGAATGACATAAAATAATAGAGCATATCTCAAAAATGGTTTGTCATTGCGAGGAGTCCTGTTTTATAGGACGACGAAGTTCCGCTTTTATAATCCCGCGAATCGCGGAATCCGTAAAGCGGGACAATCTTTCCTTAGTTTCCAGATTGCTTCGCCAAAAAACGGCTCGCAATGATAACGATATTTTTGTTTTTGAGATGGGCTCTAGAAAAAATATTGCGGGGCGATCGCCCCTACATTTTAAATGATTTATGCCCTCATTTAAAAATACCAAGAGTTTGGTATTGCAATCCTTATTTGCCTTATCTACTATTAATGCGTTATGCTTAATGATGAATTATGCAATAGTGGTGAAATATAATTATGAGATTTCTCGTCGCCAAAGGAAAAAAATGGAAGCTCCTCGAAATGACAAATCATAAATGAAAAATGAACCATTATGAAAAAGAAAATTATCGTTAGTCGAGGGGGCTTTTGACGGCGATGCCGCCTTTGTTGAGGACGTGTGTGTAGATCATGGTGGTGCGGACGTCGGAATGGCCGAGGAGTTCCTGGACGGTGCGAATGTCGTAGCCGTTTTCGAGCAGGTGCGTTGCAAACGAATGGCGGAAGGTATGGGCGGAACCTCCTTTCGTAATGCCGGCGAGGCGGATGGCTTTTTTGATTTCGCGCTGGATGTGGGTTTCTTCCATGTGGTGGCGCATAATTTTTTTTGTGACGGGGTCCGTTGACCGCCGATTTGACGGGAACACATATTGCCATTCCCACGAGCGAGCGGCTTCGGGAAACTTGGCGGAAAGCTGGTAGGGGAGATACACTTCACCAAACCCATCTGCACAATCGTCCAGATGCACTGCTTTTCCTTTTTCCATATGAATCTTTAAACGAGGTATAATGGAATCCGGCAGTACGGTGCGCCTGTCCTTCGCTCCTTTTCCTTCGCGGACGATGATGGTGTGGGACTGGAAGTCCAGGTCTTTGATGCGGATACGGAGCGCTTCGAGGAGGCGGAGTCCGGCCCCGTAGAGAAGATTGGCGACGAGGAGGGGGGTTCCTTTGAGATGGGAGAGGACGAGTTTAGCTTCTGCGGGGGTGAAGACGACGGGAATGCGGATAGTGCGATTGGCGCGGGTGATATTGGCAAGGTGGTCCAACGGGCTGAGGAGGACATCCTTATACAAAAAGAGGATAGCGTTGAGTGCCTGGTTTTGTGTGGAGGCGGAGACGTTTTTGTGTACGGCAAGGTGGGTGAGGAATTGTTCTGCATGTGCCTGTCCCAAATTGAGCGGGTGCTGCGTGTTATGATAGAGGATGTAGCGGCGGATCCAATTGACATATGCTTCTTCGGTCCGTTTGCTGTAATGGCGGACGCGCATGGTGGTGATGACTTTTTCCAGGAGCTGAGATTTTTGCACAGATTTTTTTTGCAAGGATAATACGAAAGGAATTTATCCGGCGGTAGTACGGAAATACGGTATTTTATAGTCCGTAGAGTGGCATCACGTATTCACGTGATTGTGGCAAAAGGAGATTAGCGTTACATTGGCGAGGTGAAAGAGCAATGTTGAATGATAAATGATGAATGTTGAATGATGAGTGCATAATGCGTAATGATGAATTATGAATGCTAAATGTTAAATAAGAAACTTGAAATGCGGGTTTGCGGAGGGATTTGTCGGGTTTTATTAAAATAATTGTTTATCGCGGCTCCAAAAATCAAGAAATTTGGATATATGTATTTAGAGAGAAAAGCAATGTTGAATCATTGAAACATTGAAACATTGGATCATTGAGTCATTGAATCATTGGAGCATTGGATCATTGATTCATTGGAGCATTGGGTCATTGAAACATTGGAGCATTGAGTCATTGAATCATTGAAACATTGGAGCATTGCATGATTGAGTCATTGAAACATTGAATGATTGTGTGATGGTCAGTAAAAACAAGTAACTATATAACTGAAAAAAGAAAATGAAAGATAAGGAAGAGAAAAAGTGGATTGCGGTATATACGAAGGCGCGTGCCGAATCTACTGTTACAGAAAAGTTAGAGTCGATTGGTCTCACTTGTTTTTTCCCTCAACAGCACCGGGTTCGTCAATGGAGCGACCGAAAAAAGACAATCCTGGTGCCATTAATTCCTTCTTACGTGTTTGTTTATATAGAGATATGTAAGTATCATCGTGTATATGAGTCCGAAGCAGTTGTGAGAGTAATAACCTTTCATAATAGAGCAGCGATTGTTCGTTCCAGCGAAATCGACCTATTACGATTAGCGTGTGGAGATTCGGAAGTAACGCTTGAATCAAACATTTCTCATCGAATTGGCGAGAGTGTAGAAATAACGGAAGGTGTGTTTGCTGGATATTCCGGGATTGTTGTTGGCAAGCGGGAGAGTTCAAAAGTTGCGATTCAGATTCTCGAATTAGGCTTATCCGTTGTTATTAGCGTACCGCGCATACAAGTTCGACTTAAAGAAGTCGTCTAAAGAGAACAATCGTACCACATGCCTCGTTGGTTTCATTTATGGGACTGACTTGGCGGAGCATTGACTATAGATATCATATTGGTTCATCTGTTGCTCCGGTCCGATGGGGAATATCGACATATAGGCGTGTAATATGACGGAGGTGCACCGTTATTCGCTCAAAATTGAAGATTTTCATCCAATTAGATTATTTTCGTAATATCAATGCCTTGCACTGTAAATCATGGCAACTTATCATTTTTTCAAATCCCTAAATTACGAATCCAATACCCTGGATTTACACCGTCCAGTAACTAGTTATCCGGCATTGTTGGCGACAAAGTGTTTTAAAAGTGATTCAAGTGTTATGGTCTGCAAAAACAGTTTTTCAATAAAACAGGCAGTAACTGTTTTTCCATTGTAGTTCATTAAAAACAGTTTGGCGGTAATCAAAATACAGTATCAGTAACTATTTTTCTGGTTTTGTGCAGTCAATTGGTAAAAACATGTGCGCAAGCGCCAACAATATAGCGGTTCAAAAAATAGTTGCTGCCGGCTAACATGTCACTCAAACTGACGTTGTGACCGCGTCCGCAATTTTGTTATTCAAAGTTGAAATAATTCAACACAACATACGTCAGCGATAGTTATCAGAAAATCAATCAACAATTGCGTCCGCGACACAACGTCACAACGCAGTTTAGTTCCCGTCCGTTATCCGGCATTGTTGGCGACAAAGTGTTTTAAAAGTGATTCAAGTGTTGGTGTTGGCAAAAACAGTTTTAATAAGTAAATGGCAGTAACTGTTTTTCAAGTGTAATTATTCAAAACAGTCCGGTGACAATCAAAACACATTATCAGCAACTGTTTTTCGGGTTTTGTGCGGTCAACCGGCAAACACATGTGCGCAAGCGCCAACAATATAGCGGTTCAAAAAATAGTTGCTGCCGGCTAACATGTCACTCAAACTGACGCGCAAACCGCGCCGCGCTTTCACTCAAGTGTTGTGAAAGTTCAACACAGCTTACGTTACGAAACATCATTTTTATCTAACAATATTATCCATCGCGCTGGAACGTTTGCGCGCAGTTTAGTTCCCGTCCGTTAGGCGCCCTTACTTACAATGACAACAATACCTACGAAACAACAATTAAGTTTAGCAGATGAGTCAATGAAACTATGTCTGACGTATGTTTCATTTGTATATTTTGCCGAATCTCCAAATAAACAAGGCAGTCGTATTCACGCAAACGGCACTTGTTCGTTTGTGGATACTGGTACAAGTAAATTTGCGATTACAAATCATCACGTTATCGAAGGTTTTCGCACCAAACAATTACAATTTCCTGAATTGAACTTTCAGATAGGTTCAGAAATTATCGACATTGAAAATAGAATTATATCTGAGAGCGAGTATCACGATCTGGTAACATTTAGGATTACCGATGAAGAGATGGCCAAATTTGGAAAAACATTTTGCTTTTGCCGTGATTGGCCACCGCTGGATGCTGTAAACGATGAAGCAATATTTTTTGCAGGCTATCCAGGCGAATTTAGAACACAATTATCTCCAAACGAAGTTGAATTTCAATCAATATTAATGACCGAAGTAGTTAAAAGTTCATCGCCGGATAAATTTACAATTGTGTTTGATAAAAGTAATTGGATGAAATTGGACGGCCCAAGAGAAGTATCGGAATTAACACATTACGGCGGACTTAGCGGTACAGCAATATTCCGGCTTAATGAAAAATATCCCATACACACTCTTGAACCAATTGGTATTATTTATGAAGGAGGAAATGTATTAAATATTCAATTGGTGAAACATATTAGTTTTATTAATAAGGATGGCGTAATAAAACAAAGTTAGGCGCCTAACCAGTCATTCAAGCTGACGTTGCAACTGCGGCTTCAAAAATGTTTCAAGTGTCGTGAAATCTAAACCCAACATACGATTCGTCAAGAGACCGGCAATTTAAAATCAACGCGCGTGGCCGCAGTACAACGTTGCAACGCAGCTTAATTCCAGTCCGTTAGGTTGCAGGAAAATAGTAATTCGAAATTATTGAAATGTCGATTTTAACTACCACATAAGCCAAATTGATTCTGTGAAACCTAAAATTCTATTTGTCTGTGGTCGTAACAAGTGGCGAAGTCCTACAGCTGAAATACTTTATAGAAATGATTCACGCATTAGTGTTAGATCGGCTGGTATGAGTAGTAAAAGTAATCATCAGATATCTGATAAGGATATTTTGTGGGCTGATCTAATTCTTGTGATGGAAGGAAATTATAAATCTTGGATTCTGGGGAAACATCAACATTTACTATTACCACCTATTGAAAATTTAGATATTCCAGACGAATACGAATATATGAATTCCGAATTGATCGAATTGATTAAAATAGGAGTAGAATATCATATTCAACACAGCATCAATATATAAGTTTGCCTGCAACCTAACCAGTCGCTCAACCTGACGTGGTAACCGCGACGCGCTCTTAATTTTGAGTGTTGAGTTCTCAAATGACAACTTACGTTAGCGACAGTTATCAGTAATTTACAAATTTTATCCAACGCACTGGAACGTTACCACGCAGGTTAGCTCCAGTCCGTTAGGTCGCACTTCATATGCAAAAATATTTACTCTTATTATGGGCACTCATTTTTGGCTCACACTATTTATGTGCACAAAAGACAGAATACTTTACCGGTGGTGAAAAATACAAAAATGTATGGATAGATTTTTATAATGGCGATCACGAACCGGAATTAGATGATCCCCTGATTGCAGCGGGAAAACAAATGACAAAGGCAATTTGTGAAGCAATTATGCACAAAGATTTAAAATATCGTCGTTATGCGATTGGAGCCATCGGTTTTATTGGAGATAAAAAGGCAATACCTACATTAGAAATTATTTTTAGGGACACAACCGAAATTGATTATTTTAGAGGTGATGCTTTACAGGCAATTTATTGTATTGACGAGAAGCTTGGTATGGTTTATGCGGGCAAATTGCAAAGCACTAATAAATATTTAAGAATGATTGCAACGGCGATTATGAACAAAAAGGAATGGTTGTGTGAGCCGAGTGAAGAGTAATTATTTAGTGCGCCCTAACCAGTCACTCAACCTGACGTTGCAACCGCGGCACGCTTTTATTCAAGTGTCGTGAATTCTAAATACAACATACGTTACGAAACAGCATTTTAAATTTAAAAACACAATCCACGCGCTGGAACGTTGCAACGCAGGTTAGTTCCCGTCCGTTAGGTGGCGTCGCCAACGGCGCGGAAAGAAAAGTAAAACAGTTTTCTGCGTCAATTAAAGTGTTTTTGCGATTTAAAAACAGTTTGCAAGGTTTTGAGTTTCATAGTG
>JBAYIS010000011.1:0-108494 GCA_041665525.1 Bacteroidota bacterium | reverse complement strand
CTGGATTTTTTCCTTCGTGTTCACCAATTTTCCGGCTGTTCCTTTCGGATTCGGGACTTTCACACCATCAACGGTCAATGTATCAAACAGGTGATTTCGCATAGGATTGTTCAAGTCGGCAAGAAGAGAAGAGTTCGGATCAAAATAATCAATGCGGACGCCGGCATTAATAATCATAATGCCGTATTCCATCTTATCCTGTATATATGCTGAGGCTTCGCGGGGACGTTTTGTATATTGCTGATTACCGATGGATCCAAGCTGTGGGTAGGCGACTTTGAACAGCGCTTTTCCGGTTAATGAATCGGTTTGCCCTTCCAGCGCGTTGGTCATACTCATGCCGTGGTCGAACACTTCGTGGATACGCGTTTCTACACCGATGCCGATTTTATGTTCTTTGGATACCTGCGATGCAAAGGTCCATTGTCCGATAAACGTCTTGCTGCTGTTCTCATATCGGCCTGTTTGATTGCCGCCGGAACGGAACGTATTATTCGAAAGCGGCAATCCCTGGTTGGGATGCACATACCGGGTATCAAAGGCATTTTCATACAGATACCCTTTCCCCGTGAATGTATTGAATGAAAACTTCAGCGACTGGAAAGTGTTGTTGCTGATGATATGATTGAACTGAAGGTTCTGCATCCAGTTGGTGGAATAATTTGTGGAAATACCGTCAGGTGTCCATTTATAAGCGTGATCGTACCCTTTGCTTTGCGATTGCTCCCAGAATCCGCCGTAACTGATTTTCATATCATCAAACGATTGGGAGATCTTTGCGTTGAATGAGTATTTATTCATCGGATTCATCGGCACATACGATCCATCGCCGGTATTGTTGTTGATATACACCGTCCGGTCGTTGGAATTCGGGAAAAATGGAACTTCGTCGTTGACATTATACACCCGCTTCCCATATAGATATCCGTCTTCATCCTGGAACCGGCCGGTAGTAAAGAATGTCATACTTTCCAATCCGAGAGGTCCGCTCAAACTGAACTGATAGTTCTTTGTTCGCAGCAGATTCAATTTATCCAGATTGACAAACACATCCGTATGATTTGTAAAATAGTCGCCGATATAAACGCCGACATTTCCGTGGAAATCCGACGCGCCATCCTGCGTGACGATATTAACGACGCCGGACATAGCCTGTCCGTATTCGGCATTGAACGTTCCGCTGATCACTTCCATTTCTCTGATGGAGGAGTTTTCCGGCGTCAAGCCTGAACCGCCGTTCAATGGATTGTTCACGGGAATTCCGTCCACAAGATATGCAACCTCTCCGCTTCTGCCTCCCCGGAAATGTCCGCCGACAACGCCGGCCTGAAGATTAATTACCTGGTAGATATTTTCAACAGGCATTGCCTTCATGTCTTCAGAAGAGACGGTGACCGAGGATGATGTCAAATCCCGCTGCACTAACGGCCGTTCTGCCTCGATAACGACAACATCACCTTCCACAATCGCTTCTTCCAGCTTCACATCGATGGTGGTGGTCAAATCTATCTTCACAATGACATTTTGTATGGATGAAGTCTTATAACCAATACTGCTGACATTCAGCACATACGTCCCCGGCAGGACATTACCGATAAAATATTCGCCTTCAATATCGGTCGAAGCACCGGACTTCGTCCCCTGCAGTAAAATGGTCACGCCGACAAGCGGTTCGCCTGTCTTCGGATCGGTCACTTTCCCGACGATCTTACCGGTCTGTCCGCCGGAAAGCAGCGAGACGAACATAACGACCATCAATACAGTCTTTAGGAAATCGTTATAACGCGTAAAATAGTTCATAGTATTTTTCGATTGGTGAATAATTCCCCTAACTAAAATCCTCAATTCAGAGTTACTTCAATAAAGTCATTTTTCGTGACGCAGAATATGCTCCCGCGGTGATTCGGATGAAATAGATTCCGCTGGCCATTGATCGTGCGTTCCATTCCACGCTGTGCGTTCCTGCTTCGATCTTTGAATCGACGAGTGTCGCCACTTCGCTCCCCAGTATGTCGTAAACCTTTATCATTACCTGTTCCGGCTTCTTTAACGAGAAACGCACGGTCGTAGAAGGATTGAAGGGATTGGGAAAGTTCTGTTCCAGAGCGAATTCTGCAGGAATGGCCGATTCAGACGTCACAACACCTGTCAGATATTCGCTTTTATCAGCATATTGGCCGTAGGTCGATTTCAATTTCGTCATAATCGGTTTTTCAACTTCGCGGCTCATGCGGATCAAACCCATACTTTGAAATCCGACCGGATGGCCATGCGAATACCAGTCGAATATGCACCACCAGGTAATTCCAGCAACAAATCCTGCGCTATTGAGTCCGCCGGTTTTGTTCACAGCCATACGTGTTGAAAATGCCAGATATGTTGAATCGAAAATCATCACCTGTTTGTCGAACTGCGACATGTCTTCACCGGACCAGTAACCAAACTCGGAAGCCATTACTGGTTTAGTGGGGTAATAATCATGTGCATCCACAAGGAAATACTTTGTCCCGCGAAAAATGCCAAATCCGTATGGGTTGTAGAAAATTCCGTAATACAACGTCCAGGCAGCAACATCTGTCATCGCCATGGAGGGATCGTATGGACCCGGACGGTCCGCTGCTGCTGATTGTGTCACCAATCGTCCGTCGGGATACCCAAGATCGAGATCATTTTGCACCATGGTCAGGAATTTTGTCCTTCCATCAACATCTTTACATTCATTACTGGTGCTCCATAACGCAATCGATGGCCGGTTATAATCCCGGAACACCATTTCCCGGAACATCTGCAGATGAATCTTCCGACCGTCATTTTGAATGAGCCATTCAATGGTCCCATCGAACCAAAACACTGGTATCTCCTCCCATACTAACATCCCATATCGGTCGGCGGAGATATACGTGAACGGATGGTTGGGATAATGGGCGGATCGGAGATAATTCGCGTTCACAGATTTCACTCTTTGAATATCCGCTGAGATCTGTTGAATAGGAATGCTTCGTCCATACACCGGATGGTCTTCATGCCGGGCTACGCCGTGAAGGAAAATCGGTTTTTCGTTTAAAAGAATTTTATCGCCGATGGTTTTAATTGTCCGAACGCCGAATTGTGTGCAGAACTCATCTTTCACAACACCATTCTGCGACACGGTCACTTTTAAAATGTATAGATCCGGATGCAGCGGCGACCATAATTTCGGATTCGTAATTTGGATATTGGTCCGCCAAACGCCGATAGAATCAGCAAGAAGCGACAGCGATGCCTGCGTTGTTCCCTGCACGGTCACTTCACTCCCGATCAGGTCGGCGATGACTTCTTTGGTTAGCGAGAGAGAATCATTTTTTGCCTCGTACACGCGGAGCGTGACGTCCACATTCTCGGCGGACGCAGAAGCATTATTCAAAACAATTGTGGACTGTACTGTACCGTCGATATTTTGCGGTACAACATTTGCCCTGACAACGGAGATCTTATCGCTGAACTCCATATACACATCATGGATGATGCCGGTATAATTGAACCAGTCGCATTTAAAGAACGGAACGATATCGTTTTTCGGCCGCGAGCCCCACGGAACATTATCCACCCGCACTGCCAGCACGTTGGCGCTGTCGAATCGGAGTGCTGAAGAAATATCGAACGAGAACGGGGTGTATCCTCCTTCATGCCAGCCAAGGTATTTCCCGTTCAACCACACATCGGCAACATAGTTTACAGCATAAAAATTTAATCGTGCAATTTTCTGAGAAAGGGATTCCGCCACGGTAAACGATGTACGATACCATACTCCATTCTCATAATATTCCGGAGTTTTTTCATCCGCGTTCATTTTATTCTCGACACCTGGAATCGTCTGCAGCGGCCAGGTACTGTCGTCGAAATACGGTGATTGACGATTTGCCGCTTCCGTCAACAATTGCGAATAGCCTGCCGTATCTCTCTTTAATAAGGTGAGATCATGATTTGCGCTGAAGCGGTTTTTCTTCCAGCTGCCGGCGAGAGAGTGCGTAATGCGCTGTTGCTTTTCAAACGACGGAACCGGAACGCCGTTTTGATAGGGCACGGCAATCGATGAAACAGTTTCAACAGTCAAAGTATTTTTTAAAGTTGCCACCTGACCGTAAAGAATATTTGCGATAAGAAAGAAAAATATGTGCCGGAATGATAATTTTTTAGCCATGGATTTTTTACGAATTGTTGGATTCATACATCCCTCTGTGAACTCACCCCAGCATCGATCCGATTGGTGAACCGTTTTTGAAAAAAGTGTGTTGCGGCTCTCTGCCTTCACGAGAACCGCAACACCGTAGAGTATAGTATTACTGCAATGTTCGTTGAACTACTTGATCAACATCATTTTCTTTGTTACAGAGAATGATCCTGACTCAAGACGATACAAATACAGGCCTGAAGCAAGTTTCGACGCATCGATCGAAGCAGTATAGGATCCTGCATCTTTGTACTGGTTCAGCACATTCATCACTTCACGGCCCAGCACATCGTATACTTTCAGTGAAACCATGCCGGCTTTCGGAATGCTGAAGCGGACATTGGTTGTCGGGTTGAAAGGATTCGGGTAGTTCTGAGACAGTGCGAATGATGTTGCGACAACGCCTTCATCCTTGCGGACGCCGGTTGTCCATTTGTTGCCGATCCATGTATGTGACCATTCCCATACGCTGTTCCATGCATTGTCGTTGTTGAACGGCGAATAGCAAAGGATACCTTCGCGGGATTCCCACGGTTGACCGGTCGGATTGGTGTTATCATTATCATTAATCGAAAAGTCAATCGGGATGCGCATACCTTCAATCGGTGAGAAGACCGTAGCACCGCCGCCCAATGAATCGGCAAGCATTGTAAACGGAATCTTCGCTTCGATGATATAACCAGGAGTCACGACTTTTTCCGTCCAGGTGTAGCTCGCTCCTCCGCCATTCAGATATTTACCATTGTTGTCCAGCACTGCACCGAACCGCGTAAAGCGGAAGTGATAATCCGGTTCTGCTTCTTTTTCATAACCCTGATGACGCATACCTCTCCAATCATACAAACCGATGAAGAGATCGCAGCCATCGACGCCATACGATCCTTTAATGTAATTGGTCGTATCGCCGCCGACAATGTCGTCATCCACGTCGAATGCGATATAGAGGTTATTGGCATCTACTGCCAAATAGGACAATACTTTCAGATCTGCATCTCCTTCAACTTTACCGCCTTCGACATGACCCTGGCCGGTTGCCGAAACTGTGCTGATCACGATCGGTTTCACACCTGCAGTTTCCCACTCTGCAACATCGCCGTCAGCAGCAAAACCTGCCGGAGGTGCTGTTGCTATTGTCGAAACGCCTTTTGCAAGAGAGGTCGTCGATCCCGACGCCAATCCCAACGCGCTGACATTTCCATCCTGATCTGTTGCCGTTACACCATAATAATAGGTGATATTCTGATCCACTGCGGGTGCCAGGAGATGATGTTCTGCAACGCCAATTCCAGTCGCAATCTTATACCGCTGCAAATCTTCTACCAGTGTATCTTTTATTGAAGTAAAGGGGGTTTCGCTGTAAAATATATTATACACAGCACCTGCTTCACCCGGAACATCGGTCCAGGCAACAGCATTTTTATAATCCAAACCGATCACATCGATTCCGGTCGGAGCAATAGGAGGAATGACATCGAATACCGGATCACCAGTCCAAATATCGGTCAGATAGATTATTCGTCCTGCAACTGCGCTAGCTTCTGCCATAACGCCAAAGACGGTAACTTTTGTAGTATCAAATGTCGACGTACCGTCGAAGTACACAAAATCACGCAAGGGAAGGCTGTATTGATGCCATGCACCGTCATCGATAATGTCGACAACATATCCCCTCTTCCCAGTTCCATCTTCCCATTGAACGCGGATTGAGTCATCAACGCCAACTCCATTATCAGTGCATTTCATTTTGAATTTCACGGAATCTTTCTGCCATGCGGCACCCATATTCTGAGCATTCAAATTCACACCGATTCCTGTCCATCCATTAGACCATTCGTCACCCTGAACCCATTTGATGGAATTGGTCAATTCACCGCCAACGCCAGTACCATTTTCAATGGAAATCGACGATTGGCCCCATGACCAGGGATTACCACTCACGACACCTGTAAATGAAACTCCGTTAAAGATCGTAACCGGTGCGGCTTTTGAACCGACCTGTTCAAACTTATCATACAATACTTCGATGGAATCTTCATCGATGGATGTAGTGATGATCGTGATATACCATGAGCCGATCTTATCCGCATCGAATGCTTTATTGTTTGTGGAAAATCCCCAGTTTGCGGGAGAGATGCTGAATCCTGTGCTATCCGGAGGAAGCGAACCATCAGTAGGATCCCTTTGCAACAAAGGAATACGCAGATTTACCCAACCGTTCATTGCATCTACGATAGAATTTTGTTGATAGACCCAGGTTTCGTTAACACCACCGATGACATCGGCAACCTGCATGCGGAATCCAACCTTCAGCGGCTGTCCCGGAGGTATGGTAACCTTCAACCATAAACTCAAGGAATCCGATGAACCCCAGTCCAGCAGATTATTGTAATCCTTGTATCCGACCTGTGTATAAGTGCCGTAATCGTGCGTTGAGGGCATTTTGCTGTACACGCGCAATGCGGCAGCGCCTTCGATCTTGTCCGTTGTTTCTGCGGACAAGAGGAATGTAGAACCGCCTTCATATGACGTAGCATATGCCCCGGCAGTATCCGGTTGGAGATTGTTGAAATTGTCTATCGTCTTCGACTGGCCAAACACCATGGCACTCGTCGCGACGACAACAAGAACAAACGTAAGTAATTTATTCATAAAACTACCTCCTGTTGATATTGTGGATTAGTGGTTTAGTTGATTGATTGCTTGTTGCTTGATATTTTTTTGAGCCTTTATGACATGATCAACATGAAACTGTTTCCTTAATATCTGTGCCCTAACCGCAACCGCTGACAATACACACACCAATGATGTGATCACGGAAATATCCAGGCCATATGCATACAGATTGTCCGGTGAAAAAATCAGCGTCCGCCGAAACGAAAATTCCACTGCACCAACCGTTTCACCCAGCAGCAATGCAATCGAAATTCCCGCAACGGAATCCTTTTTTAAGAGACTGAACAAAATGAACGACACCGCTATGGGCGTCGAGAAAAAGACAATGAACTCAACAAAATAGGCCACGACGGTATGTTGCGCCGCTTTGACGAACGAAATCATCAACACCGCTAACAGCACTACTGCCAGCGTCGATAATTTTTGGAACAGCAGTTGTTCCTCGTCGTTGCCTGTCTTTCCGTTCATGCGAGAGATACGTGCAGAGGCCAGTGTACCGAATTGATGAAAGGTGATCACCAGAATCCCTGTCAACACAATAATCGAACAGACGGCAAAGAATGTACGCACGACATCTTCCGGAACGACTGAAACGGGTCCCCGCAATGCGAATATCGAAATATAGAGGATCATTACAATCACAATACCGATTAAGCCAATAATGACTGCGCTCAATGTTACTTTTCTGCTCTTGGTCGACACATTAACATAGACCTTAGACATTGTGGAAAATGTGCCGAAGATCATCACTCCCATGGAAATAATGACCACGACAAATCCTATCACTGTCGATGTTATCGATGCATCGGTAGAAGTGGTCAAAGGTACAACAGATGTTCCTGTGGCGGAAAATATACCAATGAGCATTCCTACCAAAGAAGAATTTACAAACGCGGGGAATATTAATGCAAGTATGATACCTGCTGCAGAGATGCAACCGACAAATAATGATGCATAAAGAACAATTTCCAATCCTCCGGCCAGGGTAAAAATACCCGCCAGTATGATCATGCTGACAAGAGAAGAATAGTTTGATTCCTGAACCACCAGACCTAAAACAGAGTCGGCGATCTGAAGCAACACCAATGTTTGGATGATCCCAAGGAATGCCAGTCCATGAATATCCAGAATGAACCTACCGATACCGACGGATTCCGACCACACTGTCTTCCCGCCGGATGCCAAGATTTTCCACAACAATCCAGAAATCGCAATCGGCAAGACGATGAGAAACGCTGTTGGAAATTGTACGATCTCTTTTTCCAGTAACGGGAGCAAAAAGACAATGGCATTTAAGAGGATAGAAATATAGAGAAGCACCTTGACCAAATTAATCCGAGGTACCGTTTCTGAGGCACTTGCAGGGAATCTTTCCTTACCGTTCGTTTGCGAAACAAAAATACCAATCCCTGCTGCGAGCAAAGTAAGAGAAGATATAATGAGATGTGAGTTTGTAGAAACAATCATGCAGTAATAAAATTGACATAAAGTATGCCAAAATACGATTCCATGAAATCATATAAAATTACATCATCTCATTAGAATAATTGAGCATTTGTTATCAATTTGATAACAGTATTTATTATTTTACTGATAAGATTTAAATTAGCGCGAGAGAATAAAAAAAGGCAAGGTGATAACACCTTGCCTTTCTTAAAGATACAGCCGCTGTTTCCAGCGCTTGTTATTTAATCAACATCATCTTTTTCAATGACGAGAATGAACCGGATTCCAATTTATAGAAATATATACCACTGGAGAGTTTATTCGCATTGAATTGAGCCTGATACTGACCTGCTTCCTGAACTTCATTCACCAACGAAACAACTTCCTGACCGAGAATGTTGAACACTCTCAACTTCACCAATCCGGCATGTTCGAGTGAATAATTGATGGTTGTGCTTGGGTTGAACGGATTCGGATAGTTTTGATCCAAACCATACTTTAGAACAACCATACCGTTTGAAAGGATACCGGTGAGAATGCTGTCGTTATTGAAATATACAACTTTCAAGATCTTCGGCACACCGGTGAATCCGGAATCAACACGGTCGCTGCTGCTTTCCCAGATGTCGCTTGCTGCTTTGTGGATGACGAATTTATAGATAATTTTCTTTACAGCACCAACATCGTAAACTCCTGTAAAGATACTATCGCCATCAGCATCTTTAAGCAGATGTGTATTTCCGCCCCATCCGTTGAAGTCACCGCGGACGACGACGCTGTCTTTTGCTTTGTCGAAGACTGCTTTTCTCATCTGTTTCTTCATGTTCACCTGGAATGTGGTGAAATTTTCCATGAAGACGGAAGTGCTGTCATTGTTGTACCATACCACGGGCAGCTTAACCGGTGTCACTTTAATCGTGTCAAACCGATCCTTATTCACGCCCATATCAACTTCCCAACGATCGCCGGCAAACAGCGTTCCGCGCAGGACGTACTTGTATTTAATGGTTTTCGGTGCAACGATCGGATATTTACCTTCATAGATGCTATCCTTATCAGGATCCGCCAGTTTGAAGGCATTGCTTTCCCACCAGTTGCCGGGACCCGTCAAGAAATCTCCGCGGACAAAAACACTATCCTTCGTCGGATCGAATTTCTTGATCCTGCTCTGTACTTTCATGTTCACGCGGAATGTGACATCGTTCGGATTGTCGTTGTTGAAATAAAATACCGGCAGAATCGTTGTCGGACCGGTCAGATTGTCAACAACACGATCCGGGCTGCTTTCCCATCCATCGCCGCCAACCGGACGGATCATTACGAACTTGAAGATAATCTTCTTCGTTGAGTTGATGTTAAAAGTACCGGTGTAGATGCTGTCTCCGTCTGCGTCAGCAAGAAGGAAACTCTTTCCGCCCCAACCGTTAAAGTCACCGCGCACAACAACAGAATCCGACGCTTGTTTGAATGTATTCTTCACCATTTGATAGCCCATGTTCACAGAGAAGGTAACGGCATTTTCAAAGTAAACGGATGTGCTGTCACCGTCAAACCAAACCGCAGGAAGCGTGAACGGAGTTTTCGGGATTGTATCTGTGCGGTCCTTGTGCAGGCCGTCAGCATTATCAATTTCCCAACGATCGCCCGCAACTGATGCGCCACGGATGATGTATTTGAACTGTCCTAACCGTTTTGGTACTGCGCCGACATCAAATGTTCCGGTATAGATCGAATCTCCGTTGGGATCCGACAACTTCATGCTGTTCGTTTCCCACCAATTGCCCGGTCCTGCATAAAAATTACCGCGGATAAATACGCTATCTACTGCAGGATCGAATTTCTTCAATTTACTTTGAACTCTCATGTTCACCTGGAAGGTAACTTGTCCATGTGCCGGATCAAAGTTATTGAAGAAATATACCGGCAATATTGTTGTCGGTCCGGTCAGATTGTCTACCACACGGTCCGGGCTGCTTTCCCATCCGTCTCCGGTCGGGGTGATCTTCACAAATTTGAAGATAATCTTTTTTGAAGATGTGATATTGAATGTTCCCGTATAGATGCTGTCTCCGTCTGCATCGAGCAGCATATGAGTTTTTCCGCCCCATCCGTTGAAGTCGCCGCGCACGACCACTGAATCAGTCGCGAGTTTAAAAGAGTTTAACTTAATTTGCTCTCTCATATTCACAGAGAACGTAATATCGTTATCAAAATAGACAGATGTGCTGTCGCCGTCGAACCATACAACCGGCAGTGTCCACGGTACGGAAGGAATTGTATCCGTACGGTCTTTGTTAACACCATCTGCTTTATCGATTTCCCAATGATCTCCTCCAAATGTTACACCACGAACGATATACTTGAACTGTCCCAATCGTTTCGGAACAACACCAACATCAAATTTTCCGGTGTAGATGGTATCACCATCATCATCCGATAATTTCATGCTGTTGGTTTCCCACCAGTTTCCCACACCTGCATAGAAATTACCTCGAAGGAAAACGCTGTCCTTCGCTGGGTCGAATTTCTTCAGATTCGTCTGCACCTTCATATTGACCTGGAATGTTACGCTGTCCTGCGCAAACGCAGAAAGAGCAACTATCCCAAGTAAGGCGAGCAAGAGTATAGTTTTTTTCATATTAGCCCTATTAGTTTGTGAATAGTGTGAATTAAGTGTTTTTATTTGGAAATGGAGCTTTTTTGACGTAAACCAATGGGAAAAAACAGTTTAGGTACTTGGGACAAATAAAAGCACAGGTTGTGCCAAATAAAAAGGAGAATAAAAATGTCGAAATTATTGATTTTATCGCTTCGAAGTGTCATAAAATTATCAATATGATAATTTCACTGTTATTCAAAAGATAAGTTCGGATTAATTGAAGAAAGGCTAAAAAAAACTGAGAATGACGGAATAAAAAGGGTTATGATCATTTTATTCCCAATTCTTTGCACATGCGGTGATAATTTGGAGGAGCTACTCCTAATTTTTTTGCAGCCTCCGCATCGGAAGTTGAGCTGGATCTGATGAATTCGATGTATTTTTGTCGGACCAACCGCTCAATTTGCCGAAGCGGAAGAAATTCCTGCATTGAAGAGAAATCGAACATTGTTGAGGATGGTAAAGACTGTCCCACATTCCCGATACCAAGGATAAATTGCATTGTTTCCTTGCTGATGATAAGATCGCCGATAAACAACAATCGTTGAACAACATTCTTCAATTCCCTGATATTCCCTTTCCAGGGGGCAAGTTTTAACTGGGCCATGGCGTCATCCGTGATCTCTGGAATTGGTTTCCCCATATCCGTACTGAACAGTTCCATGAAATAGTTGATCAGCATCGGAATATCTTCCGCACGTTCACGCAGCGGAGGTACGTAGATCGGAACAACATTCAGCCGATAGTAAAGGTCTTCACGGAAGGATTTCGTTTCCACCTCGACCTCAAGTTTTTTATTGGAGGCAGCGATGATTCGGACATCCACCTGCATCGGTTCTGTCCGTCCGATCTTCTCGATCTCCCCTTCCTGGATGACGCGGAGTAATTTCACCTGCGCAGAAAGCGGCAGTTCGCCGATCTCATCAAGAAAGATCGTTCCATGATTCGCCGTCTCAAACAATCCCGGTTTTGAAGCCGTCGCACCGGTGAACGATCCCTTCTCATAACCGAACAACTCGCTTTCGACCAATTCCGCGGGAATACTTCCGCAGTTGATTGGAATAAAATTCTCGAATCTCCGCTTACTCTTTAAGTGGATGTTCTGTGCGACCAGTTCTTTTCCCGTTCCGGATGCGCCGGAGATCAACACGCTCACATCCGACTCGGCACACTTCTCAATCTGCCGGCGAAGTTCTTCGGCTGCCGGCGACACACCGATAATCTGTTTCTGTCCGAGGGTCGATTCGATGGAGAGCAGCAATTTTTTCGTCGTCTTGGTCCGCTCTTTTTCCAGAAGTGATTTATTGTACGCATTGATGATGGAAAGGATGAAATCCGTCGGCTGGTAGATATACTCTTCAATATCGCCGGGATATTTCGTGCAGTACCAATAGGCACCGGCTTTCATCAGGCTGTCGGCAAAATCATAATCGGCGATGTTCACCGTCATTTTTGTGATGACAATAATCTGCATTGCGGGATCGATCTTTTTAATCTCCCGGATAAGGTTTTCACCCATAATGCCGCCGGCGATCTGAAAATCCATGATCACGATATCATACACACTCCCTTTTTCATGCAGTGCGTCCAATGCCACACGGCCGTTCGAGACCACCTTTGCGATATTAATTTTTTTCGAGAACGGTTTTATCGTGTTTCGCACCCTGCGGACATCGAATTCTTCGTCTTCAATCAGTAATATTTGGATCTGTTTTTCTGCAGACATGTTAGCTATTGGGTATGGTGATCGTAAATTGACATCCGCCTTCGGGCAGATTGACAACATCAAGGCTCCAACCGCATCGCTGCGTTGCGATCTCATAAGCGATGTAGCAGCCGTATCCGCTGTGCGGTTTTCCGCCCAGTTTCTTTGTTGATGTATGTTCAAGAAAGATGTTCTTCAGTCCTAGCGCGTTTCGCTCCAGCAGCCATGGTTCGATGCCGTTGCCGTTGTCCCGAATGATAACCCGGGTTTTTTGCATATGGATATTGAATTCTGTCCGGATCAAAATCTCCACGATATTGTTCTCTGCATGATCAATAGAGTTCTGGATGATTGGCTCTAACACCTCCCAGATAACAAATTCATTGATGTGCGAAATGGGAATGGAATCGTCCAATTCCAGACGGAAGGTGATTGCCTCTGACGCAAGCGACAGACGTTTGAACACATGAGTCACCAAGAAACGGAGGACTTCGTTGAGATTGGTGTTGAAGATCTGGCTCCGGATGGTTTGCACCGGCGGATTGTACCACTTCATATCATAAATAACGCGGGCGATGAAATTCGCATATTTATTGATGCGGTATTTTACGGCGTCGATATTGTCCGTCGTCAGTTCACGAAGGTCCTCCTTAATGAACCCCATGATCTTCTCCGCTTTGTGGTGCGTATGATAGATCCGTTTGGTGAACAAAAGTTCATTTTCAATATTGATCTGTTCGGCAAGATGTTTCTTCTGCTCTTCAAAGAGCAAATGCTGCGCTTTGTTTCGCTCCCGAAGCGTATAGGTGGAAATATAGAACATTGCCAGCAGGCCGAAAAAGATCAGTGCTGAATAGGTGACAGAAGTTTCATCGTACGTGGAGATCATCTCTTTGGTGATTACGCCGAAGTCCGGCGTGTTCTTCATATACATGGCCCCGGAAAATTCGCCGCGCGGCACAAAGGGAACGAACGTATGAAAGGTTTGTTTCTCCGAAACAATCGTATAGATCTGTTCCTTCGCCCGAAAATCATCCTTCATTGCGGTATACATCCGGATCGCCTCGTCATGGTTCCAGGATGAGGTCGGAAGATTCTTGCTGTCGTTGAAAATATATTGAAACAGCACATGTCCGTCATCGATCGCAACGATGGACGAATCAATCACCACTAACAGGCAAATCTCCTGTACGTTCTGATGAAGATACTGCTGACTGAGAATAATGTTCAGGTCCTGGATGATCTTGTTGATCTCCTGCTGCTTCAGTGCTTCGTTCTTCGAGCGCGATTCCAGAAGCAATTCCAGCGAAGTCGATGTGAGGTTCGCCATGCGTTCCGCCGAATCCTGCTGATACCATTCCTGGGTGTTCACCAGAATCTTTTGCAGTGAGAACTTGTGGACGAACGAAACGATGATTTGAAAGACGATGAGGATGATGAACAGTACGGTAAGATGCCGAATCTCAAACCGGTATTGCCCGAAACTTTCCCGCAGATGTGTGATCGTCCTGCTCATGATTACTTTAATGCGACATTGGTGGAATTGATCATTTGTGTTGCAGCATCCAGTGCTTGATCCACCTGCATCTCACCTTTGATAGCAAGATGGACATAGTGTGCGATAATGTCTGCGATCTTCGTGTATTCTTCGAGGGATGGACGGTGAAATCCTCGTTCGATTAGTTTCCTATAGAACACGAGTTTTGGATATTTCTTCACATATTCGGAATCTGCATACACATCCCGATTAACAGGTATATAATCCCCTTGTTCAAACATGATCTTTTTTGCTTCAATCGTTTGCAGGAACCGCACGAATTCGACTGCTGCCTGTTTGTTGTTGGAAAATTTTGAAATCATCAGGTTCCATCCGCCGTAGACGGACGTCTCCTTGTGTCCCGCAAAATGCGGCAGCGCCGCACGTCCGATAAATTCCAGTTTGCTTGTGTCGTTGAATACAATGCGGTAGTTCTCCACAAGATTCGACCAGCCGCGGACGAACATCGCATCATTCTTCAACCAATACTCATAGCTTTTATTCTCGTCAAATTGTGTGACATCCGGCGGGGTCATCTTTTTAGTCCGGATGAAATCCACCATCATTTGCAGCGCCTTCCGCGCCGTCGGCGTGTTGAGATCAATCCGGTTTCCGCGGAAGAAATTCTCATCCAGAGAAGCGAGAATTTCGAAATAATTACAGTTCAATCCCTCGTAATCATTTGCCTGGAAGATATAGAACGGTGAATTGGACATTCCCAACCGCTTTTGCAGTATATACATTTCATCCCACGTAATGGAATTCTTCAGTCGCTCCTCAATCTGTTTTGCATCGGGAAGTTTGGCCAGGATATCCTTCCGGTAATACATCATTCCGACATCAATATAGAGCGGCATCGCAACAAGTTTGCCGCCGCTCAGGCATGACTGGAGCGTGGGAGAAAGGATGTTCGATTTGTCTTCTTCCGAAAAGTATTCATCCAGCGGTTCACACCATTTCGCGAACCGGGCAGTCCAGATATAATCAACGGAGAAAACATCCAGCCGGTCACTTTTGCTTCGCAGGGACCGTGCAAGCAGTTCCTTCCGCTCATTTGTCGTGAATTTGCTGAAGGGAAGATTTACCGGAATCACTTCTATGCGGCCGCGATGGAGCTGGTTAAACCGGTCGATCACCGCCTGATGAGCCGGGGAGATATGGTCGGCAAAGTAAAGCTTTTTTACCGTCGGTTCACCGAAGAGCGCGCGGGGTGAACCGGTACTGCTGGGAAGCACGATAATAAGTGCAATGACCGCCAGGATCGCAGTGCCAAAGACGAAGATTTTTGCCGTTGAGTTCATTGTGAAAGAATGTAATTCTTATTTACGGGAGATACAATGCAGCGGAGGTCAGCAGAGAAAAACCGAGTGCAATATCGAAATTCCGGCGTAAACGAATCGTTCAAAATCTCAAAACTTATTTCTTTCTGAAAACAACGATCCTGTTGGAATTGGTCCCCATGGCATTATTCGACACCCCCCAAATGTTCGCTGTCTTCGTAAAAAGTTGACGGTTGATCATCACTGCTTCGCACCGGAATCCGGCTACGATGCCGAGCTGCATGACAAATTCCTCCAGGCGAACTTTGCCATTACGTACTTCGCCGACTTCGAAAGCTATAACACCATTCTTCCGGACGACACGATATAACTCTGCAAAAACATCACCCATCACTTGACACCAATCTTCGACCGATCGGGACATGGTGATTCGAGAACCGATCATTACGGCATCAATCCCGTTGAACCAGCAGCGGAGCCAATTATCCTGCGCATATTGCACAACATCCAGGAACGGCGGTGATGTAACGACAAGTTGCACCGAAGATCCGCGGATTTTTTTCGTCATGCGAGCATCGCCAATAAGAAATTTCCCTGTTTTTCCGCTCCTTTGGAGCAATAACTTTTCTTCCTTGGAAATATCACGCATCAACACTGCGGATTTTTTCAAAATAATCGTTTTTGTGTCGCGATACTCCGGCTTTTGGTTCCTTTCCTTATTGACCTTGATCTGGCTTTCTCGGGACATTGCTTGATTCGGAGGGAGTGTATAAACGGAAAAAAAACCACTCGAATGTCCAGTCAACCTGTTGGTGGCCACCATGCGAATCCAGCGGTCAACATGGTCTTCCTTACCCGATCGTTTTCGGGCGGCAAGATATTTTTTCAGCGACAGAATCTCGACAAGTGTTTTTTTGTGGAAGAACATCGAAAGAGGAATCTCCGGTCGTTCGTTTGGACGCAGCGGAATTGAAAGCAAACGATCTTCGATCGCTTCAAGAGATGGCGGATACAGTCTCGGCCATGAAAGAATTGTGCTGAGCGGATTAACATCGTTCGCGATAACCTTTCGTCCGCACAATGCTGCTTCAAGTATCGTCGTTCCTCGACCGGAAAACGGGTCATACACAATATCCCCGATGTTTGTGCATCGTTCGATAAAGAAGCGAGGTAGCTGCGGTTTAAAACAGGCACGGTAGGATACTTCATGAAGTGAATGTGCCTGCCGCTGTTTCGCCGTCCAGAATTCGTTGGTGTATTTCGGGATTGTTTGCCCGTCGATCGTTACTTTTACGATTCGTGTTTTGGAATTTTTACCATCCTCCCGATAGACAAAGTTCGCGAGAATATTCCGGAGATTCTTAGTCATGGATCCTTTTCAAGGAGGAGACAGATGAATGATTATGTGTTTGAAGATAGTACTATTTCCCAACAGAAAGCAAATTCGCAAACAACCGATATGCGCCTTCCACTCCCGCGGGGAGCTGTCGGAAGAATGAGAGGCCGGTATAGATATAGTATCCTTTCCCATACCTGGAATACAGCAATCCGCCATCCTGTTGCGGTTCGTTCGGATCTGCACAGGCAAGGACTGATTCGAATTTCGGATCCCACCTGTCCGCAAAATAGAGACCGCGTTCCTGCACCCAACCTTCAAAATCCTTTGTCGTAATTCTGTTTGGCGTGATCAAAAGCGGATGTTCCGGATTCCGAAAGATCATTGGTGCTGACTCATTCGTCACCCGGTTGCGGGATAATTGCAGTGGAAATGGTGCAATATCATCGGTTAATCCACGCTCCATCACTTGATACTGGACAAGATATGTCCCTCCCTGCTCCACATATTTCATAACCTGTTGATGGGATATTCTTAACTGTTCTCTGGTGTTGTATGCGCGGACTCCCGCAACAATCACATCGTATCTGGCTAGATTTCCTTTGGACAATTCCGCATCATCGATAAATGTAACGATGTACCCCATCTGTTCCAGTGCTTTTGGCACTTCGTCGCCCGCTCCTTTGATATACCCAACCGACGTGCCGCGCTTTTGGAGATCAATTCTTAAGGAGTTGCTCTCTGCCTTCACCATAACTGTCTGCGGCGGAATATGGTCATGCGAGATCTGTTTCACCGTAGAACGAAATGTCTCTCCGTTCACAAGTGCTTCGGCGTAGATCTCCCGGCTGGTCGAATCGGAGTTCCGATAGATGATACATTCCAATTCCTGCTCCGTACCTTTTGCCTCCAATGAAAATTCCTGCGCCGGCGAAATGATCCATCCAGCGTTCGATCGCAATGACAGTTTTCCGCTCACGGCACTGCGAAATGCATGTATCCGGACTGCCACCTTTTTTGAATAGGCGTTGTTCCAGACAATATTCTTTTCGGCAATCTGCAACGAGATGATCGGCACAATATTCACCGGTCGGATCCGTTCCCCTTGCAGATCGTCGATCCATTTATGCTGAACCGGGACAGTCATCGTTAATGGAACATCATCAACCATTATCGTGACGGAGATGGACAGGTCGGCGGGATTTTCAGCAATGCCGATAAGCGACGGATTGGAAACCTGATAGCGGTTCTCAATCGCCGGCATTTGCAGCCAGTACGGCTGTGAATAGTCCTTATCGGCTCGAATCACCGAGCTATAGCGCAGCCGGAAGGGCGTGTTGTAGGTTAATATCTGCTTCGGTTCCTGATTGATGTCAAGTGCTGAAGAGAAGACCGACGCAACAGAAATATATGCCGACGATCGGTTAATGAATGACATGGAGACTGTTATCGAATCGCCGCGGGAATAGACCGGTTCGTTCGCACCGGCTTCAATCGACAATCCCGCACACGCACGAATCACCGTTTCCACTTCGTCCATTTTTCTTTTCATGAGCGGATCGAAATTTGCTTTTTGAAGTTCCTTATAGAATCGAAGAAGTGCCGGAACGCTTTTTTCCGGGGCAGCACTGTTGAATTTTTTTGCGATGTCGGATGCCATTCGGACGAATTTCTTGCCGTTGGGCACCCGATACCAGGATGCATCAATGCCGTCGAATACGTCGTACGATGCTGGTTCACCGGCTGTGACAACGAACTCATTCATGTTCGTCCCCTTATTTTGCGGAGAACCCATCGCCTGACTCTTATGCGCCGTTCTGCTGATGCCTGCAATTTCCGTATAGGATTTTCCCAGCAGAGGATTATATTCACCGACATCCACCTTTATTGTCGGAACCTGCTGCGGATTTGGATTATTTCCGCCGAATCGAAAGAAGTTGAACAGGAGTCGTTTCGCTTTCCACGGAGAAACCATTTTCAGTTGTTCGGGATAAGCGGAAGAATCGCCGGAAAGGCGAAACGCTTCTTCGGCAAGGATCGCCGATGCAGTGTGATGTCCGTGACCTCCCTGCGTCGGCGAGAATCTGGTGATAATGATATCCGGCCGGAATGACCGGATCACCCCGACGATGTCTTTCACAACGCTGTCCTTGTTCCATAACCTGAGTGCTTCTTCCGAGGTTTTTGAATAACCAAAGTCGATTGCCCGTGTGAAGTATTGTTCTGCACCATCGACGTTTCTTGCTGCCAACAATTCATGGGTTCGGATCAACCCGAGTTCGGCCCCTTGTTCTGAACCAACCAGATTTTGTCCTCCCTCGCCACGGGTAATCGACAGATACGCTGTTCGATAGAGTTTCCCTTTGGCAAAGTATGAGAGGAGAGCAGTATTCTCATCATCCGGGTGCGCTGCAATATAGAGAACGGATCCCAGGACGGAGAGTTTGTTGACGGCCAATTGGAGATCCGCCCCGTTTGGCTGCTGTTGGGCGAAGAGTGGTGCGAGAAACAGAAAAAGTGTAAAAACTGTTTTTTTCATATATTGAATTATGAGATCCTTATTTCTTGTTGTGATTCAATTTTCGTCGGTTTTGGTGATTGTTCTGTTCGGTACATTTCCTGTTACATTCGTCCCCCTTGCCATTCTTGGCATGGGAATGATACTTGGAGTTGCTGCAATCATCACCATGCAATTGGATAATCTGCGAATTTTTCCCGAACCAAAAAAGAATATTCGTCTGGTAACATCGGGTCCATACCGATTCATCCGTCATCCCATGTATACTTCTGTACTGCTGATGACGATTGCATTCATTGTCGAATCGCCGACAGCACTGTTAACATTGACCTGGTTGATACTTCTCTCCGTCCTTCTTGGTAAGATCTCTATCGAAGAACGGTTGCTTCCTCAAATTCTCCCAGACTATATACAGTATCAGCGCAAATCCTGGAAATTGATTCCTTATTTTTTTTAAACACAGAGAAGGTTTTCTTACTCGACTATTTTCCCTCTGAATGTTTCCTTACTCGACTATGTTCCCTATGTTCCTATGTTTCTATGTGTTTTGCTATTAGAGACTAAACTTCTCCGCCCACTGTGTTCCGCAGATCATTTGATAGGGACATCCAGGACAATCATTCTTGATATCGGTTGTCGGTGAAAAAGGCACTTTCGGATCACTGATCTCTGTTACCAACGAAAATACAATTTCGCGCAGGGCCGGATACCATGTTTTCGATTGTTCTTCGCTTTCGAACAGAGGCACTTCGATCCTCTCACTAAGGTCCTTCTTCCCAACGAAAATGAAGACCGGCACAATACTCTCCGGCAGCATCGAGCGGAGTTCGCTGAATAACATCACATATAAAATCAATTGCAGCGACCCGATCGCGTTCTTCCATGTCTTCCGATCCGATTGCACCAATCGATCAAAACGGATCATATAGTTTGACTCGCTTTGTCCCGTCTTATAATCGATGATAAATACTTGGTCATCCCTCGTCTCAATCCTGTCCGCATTCCCGGTGAATTTTACACCGTTGATCTCCGTTTCAAATTTCTGCTCCAATGCTTCGATCGTTACAGTCGATCTGTCCAGCAGCGGTAATTGATAGTGTTCGATAAATTTTGCCAGGTGTCTTTCCACCTGCCGTTTAGTAAAGAACTGTTCTCCGAATTGAGTACTGCCGTAGGATGAACGGAAATTGTCGTTCACAACACTTCTCAACCGATCGAGCGAAAGATCCTCCGGGACAAGCGGCCGATCTTTCGTCGGTGCAAAATATTCATTGAAAATGGAATGAACGATCTTCCCGACATCGGACTGTTCCACATCGCCCGACAGCTCTCCTTTTTCCTGCAGCCGGAGAAGATACTTATAATAGAATCTCAGACCGCAGGTGAGATATGTGTCCAATGCTGTGGAAGAGAACTGCAGCTGGTTCACAATTTCCGACAATGCCGGAGTTTTTATTACGGAAACCGGTGACTGCGTTCCGAGATCGATGGTGTATTCCTGAGTGAGAGTATTAAACTGTTCCACACTCTTGTGTTTCAACTGCTCCTTCCATTGCAATTGAGCAATGAACCGGCTTCGTTCCTTTTCATTATTGTTGATGGAGAAGAGGTGGATAGTCTCAGCACCGCGACGCAGCACATCGAACAGATACGCTTTGATCCGTTCCTGGTCCCGGTACGTGGAAAGTCCCAGTTGTTCACGGATCGTCAGCGGCAGCAAAACATCCTGCTGCACTTTTCCGGGGAGGACATCATCATTCATATCGATCATGTATACATCGGAAAATTTCAGTCCTCTCGTTTCCAGAAATCCGAGTACCTGCAATCCTTGCAACGGTGTTCCCGTAAACGGAACTTCAGCAGATTCGGCAAAATGACGAAGAAACAGCAGATAGTGCTCCGCTTTTTTGAACGAATGTCCGGCGAGCAGGGATTCCCGAAGCGACACCAGATGCTCCAACAGCGTCTCCACGAATGGCCGGAAATAGGGATGGCGGTGTGCCGTGCTGTGCTCATTAATGAACTGTAGTACGCCGATGCATGCCGATGCAAATTCGCCGACCGTTTTCGTTATCAAGAAAGGTCGAAGCGCTGCTGCATGGATCATTCGTAGATGTCCGCGCAGTTCTTCCGCCGAGACGGGGATATCCTCCGCTTCAAGGCGCTTGACGATCGATTCAATAGATGCCGGATCTTCTTCAAATGCTTCCAGGGACCGGAATACACGCGCACTATGTTTCAAACAATCCTCTTCGATACCATGAACCAGCATGCGAGTTACATCCGTTCGGGTTTTATAGAGAATATTTTTCGTATAGGGATGCAGCAGAAACTGTATGTATTTCGGAATGTACACTTCTTTGTTCCGGGAGGTAACGATCACGTCAAGCAACGACATCAAAAATCCATACACCGGCGTCCGCGTCAGCGGATATCCCAGCGCGAGATTATAGGTGCTTTGTTCATAGATGGACAATGTTTGATGATAGAGCGGAAAGAGATTTTCCGCTGAGGGTAATATGATTGCCGCCCGGTCGCTGTCCATCATCGGTTCAGGATAGCGTTCCGACAACACGCGGTTCAATGCAAAGAGCTGGCCGTGTGCATCGGGTGATTCGTAAAAGCGTTGGTGAGGATTGCTTTCTTCCCCCTCTGCTGTTGGATGAACCTGCAATCGATTGAGTGTCGTCCGGATGCCTTCACCGTCCTGGAACAGCATGGCAACATTGTCCAATGATAACAAATGGCGGATGATCGATTCTTCCGTCTGCGTGAAAGCATAGAAACCAGCTAGGATCACCGTGTCATATGCCGAAAGGTCGATCGTGCCGATTCGTTCTGCTGCATTCCGGTACTTTTGTGCGCGTGTAATGAATCCGCGCTTCTTCAATTCTGCATAGAACGGTTCATAGAGTAACGATAATGCATGCGTTGAAGCAAGAGTAACGCTCGCAACAACTTCCTGCAGTCGTTTGGAAGGAACGGCATCGATCATCAATTCTTCCAATTCGGCATAGATCTTTACCCCGACCGGATAGAATGTTTCCAATGTCGAGAAGTGTTCCCTGCCGATCTTGTCATTTTCCTGCATCCCTTTGTGAAGTTCGAACAGGATCGCTACGGCATCGAATTCTTCTATCGCCACTCCCTGGTTTCCCATCAGCTCTTTGCTCAGAAACTCAATAAATAGATCGATCGATTCGATCCGCGGAGGTATAAATGACGATCCGATCTGGCCCGCGAGCTTTTTCCGAAGGACATGGGCAGGACGTTTTCCGGGAAAGACGATAATGGATCGCGAAAAGTCTTTCGGATAGTCCTCTCCCCTCATACCGGAATGCATTGACCGTATGACCTCATCAACAAGGTTCAGTTTGGGAGAAAGGAGCCGGACAGTACTCACAGGACCGGCACTCCTTTCTTCAGGTCAATATAGAGTAATGCTCCCCGCACATTCTTCGATGGATAGATATCCTTCAGCAACGCCATATAATTGCGGACTTGCAGCTGATATTCATCATGGTGCTCATCGTTGCCCGTCTTGAAATCAACGACGGTAACGTTTTCTGAATCAACAATAACACGATCCATCCGGAATAACCGTCCGTTCGACGCCGCAATATCTTGTTCGCGCAGAATCAGTCTTCCCGGTTGTTCAGTAAAATACTGTCGCACATCGGGATGTGAAAAGAATTGTCTCAGATTCCGAACCTCATGTTCTTCTTCGAGTCCGGATGGACCGGTTAGTACATTCATTGCTTCGCGCACTGTTTTTTCGTCGTTTTCTGATACATATTCAATATTCGAAAGGATAGAGTGGATCATATCGCCGCGATGCGTTTCCGCCAACCCGAATTTTTGATATGCCGCAGCCGGAAACGATACAGGAACGGTCCAATATTTTGAATCGATCAACGGCAATTTTCCTACAGGCATGTCTTTTTCTGCCGTTCTGTATTTCGAACCGTACGCCTTTTCCGGAAGGATCGCCGCAGGGAGATTTTCCGTTTTCTTATATACAACGGAAACATACATTTCTTTCCGGGCGCGAGTCAGGGAAACATAAATCTTGTTCAATTCGTCAATCACCTGCTCGTCTTCTTTTTCATGGTAGATATTTCCCAACACTTCACTCCGTTCGCCAAATTTGCTGCCAATGCGAAGAACGGACACGCCTTGTTCGTCTTCCACGGTGATCATTGAACTCGATCGGGGACGCTTTTCAGTGAGAGAAACGATCACCACCGGAAAACCGAGACCTTTTGCTTTATGAACGGTCATCACCCGTACGGCGTGGACACTGCTCGGTATATCGATGCTCCACGGATCAGCCCCATCTTCCGCACTGAAGGTAAGAAAATCCTTCAAACTGTTATTACCGCTCTGTTCAAACTGTTTTACACATTCCAGCAGTTTAACAAGAGCGCTCTCTTCTTGACGGCATCGATCGAAAAGGGAAAAAGACTTATACACTTCCGAGACGATATCATACAGGGGCATATAGCCGACCAACGCAAACAACCGTTCGAAATATTTTTCCCAAATATCCGGAAAACGTTCGCGAAACAAACGGTAGGCGCTTGCCGTCCGTTGTTTTCTGCAATCCACGGCAAACGCGTGAACTGCTTCCGGTGTCATCACGGGTTCTGTGTGTCGCATGATCGTCCCGGAAAAAAACGTGAAGAAGGAAAGGTCATCGATCGGCGAGTCGAGGAAACGGAGCAGCGCGATAATCTCGCCGATGATCTTCCGTTTTCGGATGTCGAGTGTGCTAAGAGAGAGGAATGGAATACCGTCGCTGTTCAGCCATGAACTGATTTCCACCACATCGGCATTTGCAGGTGTCAGAATGGCAATGTTACCGTACGAATATCCCCTGGAGACACAATCCCGGATCGTCGTGAGTATGTATTCTCGTTGCGTCTTTGCAAAGGAATCATCCTCCCCTTTTGTGATCAGCTTTACCTCCACATACCCTTTATTTTTTTCTGCATCGGGAACTTCCTGGGCAAAATTGTAAAGGCCGCTGGCGGCGGCATAGGCTTCATATTCGGCGGTGGATACGTTCACAGAAAAGACATCTTTAACGAAATCCACCAGCGCTTGAGCGCTGCGATAATTGGTCGTGAGTGGAAGAACGTGCGCCGGAGCAGAAGGAAAATACTTTGCTTCGCTCAGATTGCGGAATATTCGCCAATCCGCTCCCCGGAATCCATAAATGGACTGTTTGGTATCGCCAACGGCGAATAAACTGCCGTTTTTCGACAATGCTTCCTCGATCAGCGGAGTGAGATTCTTCCATTGGATGGGACTCGTGTCCTGAAATTCGTCGATCATGAAATGCGCAATCCGTTCGCCCAGTTTCATATAAACTTCCGGCACAACATTGTCCGACAGATATTTCGCCAGCGTGCGGTTCACATCGTCCATTACGACGATCCCTTCGAGCAATTTCACATCATCCATCGACTGTCCGATCAATTTCACCGCTTTCACAAACGGTTGATAGTAGGTGCGGGAGTATAGTTTGAGAAATTCTTCCAGTTCTCGTTCCATCGGTTTAATAACAGAGAACAGTTTTTTTACCTCTTTCTCTGCACCGGCATCATCGCTGAATTTGTTGAAATATTTCTTCGTCTTTCCTTTGGATGCAATAGCGAAAACATCCCCTCCGGCCAACCGATCGATCTCTTTCTGAAAATTACTATTCACCGGCAGCGTAGAAACTGTCAGGAGTTTCTGAATCGACACTGCTTTCTTCACAATACTGGAATGCAGATTGTTCAGCAATGGACGTTCGTCATTCTGTGCCGGATCGTGAGAATAGCGACCGAATTCCTTTTGCAGGTTCCGTACTTCACGCACAATTTTCGTGAACGGGTTCCAGAGATATCCGCCGTATCCGGTATCGTTGCTTTCGATCAATGCGATCAAATCGTCGATGAATTTTGCTTCGGTGCTCCCTTCGCGCAAGTTCTGTGAATACTGTCGAAATGCCTGCAGAATTACCGCGTCATGATCGAACGCCAACTCCACATTCGGTTGTATTCCCAGTTCCATGGATGATGCTTTAAAGACTGTCGTCAAAAAACTGTCGATCGTCCTCACATTAAAATCAGAATAGTGATGCAGAATCTGTTGCACCAATTCTTCCGCCCGGATTTTCAGTTCTTCTTCCGGTAAAGCGACTAATGCATTTAATGCGTGAAGAGTTTTTGTGTCACTCAGCGCTGCATTCTTCAGGATGGAGATGATCCGTTCCTTCATCTCTTTTGCCGCTAGTTTCGTGAAAGTGATGGCAAGGATATTTCTGATTCCAGCAGAAGGGATCACATCAGAAAGCAGGAATTGCACATAGCGATAGGATAGTGTGTACGTCTTCCCCGAACCGGCTGAAGCGGGAATCACAAAGAGATGCGGGAATTGAAGTTTAGTATCGATCGGCAGCAAGGACATTGGATGAAGATAAGAAGAAGCGATGAGATTTACACCTTTGGACCGTTCCAGCGATCGGTCATCGCTGCAAAGAATTCATCCTCTTCGATCAATAATCAGATACAGCACTCACCAGGAAACTTTATTTTGATATGAACATATTCTCTCTGATAAATCTCTCGGGAATGGTGAAAGAAAATCTTTTTCAATCGAGAGAAGTCTCATGGCCTTTCGAAGCAAATAGCATAACTCACAGGAAAGTAAAAAATAGACGGAAGAATTACAGTGCAATACTATTGGCTCATGAGGTAATTTGGTTTGGAAAATACTCACAAAAAAAGTTTCCGCTCAATATTTTTGCCGCGGCAATAACTGCACACTCTACGGAAACTGCGACCTATAGAAAGAGGATAAAAAATATCCTTTTTTGATCAACTGTTTTTCGTTCTCTTCAAAAAAGCGCACTATCAACTCGATCGGAATTGTCGGTGAAACTCCATAAATAATCTCCGTCCTGCTGTCGACGTAGGATATTCCTGTGTAGGCGGTTTGCAGATCATAATTTGCCGGCACACCTTCTTTTCCGGGAGCCAGGTAATACTCCTGATATCCCGGAACCATTTTTACCATCCCGACCAATTCAAAATTTGGAATGCCATCCCGGATCGCCAGGACAATCCCTCCGCTGAAACCTTTATTAAAAACACCGTCAGTCAGGAAGGTACCATTCTTGTCTCGATTAGGATTACTGACGATTCCTTTGGTAATGATCCTGTATCCTTCCGGATAACCAAACAGATAAACAAACGCTCCCCATTCCAATTCTCGTGCTTTTCCGATCGGATAACTAAATACAGGAATTTTGGTTGCTGAAGGGCCATCAATCTTCTGTCCCAGAATTGCCAGATCATTGGCTTTGTCCGATGCTAAGATCTCGAGATTTCCCGCCCCTTGGATAGTTGCAATATAATTTTTTTGACGTTCCTTCACAGCAATACTTTGAATGAACTCGGTCGGCTGCGTATTCTCATCTGCATAGTATGTGATAATCGTGTCGGGGAAATCGACGATATGCTGACTCGTCATCACGGCGATTTTTCTATCCTGAAAATAGATTACTGTGCAGCTCCCTGCAGAAGTTCTATTCAAATAAACCTCTTTTGCCACCTTGCTTGTCATATTCGGATCGTGGAAGTCGGATAAGCGAACTTTCTGTTCTTTCGAAAAGATCTGACTTTTATAGAAGACAAGACAGTTGATCATGCGAACCGTCTCCGCGATCTGTTCAAGCTGCTCAGAACATCCGCGGTACGGAAATTCTGAATCGTATTTTCCATCTGCCAGCAAAGGATACACATCATGGTAGGTCGTTGTCGCGCAGGAATTGAATATCAGGAACATTCCGGCAAAAATAACTGGGAGAAACGATTTGCAAAACATTGTTCGCCTCATACTGTGGACATGGTTATGCGGTAATGTAGATTTTTTTCCGGTCAATTACCGTTCGATGCCCGGTGTGTATTTCCAGAATAGTCTCAACCACATCACCAGAACGAGGATTCCGGCAACGCCAATACTGCCGCCAATAGACATCGCCGTCTGCGTATCCGTTGCCGCGGCAAAAAATCCTATCAGCGTCCCTCCGAGGAGCGGACCGCTCATATAACTGATCATTTCGATTCCGACCATCCTCCCGCGGATCGAATCCGGTATGGTTTGATTCCAGATGATCGAACGGAATATACCGCTGATCATATCGGCAAAGCCGGCACACCCAAGGAAAAAGAGCATCAGCCAGAGATTACCTGCATATCCTGCCGCAATGATCCCAATGCACCATCCGATCGCCGCAATGGTTATTGCTTTCCCATGTCGAGAGATCCTCTTTACCCATCCGCTGGTAATCGTTGCAATGAATGCACCGACTGCCACGGAAGCGTGAAGAGAGCCTAGCACTTTCACCGATCCAAACGATGATGCAATAGCTGGAAATAACGGATATGGATAGGTCGAGGTCATGGACATGATGTCCACAAAATATGTTCCTAACAATTCTTTTCTACTCCATGCATATCGCAGCCCTTCTGCAAGATGGCTCATGGAAAATTCATTCACTTCATCCTCTGTACGGTCCAGCTGGAAATTCCGTTTGATCAATACTACCATGGAAATGGATACTGCAAATGATACGGCATCTAATAGATAAGTGAACATCAATCCAAACGAAGCAAGGATCATTCCGGCTATGGACGGTCCAATGATCATTGCCGTCGTTCCCCGAAATCCGCTTAATGCACTGGCAGCAGGTATCTCATCATGTTCAATCACGCGGGGGGTCAATGCATCGAGAGCGGGACGATGGAATCCTCCGACGAATGCTGCAATTGCGGCTATCCCAAAGAGGATCCAAACAGAAACAGAATCCATCATTGCAGTCACAACCAGTGAAAGACTCGTTACGGTGAGCAATATCTCGGAAATTATGATGATCTTTTTCCGATCAAATCGATCAGCGAACGATCCACCGATGAATCCGCTGATGGACAGCGGCAGCAGCTGAAACAATCCCAGTATCCCAACAAACGCCGTCGATTTTGTCAAAGTATAAATCTGGTAAGACAATGCAACTGCAGTTATTGATGATCCAAGAAACGAAATGAACTGACCAATATACAATAAACGAAAATCGCGATTCCTCCGCAGTGGAGTAATATCAATAGTAATGTTCTTAAAAAATGACACTTTGCCTCTATTATAAATACATTATGGTTTCCGGTATCCATTTGATGGCGGATACCGTGGACTGAATTTTACCGGAACATGAAAATATCAAAATTTGAATCAAAAACGAAGCAGAAGGTAGTGTTTTAGATAGGCTATTATACATTAACATGTAACATCGTCCTGAACAAGCGATACTTCTATTTGCACCGCGCGCCTCCCGTCACGAAGTGATGGGGATAGGCTCCATGGTTCGACTTGAGAGACTACCAAGCAGTATCTCTTCTTGTTTTACCCCCCTTCTTTTTCTACCTTAATGCAATAACTGAAAAGAACAGCCATGAAAAATACCCTTATCCTCACTTTCCTGCTGTTTGGACTCCTTGCTGCCGAACAACCGATCCATATCCTGACGATCAATGGCAGTATAAACCCGACGACATACGATTACCTGAAACACGGCATAGAACATGCACATGCTCGAAATGCTCAGGCCGTGATCATTGAAATGAATACGCCGGGTGGACTCCTTCAATCGACACGCGATATCGTTTCGGAATTTCTGAATTCACCGATTCCCGTCATTGTCTTCGTATCACCAAAAGGATCGCGCGCTGCTTCTGCAGGCGTTTTCATCACAATGGCTGCACACATTGCCGTCATGGCTCCTGGAACCAACATCGGCGCCGCTCATCCTGTGACCACACAGGGAGAAATGGATTCCGTCATGTCCGGCAAGGTGACGAACGATGCCGCAGCGTTTATCCGCACGATTTCCGAAAAACGGAATCGCAATATTGAGTGGGCGGAAGATGCGGTGCGAAACAGCGTCTCGATCACTGAAACCGAAGCGCTAAAAGAAAATGTCATTGACTTTATTGCATCCAATCGAATTGCTCTGTTGGATTCACTGAACGGACGGTCCGTCATTATCGAAAAAGATACAATCGTGTTAGTAACGAAGGATAGTATTATTGAAGAGCATGCAATGAACTGGCAATATGAGATCCTCAACCTTCTCAGCGATCCGAACATCTCGTATATTTTGTTTCTTATTGGAATCTATGGACTCTTCTTTGAATTGTACAATCCCGGATCCGTATTCCCTGGCGTTGCTGGTGCTATTGCAATCATCCTCGCTCTCTATTCAATGCAGACACTGCCGATCAATTATGCTGGGTTGGCACTCATCATCGTCGGTATCGTACTGTTCATCCTTGAAATTAAGATCGCCAGTTACGGCCTACTTTCCATCGGTGGTGTCATCGCGTTGTTTTTCGGCTCGATTATGCTGTACCAAACGGATGAACCATTGGAAATCGTGAAAGTCTCTCTTGGCGTGATTATCCCGCTGGTGATCATGACGGCGCTGTTTTTCTTCTTTGTCATTGGTGCCGGTTTACGGGCACAAAAACGTAAGGTGGATACCGGCGAACAAGGGATGATCGGCGCAGAAGGAATTACTTTCAGCGCGTTGAATCCCACCGGTCAGGTAAGAATACAAGGTGAACTCTGGAATGCAGAAAGCATCGAAGGAACAATCAATAAAGACACAAAAGTGGCCGTCACGGAAATCCGCGGATTATCATTGAAAGTAAAAAAGCTATAAACTTCAAAAACGAAGATCCAATATTTCAAGATGACCGTCACCTTGAAGGTGTCGGTCATCGACAAAAATAAAAATAGGAGAACTACTATGGACGGAATGATCGGTTTATTCTTAATGGTCGCCTTTGCGGCGGTCATCCTCTTCAATCTCATCAAAGTCCTCTCCGAATATGAACGCGGAGTGATCTTTCGCCTCGGCCGGCTTCTGGCTGTGAAAGGACCGGGACTCATTATTCTCATCCCCGGTATCGATCGGATGGTGAAGGTCAGTCTGCGTACCGTAGTGCTCGACGTCCCGCCACAGGATGTGATCACGAAGGACAACGTATCCATCAAAGTAAATGCTGTCGTTTATTTTCGCGTTGTGCAACCGGACAAAGCCATCGTCAGTGTGGAAAATTATATTTACGCCACTTCGCAGCTGGCACAAACAACATTGCGGAGCATTCTGGGACAGTTTGAATTGGACGATCTGTTGGCACAGCGGGACAAGATTAACCACGAACTTCAGATCATCATCGACAATCACACTGAACCCTGGGGGATCAAGATTGCGAACGTTGAAGTAAAACAGATCGACCTGCCTCCGGAAATGCAGCGCGCCATGGCAAAACAAGCTGAAGCAGAGCGGGAACGCCGGGCGAAAGTTGTCCATGCCGAAGGCGAACTGCAAGCAAGTAAAAAATTAGGTGAAGCGGCCGCAGTCATTGAACGCAATCCGATAGCGTTGCAACTTCGGTATCTGCAAACACTCACGGAGATTGCATCCGAGAACAATTCTACAACCATCTTCCCTCTTCCCATTGAATTGCTGAAACCGTTCTTATCGATGGGGGACGGGAATGGCGGAAAACGTAAAAAATAGTATATTGCAGACATCAATGTCCTGAATACGATGCGGCAATGCCCACCGTTTGGGAATTGCTGCATTCGTATTCTATCTAGACAGGATCTCTGCAATGACTAAAAAACTCAATCTTCAATCGATCGGTTACACGATAAGCGTTCTCGGCGTCGCAATAACTTTAATTTGGATTGGCGCTTTCAAATTCACACCGACGGAAGCAAAAGGAATCGAACCGCTCGTACAAAACAGTTTTCTGGTGAGTTGGTTATATTCATTCCTCAGCCTGCAGGCTGTCTCCAATCTTTTTGGAACTCTAGAATTGATCACAGCGCTTTGTTTGTTGCTGCATTTCTTCTGGCCGAAAGCTGGGATTCTCGGAGGAGCATTCTCCGCGGCAACATTTCTTGTCACCCTGAGCTTTATTTTCACAACACCGGGTGTTTTTTCAGTTGTAGACGGAATACTCATCACGGAATTCTTCATCTTGAAGGATGTCATGGCGCTTGGAATCTCCATTATGGTTCTTGGCAAAAGCCTGCCGCAATAGCATTCGATATAAATGCACGCCAAAAGGACGGGTTGACGCTCGTCCTTTTTGTCATTTTCTGCTCGTGTATTTATCTTGCTTCAACTTTCTTTTCCCCGTACGTTTGCATCAGTAGTTCCTGTTTGCCGGCGCGAGCCGCGAATTGGAATCCGGAATCTTCAATGCCAACCACAGCATTGCCCTTCCCCCTTTCCAACCTCCGGCTCTCCGATACGGTAATCGCCGTTACGATGTTTTACTACTAGAGACCTCTGAAATATTAATTATTCATGGTCATTTCGAGTCCCGCCATAAATTATAATCAAGAGCGGGACGAGAAATCTCAGGTTTTAATTTCTGCAGAAAAACGAGATTCTCCCAAAGGTCCGAAGGACTCCTTTGGAGGATCCCTTTGGGACTCGTCGCTCCGCTCCTCGTAACGAAGTGACCCCGTTGGGGGAATGACATCGTTTTGGGATTTTTCAGAAGTCTCTACTATTGCACGGCTCTTGACTTTGCACGTTGATAGCAATTGTGAAAAAGGAACAAAGCAAATTCTCCATGGAATCAGATCCCGTAGGTCTGAAATCCTTGAAAAAGAAGCTTGGAGTTCGAGAAATTGTCCTTCCGGTATTTTTCACCATTGCTCTTCTTATCTCTGTTAAGTATAGGTTGTTCCCTTATTTGTGGCACCATGTTGAAAAACCATTATCGGAGTTCTTATGGATATCTCCATTATCTTCATCCCAATCCTTCTTGCAGTGTTGATCATCATTGCTCTTCTGACGTTCGTTATCAATAAACATAAAGGCCGAAATAGATTCACACCATTGGCCGGGCTGGCGTTTGGTTTTGTGCTGGCTGGACTGTTCACTGGTGATGACAGATTCATCGGCTATAGTTTAATGGGAATAGGGATTATTCTTGCGATTGTTGATATGATCAGAAAATTTCGGCATGCCAGTGTAAAGACCGATGACCATAACTGATCCGGATAACTTCGAAATAACGATCATGGTAAAACAACTGATCGTTTTTGATATAAGGAAAATTACTTTCTTGCTATAGCGTACACTGCAAAATGCGCTGCCCGGTCATCACCTCTTCGGATGATGAAAGTGAGCAAGAATCGGGTGGCGGAAATGCGCATTCATTTTTACATTGATTGTGTCATTGATTAGGAACAATACTATGGGACAAATGAATACGCAGGATTCCTTGAACTACCGTCGAATCGCGAATGCAATAGAATACATCCGTACGCAATACAATCGCCAGCCGCAGTTAGAAGAGATTGCCGAGAAAGTGCATTTAAGCCCTTACCATTTTCAGCGTCTGTTCTCAGAATGGGCAGGGACAAGTCCGAAAAAATTCCTTCAGTATATCACTATCGAGCATGCAAAAAGTCTTCTGAAAGAACAGCAGGCTACACTTCTCGATACGGCTATGGAAACAGGACTCTCCGGAACGGGCCGGCTGCATGACATGTTCGTCACCATCGAAGGAATGACGCCGGCCGAATACAAACGAGGCGGCGAGAATCTCACATTGAATTATAGTTTTGCAGAAACACCGTTCGGAAATGTCATCGTCGCCTCCACTCCGAAGGGAATCTGTCATCTCGCTTTTTCAGAAAACGATGCCGGATCATTGCGTGAATTACGGCAGCAATTTTCAGCCGCGCACTTTGTTCATCGGCTGGACATGATCCAGCAAAACGCATTATTCATCTTCACGCAAGACTGGAAAAAACTGGAGAAAATTAAACTGCATTTAAAGGGGACGGAGTTCCAATTGAAAGTATGGGAAACGTTGTTGAAGATACCGATGGGACAATGTTCAACATACGGATCCGTTGCAAAAGCACTTCGCCATTCCAAAGCTTCTCGAGCAGTCGGCACAGCCATCGGCGACAATCCCGTTGCATTTCTTATCCCTTGCCACCGTGTCATCCGATCCTCAGGCGGATTCGGTAAGTATCATTGGGGAGAGACTAGAAAGATTGCCATGCTCGGATGGGAGACGGCACACACGCAAACAGAACGATAAGTTTTCCGAGAACTGTCAATTCAAACTCTAAAACACTAATGCAAAAGGTAATACTATGTTATCCTTCCGAATTGTACCATTGTCCGAAGAATTTGCAGAGCAAATCAGACGGACAAGAAAAGACCAATTCGATATTGATGTTGTCGAACATCTGGCAACGGGATATGGACCATGCAGAGTCACTTTAACACCGTTCGAACCGGGAAGGGATATTCGCTTGTTATTTCGTCATAGTCCGTTTACAGTCAACAATGCATTCGATCAACCGGGTCCGGTTTTTATACATAAGAAGGAAGTGAAGGCATACAGCGACATTCATCGATTTCCGCCGGAGATCAAGAACGATCCGGTCAATTTTCCGCTGACATTAATCGGATACTCACAGGAACAGAGAATGGTTCACACGCAACTGGTTGGGAATAACGATGTCGATGAACTGATACCGTATATCTTCTCTGCCAATTCCCGCATCGAATATCTCCATGTTCGAAATGCCGAAGCGGGATGCTATATTTGCAGGATCGAAAGGAATTAGCCGTTCACGTGCAGAAAGAAATCTCGCAATTTTTCTTCGTCAAGCTTTCCGTTTGTTCTCACTCCGCTGCAAAGGTCAATTCCATACGGTGCTACTCGCTCAATCGCTTCCCTCACATTACCGGCATTGAGCCCGCCGGCAAGAAATACGGGGACAGAAACTGCGTCGATAATCTTTTGACTCACTCCCCAGTCATGCCGTCGTCCTGTCCCGCCGAGTTCTTTCACTGCAAGATTTGGATTCCCGGAATCCAGCAGGATCATGTCAACAAACGGCGCAATCGCTTTCGCTTCTTCTCTGGAAGATTCACCGATCACATGGATCACTTGAACGATGGCAATTCCGGGAAGTTCATTGCGCAATACACGATACACATCCAATGAAACTGAATCCACTAATTGAAGCGTATTTGCCTGCGTTTTTCGCTGCTGCGCAATGATGGATTTTGCTTCCTGTTTGCTGGTCAATAAAAACGTAGAAATATTTTTTGGGACTGTTGCGATGATTTCGGCGATCCTTTCTTCGGAAATCGGTCCGGGACCGCTCGGCATCGCAGAAACGAGTCCCAGCGCCGATGCGCCATAGCGAACAGCCAGCGCCGCTTCATCGATAGTAGTAATACAGCATATCTTTACACGTGGTATTTTCATAAGGGATGATCTTTATTGAAGCAATTCAACCATATTTAAAATACAAAACACATAGAGGACCAATAATCTTTCTCTATGTGTTCTATGTTTCTATGTGTTTCGCTTTTATGCAGTAACGTTCTTACCGCAGAATTCATCGAATGCCGCAATCAGATCTGATGCAATCTCATCCGCAATGCGTCCTTCAATCTTAAATCGCGGGATGAAATGTACAAGTTCACTATCCTTATACAAAGCAATAGACGGAGACGACGGGGGAATCCCCTGCAGCCATCGTTCACGAAGGCGTGAAGTCGCCTCAAGTTCCTGTCCTGCAAAAACACTTACTTTGTTATCCGGTAAAGAAGCATTCTGCAGCGCTTTCCGGATCGCCGGCCGGGCTTTCCCCGCCGCACAACCGCAGACGGAATTGATCACGACAAGAAGAGTTCCCTTGTTATTACTGATTGTTTCGTCTACTTCTTGAGCGGAGTAGAGTTCTTTGATTCCCAAATCCAACAGTTCATCGCGGAACGGTTGAATCATTACTGGATCGAATGGCATACGCTTCCTTTTTGTTTGAATAAAATTGTTAACACTACAATAACGTCAAGAACAGCGGGATTCGTTCCCGGCTATTTCTTCCGTTGTACCGGTTTCTTCACTGACTTCTTCTTTGCGGCCGTCTTCTTTTTCGCGGCCGGTTTTTTGCTTTTCTTTACCGCCCCTTTCTTCGCTGGTTTCTTTGCTGTTTTTCTCTTCGGCGATTTTTTGGACGGCCTTTTTTTCCCGGATGATCTTTTCATCTGCTCGGCTATTAGATTCAAAGCGCTGCCTGCCTTAAACCAGGCGATCTGCCCTTCGTTGAATGTGTGATTCAGTTCAATGGAGTCGAAGGTATTGTCACTATGCTGCAATTCCAGTTGTAGCGGCACACCCGGAGCGAAAGTATCCAATCCGCGGATCGATGCGACATCATCTTCACGGATCAGATCATAATCAGCCGCATTCTTGAAAGTTAATGCCAACATCCCTTGTTTTTTCAGATTTGTTTCATGGATGCGGGCGAAACTTTTCACGATAATTGCCCGGCCGCCGAGGAATCGCGGCTCCATTGCCGCATGTTCACGGGATGAACCTTCGCCGTAGTTCTCATCCCCAATCGCGATCCACCCGATACCTTTCTTCTTATACTCGCGGGCAATGGCAGAATAATCTTTCACCTCTCCGGTGAACAAATTCTTCCCCTTGCCTGCTTCACCGCTGTATGCATTCACCGCACCGGTGAACATATTATTGGAAATGTTGTCGAGATGTCCGCGGTACTTCAGCCATTTCCCTGCCGGTGAAATATGGTCGGTGGTGCATTTCCCTTTCACTTTCATTAGAATCCGGAGATCAGTGAGATCTTTCCCTTCCCATTTTTTAAACGGAGCCAGAAGTTGCAACCGATCGCTCTTTCCATTCACCGCAACTTTTACTTTGGAGCCGTCCTTTGCCGGACCGACAAAACCTGCTTCATCCGCCTTGAATCCGTTCTTAGGAAGTTCATCCCCTCGGGGGGCATCCAGTTTGATTTTTTCTCCCTTTGCATTCTCAATCAAATCAGTCAGCGGATTGAACGTCAAACGGCCGGCGAACGCAAACGCCGTGACAATCTCCGGACTTGCGACGAACGCGTGGGTTGCCGGATTCGCATCATTGCGTGCTGTGAAATTCCTGTTGAATGATGTGATGATGGAGTTCTTCTCGCCCATCGCCACGTCGTGCCGTTTCCATTGTCCGATGCACGGTCCGCAGGCATTCGCCATGACCACTGCTCCGGCTTCTGTTAATGTTTTCAATTGACCATCGCGCTCGATTGTAGCACGAATCTGTTCACTGCCGGGAGTGATAATCAGTTCTGATTTCGCCTTAAATCCTTTTGCCAGTGCCTGTCGTGCAACCGAAGTTGAACGCTCGATATCTTCATAGGAAGAATTGGTGCAGCTGCCGATAAGCGCAACTTTCAATTCTTCCGGGTATCCTTTTTCTTTTACTGCTTTGGCAAACTGCGAGATGGGCCACGCAAGATCGGGAGTGAAAGGACCATTGATGTGCGGTTCTAGTTCGTCCAAATTAATCTCAATCACACGGTCATAAAATTGACCGGGATTTGCCAACACTTCGGCATCCGGTCGGAGATGCTCTGCGATCCCTTCCGCCAGTCGTGCAACATCCTCTCGTTTTGTGGAACGGAGATAATCCGCCATTCGTGAATCGTATGGAAAAACTGATGTGGTCGCACCGATCTCGGCTCCCATATTACAGATTGTTCCTTTTCCGGTCGCGGAAATAGATTTAGTCCCTTCGCCGAAATATTCTACGATTGCTCCAGTGCCCCCTTTTACGGTAAGAATTCCGGCAACTTTCAGGATGACATCTTTCGCAGAGGTCCATCCGTTCAGCTTTCCTTTCAAGTGCACGCCAATCACTTTGGGGAATTTTAATTCCCATGCCATTCCAGCCATCACATCCACTGCATCCGCGCCGCCGACACCGATGGCAATCATGCCGAGTCCGCCGGCATTCGGCGTGTGCGAATCTGTGCCGATCATCATTCCGCCGGGAAATGCATAATTTTCCAGCACCACTTGATGGATAATACCGGCTCCCGGTTTCCAGAATCCGATACCATATTTATTAGAAACGCTGGCAAGGAAACTATAGACTTCTTTATTGTCCGTATTCGCTCGGAGCAGATCGCTTGCAGAGCCGACTTCCGCCTGGATCAGGTGATCACAATGAACAGTGGAGGGCACCGCAGCGGTTTTCCTTCCGGCAGACATGAATTGGAGCAGCGCCATTTGTGCGGTCGCATCTTGCATCGCCACACGATCCGGTGCAAAGTCTACATAGCTTTTCCCCCGCTCGCCCGCTTTAACAGCAGTCTGGTAATAATGCGCATAGAGAATCTTTTCAGTGAGCGTCAGCGGTTTGCCAACCAGTGCCCGCGCAGCGGATATCTTGGCGCCATATCCGGCATACACTTTTTTAATCATTTCAATATCGAATGTCATTGCAGGGATCTTTCTCAGAATTGTTGTGAATGGTAGAAATTTGTTAAATATACACAGAGTTTGCCACCACTGCAAGAAATTGAGCACTGTCTTAATGTGGCTAATATACTTTAAAAATAGAGCCACACAGGGTTAGCGATGCTTTTTTTTTGCGCCGCGTATTGAAGATTAATGGTTCAACTCACACTGTGGCAAGTCCACCCTTGGGGACGGGATTCTCTCACCATGGCCATATCTCAAAGTGTGGCACCACCAGAAATTGAATGTTTGCAACGCTCTCCGAATTTCCGTATTTTGAATGAAATTTGAATAGAAATATGGCAAACCCAATCATACAGACCGAAGAAGAGGTCATCGACGAGGTCAAGACGCAGCACCCGGCAAAGGCGATCTTGTTCAATGATGAAGTGCATACGTTCGACGAGGTGATCTATCAAATCATCAAGGCAACCGGTTGTGATCAACCGACTGCGGAACGGATGACATTAGAAGTCCATCATACCGGCAAATCCTGCGTCTACACTGGTGAATTGGTGAAATGCCTGCAAGTAACCAGCATCCTGGAAGAAATCGAACTGATGACCCAGGTTGAAGTTTAGTCCCAACGACAGAAAATGGAGAAATAACAACGCATTATGACATCACGCGAGATCAGAAGATCATTCCTAGAATTTTTTAAATCAAAACAACATACCATTGTTCCCAGCGCTCCGGTGATTCCCCACGGCGATCCGACATTGTTATTTACCAACGCCGGCATGAACCAGTTCAAGGAAATCTTCCTTGGAACCGGTAAAAGGGATTATACTCGCGCTGCCGATACGCAAAAATGTATCCGTGTTAGCGGGAAACATAACGACCTGGAAGAGGTCGGCCGCGATACTTATCACCATACACTGTTCGAAATGCTCGGCAACTGGTCCTTCGGCGACTATTATAAGAAGGAAGCGATCACCTGGGCGTGGGAATTGCTGACGGAAGTTTGGAAGATGCCGAAAGAGCGGTTGTGGGTAACTGTCTATGAAACGGACGACGAAGCAGCGTCACTCTGGGAACAGCATATCGATCCTTCTCGTATCCTGCGGTTCGGAGCGAAGGATAATTTTTGGGAAATGGGCGACACCGGTCCGTGCGGTCCCTGTTCTGAAATTCACATCGACCTGACTCAGCGCGGCGACGCACCGGAAGCAATGGTCAACGCCGGTTCGCCGGAACTGATCGAAATCTGGAATCTCGTTTTCATCCAGTATAACAGGAATACGGACGGTTCCCTGACGGATCTCCCGGCAAAACATGTCGACACCGGAATGGGATTCGAACGCGTCTGCGCCGTGATGGAGTCGATGAAATCCGGCTTTAAAAAATTCCCCTCCAATTATGATTCCGACGTCTTCACGCCGATCATTGCGAAGATCGCCGAGACCGCCGGAATGGAATATAAAGCAAGCCATTCGGACACCGATGTTGCCATGCGGGTCATTGCTGACCATATCCGAGCGTTAACATTTGCCATCGGGGACGGCGCCACTCCCTCCAACGAAGGACGAGGTTACGTTCTGCGACGCATTCTGCGCCGCGCTTCCCGGTGGGGCCGAAAGTTGAATCTGCGGGAACCGTTCATGTTCAACCTTGTGCAAACGCTGGTGGATACGATGAGTGATGTTTTTCCGGAGATCCGGGAACATCAGTCCCACATTGAACGTGTAATCAAAAGCGAAGAAGAGAGTTTCAATCAAACATTGGATCGGGGATTGGAGATCTTCGAGCAGACGGTAGCCGACCTGAAACAATCGAAAGTGTTCCCTGGTGAAGCTGCTTTCAAACTCTATGATACTTTCGGTTTCCCGCTCGACCTGACGCAATTGTTGTGTTCGGAACGCAGTCTGTCAGTCGACGCAACAACATTTGCTCAATTAATGGACGAACAGCGCGAACGTTCACGGGATTCAAAATTACACGGCGGTTCAGATCTTACCGAAGGCGAACGGATTGCAATACAAAGCAAGGAAACCGCAAAACAATATCCTACTGAATTATTTGAAAAAGAATTCCAATTTCTCGGGTATGAATTAACAGACAACCGTGCTGCCATTTTGAGTTCCGAGAAGAATCTGGTGGTGCTGAATGCGACGCCATTCTATGCGGAATCAGGCGGGCAGATGGGGGATACGGGCGAAATCGTCATTGACGGCATCTCTTTCCCCGTGGTCGACACACAAAAAAGCGGAAAAGTGCATGTGCATATTCTCGGCAACGACCTGCCGAAAAATGCTTCGTGGCAGGAAGCGGAAGCGAAGGTCGATGCGAAACGGCGTTACTCCATCATGCGGAACCATACCGCAACGCATTTGATGCATGCAGCACTCCGGCAAACGCTGGGTACACATGTCCACCAGGCAGGATCGCTTGTCGCGCCGGAATATTTACGGTTCGACTTTGCACATTTTGCAAAGGTGAGCGAACAGGAAATTTCGGATATCGAAGCTGTCGTCAACGACAAAATAAAAGAGGGTATCTCGCTGCAGCATCACCGGAATATCCCGTTCGACGATGCGAAGAAGATGGGCGCATTGATGTTCTTCGGCGATAAGTACGGAGACCGGGTCAATGTAGTGCAGTTCGGAGAATTCAGTAAGGAATTCTGCGGCGGCATTCACGTGAAGAACACCAATGAAATCGGTTTCTTCAAGATTCGCACAGAGGCAAGCAGTGCCAGCGGCGTCCGTCGCGTAGAAGCATTAACCAATCACTACGCACTGGAATATTTGAAATTACAAAATAAAACATTCCGTGAACGGATAGAATATGCATATGATATCGTCGACGAGATTCAAGCGATGCATGCATCGTTAGGGACAGCATCGCCGCTCGACAATACGGATGCAGCGGGATTGGATGTCGTCCTTCGAAAATTTGAGGACATTCCGGAAATCCCGCATTCCATCGTCACAGAAGAGTTGAAAAAAGAATTCGCGGGACAGCTGGAACGGTTCCGGGCACTCGAATCATATATCCTGGAATTAAGTGATAAAAAGAAACTGATAGAGAAAGAAAAAGCGAAAGCAGCCGTTCTCTCTGCCAGTGGAAATATCGATTCACTTGTCCAATCCGCTTCGTCCGGTAACGGATTCAAGATAGTCAGTTCAAAGATCGACGCCAATGATATGGAAGCGCTGAAATCCCTCGGCGACGCTCTTCGCGGAAAGATCGGCAGCGGTGTCGGACTCCTCGCTTCGGTGATTGATGAAAAGGTTGCCCTCGTCTGCATTGTCAGCGACGACCTGATCAAATCGAAACATCTGCAGGCAGGCAAAATCGTCGGACTGGTGGCAAAACAACTGAACGGCGGCGGCGGCGGCAAACCTCATTTAGCGACTGCCGGCGGCAAGGATGTTGCAAAATTGGATGCTACATTGCAGAACTTCTCCGAAATCGTGAAAGGAATGCTGAACTGATGTCCATTTTCGAAAGATTTCTCGCATCCTCAAAATCCAAAGGAGCAGGATATTTCGTCCTGATCGACCCGGATAAGATCGCACCGGAGAAACTTCCCTCATTTGTCGAACAAGCGACCGTCGCCGGAGTCGACGCATTCCTTGTCGGCGGCAGCCTGATCGTGGACGACTCGTTCGAGCAGTGCATCAGGACAATTAAAAAACATACGAATGTCCCAGTGGTGATCTTCCCCGGCGGGGTGATGCAAATCTCAAAGGAAGCAGATGCGCTTCTGTTTTTATCGCTGATCAGCGGTCGAAATCCGGAACATCTCATCGGCAGCCAGGTTCTGGCGGCACCAATAGTGAAAAAGATCGGGCTCGAGGCAATCTCCACAGCGTACATGCTGGTGGAATCGGGAAAAATCACATCAGCGGAGTTTATGAGCAATACCCGCCCGCTTCCCCGTCACAAACCGGATATTGCAGTAGCGCATGCTCTTGCCGCAGAGATCCTCGGATTCAAAATGATTTACCTGGAAGCAGGAAGCGGCGCCGAACAATCCGTCCCAGATGAAATCATTGCTGCAGTTTCGAACTATTGCTCAGTCCCGCTCATCGTCGGCGGCGGTTTACGGACTCCGGAGGAGGCGCACAAAAAAGTGCGTGCCGGCGCACAATTCATTGTCACCGGAACGGTGTTGGAGAAAAACAGCAACGCCAGTCTGGTAAAAGAATTTGCTGCAGCGATCCATAGCAAGTAACAGGATAGATTTTTTATTGCATCACTCTTCATTTTAATAATTTTTCATCCGATAAATAAATTTATGGCTCACTTACCCCTTACACTCGTCTATCGTCAATCGTTTATACAGGATTCGTTGAAGGCCAGCGCCGAAACAAAACTGAAGATTGCCGAACAGTGCAATGGCGATATCTCCAAAGCAATCGATATTATTATCCATGCCTTTAAGAATAAGAAAAAAGTCCTGCTCTGCGGCAACGGAGGCAGTGCCGCCGATGCACAGCACCTGGCCACGGAATTCGTCATCCGGCTGTCGCCGAATATCAAGCGTCCCGGGCTCCCTGCAATTGCTCTTACGACTGATGCGTCGAACTTGACCGCCGGTGCCAATGATATCGGTTATGACAATGTCTTTTCCCGTTCCGTCGAAGCGCTCGGTAATGAGGGGGATGTGCTCATAGGGATCTCCACCAGCGGCAATTCCGCCAGCGTAAACAATGCCTTCGCCAAAGCGCGCGAAATGAAAATTTCGACGATCGGCTTTTTAGGAAAGGACGGCGGCGCAGCAAAAGGAATGTGCGATCTTGCCATCATCGTCCCATCAACCGACACACAGCGTATCCAGGAAGGACATATTACTATCGGCCACATCATTTTCCAGGAAGTGGAACAGGAAATGTTCGGCTGACCTTTCTTGCTTGAAGGTTTTTGGCATAAACAGTGTTTTTGCAATTTGACAATATGAACTTTTCCCTATGATCTTCACTTCTGAAACAATCGAACAATTGATTGAGGAATTTGCCTCCCTCCCAAGCATCGGACGCAAAACCGCGCAGCGGCTTGCCATGCATGTGTTGAAAATGCCCAGAGAAGAGGTCGTTGCATTCTCAAAGATCTTAATTGACGTGAAGGACAAAGTGCGGTATTGTACGGTCTGTTTCAATATCACCGAAAGCGATCCGTGCTCCATCTGCGCCAGTCAGAAAAGGAACCGAAAAGTGATTTGCGTTGTCGAAGAACCAAACGACGTTATCGCCGTCGAAAAAACACATGAGTTCAATGGCCTCTATCACGTGCTCGGCGGAGCGCTTTCTCCGCTGGATGGAGTCGGACCGGAAGATTTGAAAGTGAAAGAACTCCTTACCCGGTTGCACGACGATGTACAGGAAATAATCCTTGCTTTGAATCCCAATGTGGAGGGAGAAACGACCACGCTCTATCTGGCGAAACTGCTGAAACCGCTCTCCATCAAAGTAACCCGCATTGCTCGGGGTCTCCCGATCGGAAGTGACCTGGAATTCGCGGACGAAGCTACGTTAACGCGCGCACTGGAGGGACGAGTTGCGCTATAGATCAGTGCATATCGCAATTCTCTGTTCTCTGTTACTTTCTTGTAACCTGTTCGATACACGCGATCCTGATAATCCGGTGACAGACAATCAAACGCTCCCTACGGCTTATCTGCCAAAAGATGTCATCGACAATTTTCAAAAAGCATTTGAAGATAAGAATATAAAAGGATATGAAAGCTTGTTTGCCGACACTACAACCCATGGCCGGGTATTTCTCTTCGAACCGAACCAGTCTGCCGCATCGCGGTATGCAGCAGTGTTTTCATCCTGGGATAATGTTGCGGAATCAAAATATTTCCTCAATATCGTCAATGCCGTCGGCAGTGCATCGCCAATGACATTCCATATAACAGCATCGAATTGGAATCAAATTCATCCGGACTCTGCACAATACACACTGGATTATGATCTTTCGGTACCCCATAATCGTAATGATCTGAAAACACAGAAGTTCGTCGGCCGAAGCGAGATCTATATGTCACCGGATAAAAAAACACATACCATCTGGCGCATCTACCGCTGGGTGGACTTTGAAACGAAAAAGGATTCCAGCTGGAGCGAATTGAAAGGGCAATTTGCAAAGTGATCCTTCGCGCAGTGATGATCTCTGCAATAGTGCTGCTGACCGGATGTGATAATCCGTTCGCACCGCACCTGGATAATTCACCATCCGGCAGCTCGACCATCCTTGGAGATCAGCATCAAGTAGAGGGAGTGTTCCAAAATTTCCGGCAGGCGTATGCATTCCGCGATTCGACCATTTACGGACAGCTGCTGGCATCGAATTTCATCTTCATTTATCGTGATTATGACAGATCGATTGATGTGTTTTGGGGAAGGGACGACGACCTCCGCACAACGGAAGGATTGTTTCAAAACGTGCAGCGGCTGGACCTGGTTTGGAATACCATCATCAGTGCATCAATGGAACCGGATAGTTTGAAAACTTCGGTCATCAGGAATTTCAATCTGACCGTCACCTTTAGTCCGAATGATGTAGTTCGGGTGGACGGTTATGCCAATTGGACGCTGGAGCGTGCGCAGACTTCCGATGTTTGGAAGATCGCAAAATGGCGCGATGAATCGAATTTTTAGATAACACCAGAACGTAGGGTAAGTATGAAAGTCTCATTTCAAGGCGAGTACGGTGCGTTCAGTGAACAGGCGGCCGTTGCATATTTCGGCGACAATTGTCAGCCGGTGCCGCGGGAGAATTTCCGTGATGTTTTTGAAGATGTAAAACGGAAACGCTCCCCTGTCGGAATCGTGCCGATCGAAAATTCGCTCTTTGGCAGTGTCCATCAAAATTTCGATTTGTTGCAGGAATATCCACTGCACATTATTGGTGAAGTAAAACTCAGGATACGGATGAATCTCATGGCATTGCCCTCTACGCCGCTGAAGAACATCCGGAACGTTTATTCCCATCCGCAGGCGCTCGGTCAAAGTGATGTGTTTCTTCGTTCAATGAAAAATGTCACGTTGCATCAGTATTATGATACTGCCGGAGCTGCAAAGATGATCGCTGAGCGGCAGTTAAACACCAGTGCAGCCATCGCCAGCGAACAGGCGGCAAAACACTATCAACTGAAGATCGTGAAAAGAGGGATCGAGACAGATCACCGGAACTACACCAGATTCCTGGTATTGTCACGGGAACCAGGTCAGCCGCTGCGGCATGCGAAAACTTCTTTAATCTTTGCAACGCGGCATATTCCCGGATCGTTGGTGCATTGCCTTTCACTGTTCGCAAAACAGCATATCAATCTTTTAAGGATCGAATCGAGGCCGTTCGTCGGTAAACCGTGGGAATACCTCTTCTTTGCCGATGTGGAAACGGATCAACGAAATCCGGATTGTATTTCCGCTATCCGGCAGCTGAAGAAAATGACAACTTATATTAAGATTCTCGGATCATACGAGGTCGGTAAGGTAGTAAAATAATATGGCGCTCTTCTACTCTTTCAAAGAAGGTCTTTCCGGTTTCAAACGGGCCCGGCTCTCTTCGATCATCACAATCTTCACCATGACGATCTCGCTGCTGCTGCTGGGATTGTTTGCAATTATATACCGGAACACGAATTCCATCATCCAGTCGTTCCGGGATAAAGTGGAAATGGAGGTCTTTATCGCTGCCGAAGTGGATACAGCGGACATTGCTACTATTCGTTCCGCATTGATGGATGTCCCGGGAATCGTCAATTCTTCTTACATTTCCAAAGACGATGCGGCAAAGATCTTTAAGAAAGAATTCGGCGAAGATATCAACGCCGTACTCGATTTCAACCCGCTCCCCGCCTCCTTTAAACTGCATTTGGCCCCGGAGTATAAGAATTCCGACAGTGCGAAAGCGGTATATGCTGCTTTGACCAGAGTCGAGGGTGTAGACGATGTTGTCTACCGGAAAGCGTTGCTGGAGATACTGGACCGCCGTGTGAAGATCTTCATCGGTGCAAGCGTTGCTATCGGACTCACATTGCTGATCGCAGCGATCTTCCTTGTTTCGAACACCATTCGTCTGACGATCTATGCCAAACGAAAAATGATCACCACCATGAAACTGGTCGGCGCCACCCGCGGGTTCATCCGGATGCCGTTTTTGATTGAAGGAATGCTGCATGGAATGCTTGGCGGAGGACTTTCTGCGGGATTGATCTGGAGCATTATATTTCTCGCGAAACGGTTCGTCAGTGCCGAATTATCAGAGTTTTTTGCGGTGGAATTGTATTTTTATGTTCTGATGATCTCCTTCGGTATGATTTTAGGACTGTTAGGAAGCGGTTGGTCGGTGAAACGGTTTATTTCTGAAACTATCGTGCTGAATCAATAATAGCTGATATAAAGTAATTTCTTCGCCTCAACTTAGCCGATATTCACAACTATAATATCATCTCTGACAATCATAGAGAAATTCTCTCGCTTCCCAGCTCTGCTTGGGAGCGCCTCCATGATGAATCACTGCTTAAGATTTAATTTCTTTAAACCGTTTTTCATTCTGTCTGCGCAGCAGAGCTTCGCTTCCATCACGTTCCCAAACACCTGCCCGACAGCATTTTCTGGCGGGGAGTTTAGGAACGAAGAGATACCATCAAAATAAAATACTTCATTAGTTTTTATTCTTTTTTTTGTTATTGTCGTTTGCCGATGATGACGATTCCGCGTCCATTAAATGAATCAAGGATAGAACCAACCGCTATTACCAGATTGTTTTTTACCGCAGCCGATGCTAAGATTACACCGCTACTGGTAAGTTGTGTATAGTGTTTCCATGTGTTGCCATTGTAATGTGCGATAAAATTTAAATCTCCCACCACAAAAAAATCATTCTCGTGGTTACCGCATAACGCCCAGGGGAATCCCGGAAAACGCAGTGGAACAAACGAATTTCGACGAATTGTTTTATTGGTTGCTGAAGATACTTCGTACACTCCGTATCTTGATAGTACCAACACTTTGCTTTTATTTGGGACTATAACACCGGTCAAATGACCTGATAGCGAATCTGAACGAAACGGGAAAGGATCTCCTTCCCAAACAGTTTGCCACTCACCATTTTGATATTTCTGCAAGGTAGATGGGGATGATGCATACGGATTACTTCCGCACGCCCAAATATTTTCACCGTTTGCATCACCGGCGATGTCCTTCAAATCCACCGTTGTATTCACCGGCATTCGTGTCCAACTATTTCCATCCCAATGCTGGATTTTGCCCTTATTTCCTACACCATACAAATTGTTCATCGACGTTCCCCAAAGTGCATTGGAAATATCTCCCTCTAATTCTTGATTGCTATTATACAGCCCAAGCAACGGCGTCCACGTGTTCCCATCCCAATGCATTGCAGAAGGTCCTGCCCCTGCTATAATGTTGTTCTCACCGAAACTATAGATGGAATTCGTCCCAATAATCCCTTGAAACTGCCCTATACTGTGTTGAACCTGAAGCGCTTGGAATGTTTGTCCATTCCAATGAAGCAGATTATACACTGTATCTCGACCGGCATTATTGGTCTCGTGAATATATCCTCCAATCCAGACATTGTTCTCGTTCACAATAGTCACATCAAAAAGATCGGTATGGTGTCCCGAACCGATTATTCCTATTGTATCAACCGTCCACACAAAATCATGACTCGTTGTATCCAGTGTCCTTGTTGTAACAATTTTACTGGAATCTTTGTGAAGCGTTTTCTCCAATCGAAACGCCTGGTAAAAATAACTTGTATTGCGTTGTGCAGTCGTATCCACCAAGGTTGTCTCTCTGCCAAAGAGAGACCCGGATAGTATCTGCACGTTGTTGCGCAAAATAGAGTATTCTCTCGGCGGGAGCGTATCGGTCATGGAGAGTTTTAGATACACTTCGGTCAGTCCACTGTCTACAACGGAGAGAAAAATAGTTTGCTGGTACGGAGGCGGTTCAATCGGAGGAATGACCGGAGGGTCTTTTTTACATCCAAATTGCAGCAATATGACAGTTGTTAGTGCAACCAGTAATCGAGTGTTCTTCATTGCTCTTCCTGTTTGTATCATCGTACGGTATTTTGAGGATAATAGTCAATACCAAGAATGAGGTATTTCTGTTGTCGGAACGGACGCACGCCCGATAAGCTTTTTGTCGGGCGGGTTCGTTCCTATAGGAATGATAATGCTCCAAAGGAGTCCATAAAACAAGCATCGGAGTGGTAGACACAATAGAGAATAAAAAAAAGCCCGTTTCGAATATCTCGAAACGGGCTTAATCTTTTTTTGAAGAAATAGATCAGAACTGTGCTGCAATATACTCCCTGTTCAACCGTGCGATATGGGTTACGGAAATTCCTTTCGGACATTCCGCTTCGCAGGCGTAAGTATTGGAGCAACTGCCGAATTTCTCTTCATCCATCTGAGCAACCATGCGGTTAACCCGCGTTTCGCTTTCCGCTTTCCCTTGCGGCAGCACCGCTAATTGCGATACTTTTGCTGCAACAAACAGCATTGCCGAAGAATTCGGGCACGCCGCTACGCACGCACCGCAACCGATACATGCCGCTGCATCGAACGCTTCATCCGCGACCGGCTTCGGCACCAGTATTGCATTGCCATCCGGAATACCTCCCGTTTTAGCGGAGGTATATCCGCCGGCACGCATAATACGGTCAAACGCGGTCCGGTCGACCATCAGGTCTTTTAACACCGGGAATGCGTTTGCGCGCCACGGTTCAATAATAATCTCATCGCCGTCCGAAAAACTTCGCATGTGCAGCTGGCAGGTAGCAATTCCGCGGCCCGGGCCATGTGCCCGACCGTTGATCATCATGCCGCAGCTGCCGCAGATTCCTTCGCGGCAGTCGTGGTCGAACACGATCGGCGTTTCTCCTTTTTTCACCAGGTCGATGTTCACCACATCGAGCATTTCCAGAAAGGACATGTCCGGCGAAACATCGTTGGCGATATAATCGACGAACCGGCCTTCGTCATTCTTGTCGTTTTGCCGCCACACTTTAAGCGTGAGTTTCATTCAATTCTCCTTATTTGTAACTCCGTTGGGACGGATGGACTTCTTCAAAATTCAATGGTTCTTTGTTCAGTTTCGGTTTTGCGGTCTTGCCGGTGAATTCCCATGCAGCGACATAGGCGAAGCGCTTATCATTCCGTTTTGCCTCACCCTCTTCTGTCTGGTATTCTTCCCGGAAATGTCCACCGCAGGATTCTTCCCGATGCAATGCATCAATTGCAATCAACTCGCCCAGTTCCATGAAATCCGCTACCCGCTGTGCTTTTTCCAACTCCGTGTTAATATCGTGGGCATTGCCGGTAATTTTAACTTCTTTCCAGAACCGTTCGCGGATTTCCGGCAGGAGTTTCAATGCTTTCTGCAATCCTGCCTTATTGCGTCCCATGCCGACATAATCCCACATCACTTTGCCGTATTCACGGTGGAACTCATCCACCGATTTCTTACCATCGATGCCGAGCAGTTTGTTGATCGTTCCTGTGACCGTGTTCTCCGCTTCTTTGAATTCCTGTCTATCCTCTTTCACCGGAGCGAACTTGTTGCTTGCCAGATAATCGCTGATGGTATACGGTGCAATGAAATATCCGTCCGCTAATCCCTGCATCAAAGCACTCGCACCGAGACGGTTCGCACCATGATCGGAGAAATTCGCTTCACCCAGCACGAACAATCCCGGTATGGTACTCATCAAATTATAATCCACCCATAATCCGCCCATTGTATAATGGACCGCAGGATAGATTCTCATCGGCGCCTGGTATGGATCTTCACCGGTGATCTGTTTATACATATCCAACAAATTCCCGTATTTCTGAAAAACCGATTCGCGTCCCAACCGTTTGATGGCATCCGCAAAATCGAGATAGACCGCCATCTTTGATTGTCCAACACCGTATCCGTTGTCGCACATCTCTTTTGCGCGTCGCGATGCAACATCCCGCGGCACAAGATTGCCGAAGGAAGGATAGAGCCGTTCCAGATAATAATCGCGTTCATTATCAGGAATATCTTTTGCTGCCCGCGTATCTCCTTTTTTCTTCGGCACCCATACGCGTCCATCATTACGCAAGCTTTCGCTCATCAATGTCAGCTTCGATTGATGTTCGCCGGTCACCGGTATACATGTGGGATGAATCTGTGTGTAACAGGGATTGGCAAAGAATGCTCCCTTTTTATGTGCACGCCAAATAGCGGTGGCATTACTTGCCTTTGCATTGGTCGACAGGAAGAATGCATTGCCGTAACCGCCGGTTGCCAGAACAACTGCGTCCGCGGTATAGGATTCGATCTTACCGTTTATCAAATTCCGAGCAACAATACCGCGCGCCTTTCCTTCCACCAATACAAGATCGAGCATTTCACGGCGTTCGTAGAATTTCACTGTTCCTGCGTCAATTTGACGGTTCAGTGCGGAGTACGCACCCAGCAGCAGTTGCTGTCCTGTTTGTCCTCGTGCGTAAAATGTCCGTGCAACCTGTGCACCGCCGAATGAACGGTTGTCCAGATATCCGGCGTAATCACGGGCGAATGGAACACCTTGTGCAACGCACTGATCGATGATCGATCCGCTGACTTCCGCCAACCGGTAGACATTTCCCTCACGGGCACGGTAATCGCCCCCTTTAATGGTATCATAGAACAGACGGTAAACACTGTCGCCATCGTTCGAATAGTTCTTCGGTGCGTTTATCCCTCCCTGCGCTGCAATACTATGTGCGCGACGCGGGGACTCATGGAAACTGAACGAATGCACGTTGTATCCCAGTTCTCCAAGAGTCGCTGCAACCGATGAACCGGCAAGGCCGGTCCCTACAACGATGATCTTGTATTTCCGCCGGTTGGCAGGATTGACCAGTTTCATATTGAATTTATGCGATGACCACTTCTTTTCGAGCGGTCCGCCGGGTATTTTCGAGTTCAAGGTCATAGATTTTTTCAGATGTTCATTATTGAGCAAAAGCGACTGTGCTTCCGCTAAAAAAATAGATGTACAACGGAATGATGGCAAAACCGATAGGAACGACGAACCAGAACAACACGGCGATAAATTCAATCAGCGCCTGATATCGTTTCGTCCGAAAGCCCAGCGTCTGGAATGCCGACTGGAATCCATGCCGGAGATGGTATCCCACGATGAACAACGCCACCAGATAAAATACCACATAGAACGGCTGTTGGAAAGTATAATAGACGAGTGAAGCAATATCCGGTTCATTCAGGAAACGCGCTGGTATCCAGAATTTTTTCAGATGAATGACCAGGAACAGAAACACCAGCGCAGCAGATAGTTTCATCATCCGCGCCTGGAATGTTGTGTTCTCATCAAGCCTATAGGCTTCGTACTTCTTTCCTCGGGCACTCCGATTGGAAAGCCACAATCTTGCCCCATTGAAGATATGCAGAAGAATCAGACCAACCAGTCCGACCTCCAGAATGCGAACAATGGGATTGCCTCCCATAAAATGCGCGTATTCATTAAATGCTTCGCCGCCATCCTGTTTAAGAAGCAATAGGTTTCCTGCAAGATGTTCAACAAGGAAAACGGAGAGAAAAATGCCGGTCAAACTCATCAGCAGTTTTTTTCCGACAGAAGAATTGATAAAACGGAAGAATGGATTCATAATGGTGACTTTTAATTCGAAAAATTTGCCGAGACAAAGTATAAAAGAAAACGTGAAAAATCAACGAAACAATCATGCTAAAAACGACAACGGCCGAACAGTGCATGTTCAGCCGTTGTACCGGAGATCCACCGGTTATTATTTCTTTGTCATAATGAAAACACCGTTCCAATCGTCCGGCGGTGGTGAATCGTTGAACATTGTCGCCCGCTGAATATAAAGATTGGAGACAATATCGTCCCTGCGAATAGAAAGTGCTTGTTGAAATTGATCAATAGCGCTTTTCCACGCCCGCTTTTTATAGGCTTCCAGTCCGTCATGATAGAACTCAAGGAATTTTTTGGTCGCATCCGTCTGCACTTCGTCCGCCAGTGCTATTAACTCATAGATTCTGACCGGTTCAGTTTTTCCCATCACCACTACGAGATCCATTTCACGGGAAAGAACTCTGTCGTGCACTTTTCGGTAGGTGAACTCGCTCATCAACAGCCGGGTGCCGTATTCCTTGTTCACGCCCTCCAACCGTGCTGCCAGATTCACTGCATCGCCGATCGCTGTGTAGTTCAACCGTGTTTCTGCACCCATATTGCCGACAACTGCACGGCCGGTATTGATACCGATCCGCTGATTGACTACCGGGCGTCCGTAATGAATCCATTTTGTATGCAGAGCGGTCAGTTTCCGCTGCATGTTGATCGCCGCAGCACAGGAGTTGAATGCCTGATCCTGGTCATTGATTGGTGCGCCCCAAAACGACATAATCGCGTCACCGATATATTTGTCAATCGTACCGCCATGCTCAATGATGATGTTGGACATTTCTGTCAAATAGGAATTCAGCATCCCCACAGTATTGGTAGGCCCCATCTTTTCCGCCATACTGGTAAATCCCTGAATATCGGCAAACAATGTCGTAATCTCCCGTTCTTCACCCCCCAATTTAACGAGAGATGGATTGTCGAGTATCTGTTTGACGACTGCTTTATCCACATATCGTTCAAACATCCCTTTGATCTGCGCTTTTTGCCTCCCCTCCGTTGCAGCATTGTAGGACATTGCCGAAGCAAAACAAAAGAAGAGAGCAAAAATAGGTTCGACCAGATAATATACGACTCCGGTATTTTCAAATGTGGAATAGGCGAACATCATATACCCGGCAATAAACAGAACGCCGATCGGTACGCTCCATCGAAGACTCAGGAGAATGGCAGCGACACAAACAATGAGCGCCATAATTACCAGGAACATCAATTGGGCATTGAGCGGAGCATCAGCAATATATTTTCCGCTGATGATCTGATCGTACACATTTGCGTGGACGAAGCAGTTCGGCGAGATATCGGCAAGCGGCGTCGGATTGTGATCGCCGATGGAACGGGCCGTCGGTCCGATGATGACGACTGCATCCTTGAATATTGAAAGCGTCGACGCATCTTTTTTCACGAATGCATCCAGAACCTCCTGAAAAGAGATTTGTTTATACACTGTGTTGAGACCGGCATAATCTACGGTAAGATATCCGTTCTCATCCAGCGGAATCTCAAGTTGGCCGGCGTGCACGAGCAGACCGCCTTCTTCACTTTCTTCTACCGTCACCGTTTGAAGATCCACCTGGGCGGCGGCGAAAGCCAGCGCAGCACCGAATGTCGGATAATAATCGCCCGCATATTCTACAAAGAATGGAACGGACCGGATGATACCGTCGATCGAGTCAGGACGGATGAGGATATGTCCGATCCCTGCCGCCATATTGACGAGCGAATCGTACGGACGTTCATCGATATAGGTCGCCTGCGGAAAATTGAATTGGCCTTTTTTCGGAATGGCATGTTGATGTAAAATTCTTGCCGCTTCCATATCAATGGCGCGTTTCTCTCCCGGATTGTCATCTCCCGGCACGAACGGGCCGATGGCATGATAGACATTCGGCGCATAGGAGTGAAAGAACAGGAATTGATCATTCTCAAACAGCGAGATGCTGTCCTGCCGGATTGTCGGGAACAGATCGTCGACTCCGACCGCCAGAGATCCGCTCTGTGCAAGAATCGCCAGAAGTGTGCCGTACTTATCGCGCGGAATCGGATAATCCAATTCCTTCATCGTATATTCATCGATCGTCACGATAACGACATTCGAAGTATGCTCTCGTTCACCGCGCGCTTGAAGTAATGCATCGTACGCTTTCAGTTCTAGAGACTTAAAGAATTCCAATTGAAATAATCCGCTGGTGATACCAATGGAGAGGAACGCAAAGAGAACTGCAAAAAGAGACTTGATCAGTTTTTTGTTCATGGGACCCCGAAGGTTGAAAGAGTGGCGGAAGAATCCTTTTAAAACAAGTTACCCTCCGATTTGGAGGGTAACTTGCAAAAAAATATTCAATTTATCCAACTAAATTTTCCAATAGAGGAAATCTTTGATGTTCGCTAATGCGGTCGGATCGATACCGCGGCGTCCGCCGAAGAGGAACTTGTTCTCACCGCGCCGCACCTGTCGGCTTGCCGTACGGGCATCCTTCCGTGTTTGAAGATCTTGCAGGGCGCTAAACATCAGACTTTGCAGCTCACCCTTGTCTACCACCGCGCTCTTCTCAGCAGCACGGGTCTGTCCCATTTCTGCAACAATATTATCAATACCGAGTTCGGCATAAGCCTGTTCCTGCGTGGGGAATTTAGAGACAGCGGACGCGAATGATTCCACCGTTCCGTTGTGATCACCGCCCAGATATTTCAGCAAGCCCATGTTCAAATTGATACCGCCATCTTTTGTATCGGCGGTCATCGCCGCCGTATAACTCTTATAGGCGTTCAGAGAATCCCCTTTCAGAAGATAGATATTTCCAAGGTTATTCTGCGCTGAAGCAGAACTGAATGTTTTAATGATACCGATAGCTTCGTCATATTTGCCGGCATTCGCCAGAATCACCGCCGCCTCATTCGAGGATTGTTCATTATTTTGTCCCTTGAGATATGCCACTTTTTGATTGATCATCTCATTATTGGCATTCACCAGTATTTGAGCATCCGCGACAAGGAGTTTTTCAATATCTGCTGCTGCCGGAGTCGCCGCGATCTTTTCATCACCCGCTAAATTGCTCGGCGGCGACATTTCCCACGATTTCCGGACATCGATGATATCCATTTTTCCTTTGACGTCTGCTGTCTTATAGAATCCTTCCGCACCCATTCTCCACGCTTCGGCGAACGGTTTATTAATGATGGTCGTTTCCAGCGGGATCCAGACGGTGTTTTCACGAATAACATAATCCCGTTCATTCAAACTCACTCTGGATGCATTCTTTTTGTTCACACCGGTATCGAACATAATGAAAATATGATCCGAAGTTCCGATGAGCATGGTCCGGATACCGAGATTTTCAAGGCACGCTGCCAGAAGGATTGAACTGTCATCACAATCACCAGCTTTTTTTGCGAGCGTTTGGCGCGGGAACTGGATCTCATCCAGCACATCTCCTTCTGCCACGACCCACGGGTCGGTCACATAATTGATCGAGAAGGAACGAACAGCATCCCAAATCTTCATTGCATTTTGCATGCTGCGCGAAGCATTCGGATACATTGCTTGGTCGAATTTCACATTGCCGACCACGTTACGGGAGAAATTCTCCACTGCTGCATCCTTATAAGTGACGAAGGCACCCACATGAGATGGTTTGTTCCAACTGATGGAATTCTTGCTGTAAATTGTAACCGGTTTCGTAATGCTGCGGGTTTTTTCCTCGCCTCCCTGATTGTAGGAGATCTCCGTCTTGATCTGCGCAATGGTGTTTTCGCTGACCGCCTGAAGCTTTTCCTTATCCAACGTAGCGGAAACTTCGAACGATTTCTTCTCACCCGCCTTCAGTATTGGAATCATCTGTTCCGAGGGGAACGACATATAATTTGGGATAAAGATTTTCGCTTTGATATTCTTGATATCGGTTTTACCGGTATTTTCCAGAGTGACAGCACCGATCGGATTCTTTGAATAGTACACGAACTGTGCCGGGAATATATTCTCCACCTTAAATTCGGTGATCTCCAAAGCGCTGGACATGATCATGCTGGCTTTCTTGATTCCGCTGGTCTTCGTTGAGACATCCAACCGGTTGCCCGACGCGCCGATGACGGAATATTCCTGCATTCCTGAGAACGCTTTCCGGAGTTCATCTAATGTTCCTTTCATCACTACATCGTAGGAAGCTGTGCCGCCTTCCATGTAACGCAGTTTCATCTTTTCAATCATCGAGATCTTCCCCGGCAGTTCCGATTCAATCTTCACCAATGATGCATCGTTCACTCCCTGAAGGATGAGTTCGACAATGATCGGCTTCTCCTTCATCTCCTTCATCTTCATGTCAATTTTTGCCATGAGATCCGCCGCAAGCATATCCCCTACCTCTTCCAGTGATTTGGAAGCTGCCTGAGCTTTGCCCTGCGATGATTTCTTTGACGATGCGCTGGCAACGGCGAGAATCTCGCCCGTATCGGTGATGATTAATTTCACTTCACCGTCCGCAGTGAATTCATTCATTTTCGTGCCATACACATCCTTTTCTCCGCCAAAATTCGTCTGTGCACCTCCGGCGATAATCAATTCTGCTCCATAACGCCGTCCCAATTCCTTTGCTTTTGTTGCATCGGCAGCCGCGATGTCGCGGGCACGGACTTCTGAAAATTGCCGCGAATCAACGATCCGGTATTGCTTCTCCAGCAGTGCTTTTTCTATCTTGCCGGCGACCTTGCGAGCAGTGGCGTCCGCATTGTCGATCTTCTCATCGACCACGACCATCACGCGCGGCATATCGGCATTTTGCGCCATGACCTTCGCGGGTTGCGCAAGCAGCCCGAACAAAGATACCATACACAGTAACGAAAGAATGCGTTTCATTGTTCTTCTCCTGAATGATGATTAATTATTTCAATTTCGAAATTAACGACGCCATCTCTTCCACTTTCTGTTTGGCCGGTTCATATCCTTCGGACTCATCCCATGCTTTTTGATACATGGACTTAGCGCTCTCATACGCCGATTTTGCATCTGTCTTCTTTCCTTGTTTCTCCAATTTCTTTCCCTGGTCCTCGTAATTCAAAGCCTGAGCATAGGTCACGTAGCCATCAAAATTACCGTCTTTCGACGCTTCCAGTCTGTCTTCGTCCTCCGACGTCATCTTCACTTCCAGGTCGGCTGCGATCTTCTTCACCAGCGACTGCAACATAGTCAGGAATTCATCCAGTTCGCCTGTTTCCTCTTCCGCTTTCAGCGTTTCGCCTGTTTCAGTCCGCACAATGCGGACATCAATACGGAGTTTGTCGTTGAACAGGTTTGAGAATCCGCCAAACAGCATCACTTTAGCGCCGAGCAATTTTCCCATTTTCTGCGTCGTGGTCTTGTCCACCATATCGGTTTCATTCAGGTTTAATTCCTCGATGATGGATTGTATGCGTTGACGTTCCACCACTTTAATCCCTTTGATCTTCGTCATTTCCGTGATCATCATATCGGCCAGTCCCTTTTTCAGCGGATCCAGTTTGTCCTTATCGACGACACTATTGTTTTCGAAATACAATACTGCGATCGTTTTTGGATCGCCTGCCAGCGCATGCTGAACGAAAAAAACACTGTTCACCATGAATGAACAGAGCGCAAGCAAACCAAAGAGTACCTGTTTTTGTTTCATACTGATTTCCTTCCAGTATAAGTAAATGATAAGTGATTACAATTCTTCAAAATGAAAATTTGAGGCCGACGTTCGCCTCCAATCCATTGACGTCATAGGTTGCGCCGGAGATCGTTACCGAACCCATTGCGTAACGCACACCCATGGTTGGCATAACCGATTCCCAGAACAACAGCACAAAATCCGCCCCGGCAGCACCAATTTGAGCTTCACCGGTTTCAATATACGTTATCCCTGACGGGATCTGGTCCGGAGTATAATACTTTCCTTCTCCAATCAGAGAAGCATAGATCTTTTCACTCAACTGAGTTCCAATACTATATTGACCTTCCAACTGCAGGGATGCGTCATATTCCTGTCCGCTGCTGATAAAATTATTCGGTAAACGATACCGAGCGCGAAGCATAACACCATGATTCACACTTTCGGTTTTTAAATTGTATAAAAGTGTCGCAATAGTTCTTGGGCCTGATTCGAATACCGGACCGACACCGGACACTTCATCCTGAAAAAAATAGGTGGATGTCACATCGATCGAAAACCTCGCACTCTTGCCAAAAGTGATATAATCATAACCGACGTTTAAGGAGATCTCATCTCCGGCATTATATTCCACCGTGGCTCCTTTGAGCGGCTTGAAGGGACCTTTGTAAAAATAGGACAGACCAACTCCAAGCACCATTCTTCTTGTTAATGTTCCTGCATATACCAGGGAGAAATTCCCAGTAGTTCCTTGACCGAACATCGGCACTTTATAGCCAAATGCTGTTTGACCTAATAAATTTGTTAATTGCAACTCGGATGCGTCAAGTTCTGTCTTCCCTGTGGGAAAACTAATGCTGCCGGTCAGCCAAAACTTCTCACCGGGAAAAACATAGGACATGGTGACCCTTGTATCAACTATATTCGATGAGCTGGATGTATCGAACTTTGATATTGCTCCGGAATTTGACACCGATAACAATAAACGATTTGCGAGAGGAATGGAGACAGCGACAGGGGCAGACTGCTGAACTAGTGTACCAAATTCCTTCCCCGTTGAGTCTTTTAGGACCCATTGTTGTTGCATCCCTCCAACAGTAATGCCTGCAGCACCGCGAAAAATCGATTTATCTGATCCATGTTCGATTTGTGCCGATACTGTTTCAAAGAACATTATTGGCAGCATCACCAATGCGGCTGAAATATGAAGATAGTAGAGTTTGAAAGATGTATTTATCATCACAATTTAAGATTATTTGATAAAGGTCATCTTTTTCACAGACCTGAAATTATTTGCATGAATTTGGTAGTAATATATACCACTAGCAACCAAGATTCCATTATTATCTTTCCCATTCCACGTAATTGAGTATGAACCAATTCCTTGATATTTATTCACCAATGTTCGTACTTTTTGCCCCAAAATATTGAAAATTTCAAGTGTTACGTTGGAACTATTGGAAATGGAGTATTTTATGGTCGTTTCCGGATTAAATGGATTGGGGAAGTTTTGAGACAATGAATATTCCACCGGAATCACTGGGATTCCATTCGAGTTTTTCTCCAAAAATTTGTCAGTCCCGGCAACAATACGGAATTGACGGCTATTTTCGTTCTTTTGCAGGACAAAATCATATTCAGTAAGGCTCTTTAAGTTATACATCCGTTCACTTTTCAGGTCCAGCAGGAAAAATTGAAAATGAGGCGGGAAATCTCCGCCGAGTTCAGTTTTTATATGCATCGGCTCATTGGGCTTGCTGGATATAGCGGTAAAGTCCCAGGATTGTCCTTCATTATTTATCGTCCTGTAATCCGCAGAAAGGTTCTCATTCATGTTTTTAAAGGACAATGAAACATAATCCGACGGTGAGACAGGTGGTTTCACAAAATCATCATCATCCCATCCGTCTTTAGCCGTTTTCAAAACACCGATGAAATTCAAAGGATCGGATTTCTCTTTTGAAGAGAGCGATACTTGCATTTTCCATTCTGATGGAAACTGCGATACAAAACCAAATCCTTTTTTGGGGATAGATTCTGTTGTCGTTACCGGAGTTGAATTGATGCGAATGATCTTCGGTCTGCTTCCGCGGTTGAATACCCAATATCCTTTAAACGGCTCCATCACCGTAGAAGTAGTATCATAGACACCGCTGTTATATGACCAGAGTACCTTTTCGACACTGTCTTCCCTCGCCGAATTCTTCCAGCTGACCCTGTAAGGAAAAGGATTACCGATCATTGTATATCCCGGATTGACCTTGATCTCAAAATCCTCTTCGTTGCCGGAAATACTTGTTGAACCCAGACTCACCTTTTTCTTCTCTTTTGTGATCAGCCAATACCCCTCACCTCGAACGATGCGCGTGAAGTCCTTCGGAAATTCCTTATAGCCGTCCTTCCTGGAATATTTCCCGAACATCCTCCAGAGATAACTATTATAATCTCCCAGATCCCTGAATAGCGCCAAGATCGAAGAATCCTGAAAAGTATATGGTATGCTGATCAGCTCATATCGTTCTTCAATTGTTTCACGTAACTGTGCAAGGATATTCTCAATAGAACCGAACACATTTAATGCGAATTGCAGATTCTTTCCGCCGAATATTCCGTACGGCCGTGTTGTATCTCCAGGCACACCATTTTGCCAAACATCAGGACCGGCGATGGCGATAATCCTCCCCTTCCCGATCTCCGAGACCGCTGATACAACGGCAGGTTGCGAAACTTTTGAGACGATACCGGCGATATTTTTTGAGTAGAGCGAGTTGGAGAATGTTGAAAATAATGAGGCAACATTTTGAAGCATGGTATCTACCATAAGACTGCTGCAATAATTGAATACCACACTATCCGCCCGAAGAGTGTATTTGTCCTTCCGGACAGGCAATGCAACTATCAGTCCGTCTATGCCCTCGTGCGCATTCGTTGAATCGATCAGCATGGACGACGAAAATCGAATACCTGTCTTTGCTCCGAATTTCACGGTCCATGCCGTATCTCCCAGAAAATCATTGAAGATGGTTGCCGCAGAATTGCGGTGATCTGCCAAAAGTACAAGCGTGCCGCCGCCGGCCACGAACTGTAGCAGTGAATCCTTCCGAGCATCTACGATCGGCTGCTGCGGTTGAATGATAGCAACGGAGTTATTCGTTGAATAGTAAAACGGTTTTTGAACAACCACGCTAAGATTTGCTTTCGACAGAGACGCTCTCAGTAATCCATACTGGACAGAGACCAGGACACTATCATCAATGAAAATACCAAAGGAGGTATCGATCACAATTTTTCGTGTCAGGTAATTCTTTGCAATTCCCGAACCGGTAAACGTTAACTGAACAATCGGAAACCGCGAATCGGACGTGGAGAATCGAACAATTGTTTTCTTGTCGCCTGAACTTTTTGGCTGAAACCGTATCGCTATTGCTCCGGTAGAGCCGGTATCGATGGATAGTACGGGATTGCTCATTATAGCAAAGTTCACCGTATCGGCATTCTCCAGGAGTGTAACAATGATTTTATTCCTGCTTTGATTTGGGATTGCGATAGACAGCAGCGTATCTTTTCCGACAGCGACCGAACCGCACTCAAAAGAGAATCTTTCGAATGGATACACGCTATATCCATGTCCTCGTAACAGGATTGATAGTTCCGGATAGTCGGGATCGCTTGTTTTAAATTTCAATACAGCATTTTTCTCACCGAATACTTTCGGGCGAAAGACGATCGGTACGGAAACTTGACCGCCGATTGCTATTTCAAATTCTTTTTGACCTGTATAGGAAAAGGTAGTGGTATCAGTGAGACCGGTATACTGCAGAACGACACTCCTCTTCCCTGCACTATTCCGGAAAAGGATATTTCGTACGGAATCTCTTCCGGTAATAATACTTCCAAAATCATAGAAGAGAGTATCAAACGAAAGATCCGAATAGTCCATCATTTCGATTTTGTAGACACCCTGATCGCTTCCGGCATAGACAACGTTCGTGTTTGCAAACTGATGCCCTAAGAGAAAATATTGGATAACGGAAAGTGAATCAGTAAACCGTTTCCAGTTAAGACCGCCATCCGGCGAACCAAAAATTCCACCGGGTCCGCTTGCAAGTATCCGCTTTGGATCGAACCTGTCAAAGATAACATCATACGACGCGATAGGATATGCGAGGGAATCCCAGCTGGTTCCGCCATTGGTTGTTTTGAAAAGCCGGAATGGGAATCCTTTTTCATCATAATATGTCGTAGAAAGAAATATCTCTTTGGTATTACCGGGATTGACCGTAGGACTCAACGCCGCGATATTCGAGGTCGTCTGAGTTACGGGATTGAATGCTTTCAGCGGCAGATTGGATGTAATCGAATTCCATGTCCCTCCTAGGTTCGTTGAGCGAAAGATTCCATATCCGGCATAATAGATTGTTGAGGTGTCAACAGGATCGAATTCGATATTTTCTGGGATGCTGACGGTATCATTTGCCGGTGGATACGTTACAGGCATCCATGTCCCGCCGCCGTCCGTGGATAGACGGAGGCCGAGTGCCTGACTGTTAAACAAGAGGAGTGAACTATTGAGCGGGGAGACCCGTACTGTGATTTCATTCTCCCTGTTACTGAATCTATTTTTATGCAGGACAACAGTCGAATCTACTTTAAACAATTCGCTCCAGGACAATCCGCGATTGGTCGAACGAAAGAGTGTATAGGACGAACCAGCATACAGTATCTTTCCCTCTTCATCTGTCGCAAGCGAAGTGACATAGGCAGATGTGAGTCCCACATTTGAAGGAGTCCAAGTGACGCCGAGATTTGTAGACTTAATTACACCGCCGCCGAAAATACCTGCAAACAATAGCGGAGTACCGACGAGCGACGGCACCGACACGACATTGCGGATAGTTGTATGTCTGATTCCGATATTCTTTTGTTTCCATGTTGCACCATCATCGGTGCTTATATAGATGCCATTCGTTGTTCCAAGATAGATCTTCGCTTTACTTTTTCGGTATGGAATAAACAGCGAGATGATATCTCCGAGTTCAGAGAATACTCTATTCACCGGCGGTGGTTCAAAAATGCTGATAGGCAGGATGGAGTTGTATTTTGAACCGATTTTGAACACACCGTTATTTGTTGAAAACGGCCGCGGGGTTCCATTATAATCCGATGCATTGGAGGTGTAATAAAAGGAAAATTTGTGCTGATCATTCAGTGCAGCTGTTGTATCCAATTTATCATACACCAGAGTCCCTCCGGTTATTACACCAGAAGCTGCGGAGGTATTATTGCTGAGCGACGTCCACGCAGTATCAAAAAAATCGGTCTGAGCACCATAGATGCCGCTTGCCGTTCCAATCACCGCCCTGAAATTCTTTTTGCCAATGCCTGTGGAATCGATCTCCACTTGATAGACCTTCCGCGCCTCGCCGGCCGGCAAACCTTTGTTGAAAGGTCTCCATGTGGCACCGCTGTTGCTCGAAAAAAAGAGCGCCAGCGAATCGTCAAATCCTGTGGAAACAAGCAGACGAATACTATTTCCAGTATCGGCAGGATGTACGGCGATCCGATTAACATACCGGTTCCCGAAATATTGATTGTCCTTTAACGGCTGCCATGTTGTTCCCCCATCTGTTGATTTCAAGACGCCGTTCACATCTGTCCCGAAAATAATGGAAGGATCAGCTGGAGAATAATGAACGGAATTTTGCGGAGATGGGAATGACGTTACCTGAGAAAAAGTGATTCCTTTGTCTGTGCTCTGAAATAAGCCGGACGATGTGGCAAGTAATATTTCACTGGAATTGGAAGGATGAAAAACGATATCGCGGATTTCTAATCCTTGGATCTGAAGCGATGCGTTGGTCACTTTACTCCACGATCCACCTCCATCCGTCGAGCGCAGTAAACCATAACCTTTTTCAACAGCAAGGACAACATCATCCGTCAGTGAACCATTCAGGACAGAAATCACTCCACCATCCGGTCCTAATGATGTAACAACGGGATTTTGCGCTGTCAGCATTACACTCAACAACAAACTCAATAAAAAGATAAATCTCATGGCGTTCTTAATTCGGAGGTTTGGGCGGTTCTGCTAACGGTGTAATCACCGTGTTTTGCGGGGTATTGCTGGACCCCGTACCTGGTATTGTTGTATTGTTAATATTGTTGCTCGATGAATTTGCTCTATTGTTCACAAGATCTGCAGGGCTTCCAAAACCTGTTCCACCACCCGGTGTTCCTCCTCCACTCCCTCCACTTGTTGTTGGCGGCGGCGGAGGCGGAGGTGGTGAAGCAGCTGGTCCCGTTCCTTTTCCACCGGAAGATTTACTGGACGATGTACTTTGTGTTGTCTTATCCGATGCTTGTTTCTCACCGGATGGTGTTTCGGATGTTGTACCGACAAGTTGTTCTACTTTTTTTGCAGATGATGCACTGGTCTTTGCTTGAGTATAGTTTGGATCGCTCGATGCTGCCTGTGTGTACGCTTCGAAAGCCTGTGTATACAATCCTCTATCCTCATAGTCCAGACCGCGCGAGTACTGAAGGAAAGCGAAGAAGTTTTCCGTCGGTAATTCCAGAATTGCTTCGCGCTCTTCATCCGTCAATGTGATCTTTAATTCGCCAAGGATCTTAAAGACGAGGTCCTTCTCCATTCTGAAGAATCCCTGCATACTCCCGGTGATATTCGCTGTGGCATCCAGTTCTCCGGTCCGCGTGCGAGCAACGAATGCATCGATGTTCAATTTATTATTGGTTAGTTCAAAAAATGAACCTTTTACCAATCGGTAAGCGCCGAGAAGTTTTCCCAGCCGCGGAGCAGTCCGTTGATCCACAAGGTCTGATTCTCCCAGATTCATTTCCTGCATCATTTCCTGCAGCCGGATCCGCTCAACCACTTTTAATGATTTAACTTTTGCCAGATCCGTAATGACCATTTCCGCCAGACCTTTTTGGAGAGGATTGAGCTCTGTTTTTTGTCCCTTATTTTCAAAATAGAGAATCGCAATCGTATTATTGGGTACTTTCGCAACATCAAGCTGCTGTTCCATCATCAATGCACGCTGAGCTTCTGCTTCAATTTGTTGACGATAGAGAAGCTTAATTCTCGCTTCCACGACATCCTTATATTGCCCAAAGAAAGTCAGTTCATTATACAATCGGTAGTATTGGATGGCTTTATTATAATCCCGCAACCCTTCGTAGGAAGCGGCCAGATAATATGCAGACTGATCATCCTCTTCATCATCGGCTAAGACTTGCTGGAAGATAGAGACACACTCGGAATAGAATTTCTTATTATAGAGCGCGATACCCATCAAACGTTTATATTCCGTAGCATCCGGATTTTCGATGAGCGCACGATTCATGCGGGCGATTGCTTCATCATTCCGTCCTTCAGCAATCAGATTATTAGTGATCTGCGCCAGATTCGGACCACAAGAAGTTGAAATGAATACGGCAATTATTACCGTAACCATTAAATAACGATTTGAATTATTCATAACTCTCTCCACGGTGGACGTACAGAGCAATAATTGATCTATACTGGATCAATACACTTCCGCTGATTTTGACAACCTGGACTGTTTGCACCGCTTGTGTGACGGTAACAACGGGGATTTTTCCTTAGTATGCTGTACGGTCTATCACACCCCAAAAACTTGGTTTTAATAAATCGGTGCTATTCATCCGTTTCTTCTTCTTCCCCGCCTAACATTTTTTCTGCCTGTTGCTGCGCCCACCTGCTTAATAATTGGCGCTCTGCATCGGTAAAATTTGCTTCGGGATGCAATGGAATATATTTTGGCAGCGGCATGGAACGATCGGACACCGCTTGATAGATACCGGATAATTTCTGAATCTGCTTTCCCTCCTTATATAATCCCCAATCGGACATATTCAGGTGTTTCCGGCCCTCCATAACATCATACGAGACAAGCCACGATGCCGGAGCAATATAGGCATAAAAAGGCCATGACGTCCTATTGGAATGACAATCTTTGCATCCTCGTTCCAATAGTGCTGCAACGTCGAATGGAACGTTCAACTGCGACTGCATCGATAACACTGCGTCGGACGAAGGATTTTCACGATTGGGCTGAATGAATTGGATCATGACAAAAACTATTGATGCCACAACAAGAAAAACTTTTGCAATCTTTCGCAATTTCATATTTTGCCCGTATTGTGAAGTTTGATGAACGATGGTGTTTGGAATATGGAAAAAGCACAAGAAATATGCAAATAGCCACGTCACAGAACTGTTGGTATTGTCTTCGTCTCATTTTTTGTTACATTATTTGCACATATCCTCCACATCATAAAAATTCTTTATCAATATTTTCATGCCCCGAAACATTTTATTCCTTCTATTATTGATTGTTCAATTACCGAGCGCACAATCCTATCATCCTTATGAAACAAATTGGGGGACAGACGGTTTTACGTTAGGAACGGCAGTTATCGTAGCATTCTCCGCATCTGCACTTGATGATAAAGTGCCGAAATTGGATGCAGCAGAGATCAACGGATTGAATAAGCAGAATATAAATTCTCTTGACAGGTTCAGCGCGGGTTTGTATTCAACATCACAGTCCAAAATCAGTGACGTTCTTGTGGGAAGCGCGATTTTGGCGCCAGTCCTTTTTGTATTTGATGATGATGTTCGCGGAGATCTCGGTACGGTTGCCACGATGTACTTTGAAACTGCGCTGTTCGCCACGTTTCTTCCTTCGTACGGTAAAGGAAGCGTTCAAAGGATACGTCCGTACGTATATGGTTCGGAAGCTCCATTATCCCTAAAGATTGACAGCGATTCCCGGCGTTCATTCTTTTCCGGACACGCAACCTGGGCGTTTGCGACGTCAGTATTTTTTGCGCAGGTCTATTCCGATTTTCATCCAACTTCGGAATACACCAATGCGGTGTGGACAGGTGCAATCGGGATTGCGTCGACAATTTCCATCTTACGGGTATCCTCAGGTGCACATTTCCTTTCCGATATTGTGGTAGGAGCGGCAGTTGGGAGCGGGATCGGATATCTTATCCCGTATCTCCACCGCACTGCAATGGATAACGTTTCGTTCGTTCCATTCGTTACGCACCATTCTTCAGGATTTGCACTTACCATTCGTTTAAAATAGAAGAGGCAGACACTGAGTCTGCCTCCAATGCGTAAGATTTTCCCCTTACTTCTTTATCATTACGGATGTCCCGGACCGTCCGGTCCGCCAGGTCCACGATGACCATGTCTCCGGTGCGGCGGTCTGTTCCAGAAATTGGTGATCCAATCTTCCAATTTTATCAGTTGTTCTTCCGTGAGAATCAATTTTATCGATGCTACAAACTGTGTGCGGGCTGCTGTAACAAGCTCACGAGCCTGTTCTCGCGTGATCAAACTGTCATGCACCTGATCGCGGATATCCTTCAGTGTCAGGAACATCGATTTTGCGTAGACCTTTACACTGTCAAATTGTTCATCCGTCAAACCAAGGTGTACTTTTAGATGTCCCAGCATTCGTCCGTGACGGAGGGAATCATGCACCGGACCTTCGCCGTGCATCTGCGCAAGATCATCATCAGTGGAAGTGACGGTTTTGTACATTGATTCTTCGCTAAAGAGTGCTTCACCGGCAGCAGACGTTGTATCCACCGATGTGCTGTTATCGCATCCGACCATCAATAGCGCAAACATCGCTGCAACAAAAATTTGCCTCATAATTGGATCCCTAATATAAATGTGTGAATAGTGGATTAGTGTAGCTACGACAGATCATAATACAAGTGATGTGCCAGAAAATATTCCTCGAAACCATTGAGAATGGACCGCATAGGTGACTATGTACTATGCAGAGTTTGCATACCACATGCACTCCATGCATTAAAATAGAAAAGTCCCGAATGAGACGGGACTTTGGTGATTTCATCGGCAGAAGTATCTGGAGTTTATTTCACTTTAACATCGATCACCTTTGGCTTTGCTTCCTCCGCTTTCGGCATCATTAGCGTGAGAACTCCGTCCTTATATTGCGCGTCAATATCGTTCACTTTAATCGTTCCGGGCATCGTAAAATTCCGTTCGAATGAACCATAGGACCGTTCAACACGGTGAAAGTTCTCCCCCTTCGTTTCCATCTCGTTTTTCTTTTCGCCGCGGATTGTCAGAACATTGTTCTCAAGAGTGATCTTGACATCGTCCTTATTCATTCCGGGAAGCTCCGCCTTCAGGACGTAGTTATCATTGTTTTCAATGATATCCACCGCCGGATTCCAGTCCCTGCTGAAAAATGTATCATTGGCAAGAATATCACCGCGGAAAAATTCATCAAAGATACGATTCACATCAGTCTGCAGCGACTGTAATCCACGGAATGCCGGGAACTCACGGTTCCACTGCGTCATATTTTGAGACGGATTGCGTTTGATCAGTGACATAATTTTTCTCCTTTCTCGTTCAGCATCCGCGGTGCCGCCATTGCGGCACCAACGGAGTTGAAACTAGTTGATAGATATTTGTTTTGGCAGGAATTGCTGCTTTTTGTTTAGTACTACCGTTAACACTCCCAAATCATACTGTGCATCGACGGTATTGACCTCGATATCCTTCGCCAGAAGAAATTCGCGTCGGTACTGTTTTACTGATTCACTCTTCTCAACGCCGGTATATTCCAATGCTTCTGCTGATATCACGAGAGTACTATTCTCAATACTGGCTTTGATTTTTTCTTTTACCGATCCCGGAATATCGAGTTTAACGATGTAGGAATTCGCCGTTTCCACGATATCGACTGCAGGGATCATCGAATGTACTGGTCTCTTTTCCAATGGTTCGTTTGTCATTGTCATTGTCATTGTCCCTTTCTTATCGAATCGATATCTGTTTTGGTTTTGCGTTCTCATGTTTCGGAAGAACGATGTGAAGGATTCCCTGTTCATGCGTTGCCGTAACCTTTTCCAAATCAACCGAATAGGGAAGTTGAATTGTGCGTTCGATCTTACCATAGCTAACCTCATTGCGGATCCACTGTTCATTTTCTTTTAATTCCGGTTGTTTGCGGTCTGCACTAATGACCAACGTTCCGTCGTTGATATTTACTGCAACATCTTCTTTAGCGACGCCGGGTAATTCTGCATAGACATGTACCTGTTCTCCCGATTCCTTCACGGAGATATCGGCAAATCTGCGTCGATTCATCCATTGAATCGCGGGATACGAAACAGCCTGCGGGTTGAAGATGGAATCGATTTCGTCAAAAATATTGGCGAGGGGTTGAAAACGGACTACCATAACATTGCTCCTTAAGTGATTTTTGTTTGTTGTTGACTCGTTCGCAAAAAGATAATTCAAGCAGCGTGCCAAATCTTAAATGTGTCAAATTGAGAAAATTATGGATACCGGGGAAATATTTTATGAAATGATGTCAGCATTAGCGGACATTTTTTCTTTGCGCTATGCAAAGGAGGCAGAGAGATATGACAATCAGGTTGTAGAAAACAAAACCGCCTTCATAGGAAACCATACGAAGGCGGTCCGTTTTTATTTTTAATTATTTTTATTCTTGTTCAGCCAGCCAGCGTTCTGCATCGATCGCAGCCATGCAACCGCTGCCTGCAGCAGTGACCGCCTGACGATAATAATGGTCAGCAACATCTCCTGCCGCAAAGACACCTTCGATATTAGTTTTGGTAGTGCCGGGGTCCACTTTCAAATATCCATTCTCGTGCATATCCAGAATTCCCTGGAATATTTCCGTGTTCGGTTTATGTCCTATCGCCAGGAAAAGACCATCCGCTTTTACTTCTTTCACCGTACCGGTCTTCATGTTCTTCAAACGCAGACCGGTCATTTTCTTTTTATCGTTCTCGACAGTGCCGATAATTTCTTCGACCACCGAGTTCCATTCAACGGAGACTTTTGGATTCTTCAAGACGCGGTCCTGCATTACTTTTGACGCACGGAATTCTTCCCTGCGGTGGACCAGCGTCAGTTTCGAAGCAAACTTCGTAAGAAAGCTTGCTTCTTCCATCGCGGTATCCCCGCCACCGACAACAAAGACTTCTTGATTGCGAAAGAAGAAACCGTCACACGTAGCACAGGCAGAAACACCATAACCGGAAAACAGTTTTTCAGATTCAAGGCCGAGCCATTTTGCAGAAGCACCGGTAGAAACAATGACCGCATCCGCAGTGAACATCTCTTCATCCACCCATACTTTAAATGGACGCTGAGAAAAATCGACCTTCGAAACGATCTTAAATTGCGATTCTGCTCCGAAACGAAGTGCCTGTTTGCGCATGACATCCATTAGTTCGGGTCCCTGGATTCCGTGCTCAAAACCGGGATAGTTCTCAACTTCTGTTGTAATGGTAAGCTGCCCGCCGGGTTGTATTCCTTCAAAGATCAATGGATTGAGATTCGCCCTGCTTGCGTAGATTGCGGCAGTTAAACCTGCCGGTCCCGAACCGATGATGATTACTTTACGATGATTGTTTGCCATAGACTAAAAAAAAATATGAATGATGAATGATGAATTCCTGAATAATAGTTATTGTGCAGCATTCTTTGTAACAAGAGTTGCATTACGAATAATTCCCTCGCGTTTCGTCCGTTTGACAGGAGAGTTCTTATACCGTCGAGAGAATTCTTCCTGAGAAATGTTCCGAAGTTCTTCCAAAGATGGTGAAAGATTCCACGCTCTCGGCTCATACTCTTTATTCTCAGTCGGCTGTTGAAATCTGTTCCAGGGGCAGACATCCTGACAAATATCGCAGCCGTAGATCCAACGGTTGAACTCCTTCCCCAGTGTTTCGGCAATCTCACCGCGATGTTCGATTGTGAGGTAAGAGATACATTTGTTACTGTCGACTGCATACGGCTGATGAATAGCATCCGTCGGACACGCATCGATACATGCAGTGCATGTACCGCAAAAATCCTCCATAGGCTGATCGTATTCCAATTTCAACGTCGTAATGATCTCGCCGAGGAACACCCAGGAACCGTACTCCTTGGTAATTAAATTCGTATGTTTCCCCTGCCAGCCTATGCCTGCACGTGCCGCCCAAACTTTTTCCATCGCCGGACCGGTATCGACATAATACCGGCTTTCGGATTCCGGCACCCATTGTTTGATGCACTCAAAGAGCATTTGGATTCTTTTGGTCACATGAATATGATAGTCGTCCCCCCAAGCATAGCGGGAAATCTTGGCCCGGTCCTTCTCAGATGAATGCTGATATGGAGTATAGTAATTGACTGCAACACTAATCACCGACTGAGCGTCCGGTACAATTTGCCGAGGATCAGTACGTCGGCCTACGTTGTTTTCCATCCACCGCATTGATGCATGATGCCCGTTGTCGAGCCAATCTTTTAAGCGTGCACCTTCATTTATCAACGCTTCGGCGCGTGCAATTCCGATCTTATGGAGACCGAGATCCAACGCTTTCGCTTTGATTTTTTCAGTGAGAGTCATGTATCAGTGTCTAAATAATTATTCGGCATCATCGATGCCTGCTTTCGCAGGCAGGACAGTTTTTTTTATTCTTAGCGTTGTCATTCCTGCGCCACGAAGTGGTCCCTTCGGGATAACCAGGAAACTACTGTCTACACTCTTGCGTGTTGAGATATGATCCGTTCTAACTAAACGGGAAAGCATCATCAATCTCCACAAACACTTTCCCATTCGATATTTCAACGGGAAACTGTTTCAGTTTTCCGCTTGCGTTAGTCGAAAACCCGGTCCGAACGTCATAAGACCAACCATGCATCGGGCAGGTGATCACCCCATTTTCATACATCCCGTCATGCAGTTTTTGGAATTTCTGGTGCGGACACATATTCAATACGGCAACAATTCTGTCTTCCGCTTTGAAAAGCACAATCTCTTCTCCCTGCAGGTAGACCCTTGTTCCCCGCCGAGCCGAGATATCGTCGCTGTTTGCCGCAAAGTGTTTCATTCTTTACGCCACACTTTCATATTCACCAAGGTGTACTTCCGACACGGTCAATTCAGAACATAGTTGATCAATCTCACCGTATCTTTCTTTATATTTTTGATGAAATTCCCGATACTTCTCCAGGGATTCCCATTCATCAATCGTAACGTATACACTGTTTTGAGATCTGTTTCGAATTAGTGTCGTTCTGCAATACCCAATCCCTTGTTCGAACAGACGAACCCAATCACCTTCCGGTCCATAGATCTGTTCGAACAATTTTTCCTTCCCCTTCACTACTTCATATTGCCAGATAGAAAAATACTTCATAGAACCAGTTTTTCCTTAATGGAAATTCCCTTTTCTGTCATTTGCAGTGTGACTGCAGCAGTCAACGGATCGTGTTCAAAGAACAAAATCCAACCCTCCCGCTCTGCATTCGGTAGAATCCTTTTTTTTTCTTCTAATGTACCGAGTGGACGAAGGTCGTATCCCATAACATAAGGGAATGGGATGTGTGATGTCGTCGGAACCAGATCACAACAAAAGAGGAGTGTTGTTGTTCCATCCGTAATCACCGGAAGCTGCTGTGCGATGGTATGCCCGTTGCACACAATCACCGAAATACCGGGAAAAAGTTCCTGTTCCCCCTCAGTAAACTTCAGCATCCCGCGCTCAAACAACAGCATATAGTCGTCTTTGAAAAAGCTTGCACGGTCTCTATCCGATGGATTCTGTGATAATTCCCAATGGGCTTTTTGCACATAATGTACTGCATTGGGAAATGTTGGGACAAGATTTCCATCCACAATTTTCGTACATCCGCCGCAGTGATCGAAATGAAGATGTGTCAAGATTACGTCCGTCACTTCTTCCGGTTTTACACCTGCTTTCACCAACGAATCTTCCAATGTAAAACGGGAATTGTCCAAGCGATAAATATCTTTCAGTTTATCGTTCCATTTGGAACCGTTCCCAGTATCGACCAGAATCGTCCGTCCATCGCCGCGGATGAGCAGACATCGTGCAGCCAGAGTGATTCTCATCCGTTCATCCGGCGGATTGGTCTTCGACCAGAAAACCCATGGAACGACGCCGAACATCGCACCGCCGTCCAACGCGAACCGACCGGTTTCTATTGAGGTTAGTGTATATTTTCCGATATTCATTGTCGTCAATGTAATTTTAACAGAGTTTTATGATAAGAATGTAATTGAAAAATCACTCACTTTCTAACGGAAAATGGATTAAGGGAATTAAATTGCAGTACATAAAAAAAGCAGTTAAATCATCGAATATGATCCAACTGCTTATCCTTCGTCCTACAATTGCCGAGAGAAAATTGTTTCTCTCTTCATGGATTAATTCGCCATACTCCCTTCTAATTCCGGTGCAAGCGGAAAATCAATTGGAAACTGCGTTACACCGTACAACAGATTGCTGATCGTTATCTCTCCAATGAGAATAACCACATCAATAAGATTGGCATTATTATAACCGGCGGCAAAAAAGTCATTTGTAGATTCATCGGTTGGTTTACCGCGGTTGACTGTCACCTCGCGAACAAATTTTGCCAGCACATGATATTTTGCATTAAACAAAGCAGATCCGCTGCGAATTTCCATAATTTGTTCGTCGGTGAAACCATTCATCTTCGCAACAACCGTATGAGCACTTTGGCAATACCGGCAATCATTAATTTGACTGACAACAAGGTTAACAACTTCACGTTCCTTTGAGTTTAAGGTACTTTTTCTATTCTGGAACGTAAGACAATCGCTCAACGCTGTTTCAGAATGTGCAAATGCCGCGAACAGATTTGGAACAAAACCTACTTTCTTTATCAGGTCGTCGAATATCCTTTTGTTGTTTTCGGTTACTTGTTCGCGTGTTGGCACAGTAAATATTTTCATCGTGTCTCCATATGTTTATTAAATGAATTGACACCACAAAAATATCATAGAATCCCATCCCAAGAAATGGACACATTTCCCGAAAGATTGGCAATTCTTCCCTTATTGGTTCTCGTTAAGCGACATCTTAAACGTGGAAGGATTTACACCGGAGAGTTTCTTAAAAAACTTGCTAAAGTGTGCAGCATCGTCAAAGCCAAGATCGTATGCAATTTCCTTTATTGATTTATTCGTATAGTGCATTAAACGTTTCGCCTCCCACATAATTCGAAAATGAATTACTTGTAACGGACTTTTATCGCTATAGCGTCCGAACAGATTTGAAAGTGTTTTCGAGGATTTTGCCAGCAGGTCAGCATAGAATTGAACAGTGTGCTGTTTCCGGAAATGATGCTCCACGTGATAATTAAATTCACGAATAACTTTAAAGTTACTTTCATCACTATTGTGATCGAGATACTGAATCTTCGCAAGTCTAGTAAGCTTGATGATGAGATTCCCTAACAACATTCTCAACATCTCATGTTGAATAGTATCCTGCGATGTTAACTCTTCAATAAACATATTCAACAACAAATCCATTTTTTGGACTTCTGAATCATCCAAAGAAATAAACAGCGTTTTGGAAGAATTATAATATAAAAACCCTGCGCATCCCACTTCGTCATCGTGATCAAAAATACAGTAAAAATCGCTGTTGAACTCCCAGATGACAACGTCCCGGGGATTTTCAAAATAAATGTTTTGATGAGAGAGTATAGGCAGGATGGAATTACGAGAAAACGCAAATGTCATTCCGTCGACAACTGTTTTTTGCGCGCTCCCTCTATTCCACGCTATGATATAACAATTTTCTTTTTCACGACGAGAATGCATTACATCATTTAAGCTATTTTCATTTTGAAATAAAAATAACTTTCCCTTAGTACTATTTCTATGATATCGTAATTTCATGGCGAGAATGTAAAAGTGTGACACCTACATACGAGATATACTCAGATATAAACCCAATCTTGACAAATTAAGTTCGCAGTGTACCAATTATTTTTTAGGATGAACAGAGTATCACTTCTCTGTTGCACTTCTCGCGGTGACAAGTCGTAACACCTGCCCGAATGATAACCCCATAAAAAAAGTCGGTTCAGGATATGAACCGACTTTCTTAACACCATTGCTTTCAGATATTATTTTCTGAAGCGGGAATTTGATGCACTTAATTCTGCAAATGCACGTTCCGGATGAATCTCTTTTGCGCGTGCAAACAGAACATCTTCGGTTTCTGCATGGTTCGGATCGGGGACGCAGCAATCTACTGGGCACACTGCAGCGCATTGTTCCTGGTCGAAATGACCGACGCACTCTGTGCATTTATCCGGCACGATATAATAGAAGTCATTCGAAATTGCGTCGTGCTTTCCGCCTTTAAAATCATATTGAGCGCCGCCGGCATAGATAGCGGTATTCGGACATTCTGGTTCGCATGCTCCACAGTTGATACATTCTTCGGTGATAAAGGTTGCCATAGTAGTTTCTCCTCGATAGTTACAAAGTAGCTTTTGAAATAATAATGAAAACTTGTTCGAAACTCAATATTGGAAAACAACGGACAAAAGAATCTTATTTCAATAATTCTTTCTTTACGTCTTTTATAAGTATTTCTTTTCAACAATCGTGCCATTTGCATCGAAAACATATAATAACGGCGCACCGGTCGGGATATTCAACTCCAAAACCTGTTCTTTTGTGAGATTATCGAGATGCATGACGATAGAACGCAGGCTGTTGCCGTGGGCTGCAACAATGATATTTTTCCCATTTTTGATTTCAGGGAATATTTTTTTCTCCCAATAAGGAAGAGTGCGGGCAGCGGTATCTTTCAGGCTTTCACTGATCCCTTCCGGATTCAATTCCGTCTTTTCCTTCGGCGGAGGAACGTCGTAGCTGCGACGCCAGATCTTCACCTGATCGTCGCCGTATTTTTGCGCTGTTTCCGCTTTGTTCAATCCCTGAAGCGCACCGTAATGGCGCTCGTTCAATGCAACATCATACTCCGTTGGAAGATCATTCTGGCCGTTTGCCTGTAAAATGAATTTCAACGTGTTGTTTGCACGCTGGAGTACGGAAGTAAATGCTTTGTCGAATTTATAGGATTTGAGTTTCTCTCCCGCTGCTTTCGCTTCTTGCTCGCCTTTGGGAGAAAGCGGTACATCTACCCAACCGGTGAAACGGTTTTCGAGATTCCATTGCGATTCACCATGGCGGATTAAAATGAGTTGAGACATATGGTCATTGGTCCTTTCAAAAATTTAAAATCTTCAGTCGAATATAATCATTAATCGCAGCCGAAGAAAGTAGGAAAAACATGTTACTTAATGTTAAAATATTTTGCTTCCGGATGATGTACGATGATCGCGTCGGTTGATTGTTCCGGCTCAAGCATAAACTCTTCTGTTATATGCACGCCGATCCGTTCCGGCTGAAGAAGCTGGAACAGCTTTACATGATCTTCCAGATTTGGACATGCAGGATATCCGAAACTATATCGCGACCCTTGATATCCCTGACTGAACAACCGTTTAATCTCTTTTGCATCCTTACTGTCGATTTTCAATTCTGCACGGATCTTTTTATGCCACATCTCTGCCAGCGCTTCTGCCGATTCGACGCTCAATCCATGGAAGTACAGGTACTCTTTATAATCATTCGCCGCATATAGTTTTGCAGAATGTTCCGATGCTTTCTTTCCCATAGTGACCATATGGAATGAAACGACATCGATTCTGCCGGAACCTTTGGAAACGAAATAGTCAGAAAGGCAAAGCAAGCGGTCATCATTTTGACGCGGGAAAGTAAAACGCATCCGTTCCGTTTTCAGATCATCTTGATAGATGATCAGATCGTTTTCTTCAGAATTGCACGGGAAAAATCCATACACCACTTTCGGCTGCAACAACTGTTCGCGTTTAGACTGTTCTTTTAAGCGATTCAAATCCGGTCGGACCTTTTCTTCCACCTGTTGCTTGTATTCCTCTTCGCTCCGTTTACCTTTTCTCACCTGCCACTGTCCTTTGATCAACGCCGCTTCGTTGATGTATTCAAAGATCTCATCAAGAGAAATGTTCTCTACGACCTTCGTCCCCCAGAACGGCGGCGTTGGAACGATGACATCCGCCGATACTTTCGAACGTAACGGCAAATCAGAATTTTCTTTCAGTGCTGCCGCGATCTTGGCTTCAGAACCGGTCAGCAGTTCTTCCCCATCCTCTTCGGATAGAGCCTGCACCGGCGAAGAAACTGCAAAGCTTTCGATCCCTTTGGTTTTCAACTGCTCCATAAAACGCAATCCATCGAATGCATCGCTGGCATAAACAACAGTTCCTTTGTACAACGAACGGAGATCATTTTCCACAAATCGTCGAGTCAGTGCCGCTCCCCCCAAGACGACCGGCGGGATCAGATCCCGTTCATTCATCAGTTCCAGATTTTCTTTCATGATGGCGGTGGATTTCACCAGCAGACCGCTCATACCGATCGCATCCGCTTTATGCTCTTCCCATGCATGAAGAATATTCTCCAACGGCTGTTTGATGCCGAGATTATACACTTTATAGCCATTATTGGTCAGAATGATGTCGACCAAATTCTTACCGATATCATGCACATCACCTTTCACCGTAGCGAGCACCATAGATCCTTTGTTTGTCGCGTCGGACTTTTCCATGAATTGTTCAAGATAGGCAACTGACGCCTTCATCGTCTCTGCGGATTGCAGCACGAACGGCAGCTGCATCTCTCCTTTGCCGAACAGTTCACCGACCACTTTCATCCCTTTCAGCAGAACTTCGTTAATGATCTGCAACGGCGTATATTTTTTCATCGCTACATCAAGATCGATGTTCACATCGATTTTATCACCGTCAATGATCCGGTTTTGAAGGATTTCTTCGATCGTGCCGGCGCGTTCCTTCTTTTCCGCTTTCATATCGGACTTCTTATCCGCATAGAAGGCCATCAACTCCGAGAGCGGATCGTAAACACATTGTTCACCTTCGAACTTGCGTTCATCAAAGACCAACTGTTTGCACAATTCACGTCCCCGTTCATCGATTTTATACAGCGGTTTAATCTTTTGTGCGTTGACGATTGCCTGCGATAGTCCGGCTTCGATCGCATAGTGCAGGAAAACGGAGTTCAGGTCGTGCCGGATATGCGGTGAAAGTCCGAACGATATATTGCTGACACCGAGCACAAAACCAACTTCGGGAAATTTGGCTTTGATCAGTTTAATAGCTTCGATCGTCTCGATTCCCGCTTTGCGGAATTCCTCGTCTCCGCTGCCGAGCGTGAATGTCAGCGTATCAAAAATGAGATCGCTCGGTTTCATTCCATATTTGTTCACCACCAGCTCATATATCCTCTCAGCGATCTCGAATTTATCCTGTGCTGTTTTTGCCATTCCGCGTTCGTCAATAGTCAGTGCAACGACGGCAGCACCGTACTTCTTACACAAAGGAATGACTTTTTCGATCCGTTCCTCACCGTCTTCAAGATTGATGGAATTGATAATCGCTTTCCCTGCACACAGTTGCAGCGCTGCTTCGATGACATTTGCTTCGGTCGAATCAATCACCAGCGGCAACGGGACCTGCGTGTTTAATCGGGAAACGAATTCCTTCATATCGCGGACCTCGTCCCTGCCGACATATGCGACACAAACATCAAGAACATGCGCCCCTTCTTTGATCGCTTCTTTCGCCATCATCACCATTCCGTCGTAGTCCTCTTTCTGGAGGAGTTCACGGAATTTTTTGGAACCGTTCGCGTTCGTCCGTTCGCCGACGATGAGCGGCGCGGGTGTCATCTCCATTGTTACGCTGGAATACAAACTGGAGACCGATGGTTGATATTCGATCGTGCGCTGTTTGGGTGCAATTCCATTCAACGCGTTCACGACTGCTTTCAAATGGTCAGGCGTCGTACCGCAGCAGCCGCCGACAACATTCACGCCGAAATCTTTTACAAAGTGCGAGAGCCAATGCACCATCTCGTCCGGAGACAAATGATAGTGTGCAACACCGCCGACATTTTCCGGCAGGCCCGCATTGGGTATGCACGAAACAGGGATTCGGGAATTTTGAGTGAGATACCGGATGTGTTCGGACATCTCTTTCGGTCCGGTAGCACAATTCATACCGATCACGGAGATATCGTACGGCTCCAGGGCGGTCAGCGCCGCGTTAATCTCTGTCCCCATCAGCATCGTCCCCATTGTTTCGATGGTGATGGAACTGATCACCGGCAATTTTATTCGTTTGTCGCCAAAATACCGGAACGCCGCGCCGAGTGCTGCTTTTACTTGCAACAGATCCTGAGACGTTTCAATCATCAAAAGATCAGCACCGCCATCCACTAATCCTGCAACCTGTTCGTAATAGGATTTCTCCATATCCGCATAGGCAATGTGACCCAGCGAAGGGAGTTTTGTTGTCGGGCCAATTGAACCGGCAACGAACCGAGGATGTGCAGCGGTCGAAAACTCTTTTGCTACCTTTTTGGCAAGCGTTGCGCCGAGTTTGCTGATTTCATATGCACGGTCCTGAAGTCCATACTCTGCCAGTACGATGGAAGATGAACCGAACGTATCGGTTTCTATCACATCCACACCGACTGACAGAAAATCCGCATGGACTTTTTCGATAGCCGCCGGCTTCGTTACCAGAAGATATTCGTTGCATCCATTAAAATGTTCACCGCCGAAATCATCCGCGGAAAGGTTTTGCGTCTGAATGTTTGTGCCCATGGCACCGTCGAAGACGACGATTTTTTGATTTAATATTTGATGAAAGTTTTTTGCCATTGATGAGTCAACAGTTTTCAGTTGTGAGTTTTGAGTAAATTTGATTTCAACACTATTTTTGTACTTTTGATGATAAGGAAACTAACATTTTTCTTATGTCTATGATGGAAGCGCAGACATGTTCATGGTCAGATTGAGAGATATATCCCAAATCTTTTGCGAGCAATAAAAAATATTCCGTTTCGTTGGAAGAGCCGATTGCAATATTTAAAAACCTGGCAAAATCTGCTTTCGTTTTTCTACCACAACCTTCGACAATGTTCGCTGGGATAGAACTGACAGATCTACGCAATTGTGACACAATTCCATAGAGTTCATCCTTTGGGAAGGATTTCGTCAGGAAATAGATTTCAAGAGTTGCCTTGTGTGCTTTTTCCCATACTATCAGTTTTCGATAATCTTGCATTTATCGCTCCATTGGAAAACTCATTACTGATAACTAAATACTGTCCACTCAAAAACTGCTACTCCCAAAAATGAAACACCCCCGATCGTACAATACGTCGAGGGTGAATGAACTTCCATCGACGCTTTAGCAATTTTTCACAAATTGAGTGGCTGCAAGCTGTCGGTTTCAAATCGCCACTGGTGTAATGTACTCAAGTGATCTATTAATTACAACAAAGGAAGGTTCCCGGTAGAGTCTTAATTTGAAACTTCTGAATAACGTCATGTCACGAAGTGATGACTTCGTCACTGACGGATGTCAGCATCTTTACTATTAAAAGATGCCGAAACGAGTTCGGCAGAACGTTATATGTTAAATTAAGACACAACAAGGTTCCCGTTCTCTCTTTCGACAATCTCGTAATTTTCCCGATTTCAGAATCCGTTTATCATCCATAGAACCGCCTGCAAACTGAGGATTCAGTTCACTTTCGCACTATGGAGCTTTGATGAGGATTGTTATTCTTCGGCCGAAGTTGCAGACAGGACGAACAACACATTTTTCTTTAAAAGGTGATGACAAAACCTTTTCGGCCGGATTTTTGGACTTGATATAATCTCCATCGACCATCAATCGTAATGGGGGTAAGCGGCGCGAGCGACGGCATCATTGCGTGGAGATCTTCCGGCGCATTGATGAGCACGACATCAAATTTTTGGATGTCCTCCTGCAGAACATATTCCGGCACCCATTCCAATCCTGGTGTCCATTGCGGTACCGATGAGATAGAGTTCGGGACGACGATACCGCTGTTGTGTTCGGCGAAGGAAAAATTCAGCGTTCCACCGTGAAGCACTTGAGCGTAAGAAAATGTTTGAATAAATGGACGCCCATCGATGTACTGGCTTTTCTTAACATAGTCCAAACCCAACACACGGACATTCTCCGGTACCTGTTCCAGCGCTTCCGATAAGCCGCTCAGCTCGTTTTGTTCAAAACGGCTCCAGGCAAATGCTGTAGTTACGGTGAACAAAAACAGTAGGAAGAATGCAGCAGCACCGTAGACAACTTGTGGAATTCGTGGTATCGGCAGCGACAGCAGCAGAACGATCATCGCAACAGGAAACCAGCGTGATGCGAACGAGATTGTGTTCATGAATTTATCCGGTAGTCCGAAAACGCCAATGATCAGAAAGATGCCGATAATGAACAGATCTTTATTGACGAGAGCCCAGAATTCCTTTTTATTACTTGCAATGGAAACGACGATCCACAGGACGATGCTGGCAAGAATGATCCATTCCGACGGTCCCTGTAAGCCACCAAAAACAGCATTAACAATCCATTGCGGATGTAGCCGCTCATACGGAAGGACGAACCAATGCGGCGATGTATCGAATCCCATTGTGGTACGTGTTGCAGCAAGTTTCGGGTACCACAATCCCGCCACTATCATAGCGGGGATCAATGCGCCGATATGTGCGATTACATTTTTCCATCCTGCCCTCTTTATCAGATCAAGTACGACCAATACAGAAGCAGCGAGCACCAGCCATAATGAATGTGCAAAGAAAAGAAATAAGCTCAATACCATAATCGCGGCAACGTGAGCAGATGTAACATGCTCCTTATGCTGTTTTACAACAATAAGGTACCAGAGGACAAAGAGTGGAAACCCGATCAGATAATTGACAAATCCCCAGTAGAAACTGGAGTTAAAGATCACGACCGACGAGAGCATAGCGGCGATTGGAGAGCGGCCTTCCTTCCTGGCAAGAATAAATATTGCCAGCGCCCAGGAGAGCGCGAGAACGACCATCGTCACTTTCCCTGCAAGCACCGGAGGGATGATCGACCAGAACACCAGCATCACCCAGTATATTAAAAGGTTCGCACCAAAATAGTGAATGGTGTACGGTGAGTCAGTCTGAGCGGATACGGCGGAGAGAAACAGTTTGATCTGCGAAAGGTGCTGAGGAAGATCGGTGCTTGGAACATACGTAACGAACAGGAACGGGAGCGCGAGCAGTGCAAGAGTCACCGATAGAAAAAGGAACCATACTGATGGCCGTTGTTCGTCCATCATACCTCGGTTTTTTTCTGACTCGCCGTCGGATTCCGGGATGGTCATATGAGAAGTTTCGACTTTGTTTCAGCAAATTCTTTCATCATGCGGACGACAACTTCTGCGGCCGGAAGAATCTCGCGGATAAGACCGGAACTTTGCCCCATCTCCAGTTCCCCTTCTTCCCAATTCCCTTCAAAGATCCCTTTTCGTTCTCTTCCTTTGGCATGCAGTTCCATCATCCGTTCGCGCGACATTCCTTTTTGCCCTTCTTCTTTTTGCACTGTTTCCATGAACGGATTTTTCATTGCCCGGACCGGTAGGATATTGTGATAAGTCAGAATTGTATCTCCGTCCTTCGCTTCAACGATCTTTTGTTTGTAAAATTCATGTGCGGATGATTCAACCGTTGCAGCAAAGCGTGTCCCGACCTGAACTGCTTCCGCTCCCAGTGCAAATGCAGCAAGCATCCCTCTGCCATCTGCAATACCGCCCGCACCGATCACCGGTATCTTCACGGCATCAACCACTTGCGGGATTAAAGAGAGCGTGGTGATTTCGTCGATACCGTTGTGTCCACCTGCTTCATATCCTTCCGCTACGACTGCTTCGCAGCCGGATTCTTCCGCTTTCTGCGCCTGTTTCACGTTTGCAACAACATGCACAACAATGCAGCCGCCCCTTTTAAATTTTTCAATATGTCTACCCGGATGCCCGGCAGAGGTAAAAACGATCTTTACCTGTTCTGCAATTATCACTGCAATTAAATCGTCGATATCTCCCCGAAGAAGCGGCACATTCACACCGAATGGTTTTGCAGTTGCTTGCGCGGTTTTTCGCAGATGATCGCGGAGCAGGTCCGGCTTCATGGAACCGGCGCCGATCAGTCCAAGCCCGCCGGCATTAGAAACGGCTGCAGCAAGCTTCCATCCGGATACCCACACCATTCCGGCCTGGATAATTGGAACGTTGATGGTGAACAATTGCGTTACGCGAGTGGTCATGGCAAAATCAGTTATTCCGGATCTGGTGTGCGTCACCAACATCGTTGCGCTCTCTGAAGAACGAGAGTTTATAGAATGTAACGCCGGACGCGGAGGGAATGAATTTGACGGTACGGCGCTCTTGCTCTTTGCCGCGGAAGACGGAAATGAATTGCGGTTCATTCACAGCTACGATCGAATTCCCTTTGGCATCGCGTTTCACGTCTGAACCCATCTGTTCCAGCAACAATGTGGAATTATCAACTTTCAGACTCACAGAACTTTTCTGTATACTGCCGATAAGTGCATCAATACTGTCCCCTTCGCTCTGGCAAATAATATATCCCTCGTTCGGTTCGCCGGCATACTGAAACGCATTCCTCTCGGCCTTCCAAACGCCGTGGGCGTAGAATTTCCCTTCCACGTAAAATTGGGGATCCTGGTATTCCGATGGAAGCTCAGGACTGTATCCTTCGGCATTGCCAAGCGATCCGTGCAGATAACCGGTGGTCAGTTCCGATGCATGCCGAGGCAGAACTTGTTCCGTTGCGACGGACTGCAGCATCGGCAGTTCGCCGAAAAATCCCGATTGCCGGAGTAGATACTGGATGGAACGCTCCAGCCGCGTGATAGAATACATTTGGGTAACGACGTCATAAATTGTACCGTTCGCAGCGATAAGTACGACGGCAGGAAATTCCGTTATGCGGTATGCGTCCGAAATGAGACAATCGTTATCTACAACCACCGGAAATTGGATCTCGTGTTTCAGGATAGCGCTTTCTACTTTTCGCGGTTCCTTCGCGAAAGAAAATTCCGGCGAATGCACTCCGATGCAGACCATTCCCAGATCGGCATACGCGGCAAACCATTCCTTGATCGTCGGCAGCATCATCATGGATGCCGGTGAAGTGTAATTCCAGAAGAACAACAACACATTCTGCCCCAGCGATCCGCGAATGGACAGCGGTTCGGAATTATACCAACGGTCCCCGAATAGTTCCGGCGCTTTTGTTTGTTGATATGTTTGATGGAGCATCTTCATGTTATTTCCACGGAATGGCAATCCCCAATTGTTTAAACTTCACTTCGATATCGTTCCGCTCGCGGTTCCCTTTCATTTCCTGTCCCGCCGCCGGCAGCAATCCGAACGATCGTGCAGTCTCGATTGCTGCTTCCTTTCCTTTGCTGTTCAGCGATTTGATGATGTCAATTTCAATGCGTGAAAGGGACGATGCATTGACTTTGTAATCCTGAAACGCTTCCCAGGCGAACGGCACCCACCGTTTCACAATCTCATTGCCGATGGCATTCGCATATTCTCGAATTTCGTACTGTGCGTGCGAATCCATCCTCAGCCATAGGAAATGCAGCAGGTTGTGGAGATCGACCTTCCAGTATGCCTCCGTATACGTTGAAAGCGGCAGGTCCTTCCGCGCTTGTTCGCGCGCCATTCCGGCATTCACCCGTTCCTCGTAGACAGAGCGGGAAAGATTCTGTAACTGCAATTCCTGTTCGGAAAATTTCTTCCCGGCCTCATGATCGAAGAATCCTTCGCTTCCCTGTTTGTTGTCTTTGGACTGCATGCGCCACATGTCATCTCCCGCACGCTGCGATGCATCAATCGCCAGCGAGTAACGAGTGGAGTATTCGTTTACATTTGCCGTACGATGGCGGATCCACTGTCTCCAACAATCCATCGGCACACGAACGTGAAACTTGATTTCGCACATTTCGAACGGTGTGGTGTGTTGATGACGGAGAAGATATCGGATCAGTCCGCGGTCTTCGCTGATTTTTTTCGTCCCCTTTCCGTACGAAACGCGAGCCGCCTGCACGATCGACTCGTCGCTTCCCATATAGTCCACCACGCGGATGAATCCGTCATCCAGCACTTTAATCGGAGTCCCTAGTATTTCATCTAATTGTTGAACGACCGGTCTTGAAAGTTTTTCAGCTTGTTCCATGGAATGTAATTATTATAAGAGAATAGTTTTATTTACATAACTTACTTTAAAAATCGCTTAAAAACAATGAAATCACTCAGGAAGCGCAGTAATCACTATGTGATTTCGGTTCTTTTTTTTTGCAATATTTTTCAGGATATTTGCAGCCAGTAAGGGGACAAACTTTATTTATCAACATCATTCACAGGAGGTTTTATGGCATCTTTACGAATTGCTTCTTTTTTATTCATCGCTGTTTTGATATTCGCAGGCTGCGATGAATTGAAAAAAGATGACGACAATCCGGTCTCCGGTGGCACAACAACAGTCGTGAATTACAACACACTAAAACCGGTCGGCACTATCAGCGGTAAGGTTGTTGACCGGCACACGGAAAAACCGGTGAACGGCGCCGTGATCTCCGTCGGATTCAATGGCGGCGTTGTTACAACCACATCGGATGCATCGGGAAGTTTTTCGTTCGCTGATGTTCCCTGTAACCGGGATGCAACAACGGGATTGACGACTGGCACCTATCATTTAACGGTGTCACTGGTAGAAGTCAACAAATCCATTCCAGAAAACGAACCAAAATACCGGGAGTTTTATTTCAACAGCACACTGAGCGTTACATTCATCGATCTGAATAACGAGGACTCCGCAAAAGTACCGGTGGAAGGACTTGCGGCAAATATCCGTTTCGATGTAGGTAAAATGAACACAACCATTAAAGGATCAGTGGTGGATGAACGATATACTGCAGTCTCCGGTGCGACTGTCTATTTGCAGGAGACCAATGGTGATGTGCTGCAAACCGTTCAAACGGATGGTAATGGAGGATATACCTTCAATAATGTGGAAGGTGGAACATCGGTATTTATCGAAGCAATTTCCGCTGACGGCATCCTGGAAGGCGGACTTAATGGAATATTGTTCTTGCCGATCAACAAGAATACGATAAATCTCCGACAACAAGTGAATGCAGAACGTATTCTCATTACGCAGGCGGATAATGTTAATCCATACGTTACCGTGATTACTCCGGAAAATCTGAGCGATGTGAATCCCAATGGATTGACCATTGTGTACAAATTCAGCGAACCGGTGAAGCAGATGCCGTACACCACCACACAGGCACCACTCGGACTCGGCACACTCATCGACGATATCCATGTCAACTTTGTCGGATTGAAAAAATCCACGGGTAATATCCCGTTCTCTATCGCATGGGATACTTCCTTTACCATGCTCACAGTAACGCCGAGAGAGATCGTCGGATCCGCACGCTATACAGTGAATATCAGCGCAGCATTGGGGAAAATGATGGACCGCGCAAATAACGGATTCGTTGCAAACGCCGTGGTTGGAGACTTTGAAGATCTCAATATCACGACGAACGGATCCACAACGCTGCCAGCAGCACCTGCGGTCTCCCGCCGCTTTAGTTCCGGATTGGGATATGCTTCGCTGGATTTTACCGGCGGAACGGTCGGCCTGGATTGGAACTATGATGCGAATGCACGAAGCTATAGAATCTTCCGCAGCGTGAATGGTGAACCGTATAAACTTCTTGCAGACAATGTATATGATACGCGATATGACGACAACACCGGAAATCTTGTCACCAGCTACAATCCTCCGGGCGACCGTGATCCGTATTCCGCATTCTCGGTATCATATAAAGTCTACGGTCTTAGTAAGGACCTGGTGGAAGGCCCGGCAAGTAATGTCGTTACGGTGAAAGATGAAACGGCGCCTCAGGTTTCCAGTACAATTATTGACTCATCGGCTTCCATTACCGGCGGTGAATATCTGTATATCCGCTTCACCGAGCCGTTGACGAAGAGCGCATCGCAGTCGAACGAAAATTACAGTGTTGTGAATTCCGGCGGAGGCGAAGGTACATCTGTTCTGGAATCTGTATATATGGGCTATGATAATATCAGCGCACGATATGTGGTCCGTCTCACCGTTACCAAAGGTTCCATTGAAGCAGGCGATGTATTGATCGTTCAACCGGGAGTGATTGATCTTGCCGGAAACGCTATAGACGGCAACAAGAACAATCATACTTTCTAAACCGTTTTTTTCATTACCAAAATCACAAATCCCGCTCCTGGCGGGATTTGTGATTTTAAACACCTTCCGTTCAGGAATTCGCAGAAATGGCATCTGGCTTTTTCTGCCAATACCGTTTATCTTGCGGCGTGAAACACTTCTTCCTTTGCATCTGCTGTGTCTACCTTATGTATCCCGCGGACAGTTCACTCACCACCCGTCCGAAAATCGGGCTTGTCCTTTCCGGCGGCGGCGCGCTCGGCTTTGCACATATCGGTGCGCTGCATGTGATTGACTCTCTGCAGATCCCGATCGACTTTATTGCTGGAACGAGTTCGGGAGGACTGATCGGAGGCTTGTATTCCATAGGGTACTGCAGCGACAGCCTTCAACATATTATCGATCAGATTGTATGGGGTGAATTGTTCAATGATACACCGCGACGCGATATTCTGAGGTATGGGGAAAAGAAATATACCGGCCGGTACCATGTCCGTCTGCCGTTGAACGGTTTTACTCCGATGCTTCCTACCGGTGCGATTACCGGTCAAAAAATCTCCCTGCTGCTGAATCGATTGACATACAATTATACAGATGTGATCGATTTTGATTCCCTTCCGATTCCATTCCGTTGCATCGGTGTCGATCTGATTACCGGCAACGAAGTTGTGATGAAGCAAGGGCCACTCGCACGCGCAATGCGTGCGACCATGGCAATCCCCTCTGCATTCACTCCCGTTGAGTACGGTGATTCGCTGCTGACCGATGGCGGGCTCCTGAATAATTATCCCGTGAACGTGATGAAGATCATGGGAGCGGATATAATTATCGGCATTGATGTTTCGGGATATAAGTTCACCCGGAACGATGCCAAGGAATTGCTGAAAGTACTGGACCGGGCAACGTCCATCCCCCGTTATCAGAAAATAGCAGAGTTCATCAAGCAAACCGATATTTATATCGAGCCGCAATTAGGAGAATTCTCCATCACCGACTTCAATAAGGAATCAATCCAACAGATTATCGATCGGGGATATCAGGCAGCACAATTGCAACTACCGGCATTGATAGCACTGAAAGAACGTTTAGCAAAACAACCATCGGATCGGCCGCTCCCTGCGAATGTCCACACTCACCCGAAAGAATTTATTGTTCACGGAATCCGTATCGAAGGGGGTGAGAAACTGGAATTCCCGTTCGTCTTTTCGCTTCTGGGAATTCCCATCGGGTCAGTATGCTCGCCGGAAATAATTGAACATCATGTGGATGAACTGTATGCCCTCGGCTATTTCGAATCAATCACCTACAATGTTGTGCCGATCACCGATTCGACGGCGGAAATTTTCTTTCACATAAAGGAGCGGTCGTTTCGTGAGTTGAATATCGGACTGCGGTACGACGATTTCACGCAATTAGTCGCTTTGGTTGGGATCCGTTCCACGAATACGATCTTCTCCGGAATGCGGTTCGAATCCGAAATGGAGTTTGCAGGACTGTTCCGGATCTGGACGAAACTCTCTTATCCTTCACGATCGCTTGACCTTCCCGTGTATCCGTTCATCGTCGCACGGTATAAGGACCTTCCGCTCAATTTCTCTTTTCCAACGATGACAATGGGATACAAGGACAGAGCAATGACACTTGGCACAGGTGCCGGATTCTCTTTCGGAAAATCCTGGTCCGCCGAAGTAGAACTCGACGACGAACAGACGAGCATACTTCCTCTTGCACTGACGGGAGGATCGAAAATGAATCATTCTCTGCGTTATGCATCGTTAAATTTGAATCTGGATTACATCGACGATGTGTTCCTGCCGAAGAACGGTGTCGCATTTTCTTCCATGCTGGAATACAGCAGCACCGTGCTGGGATCGGATTTTAATTTCGCTCGATTCAAATTTGAAGGGGATTATTATTTCACTCCGCTGCAGTTTCATACGCTGCGGGTGCGCGGCACATTTTTGCGGACCTATGATAATCCTCCAATCTACAAGCAGTTCGTCTTTGGCGGACCGCATGAGTTTGCAGGAGCAGATTACCAGGGAATTTTCGGGACGAAGTTTATTGTCATGCGGTGGGAATACCGGTATCAGCATAAGCGGGATATCTTCCTGAAAGGCGTGGTCAATACCCTCATCGATCCGGACCTTCTCAATCCGATCAATCCTGCTGTTTCAACCCCGAAATTCGGTTTCGGTATTGGTGTGATGTTTACATCAATCCTGGGTCCGATCGATATTATGCTGACACGGGGCGAAGGAAATTATCAATCAGGAAAACCAAAAGAGATATTCTTCCATTTTTCAGCCGGGATGAAATTCTGAACGCTCAGCCTGGCCGGGTATTCCGTCACTGCGTCACGGCCATTCCGGAGCCAAAATTCCCCAATTCGATCGACGCGACAACGGATCGTTTACCAATATCGATCACTTTTAAGAAAGAAGGATTCTTCCCTCCTGATGTTGCATGATGCGGCGGTTCACCGATGCCGAGATTTTCACAGGAAACGTATACATACTTACCATCCTTCGAAACTGCGATTCCATGAGGTTCCACACCAATGTCAGATACTGTAAATGCTGGTTTGCGTGTTGCCGTCGTAATCGCCGTCACCGAAGATGAATTCCTATTCGTTACGAACACCATCGCACCATCAGGTGTGATCGCGGGAATCATCGGAACGTTGCCGACAGGAATGGAGTCAATCACGTTCATTAGATCAAGATCGATCACCCGTACATCGCCGGATTTTCTGCACGTCACATAGGCATATTTGCTGTCCGGCGTGATGACAGATTGATACGGTTCATATTGAAAAGCGTATCCGATCGGCAACGCAGGCACATTGCCGGATACCGGGATAGTTCTAATGATGGTATTGTCCGATGTGCGGATGACCGAAACATTATCCGAAAGTGAATTCGAAACGATAACATACCGGAAGTTCGGCGTGATGGTGATACCGTGCGGTTTCAGCATCGCAGGACTTCCAACATCGGCAAGTTTTGTCATTGTAGTCGTATTCACCAGCGTAATGTTTGTTTTACTGTTTTCAAAATTGGAGACGTAAGCCGTATCGCCATTTCGAGATAACGCTGCTTGTGCTGGAGAGTTGAGCCCGGACGCGAGTTCTCCCATTTTCTGGTTGTCAGAAACACGAAACTTCAACAATTTACTGCCGCCGATGAGATTGATAAAATAGAATTGATTTTGCCAGTCGACGATGACATTGTGCGGCGCCTGCGGCGGCGCGCTGACCGTATTGATTACACCGGTAGTGATATACCGAGCGATCCTGTTCTTGTCCAGGTCGATCACCGCGGTAAGGTCCTCCCCCTGATTCGTGACGTACGCCCAACCGCGGGAGGGCATGGCCGAATAAGCCACAGAGCCGTCATCATTCTTTGCTCCCGCATCGATCCATCGTATGAGCGCATCCCGCAGTTCAACGGAGAAGGAAAATGCGGGAGGCATGGTGGGAGAAGCAACTGGTGCGATCAACGTGTCAGTGTTTAGGTGCTGAATGATATGGCTTTTCACTGCTTTGTATGGAACAATCTGCGCAATCTCTTCTGTCCCGGCCATCGCGTTTTCCCATGATGTCAACGTCAATTCCGAACCACCATGATTCGATTTCAACAAACCATTCATTGCATCTCCGCCATGACAACCGTGGATGGCGCAACTGCCGGAAAAAATCGGTTGTATATGCTGCGAATATTTCAACTCTCCACCGGTGATGGAATTGTAATCGAAGACGGGAATCGATATGGTAGAAGTGACGAGGCTTCGTGTCACGTCACCGCTTCCGTTTGTTTTTTCCGCAACAAGGGTGTAATAATAGATTGAACCATTGACGACCGTTGTGTCGAGATATTTTGTATTCTTCCCATAGGATTTCATCGAGTCCGTTACCGGAAGCGTAGCAAACCGAACCGCACTTTCATACGAGAATGACGGAAGCAGATGCCGGTACAGTCCCAACTGCGTCGCCTCCGTCGAAGGATCGATCTCCCAATACAATTGGGCTCCGTCGGACATTTTCATACCGTAAAATTTTTCCAACCGTAGTGCCGCAGATGGAGTGGAAATAACTGAAATCATTTCGTTACAGCTCAGTAAAAGAATCACCCCCAACAGTGCAAGGTGACGGAGTCGTTGCATCATGAAAGTCCCTTTTTTCACCAATATATCGACAATCACAGGATGAATCAATAACAGACTTCCCTCTCCTATACAACGGTTCTTAGAACTTCTTAAGTGTGTTCACTGGAAAAAAAAAGGTATGTTACATGTAATGGCAATTATGATGAAAATAAAAATTTGTCTCTGTCTTGCCTTTATCGTTTCGTTCTCGGCGGCACAGCATCGTTTTTTTCTGCATGTAACACTGGACGGAAAGCAGGAAGCAATGCCGATGCGAGACGGAGAACAACTCTCCGATGCCATGCAGCGTTTTGGCCGGATCGGTTCTGGAGAGACGCTGTCCCAGATTGTCGATACTATGAAGAATTTTATCAAAGATTCGGATCTATCGTATGAATTCGGGAATCTTGAAGAAGAAATGATGATGCAGTGGTATCAGGTGCCCGGTGACGGATTTGTCCGCGAGGTGTGCTGGGCGATCTCCGGAGATGTCGGAGAATCAAAGGAAGTGAATATTCGATTGTGGTATCTCAATCCACGTCTGCTGGATATCCCGAATTCGCAGCATGTAAAGAATCTCGGATACTACGTCAAATCGGATGATCCCGTCAATCAAGTGACTCCGTACCGTGAATTGGCAACAGACACTACATGGATTTTCCCGCCCAAATCAAGCGATTCGCTTCACTATGCTTTTGATCCGTTGGGTGTTGAAGCATCGTGGAAAAAAGGAGGCATGAGCGTTCCGGTGAAAGCTTATTCCTGGCATTCCCTGGACTTGCTCACCACCGGCGATACAATGAAGTTCAAGGAAAACCAATTAATCGGTTTCACAGTTTTAAATAACGCAACCAGCACCGCTGGCATTCGCCAAGAGGTTGCCTCCTTCCCCAATCCGGAATATCCATTTCATTCCTATAAGTTCTATCCACGCGGACGTCTGTCATCAAACGACCGGGGATGGTGGCTGCGCGGAGATTTTGAATGGGGAATGTTCATGGTTGTTGAATACACATCCGCACCGAGACCGAAGGTCACAATATCGAAGCTGCTGAATTCCGCCGTAACACAGGAACGACGATTGACCGCCACGGTAAAAACCGGTTCTGTCAATGATCCGGTTGATGTGCAGTTGTTCACAAAACTCGGCAACGGTGCATGGCAATCTTCACCGATGGTGCGGGAGGACGGTTTCGTTTTCACCGGAACACTGCCGGCTGCAGATCCGGGCGATTCGGTCTTCTATTATATCAACGCATCGGATACACTGGGACGGATGACAAAATCACCCGTCTATGAATATGTCATCTTTAAGAAAAAGAATCCGCTACTTCTACTCTTCAACGGAAAAACTCTTCCGTCCGGCACAACCGATCCATCCATCTATTTGAAATATACGATGAAGACGGATTTTGGCGCGCCGCCGTATTATGATTTCTGCGATGCCAGGCAGTACACCATCACTGATCTGTCCGCATTGTTTGAACTCTATAATGTGATTATTGAAGTGGCAGGCGAAAGCGGCACATACGACCTTACAAAATATTCCGGAGCATGGCTGGAGAATAGCAGTTCTCTTCCTGCCGGAGTGAAACGCTATTATATCATCGCGGATCAGGATCATGGCATCATTAGCAACAAGCAGGATACGATCTTCGCGGACACCGACATGCATGTAAAATATTTCGGCGTGAAGGGGATCGTGCAACAGGATTTTCCATACAAACAAAACAGTTTTGCCGAAGTGAAGTTTCCGTGGCAACTGAATGTCTCCAGCACAATAATAGACGACGCTGTGTTCGGATTTCTTCCGGAAAATCTGACGAAGGATACGGTGACGCTGTGGTACCATCCGTATTATGAAATTCCGCTATTCACGAACAGGATGGATAAACTGCAACCGGCAACGAATGGCGTTGTCCTCTTCTCGGATGCACTTTCCAATGCTCCGGTCGGTGTAAAAGCTGTCGATCCCAACGGCCGATGGCAATCCTACTTCCTCGCGTTTGATTGGATGGCATTGGATCTGCGGAGCGATACTGCCAGTGTCAAATATGAATATCCGTTCCTCGATCCGAAGTACCGATGGATCGTTGATATTCAAAACATCGGAAAGACCTTCGCCGGCTTCGGTGTACCGACCGGTGTGCGGGAAGCACCGGGTTTCCCGGCGGAATTTGCATTGCGTCAAAATTATCCCAATCCATTCAATCCTTCGACGACGTTCGAATTCCAACTTCCGGTCGCGGAGTTTGCGACACTGACTGTTTATGACATTCTGGGGAAAGAGGTCAAAACACTCTTGAATCAAATTCTGGAACCCGGCACTCACACCATACGCTGGAATGCTGGAAATCTTCCGAGCGGTATCTATTTTTACCGCTTATCGGCGGGCAACCGGACCGATACAAAAAAACTTCTTCTTCTGAAGTAAGTGTCCGCAATGCAATCGATGTTTTTCGGCAGAAACTGTCAATAATTCGCTTTCTCTTTCCGCTAAATCCATGTATCTTTACCGCACAAAAAAGTAAGGAAGCAAACATCTTCCGCATTCCCACGCTGCTTTTTCACACACAGAAAGAGTTTTTATGGTGATTACAAACAAGACCGTACTCGTCCTCGGCGGCTGGGGACTGGTCGGCTCCTCGATCTGCCGCAAGTTGATGGAAGAGAAACCAAAGAAAATCATCCTCACCTCCCTGAAAGAATCCGAAGCAAAAGATGCCTGCGAAACAATGCGCAAGGAGTATCCGAAAGCAGGAAAGAATTTCTTTCTTCCGTGGTGGGGCAACATTTTTGTCCGGAATGAGTTTAAGGACCTGACGCGCGAAGAGATCTTAAGCGATTCGCAAAAACGGTCTAAATTCCTCGACGATATCATCAACGAACTGACGGCGGAAGTTCTCGAGCGTTCCGCTCTGTTTCAGCTTATCAATAAATACAAACCGGATATTGTGATCGATTGCATCAATTCTGCCACGGCGATCGCTTATCAAGATATTTTCCAAAGTTCCCGCGATGTAATGATTGCAATGAAAAACAATGCCGCCAATCTGAACGAGATCGTCGAACGGTTGCTTGCCACACAATACACACCGCAGCTGATCCGGCATGTACAGATCTTCTACCGGTCCATGAACATCGCAAAAACATCCACCTACGTGAAGATCGGCACCAGCGGCACCGGCGGTATGGGGTTAAATATTCCGTATACCCACAGTGAGGAAAAACCGTCGCGCGTGCTCCTTTCCAAATCCGTCGTAGCCGGAGCTCATACCATGTTACTCTTTTTGATGGGAAGGACACCCGACGCACCGATCACGAAAGAGATAAAACCGACGGGAGCAATTGCCTGGAAAAAGATTGCGTACGGTGAGATCGCCAAGCGCGGCAAACCTATTGACCTCTATGACTGTCCGCCGGATAAAGGGATCGAATTAAAAGGAAAATTCAAACTAAAATTGGAAGGAAACGTCCACAAAACGGGCCATCGTTTGAAATCTGTTTTCATCGATACCGGTGAGAACGGCATTTTCTCCCGCGGTGAATTCGAAGCGATCGCCACACCGGGACAGATGGAATTCGTCACTCCGGAAGAGATTGCCGAATCGGTATTGTATGAAATCCGCGGCGGAAACACAGGACACGACATCATCAATGCGCTGGACAATGCAACCCTTGCCCCAACATACCGCGCAGGATTCATGTTCCAGGGAGCATTAGAAAAGATGAAAAAACTGGAGAAAGAGCACGATACCAACAGTGTTGCTTTCGAGATGCTGGGCCCGCCGCGTCTTTCAAAACTGCTCTATGAAGCGCATCTACTCAAGAAAGTTTACGGCACTGTGAACATCGTCCTAAAGACACCAGCGAAAAAAATTTCGGAAGACATTACGGAATATTTAACGCACGACGAAGCGCTTCGCTCACAGATCATCTCCATTGGCATTCCAATCCTCCTTCCCGACGGTAAGAAACTGCTCCGCGGAAACGAAGTGAAGATCCCCGCCTATCGGGGGATCGACGAATTGAACATCTCCCCTGCATCCATTGAAGAATGGGCGCATGCGGGATGGATCGACCTTCGCAGCACGAACATGGAACAGTGGAAACAACGCCTGCATGAGATTAAAAAGGAAGTGGAACTGCACATTGCCAACGATACCAGTTCCCGGAACTTCCGGACGATGGAATACTGGTCCAACTTCAATGATATCGATGCCGGTAAGATTATCGGCTGGATCTTCACCGAAGAAGAAAAAGGGAAACGGATGAAGTAGTTCCAAGAAAAATATAAATATTGCAGTACAATCACTATTACCCAAAATGAATACCTACTACAGAGGCAGTTATGAATAATCTTCGAACGCTACTGGCACTTGCCCTCTTCCTTTCCGGCATCACCCTTGCCGAAGAAGGAATGTGGACCTTCGACAATCCACCTAAGAAACAATTGAAAGAAAAATACGGATTTGATGTCACCCAGGAATGGCTGGATCATGTCCGGCTCTCCTCCGTTCGCTTTAATGACGGCGGTTCCGGCTCCTTCATCTCCCCCAATGGATTGGTGATGACCAATCATCATGTCGGTTCCGGGCAGTTGCAAAAAATGTCCACCCCGGAAAAAGATTACATCAAAACAGGATTCTATGCACGAACTGCCGCTGACGAAGTAAAATGCGTCGATCTTGAGTTGAATGTCCTGGTAGGTATGGATAATGTCACTGAAAAAGTAATGAGCGCAATCGCCGGCAAGACCGGCCGCGAAGCGATGACTGCCCGCCGGGCAGCGCTTGCCGGACTCCAGAAAGAAAGTACGGAAAAATATCCCGACCTGCGGTCCGATAATGTTACTCTCTATAATGGAACAGAATACTGGATTTATCGTTATAAAAAATACACCGATGTCCGATTGGTGATGGCACCGGAAAAACAGATTGCCTTCTATGGAGGAGATCCGGATAATTTCACCTACCCCCGGTATGATGTGGACATGTGTTTCTTCCGCGTGTACGAAAACGACAAACCAGTTAATTCCACCAATTTCCTGAAATGGAAAACTGCCGGTGCTGCGGACGGTGAACTCGTTTTCGTCTCCGGTCATCCCGGCTCCACCAACCGGCAGCAGACCTATGCGCAAATCGAATACTCTCGCAACTATCAATACCCTGCGCGGCTCAGCACAATGAAACGAACTGTTGCAGTATTGAAAAAATATTCCGCACTCGGCGAAGAGCAGCATCGCCGCGCTGACGGCATGATCTTCGGATATGAGAATGCCATCAAAGCGATGACGGGTGAATATCAAGGATTGCTGGACAAGAATCTGATGGCAAAGAAATTGAGCGATGAAAAAGAACTTTTGAGCAAGATCAACGCAAATCCCGAACTCAAAGCAAAATATGCATGGGCATGGGATTCCATTGCGACAGCAATGGAAAGAACTAAATCCCGCTTCAACGAACTGACCTACCGAGGATTGAGCGGATCTCTTTCCACACGTGCATTGACCATCGCCCGTTATGCCGTTGAGATGAAAAAACCGAACGGTGAACGTTTACCCCAATATCAGGATGGGACCATCAACAGGATACTGGACAACCTGTATTCTCCCGCACCGGTGTATCCGGACATGGAAGAAATACTTCTGGCAGAACGTTTCAAAGAAGCTGCAGAAAAATTAGGTGTCAACGATCCCTGGGTTGCTGCCGCACTGAATGGCAAGACACCGGAGGAAGCGGCGAAATATTATATCGGCGGAACAAAACTTGCCGATGTCGAATTCCGCAAATCGCTGATTGAAGGAGGGGAACAGGCGATCACCGCGTCAACGGATCCGATGATTGAACTGGCACGTAAAGTTGCGCCAATTGGCGATGAAATGCGCACTTGGCAGGATAAGAACATTTCCGGATTGATTTCCATGGCGAGCGAAGCAACAGGAAATGCACGCTTTGCAGCTTATGGCAAAGAACTTCCTCCTGATGCCAATTTCACATTGCGATTGTCCTATGGACAAGTGAAGGGATATCCGATGAACGGTACGATCGCTCCGAGCATGACCACGATGTACGGATTGTTCGACCGCTCCACTGGTTTCGGCAATAAAGGAGATTTTGAATTGCCGAAACGGTATTCGGAAGGAGTCAGTAAATTGAATCTTGCCACTCCGATGAACTTTGTTACCACCCATGACATCATCGGAGGAAATTCCGGCTCGCCGGTAATCAATGCACAGGCTGAGCTGGTCGGATTGATCTTCGACGGGAATATCGAAAGCCTTCCGGGCAGATTCGCATATTCCGAAGAAGTGAACCGCGCAGTCTCGGTCCATCCCGGTGTGATGATCGAAACAATGCGGAAATTATACGATGCGAACATCCTTGCGGATGAGATTGAAGGCGTCGTTGCAAAACCGGCGCCGGTAAAAGAAACTCCGGCAAAACCGGCTAAGAAAAAGAAAAAATAGATTCATCGAAAAGTGTTTTTAGACAAAGGCATCCCGAAAATCAGGATGCCTTTTTTTATTTAACTGTCGGTGCGAATGCAAGTCCCTTCCAATAAACATCCTCGCCGCTCCGAATGAGTCCTTCCCGAATAGACACATCATGGCGGACAAGTGGCGAGGTATTTGTCATGTCCCGCCTTTAGGATTCCACTCGGCGGGATTTGCGCTATTTGCATTCCGCGGACGGCATTCCATACAGCGGAACAAAAAGCGGAACCTGCGCACGTCCCGTCACGAAGTGATGGCTTCGCCAAAGGTCCAACGGACTCCTTCGGAGGATCTATTTGGGAGAATCGCGTTTTTCTTTCATAATTAAAGTCTGAGATTTCTCGTTCCGCTCTTGATGACACTTTATGGCGGGGCTCGAAATGGTCATGAATATTTAATATTTCAGAGGTTTCAATCGTTCAAATTCGGTGAAGGGTCTCTTTCTTGTTATTCGAAATTTTATATATTGATAGAATCACTTATGAAAAACTTCGAACGATTAAACAGGCTTCCACCATATGTATTCGCTGTGGTGAACGAAATGATGTTCGCTGCCCGCCGGAATGGGGAAGACATCATCAATCTCGGAATGGGAAATCCCGATCAGCCGACACCGCAGCATATTGTGGATAAACTGACTGAAGCTGCGCAAAAGGGTACCAACCACCGCTATTCCGCCTCCAAAGGAATCTATAAACTCCGCCTTGCCGTGTGCGATTGGTACAAACGCAAATTCAATATCGATCTCGATCCTAATTCGGAAGCTGTCGCGACGATCGGTTCCAAAGAAGGATTGGCACATCTTGCGCTTGCAGTTTCCGGTCCAGGAGATACAATCCTCTGTTCCACTCCTGCCTATCCAATCCATCCATACGCGTTTGTCATCGCCGGAGCACAAGTGATTCATGTGAATCTCTTTCCTCAGGAATCATTTTTAGCAAGGGTTGCTGAAGCGTATAAGAACACACATCCGAAACCAAAATTTTTAATACTGAACTATCCGAACAATCCGACAACCGCGACGGTTGGACTTGATTTTTTTGAAGAAGCCGTTGCATTCGCCAAAGCGAACGACATCTTCATCATCCACGATCTCGCTTATGGCGATCTGGGCTTCGACGGATATCAAGCGCCGTCGATCTTTCAGATTCCGGGCGCGAAGGATGTTGCCGTGGAATTCTCCACTCTTTCTAAAAGTTACAACATGGCAGGCTGGCGCGTAGGATTCTGCGTCGGAAATAAAGAGATTGTCGGTGCACTGGTAAAGATCAAGAGCTACCTGGACTATGGAATGTTCCAGGCGATACAGATCGCCGCAATATCGGCTTTAAACGGCCCGCAGGATTGCGTTGAAGATATCAGGACAATGTACGAATCCCGCCGCAATGTGCTGGTGGACGGATTGAATAAGATCGGTTGGAAGGTGGAAAAACCGAAAGCGTCGATGTTCGTCTGGGCGGAACTGCCGGAGGGATTGAAGCAGATGGGTTCATTGGAATGCGCTAAATTGCTGGTGCAGGAAGCGAAAGTGGCTGTTTCACCCGGAATCGGATTCGGCGATGCCGGCGAAGGTTCCGTCCGGCTTGCACTGATCGAAAATGAAGAGCGGATCCGGCAGGCGATTCGCGGTATTAAGAATGTGATGCAGAATCCTTCGAGAAAGTAGTGCGTCCGGTGCGACACATATTCCGCACACTATACGTCTCATTTTTTTTTCTTTGCAGCACTCTCTTCTCTCAATCCGACTTCAATGTCACTCTTCGTCTGGATTTTTCTTCTGTCGACGCGCTGATCGCCCTCAGCGCCGGAAAGATTACGAATGTTAACCGTGTTGCGGAGTTGAAAGGAAATCAGATCGCTGCGGCAACCAGCGCACTGCTCGCGCGGGAACAGTATTCCACGCAGAATTTTGCCCGCGAACTGGAACGGTTTCGCAATGGCGCCAGTCTTGCGAAGGATATGTTCGGGTTGAGCGCTACTTCGGTCTATCTCCGGCAGATTGAGTTGTTGACGAAAGAAGCCAAGAACCGGAACCTGGACAGAAAAATCCTCGCTACCATTGCTCCATTTTTTCCGCAACACATAAAAATCAACGCATCGATCCCTGTTTATTTTGTCGCACTTGGCAATGAGAATGCAGCGGCGTTCGTCCGCAGCATCGTTTGGCGGGACAATGTTCCGTATTTCGTCGGCGAAGGTGAAGGTGAATTAACCATCGTAGTGAATCTTACCCGCTCGGCGCAATACATTCAAGAAATTCAGATGCAATTCGTGGATATGATGAGCACGCTGGCACACGAAACATTCCATGCCGTGTTCGGCATCTATCAACAAAACACTCCGGCTTGGCGTATGATTTCTTCCCGACCCGAGCCATATTGGGTGCTTGCGGAACTGGTGCAGAATGAAGGTTTCGCGTATTTGATCTCGCTGCAGCAACGGACCGGATCGCATCTTTCTTCGGGACAACTCTCTGCAGCGAAAGTGGCAATAAGCGATCTCAATAATGCTTTAAAAGAACTCTCCTCTCCTGCTATTTCCCACACACGGGCGCGCGAATTGATCATGAATTCCAACCTCTCCGGTTCGTACGAAAAGAATTACGGCGCCACTGCGGGATTATTGATGGCGTATGCCATCGACGCGAAACTCGGAAGAAAGTCTCTTACCGAATCTCTGGAATTCGGCATTTATGACTTCTTCCGCAAGTATCAGCAGCTGGCAGAACAGTTCGGCGAATTGCCGAAGTTCGATCAGGCAGTGGTCGACATGCTGCAGAAATAAACTACTCGGAAAGACTGTTAGTATGTCATTTCCTCATAGAATTTATTTCTCTCGCTCCCATGCTCCGTTAAAAACGATTGTATTGCGAAACACTGTTTCGTAGTGGATAATTTCGGATGAAAGAAGCAGAACTTCGATATGAGTCGTTCCCAACCAGACAGACTGTGTGAAAAGTTGATTCGTCATGTCACAATGAGATGGCTTTGCCACTGAACTTGTCCCGCTGTACGGGATGCTGTAAAGCGGCATTTCAGCATCTTTAATTTTGGTCTACTTTCACCAAATCAGATTCCGAAATTCTACATTTTGTTCCACCTTATGAATGCCGCTTCAGCGGAATACCAAAATACGGCAAATCCCGCGCGCAGCGGAATCCGAAAAGCTGGACAAGTTCGGAATGACGGTTTTGAGACAAACTCAGAGTATGGGAACGAGTTGGAATTGGGAAAAAATTGTCGACCAAAGGCGGATTTATTGGAATTATTCAATTTCTTATTTTACTAACACCATTTTCTTAATTTCTGAGAATGAACCAGAAGATAGTTTATAGATATACAACCCACTTGCAAGATTTGCAGCATTAAAATCAACACTATAACGTCCTGATTCCTTGTATTCTTGGACAGGGGTCGCAACTTCTTTCCCAAGAATATCATAAATCTTCAGAAGAACAATTCCTTCCTTTGGCAATGTATAATTAATTGTTGTTGAAGGATTAAAGGGATTGGGGTAATTTTGATGGAGTTCAAACTGTTTTGGATTATTTTGTACAAATGTTCTGATTTCTGTCACCATTTCTGATAATGGCCGTTTCCAAACACTCTGATCATTAATTGCAGCAAAAACAGAAGAACCGATGATTGCCAGTGAATTAACAGTTAAATCGTTCAATCCAGTATTCATAGCATTCCAGTTAGTCCCATTATTCGTTGATAGAAATACCCCACCACCCCATGTTCCAACAAAAATATTCTTATCAATAACTGCTATAGCATGAACTAATAAATTGGTCAGTCCAGTATTAATATCCGCCCAGTTAACACCACGGTCTTCGGAAAAATACATACCTTGTCCCAATGCACCAGCGAAGATTTCATTACCATTTATATGAAGTGCGTACACTTTAGTGTTCATTGGTCCATTGCTCATCCATGATTTCCCGCTGTCCGAAGAAAGGAATACTCCACTACCGAGTGTTCCAGCAAAGATATTTGTACCATTCACTTTCAACGTTCTAATATTATTATTAGTCAATCCTGAATACATTTGGGTCCAACTTGATCCGGAGTCTGTTGAAAGAAAAACACCATGATCTTTAGTTCCGGTAAATATGTTTTCTCCGATTAATGAAACTGCATATATAGCTGTATCGGTTAGCCCCGTATTAACTGTTTTCCAACTATGACCGTTATTTTCGGAGAGAAAAATCCCTCCTTCATATGTTCCTACTATCATTTTTGATCCGCTAATGGCAAGCGAATTCACTTTGGCATTTGTCATTCCTGAATCAAGACTTTCCCAACTTGTCCCATTGTTCGTCGAACGAAAAACACTACCTGCATCACCTCCCGCAAAAATATCTGTTCCGTTCACAGTTAAAGTGTTCACGGTATTATTATAAGGTCCCAAATTTTTCCATTTTGCACCGTTATCAGTAGATTGAAATAATCCTCTGCCGTTTGTTCCAGCAAAAATATGCGTTTCGTTAATGGCCAGAGTATTTATTGAACCAGTCGTTATCCCAGTATTCACAGCAGTCCAGGTCGTACCACTGTTCGTCGAACGAAATACTCCTTTACTATTAGTTCCTGCAATAATGTCCGAACCATTCATAGCCAGAGATAACACATTCATTTCCGGAAGTCCGTCATTCACTGCTATCCAACTAGCTCCGTCATTCGTAGAATGAAATATACCCGCACCAAATGTCCCAGCATATAAATTCACTCCGCTCATCGTGAGTGCAAATACTGGCTTAATTGTCAATCCAGTATTTACCGCAGTCCAATTTGCACCGCTATCTGCGGAAACAAATACGCCGCCCTTTGTTCCTGCGAATATTTTCGTACCATTTATTTCAAGAGAATATACGATGGTATTTGTCAATCCAGTAATTGCAATTTCCCAGCTATTTCCATCGTCCGTTGATCGATATAAACCTCCATCAACACCTGCAAAGATATTTGTCCCATTGACAGCAATATCATAAATAAACCTTGTTGATAATCCTGAACTAATCCAGGATTCCCCGTTGTCTGTTGATATATAAATACCGCTAGAAGTTCCGGCAAAAATTTTCGTTCCGCTAATAGCTAGTGAACGCACCCGATTATTTGCCCAATCAACAATTCCTCCGGTCCAGTTTGCTCCGCCGTCTGTTGTAATGAAAACGCCTCCATGGTCTACTCCCACAACAATAGTCTTACCGATCATTGCAAGAGATAATACATTTCCCCCAAATGGACCGCTTGTTTGCACCCATTGTGCATTAGTCCAGATAGTAGTACCTAAATACAAAAATAGGAATCCGAATAAATATTTCATAAATATTGCCTTATACTTTTTAAAATTGAGAATGAACGATTATTAATCTTGGTGATCCAATTCCCTTGCAATAGCGAGCAGAATACTTGGAATAACGAAGTGAATAAAATCATTTGCAGATATTCTAGGTTTTATAATAATAATTTTAAGATATGAAAACAATTTTATCCGTTTAAGATTTATTAATATTCATACCCATAATCTTTCAACAATAAAGAATCCTACCATATTCACCTAAATTTCAATGAATTTCTCGTGCTTTCACAACTCCGCTCGGTAGCAATAAAATCCCGAAACTCTATTTCACATTGAGCAGACATCAAAAAAGTGCGTCATACCCCGATGATTCTGCTGGACCTCTGCCATGGATTCCGGTACCGAAGGCATCACTTCGTAGACTTTCGCCAGAATGACAGTTACTTTGAGGATCGATTGTATTGCGAAACTCTGTTTCGCAGTGGATAGATATCGGATGTATGAAGCAGAGCTTCAATAAGAACTCGTTCCCAAACAAACATACTTCGTAAAAACCGTCATTCCGAACTCCCGCCATGACAAATACGATCGGCAGGCGGGCGTTCAGCATGACGAATCTACTTTTAACACACTCTCAGAGTTTGGGAATGGATGGAAAACGGAGATTTCTCTCGCGATAAAAAAATGTCGGGATCGCCACGAAGTGGTCACCTGGCCCTTAGGGCTTTCGGGGAAATGACAATGATTAGTTCTTTGAGACCGCTCCTAAACAAAACGCGGATCAAAGATCCGCAGAACAGTACGGTTATTGTTTTGAACCCAACTGCTTATACTTCTCCTGATATTTCTTCCACAATTCTGTATGCCTGCTGCGCAGATCGATTTTTTTTCCTTGAATAAATTCCAACTCAACATTGGAGATGATTTCCAAAGGATCGCCGGTAGTGACGATGAGCGTGGCATCTTTACCGGTTTCCAACGAACCAACCAGTGAATCAATCCCCAGCACTTTTGCTGCATTCATCGTGATTGCTTTCAACGCTTCATCTTTCGGAAGACCATACGCAGCTGCAGTTGCAGCCTGAAAACCAATGTTTCGTTCATTCATCGTAGCGTTCCCGCCGCCGGAGATGGCAAACAATACTCCCGCTTTGTGCAGCATCGCCGGCACAGTGAACGGAAGATCGTATGCTTCCCAACGGCGTCCCGGCAGATCATGGATCGGTTCAACAATAACGCTCACGCTATTTTCTTTCAATAATTCTGCCACTTTCCATGAATCCCGTCCGCCGTGGATGATTAATCTAACATTCTGATCCTTCGCAAACTGCACGGCGGACTGGATCTGCGAAATCTCATTTGCACTGACAATCAACGGGATCTTCTGTTCGAATACTGAAGCGAATGCCTCCCAGCGAAGATCCGTCGGGTGTTTCGCTTTGTCCCCTTTTTTTGCTTTCAAATATGCCCGGGCATCGTCGAATGCATCGCGCAATTCGGAAAGATTCTTTTCGATCGCCTTTCGTTGTTCTTCCGCCGTTTGCCGCGCAAATGGAGAACGGTTGACGCGCATCCCCGGCCAGTTGATGAATAACCCTGCCGGTGCGTGCAACGTCATCTCTTCCGGCGTCCAACCGTCCATCATCACAACGGCCGTTTTCCCGGCGATCAGGCTTCCACCGGGAACGACATGCGAAACGGTGACGCCGTTTGCTCGGGTGGTTGGAAATAGTTCGCTTTCAGGATTCACTGCTACTTCTGTCCGGACATTCGAATTGATCCGACCCGTTTCGGTGATATCCACCGTAGGACGGGCAGCCTCAATCTCATTCAGACCGATATTGGATGCAGCGTTGATAAGTCCGGGATAGATGTGTTTCCCGATGACATCTATTTTTTCCGCACCAGCAGGAATGACAACAGATGTCCCGATTGCAATGATCTTCCCTTTATCGAACAGGATCATGCCGTTCTCAATGACAGACCCGGAAACGGTATGGATCGTTCCGCCGGTAAGAACAATCGGTTGCATTTGTTTTTTTGCAGGGACAGGTGTAGAAGCTGATGAAAATGATAATAACAAAAATGAGAGTAGAAGAGAAAATACGATTGGATTCATGTTTTGACTTTTCTCGCTTCCGGTCACGATAAAATCGGGACGAAGTTCTGCTGTGCGGGATGCTGTTCTGCGGAACAATTGTTTAAAACTGTTTTTAAAGTAAGATCGCCGCGTCGTGTCGCTTTCAGCGACACTCCTCGCGATGACATCAAAATTGATTATTAGAAGTTCTTGTAATTTCGTTTTCATTGTTCCACCTCTTGTTCAATGGAATACGATAATTCTTCCTCGTGGCAGGAATAGGTTGAAGATTTTCGAGGAGATGTCTGAATGCCGGATCCTTTCTTTTTGGATTTCAGCGCTTTTTGCATTAACTCCGCTTTTTTCTTTTGAACTTCCTCACGCATCATCAAATCTTCTTCGCGATCAAAGAATCTTCGTCCGTCGATCCACGTTTGTTCGCAGATTGTGTAGGTCGAGAGAGGATGTCCGCTCCAGATGACGAGATCGGCGTCCTTGCCAATTTCAAGGGAGCCGACACGGCTGTCGATGCGCAATTGTTTTGCAGGATTGATCGTAACGAATTTCAATGCGTCAATTTCACTGATACCGCCATACTTCACTGCTTTCGCCGCTTCAGTATTCAGCCGTCGTGCCATTTCGTTGCTATCGGAATTGTACGACACGAGCACGCCGGCATCGTGCATCAATTTTCCGGCGTACGGAATCGCATCGATCACTTCATATTTATATGCCCACCAGTCGCTGAATGCCGAACCGCCGACACCGCGTTTTGCCATCTCATCCGCAACCTTGTACCCTTCAAGAATATGCTGCAGCGTGCCGATCTGAAAACCGAAATCATCGGAAACTTTCAGCAGCATCAATATCTCGTCCTGCCGGTAACAATGGGAATGGATGAGCCGTTTTTTATTCAGAATTTCTACAAGCGCCTCCAGTTCCAGATCCCTTCGCGGTGGGATGAGATTTGGATTCGCTTTTGCAGCAATCAACTGTTTTTCATATTCCCGCGCGGCAGTGAATTCATCCCGGATGATTTGCTCCACTCCCATTCTCGTTTGCGGATATCGCGTGGTATATTTGTCTCCCCAGTTGGATTGTTTTGGATTCTCACCAAGTGCAAATTTGATACCGGGAATTGCCCCTTCGAACTTCATTTGTTCCGGCATCATTCCCCAGCGGAGTTTGATCACCTGGTTTTGTCCTCCGATGGCGTTGGCGGAACCATGCAGCTGGTTTGCAACGGTCAATCCCCCGGCAAGCTGGCGGTAGATGTTAATGTCGTCCGGATTGATGACATCACCGATTCGTACTTCGGACGTGACCGCCTGACCTGCTTCATTCACTCCTTCAGAAATTGCCGTGTGGGAATGGGCATCGATCAATCCTGCAGTGACATGTTTTCCTTTTGCGTCGATCACCAGTGCGTTTGCAGATGCGGTGAGTCCTTTCCCGATCTTTGCAATCTTCCCTTTGACTATCAGCAAGTCCGATCCTTCAAGATTTCCCTGCGGCCCGCTCGTCCAGATGGTTGCATTCTTTATTAACAGATCCTGTTGTTTCGGTACTTCCATTCTACCGAATGCGCCTTCGGGATAGACAAGATCGTTCGTGGAACAAAATGGTACAGATGACTTCGCCGAATCCGCTTTTTCCTGAAATGGCGAGATCCGTTTTGCACTCCATGTATGTGAACTGCCGTCGGGGAACTCGAACAATCCGGACATTCCATTGTCATTCACTGTGCCGGAAAGCCGGACGATTCCCGTCATGCCGACCGAATCTCCGTCGAACGAAAGTGAAAACTGTTTTTGCAGAAGAACGGCCGATGCAGCTTTTATTTTTGCAGTCCCTTTTTTCACCATCACGGATATCCCGTCGATCTCGCCTGAAATATCGAACATGCCTGTATCCGTTTTCCCGCCGTTGAGCAGTACGGAATAACTCCAAAGTCCGCGAATATCGGCAACAGGAACTTTGGCCGTTTCGTAACGGATTCCTTCGATCCACGTTTCACGGATCTTCGTCTTCTCTGAAAACAATTCTCCATCAACCAGGATAATATTGGCGATCTTTCCCGTTTCGATTGTTCCAAGCTGTTTATCCATCCCTGCAATTTGAGCGGGAATGGTCGTAACGGATGCAAGCGCATCATCGGGACTCAAACCGCAATCGATAGCCAATTTGACCATCGTGCGAAATTTCGATACATCTTTCAATTGGTTCGCTGTTAAGGCAATTGTCACACCGGCTTTTCGCAGCCGGGCAGGATTTTCCGATGCAAAATCCCAATGGCGGAGTTCTTCATATCCCGTATTGAATGCTTCTTCAGGTGTTTCCACTGCCGGCACATCTGGGAAATTCACCGGAAGAATCACCGGGGTTTTCAATTCTTTGACGGCATCCACCCGGCGATATTCATATCCGCTGCCGCGGAGGATCCATTGGACGGAAAATTCTTTTGCAATTGCGGATGCACGAAACGCTTTCAATTCATCATTCGTTTCAATCACCAGCATTTGTTTCCCGGTGACTGCCGATTCCAGCGCAGCGAGTGTTGCATTGTCCTCCGGTCGCGGCTGGTTCGGATTCTTTGAATATATCCGCAGTGCATCGGAATACCATTTTGCATCAATCAGCGTCTGACGGATGAGAGCGATCGTTCCCATATGCGAATCCGGATAGCCGTCGCCGATATTCTGATACGAGAGATTGACATGCTGAAATATTACCGGTTTGATCACTTGTGTGTTCGCGGCGCCGTCGCCAAGATTCACCAGTGCACTGTTTCCTTTGAAGATCCCCTCTTGGGGGACGGAAAGGACGGTGGTAAATCCTGCCGTACGTAATTTTTCCGCCGTTTCTTTATCCGAAAGAAAATTCTCCGCCGCAGAATAGTCCGCCGCAACATTCGGATTCCAGTATTTCGGCCCCCGGATCGGTTCCGCGGTCCCGCTCTGCGGTTTCTTTTTCGGCTGTCCGTACTCGGACGAAAGATCGATCATACCTGCATAAGCGGTTAAGCCATCACAATCCCATTCGCGCGCGTCTGCAGGGATGGGGATGTTTACGCCCACAGATTGTATCACTCCATCCCGCAGGATGATTATCCCCTTTTGAATCTTCTTCCCGGGTGTTTGAATGATCGTGAGGTTTTTCAGTGCGTGAACGGCAGGGGTGTTCTTTCGAATCCCCTCCGCCGGCTGGGTCGATTGAGCGGAGAGGAGAACACAGCTCAACACCAGCAGCAGGAATTGTTTCTTCATAGTGCTCCTTGATTGAAAACTCTTTCAATGCTTCAGTGATTACTCTTTATAGGTCGGGACAACAATCATATGAATCGTTACGCCAATGGCAATTGCTACAAGGATCATTTGCACCACCAACGAATTTGAAACGAATATAGAATAAAGAATTCCACACCACAAGATGACAATTGTAGATATTTTCGATGTACGTGTTACACCCATTCCAGAACGATAGTTCCTCAAATATTTTCCAAAATATCTGTTTTGATGAAGCCAATCGTAGAATCTTTGTGAACTGCGGGCATAACACCATGCTGCCATTAAAAAGAAAACCGTAGTGGGAAGAAGCGGAAGGAAGATTCCAAGAATGCCGATTCCGACGAGCACGGTGCCCGCAACGATAAGCGTCCACCGGATGATCGGCCGGTGGTGGATGCGAATCTCGGATTGGACCTGTTCTTGCATACGTTTACAGTGCTCTGGATTTGTTACAGGTTATAATACTTCAGCTTCCTTGCCGGTCCGAAGCTTGGTGATATAGACGATTTGTCCGACATGATACGAAAAATGTTCCGTAATATGAAGGATCGTCTCCAAATTAGAGATGAGAACATGCAGGCATTGTCATTTCCCCGACGGCACTAATGGCCAGGTGGCCACTTCGTGGCGATCCGACGGAGTCGGGAGAGAAGTCTTGTTTTTAGCTTCACGAATAAAATCGAGATTCATCATTTGCCCTGTCGGGTCGCCGATGTGAACTCTCCACACGATGACATAATTTTTAGAAGTGGTCTTAAAAATGAATTTATTTGTCATTCCGAACGAAGGTCCGAAGGACCGAGTGAGGAATCTCGTTTTAATACTTGAAGTCAAAAACCGAGATCCCGATCCCGCTTTAGCGGGATCGGGATGACATTGATGAGGTATTTTTGAGATACTGTATTAAAAACTCAGTGTCAAATTAATTGTGGTCGAGAATAATTCAATCG
>JBAYIS010000010.1:0-109754 GCA_041665525.1 Bacteroidota bacterium | reverse complement strand
TATTGCCGGAGGAACGCCGTACACTCCATTCGATCTTACGCAGTCTGCGCAATTGAAGCGCGGTGTTTTTGACGGAAACAGGATCAATGCAGAACGGTATCCGGCATATCATTCCATGAATGTGCGGTTCGACAAGCGGTTTCATTTTGAAAATTCCAATCTCATCCTATATGTCAGTGCGTGGAATGTGTATAACAGGAAGAATGTCGCAACCTATTTCTGGGATGAGAAGGAGAACAGTCAGCAGACCATTTATCAATGGAATTTGCTTCCAATCTTTGGAGTGGAGTACGAATTGTAAAATCTCCTTTTTCAGCTGTTTTTCCCGTGTTTTTGATACGAGTAGGTCACTTGCTCCTCTCTCGGAACTTTGTTATGTTGCGCGTAACGACTCGTTGGGGGTGTTATGCCAGAGCAAAACAAAGCATTGGTTCGCCGCTACTTTACCGAGGTTCTGAATAAAGGAAAATATGAACTGATTAAAGAGCTCTTTTCCCCCTCCTTCCTTTTTTCCGGTCCATCGATGAAAAAACCGATGCTGGGAATGCCGGAAGGAGTTTATGATTTTGTTGCAAGTATTCGTCATGCGTTTCCGGACTTGTACACTTCCGTTGAAAACGAGATCGCGGAAGACGGACAGGTAGTGGTCGTCTGGCGGTTGACCGGAACACATGAGCATGCGTTCCGCGGTGTGAAACCTTCGCACAAGCATATCTCGATCACCGGAACCGACATCTTCTATCTTGAACAAGGACGCATCGAAGGGATGTGGGCTTTCTTCGACATGCACAGTTTGTTGGAACAACTCCCGAAAAAGAAGGCGGCAGCACGCGCCAAGAAAGCGACTGCGAAAAAAAGGAAATTTCTTTGAACGACAACCGTACGTTCAAAACTCATTCAATTCCCATATTACATTTCGTATGCAATCCACAGCACCAACTCCAAAAGAATATCTAGACCAGCTTCCCGATGACAGGAAAGCGGCCATGAAAAAACTACGCTCCGTCATCCGAAAGAATCTTCCGCGCGGATTCGCCGAAGTGATGAACTATGGTATGATCGGTTATGTGGTCCCGCATACTGTCTATCCGGACGGTTACCATTGCGACCCAAAACAGCCGCTCCCGTTCATTAACATCGCATCGCAAAAGAACTTCATCGCGGTCTATCATATGGGGATCTATGCGGAAAAAAACCTGCTGGCGTGGTTCACAAAGGCATACACAGAGACCAAGGCGGGAAAACTGGATATGGGAAAAGGGTGCCTTCGATTTAAAAAACCGGATCAGATCCCCTATGATTTGATCGGCGAACTGGCGCGAAAAATGACGCCGAAAGAATGGATTGCCGTTTACGAGAAAGTTTTCAAACGATAAATCTGTTACACTTCGAATTTCTGCAACCGCTCCGGAATATCCACACGTTTGAAATTGTGCTCAGTCAGCGATGCAGAAAACTTTTCCGCCCGCTCAAGATCTCCATGGACAAGAAAGATATTCTTTAACTGTGACTTATCGAACGGCGCTACATAGTGCAGCAGTTCGTTGTTATCTGCATGCGCGCTGAAGGAGTTCATCACCACCACTTCACTGTTGAGTTTCTTAACTTCCCCGAATATTGAAATCTCCGGATTTCGGTCTACAATCTTTTTCCCTAACGTGTGTTCCGCCTGGTAGCCGACAATCAACACCGTGTTGTTGGGATTCTCGATGTTATTGTTCAGATGATGAACGATCCGCCCTGCTTCGCACATACCCGATGCTGCAATGATCATGCACGATTCTTTCTTGTCGTTCAGCGTTTTGGACTCCTCCGCATCGCGGATGAAATGTAGCCGTTCAAAACCGAATACGTCGTCGTCGCTTTTCAAAATTTCGTTCGTCTCATCGTCAAAGCATTCGGGATGTTTCCGAAAAATCTCTGTCGCTTTCATGGAGAGCGGACTGTCCACATACACAGGAATGTCCGGCAACAGCCCTTCGTTCTTCAAACTGTTCAGTTGGTACACCAAATCCTGCGTCCGTCCGACGCTGAATGACGGGACGATAATCTTTCCACCTCGTTCCATTGTCCGCCGTACTACCTCTAACAATTTTCTGGAGGATTCTTCCGCCGGTGCGTGCAATTTCCCGCCGTACGTGCTTTCACAGATCAGCGCGGAAACATTCCCCATAAACTCCGGATCCTTCAGAATCGGCAGATTCGGCCTCCCCACATCTCCGGTGAAACCGAGATGGAACGGGCGTTTCCCCTTCTCTTCCACTGTTAGATGCATCGACGCAGAGCCAAGAATATGTCCGGCATCGAAATATTTTCCGTGCAGTCCTTCCGCTGCTTCAAAATCAGTCCTGTACGACACCTCCACAAGCATCTCCAGCATCGGCTCCACATCTTCCGTTGCATACAGCGGTTCGATCGGTGGAAGTTTCTTCTTCGCTCTGCGCTTGTTCACGAACTCGATATCTTTTTCCTGGATATGCGCACTGTCCATCAACATAATGCGGCAAAGATCGGCAGTGGCGGGTGTGCAGTAAATGGGTCCTTTAAAACCGTTCTTCACCAGGTTGGGAAGATTTCCTGCATGATCAATATGAGCATGCGACAGAATTACGGCTTCAATTATTGAGGGATCAAACGGGAAATTCTTGTTCCGTTCGTAAGTTTCCGCGCGACGTCCCTGGAACATACCGCAATCAAGCAAAATCTGTTTTCCATTATACCGAAGTAAATGCATCGATCCGGTGACTGTCCGCGCGGCGCCGATAAACTGTATTTCCATACATGACCCTAAGTGTAGAATTCTAGAGAGTGAACAACAGGTGCAATATTGATTCGTTGCATAATACTAAACCAATGCACGCTTATCAAGAATCATTCCGTTCCCCAAAAAGCAATAAAAGACCTTTATGCCTTTGCTTAATGCAAAAAATTCTATGACTTCCTGTAACTGCATATAAATGGGCACTTTTATTCCAAAGTTATCAACCGTCCGGAAAAACCGGTAAAAATACCCTTTAATCCCGAAGATTATCTCTTTTCGAATGTGGATAACCTGTGAATTGGGGTGGAAAGGTTTTTCTTGTCTGCCCTTGCGAATTTTCGTATTTTTGTATGGAAACTCGCGACCTTTGGGGCATTCTCCAAAGGTTTTTTTATCAAAAAGCTTCTTCATTCTTCAGAGAGCTCCATCGTATGATCGAAAGCATGACCGGATTCGGCAAGGGTGAGGCCTCCTCCAAAGGGATCACCTTTACCGTTGAACTTCGCAGTGTTAATAATCGGTTCCTCGAGATATCTTCCCGTGCGCCGCGCGCCATCTCGCAGCGGGAAAATGAAATCAAAGAGATCATCAAAGCGAAGATCGCACGGGGAAAGATCTCACTGAGCGCTGTGAAGGAAGAGGAAGCGGACGGCGAACTCTCCATTTCCGTCGATAAAAAAAGGGCGAAAGAAATTTATTCCGTACTGGAACAATTACGGAAAACAGCAAAGATCAAAGCGCCGGTGGGGCTCGAACACCTGCTTCATTTTTCCGAAATCTTCGAAACAAAAGAGGTGCAGGAAGACGAGACCGAATGGAAAGTATTTCAACAGGCGCTCTCGAAAGCGGTGGATGGCCTGAAGAAGATGAGGGAAAAAGAGGGCGCAGAATTGGCGAGAGATTCCAAAGAACGAATTCTAAAGATTAATAAGCATATCGATACGGTCGAACAGTTGTCCAAAAAACGAATACCCGAAGAACGGAAACGGTTGACTGACCGCGTTGCACAGCTGGTAGACGATAAAAGCATCATCAACAATCAACGGTTGGAGCTGGAAATTGCACTGCTGTCGGAAAAACTGGATGTCACCGAAGAATGCGTCCGCTTCCGGAGCCACAATAAGTTTTTTCTTGAAGCACTGCAATCGAAGGAATCCGAAGGACGAAAGCTAAACTTCCTTATCCAGGAAATGAACCGCGAGGCGAACACCATCGGTTCCAAATGCAACGATGTGGAGATCGCGCACATTGTGGTCGGTATCAAGGAAGAATTGGAAAAGATTCGCGAGCAACTGCAGAATCTGGAATAATTTTTTACGCTGCGAACGCTCTGCGTCCCGCAGCAATAGCAGTACGAATGAAGACACCACGACTTTTTGCGTTTGCATCGCCGAGCGGCGGAGGCAAAACCTCCATCATCAAGCCGGTGCTGCAGAACCATCCGGATTTTGAATTCTCCGTCTCTGCCACAACGCGCGGACGGCGGCCCGGCGAAACAGATGGGAAAGATTATTTCTTCCTGACCAAACATGAATTCAAGGAACTCATCGCCAGCGGCGGTTTTGTGGAGCATGAGTTTTTCTTTGATAATCACTACGGAACATTAAAGCGCGAGGTGGACCGTGCATTGCAGGCAGGACATTCCGTTGTGTTCGATGTGGATGTGAAGGGAGCACTCTCCATCCGAAAGATGTATCCAAAGGAAAGTGTGTTGATTTTCATTGCACCGCCCACTCTGGAAGTGTTGGAACAGCGTTTGCGGAACCGGAAGACGGAAGATGATGAAAAGATCCGTACACGGTTGCAGCGTGCAACAATGGAAATGGAAACAGGAAAACAGTTCGATGTCACCGTGGTGAATAACGACCTTCAAACGGCGATTGCGGACGTAGAAGCGATAATTACGAAACATATTTTTTCATAACAACATCCAGAGGCAATAACAATGGCAATCAAAACTCTCGAGATTAAAAATCTCGAAGCGAAAGCGGCAAACGTGTACGAAGCGATCGTTGTCCTTTCGAAACGCGCGCGTCAAATCAACGAGGAAACGAAGATCGAATTCACCCAGAGGATCGAGAACCTCGTGGCGCTGCCGAACGCAAATGACGATATGGACGAAGAAGTGTCCAATCCGGATCAGCTGAAAGTCAGCCTGGAATTCGAAGCACGGCCGAAACCGACTGAAGAAGCGATTGACGAACTGATGAAGGATCAGCTCGAGTATCGATACAAAGAACCCGAAGTAAAGAAATAATTCCACTGATCGTAAACCTTCCCGGCCGCAATTGACCGGGAAGGTTTTTGTTTTTATCGTGTCCGAGAGGTATTCCTTCACATGCTAGCCGGCAAAAATATTGCTCTGGGCGTCACCGGCGGGATTTCCGTCTATAAGATGTGCACTGTCGTGCGTTTTCTGAAACGGGCCGGCGCAAATGTGCGAGTGATGATGACCCGTTCTGCAACGGAGTTCGTCACCCCGCTTACCTTCAGCACACTGTCACAGGAAGAGGTGATCGTCACCCTCTGGCCCGAAGATAAAAAAGCATCTACCCGTCTCGGTGTGAAGCATATCGATATCGGCCTGTGGGCTGATGTCATGCTCATCGCACCTGCAACCGCCAATACTATTGCACACATCGCACACGGCTACGCTGAAGATGTTGTTTCCTCCACCGTTTTGGCGCTTCGTTGTCCGCTGATTATCGCCCCGGCAATGGATGTGGATATGTGGGAAAATCAGGCAACACAGGAGAATCTCTCTACACTCCGTGCCCGCGGATACTTTATTATCCCTCCGGAAAGCGGTGAACTGGCAAGCGGCCTGGTCGGTGTCGGCCGGTTGGCGGAACCCGAATCCATTGTGGAGTTTACGGACGGTGTCATAGAAAAAACTCCGCGAGATTTAAAGAAGAAACGGGTTTTGGTCACCGCGGGACCGACACATGAACCGATCGATCCGGTGCGCTATATCGGTAACCGTTCGTCGGGTAAAATGGGATTTGCACTTGCCAACGCCGCCGCGCTGCGCGGTGCAGAGGTTACGCTTATCAGCGGACCGGTGGAACTCGCTACACCAAAAAATGTGAAAAGGATTGACGTGGAGACCGCAGAGCAGATGCATGCAGCCGTCATAGCGCAGTCGAAGAAACAGGATATTATTATCATGTCTGCCGCTGTGGCGGATTATGCACCTGCAGCACTGGCGAGGGAAAAGATCAAAAAGCAACACGCAGGAATGTCCATCGAACTCCGTTCCACGCCGGACATCCTGCAGACGCTCGGAAAAAAGAAATCAAAAAAGCAGTTGCTGATCGGTTTTGCATTGGAGACAGAGAACGAATTGGAAAACGCCCGGTTGAAACTGCAGAAGAAGAATCTCGATCTCATCGTTCTGAATTCCGCAAAAGAAAAAGGGGCGGCCTTCGGTTCCGATACTAATATCGTAACACTGATCGATAAGAACGGTACCGCTACAAAGCTTCCCAAAATGCCGAAATTCGATGTGGCGGTGGAAATTCTGAATGCCATCCGCAGTATAAAATAATTGATCGTAGTATAACAACATTGCACGCATGTCTGAATCCGGTATCCAAAAAATCTTAACTGATACAAAACACTTCTTACAGCAGGAACAATTGCTGTTCGGCAATACGCTCTATCATGACGCAGTACCCAACAACCGTTCATCAACCCTCATTGCCGAAAAGACCGAAGAACCTATGGCAGTAAAAAAGAAAATCCCCGTTGCACCGGAATCGATTTCCATTACCGCTACCGCAACCGGATCAAAAGAGAAATGGCAGTCCGATTCAACGCTCGACGACCTGAATCGTCACATTTGCAACTGCACCAAATGCCGGCTCGGCGTTACGAGGACGAAGTTCGTGTTCGGCGTCGGCAATCCCAATGCAGATCTACTCGTGATCGGCGAAGCACCGGGAGCGGATGAAGATAAACAGGGTGAACCGTTTGTGGGGCGAGCTGGGCAACTGTTGAATAAGATCCTGGAAGCAGTGCAGTTCAAGCGGGAAGAGGTGTATATTGCAAATATACTAAAATGCCGCCCTCCGGAAAACCGCCGGCCGCATCCGGATGAAGTGGAACAATGTGAACCGTATTTGTGGAAACAGATTGAACTGATTAAACCGAAATTCATTCTCTGTCTCGGGCTGACGGCGGCGCAGACGCTGCTGAAAACGGAAGAATCGCTGACAAGCCTGCGCGCTTCCATTCACAATTACCACGGCGTACCAACGTTCGTTACGTATCACCCTGCGGCGCTGCTGCGAAATCCGAACTGGAAACGTCCCACATGGGAAGATGTACAGAAACTGCGGAAGATGTATGATGAATCGAAAAACAAATGAAAATTGAAAATGGATAATTATCCGTAATCAATTATCACCTATCAATTGTAATACTATGGCTGACAAAAATATCGAACAAACTTCCGGAAGAGTTCCGCCGCAGGCAATGGATGTGGAAATGTCCGTCCTCGGCGCCATGCTGATGGAAAAAGAAGCGATCTCCCGCGCACTGGAAATTCTTGATGAAGACGCGTTCTATAAACCGTCCCATGTGGAGATCTTCAAAGCAATTATCTCCCTGTTCGAAAAAAATGAAGCGGCAGATTCCATCACTGTGGTAGAAGAATTGCGGCGAGCAGGAAAATTGGATGCTGTTGGCGGGCCGCTGTATATTTCCGATTTGACAATGCATGTCACTTCTGCTGCCAATGTGGAATATCATGCGAAGATCGTCCTGGAAAAAGCGCTCTTGCGCAATCTGATCACCACCAGCACGGAGATCACCAGCCGTGCGTTTAATGAGCAGGACGATGCACTCGATCTGCTGGACGAAGCGGAGAACAAGATCTTCCAGATATCCGAAAAGCGGATGAAAAAGACTTTCGTTCCAATGAAAGAGGCGGTCTTCTCCACCATGGAAATGCTGGAAAGCATTCACGGCAAACACAGCGGTGTTACCGGCTGTCCTTCGGGATTTACCGCGCTGGATTCGATGACCGGCGGTTTCCAGAATTCTGATATGATTATCGTTGCCGCACGACCTTCCATGGGAAAAACGGCATTCGTTCTCTCCCTTGCCCGTAATGCCGCCATCGATCACGGCAAAGCGATCGGATTCTTTTCACTGGAAATGTCTGCACAGCAATTGGTGATGCGCCTTATCTGCGCTGAAGCCCGCGTGGATGCGCAAAGCGTCCGCACCGGCCGGCTGCCCGAAGAGCAATGGCGTAATTTAAGCACACGTATCGGCAAATTATATAATGCAAAGATTTTTATCGATGATACGCCGGCATTGTCGATCCTGGAGTTGCGTGCGAAAGCGCGACGATTGAAAGCGGAGCACGACATCAGTATGATCATTATTGACTACCTGCAGCTGATGGCAGGACCAAAGAATGCGCAGAGTCGCGAGCAGGAAATTTCGCAGATCTCCCGCTCGTTAAAGGCGCTTGCAAAGGAAATTAATATTCCGGTGATTGCCCTTTCCCAGCTGAATCGTGCGGTGGAAACATCGTCGGACAAACGCCCGATGCTTTCCAACCTGCGCGAATCCGGCGCTATCGAACAGGACGCGGACGTGGTGCTCTTCATCCATCGTCCCGAAAAATTCGGCCTGACGCGGGATGACGGTTCTTCTGCCGAAGGTATCGCAGAGATTATCATCGGCAAGCAGCGTAACGGCCCGACCGGCGAAGTGGAACTCGCGTTCATTAACCAGTATGCTCGATTCGAAAATCTGGCTATGCCGACATTCGATGAATATGCACCGCCGATGAGCAGCGAACCCGCTTTCTGAGTGCAATGGAAAATGTATAATTGATAATAGCTCGCATCATTGTATTATCAATTATACATTATCAACTATCAATTAATATGAACAGACGCACTTTCATCGTCTCCTCTGCTTTTACCGCAGCTTCCGCTGTTCTTCCTTTTGCACCTTCGCACCTTTTCGGAGCGCTTATGCAGGAACAATCTCTTACCGACGAACAGCTCTGTAAACAGAAATTTGACTTCGCGCTTGCACAATCCCTTGCCGGACGGCCAATCAACGAAGTAATTGTTGAGATCGGCAAAACTTTTCTGGGAATCGATTACGGTGCAAATCTGCTGGATACCGAGGGAGAAGAAAAACTGGTTGTGAATTTACGTGCGTTGGACTGTGTAACGTTCTACGAAAACTGTGTCACTCTCGCGCGCTGCATCAAAATGAAGAAGACCACCTTCAACGATTATCTCGCACAGCTGCAGTTTCTTCGGTACCGAAACGGAAAAATCGACGGATATCCCAGCCGCCTTCACTACACCACCGATTACTGGCACAATGCGGAAGAAAAAGGAATCCTGAAAGTTGTGACATCAGAAATCTTTGGTGAGAACAATGTGAAAGAGTTTCCGAAACCGATCAATTTCATGAGCACCCATCGCGACAGCTACAAACACTTGAAGATCAACGATGTGAACTGGAAGAGCATTAAAGCCCAGGAAGATGCTATCAATTCCCGCAAAGAGTATTTCCTGCCAAAAGGAAATCTGCACATGTTTGCGGACAAGGTGAACCACGGCGATCTGATCGGTATCGTAACGAACATCGCAGGTTTAGACATCTCCCACACCGGCATTGCGGTGAGAATCGACGGAAAACTCCGCTATATGCACGCACCAAACGTCGGCAAGAAAGTGCAAATCACTGAAGGAACTCTGCATGAGTACCTGGCTCTCAACAGCAGACAGACGGGAATTATTGTAGCGCGGGTGAGTGAAGTTGAGTAAGTGAAATATTGAATCCATCTTAAAAAAATCATTTTCATTGCTCCAAAGGAATCTCTCCGAGACAATGACTTATCGTTTTATTATAATACCGTGGTCCGTTCTGAATTTTAATGCCCCTTTCACCTGATTTCCGGGAGTAATTCCGTCGTTCTTTTTGCATAGAAGTTCAATTCTTTTCCCATGGACAAATCAATCTCTCCTATCTCCTTCACGGCAACATTTGTCCTCTTCGGCATTCCGGCCATTTTCTTCATGCTTGTAGCATACGGCGCAATCCCCTATTTCACGCAGACGTTGAAGATTCACCCTGCTATGGCGTGGTTCTTCGGCGGGATGATTGTTTTCATTCCGCTGTTTATTGCATCGATCCTGCTTGTTCTGCGTGACGGATTTCGTACGTGGAATGATGTCTTCGATCGGTTACGGATTCACAGTATGACGAAAAGGGATTGGAAGTATGTCGGCGGTTCGTTTCTGGTGATCAGTATCGTATCCGCCATCATTATGGGAATTGCAGAGCTGCTGCACACACATTTCGGCTTTCCGCCGATGGAAAAATTTCCTCCCTTCATGAAATTTGAACCGTTCGACGCATCACAGCGGTGGATGCTCATTGTCTGGGTAATGATGTTCTTTTTTAACATTGTCGGCGAAGAATTATTATGGCGCGGGTATATTCTTCCCCGTCAGGAAGCGGCAGTGCAACATCGTGCATGGATCATCAACGCGGCTCTCTGGATGATGTTCCATCTTTGCTTCGGACTATCCTTGATGATCGTGCTCCTGCCGATCATGATCGTACTGCCGTACGCCGTCCAGGAAACAAAAAATACTCTCGTGGGAATGTTGATCCACGCATTATTGAACGGACCGTCGTTCATTATTATTTCGCTGGGAATACTTCAATAGAGAATTTCCTGCTGATATGATTGTTCATACCCATTTTTTGGTAGCGAGGAGTATGATGATGAGTTTACGATCATCAAGAATAGTCTTTCTCTGACCAATTTCTTCACTCCAGATCATTGATATCAGGATCGGAATTGCGTAGGTTCGTGGTAGTGAAATATGACAACTTGCTCCGGAGATATTATGAACTACTGTTTTCGTTCTCTGCTCGCCTTCTTCCTGCTTACTGCAACCGTTTCAGCTGAACGCATCATCCCCTATTTCGTCTCCACGCAATGGCTTGCGGAACATCTGAACGATGAGGATCTTGTAATTCTTCAAACCGGATTCAGTCGAAACGATTTTAAGTACGCCCATGTACCAAATGCGCGATTCCTATGGTTCAACTCTCTCGCTCCTTCCACTCCAGATCTAAATACTGAAATGATATCCTTGGAAGAAGGGAAAAAAGTACTGGAAGAACTCGGCATTACACGACATTCAAGAATTATTCTTGTCTTTACCGGACAAAACGTAACAACCACTACCAGGATGTTTCTCGCTCTTTCCTATTTCGGCTTGGGCGATCAAACGGCGCTGCTGGACGGCGGCCTGGAAACGTGGAAGAACGAAGGGCGGGAAATATCCAAAGAGATGCCTGTCGTAAAAAAATCTTCTTTGCAGATCACGGCACATCCATCCGTGATCACAGATGTGGAGTGGGTGAAACAACATCTCTCCTCACCTGCCGTTTCGATTGTGGACGCACGCACGAAGAATTTTTATGACGGTAATGGCGGAGGGATTGCGCGTCAAGGACATATCGTAGGCGCAAAAAATATTGTGTACAATACTTTGATGGATTCGACGAACAGAATAAAATCGGTGACAGAATTACAGTCATTATTCGACAGCGCCGGTGTCGCGAAGGGAAACAAGGTGATAAGTTATTGCCATGTCGGCCAACAGGCTACACTTATTTATTTCGCTGCTAAGATACTCGGATATGAAGCATCGGTGTATGACGGTAGTTTTGAGGATTGGAACGTGCGGGACGATTCATATCCGGTTGAAAAGTCGGAGGCGATAAAAAAATAACACTCTTAAAAACTCTTACGGGCGCGAATATTCTTTAATATAGTCCGGGATGGAAATATTCGGCGACAGCTGTTCGTCTCTCTCCGGTTCGCCAAACGCCATTCGCACCGGCATCACCCCTGCCCACACTGGCAAATCGTAATCCTCTTCATCATCCTTCGCCGGACCCGTCCGGATTTTTGCCGAAGCCGTTTCGATATCAATTGCGACAATCGCCGTTGTGCGGGTCTCCTTCTCATTCGGTTGACGTGAATCATCCCACCGCCCTTTGGCAATATGTTCAGTCAACGCTCGGAAAATATTCCACTTCTCGTCGTAATCGATAATCTCCCTCCCTTTGCCAAATAGTACTGCAGAACGATAATTCATGCTGTGATGAAACACCGATCGCGCAAAAACAATCCCGTCAATAAGCGTCATCGTCAGGCAGACGGAGTTGCCGGACTTGATGTGATTAAGCATTCTGTTTGCAATTGCGCCGTGCAAATAGACCGTATCGTCGATGCGGACATGTATCGTCGGCAGGACAAAAGGCTGTCCTTCTTGAACAAATCCGGCATGACAGATCAACGCTTCGTCTACAATAGAATACACTGCCGCTTTGTCGTATTGGCCGCGCTGGGGCAAACGGCGCACTTTATTGAGTTCGGTTTGCGGGAATTCGTTCATAGATATATCATGCAATTATGTTTACGGTATTTCCAATGAATCTTTTTGCTTCAGTGCAAAATAACGAACCGTTCCGGAATTACATAAGAGCCGCACCAGAATTTTCGATTCTCATAATTTCCGTGCTGGATTGTTGCCCATGTTTTTTAAATGCATTGCGCATCGAATCAGCAATGACTTGTTCGTTGGAGACGGCAAAGGCAAACAGTGTCGGACCGGCGCCGCTGATATTTACGGAAAGTGCGCCTGCTTCACACGCTGCTTTTTTCACATCCTGATATCCTGGGATAAGTGTTGCGCGATATTGTTCGTGCAATTTTTCTGCAGTCACATATCGAAGCGGTTCAAAATCGCCGCTCATCATTGCTGCCACCAGTGACGCGGTATTTTCAATATTGGTAACTGCATCTTTCAATGGCACTTGCTGCGGAAGGATTTTCCGCGCTTCTTTTGTCTGCACCTGGAAATGCGGAGAACAGGTGATGACAAAAAGTTGTTTTTCGATCTTCACGCTGCGGCAATGCACGCGCCTGGCAGCATCGTAACAATTAATCGTCATTCCGCCAAAAAGAGCAGCGGAGACATTGTCCGGATGTCCTTCAATTTCCACCGCAATATTCAGCATGTCATCAATGGATAATCCGATTCCCAACAGTTGATTGGCAAGAAACACACCGCCGGCGATCGCAGCTCCGCTCCCTCCGAGTCCGCCGTACGCTGGAATTTCATTGTTCAATTGAAGATGGATCGGCGGTAATGTCCTTCCCACTTTTTGCGCTGTGGCAGTCATTGCAGAATAGACAAGGTTGTTCGCGTCAGCGGCAATATGTTCTTTGCCGTTTCCTTCAACAGTGATTGTTAATCCGTTTGATAATTCCGCAGTGAGATACAGATAGCGATTCAACGCTAGACCGAGCGTATCAAATCCGGGACCGAGATTAGAAGTGGAACAGGGAATTTTTATTTGCATTCTAACACCGCGATTGCGCAAAGATTAATAATTATGTACAAAACGTCTGAATCCATTTTTTTGATGATCGGAAGTCAATTTTCTCTTTTTGTCTTCGAAACTTCGCGGTGGACTAAAGGAAATGTCTTAAGTCTTCAAGCGTAGCATTAATATCGTGCGGTGGATTTGCCAACGCTGTTTTTCGATTGAAATGATAATCAACAATCACCTGCGGATCTTTCAGTATATTCCCCGTCAGGATACCGACAACGGTTTCGTTCGGTTTTATCTCTCCACTGCCTATCAATTTTTTTATTCCTGCAACCGTGGCGCAGGAGGCCGGTTCGGCGCCGATCCCTGCCGCATCCACATGCGCTTTCGCTTCAAGGATTTCTTCGTCTGTCACTGATTCCACAATTCCGTTGGTCCACTGTATGGCGCGGACTGCTTTCGGATAATTCACCGGATCGCCGATCTTGATGGCGGTAGCGATAGTGTCCGCTTTTTGCGTCTTTAATTCCGTAAAATTATTTTTATATGCTTTGTAGAACGGACTCGCGCCTTCTGCCTGGATCACGGCAAAACGCGGCATCCGATCGATTAAACCAAGTTCTTTTGCTTCATGCAATGCTTTCCCGAATGCGCTCGTGTTGCCGAGATTTCCCCCGGGAAAAACGATCCAGTCCGGTACTTGCCAATTCCTCTGTGCGAGAATCTCCCAGATGATCGATTTTTGACCCTCAAGACGAAATGGATTGATCGAGTTAAGCGGATAGGCAGAAAGTTTTTCCTGTGCTTCGCGAATCATTCGCATACAATCGTCAAAATCACCGTTTACCACAAGTGTTTTTGTCCCGTACGCTAAAGCTTGTGAAATTTTCCCAACAGCAACGTTTCCTTTCGGAATTAAGACTAATCCGGTGAGTTCAGCTTCAGAGGCGTATGCAGCAAGTGAAGCAGAAGTGTTTCCGGTGGATGCGCACGTCACTGCTTTTTGCTTTAGATGCTTTGCCATTGTAATGGCAACAGTCATCCCTCGGTCTTTGAATGATCCGGTAGGATTTTCTCCTTCATGCTTCAAAAAGAATTTTTCCTTATCCAGACCTATCCACGAAGCGACTTGTTTACTGCGGTACAGGCGTGTGTTCCCTTCCTGTTTAGAGACAATCTCGGATTCTGGTATCGTCGGAAGGATCAGTTCACGAAAATGCCACACTCCGCCGCTCGGCTGTCCGTTGATCGTCGACCGTTTATTGGAAAAATAGTCGCGGGAAATGGAAAACTGTTTTTTGACAGCATCAAAATCATGGATAACATCCAGCAATTCGCCGTTGTCGGCGGTGAAACGGACTTCATCAAGAGGAAACTCTTTTCCGGAAGAGATACTTTTAAGAATCGAATTCATATTAACAGGCCAAAGTGACAGGAATACCGTTCACCGAGACCAGATGGTCCAAACGGATGATGATTCCATTGTCGAGTTTTAAATATTCTGCTCCTTCTTTTGCATATACATCCACAATCACACCCGCGATGGTTCTTTCCGTCTCCTCGCGATACACAATACTGCATTGCGCTTGTTGTGTTGCAAATGCTTCAAGCTGATCGTAATACGAACAACCAATGCTTTTATATGGAGTTTCATTTTCATTCATAAATTTTTTTAGTCATCCTAAGCGTGTGACGGCACGCTGTTGTGCCGGAACGAGTCGAAGGATAGCTTGTATTCAAAGTTCCGTTACAAGTGAAACGCATCGTGGACCGACTGAACTGCTTTTTTCGCGTCGCTTTCTTCGACAACAAAAGAAATGTTCAGCTCCGACGAACCCTGGGCGATCGCGATGATGTTGACATTTGCCTTCGCAACTGCGTCGAATGTTTTTCCGGCAATTCCTTTTGATCCGATCATTCCTTCGCCGACAACAGCAACGATCGAAACGCGTTCTTTCACCGATACGTCATCGATGATCTTTTTGGCAATATCCACGCTGAATTCATCTTTCAGCACACTCACGCCGGTGGCACAATCCTTTTTCGGTACAATGATGCAGACGTTGTGTTCGGATGATGCCTGCGAGATCATCATTACGTTCACTTGCGCGCGCGCAAGCGATGTAAAGATTCGCGCCGATACGCCCGGAACGCCGATCATGCCGTTCCCTTCAATCGCGATGATGGCAAGGTCACCGATAGAGGTTACCGTTTTCGCCGATGATCCGCCGTTTGTCGGTTTGGCAGAGATCAATGTTCCCGGATATTCAGGATTGAATGTGTTTTTAATACGGATCGCGATCTTCTTTTCTATTGCGGGCACCATCGTCTTCGGATGGATCACTTTCGCTCCGAAATAGCTCATCTCTGCCGCTTCACGATAGGAAATTTCCGGCAGAACTTTCGCTCCTTTTACGTAGCGCGGATCAGCCGTCATCACACCATCCACATCCGTCCAGATCCAGATCTCTTCGCTGTTCATCGCCGCACCGACGACCGAGCCGGTGTAGTCCGATCCGCTGCGCCCGATCGTGGTTGTCAATCCGTCGTCCGTCGAAGCTATGAATCCAGTCACCACGGGCACTGTTCCGCTCTGTACGATCGGTGTCAGCGCGCGGTTGATGGATTTGTTGGAATATTTAAAATCAATCGCCGCTTCACCGAACGTATCATCCGTGCGGATGATGGTTCGTGCATCGATATATTGTGCCTTAATGCCGTTCTCTTCCAGGATTGCTGCGATCTGCCGGCAGGAAAGTATCTCGCCGAACGATGCAATGGCATCGAGCGACCGCGGAGAGAGTTCTCTCAATAAGCTGACGCCGTGGTATAAGCTTGTCAACTCATCGATCGACGCTTCTTGTTCTTTGATCAATGCAGCACGCCGGGGATAATCGTGAATCAGCGAATGAGCAATCTGTAAATGCCTTTCGCGAATAGCGGCAACTGCATTGTTTACTTCTCCCGTCTTCCGTTCCACTGCTTTTTGAGCAGTATCCAGCAGTACATTCGTTAATCCCCCCATTGCTGATGCAACCACAATAGGTTGTTTGTCTAGGAATTTTTTTACGATTGCGGTTACTTCCTGCAGCCGCGGAACATCGCCGACCGATGTTCCTCCGAATTTCATTGTAAGCATACTATTTTCTTTTTTCTCTTTTCGGTTATAGTGATTCGATAATTTTGTCCGTCATCTCCTTTGTTCCAAGCACTGTCATGCCCGCGGTCGTAATATCTCCTGTCCGGAAACCGTTCTGCAGCACCCGTTCAATCGCATGTTCGATTGCATCTGCTTCATTTCCCAGATCGAAGGAATATTTCAGCATCATCGCCACGGAAGCGATCGTTGCAATCGGATTCGCCTTGTTCTGACCTGCAATGTCCGGAGCGCTGCCGTGCACCGGTTCGTACATTGCAACCGATCCGCCGAGCGATGCCGAGGCAAGCATGCCGATCGATCCGGTGAGCATCGCCGCTTCGTCGCTGAGAATGTCTCCGAACAGATTTTCCGTGACGATTACATCGAACTGTTTTGGATTACGGATCAGCTGCATGGAACAATTATCCACATACATGTGGGAAAGTTCGACATCCGGATACCGTTCCGCAACCTGTAAAACTACTTTGCGCCACAACTGTGATGTTTCCAGCACATTCGCCTTGTCCACCGAACAAAGTTTCTTCTTCCGTTTTCGTGCAATCTCGAATGCCGATTCAGCAATCCTTTTCACTTCGGATTCGGAATAGATCATTGTGTTGAATCCGACTTCTTCGCCGTTCCGTGTTTCGAATCCGCTGGGCTTGCCAAAGTAGAGGCCGCCGGTCAATTCCCGAACAACTACTATGTCCACACCGTCAACAATTTCTTTCTTCAATGACGATGCATCCACCAATGCGGAGTAAATTTTTGCAGGGCGAATGTTTGCAAATAATCCCAGTTCCTTTCGGAGTCCAAGAAGTGCCCGTTCTGGTTTCAAATGCTGCGGATTCGAATCCCATTTCGGACCGCCGACTGCACCGAGCAACACCGCATCACTGGCGCGGGACAGTTTCAATGTCTCTTCAGGGAGAGGAATTCCTGTCGCATCCAGCGCAGCTCCTCCTGCAAGTGCCTTTTGGTAGGTAAATGTATGATTGAATTTTTTTCCAATGACGTCCAAAACGCGCAATGCGCCGGCAACAACTTCCGGTCCAATTCCATCGCCGGGGATTACTGTTATTACTTTGTTCATATAAAATCTTGATTGATTCATTGCGCCATTGTAACATTGTATCATTGCTTCAATGAATCAATGTTCCAATGAACCGATGTTTTCAATTCCTTAGTATTTGTTATTGATAAGTTCCGAGAGTTCTTTCGAGCGTTTCGTTGCTGTTGCTACTGCATCAATCAGCATCGAACGCAATCCATGTGATTCCAGTTCGTGGATAGCATTAATTGTGGTTCCTCCTGGCGTCGTGACTTGATCGCGTAAGATAGCGGGATGGACATTCGATTCCTTCACCAACTTAGCCGATCCTAGTACTGTTTGGATGGCAAGTTTTGTAGAGATGTCGCGCGGTAATCCCATCTTAACTCCGCCGTCGATGAGTGCTTCAATCACCATGTAAATATATGCCGGACCGCTGCCGCTTAATCCTGTTACTGCATCCAGATGCTGTTCTCCGACAACGACAACATCGCCTACTGCTTCAAAAATCTTGATAGCAATATCGTGTTGTGTGGTGTGAACATGCTTTCCAAATGAGATCGCGGTCGAGCCGAGTCCGACGGTGGAAGCAATATTCGGCATACAGCGGACAACGGGGACATTCCTGCCGATGATCTTCTCCATTGATTCCGTTGTAACGCCGGCGGCAATGGAAATAACAAGTTGGCCTTTATGAAGTACTTTATGCATCTCTTCAAGAACGGAACGAATCATCGCGGCTTTGATGCAAAGGATAACAATGTCGGCATGTTTCGCGGCGTTTTTATTATTGATGGTAACATTAATGCCGTATTCAGCAGAAAGTTTTTCCAGTTTCTCAATCCGTGTGCCGCTTGCATAGATCTTTTTCGGAGCGGTCAGTTTCGCGTTAAGAATCCCGCGCAGAAGCGCAGTCCCCATGTTTCCCGCTCCGATGATCGCTATGGTTTTATTTAACATATGGTAGTCGTTTTCTCCGCGATTTCCGCGATGACGTTCGATCGATTATGATTTTTTCAACATTCCTGATGTGCGTGCATATTCAAAGATACCGCCGCCGCGAAGAATGTGTTCGATGTCGCCAAGCGGTTTCAGTTGATACTCTTTCTGTTGTGTATTATTCTTCAGGATACCGCTGGTGGTATTCAATTCCAGTTCGTCGCCGGTCCGAACTTCTTTCGACAGATGAACTGATGTTTCAAACGGCGCAACAAACGCACCATCGATGGAGTTCCGATAGAATATTCGCGCATAACTTTCAGCGATCACCGCTTCGATCCCCGCAACCTGTAAGGCGAAGGGGGCGTGTTCACGGGAAGAGCCGCAGCCAAAATTCTTTCCGCCGATAACAATGGTGAACTCGCTCTGCCAGTTCCCTTCTTTAATGAACGGGATGTTCCCCTTCGGCAGACCGGACTGTTCTATTGGCACACCGGAAAATGCGTACCGGCCGTAGTTTTTCTTCTCATCCTGGTCGTCCAGTTTATATACCAGATGTGCCGCCGGAATGATCTGATCTGTATCGATATCGTTCCCAAGAACGAATGCTCTGCCTTGTATGATTGCTTTCATAGTATCGTGTAATAAGTGTGATGAACAATTGCCGACCAAAATGTCCGGCCCCTAAAACAAAAAAACCTTCGGAGTGACAATCACGCCGAAGGTTCGGAGATGACTCACTTCCGTTTACAAATTCTGCACAAACTTATTGTCCTTATCCACCAGGATCATTGTCGGCTTTACCGGAACATCGGAAAGTTCGAAACCCATAATAATGATCTCTTCCCCCTCTTTTATGAGGTGCGCCGCTGCTCCGTTCATGCAGATAACGCCCGAATACCGTTTTCCACGGATCACATAGGTCTCCAGCCGTGCACCGGAGGAATTACTGGTGACTAACACTTTTTCTCCGTCATGCAGCCCCACCCGCTCGATCAGATCCTCATCGATAGTGATGCTGCCAACGTAATTGATGTCTGCCTCTGTAACAGTCGCTTTATGAATTTTTGAGCGGATATACCAACGCATAATGTTCCCGTATCGTTAACGTTTTTAAATATACGGGAAAAATACATCGGGAACAGCATCTTTATCTCTTTCACGCTCTATCCGAAGCAAACGGACTTTTTCGTTTATACGCAACCGACGATTGCAGCCATTGTTCATTATTCTTTTGCGCTGATTTTCGCGCAACTATCACTATGTGAAACGGCAGAAATGTCTGAACATTCTCGATCTGCAGCGCTGCTTGATCGACAAGCCGAATCGCAGCCGATGCATCGAACACATGATGGTGCATTCCTCGAAACTCGATGTTCTTCCGCGTCCGCTCTTCAAATGTCTTCCTGTCATTTCCATATGCCGTCATCGAAAGATCGATCTTGTCGATGAACTCCTGCATATGTGTCTGATCGTTTTCCGGAGTATCATATTCATGATCCCACAAAAGATGATCGAGCGGAGTGATCTCTCTCTGATGATCAAATGTTCCATCACGATGAGGAAAGATCAGCAGCAGCATTCCATCGTTTTTAAGAACACGAACCCATTCACGAAGTGCTTTGATCGGATTTGCACAATGCTCCAACACATGCGATGCGAGCACAAAAGCATACTGCTCGTTACCGATTCTTGACAGATCGCTGGCTTCACCGATAAACTGATAGCCGAGCTCCTTTTTCGGATGGAATTGAAACTTTTTTCCCTCCGAAATAGCTCCTTCCCACATCGTTGTCCCGCTGAAATTGCATGCATCCAGCGAACCAACTATTGAATATATCGGAATCTTTCCTTTCCAGGTGAAGATAGCGCTCGGTCCGCCGATCTCAAGTCCTTTTTTCCCTGCGCAAAACGATCTGATAGAAGCCAGACCGGATATTCGCAGCGGAAACAGACGTGAACGGATCTTTCTGATCAGCATTGAAATTGTGTTCATTGATCTCCCGGGAATTGTCGATGAAAACAATACTGATCCAAAATTATCTGAGAATCAATGGAAAAACTCCCGCGGATTTGTGATCACACCTTTCACGGCAGATGCCGCGACAGTATATGGCGATGCAAGATACACTTGGGATTTTTTCGATCCCATTCTTCCAGGAAAATTCCTGTTCGTGGAAGAGATGCACACTTCCGCCCCGTTCAGCCGGCCGAATGTGTCGGACGGTCCGCCAAGGCATGCGGCGCAGGAAGAATCTCCTATACGGCATCCTGCTTCTTCGAAGATCTGCATTACGGTTTTGTCCTTCACTTTCAGCGTTTTAATCTGTTGCGCTACATCCGTTGTTGCCGGAACGATGAACGTGTCGATTTTCACTTTTTCGCCGTACATAATCTCTGCCGCCGCAACAAAATCGGAGATCTTTCCGCCGGTGCAACTGCCGATATATGCACGATCCAGTTTTGTCCCCGCCACTTCGCTCACTACCGCTTTGTTATCCGGTGAATGCGGTTTGGCCACCGTAGGTTCGATCTCGTTTATATTAAATCGATGGATCGAATGATATTTTGCATCGCTGTCGTTCAGAAAACATTCGAACTGTTTATTCGTGCGTGCACGCACGTACTCTGTGGTGGTCTTATCCGGTGCACAGATGCCGTTCTTTCCTCCCGCTTCGATGACCATATTGCAGAGCGTCATCCGGTCCTCCATTGTCATCGCATCTACGGTCGATCCGCTGAAATCCATAGCGCGGTACGTGGCTCCATCCACACCAATTTTTCCAATCGCGGCAAGGATAAGATCTTTCGCCATCAGATATTTCGGCATCTCCCCTTCAAAAATAAACTTCATCGTCTCTGGAACTTTCACCCACAATTTTCCTGTGCCAAGGACGAATGCCGCATCCGTATTTCCGATACCGGTCGCAAATTCTCCAAATGCTCCCGCCGTACAGGTGTGCGAATCGGTTCCGAAGAGCACTTCACCGGGCCGGGTGAATCCTTCTTCCGGCATGGCAACATGACAAACACCTTTATAGCGTGATGTGCCAACATCAAAATAATGAGGAAGGTCCTGCTCTTTTGCAAAATCTCGAAGAATCTGGATGTTACGATTTGCGTGCATATCCTTGGTGAAGATATAATGGTCGGGAATGACGACCAGTTTTTCCTTATCCCACACTTTTGCATCGCTGCCGAATTCACGTTTGAAGATGCCGAATGTTCCCGGACCGCACACATCGTGCGTCATCAGCACATCGACATCGATCCAGACATTGTCGCCGGGCTGAACGCTGTTCCGTCCTGAATGTTTTGCAAGGATTTTTTCTGTGATGGTCATTGCCATTGCGATTCTCTTCCTATTAAATATTTATTATCAATGTTAATAAATCATCCTCGCGCAAGCAGCGGGGTATTTTCTCCGTCACCCTGAACTTGATTCAGGGTCTATGGTTCAGATGCCGAAACAAGTTCGGCATGACGATTCTTTTGCGCCGCAAGCGGCGGGGAATTAGACCCTTAAGAGATTAAATATTACCAGACAGCAACGTGTTCGCCATCGCCCTGCTGCTTTCTAAATCGTGCTGCGATCGCATGATTGATGGCATTCAGATATGCTTTGACGCTTCCCGTAATAACATCCGTGCTTGCGGACCGTCCGTTAAAGACATACCCATCAATAGCAATCTTCACAAACACTTCACCGATAGCATCCTGCCCCCATGAAACGGACTTGATGGAATAGTCGAGCAGATCCGCTTTAATACCGGTGATTCGCTCGATAGCATTGTAGGCGGCATCCACCGGGCCGTCTCCGGTAGCAGAATCCTGCACAAGTTGTCCTCCTTTTTTCAACCCGATGGTTGCTGTTGGAACAATGTTCAATCCGCTCGTCACTTGCAGTGCATCTATCGTATAGGTTTCTTCCAGCGACGAAATCTCATCCTGCAGAATCGCAACAAGATCGTCATCAAACACCTGTTTCTTTTCGTCGGCAAGCTTGGAGAAGAGCACGTATGCTTTTTCCAGTTCTTCCGCCGTCAGTTTGTAGCCGAGCTCTTCATACCGTTGTTTCAGCGCGTGACGGCCGGAATGTTTACCGAGCACCAGAGTGCTGTGCTTAATACCGACACTGGCCGGAGTCATGATCTCATACGTGAGGGGATTCTTGAGCATTCCGTCCTGATGGATTCCCGCTTCGTGTGCAAAAGCGTTTTCTCCAATGATCGCTTTGTTCCGCTGAACATGCATACCGGTCAACGACACTAATAATTTGCTCGTCTTATAGATTTCTTCTGTATTGATATTGGTGGACACTTTCAATGCTTCGCCGCGTGTACGGATAGCCATTGCGATTTCTTCGAGCGATGCATTCCCCGCCCGTTCCCCAATACCGTTTACCGTGCACTCGATCTGCCGAGCACCGTTCAAAACGCCGGCGAGAGAATTTGCAACAGCTAGGCCAAGGTCATCATGACAATGAACACTGACAATCGCATTGCCGATATTCGGCACTCGTGCCATCAGCGTATGAATGATTTTTCCGTACTCATCGGGAACGGAATAGCCGACTGTATCCGGTATATTGATGATCGTTGCACCTTCAGCGATTGTTGCCTCGACAACGGCGCAAAGAAAATCGATATCGCTCCGTGACGCATCTTCGCAGGAAAATTCGACATCATTGCAGTACGATTTCGCACGCCGCACGGCATTGATTGCTGCTTCCAATACTTCGTCGCGGGTCTTTTTCAATTTGTATTTCAAATGAATATCGGACGTGGCGATGAATGTATGAATGCGCGGTTTCTCAGCATGCTTCAATGCTTCCCATGCACGATCGATGTCGTTATTGTTCGCGCGACAGAGCCCTGCAACCGTTACGGTGCGGATCTGTTTTGCAATCTCCTTCACCGATTCAAAATCTCCCTCGCTTGCCATCGGAAACCCTGCTTCAATCGCATCTACCTGCAGCCGTTCCAGCTGGCGCGCCATGCGGATTTTTTCGTTGAAGTTCATACTCGCGCCCGGCGATTGTTCACCGTCGCGCAACGTTGTGTCAAAAATATATACCCGATCGTTCATAATAGTATTTTCCATTTTCCTACCGCCTAGTACCCTACATGAATCAGTTTAATATTTATAAATGTCGTTTCTCTAACGGAAGGTACCGTCGTAGGTCGTCCATGAGTCCGGTAAACTGATCCGGTGTTAGCGATTGAGCACCGTCCGAAAATGCTTTTTCCGGATTCGGATGCACTTCAATGATGATACCGTCTGCTCCCACGGGAACGGCGGCTTTAGCCATCGGTGGAATGAGGCTGCGAATGCCTGTACCGTGACTCGGATCAACGATCACCGGCAGATGCGACATTTCTTTTAATGCGGGCACTGCAGTCAGATCAAACGTATTGCGCGTGTAATCTTCGAATGTGCGGATACCGCGTTCGCACAACACCACATCATAATTTCCCATGGACATGATATATTCGGCAGACATCAGTAATTCTTTGTAGGTGCTGGACATTCCGCGCTTCAGCAATATTGGGCGTTTTGATTTTCCCACTTCTTTCAGCAATGCAAAGTTCTGCATATTGCGCGCGCCGATCTGCAACATGTCGGAATACCTCGCCACTAAATCCACATCGCTCGGTGAGATTACTTCCGTTGCAAACGGCAGACCGGTTTTCTCTCTTGCTGCCGCAAGCAGTTTTAATCCTTCTTCTTCCAACCCTTGGAACGAATACGGCGACGTGCGCGGTTTAAATGCACCGCCGCGGAGCATTTGCGCTCCCGCTTTTTTTACCTGCTCAGCGCTGAGGAGAATCTGTTCTTTGGTTTCGACGGAACACGGTCCGGCGATCACAACAAACTGAGAATTTCCAAAGGAAACATTTCCCACCTTCACGATAGAACGCGGCTTTGTCTCTTTGCTGGCGAGTTTGAATGGTTTCAGAATCGGGACAACGTTTTCCACATAATCCAACGATTCCAGTTGCTGCAATTGTGATTTCCCCCGCTCATCGCCGACACAGGCAATCACAGTCCGTTCTTCGCCGACGATGGGATGCGGTTTGAAGCCGTACTCCTGCACGCGCTCAATCACATGGTCATATTCTTCTTTTTTTGTTCCAGGCTTCAAAACAACAATCATGGTGTACCTTCTACTTCCTTTTCTTTAATAAATGATAAGTGATTGAATCGACAAGCGCCTTCCAACTGGCATCGACAACATCCGATGAGACACCGACGGTGTTCCAGGATGAATTACCGTTTTTCGTTTCAATTAACACGCGCACTTTTGCCGCCGTGGCATTCTGCGAATCGAGCACGCGCACTTTATAATCAGTTAACTGAATTTCTTTTAATTGAGGATAGAACCGCTCAAGTGCTTTGCGAAGCGCCTTATCCATTGCGTTCACGGGACCGTTACCTTCCGCCGCAGTCATTTCCGTTTCATTCCCAACGCGGATCTTGATCATCGCTTCGCTGCGCGCATCGACGTTGTTGGAATCCTTATGAATGCTGATCTTGAACCGCTCCAGCTCAAAAAGCGATTGTAGTTCGCCGGTATGCTTCTTCACCAGCAGTTCGAATGACGCTTCGGCATCCTCAAAATAATATCCGAAGTGCTCCATTTCCTTCAACTCTTCTACCACTTTTTGCGCTGCGGGAGATTTGTCATCCAGTTTCAATCCAAGTTCTTCCGCTTTATACAGCACGTTGCTTCTGCCGGAGAGGTCCGACACCAGCACACGGCGGACATTCCCAACTTGTTCCGGCTGGATATGTTCGTACGTTTTCGGCGTTTTCATCACCGCGCTGACATGCACGCCCCCTTTATGTGCGAAGGCGCTTTCACCGACGAACGCCATGTTCTTTTTATGTTTCAGATTGGCCAGTTCGCTTACGTATCGTGAGACCTCGGTAAGTTTCTTCAACTGTTCTTGCCCAACAGTTTCGTATCCCATTTTCAACTCAAGATTTGGGATAATGGAACACATGTTCGCATTGCCGCATCGTTCTCCATAACCGTTTATTGTACCTTGCACATGTGTTGCGCCTTTACCGATTGCCGCCAACGCATTGGCAACACCCATGTCGCTATCATTGTGTGTATGAATACCCAGCTGAATGGCAACATGTGTTCTCACTGCTTCAACGATCTCCGAGATTTCCCACGGCATGGTGCCGCCATTGGTATCACACAGAACAATCACGTCCGCACCGGAAGACTGTGCTGCATTCAATGTTTTCAACGCATATGCTTTGTCCGTTTTATATCCGTCAAAGAAATGTTCGGCATCGTAGATTACTTCTTTGTTGTTCTTTTTAAGGTACGCAACTGAATCGGAAATGATTTCCAGATTCTCTTCTTCGGTGATCTGCAGCGCCTCTTTCACATGCAGCAGCCAAGTCTTGCCGAAGATCGTCACAACGGGGGTTTGTGCATCCAGAAGCGCCTTGATATTCGCATCGTCTTCCACACGGTTTTTTGCGCGGCGTGTGCTTCCGAAGGCGGCGATCTTCGCGTGAGCGAATTTCACTGTACGGGCACTCTCAAAGAATTCCATATCCTTCGGATTGGAGCCGGGCCATCCTCCTTCGATGTAATCAATGCCGAAAGCATCAAGACGCTTTGCAATTTTGATCTTATCTTCGGCTGAGAATGATACCTCTTCTCCTTGAGTCCCGTCCCGCAACGTTGTATCGTATGTGAATATTCTTGTTTTCATTATATTTGTCGGAATGGTCGATAGACCGTTCCCACTATACGGACTGGTGTCCGCACGGATAATAATTTATTTCTTCCAGTTTTCCGGGCGCAGTCCGCGCACTGCTTCTCCGGCTTTCCACATTTCGGAGTTCTTCCATTCGTCCAGCTCTTTTTGCAGTGTGGCACGATAGTCGGGTGCGCTGGTGGAATCTAGTACTCTTTTAGTTTCAACACCGTATTGCACATCGCGATAGAGCAATTCGAATAACGGACGGTTTGCCGTTTCGAATTTTTTCGCCCAGTCCAATGCGCCGCGCTGTGCAGTAACGGAACAGGCTGCAAACATCCAGTCCATACCGTATTTACCAACAAGCGGATACAAACTTTGTGTCGCTTCTTCCACTGTTTCGTTAAACGCTTCACTCGGCGAATGTCCCATCTGCCGGAGCACATCGTATTGCGCTTTCATCAAGCCGGCAATCGCGCCCATCAGCACTCCGCGTTCTCCCGTCAGATCGGAAAGAACTTCCTTTTCAAATGTTGTCGGAAAGAGATATCCTGATCCAATCGCAATGCCGCACGCAATCGCCCGTTCGCGTGCTTTGCCGGTTGCATCCTGGAAAACTGCAAAGCTTGCATTAATCCCGCTTCCGGCGAGAAAATTGCTCCGCACCGTTCGTCCGCTTCCCTTCGGAGCGACGAGTACCACGTCGACATCTGGCGGAGGAATTACATTGGTCTGATCCTTGAACACAACGGAGAAACCGTGGGAGAAATAGAGTGCCTGTCCCTTTTTCAGATTCTTTTTCACGGTCTCCCACTGCTGCTTCTGTCCGGAATCAGAGAGAAGATACTGAATGATAGTCCCTTTTTGAATCGCTTCTTCGATGTTGGAAAAGAGATTCTTCCCTTCCACCCAGCCGTCACGCACCGCATCGCTCCACCCTTGTCCGCCTTTACGCTGACCGATGATCACATTGATGCCGTTGTCTCGCATGTTCAGCGATTGTCCGTATCCTTGCGGACCATACCCGATAATTGCTACGACCTCATTCTTTAAAAATTCTTTCGCCTTATCGAGCGGATATTCTTCGCGAGTGACTACTTCTTCAACGGTTCCGCCGAAATTTATATGTGCCATCTGTTTCTCCTTTAGTTTTGCTGGTTCAGTCGCTTAAAACGCGTACAGCTTCTTAGTATTGTTATGGTTGCATTTCTATTTTAACCGTGTCCCGTTTTCCGGTCACGGTGAATTTTGCTTCTTCAAATTTTGGTGGACCAAACTTCCTTGCTGCATTGTTGGAGATGCCGTACTGCTCATCCGGCAATCCGAAGATATTCCGATCCATCACATCATTCTCGTTCTCATCGTGCACAACGGCAATGGCATACGTTCCGAGCGGAAGTCCATCCAAACTGATGATCAACGATGACGACGTTACTTTCGCCCTGCTCCACCGGAACGCTTTTTCTGGATGCGTGGGAAAACCCTCTTCAGTTCGGAAAAGACTCAGTAGTACCTGTCCCGATTGTTCTTTTATGCCGTTCAACTGCACAACAATAGTACTGCCGGACTGCTGTTGTTGTTTCTGTGCGACCAAGGTCTGGAAAGCAAACAAAACAGTGATGAAAAGAATCCTTTTCATAGTGTTTCTCCTTTCCCCAATTATTACGGAAGTGATGTTCCCCCCATTAAGTATTTATCGACGCTCCGTGCCGCTTTGCGCCCTTCGCTGATTGCCCAGACGACGAGCGATTGTCCCCGCCGCATATCTCCCGCCGAAAATATTCCGGGAATAGAACTCATATACTCCTTGTCCGTTGAGACATTACCGCGTGCATCCAGCGCAACGCCGAGTTCATCCAGCAATCCGTTTTTCGAAGGGCCATTGAATCCCATCGCTAACAATACTAAATCTGCATCCAGCGTAAACTCTGTTCCCGTCATGGGGGCAAAGTTTGGCGGCGGACCGACTCGGATCGCGTGTAGTTTCGTCACATTGCCGCCGGCATCGCCCTCGAACTTCGTTGTCGCCAGCGCCCAGTCCCGTGTTCCCCCTTCTTCGTGCGAACTTTCCGTCCGTAATTGCAGCGGCCACAATGGCCACGGCGTGGATGCCGCTCTCTCTAGCGGCGGCTTCGGCATAATCTCGAATTGATGCACTGATTTTGCTTTTTGCCTCAAACTGGTCCCGAGACAATCTGCTCCAGTATCTCCGCCGCCAATGATCACTACGCGTTTCCCGGTAGCGAGAATATCTTTGGAAGGATCAGTCTTGTCGCCGGCTATTCGCTTATTCTGCTGCGGAAGGAATTCCATGGCGAAATGAATCCCCCTCAACTCGCGTCCCGGCACTTTCAGATCGCGTGGTGATTCTGAACCGCCGCACAGGACGATCGCATCATAGGAACGTCGCAATTCTTCGGCAGAGATGTTCACGCCGACATTTGTTTTGGTTGTGAAGACGATCCCTTCCGCCTGCAATTGTTCAATGCGGCGATCCAACAGGTGTTTTTCAAATTTGAAATCGGGAATACCGTACCGCAATAATCCGCCGACACGATCGTTCTTTTCGTACACCGTTACACGGTGTCCGGCGCGATTCAATTGCTGTGCCGCGGCCAACCCTGAAGGTCCAGAACCAATGACGGCAACGGTTTTGCCGGACCGTTTCTTCGGCGGTTCCGGTTTAATCCACCCTTGAGCAAATGCATGTTCAATAATCGTCCGTTCGATCACTTTGATTGTTACCGGCGGTTCGTTGATACCCAGAACGCAGGACGCTTCGCACGGAGCGGGACAGACATTCCCGGTAAATTCGGGAAAATTATTCGTCGAATGCAGAACGCGCACCGCTTCTTCCCACCGGTCTTTATAGATCAGATCATTCCAGTGCGGAATAACGTTATTTACCGGGCACCCTGATTGACAAAATGGAATTCCGCAATCCATACAACGGGCACCCTGGATTTTTACTTTCTCCTCGGCGAATGCGGTGTAAACATCGCGCCAGTCATCCAATCGATCTGGGACAGGACGGCGCTGCGGCACTTCCCGCTGATATTCCATAAATCCGGTTGGCTTACCCATTCAGCACCTCCTTACCGGCAACATTGTTTTTCACTGCTGCTGTCTCCTTGTTTGCTTTCTGTTGTACCGCATTCAGCACGCGTTTATAATCGTGCGGGAATACTTTTACAAATTTTGTTTTGAACGCTATCCAATCATTCAGGATTCGTTGACCGCGCATGCTGCCGGTATATTCAACATGTTTCTTTATCAACGTCTGCACACGCTGTTCGTCCTCTTCCGTCAGCGGATCCAGATCGACGATGGATTTGTTGCACATCTTCGATGCAAATTCTCCGTCCTCGTCCAGCACATAGGCAAATCCTCCCGACATTCCCGCTGCAAAGTTCTTTCCAGTCTTTCCGAGCACGACCACTGTTCCGTTTGTCATGTACTCGCAACCGTTGGCACCGACCGATTCCACAACAACGGTGGCTCCACTGTTTCGTACTGCGAACCGTTCGCCCGCCTTTCCACCGAAATATGCTTCACCGCTTGTTGCGCCGTACAATACAACATTGCCGACGATGGAGTTGTCTTCCGGAACAAATGTGGAATTCTTTGGAGGATAGATAATGATCTTCCCGCCCGATAAACCTTTCCCCACATAATCGTTTGCATCCCCTTCGAGCGTCAGTGTAACACCCTTGGACAGAAACGCGCCGAAACTCTGTCCCGCCGAACCGTTGAAGTTGATTTTGATGGTACTCTCCGGCAATCCTTCTGCACCGTAATATTTTGCGATTCGTCCGCTCAACAAAGCTCCTACTGTGCGGTGCACATTCCGGATGGGCATGGAAAGTTCCACCGGCTTTTTCTCTTCCAGTGCCGCTTTCGTCTGTTCGAGCAGATGATAATCCAAAGCTTCATTTAAACCGTGATCTTGAGAGATGGAACATCGGCGTCCGATTCGCAGAGGCACTGTCGGCTGATGCAGGATTGAAGAAAGGCTAATTCCTTTCGCTTTCCAGTGATCGATATCTTTTCTCTGACGGAGCATGTCCACGCGGCCGATCATCTCGTCCAGAGTGCGAAAACCGAGCTGCGCCATAATTTCGCGAACTTCGTCTGCAATGAAGAAGAAGAAATTGATCACATGTTCCGGAGTACCGGTGAATTTTTTCCGCAGTTCGGGATCCTGTGTTGCAATACCGACGGGACATGTATTCAGATGACACTTGCGCATCATGATGCACCCCATGGAGATCAACGGAGCTGTTGAGAATCCGAACTCCTCTGCTCCCAACAATGCGGCGATCACAACATCGCGGCCTGTTTGTAATTTTCCATCAGTCTGCAGGCGAACACGGCTGCGAAGATCGTTCATCACCAGCACTTGCTGTGTTTCGGCAAGACCAAGTTCCCATGGAATACCGGCATGCTTAATGGAGGTTAACGGTGATGCACCGGTACCTCCGTTGTCTCCGCTGATCAGAATCATATCTGCATGCGCTTTTGCTACGCCTGCTGCAACCGTCCCGACACCGACTTCGGAAACGAGTTTCACTGAAATACGAGCGATCGGATTGACGCTCTTCAGGTCATAGATCAGCTGCGCCAGATCTTCGATAGAATAGATGTCGTGATGCGGCGGCGGAGAGATCAGTCCTACACCGGCAATGGAGTGACGTGTTTTCGCGATCACTTCATCCACTTTAAATCCCGGAAGCTGTCCCCCTTCACCCGGTTTTGCACCCTGGGCAATTTTTATCTGAATTTCGTCGGCATTCACAAGATAATTAGCCGTCACTCCGAACCGTCCGGATGCAACCTGTTTAATCGCACTGCGGCGAAGGTCTCCATTCGCGTCGGAGCGAAAACGTGCTTCATCTTCGCCTCCTTCCCCGGTATTGGATTTCCCGCCGATACGGTTCATGGCGATGGCAATGGTCTCATGCGCTTCTTTGCTGATTGAACCGAAAGACATCGCACCGGTCACGAAACGCTTCACAATCTGTTTTGCCGGCTCTACATCTTCGATATGGACGCTGCGCGTTCCTTCTTTGAACTCCATCAATCCGCGCAACGTGAAAAATTCCTTGTTCTGATCGTTCAGCACGCTCGTGAATTCCTTGAACGTCTTGAAATCCCGCTTGCGCACGGATTGCTGCAGTTTCGTCACCGTAGTAGGATTGATAAGATGCCGCTCGCCGGTGATGCGGAAATGATAGTTGCCGCCCAGATCGAGCTCTGTCTCCGCATGAGAGAATTGCTGATGTGCAAATTCATGTTTCCTTCTCGCCTCTTCCACCAGCACATCCAACCCGATCCCTTCGATACGCGATGATGTACCGTGAAAATATTTTTCCACTAAATTTTTATTCAATCCGATCACTTCAAAGATTTGTGCGCCGCGGTAGCTTTGCAGCGTCGAGATCCCCATTTTGGAGAAGACCTTCAGCAATCCTTTCCCAACTGCTTTTTTATAGTTCTTGATCGCGTAATCAGATGCGACATCTTTGGACAAACGTCCTTTGTTCGCCAAATCTTCGATCGTTTCAAAAGCGAGATACGGATTTACCGCACTTGCACCGTAACCGATCAATAAACAGTAATGCATTACTTCGCGCGGTTCTCCGGATTCCACAACGAGCGCAACCTGTGTGCGCGTTTTTTCCCGCACCAGATGATTGTGCACTGCGGTCATCGCCAGCAGACTGGGGATCGGCGCGTATTCGTCGTCTGAACCGCGGTCCGAAAGGATTATTATTGAGTACCCGGATTCAATCGCAAGCGATGCACGGCGGCACAATCCATCCAATGCACGTTCTAATTCCTGTTCACCGCCGTTCACGCGAAACAGCATCGGCAGTGTTGTCGTCAGGAAATCTCCCTGCGACACGCGGCGGAGTTTTTCCAGTTCGCTGTTAGTCAGGATTGGATGCTGCAGCTTCAGCGTATGGCAATGGAGAGGTGTTTCTTCCAGGATATTCCGTTCCGTACCGATGTAGCTGGTAAGTGACATCACAAACTCTTCGCGGATCGGATCGATCGGCGGATTGGTCACCTGTGCAAACAGTTGTTTAAAATAACTGAAAAGAGATTGCGGCTTGTCGGACAAACATGCCAATGGCGTATCGGTTCCCATGGAGCCGATTGCTTCTTCGCCGTTCACCGCCATCGGCGTAATGATCATTCGGACATCTTCGTCACTGTACCCGAACATCCGTTGCCGCTGTACGATATCCTTTTCGCTGAGCGTATGTGCGCGCGGCGGTTCAGCAAGCTCCTCCAGTGTAATCTGATTTTCTTTGATCCAGCTGCCATACGGCTTGCGCGAACTTAATTGCGCTTTAATCTCTTCGTCGTGAATCACCCGCTTTTGTTCCAGGTCGACCATGAGCATCTTACCGGGTTCCAGTCTCCCCTTCATCTTCACCCGTTCCGGTTCTATTTGCAGCACGCCGACTTCGGAGGCCATCACCAGCAATCCGTCATGCGTTTCGATAAACCGTGCCGGTCGCAGTCCGTTCCGATCCAATGTAGCTCCGATTACTTTACCGTCTGTAAATGCCACGGCGGCGGGACCGTCCCACGGTTCCATCAATGATGCATGATATTCGTAGAATGCTTTTTTCTCAGAAGACATCGTTGGATCGAGACTCCACGCTTCCGGAATGAGCATGGACATAACATGCGGTAAACTTCGTCCGGAGTGGTACAGTAATTCCACCGCATTATCCAGCGCTGCAGAATCACTACCGTCCGGCTGGATGATGGGAAACAGTTTTTTCAAATCGTCGCCGAACAGATCGGACTTCAGCACGGATTGTCGTGCATGCATCCAGATGACGTTACCGCGCATCGTATTGATCTCGCCGTTGTGACTAACGAAACGGAACGGATGCGCCAGCTGCCAGTTCGGCATCGTATTGGTGGAAAAGCGTTGATGTACCAGGCAAAGGGCGCTTTCGGTATCTGTATCCAACAATTCACTGTAGAATTGTTCGATCTGTGGAGCAAGCAAGAGTCCTTTATAAATGATCACTCTCGACGATAACGACGGAATGTAAAAGAAATCCTTCTCTTTAATTTCGGAGGCATACAGTTCCGCTTCGGCTCTTTTCCGGACGATATATAGTTTCCGGTCGAACTCTTCGCGGGTCATTCCTTCCGCGCGTCGAATGAAGATCTGCTCTATATAAGGTTGCGACGCACGGGCAATACGCCCGATGGCATCCGCGCCGACCGGCGTATCGCGCCAGCCGAGAACGCTTAATCCTTCGTCACGGATGATTTGTTCAAGAATTCCTTCGCACACCAGCCGTGAGGATTGGTTTACCGGCAGGAAGACCATGCCGACTCCGTATTCCCCTTCGTCCGGAAGATTAATTCCGAGATTTTTGCACTCTTTCACAAAGAATTTGTGTGGAATCTGAATGGTGATCCCCGCTCCATCCCCTGTTTCGGGATCGCAACCGCAGGCGCCGCGATGGGTAAGGTTGATGAGAATCTCGATCCCCTTCGCAATGATTTTATGGGACCGCTCTCCTTTAATATTGACAACAAACCCGATACCGCATGCATCGTGCTCGTTGCGCGGATCATACAAGGGGAAATTGTCTTGCTGCTGGTACGGTTCTTTCATTGTTATGCTTCTCCCACAAATTCTCTTTTTAATGCAACACGCCCGGTGCGGGCAATCTCTTTAATGTGGAACGGTTTCAGCATTTTGATGATGGCGTCGACTTTTTGACCGCTGCCGGTCGCTTCCACAGTCACTGTTTTGTGACTAATATCGATAATTTTTCCCTGAAATATTTCCACGATCTGCATGATCTCGGACCTGGTTTCAGGATTTGAACTGACCTTGATTAAGGCTAATTCCCTTTCCATAAAACTGTCATACGTCAGATCGACAACTTTGAGTGTATCGATCAATTTATTCAGTTGTTTGATAATTTGTTCTATGATCGCATCGTCCCCGCGTGTAACAATAGTCATTCTGGAGACAGCATTATCTTCTGTCGGTCCGACCGTAATGCTTTCCAGGTTATATCCTTTTGCGGAAAACATTCCCGCGACGCGATTCAGCGCGCCGAATTTATTTTCCAACAAAACCGAAATCGTATGTTTGTGCGCTTCTTGTTCCACTGATTGTTCTGGTGTTGTGCTCATGTGTTATCCTTTGGTAGTCGTTACCAATGTAAAATCTGTTTCTTGTTCACCTTCCGCCGGCACCGTTGCATCATCCGGCAAGTCAATGATCTCGTTATAGGTCTGGCCAGCCGGAATCATTGGATAGACATTTTCTTCTTTCATCACTTTAAACTCAACAAGAACGGGACCATCGATCGCGAGCATCTGTTGTACAACGTCTTCTACCTGATCCGTTTGCGTTGCGCGAAAGGCGGGAATCCCGTACGCTTCTGCCAATTTCACATAATCGGGTCCCGTCATCTCCACATGAGAGTACCGTTTGCGCCAGAACAGTTCCTGCCATTGACGGACCATTCCGAGGTATCCGTTATTCATAATGAGAATCTTTACTGGAACATTATATTCGCGAATGGTGGCAAGTTCCTGTATGTTCATTTGAATTCCACCGTCCCCGCTCATGGAAATCACCGGAAAATCTTTTCTAGCAAATGCTGCACCCATCGATGCCGGAAGTGAAAATCCCATTGTCCCGAGCCCTCCGGAGGTTAAATGAGTCCGCGGATGTATGTATTGATAGAACTGTGCCATCCACATCTGATGCTGACCAACATCGCTCACCATTACCGCCTTCCCTTTCGTCACGCGGGAGATCGTTTGGATTACATGCTGCATGCGGATATTTTTTCCGTTTTTGTACCGCAAAGGATGTTCTTCTTTCCAATGTTTTATTGTTTTGATCCAATCTGCTGTATCAAGCGCGGTAACGGAAGGCAGCAACTGCTGAAGTACTTTTTTCACGTCGCCGACGATCGGTACATCGACTTTTACATTTTTACTGATGTTCGAAGGATCAACGTCGATATGAATCTTTTTTGCTTCCGGTGCAAACCCGTCTGTTTTACCGGTCACGCGATCATCGAACCGTGCGCCGACGGCTATTAACAGATCGGAGTAATGCACAGCGGTGTTCGAATACCAGGTGCCGTGCATACCGAGCATGCCCATGGACAGTTCGTCGTTTTCCGGAAAGGCACCGAGTCCATGCAGTGTTGTTGTTACCGGAATTTTTGTCTTCCGTGCAAACGTTGTCAACTCTTCTGCTGCATTGGAAAGGATAGTTCCGCCGCCGACATACAGCACCGGACGTTTCGATTTTGCAATCAGCGCGATTGCTTTGTCCAATTGCTTTTGATGCCCCTCAACGTGCGGAATGTACGAGCGCATCTTCACCGACTTCGGATAGTTGAATGTGGTTTTCATCGCCATCACATCTTTCGGCAAGTCTACCAGCACCGGTCCGGGGCGCCCGGTCGTTGCAACGTAGAATGCTTCTTTAATTGTTGCGGCAAGTTCATTCACATCGCGGACGAGATAGTTATGCTTTGTGATTGGTCGTGTGATTCCAACAATATCCGCTTCCTGAAACGCGTCGTTGCCGATTAATTTTAATGCAACTTGTCCGGTAAAGACAACAATCGGGATAGAATCCATATACGCATCGGCGATGCCGGTGACAGTGTTTGTTGCGCCGGGTCCGGAAGTAACCAGCGCAACTCCGGGTTTTCCGCTTGCTTTTGCATAACCTTCGGCTGCGTGGACTGCGCCTTGTTCGTGGCGGGTGAGAATATGCTTGATATCAGAAATGTCGTGAAGGGCATCGTAGATGCCGATGACGGCCCCGCCGGGATACCCGAAGACGATGTCGACATTCTCCGCGATTAAAGAGCGAACAAAAATTTCTGCGCCGGTCATTTGGCGTTGCGGTGAAGGGGATGAAGGATGTTGATTCATAGGACACCTGGAAAAAATAAAAAAGCAATTCACAACCTCTGTTTCAGAGGTTACGCCCTGTTATTATTTCTCACGTGTGACGGTTGGTGGAAGTGTGATAAGTTTTTTTGGGAGTAACCTCTGCTATTCTTAGCCGATAATAGTTAGGCGTAGAATAGCAAATGTAATTCCCAAAAGAATAATAATGCCGCTAAGCGGAAGGAGAGCCGACGGTACAGCAACAGCACGAACGCGTGAGCGTTTTGCAAAGTTGTCTGTATGTGTTTTGTATGCGGACATTCTCTTTTTGGTATACAAATGAAGTGCAACTGGGTTACACATATATAAGATATAATAATCCATTCCGTTGTCAAGAAATAATTTCGTATCTTTAAAAAATTTCATCTTCTCATGATTCAGCGTTCACACGACACCATCGCAGCGATAGCCACCCCGGTCGGAATTGGTGGTATATCCGTTATAAGAATTAGCGGCAATAACGCATTCTCTGCTGCTGATGTTATATTCCACGGTCCTTTATCTGCGATCAAGGCTCAATCCCATACTGTCCACTATGGTACGATCGTTGACCCTGTTTCACGTGAAACGATCGATACGGTGCTGATTTCTATTTTTCGCAATCCATCATCATTCACCGGCGAAGATGTGGTGGAGATCAGTTCGCATGGTGGTTACTTTGTCTCGCAAAAAATTCTGAGCCTTCTTTATAGAATCGGTGTTCGGCCGGCTGAACCGGGTGAATTCACCCTCCGCGCTTTTTTAAATGGCAAGCTGGACCTGACACAGGCTGAAGCGGTTGCTGATATCATTCATTCAAAAGCAGAAAAATCGCATAAAGCTTCCGTTGATCAATTAAGTGGAAAACTTTCCGGAGCTGTTCAACAATTGCGCGAGGAAATTCTTACCATCTGTTCGCTGCTGGAGCTTGAATTGGACTTTTCGCAAGAGGGGATAGAGCTGACGGAAAAAAAGACACTCGTGGAAAAGTTATCTGCAATTCAAAACACCATTCACATGCTTATCTCCAGTTATCAAGAGGGGAAGATTATCAAAGAAGGTATCAAGGTTGCTTTAATCGGTAGACCAAATTCCGGGAAGTCCAGTTTGTTGAATGTACTGTTGCAAGAGGAGAGGGCAATTGTCAGCGATATTCCAGGGACAACCCGGGATACGATCGAGGAAAATATTTTACTAGAAGGTGTTGAGTTTATTTTTCATGATACTGCCGGGCTTCGCGAATCAACTGATGTTATTGAATTGGAGGGAATACGAAGAACCACGAAAGTAATTGATGCATCAGATGTTATTTTACTACTCATCGATGGTTCGGTTGGCGAAACTGAAGCACACATAGAGGATTTTAATTCCATTGCCATGGAGTACAATGGTAAAAAATCCATCTTGTGGGTTTTTAACAAATTTGATATTAAAAATGAATCCTATAGCGTTTTGAATATTGAGTCTTCCATTTGGATATCCTGCAAGACTCATGAGGGAATCCATAACCTAAAGAAACGGCTAGTTGAAATCTCAATCCCTCATCATGACCCTTCGTCATCCTCTGTAACTATTACAAACATCAGGCATAAAGAGGCACTGGAGCGATCCCTTGCTTCACTGGATGCGGCTAAGTCATCTCTTAACAACGGACTGGGGGGAGATTTTGCTTCGGTTGATTTGCGGGCAGCACTTAACTATCTTGGAGAAATTATCGGATTGACAACTCCAGAAGATATTCTCAACAATATATTCTCAAAATTCTGCATTGGAAAATAGTCGATATGCATGCGATTCAAATGAACTTAATGGATGAAATTGTTTCACGTGAAACATTATGCTTGTGAATAGACCAAAGACATATTATCAGGTAGTGGTTGTGGGGGGGGGACATGCGGGTATTGAAGCATCCCTCGCTGCCGCAAGAATGGGTTGCTCTACGCTTCTTGTTTCTCTGAAAGCAAATGCAATTGGAAGGATGTCGTGCAATCCTGCAATCGGCGGGACAGCAAAAGGACACTTGGTAAGGGAAATTGATGCCCTGGGTGGTGAAATGGGAAAGATCGCTGATGCCACGGGAATTCAATTTAAGATGCTCAACACTTCAAAGGGTCCAGCAGTCTGGTCTCCTCGTTCGCAAAATGACAGAGAGTGGTATTCTGTGGATGCTCAACAAAGAGTCCTAAATCAAAATGGACTTGAAGTGCTGGAGGATTCTGTTGCCGAGATCATTGTCAACGGAAATGCGCTCCAGGGAATCAGAACATTTCTCGGCCACGAGATCGTTTGCGGCTCTATGGTATTGTGTGCCGGAACATTTCTAAACGGTTTAATGCACACCGGGGAGAGGAATAGAAAAGGAGGAAGGTTTGGAGAAGCACCCGCTCGCGGTGTTACAGAAAGTTTAAGGGCACTAGGATTCGTTTCGGGAAGATTGAAAACGGGAACACCTCCAAGGATCGATCTTCACAGCATCGATCTTTCAAAGACGGAGATCCAGAACAGCGATGATCCACCAATTCCATTTTCATATCAGAATGAGAAGATCACGAACAGGTTGATCCCCATGTATCTGACCTATACAAATCCTTCAACGCACAAGATTCTAGAAAAGGGATTTGATCGTTCACCGATGTTTACCGGTCGCATTAAAGGGATCGGTCCGAGATATTGTCCATCCATCGAAGATAAAGTCTTTCGCTTTGCAGATCGTGATCGACACCAGATTTTTCTTGAGCCGGAAGGATACGATACCAATGTCGTGTATGTGAATGGATTTTCTACAAGTCTTCCAGAAGAGATACAATATGAAGGTCTCCGTTCCATTTCTGGGTTGGAGAATGCAAAGTTTATCAGACCGGGCTATGCGGTGGAGTATGATTATTTTCCACCGCATCAACTAAAACACTCACTTGAAACTAAACTTGTCGCAGGACTTTTCCTCGCTGGACAAATAAATGGTACCTCTGGTTATGAGGAAGCCGCTGGGCAAGGACTTATTGCAGGAATCAATGCTGCGCTGAAAATACAAAAAAGAAATCCATTCATCGTTCAACGAAGCGAGGGATATATCGGTGTGATGGTCGATGACCTCATTAACAAGTCCACCGACGAGCCGTATAGAATGTTCACGTCCCGCGCAGAGTACCGATTGTTATTGAGACAAGATAATGCGGATCGTAGATTGATGCGTGCTGGTCACGAACTTGGATTAATTTCCGGTGAGATGCTCGAACGGTTAAATGAAAAAGAATTGATGATTGAGGAAACAATCCGCTATTTACTTTCGACAACAATATCTCCCGTCAAAATTAATCCGATTCTCGAAAAGAAAAAAGAATCTCCTATCCAGGAAAACGATCTTCTCGCAAAAATGCTTCGAAGAACAAACATCACCGCTTTGGATATTGCTGACTCTCTATCGGATGAGAATATTTTAAATCATCTTCAGAGGGCCGATGTTCGGGAACAGGTAGAGATTGATGTAAAGTACGAAGGGTATATCCAGAGACAGAATGAACAGATCCAACGGTTTGCAAAATTCGAAGAGTATCTTATCCCGGAAAATTTTGACTATGCAAAAATTTCTTCATTAAGCGCAGAAGGAAAAGAAAAACTTCATCGTGTTCGTCCGAGGTCAATCGGACAAGCGACCCGCATTGCCGGAGTGACGAATGCCGATGTTGCCGTTCTCAGTATTTTTTTAAAACAAAACGAATCATATTAACTCTCTTCTCAGAATTTGGAATGACCACCGAGGATGATCATCAGCACGTTTCACGTGAAACAATGACCAACGACGAACTTTGGCTCTATACGCTCTGTAAGAAAAATGGTGTCTCTATAACGGATATAGATATTGCCCTTTTAACACAGTATCGAAAGCTTCTTTTGGAGTGGAATAAAAAAATTAATCTGGTCTCCAGAAAGAACGAGGAAAATATCTGGCGGGGGCATATTTCCCTTTCTTTGACGATGCTGTTTAAGATCGTTTTCCGGAACGGATCCAGAATTCTGGATCTGGGAACGGGAGGAGGATTTCCGGGAATTCCCCTGGCAATACTTTTACCCGAATGTTCTTTTGTCCTCCTCGACTCCACTCAAAAAAAGATCTCTGCGGTGCAATCCATGGCCGAATCTCTCGCATTAAAAAATGTTTTAACTGTTTGGGGAAGAGCAGAAGAGATACAAAAACAACCATCGTTCTCACGAAGCTTTGATGTTGTTGTTGCCCGCTCTGTAAGCAGTCTTTCCAACTTAATTATCTGGGGAATTCCTTTTCTAAAAAATGAAACGGGCAGAAACACCATGGCGGAAAAACTCTCCCTTTCCGTTCCTTCTTTGATTACATTCAAAGGGGCGGAGATAGAGGAAGAGGAAAAAACTGCGCAAAAAGTTTTTCCCAATATCGCGTTCACCAGTGTGCCGCTGGTCTTCCCGGGAAGCGAAGTGTTTGAGAATCTGGATAAAAAACTGATCATCGCAACAGCACGGTAACTGAGGATATTTTTGAAATGAACAAACTCTTTCAACAACTGCAGAATCTTTCTACCGAGCAGCGCAATCCGGATACGTGGAACCTCGACACGCGTTCGGTCAGCGATATTCTTGCCATAATCAATAATGAAGACAAAAAAGTATCTTTCGCCGTTGAAGAACAAATCCCGTACATCACTCAAGCCGTTGAATTAGTAGTAAATGCTTTTGTTCATGACGGGCGCTTGATCTACGTCGGAGCCGGCACCAGCGGAAGGGTGGGTGTTGTCGATGCCAGCGAATGCCCTCCCACCTTCGGCGTTTCACCGGAGATGGTGCAAGGGATGATTGCCGGGGGTAACGGTGCTATGTTCAGTTCTGTTGAAGGTGCGGAAGATAGACCAGAAACCGGCGTAAACGATATTGATACAAAGAATGTCGGACCGAACGATGTCGTCTGCGGTATTGCCGCAAGTTTGCGCACCCCGTATGTGATCGGTGCAGTGATAAGGGCTAAAGAGCGGGGAGCGAAAACAGTTTACATTACAACCAATCCCAGAAAGAATCTTGAACTAGCGGAATATAAACATCTGGCCGACGCATTGGATGTTGCCATCTGCGCTGAGGTCGGCCCGGAAGTGATTATGGGTTCCACCCGGATGAAAAGCGGAACGGCACAGAAAATGATTTTGAACATGATCACCACCACAGCGATGATTCGCCTGGGCAAGGTGTATGAAAACATGATGATCGATCTTCAAATGACCAACAACAAATTGGTAGAGCGGGCAAAACGGGTGGTGATGACGGTAACGGAGGTAGACTATGCCACTGCGGAGCGCCGTCTCAACGAAGCAAAGGGACATGTGAAGACCGCTCTAGTGATGATTAAGGCAAATGTCGGTTTTGATGAAGCTGTGCAGCGACTGCAAAAAGCCAACGGCTTCGTCCGTGCGGCGATTGAAGGAAAGTCCCGTTCCATTACTTAATTTGCCGCTTTTCATTCAATGCCTTTTTCAACAATACTTTTTACCGCCGAATCCATTTGTAATACCTTTTCACGCCACCGACCTACTTGGTCAATGCATATTTCTTGACTGCGATTTTCGCCGTTAGTAATTTTGCCTCCACGCAATCCAGCAGTACATTTTCTTCACAATCCATAGGAGGCAGTATGAATGTAGTCAACATGAAACAATTCGCCGGCGCGAACAATCTGCGGGCGTTCTTCGACCTTGAAACGTCGGAAGGGTTCACGATTAAAGGCTTTAAAATCGCTGACGGCAAGAACGGACTGTTTATCGGCGTTCCGTCGGATCAGGACAAGAATGATAAGGGGAAATACTGGGACAAAGTATTGATGCCCAAAGAGCTGAAAGACAAGCTGACATCGATGGCGTTGTCGGAGTATTCAAAAATGTCCGCCGATTAAATTTACCATTCCTCTCTCAACTACCGCAAATAAAAAACGTCCTCTTAAAGGACGTTTTTTATTTCATTTCTACCGTTTACCCGGTCAATGCGAGCCTGCCGCTGTCTCGTAATCGATTCCCTGTGCTTTCAGGACTGATTTTGCTTTTAGAGCAAAGAACGCAAGATATCCAAACAAGAAGATGGTGACGATATAAGATAGGTGGATATTATCCAGCACATCACTGATCCATCCCTGGAATGGAGGAATCAACGCTCCACCAAGAATCATCATGATAAGGAATGTAGAACCCTGACTGGTATATTTTCCCAAACCTGCCACAGAAAGGGAGAAGATGTTCGGCCACATTACCGAGCAGAAAAGTCCGCCGCTGATGAAAGCAAAAATGGCAACTTTCCCTGTCGTCAGCATACCAACGGACATTGCCGCCATACCCAGCAGGGAGAAGACGAGCAGCGTCTTTGCTGGTTTTTCCTGACCGATGAAGAATCCCACGATTTGAATAGCAATGACGAATGCGTAAACATACAAATCACTCACATCGGTACCGTTTAATGAATTCGCACCAAGGATCACTCCAAATGCAATATAGGGAACAACAACGGTGAGAATATTCTTCCAGAGTTTGGTCAGATTAAACACGGTGATGGCGCCAGTCCAACGTCCTATCATCAAACTGCCCCAGAACAAGGAAATGAAACGGGAGATTTCCGATTCGTCATATCCGCCGAATTCAGGAAGCTTCAGCAGTGCTCCCATGTTGCTTTGAATTGTCACCTCAACACCCACGTAAACAAAGATGGCGATCATACCAAAGACCAACTGCGGATATTTTAGCGCACCGCGCCCCGCTTCGATATGCTCGTCCTGCGTGATTTTTGGTAGATTGGAGAAAATGAAGAATATTGCAACGGCAATGAAGAGACCTGCCAACATCATATACATTTCATTAACGGAAGATATCTCGACCTGAACGTTCTTCGTCAATCCTCCGAAGAGGAAATAACTGACGATCAACGGACCGATTGTTGTTCCAAACGAATTTAATCCGCCCGCCAAATTCAGCCGGTGAGAACCAGTTTCCGGTTTTCCCAGGGCGATGGCAAAAGGCTGAGCGCATGTCTGTTGCAGTGAGAAACCGACAGCTATCAGAAACAACGAACCAAGAATCAGCCAGTAGTTGCCGATATTGATTGCACCGATCATTGCAATTGCGCCGGCGGCAGAGATGAAGAGACCGTAAGCGATCCCCATTTTATACCCGATCTTGTTCAGGAAATCGATCTTCATCAGTCGCTCGGTCAGGTATAAGGCCAGAGATCCGACAAAATATGCAAGATAAAAGGCGAGGTCGATCAGCTGTGATTGGAACTGCGACAAGTTGAAATGTTCTTTACAGAACGGAATGAAGACGCCGTTCGACGCTGCGAGAAATCCCCAGAAGAAAAAGACCGTGATAAGGGTCCCAAACTGGGATTTAGTGGAAGTGGAAGTGCTCATGGTGTATAGTGTGTGTTGTGGAGGATTTAATGAAGAGACAAATACTCTCTTGTATACCCGGCTAGAGTACAACTTAAATCGAAGGAATTCAACTGTTTTTTCTTCCCGATGCTTTCTTTTGAAAGGGAATATTTTTTTCGTACCTTGTCCTGTTATAAAAGAGGAGTATCTCACTCCTCTTTTTTATTGCCAATCAAATCGTATGGATCTCTTACAAGCAATCATTCTGGGAATCATTCAAGGACTAACAGAATTCCTGCCGATCAGCAGCACGGGGCATCTGCGTATCATTCCAGCGTTGTTGGGATGGAACGATCCCGGCGCAGCCTTCACCGCTGTTATCCAGTTTGGCACGCTCGTCGCCGTGCTTTTCTACTTTCGAATCGACATTCGCACGATCACGATTGCTGTTGTTAAAGGAATTGTGAGCAGAAAACTCTTTTATAACCGGGATGCACAAATGGGATGGATGATCGCAGCGGGAACAGTGCCGATCGTCTTCTTTGGTCTGCTGCTGAAACATCAGATTGAAACATCGTTCCGCTCTCTCTATATCATCAGCGGATCACTTATCGTCCTAGCCGTTATACTTATGATCGCGGAAGCGATCACCAAGAAAAAACTTGCGCGGGGTGAGCATCTGAAGTTGCTGAACGATCTGACGTGGAAAGATGCCGTCGTTGTCGGAATCTGGCAGAGCATCGCTCTTATTCCCGGTTCATCCCGTTCGGGAACAACCATCACCGGAGGATTGTTGGCGGGGATGAGCCGAGAAACAGCCGCGCGGTTTTCTTTTCTGCTTTCGCTGCCTTCCGTTTTTGCCGCAGGTGTGCTGGAATTGGTGAAAGAGCGGGAACTGCTGCTCTCTTCGGATATTGGTGTAGCGAATGTTATCGTTGCGACCTTTGTTTCGGGTATTGTCGGATACGCCTCCATTGCTTTCCTTCTTAATTATCTGAAGAACCACACGACGTACATTTTTATCATCTACCGTCTGGTGATCGGTGCGGGACTGATCTATTTGTTGAACACCGGAATTTTAATGCCACTTTGATCAGGATTATCATCCATGGAATTTATCACAGAATTTTTTGACAAACTGCGGGATATTCAGGCATTGGTTGCGTGGGCCGGATATGTTGGACTGTTCCTGATCGTCTTTTCTGAAACGGGACTCCTCGTCGGATTTTTTCTACCGGGAGATTCATTGTTGTTTACCGCCGGATTGTTTGCAGCGCAGGGATTGTTCAATATTTATGAACTGAATGTTCTGCTAGTTGTTGCCGCCATAACGGGGGACGCCGCAGGCTATTACATCGGAAAAACCGGCGGTCATGCGCTGTATGCACGCGAAGATTCGCGGTTCTTCAAAAAGAAACACCTCATCGCCACTAAAGAATTCTATGAAAAGTACGGATCCTTCACCATTGTCGTTGCCCGCTGGATGCCGTTCGCGCGGACGTTCGCACCGGTTGTTGCGGGGATCGGCGAAATGCCGTACTCAAAATTCGTCACATACAACATCGTCGGCGGTACATCGTGGGTGCTCAGCATGACGCTGACGGGATATTTCCTCGGTACAGCATTCCCGGCTATTGTGAACCATTTGGAACTTGTTATTCTCTTCATCGTTTTCCTCTCCATCCTTCCGGGTATCATAAAGTATCTTCAGGTGCGCTACAGCAAAAAGCAATAGCGCGTTCCTGCGGACCGGCGGCATCATGCCGGCGCTCCGGCACATCATCGCAATAATTCCGTATCTTTGTGTGCCATGAATGATACTCCTACAATCCGTTTTCACGTCGATCCTCTCTTCGAGGCCGAACTGAAGAAACTGCCCTGGACGCAACCGATAGCGGAGTGGCACCGTTTTGGCGTGCAGGTGCTGGATATTAAACGGGGTATTTCACGCCACGTGGTCATATTTGTAAAGGCGGGACGATTCTCGTTTGGCATCAAAGAGATCAGCGAGGAAATCTCCAGGAAAGAGATCGACCATTATGAACAAATGCTTCTCCGCGGAATCCATACGCTTGTCCCCGCCGGATTTGTCGTACGCGAAGAACCGCCGCTTCCCGTTGAAACGCCCGTTGGAATCCAATACGAAGAGAATTTCGTTTCGCATACTGTTACAGTGCTGGTGAACAAAGTGCTGCCGGATTCCATGCTGTACTCGCGAAATTTTAGGGAAGAAAACCGGCGGAAGATCTGGGAAGCGATCGTGCGGCTGTTCGTGCAACTGCACAGTAACGGCATTTACTGGGGGGACTCGTCGCTGGCTAACACGTTGATTAAATTTGAAAAGAGGGACGTGCCGTTCGTCGGGAAGCAGACGATGCTCGTGGCCTATCTTTCCGATGCGGAGACAGTGGAGATTCGCCCCTGCATCTCCCGATCCCTGCGCGAAGCGGACTTGGCCTTCTTCTTCGAATCGATGGACTGGATCGTGGAAGATTTGCGGGCGAGCGGCATTAAGCGTGAACTCGCCGGTACCGAAGAAGACAAAGAGTTTATTCGCGAGCGTTATCAGCTGCTTTATAAGGTAGAGATGAAAAAAAAGAAGTTCGAACAGCAGACATCGTTCAACATCGACAAGTTCCTCGGAAGCATCTTCAATCCTGCCTATGTCGACCAGTTCCTGAAACATATCGAAGAACATAAGTGGTATATGAGTGAGCGGCTGCGGCAGGATGTGGACCTTGCCGCCGCTACGCGGGATTGGTATGAAACCATCTTCGTCCCGATCTGCACCCTCTTCCGGTCCGAACACATTCTGGAATTCTTTCAAGGAAAAACGGCGGCAGAGCTCTACATCGAGATCATGAATAACAAATACTACTTGAGTGAGAAAGCGGGAAAGGACATCGGAATGATTGCCGCGATGCACGATTACGCCGAGCGGTTCGGCTCTGTCGAGCAGCACCGGTCACTCCTGGAACAACTCGCAGGCAAGATGATGAAGATCCTGGGGATGAAAGAGTCGATGCTTCTCAAGTAAGTGTTGATTATATTGCTCCGGTTCGATCAATAATGCATATAAAGGAGTTTTCTATGTCTACGACAGCACCGGCAACCGTAAAATACGCAGACGCGACATCATTGGAGAAGATTGCTTATGACAGCGTCAAATCCATTCCCACAAAAGAACCGAACGATCAATCGCGGCTCGGCTATCACATCTGGCTCCTTCTGAAGGAGAAGAAGGGTTCCGTCGCCGACGCCGTGAAACACTCAGGCGCGCGAATTTTGATCCCCGAAAAAGAAACGGTTTCAATTATCGAGGCAGAATTGAAGAAGATGTCCGTATAATTAATGAAAGATGCCCTCAACATATTGAACGATTTGATCATGGCGTTCATTCCGCTTTTCGTTGCGATAGATGTGCCGGGACTCGTTCCTATTTTCATCTCGTTGACTGAGGGAATGACGCTGAAAGCGCGGCGCAAGCTGATTGTTGAAGCAACATTGACTTCGGCGGCTGTCGCGCTGGTCTTTCTCGTTCTCGGAAAAGTAATCTTCAAATTTCTCAGCATTACGGAAAATGATTTCCGAATCGGCGGAGGAATTGTTCTGTTGGTCCTCGGCGTCACCGATCTGCTCTTCTCCGGCGGAGAGGAAGAACGGAAACCGAACACCTCGGTCGGCGTCGTTCCGATCGGCATTCCTTTGATTATGGGACCCGGAGCGCTGACGACGATCATCATAATCGTTGATGCGTACGGATATTGGATCTCCATGGTCTCGCTCGCAGTAAATTTGTTCATTGTCTGGATCATGTTCCGCCATTCCGACCTTGTCATAAAACTGATGGGTGAAGGGGGAACGAAAGCCTTTGCAAAAGTTGCCGCACTCTTTTTGGTTGCAATCGCGGTGATGATGATCCGCGTAGGCGTACAAAATATCCTCAAATAACCGGAACGGACGTTTCGCCGATTTCCATAAACTTAGTGCCTTGCTATGCTGCATTCCGTTTTTCAGCCCGCGTCGCAACAAAATTCAAAAAAAACCACTTTGATTATGCTGCACGGCCGCGGTTCGGACGAACACGATCTGTTTGGACTCAAAAGTCATCTTGATCCTCGATTGGACATTTACTCTCTGCGCGCGCCATTTGAGTTCGACTGGGGCGGGTATACTTGGTTCGATCTGTTTGAGGACGGCAGCGTGGATGAAAAGAGTTTTCTCCATAGTAAAAATGAGATCCTTTCTTTTCTTGCTCCTTTAAAAACAGAAAAACTGTTTTTGCTCGGATTCAGCATGGGAGCGATCATGTCTTACGCAATCGCTTTAACACAGCCAAAACTCTGTGCCGGAATTCTTGCATTAAGCGGATTCGCACCAAAAGAACTGGAACCGGAGTATAAGCTAAACGAGCTTCAGGACCTGAGTATTTTCATTTCACACGGTCTTAACGACCCCGTCATCCCGATTGCGTCCGCGCGGAAGACGAATGCACTTCTTTCTACGTCGAATGCCCATGTCACGTATAGTGAATATCCCATGGCTCACCAGATTAACGATGAATGCTTGGGAGATATTCAACGGTGGCTGCGCGACCGTCTGTAATCAGTACTCTGTGATCCGGGCAACAGATGCTCGCCACCGCATTGTATTTCATTTTGTTATTCTCTATCATTGCGGAAATCCAAGCATCATTTCCGTAGGGGGAAATCGTTTGTTCGTTTTCTTAGCAATCGTATTGTTCAGCAGCAGCGTTTCTGCGCAGTTACCTCCGGGGCTTTCCACTTCCAAGCGCATCACGCAATACCGGTTGGATACCTGGCAGGAAGTTCAGGGGTTGAAACATAACTCCATCATCGCCCTCGCCCAATCGTCCGACGGATATTTATGGCTGGCAACATATGCAGAACTGTACCGTTTCGACGGCGTTACGTTCAAAAATTATGAATCCGTTCTGAAAAATGCACAGCCGCGATCGCTCTTCCAGGATTCACAGAACCGATTATGGATCGGAACTACCAACGGCTTATATTCCTACAGCAAAGGGAGTTTCAACCGGATAGCACTGGAACCCGGGTTTCCTCGCACAACCATTAGCACTGTTGTCGAACTTCATGACGGATCAATTCTGTTTGGCACACATTCCGGCATCCTGTCGTATGATGGCACTCAGTTCCGTGACCGATCTGCGGAATTCGATGTTGCCGGAATCATCGTCTGGTCCATCACTGAAACAAGTGACGGCGAGATCTGGATCGGAACGGACAATGGCGTGCGGAGAAAGACGGCTTCTTTCGTGGAACAAATCGATACCTCATCAGGATTTCTGCAGCACAATATCGCGCGATCGGTCATTGAAGACCGCTTCGGCAATATCTGGATCGGCACCGCCGGCGGCGGAATCACCCGGTACCGCAACGGCGTTTTCTCCACTTTCACAACGAAAGACGGATTGTCCAGCAATGTTATCCGCGTGCTCTATGAGGACCGAAACGGCAGCGTCTGGATCGGCAGCAGCGGCGGCGGACTTTCGCGATATCTGAACGGCCGGTTCGAATCACTGACCAGTGTGGATGGATTGACGACGGATGTTATCTGGGCGCTCTGTCAGGATCGTGAGGGATCGCTGTGGATCGGCACCGGCGGCGGCGGATTGAACCGGCTGCGCGATTCGCGATTTACTGCGTTGACGAAAAAAGAGGGGATCGGAAACAATTTCCTGTGGACTGTATACGAAGACAATCGCGGAGCACAGTGGATCGGCACGAACGGCGGCGGTGTTACTATGTGGGAGAACGGAACGGCGCGGAATTACACGATTGGCACAACACCGCTCAGCAATATTGTCCGGACGGTCCTGGATGATAAAAACGGAACCATCTGGATCGGAACATCGGACGGGGTGTTCACATCTCAATCGCAACCGCCGCATTTCTTCCGCCGATTTCCCGCAATCAACGCGAAGAACATCATGGTGATCACAAAAACAAAAGATAACACCATCTGGATCGGTACGCAGAACGAAGGACTCTTTTCCGTCGATCAACGACGGGTCCAACGATACACATCGGAAAACGGATTGACAAATAATTCTATCCGAGCTATTACGCAACATCCGGACGGCAGTGTTTGGTTCGGGACTGACAGCGGCATCACCATTCTCACCGCGCTAAAAACGAAAAAGGAATTAAAACAATTCACACAAAATCAGCGCTTCGTTCATGATGAGATCAGGGATATCTACATCGATGCAGATGGCGTAGTCTGGATTGGTACGGATCGCAGCGGTCTGCAGCGGATTGAAAAGGACATGGTAACACAATATGGACCGGAGCAGGGGTACGACGCCGTTGCGGTACACGAGATCCAGGAAGATGACCTGGGTTATCTCTGGCTGACGTGTAACAAAGGAATTTTTCGCGTCAACAAACAAGAACTCAACTCCATCGCAAGAGGAGAACAGCAACAAACAACATTCACATTGTACGGAATCGTCGACGGCATGGGAAGCGCTGAGTGCAACGGCGGAAGTCAGCCGGCGGGATGGAAAATGAGGAACGGTACGATCTGGTTCCCGACAATGAAAGGAGTGACAATCGTTTCTCCTCAAAAACTCCCGACCAATGCGATAATTCCGCCGGTGTATATCGAAACAATCACTGCAGACGGCAAATGGATCGAAATGAACAATACCGGTGCCGAACTGCAGGCCGGCACGAATCGCACGACGATCAGTTTCAGCGCATTAAGCCTGCTGGCGCCGGAACTCGTGCAATTCAAGTATATGCTGGAAGGGTACGATAACGACTGGATCAACGGAGGAAACGGCCGGACCGTTTCATACACAAATATCGCCCCCGGCACATACACCTTCCGCGTGATCGCCGCGAACAACGATGGTGTTTGGAATTATGAAGGCGCCGCGGTTACCATCACACAGCATCCGCATTTCTATCAAACGTCGTGGTTTGGCATCTCCGTAATGCTTCTGTTTACCGGCGCAATTTTTTCCGCGTACCGTTACCGGATCGGCGCACTGAAGGAGCGCGAACGGGAATTGAAGGAACTTGTTGCGGAGCGGACGCATAATTTGCAGATCGAGAAAGAGCGGGCAGAACAGGCGAACCAGTTCAAGAGCGATCTGGTCAATATCGTTGCGCACGATTTGAAGAATCCGCTCACAACAATCGTCGGCATGTCTCACCTGCTGCAGGAAGAGGAATTCGATGAGAAAACTGCGAAGGAATCGGCAAAAGCGATTTCCGGTTCTGCGGAACAGATGGTCGATCTCATTACGGATTTCCTGAGCGTGGAATCGATGGAACAGGGAAAGATCAATCTTAACAAACTTTCGCTCAGCCTTTCCGACCTGACCGGTTATGTTGTTTCCACGAACAAACATCTGGCGGACAAAAAACAACAGCCGGTAAATCTTACGGTGTGCCCCGGTGCTGACAGCATGATCTTTGGTGATTCCGAACGTTTGTATCAGTCCATTGAAAATCTTTTCAGCAATGCGGTGAAATATTCACCGTTCGGTTCACCGATCGATATCCGCGTGGAGCGGATTGAGCATGTTGCGCGAGTTTCAGTGAAGGATGCCGGTGCAGGATTGAGCGAAGAGGAGCAGAAAAAATTGTTCGGCAAGTTTCAAAAACTTTCTCCCCGTCCGACAGGAAACGAATCATCGAACGGATTGGGGCTTTCCATTGCGAAGCTGATCGTGGAACTGCACGGCGGCACCATTCGGGCGGAAAGTCAATTGGGGAAAGGGAGTACCTTCTTCATTGAATTGCCTGTGGAGAAGTGAAAATATCTTCGCACGTCAAAGCAATCGATTTTACCGGCTTTCGCGCCGGTTTTTTTTATGTCTGCGTGATATATTTGTGATACATTTCTCGTACAATAATTTTGTTACCAATTATAAAACACCTAACGGGTACGTCCTGCAAAAAACTTTGTCAATCACTGCTGGAGAGCTGTAAATCTTAAATAATTATGAGACACGTATTGGTTGTTGAAGACGATAACGATATCACCGAACTGCTGAGTATCCATCTGAAAGACCTTGGCTGCAAGGTCACAATTGCGAACGACGGCGAAAAGGGTTTTTCGCAGACGCAAAAAAACAAGCTCGATTTGATTGTTCTGGATGTGATGCTGCCGAAGATGGACGGACTGGAAATCTGCCGCCGGGTCCGCGCAGAAAAGAACTACACACCAATTCTGATGCTCACCGCAAAATCCGAAGAGCTGGACAAAGTGCTCGGCCTGGAGGTTGGAGCGGACGATTATTTGACAAAACCGTTCAGTGTGCGGGAATTCATCGCACGCGTGAAAGCCGTCTTCCGCCGTGCAGAAGCAATGCAGCAGGAAACAGCATCGGCAGAGAAATCTTCATTGATCATCGCCGGCGATCTTGAAATCGATCGGGAGCGGAGAAAGGTGCAGCGCTGCGGAAAACGGCTGGACCTGACGGCAAAAGAGTTCGATTTGCTTGTGCTCTTCGCAACTCATCCGGGCAAGACATACACGCGCGAACAATTGCTGGAGCTTGTCTGGGGATACCAGTTTAACGGATACGACCATACGGTGAACTCCCATATCAACCGCCTCCGCTCAAAGATAGAGGATGACATGTCGAAACCAAAGTATATTCTCACCGCCTGGGGTGTGGGATATCGTTTTGCGGAACCGGAAGAGATACCGGGAGGAAAACGGTGAAGAAATTCTTCCGATCGCTGTACTGGAGGATCTCCGCAATATTCCTGGCAGTGTTGATCGTTATCTCTTCCGTCTACATTTACATAATTGCGTTCTCCGCAGACATGTATTTTCAGGAGGCAAACCAGCGGCTCAGTATGCCGATCGCACAGCGATTACTCCGTCACTATCAACCGGTTGTCGATCACCGGTTGGATTCCGCACGCATGGAGGAGATCTTCACCATCCAGAAGCTCTTCAATCCGAGCATAGAAGTCTACGCGCTCGACACATCCGGAAAAGTGCTCTCTCATTGCCCTTCCAACACGAAGATCTGCCGAATGACTGTCTCCATCGATCCGGTAAAAAAGTTCGTCATGGAGGGGAAGCCGGAATTTCTTGTCGGAGACGATCCAAAATATGCGATGGAAGTGAAGACTTTTTCCGCTGCGGAGATCAAGGACGAGGAGAAGGTGATCGGATATCTGTATGTCATTCTCGGCAGCGAGGAATTCGAAAACAGTTTTAAAATGCTGGCCGGCAGCTACATTCTCAACATCGGCACCCGGGCAATGACGATTACACTTTTTGCGGCGGCGATCGTCGGACTGATTGCGCTGTTGTTTATCACCAGAAACCTCCGCACCATCGTCCACACCGTCCGTGAATTTCAACGGGGAAATCATCTGGCGCGCATACAATTATCGTCCGGAGGCGAATTGAATGAGCTGGCGACATCCTTTAATGAGATGGCCGATACCATAGTACGCAACATCGATGAAATGAAAACGATGGACAATCTTCGGCGCGAACTGGTGGCCAACGTATCGCACGATCTTCGCACGCCGCTCGCCACCATTCATGGGTACATCGAAACACTGCTGATTAAAGCGGAGACACTGGAAAGATCGGAGCGGGAAAAATATTTGAAGACAGTTCTTTCTTCCACTGACCGCCTCCGTAATCTTGTGGAAGAGTTGTTCGAACTTTCCAAGCTTGAAGCAAAGCAGACGCGGCCGAATCCCGAACCGTTTTCCATCACGGAACTGGTGCAGGACATCGGCCAAAAATATCTGATCATCACTGAAAAGAAAGGGATCCGTTTCCAATTCGTGATGCCGCGGGATTTGCCGTTGATCTTCGCCGACATTGCATTGATCGACCGTGTGATTCATAACCTGGTGGATAACGCAATTAAATTCACTCCTGCCGGGGGAGCGGTGACCATCGAACTGCGGCGTCTTTCCCGCGCGGTGGATATTAGTGTTTCGGACACCGGCGCGGGAATTGCAGAAGTGGACATCCCGCATATATTTGACCGGTACAACAAAGGAAGTCAAAAGAATATGTTCCAGAACGACGGTGCGGGACTCGGTTTGGCAATTGTCAAGAAAATCCTCGAAGTGCATCACCTGACCATTTCTGTGAGCAGTAAAAAAAATGAGGGAACGTCATTTTCTTTTCAATTGCCTGTGTATTCTTAATTTGTGAGACCACTGAAAAATCCCAAATCGATGTCATTCCGAGGAGCGGAGCGACGAGGAATCTCGTTTTACTGCCGAAATTAAAGCCTGAGATTTCTCGCTTCGCTCGAAATGACCATGAATAATTAATATTTCAGAAGTCTCTTTGAATTTATTCACACTCTTTTTATTCCACTGTGATAGTTTCGTGATAGGTTAAGAGTATATTTCCGCCGTTATTATTTCACCAACCATTCATTCATCTATAAAATACTTTATGAAGAATCTCTTGTTGTTGTTTTCTCTCCTCATCATCGTGTCCGGCTGTAAAGAAAATGAAAACACGGTCGCAGACTCGGGTGATAATACTGCGACGATTACTGATGCACAGCTTTTTCAATTGGTAAAGTCCTCCCCGAAAGCCGCGTATTTCAATAATGTTACCGATACTATTCCCGGAAACAGCGGCGCTGCCCACGCGGGGAATATTTTTGTGTGGTACAATGTGCAAGCAAAATCTCAGTTGACCCTGACCGGCAGGGTGCAAACAAATCCGGTGTTTCCAGATTCTTCGTTGATTGTGAAGGAGATCTTCAATTCGACCGGGACCAAACTGTATTACGCCATCATGTTCAAATTTTCCCGTGCATCCAACAAGGGTCCCGGGGATTGGGTGTGGGCTGAGTTGAATGCAGACGGCTCACCGTTTATTTCTGCCGCAGGGAAAGGTGAGTCCTGCGCAGGATGTCACTCGCCCGGTTTCGACTATACCCGCATGAACGATACTCATCCATAAGGACAATTCTTTCACAAATAGATCATTTAAGGAAGAACTATCACAAATAATAATCGGACTATATTGTCTGTTGTTTACAATATAGCGCTCTCTTTTCACACATCACTATATTCAAGGAGTTTTTATGAAAACAAATAAATTCACAAGTTTGTTGATGACCGCTGCGGTGGCGGGCATGTTGAGCGGTTCCGTTGCCAGCGCACAGGATAAGGCACCGACAAAATCCACAGATAAAAAAGAGGCGAAGAAAGACGGATGCAGCGGTAAGGATGGTTGCAAGGGTAAGGACATGAAGAAAGGAAAAGACGGTTGCAGCGGTAAAGATGGATGCAAAGGCAAGGATATGAAAAAAGGAAAAGATGGTTGCAGCGGCAAGGATGGATGCAAGGGTCACGATGAGAAAAAAAGCGAGATGAATGACGAAACGAAGAAGGACGAAAAGAAACCGAATTAATATTTTTCTCTTCCTTTGCCGAAGCCGCTTGTCCGACACGATGTGTCCCTTCGGGAAGGTCGCCTTCGAGACTGCGGCTTTGGTGTTCTAGAAAGATTTTTATGACGGCAAATAAATGGAATATTCCTGATTTCGGCTTCGGTGTCGGGCTCCGCAGCGTTCACTACAATCACATTCTGGAGCACCATCCGAATGTGGATTGGTTTGAAGTAATCTCAGAAACATATCTGGAGTCGGGCGGCCGGGTGAGATACGTTCTCGACAAAGTCGCCGAGCGGTATCCCATCGTGTTGCACGGCGTTTCGCTCTCCGTCGGCAGCAGTGATCAGATAAATTTCGAATATCTGAAACTGCTGAAGGCGCTCGCCGATCGGGTTAAATCGCCGTATATCTCCGATCACCTCTGCTGGACCGGTATGAACGCACACAATGTTCACGATCTTCTTCCGATCCCCTACACCGAAGAATCCCTAAAACACATTACCGCCAAAGTGAAACAGGTGATGGACTTCATGGAACGGCCGCTCGCCCTGGAGAATGTTTCGACGTATGTGCAGTTTGCATCGTCCACGATGACGGAGTGGGATTTCCATGCGCGGCTGATGGAAGAATCGCACTGCGGCATGCTGATGGATGTAAACAACATTTATGTCAGTGCCTACAATCATGGATTTGATGTAAAAGAATTTATCGATCGAATCGATCCGTCGCTGATCTGCCAGTATCATCTTGCAGGACACACCAATAAAGGGACACACATCCTTGATACACACAACGATCACGTGATCGACGCCGTCTGGGAGTTGTACCGATATGCATATCAGCGGACGGGGGGACGCAACACGCTGCTGGAGTGGGACGAAGACATACCGGAGTTTGACGTTGTTCACAATGAAGCTCTAAAGGCCGGGCGTTATCGCAGCGAAAAGATCGATCCTGCAACAACGGTGTTCGCACGGCCGGCTGCCGCTCCAAAAATGAGAGTAACACCGCTGGAGAAGAACGAATTGGTCAATTCTATGAGCCAGAAGTTATAAACCATATGAACCCGAACGTACCGCTTTCAACGATACAACAGTGGATGCAAAGCGTCATCGAACATCCCGGATCAAACGACGAGGCATGGAGATCGGAACAGGCGGAGCGTTCGCTGCCATTTGCAGATGCGGTTGCGAATGTGCTTCCCTCAAAAACACTTTCGCCGGTGGAGCGGATCGCCATCTACCGCCGGATGTTCTTCTTGCGAATGACGGAATCGATGGCGATCGACTTTCCCGGAGTAAAAACATTTCTGGGCGAAGATGTGTTCAACAGGCTGATTGCCGAAGAATATGTGCGGAAGTATCCTTCGCAGAGCTATACATTGAATCATCTTGGAAGACACTTTCCGTTGTTCATCTACGAATCGTCCCTGCCAAACAGGGAATTCCTTTTCGACCTGTCCCGGCTCGAACTATCCATCACCAATACTTTAGCGGCAGAAGAACTGCCGCTTCTTACCGCGCAACAGATCGCCTCAGTACCGCAGGGACAATGGGGAAACGCGATTCTGAAACCGATTGCAGCATTGGAACTTTTGGAATTCAAATATGACGTTTGTGCATATCTTGATGCTGTGATGGATGAGCGAACGCCGGATCCTCCGGCAATGATAAACAGTTTTACCGTTGTGTACCGAAGAGATTTTAGGGTGTTCTGGGAAGAACTTTCTCTTCGGCAGTACGTTCTGCTTGATGCGCTGGTATCCCAAAAACCATTCAGTGAAGCGCTGGCGATTCTTGCCGGGCGCTTCCCGGAAGCGGAAGCAACCCTGCAAAAAGAACTGTTCAATTGGTTTAACGATTGGATTGCAAGCGGATATTTTTCCGCCGTAGAATTGCAATAAACAGCGGCGGAGGTTCCGCACCCATTATCGCATGATTTTTATGTACTTTACCAATTATTTGTCTTCGCCTCCCGCAGGAAATACTTTCCATGAAAAACAGATTCTTGAAACTCATTCCTGATGTGCACAAGCGGTACGTCTCTGCCGTTTCTGCGCTTCGCCATCCGTTGCTTCTCCTGATCCGATTGTACTGGGGATATGATTTTTTTCAAACGGGACTCGGAAAGCTGTCCAATCTCGAACGGACAACTGAATTCTTTGCTTCACTCAATATCCCGTTTCCGCAGATGAATGCAGTCGCCGCCGGGACGACAGAGCTTGTCTGCGGCACATTGCTGATGATCGGGCTGTGGTCGAGGTATTGCACGGTGCCGTTAATTGTGATCCTGTGTATTGCATACCTTACCGATGATTACGAGGCGCTGTCGAACATCTTCAGCGACGTGGAATCATTTGTTGCGGCAACACCATTCCAGCATTTGCTGGCGTCGTTGATCCTGCTGATCTTCGGCTCGGGAGGGATATCCGTTGATAGTATTCTTCAGCTGCGGAAAAAAAGAGTGTAACGCGATATCGTTATTTCATTGACAAAACCTTGCATCCATCGCAAGGTTTTGTTGTTTACGGGAACGGGAGTCACCCTGGAATTTGTTCAACTTCTAAATTTTCCCTATCTTCTACCACATTTTAATCGGGAATCATTATGCGTAATGTTGTCATAACGGGAATGGGGCTGATCTCTCCCCTTGGCCTTTCCGTGGAAGAATCATGGAAAAATGCGATCGCGGGGAAATCCGGTGTCGGATACATCACGAAATTTGATAAAGAGAAGTTTACCACGAAAATAGCAGCAGAAGTGAAGGGATTCGATCCCAAAAAGTATTTTGATGCAAAAGAAGTGAACCGCTGGGATTTGTGCATTCAATTCGGCATTGGGGCGGGCCTGGACGCACTGGCTGATTCCGGGTTGCAGATCGTTCCGGAAAACGCCGAACGGGTCGGTATCATCATCGGATCCGGTGTGGGAGGATTGATCGGGATCAGCCATACGTCCCTGAAGCTGGAAGAAGGGGGACAAAAACAAGTTTCTCCGTTCTTTATTCCTTCGGTGATTGTGAATATGATCTCGGGACTTCTGGCAATCCGGGTTGGAGCAAAAGGACTAAATTACGGTGTCGTCTCCGCCTGTGCAACGAGCAATCATGCCATCGCGGACGGCTTTCACGCCATACGACGCGGCGAGGTCGATGCCATGATCGTCGGCGGTGCTGAAGCATCCATTACAGAAATTGGTGTTGCAGGATTCTGTTCGGCGCGTGCCATGAGCAAACGAAACGATGAACCGGAACGCGCTTCGCGTCCGTTTGATAAAGACAGAGACGGATTCGTGCTTGGTGAAGGTGCCGGTGCATTTATCATTGAAGAAGAAGAACATGCAAAAAAACGCGGTGCCAAGATCTATGGAAGAATTCTTGGCGTCGGTATGACTGCCGATGCATATCATTTTACCGCTCCCCCGGAGGACGGCGATGGTGCGATGCGCGCAATGAAATTGGCGGTGCAATCTGCAGGGCTGAAACCGGAAGATATCGATTATGTGAATGCCCACGGTACATCGACCGGACTTGGTGATATTGCGGAAACGCATGCGGTGAAACGTCTGTTCGGCGACCATGCGAAAAACATCATGGTCAGCTCAACAAAATCGATGCACGGCCATTTGCTCGGCGCTGCCGGAGCGATCGAGGCGGTGCTGACCGTGCTTGCATTAAAAGAAGGAATCATCCCGCCGACCATCAATCTGGAAAATCCGGATCCCGAATGCGATCTGGACTATGTTCCGAATGTCGCCCGTAAAAAGGAAATCCGGTATGCACTCTCCAATGGATTCGGTTTCGGCGGAACAAACGCCAGCATCTGTTTTGGAAAAGCCTAAAATGTATTCGTGGATAAATCAATGTCGTCAAGAAAAATAAAGATTGGTTTGGTGCAAAACAGTTGTTCGGGGGACGGACAAGCCAACATGGCGAATGCTGTGAAAGGAATCCGTGCGGCGGCGCAAAAAGGAGCTAATGTTGTTTGTCTTCAAGAGCTTTTCACTTCGCTCTATTTCTGTGACAAGGAAGACTATGCTCCGTTTTCGCTGGCAGAACCTATCCCCGGCAAATCGACGGAAACACTGCAAGCTGTTGCAAATGAACTCGGCGTGGTAATCATCGCTTCCCTATTCGAAAAAAGAGCGGAGGGAATCTTCCACAATACCGCGGCGGTAATTGATGCCGACGGATCATATCTGGGAAAATACCGGAAGATGCATATTCCGGATGATCCTGCCTATTATGAAAAATTCTATTTCACTCCCGGAGATCTCGGTTTTAAATCCTTTGTAACAAAATTCGGAACGCTCGGCGTCCTGATCTGCTGGGACCAATGGTATCCCGAGGCTGCACGGTTAACGGCGCTGACCGGTGCAGAGATCCTCTTTTATCCAACCGCCATCGGTTGGGCAGACGGCGAAGAATCTGCCGTGAACAAGATTCAGCATGACGCCTGGGAAACAATCCAGCGCTCGCACGCTGTTGCCAATGGCATCCCTGTTGTCTCCGTTAACCGCGTGGGACACGAAGGAAATCAAACGTTCTGGGGAGGCTCCTTTGTGGCCGGAAATCAGGGGGAAATACTTTTCAAAGCTTCACACGACAAAGAAGAGGTGAATGTTGTTGAGGTTGACCTCGCAAAATCCAATGCTACCCGCGTCCATTGGCCGTTCCTCCGCGACAGAAGAATCGACGCGTATTCCGAAATCACAAAACGGTTTATTGATTAACTCTTTTACCACAGAGACACAAAGTCGCGGAACATCAATCAATTCTGTGACTCTGTGTCTCTGTCGTTTACTACATAATGAAAACTTCGAAACAACTTGGTTATCGATTTCCCGCAGAATGGGAACCGCAATCCGCAACGTGGCTTTCCTGGGCGCATAAACAGGAATCGTGGCCCGGCAAATTCGAACCGGTCCCATTCATATACACCAACATCGTGAAGACGATCGCGCGCTTTCAGCATGTGCACATTAATGTGAAGGATGATGAAATGTTCGAGGATGTCACATCGCGACTGTCCCTTGCCGGTGTTCCGAAAGAGCAGTTCACATTGCACAGGATACCGACCAATGATGCCTGGTGCCGAGACCATGGTCCGGCATTCGTCGTCAATCCGAGCGCGGCACAGAAGAAAGCGATCGTCGATTGGGGATACAATGCGTGGGGTGGAAAGTATCCCCCGTTCGATCTGGACGACGTTGTTCCGACTAAGATCGCCGAAGAGTATAAACTCCCCGTTTTCTATCCCGGAATAGTGATGGAGGGGGGCGCCATCGAAGTAAATGGAAAAGGATGTTTGCTCACGACGAAGGCTTGCCTGTTGAACAAGAACAGGAATCCGCATCTCAATCAGGAACAGATTGAACTATTCTTAAAGGAATATTACGGCCAGAAAAAAATCCTTTGGCTGAACGATGGAATCGTGGGAGATGACACGGACGGGCACATCGACGATCTTTCCCGTTTTGTGAATCCCACAACAATCCTAACGTGTGTTGAAGATGATCCGCAAGATGAGAACCATGAGATCCTGCTGGAGAATTTGAAATTGCTCCGCACGCTGACCGACCAAGATAACAATCCGTTCACTATTGTTGAACTGCCAATGCCCGGCGTTGTCGCCTATGAAGGCCAGCGGCTTCCCGCAAGTTATGCAAATTTTTTGATCGGTAATGGATTTGTCATTGTGCCGGTCTTCAACCATCCGAACGATTTAAAAGCACTCACTATTATCCAGTCGCAATTTCCGAACCGTGCGGTGATCGGTATCGATTGCGTCGATCTTGTTTGGGGATTAGGAACACTGCACTGCATCAGTCAGCAGGAGCCGGCAGTATAATGGTCCGGCTGGCAATTGCTTTTTGCGTTTTAGCACAATACGCAGCCTCTCAGGTACAGCCTGCGTCGCACGTTATTCTCGGCGATACTGCCTCCCATGTGTTCGTCAATGATTTTTTTACCGATCATGACGGCACGGTGTATTCTACCGGATATTTCGTGAAGGATTCGTTCGGCCTTTATATTTCCGCCGTCACAGCAGAACAGCAAAAGAAATTCGAGCTCATCCGAATTTACGGATTCGATGAAAAAGGATATTTCATTCGTCCGTACGATGACGATCATATCATCGTCTGCGGACACTCGGAAGACACCACGGGAACGTTCAACGTGAGACTACTGATGCTCACAAAATCCGGTACGGTAGTGTGGGACACAACGTTCGGCAATAATGGTGAAAGCACTATGGAGATGCCGAAGGATCTGGCGTTCGATTCCAAGGGAAATATTCTTGTCGCCGGCATCTCGCACTCTTCGGAAGTAAAATACCTGCTGTTGAAATTCTCTCCTTCCGGCGAAAAACTCTGGTCGCTTCAATCAAAGCCGTTCGAAGCCGGCACCTTCTATTTGCATGATATTTTAATAGATGCTAACGACAATATTTATGGAGTTACGCAAAACTCTTTTGTTGCAGACACGTCGCACTGCTCTATAGTTAAATGGGATGCGTCGGGCGGCATTCTCTGGCATCGCGAATATAATTTGTCGTTTCCGGAAGAGCGCGGGCGCAATCTCTTGTTCTCCGGTGATACGCTGTTTGTCCTTGGCACACCGTGGATCGAAGGTCTTGCCCTGACATCGCTTGCCATTGTTTCGGTGCGGTCGAACGGCGATCTTGTTTCTTATGCAAAACTACCCTTTCATTCATCACTGTTGGGCGTAGAAGATGCTCGCCTGCTCGGCAATACCATTGCGGTCGTGGCTGAATCATTTTCTGACGTGACGTACCGTCTTCATACGCTGTTCATCAATAAGAATTTGAGTATAGCGTTCCACGATTCCCTTGTAACATCTTCAACAATCAGCGGTGCTATCGTGGCCGACACCGATACGTCCTGCGAAATTATCCGTTACGGTGCAGCACTTTCTTTGCGGCCATATCATATTCACCATAGTTCTGTCGTTGCGGGATGGGAAACCGAATATTCAACGATCGGTCAATTTGTTGATTTTGTGGATTATCAATCGCCAAATGTATATGCAATTGACCGGTTGAGTGACAGCAAATCCGATCGGGTGAGGATCACCACCTTTCCTGCGGCAACAACAACCATTGTACACCAATCTTCCCGTGCCGCCGTTTCGTTCGATGTGTTCCCGGCATATCCGAATCCGTTCAACCCAGCGACGACGATCACGATTCGCATGGCTCTTTCTTCATTTGTTTCGATAAAAATTTTTGATCTCGCTGGAAGAGAAGTTGCTGTCATACTTTCCCGATGGCTGGATGCCGGAACATATGAACAGCGTTGGGATGCGGGGAGCGTATCCGGCGGTGTTTATCTTTGCCGAATACAAGCGGGAGATATTTTCCAGACGCAAAAGCTCGTCTTATTAAAATAGTATCATGACAAACGATCCAGTCAACGAACGATTTGATCTTCCCATCCAGATCTCGCCAGAAGATATCGACATGTTAGGCCATGTCAACAATACGGTGTATGTGGAATGGATTCAGGAGGTCGCCATTGCACATTGGACTTTCGCGGCTACAAAGGATATGCAGGATACGGTTGCCTGGGTTGTTGTTCGACATGAAATAGACTATAAACGATCGGCGCGGTTAAAAGATAAGATCATTGCGCGCACCCGGGTAGGCACAACGATAAAAAACTTCTTCGAGCGGTATACGGAAATCCTTCGCGGAGACGACATGAAAGTGCTTGCACCGGCGCACCATTTGGTGTCCTATCGATAAACTTTCAAACCGGCCGGTACGGGTGAGCGATGAAATCCGGAACCGTTTTTCTATCCCTCCAATAGACTCTGCTCGTTAACTTTCTTCTAATTCTCTTCCAATTCTCTTTTTAAAAATACCGTAAACACGTAATTGTGTTGCACAAGCCCAGACTTTATATTTGACAAAACCATTTAAGAAAGGAGTCCGGTATGGCTGTCGATACAACAAACGTAAAACTGTTCGTCGATCAAAACATCAAAGAGGTGAAAACGATTCACAATGTGGCGAGGAAGCTGAATATGTCGTACGACACTCTGCGAAAGTCGTTCCTGCGAAAGGAACAAGTTCCTCTCGCCGATTATATCACCATGAGAAAAGTGCAAGCCATGCAGGAATTTCTGTTGCTCAGGGACGATCCCTGTTTTTATGTCTGCTATGAATTCGGATACCGAGAAGACAGCGGCGCGAAAATCTTTAAAAAGAAAACCGGTATGACAATGAGGGAGTTTCGAGAAAAGAATAAGTCGCGGATAACTATTCATTAGTGACCTCTGAATTATTCATTATTCATGTTCATTTCGAGTTCCGCCATAAAATATAATCAAGAGCGGGACGAGAAATCTCAGACTTTAATTTCGGTAGAAAACGAGATTTTCCCGAAGAGACCAATTCGTGGTGGGCCGTTTGGGGAATGACATCGATTTGGGATTTTTAGAAGTCTCCATTAATGCGTACCTGTTGGTAATTGCGCAAACCGCCGTGCGCTTAACATCCGGCAGTAACAGATCCCCCGAAAGTTTTTCTTTTGGGGGATCTGTCGTTTATCCGCACACATATAAAACAATTGATCAAACTATTTTTCTACCGCTCGTAATTCACTCCCTGTCTCGCTTGGTGCCCCGGGTTCGGAAATCCGCACGCTGTATTTATTTTTTTTCGACAGAAACTTCCAAATTCAGACGCTATCCCTTTCGCATAACCTTGCCTGATATCGTTTAATCAACTATCTTTCCGTGCAGTTCATGGATATTTTTCAGGAATAGATTATGTGCGGACGCTACGTTCTTGTCGACGGCAAAGTGATCTTTGCTGCTTCGGCCCAGCTTCAAACCTGGCGTAACCAGGGAATAGTATTTGACATACTTCCGAAGTATGATGCACGACCTACGGAGTTAATGCCAGTCGTTGCCCAGCGCGACGGTCATAATCAAGTGTGTTTGATGCGCTGGGGTCTCGTGCCGCATTGGAGCAAAGAAGGGAAAACAGAATTCTCCACATTCAACGCAAAATCTGAAACGTTGCACGCCAGCAAACTATTCTCCCCGTATTTTAAAAGTGCCCGCTGTCTCGTCCCTGCGAACGGTTTTTTTGAATGGAAAAAGTTTACCGTTCAATCCGTGATCCGGGGAAAAATTAAGACCACCAATCAGAAACAAAAGATGTTCATTGCAATGAAGGATCGGGAGCCGTTCATGATGGCGGGATTGTTCTCGGTCTGGAAAAATGCTGCAGGGGAGGAGTTTCCCACCTATACGATTATCACTACCACCGCGAATGAACTGCTTGCCGAAATTCACGACCGGATGCCGGTGATCCTTGATCCGAAGGATTTTACTGCGTGGCTAAACAGGGAGATGAACGATATTGATTTTCTGAAATCGATGCTGGTACCTTACCCTGCGGATAGGATGACGGCATTTCCGGTCACCAATAAGAGCGCCGAAACTCCGGAGATGATCGAGAAGATCACTTTCGAAGTCCCCGCTGCGCATGACCTGGCAAAAATGACAAAACCGGTTGCGTCGAAAAACCGGCGCTAAGTATAACCTCTGGGATCAGAATTCGACTGCGGCGCTTTTCTTCTGTGAAAAAAGATAGATCGCCACAACAAGAATGCCTGCGGAGATAAAGATGGGAAGATATCCCTGCATGAAAGATGGTGCTTCATTTTGCGGAATATCGGGTTTCGGCGGACGTTCCTGCGCCGGGGGAAATGCGGTAGTCGGAAGAGCCGTTATACCTGTCACTTTGAATGTGAACGAGTAATCCATTACTATCTTACCGATCTTTACCGGAAGTGTCAAAAGCACTTCGCTTCCTGTCGTTTTTTCGATCGTTGCTTTCGTCTGTAGTGAACCGCTGTCACACGTCGGAAATAGTTCTTTCTCGATCCATCGTCCGCGATCAACATACACGTGTTCCCACGGGATGACGATATCTTTTAAAAATCCTTCCGGTTTCACTATCACCGGCAAAGGTGTTGCGTTCCCGGCTGAATAAAATGTGTGGATATTGCGCACGGAAAAAGACTGCTTATTGACTGCGATTCCCGCTCGATCCCAGGCGATGGACAAATGTTGATCGGTGTTGTTTTTCAATTGAAAAATAATCGCACCGTTATCAATCGAGAATTGAACATCGATATTGGAATCATGAAAATGCAATTGGTCATTATTCTCCGGTTGCACCATGGTGTATGAAAAAACATAACGCGTGCAGGGATGTTCGGAATGGGACTTCACGCTGGAGCAACCGAAGAATCCCAAAAATGCACTGAGCGTCAGAAGTACAAAGATCCTGTCAATTGTGGAAACCATAAAGCATCATCTTTTAAGGGGAATGGCGGAACGGTGTGCGATGGTGTTAACGCACAATACGGCTGAAAACCGTGCCGTATCGCGAACATTCATCGTGCTTTCCCCTTTATAAATTTCAGGATTTACCGGACTCTATGCAAGTCTTCTTTTTCCTGGGCCAACTTTTACTCAAGAAATGTTATTGTTTTGTGAGAATTATTGAGAAGAAATTAGCGTTATTATCTGCGGAGGTGACAAATGAAATTACTCATTATTTTTCTCGCTGTCGTTTGCGGTTATAGTGCGGCACAAAATAAGCTGACAACGAAAGGAAAACCCATGGAAAAACAATTGGAGACGGCAACACTCGGTGCGGGATGTTTTTGGTGTGTAGAAGCGATCTATCAGCGGTTGGAAGGTGTGGAGAAGGTCGAATCGGGATATTCGGGGGGCACAATACAACATCCGTCTTACGAACAGGTCTGTACCGGAACAACCGGGCATGCTGAGGTTATACAGGTGACATTCGATCCGAAAAAACTTTCGTATAGGGAATTGCTTGCAGTCTTCTTCCGCACACATGATCCCACGACACTGAATAAACAAGGAGCGGATGTTGGAACACAGTACCGTTCCGCCATCTTTTTTCACAGCGAAGAACAACATCGGATCGCCGAAGAGGTGAAGAAAGAAACCGATGCAGCAAAGGTTTGGGATGATCAGATCGTGACGGAGATATCTCCATTCCGCGAATTTTATAAGGCGGAGGAGTATCATCAAAACTATTATAATCAAAATTCCTTTCAGCCTTATTGCATGATGGTTATCAATCCAAAATTAAGTAAATTCAAGAAGGAGTTTAGCGGTAAATTGAAGAAACAATAATTTTTCTTTCGTGTACTCATGACACAAAACAATTCGGGATACCAATGCTCCCTGCGGCACCGTGGACCCTTTGATTCCCGTTTTTTTATCCTCCTGACTATTCTCGTGTTTGGTTCTTCTGCCCCGGGTTGTTTCATCCTTCGGCCGTTCGCCGGTGCGGATGTGGATCTGGATCAGCTGCATGCGGCACGCGATGCGAAGATGCTGCTGGTGCGACGCGACGGCGCCGAACGTCTTTTGCGAAGATTGGATGTGGGGGACACTATTGTCAATGCAGATATCTCTTTCTACTTCTCCGAAGCCCTGCTGAACAAAGCTGCATCGCAGCTGGATTCTACTACCGGTTGGCTGGATTCGCTCACATCGTACAATATCAAAAGCATCCGCGTGGTGTTGTTCAATGGTTCGGCAATAGCAACCATTGCGATGGCGGCATACAACCATCAATACGACGTTGATGTGGGCTTGTTGATGGATTGCATCCTTGCATTCAAGATTGAAGAAGGGAAATTTTTTGCGACTCTTGAACCGTTCAATGTTGTTCCTACGGTAACGGCTACCGGAATGATTTCGTCGTTCGAAGGAATCATTCAGGATATCGTCACCATGAGACTCTCTACGCTCAGCGATAATCTACCGCCGATTCAGTTTCCGGTGGATTTTAATAATCAGTTTCCCGTCCAGGGAAGTATGGTCCGGGTCCGATCGGGAATTAACCTTGATATAACAACACCGCCGCAGACGCTGAAATATTCCCTTGCACTGAAAGAGGTGCTGATCTTTAAAGGAAAACTCTTTGTCGCGATGAATGTCAAAAAAGCGGGGGTGATCCGATGAACATGTTTTGGTGTTTTCTTGTGAGTCTCAGCGCTGGATCTCTGCTCATCGGCTGCGGTTCATCCGCCGATATTCCTTCGCGAAATGAATCGCTTACAGCCATTTCATTGATCACACCGCAGATCGATTCGCTCGATTCGGACATCATGAACCGAACCCGTTTGCTTCCGGGGGGCCACGACCTGATTACCCTTACACGGTCTACTGCTGTGAACACGCTTCTGGAGCGGATAACAAACAGGTCGTTGAAAGATATCCATTTCGATTTTCTTGCAACGCGTCCCCTCTGGAAAGAGGAGAAGTCTGTGCTCGGTATCGATTTCATGAACTATGTTGATATCGATACCGGAATGCTGGATATCGATCTAAAGAAATTTGTGTTCACCGATTTTTCCGGCAACAACATCGATGCCGCCATCGAAGTCGAGGGAACCGGAACGATCAAGGCTTCGGGAAAATATACAGGTGTTCCGGCAACCGTCTCACCACAGATCCATTTTTATCTCAATGAACAGATTAAATTTGCAGTTACGGCAGATTCGGATTTCATCCGGTTGATTCCTGTTCCAAAAATTGTTTTGTTGAAGACCAGGGTAACCGTGTCGCTGCTGGGATGGAATGTACCGTATTACAAAGAAATTTCTCTGCAAATAGCGGAGCTAATTAAACCGGTGTCTATTCCTTCCGCAGTCCGATCTGAAATCGTTTTCCCGATTCCCGCCGCACAGTACGGAGACCGTCGACTGGAATTTGTCCGTCGATATCTGCGATTCACACGATCCACCGTCCGCGTGCACAACGGAGCGCTGGAATACCGAAGCAACATCGACTTCGAAAAAGAATAAGCCCGTTTCGTTCACAAAACTCCGGCGGCACTTTTCTGCTGTCCTTTTCTCTGAAAAACAGTATATTCCCACACAACACTCCTGCGATGGTCACAAGGAAAACATTATGAAAACACTCTTTTTCAATACGTTTCTTCTTTCGGTTCTGTTTTTTCTCGGCGGCTGCGGACTCGGGGCGCCTGAATCGTTCATGCAAATGAACAAACAGTACTGGGAATCGATGGATATCAAACAATCCATTGCGTACGAAGATGCGTGGCAGCGGGTCATCTATATCATTACAAAGAAGTTCGAACTGGAAATGATCTCGAAAGAAGATGGTTATGTGCGGTCGGCATACGGTCAATCCTACTTCACCGAGGATATGCAGAACGAACGGTACCAGATCCGTATCGTTGCGAAGTTCACGCCGGACCGGAAGCGTTTCGAATTCAAGATTGAATCCCGCGTCTGGGACGGCAAAATCTGGCGTAACGGATCCGATGTACGTGTGGCCACAAATATGAGAAAAGATTTTCAGAATTCAATCGGCAGCGCACCGGTGAAGAAACAACCATCGGCGGCCGCGCCGGATTCACTGAAAGCTCCGTAAGGATTTTCTCGCTTTAAATACACCCGCCATGTCAACACCTTCTCTCGCTCTCTCCGACATGGCGTGGAGTGCTGATGCAATACTTTCCATCCGGCGTCTTCGATTCTCAACGCATGATACCATAGATATTTCTTTTATGTATTAATCACGGGTGATACGATGAAGTTTTTTGTCCGTTTTGCACTCTTACTTCTATTCACACAACTGGCTGTCGCCCAGGAAAGCATCGACAGCGCTATGATTGCGAAAATCCGTGATGAAGGATTGAACCGCTCTCAGGCAAAAGAGATTCTCTCCTGGCTCACCGATGTGTACGGACCTCGGCTGACCGGTTCGCCTGAGTATAATGCCGCAGCGCAATGGGCAAAAAACAAGTTGACGGAAATCGGGGCAGAAAATGCCCGCCTGGAAGCGTGGGGTCCGTTCGGAAGGGGATGGAGATTAAAACGATATTCGGCAAACCTTGTCGGCCGGCAGGTGCAACCGATGGTTTCGTATCCGAAAGCTTGGACGCAGGGATTTGGCGACGATGAAGTCGTGGGAGAAATCGTTTATCTGAACGCCGACTCCCTAGAACAGCTTGATTCATATAAAGGAAAATTAAAAGGAAAGTTCGTCTTGATCGGTAAGCCGATCGAAGTGAAAGCGCAGTTCTCTCCGCAGGCAACACGCTATGCGGATTCTTCACTGCTCGAGATGGCAAACGCTGATGCACCGCGAGGCCGATCGGGAAATCCGTTCCGCCGGAGACAAAATCCCGATTCAAAGAAGGCGGCACAGTTCAATTATGAACGCTGGCTGCTGCTGATAAAAGAAAAGACCGCCGGTGTTTTTACTTCTGCGCCATCTCAGCGCAATGAAGGAGGAAACGTCAGCGCCATGGGGATTTATGTTCCGCAACATCCCGATACACCGGCTGCCAGTCCGTACCGGGTCCCATCATACAGCGCAAAAGCTCCGAAGAATCTCCCCGCACAAATTGAGCTGGGCAATGAAGCATTCAACCGGATTATTCGGATGATCGAAAAGGGAGAAAAGGTCAGCGTTGCGATGACGCTTGATGTTGAATGGACATCGCAAAAGGATGATTCCTGTTATAATGTGATCGCCGAGATCCCTGGAAGCGATCTTAAGGATGAGATCGTGATGATCGGAGCACATTTAGATTCGTGGCACGGAGGCCAGGGCGCCACGGACAACGGGACCGGTTCAACCGCAGTGATGGAGGCAATCAGAATCTTAAAGGCAGCGGGAGCAAAACCACGCCGGACTATTCGCGCAGCGCTGTGGGGAGGTGAAGAGCAGGGATTGCTCGGTTCGCGCGCCTACGTGCAAAAACATTTTGGCGTTAGGGATACGTTGAAACCCGAAGCTGAGAAGTTGGCTGCATATTTTAACAACGACAATGGGACGGGCAAGGTGCGTGGGATTTATATGCAGGGGAATGAAGCGCTTCGTCCGATATTCCGTACATGGCTCTCGCCGTTCAACGACCTTGGTGCGTCAACGTTAACACTTCGTTCCACGGGCAGTACCGATCATGCACCGTTCGACGGCATCGGACTTCCCGGATTTCAATTTATCCAGGACCCGATTGAATATGGAACGAGAACATGGCACACCACAATGGATGTGTGGGAACGTGCTCAGGCAGATGATATGAAACAGGCGGCGGTTTTAATGGCGGCGTTCGCCTACAATGCAGCTATGCGCGATGAAAAACTGCCGCGCAAAGAACCGTCTCCCCCCGTCCGCGGTATGGGATATGATGAAGAGTGGGAGTGCGGACACGATCACGGATATTAATGCGATCCGTCAACCGCGCCGGAAACGTGATTGCGGAAATGGCGCGGTGATTTTTCTGTTGCTGAATCAGCATGATAACACTCATATCGGCAAATACTCACGATCAGATCGAAACAATCAGGACGCTGTTTATCGAATATCAACAGTGGCTGAATTTCTCCCTTTGTTTTCAAGGATTCGATAAAGAACTGGCCGAATTACCCGGAAAATATTCGGAGCCGAACGGCAGATTGTATCTTGCCGAATATACAGGAAAGATCGCCGGCTGTATAGCGCTCCGTCCAATGGATGAAAACGGAATTTGTGAAATGAAACGACTTTTTGTCCGTGAAGAATTCCGCGGGAAGGGAATCGGAAAACTGCTTGCCGAGCGGATACTGGACGATGCCGGGATAATAGGATATCATACGATGAGACTCGATACGCTTCAGCGGATGGAAACAGCTCGCGCACTATATAAAAAACTCGGATTTACCATCATACCCGCATACTACCACAATCCAATGGACGAAGTTGTCTATCTGGAGAAAAAACTTTTTTAACCCTCCTCATTATGTTGTTGTCGCAGTCAGATTTTTTAAGAATTCATTAAATCTGCTTTTTTCCAACCTCTTTATAATATCTTTATACTTTTGCTCGTGATTTTTATATCTACAATATTCATCTTTCCAGGAATTATCGTCAGATTGATATAGTCTTAACAGGAATCTGACTTTATGTTTCATCAGCAATTTTTTATCACGCTGTTGTTAAATTTTTTGATCATTGGTACGTTCGCGTATTTAATGACCCGAAAAGACCTCCTTTCCTATTTTTCGGGAGGAAAGTGGTGGCTTACCTGGCTTTCCATCGGCATCATCACGCTGATGGACGAACTCACTTCAATATTTTATGCGCCAAGCGAAGCATTCAGGGTAATCGGTTTAAACGCCATCGCGTTTCTTATTCTCACTTCCGTTTTGATCCGTTTTTTATCGCTCCGGATGATTGAGATTTCCGAGATCTTAGAGGTGAACGGAATACGGGGAGGGGGCGTATATTCGTTTTCCTACCTTGTGTTAGGTCCCACGGTTTCATTTATCGCTGTTGCTTCTATCATCGTCGACTACGTTTTGACCGCCTGCCTGTCCTCGGTAAGTGCGATAGAAAACGGCATGGCGTTTTTTCCGTTATCGGATACAGGTAAACTCGCCTTTGAAATTGGGATTGTGTGGTTGATCGCCGGATTAAATATCCTGGGGATTAAGGAGAATGCGAAATTCACCTTTGGAATTTTCATCGTCGCCGCGGTCATTCTCATCAATCTTATTTTTGCCGGAATGTTCCACGCCGATATTGCATCCATAAAAACGGTGGCAAAGAGTTTTGTGGATACCGCCGGTGCGGTAACTTCCAACGGTTGGTTCAACGGTTATTTCTTTGTGATCGTTGGTGTTTCCAGTTGTATCCTTGCCTATTCCGGAATTGAGTCTGTGGTACAAACGGCCGGTCTGGTAAAGTCGTGGAAAGAAATTCGGAAAGCCTATACGTTTCTTGCGTTAACGGTCGGCATTTTCACTCCTCTTCTTGCGGCAATTGTTCTCTCTTCAAAGATCAATATCGCGCACCATGAAACCGATCTAATCACACAATTTGCGAAACTTGTCGGAGGAGTCCCGTTTGGTTATATCGTGGGGATCCTTGCCAGTGTTTTATTAATGATGGCGGTGAACACTGCGTATGTGGCATCGAGCGAATTGATGGAGCGCGTTGCCCATCACTACGGTTTTCAGTGGATCATCAAAACCAATAAACGCCAATCCTTATTTAGAATACATATCGGCAATGCAATCTTCTATTCGTTCATAATTTATTTGACGAGCGGCAATCAGATGATGCTGGCGGAAATGTATGCAATCGGATTGTTGGCGAGCTTTACGATCAACCTGGGCAGTTTGCTGCTCTACCGATATAAGATCGGTACAAAAGAATCTCTTGAATACAACACTTCCAGAATAGGAACACTGATTATTTTTCTGATCATGCTCAGTTGTTTTCTCTATCTGGGATACCACAAACCGTATGGCACGATCATGTGGTCCTCGGTTACAGCAATTTTTCTCTTTGTTGGATTGCGGTATGCCGAACGATGGGCGCCGGAAAAAAAGGAGATTCACCAGACCGATTCACCAATGCAAATGGTCTTTCATCTTGGTGAAACGGATGCTGAAGATGTTCATATCTACTTCCGCAGGCCAAAGGAACACGGGCACAATATTGTGAATCAGGAGTCCGTGTACATCAGTTTGTACCATCCTCGCCAGGGAATACCGGAGAAGATTACTGCAAACCATTTCCGGTTTGCCTATCAAGGGAAAACATTGTTTCAAGCTATCACGGAAATACTCTATGCTCTTGAATATGAACTGCCCCACAAGAAGATTTTTGTACATCTCGGCTGGCCGACGTCGTCATGGCTCGATCGTCTTTCCACGGGTGTGATGATCTTTAGTCTGACGCATTTGCCAAAACATTTTCCAAAATTGCATTTCATCCTCGAGTATGCCCCCAAGGAACAAAGGGGTTCATAGAAAACATTTTCCTCTCCGCACAATTATTTAAATCGACCGAGAGCCGGCAAACGATGTGCTTGGCCTGAAGGGTTTCGCGTGCCGGCTTCATCTCTTACGGCTGTGTGTGATGAAGCGGTTCTAGTTGATTTCTTTACGCATTTTTTATGATTTTCTTCCCTCTTTTTATCTCCTCTGAATTTCCCTTTTGATTCCGGTTTGCCACATTGTTCCTGTTGGTACCGCCAAACGACAACGGGATTTTGAAAAAACTCTGAAAGGAATTTGATATGGTCTTCGGTGTAATTATTGCCGTCCTTCTTCTAATGTATCTTACCTATTCTCTTATTTATCCCGAGAAATTTTAATGGGTATTATTCAAATTCTTCGCTCAATAGAACCAATAGAACATAGTGCGAACTTCAAGTTACGACTTCGGTAAAAAGAAAGAAGAAAACTTTGATCACCGTTTCGGAAATAATACAGCTCGTGTTGTATGTTGTCGTAGTATTGCTGTTGACACCCCTTCTGGGGAAATTCATGGCAAATATTTTTCGGGGAAAAAACACTTTTCTTTCTCCGGTGTTCGGTTGGCTGGAACGCCTGACTTATAAATTTTCGGGTATCGATCCCGGTGAAGAAATGCACTGGAAAAAATATCTGTGGGCGCTCATTGCATTTAATATGTTCGGTTTTGCGGCTGTGTTCCTGCTGCAATATTTTCAATCCCGATTGCCCCTCAATCCGCAGCATTTAGCAGACATATCGTGGCACAGTTCCTTCAATACCGCTGTAAGTTTTATGACAAACACAAATTGGCAGGGATATGCAGGTGAAGTAACAATGAGTTATCTCACACAAATGCTCGGTTTGACAGTGCAGAATTTTGTCAGCGCCGCAACAGGAATTTCGGTGATGCTGGCTCTTGCTCGGGGTATTGCACGGAAAACAACAACTGAAATTGGAAATTTCTGGGTCGACCTGACGCGCTCTACGGTGTACGTTCTTCTTCCATTGTCGATACTGTTAACAATCGTGTTGGTCGGTCAAGGAGTTGTTCAGAATTTTTCATCGTATCAGACAATCACCACGGTGGAAGGCGGTCAACAAATTATCCCTCTTGGACCCGCCGCATCGCAAATTGCCATTAAACAGCTCGGTACAAATGGCGGCGGATTCTTTAATATGAATAGCGCGTTTCCATTCGAAAATCCAACGCCTCTTTCAAATTTTTTGGAAATGGTGTCCATCCTGCTCCTTTCCTCTGCGCTCGTTTACACCTATGGCATAATGGTGAAAGCACAACGACACGCCTGGATCGTATCGGGTGTAATGTTCTTCATGTTTTCCGGCGGACTTGCCGTTTCACTGTGGTCGGAATATTCGGCAAACCCCGTTACAGGGATCGCCGGAGGGATGGAAGGAAAAGAAACGAGGTTTGGAGTTGCAAATAGTGTTCTCTGGTCCGTGGCAACCACGGGCGCGTCCAATGGATCGGTGAATGCGATGCACGACAGTCTATCACCGTTATCCGGGGCGGTAGCGCTGCTAAATATTTTGCTTGGTGAAATAATTTTTGGCGGCGTTGGTGCGGGAATGTATGGAATGCTCGTGTTTATTTTTCTCACTGTTTTTATTGCAGGATTAATGGTTGGGAGGACTCCTGAATTTTTGGGTAAAAAGATCGAATCGTTCGAGGTACGAATGGCCGCGATCGCTTTGCTGTTGCCCAGTGGATGCATCCTTGTTTCCTCCGCACTTGCAAGCATTTCGGAGTTAGGAACAACAAGCATTAACAATTTCGGCCCTCATGGTTTTTCAGAAATCCTCTATGCGTTTGCTTCGCAAGCGGGAAATAATGGCAGTGCGTTTGCCGGATTGAATTCAAATACACCTTTTTACAATGTTCTGGGGGGAATAGTCATGCTTATCGGCAGGTTTGGCGTTCTCGTTCCACTGCTTGCAATCGCCGGCAGTCTCGCGAATAAAAATATTACTCCTTTTTCTTCCGGAACTTTTCCGACGGATACATTTCTTTTTGGTTTGCTGCTATTTGGCACAATAATGATCGTTGGGGCGCTCACTTTTTTCCCCGCCCTTGTTCTCGGACCGATTATGGAACATTTTTTGATGCTGGGCGGACAATTATTCTAATAGCTAACTCAAAAATACTTTTAAGGGTCAAAACCTCAACGCAGTACCATTGACACGGCATACATATGAACTCGAAAACATTATCCCCTTTACTTTCATTTCTCTCAGGAGAGATCGTTCTTCGTGCGCTAAAAGACTCTCTTAAAAAATTTCATCCAAAACACCTGGTAAAAAACCCTGTTATGTTTGTGGTCGCCACGGGTTCTTTCGTTACAACGTTTGTCCTCTTTCGGGAGCCGTCCTTATTCAATATTCAGATAACTGTTTGGCTTTGGTTTACAGTATTCTTTTCAAATTTTGCAGAAGCGGTCGCCGAAGGTCGGGGCCGGGCGCAGGCGGAAGCATTAAAGAAAAATCGTTCGCAGCTTATTGCGCGATTTAAAACCGGAAACGGCGAGCTTTCTGTTCCTGCAACGCAATTAAAAAGAGGCGATCTCATTATTTGTGTGGCGGGAGACATCGTTCCCGCCGACGGGGTGATTATTGAAGGAATAGCAAGCGTCGACGAATCGGCGATCACCGGAGAATCTGCTCCTGTCATTCGTGAAAGCGGTGACGACCGTAGTTCTGTAACCGGCGGAACAAAGGTGCTAAGCGACAGGATCGTCGTTCGAGTATCATCGGAGCCGGGCAGTTCGTTCCTGGATAGAATCATCTCTCTCGTAGAAGGATCGAAACGGCAAAAAACGCCGAACGAAATTGCGTTGACCATTCTGCTTTCGGCACTGACAATTATTTTTCTTTTGGTTGTCGCAACCCTTCCTGCGTATGTGCAATACGCTGATAATTCATCCGGACATGCGGGTGGCGCTTTAACGACATTGCCCGTGCTTATTGCGCTACTGGTCTGCTTAATCCCGACGACTATCGGCGGACTGTTAAGTGCAATCGGCATCAGCGGTATGGATCGTCTAATCCGAAAGAATGTTATTGCAACAAGCGGACGCGCCGCGGAAGCAGCCGGCGATGTGGATGTTCTTTTACTCGATAAAACTGGCACAATCACACTGGGTAACCGCATGGCAACGGAATTCATTCCGGCACCCGGTATTTCGGCGGAGCGTCTCGCTAATGCGGCCCAACTTTCGTCTCTGGCAGATGAAACGCCCGAAGGGCGATCGATCGTCATCCTTGCGAAAGAGAGATTCCGTTTGCGAGGCAGGGATGTTTCGGATATAGCAGGGCGTTTTATTCCGTTTTCTGCGCAAGCCCGTATGAGCGGAGTGGATTTTTCAACGGAAGGGCAGTCGATCGAACGGGCCATCCGAAAAGGCTCGGCTGACGCAATCAAAATATTTGTGAATAATAATGGGGGTTCTTTTCCGAAAGAAGTGCAATCTGTTGTCGACGATATAGCACGAAAAGGTTCTACTCCGTTGGTGGTAGCGGAAAACGGGGTCGTCCTTGGTGTTATTCAATTGAAGGATGTTGTCAAAGGTGGGATTAAAGAACGATTCGTACAATTGCGGCAGATGGGAATTAAAACCGTCATGATCACGGGCGATAATCCGTTGACGGCAGCGGCAATTGCCGCCGAAGCGGGAGTGGACGATTTTATCGCCGAGGCGCGGCCGGAAGATAAATTGAAACGCATCCGCGATGAACAGGCGAATGGAAAGCTTGTTGGAATGATCGGCGACGGTACGAATGATGCTCCCGCTCTTGCGCAAGCAGATGTCGGTATCGCAATGAACAGCGGCACCCAGGCGGCCCGCGAAGCGGGCAACATGGTGGACCTCGATTCAAATCCGACAAAACTGATCGAAGTTGTGGAAACGGGAAAACAACTGCTCATGACGCGCGGCGCGTTGACAACGTTCAGTATTGCCAACGATGTTGCAAAATATTTTGCTATCATCCCGGCAATGGTCGGAAATTTATATGCCTCTTCCTCTTTTTCTGCTGGGTCTCTCTCTTCATTGAATATCATGAATCTTGCCTCGCCGCAAAGCGCCATCTTGAGTGCGGTAATTTTTAATGCGCTGATTATTGTTGCATTGATACCTCTTGCGTTACAGGGGGTGCGATACCGCGCCGTTGGTGCCAACTCGGCATTGAAAAGGAATTTGCTTGTCTACGGATTGGGGGGCATTATCGTACCGTTCATTGGTATAAAATTCATCGACCTTATTATTGTTGGATTGGGATTGACATGAAAACGTACATTTTCCCGGCGGTTCGCCTTTTACTGACGATGACCGTGCTTACTGGAATTATTTATCCTGTCGCAATGACCTTTCTCGCGGCCTCCTTGTTTCCATATCAGGCGAAAGGCAGTCTTGTTGAAAAGAACGGTGGTATTATCGGTTCAGAACTTATTGGACAAAAATTTACCGCTGACAAATATTTCCATTCTCGTCCGTCCGGAATAGACTACAATCCCCTCCCATCCGGCGGAACGAACTGGGGTCCGACAGATACTCGGATGGCAGATTCTGCAAAAGACCGGTCCGTAAGGTTTAGAATTCAAAACAACCTCGCCGAAGAGATCGTGGTTCCCACGGAGATGCTTTTTTCCTCTGCAAGCGGGGTTGATCCTCACATTTCGCCTGAGGGGGCACGATTGCAGATGAAGCGCATTGCACGAACGCGGGGATTTAGTCCTGAACAAACTGCATCCTTCAAAATTTTAGTGGAGCGTTTTATACAGGGTCCGGAAATGGAATTGTTCGGCAATCCGCGTGTTAACGTTTTGATGGTAAATATTGCATTGGATGAATTGGATCGAAAATGAAAACCAGAGTATGGCATGTGAAGTTCAATCAGGAGTCGTTGGTATGAAAGGATTTCTCATCGTTCTTTTTGCGCTTATTATGTTCGCTTTGTCCAGACTCTGTTGTGAAGAAAAAAGACCGGCTGCAGTCGATACCGCGCAAGGGGTATCAAAAAACATCGTTCGCTGTGAATTCGAACAGTGTTTCCAATTACTATGAACTTCGACGAACGAATCGTTATATTCGTACCCATGGAATCACCTGCACCATACCGACCCGATCCTGACGCGCTTCTGAGCGCTTTGAAGAAGGAAGAGGAACATTCCAAGAGGGGCAAACTAAAGATATTCTTCGGCATGTCCGCCGGCGCCGGAAAAACGTACGAAATGCTGAAATCGGCCCAGGAGGTGAAATCGAAAGGCATCGATATCGTTATCGGCTACATCGAATCGCATAACAGGCCGGAAACTGAAGCACTTGTTACGGGATTCGAAATTCTCCCGCGAAAAAAAATTGAATACCGCGGAATTGGAATGGAAGAAATGGACCTGGATGCGGTGATTACCCGCAGACCAAAGGTGGTACTTGTTGATGAACTCGCTCATAGCAATGCACCCACCAGTCGTCACGGCAGGCGATATCAGGATGTGTTGGAACTTCTGGATCGCGGCATTGATGTGTATACAACGCTCAATGTTCAGCATCTCGAAAGCAGGGCGGACACCGTTGCCCAGATCAGCGGATCGATCGTGCGAGAAACCGTTCCTGATTCGATTTTTGAACAGGCGGATGAAGTTGAACTGATTGATATCTCCCCCGAGGACCTCTTGAAACGGCTTGAGGAGGGAAAGGTTTACACACCGGAGCGATCCCGGCATGCGGTGCAAAACTTTTTTCGCAAGGGGAATCTTACTGCGCTTCGCGAAATGTCACTCCGGATCACTGCGGAACGGGTAGACCATCAACTTCGTGATTATATGCAGTCCGAACGGATCACGGCAACATGGAAATCAGGACAGCGCCTGCTGGTCGGCATTAGCCCAAGTCCATCAACGGTATCACTAATCCGTTGGGCGCGAAGAATGGCGTATACGCTGAACGCAACGTGGGTTGCCGTCTACGTAGAAACTTCTAAAACGATTTCGGATGAAGCAAAAAAACTGTTGAATAGTAATATCAAACTGGCGGCAGATCTCGGCGCCGAGATCTTCACAACGGCGGACGACGATATTGCAAGCGCGTTGGTGCGAATGGCGCACCATCACAATGCCACTCAAATTCTGATCGGCAAAACCGCGGCCCGGTCGTTCCTTTCCTCGTCATTACTGGACCGGTTGATCGATGAGAGCGGCGATCTGGATGTGTATGTCATCGGTGCGCATGACGAACATCGTCCGCGGACAAAATCAATTCCTCTGCCCGAATTCCATTCCGGAATTGCTCAATATACTGTTTCTGCTTCCATTATTTTTATTTCGGCGCTGATTTGTTATCCGTTCTCGGGGTATCTTGGTTATCAGACTATTTCAATGATCCTGCTGCTGATTGTTGTGCTGCTTCCGCTGAAATTCGGCGTCGGACCCGTGCTTCTTGCGGCGGGCATGAGTGCTATGCTGTGGAATTTTTTCTATATCCCTCCTCAATTTACGTTCGCAATCGGATTGCCGCAGGACATTCTGATGTTCCTGGCATATTTCGCTATTGCGGCGGTGACCGGCACGCTTACGGCCCGGATACGGGTGCGGGAAAAAACGGTGCGATTGCGTGAAAAACATTCTTCGGCGCTGTTCGCTTTAACGAAACAATTAACTGCCGCGAAAACACAGGACGAAGTAGCGATAGCGGCGGTGAATAATATTTCCGACTTCTTTTCGTCGGATGTTACGATCTTCCTCAGCCAACCGGACGGTGATATTTTTTCTGCGGCGCACAATTCCAGCATGTACGCGGTTAATGAAAAAGAGTTCGGCGTAGCCGCATGGGTCTATTGGAACGAAAGAAAAGCGGGGAGGTTCACCGATACACTTCCTTCTACTGAGGCAACGTATTATCCGATCTCTGGACCGCGCTATCCGCTGGGTGTGATTGGGGTGCGAAGTAAAAGCGATAAACCGTTTTCCATCGATCAGGAAACCTTGCTGCAGAATTTTATAGCGCAAATCGCATCAACGCTGGAGCGCGAACAATTGAACGAGCTGGCCAAAAGGACGGTGGTGTATGCAGAATCGGAAAAATTGTACCGCACGCTGTTCAATTCTATTTCGCATGAGCTCCGCACACCGATTGCCGCCATTATTGGCGCAGCAGAATCGCTTGCAAAATATCACCCCCAAGAACTTCTTGACGAGATCCACACCGCGGCAGAGCGACTGAACCGCCTTGTGGAAAATTTACTGGATATGACCAGGCTGGAATCCGGCCAACTCGCGCCGCGGTTGGATTGGTGCGATGTGAACGATCTGTTCCGATCTTCGGTAAATAAGATGGAAAAAGAATTGCGGGGCCATACGGTGAACATCGTTGTACCGGAGAATATGCCGCTTGTGAAACTTGATTACGGTTTGATGGAACAGGTGTTGCTTAATCTTTTATATAATGCATCGCTGTATACGCAACCTGACAGCACCATTACGATGGCGGCAAAGACGGATGAATCATATTGTATTCTTTCTTTGAGTGATACCGGCCCCGGGTTTCCGGATGATGCTTTGAAACATCTATTCAACAAATTTTATCGTGTGCCCGGCACCAGGACCGGCGGGACCGGGCTCGGTCTATCCATCGTGAAAGGATATGTTGAGGCACATCGGGGTACGATCGTCGCGGCCAATGTTCCCACGGGTGGTGCGTCGTTCACAATCACGATTCCTGTTGAAACACATTCATCCACGGTGTAATCTATGGCAAACGATCCTTCCATTTTGATAGTTGATGACGAAATACAGATGCGCCGGTTGTTGAAATCGACGCTGGAGAAAGAGGGGTATAAGATTACCCTGGCCGAAAACGGCGATGATGCGGTTCGAATTTCCGAATCGTCACGGTTCGATCTGATGATTCTCGATCTTGGCCTGCCGGATATGGATGGTGTTGCTGTGCTGAAAAAGTTGAGAACCTGGGTCCGATATCCTATAATCATACTTTCTGCCCGTACTGATGAACAGGATATCATCACCGCCCTGGATGAGGGGGCGAACGATTATCTTACCAAACCTTTCCGTGGCGGTGAATTGATTGCCCGGGTACGAACTGCTCTTCGCACATATAATTCTGCATTACAGAAGAGCCCTGTTTTTTCTTTTGGCTCGCTGGTTGTAGATCTGGAACGGTATACGGTGTCGAAAAACGATCTTCCGGTGAAACTTACACCAACGGAGTTTTCTTTGTTGTCATTGTTTATCCGGAATGCGGGAAAGGTGCTGACACACAATTTCATTCTGCAACAGGTCTGGGGACCAAAATTTGAAGGGGAATCACAATATACCCGTGTGTATCTCGGACAGCTCAGGAAAAAGCTGGAAGATGATCCGAACAACCCGACATTGTTTTTAACAGAATCCGGTATCGGGTACCGTTTGAATGTTGATAATGGCGAGACGGATGATCGGATTGAGTAGTCTTTCGTTTGTCTGCAAGGGACGAGAACAAGCTTTCTATCCAGAAGGTACTTTAAAACAAAACTCCCGGCGGTAATCGTCGGGAGTTTTTTCTTTGGCGTGGTCTTGTTTACTTTTTTGATTGCTGGGGAAGCTTCTGCTGCATCCGTTCCATAAATCCTGCTTTCCGCTTGTGTTCCGGAATCTTCTGCAATGGCTCATCCTTGTGGCGTTGATTGAAATACCACTGTTGTCCTATGGAGAGCAGATTGAAGACAAAATAATACAGGTTCAAACCAGAAGGAAAATGGTTGAACATAATCGTCATCATGATAGGCATCATCCAGACCATCGCTTTCTGGGTCGGATCGGTAACTGTTTGTTTCTGCTGGACGAACATCGTAATTCCCATCGCAAGCGTCAAACCGCTGACGAAGTTGCCGAGCAACGGCACGGTGAACGGAAGTGAAACAAGAACGTCGGGAACCGAAAGATCGGTAATCCACAGAATGAATGGTTCCTGACGCAGTTCGATGGATGCCGTGAAAAGCGAATACAATGCATAAAGGATCGGCAGCTGCAGCAACAGCGGCAGACATCCGCCGGCTGGATTTACGCCATAATCTTTGTACAGCTTCATGATCTGGATATTCATTTGCTGTGCGTCGCTCTTGTGCTTCTCGCGGATCTCCTGCATCATTGGCTGTAATTTTTGCATCCTGCGCATGGAATTCATGCTGGATTTTGTCAATGGTTGTAATGCCAGTTTAATGAGAATGGAGAAAATAATAATTACGAGTCCGTAGTTCGATATCACAGAATGCAGAAGACGGAAAAGAGGGATAAAGATGTATTCTGTGATCGGGCGGATCCACGACCATCCGAGAGACATAATCTTGTCCAGGTCGCGACTGTATCCCTTGATAGTGGAGAATTCCAACGGACCGATGTACGTGGATACTTTCGCGGTTTCGTTTGCCGTGTTCTTAAATGGATACTTCAATGCGATAGAGTATTTTTCGACGACTCCACCCGCATCCGCGGTAATGTGCTGCCCTTCCAAATACGCACCGGATGCTTTTTTATCCTGTGCAAGAATTGCAACGGCAAAATACTTGTTCCGCAGCGCCACCCATTCGGTCTGACCGGAAGGATCCTCTTTCGGATTATCGCCACTGGATGATGCGTTGACCTCTTTCAATTCACCGCCACCGTAGGTATACGCTGCGGCAAGATTCGATTCGTCAACGCTGTTGTATTCGGTATATTTGATGCCGCTTTCCCACAAAATCTGATATTCGTAATTGGCGACAACATTTTGCATTCCCTCAAACGACAGGTCTGCGTCAAAATCATATGCCGTGTTCTTGAACGTCAGTTTTTTCACGATCCTTCCTTCGGAAGCATTCAGCGTGAAGGTAACAACGTATTGGTCGTCGCCGGAAAGCACAACCTTGCCGCCGAACGGGATCTGCGTAGCAAAAAAATGATTCCTTGTGTTGATCATCCGGCCGTCGGTGGTGGTAAAAAGGATGTTGAAATCCCCTCGGTCGTCGGTCACCAACTGTACGGGATGGTTATCCCACGTCAGGTGTTTCTTCAGCGTCCATTGTTTTACCGCGCCCCCTTTGGTGGAAAGTTCGGCAATGTAGTTTTCCGTTTCAATTGTAAAAATCTGTTCGCGGCCGCTCTCGGTACCGGAAAAATATTTCCCGTACATCTCGCTCTTCTGTTGTGCGGAAGGCTGTGCGGTTTGTGGCTGCACGATTGTTGTTTCTTCTTTGTGCGGCTGTTGTTTCACCACCGAATCGGCGAAGGTATGTGTTGCCGCCGGCAGTGTCTGTTGCGGCTGCCGGGCCGGCGACGTAAAATACATCCACGCCATCAGAACGGCGGCGATTAGGACAAATCCGAGTGTTTCTTGTCTTCCCATAGTCTTAGTGTTGTTTCGTCGGTGAAAAATGATCCGGAACGGGGTCGTAACCTCCTTCGTGATACGGATGACATTTGCAAATCCGTTTCGCGCCGAGGAGTGAACCCTTTAACGCTCCGTGTTTTTGGATCGATTCAATCGTGTAGGCAGAACAGGTTGGAAAAAATCTGCATGAATTGGCCGGCAGAAACGGTGAGATCACCATCTGATAAACGCGGATCAAAAAAATGAACAGCTGTTTCATAGTGTTGACAGAATGCGTTGCCGGATATCGGTCCATGCCGGTTCGATATCGTGAAGCATCAGACGTTTGAGGTTCCTCGCCTTCTCTCGTTTGAACATGAGAACGATGCGTACACCAATGTGCTTATGCCGTGCTGCCGACAGAATGTCATCGAAATTTTTTCGAACCGCTTCCCGCATCAATCGCTTTATTCGGTTCCGGTCCGCTGCAAGAGGAACTTGTTTCTTGGGAACCGAGAATCCGATCGCCACAACCATCTCGTCCGGACTTGTCAAAAGGAACGCTGTTAGCGGTATGCCATGAAGGGAGATTCCGCTGGTAATGACTGTGGTGAACGATTGGTATCCGCGAAGGATGATTGATTTGGGAAGTGTCTGTCGCACTCACGCCGCCGCTTCCTGATGATTGCCGAGAGGAGAGAAGCTCGAACGTCTGCAACGCCGCGTTATGAACGCGGCTCGTCGCTGACGGTCAATTTATGTCGCCCTTTAGCGCGGCGGCTTGAAAGAACTTTGCGTCCATTTTTCGTTGCCATACGTTCACGGAATCCGTGCGTATTTCTGCGTTTTCGTTTATGCGGTTGAAATGTGCGTTTCATTGTTTCTCCAGATGAATAAAAGCTATTGAAAATACGAAAACATCACCGGACAAACAAGATAAATTTATATGGAACATGGTTTTACGGGTACATTCTTCGAGAAAATTTATCGGTTCGCAAAAATTATTTCAATTTTGTAAAAATTCTTCTTGACTTAGCTCCCCGAAGTACGATATACTGTGTATAAAATGTGCCGGTGTCGAGGTGTGGACTACGTGTGGATAACTTTTTGCTATGGAAAAGTGCCGTGGAAGCGCCGACGGGTTGTGGAAAAAGATATTCACAAGTGGTGTTGATAAGTTGCTGGGTTTGGTCGGTCGGTGTTGATTCGTAACGGTTTAGCGCCGGTGTGTTGATGTGTATAATTCTATTTTTCCCGTAAGTTTGTTAAATAAAGTTTTTAGATAGTGTTAATAACATTGTGCATAAAACAGTGTTTGCTGTTGATAACGTTTGAGGTTTTATGATTTCCATTGTCACTGCTGATGATGTTCCTGCTTCAATACAATCAGATGTTTTACAAAAAGAAGAGTTGGAGTCTACGTGGAGATTGATCCTTTCCCATATACAGTCCGAGATAAATTCGCAAAGCTTTCGAACCTGGTTTGAACCTATTAAGCCGATTAAAATTGATCGTAATGAAGTATCAGTTACTGTTCCTAGTCAATTCTTTTATGAGTGGCTGGAAGAACATTATTATTCGCTTATCTCCTCGGCGCTGACTAAGGTTCTTGGGGCTTCGGCAAAACTGACATATACTGTTGTACCCACAGACGATCCGTCTCCCGCTATTGCTGTAACGCAGACCGAATCCGCTGTGAAAGCGTCCGCCGAACAGTTTCAGGTAAAGGTGGAACAAACGCAGTATACCCAGCCGCTGCCGTACGAAAAGACCTTTCTTAATAAGAGAAATACGTTCAACAACTTCATTAAAGGGGAGAGCAATCAGCTTGCACGGGCGGCGGCAATGGCGGTGGCAAACAATCCCGGGGGAACATCCTTTAATCCACTCGTGCTGTATGGCGGCACCGGACTAGGTAAAACACATTTAATGCAAGCGATCGGCAATTATGCCCTTGAGTCTGGAAAAGCAAAACGCGTTATGTATGTTTCCAGCGAGAAATTCACGAATGAATTCATCGATGCTATACGGAACGATGCCACAACGGATTTTTCTACTTTCTACCGGAGCATGGATATTCTGATTGTGGACGATATCCAATTCTTCACCGGCAAGGAAAAGACACAGGATAGTTTCTTTCATACTTTTAATTCACTGCATCAGCTGGGAAAACAAATTATTCTCTCTTCTGACCGGCCGCCGAAAGAGCTGCAGGGACTGGATGAACGCTTAATTTCCCGTTTTCAGTGGGGTTTAACTGCCGATATTCAACCTCCCGACCTGGAAACCCGTTCCGCGATTCTGCGAAACAAATGTGAGCGGGACGATGTCGTGATTCCCGAAGCGGTTCTCGACTTTATCGCTGCAAACGTTAAATCGAATGTTCGCGAACTGGAGGGTTGTTACACAAAACTTCTGTTCAATGCCTCCTTACTGGGGAAGGATATCGACATCGATATGGCCCGCGAAGTGCTTAGCTCGGTGGTGACCGAGGTTCGATCACCGCTGACGGTGGAAGAGATACAGCGTATCGTCTCCGAGTTCTACGATATTCCAAACGATTTGCTTCGCGCCAAGACACGCAAGCAAGAGGTAGTAATAGCCCGACAAGTTGCGATGTTTCTTGCAAAAGATCTCACTAATTGCTCGCTGAAGACTATTGGTCTGAATTTCGGCGGTAGAGATCACAGCACGGTCATCCATGCATATCAAACGGTGGAAGAACAGATAAAGATCGATCCGAAGTTCCGTGCAACGATCGAACAGATTAAAAAGAAGATTGATATTTATTCACGGTAATTTTTTACTTTGATATAAAAAAAGGGATCAAATGTTTGTCGATCCCTTTTTTATTTTAAAATAGTTTTCCACATTTTTCTGTGGATGATGTGTGGAATGATGTTAATGCGATGTTGGTACCTCTGACGGTGACCGGATAAACTATTTCAACGGTGGATAATGGTGGATAAGAAAGAATGATACCCACATTCTTTCGACACTGTTTTTTTCGGATTCATCTGTAAAACTATGATAAAACCGCACTTATCAACTTATCCACGCTATTATTGTTATTATGATTTTAAAATTGAATATATATTATAATAAGCCCCTAACTCACTGAAAGAGTAAATACTTACAGGTATTCTTCCTTTGGGATTCAGGCACATTTTTCGTATATTACCGCACTAAAAATTTATGCTTATTGGTCAATAAATTTAAGGAGATTCCTAATGAAATTTTCCGTCCGGAGCGCTGATCTTCAGAAAGCATTGGCAAAAACAGTCAGCGTAGTTCCTACCCGATCGACACTTCCTATCCTTGAAAACCTCCACTTTGATATTCATGCAAACACTTTAAAAATTACAGCCACCGACCTGGAAATATCTGTTTCGGTGTCGTTGGAAGTACAGGGAAGTCAAAATGGAACGATCGCTATTCCGGCAAAAAGAATTTTCGATACTGTTCGCGCATTATCCGATACAAATATCACCTTCACGATTGACACTGAATCGAATAAGATTAAAATGAAAACAGATAACGGTGAGTATACGCTCACCGGAGAATCCAGCGAAGAATTCCCCGCTATCCCGGAATTTAAAGGCGAAGCAGAAGTAGCATTCGACGTGCAGGTATTGCAGCGGCTGATTGGAACAACGATGTTTGCCGTCAGCGCAGACGAATTGCGACCCGCGATGATGGGTGTGCTGTTCCAATTTTCCAAGAGCGAAGTGCGCGCCGTTGCGACGGACGGACACAGGTTGGTTCGCGTGAATAATAAAAATCTCGGAAACACGAAACTCACAAAAGATATTATTATTCCAGCAAAAGCTCTTTCCCAATTGGATAAAGTGGCGAACGGAACAGAAACGCGGGTTTCCATCAGCGCCACCCACGTGATGTTCAAATTCGACGGCACATCCCTTATTTCCCGTCTGATAGAGGAAAAATATCCGAACTATGAAACAGTTATTCCGCTGGACAACGAACGGAAATTAATCGTCAGCAAGAACGAAATGCTTCAATCGGTCCGCCGAGTATCGCTCTATTCAAACTCCACCACCCATCAGATCCGGCTCTCTGTCGGAAAAGACGAGCTGAGAGTGACCGCGGAAGACCAGGATTTTGGCAGCGAAGCGAAAGAAAAGGTATCGTGCGATTATAATGATGAAGAAATGGAGATTGGCTTCAATTCTGCCTATGTGATCGATGTATTATCCCATCTCGATTCCGAAGAAGTGGAGTTCCGGCTCAGTTCGCCAAACCGCGCAGCAATCGTTTCTCCCGTGTCCAAAAAGGACGGGGAGGATGTATTAATGCTGATTATGCCGGTGCGGTTGAATAATTAATTCATCGCGCGGCAAATGAAAATTTCCAATGCCCACCTGCGCAGTTTTCGCAATCACAACGAAACGGTTTTTGAGTTTGGTGCACGGGTCAACGTGCTTCTCGGGGAGAATGGTCAGGGAAAGACCAACGCCCTGGAAGCCCTGTCGTTCCTGTGTCTGACAAAAAGTTTTTATGCCAGCGCCGATGCGACGGTGATGCAGCAGCAGCAATCGTTCTTTGAGATAAAAAGCACACTGGAATCAGACGAAGGAAAACAATTCCTGGTACGCGTCGCCTACGATGATGCGAAAAAGGAAAAGAAATTCACAATCAACGGCGCTGAAGTGAATAAGTTTTCAACGGTGATCGGAATGTTTCCTGTAGTTATCCTGTCCCCCGAAAACAACGCAATCACATTCGGTTCTCCGGCGGACAGAAGGAAATTTATCGACCTGGTGATTTCGCAAAGCAGCAAATCCTATGTGGAAGATTCCATGGAATACCGCAGAATCGTCCGTCAACGCAACGCTATCCTGTCGGACCCGCAGGCCAGAGACGGGAGCGATGTCCTGTCGCCCTGGAATGAGATGTTGGTAAAATATGGTTCGCGGATCATCAATAAGCGCAACCGGTTTCTAAATGAGTTTGCACCATTTATAGCCCGGACCTATTTGGATATCGTCGATGAACGGGAAACGCCGAAAATAGAATATGCACCATCGATCAATATCACCGAGGGAACAACCATCGAAGAAATTTCTACCGCAATGGAAACAAAGCTGTTGAAAAAGAAAAAAGATGAACAACGGTTTCAGACGACGCTTGTCGGCCCTCATCGCGACGAAATTATCTTTTCGCTGAACGGAATGTCGCTGAAACATTTTGCATCGCAGGGACAGCATAAAACATTTCTGGTTGCGCTGAAGGTTGCAGAATTCTTCTATCTGAAAGAACGGTGCAACGAAACACCGGTCTTTCTGTTGGACGATGTCTTTAGCGAACTGGACGAGCATCGCAGCAAAAAACTTCTTTCCGTTGCCGAATCGCTCGGTCAGATATTTATTACGACAACCAGCGAGAAGATGTTTGGCGGCGCGGAGTGGAACAAAGAACGAAAAAAATTTTTTATCAAGAGCGGAACAATTGTCGGCGAACCAGTGAACGCATAAGGAATACCGACCGTTGACGCAGTGTTCGATGGTATGACCCGAAAAGAGAATATACAATCGCTCGGAGATGCATTAAAACTGCTGGTGCAGTCGCTAGGCATCGAGAAGCAGGTCGAACAGTATAAAATATTCGATGTGTGGAACGAGGTGGTCGGGCAACAGGTAGCGAAGGTTGCCCAGCCGGAACGGCTGCAGAACGGAGTGTTGTATGTAAGCGTCAACAATGCTCCATGGAGAACAGAATTAACGTTCCGCAAAAAGGAAATACTAGATAAGATTCATGAGAAAACGAATTCAACAAGCATTGTCGACATAAAATTTCGATAAAGACCACGGCCGATACGGCCAGAACGACTAACACAAAAGGAACCATTGTGGCAGAGAATAAACCAAAAAAACACGACGGAGAATATACCGCCGAAGATATTACCGTATTAAAAGGACTGGAAGCAGTGCGCCGCCGTCCCGCCATGTACATCGGCGACGTGAGCACGCGCGGCTTGCATCACTTGGTCTATGAAATTGTGGATAACTCCATCGATGAAGCACTCGCCGGATTTTGCAAAAACATCCACGTGAAGATCAACAAAGATGGCAGCGTTTCGGTCGCAGACGACGGCCGCGGTATTCCCACGGGAATCCACAAAGAGGAGAAACGATCCGCCCTTGAAGTGGTGCTCACCGTGCTGCACGCGGGAGGCAAGTTCGACAAGAACACCTACAAGGTCTCCGGCGGCCTGCACGGCGTCGGCGTCTCCGTAGTGAATGCTCTCAGCGAAACGCTTGAAGTGACCGTGAAAACTGCCGGTAAGGTGTGGTACCAGAAGTACAAGAAAGGGGACCCCGTCGCGCCGGTGAAGGTGATCGGTACAATGGGGAAGAATGAAAAGACGGGCACGACCGTCTCGTTCATGCCGGACGGCACGATCTTCAAAAACCGCGTGTATAAATTCGATACGTTAGCGGAACGTTTACGCGAGCTCGCCTTTTTAAATCCCTCCGTGGTATTAGAAATCACCGATCTCCGCAACAAGCAAGAGCAAACGGAAAAATTCCATTATGAAGGCGGATTGCTCGAGTTTGTGAAGTATACCGATTCCACCCGGCCCTCCATTATGCGGAAGATTTTCTACGCAAAAGGAGAAGGACGCGACGAGAACGACCGGACGGTGGAAGTAGAAGCGGCGTTCCAGTACAACGATCAGTATTCTGAAAACATGTTCTCCTATGTGAACAACATCAACACACACGAAGGGGGAACACACCTTGTTGGGTTCCGAACGGCTATCACCCGGTCTCTGAACAACTTTGCTTCGAAAAATAATTTGGTGAAGGACGACAAAATCCAGTTGACCGGCGAAGATTTTAAAGAGGGATTAACAGCCGTTGTCAGCGTGAAAGTGCCGGAACCGCAGTTTGAAGGGCAGACAAAAACAAAACTCGGGAACAGCGAAATAAAATCAATCGTGGAATCGGTGATCGGTCCCGCATTGTCCGACTGGCTGGACAGCAACTCACCCGACGCAAAACGGATCATCGATAAAAGTCTGCGCGCCGCAGAAGCACGCGAAGCTTCCCGCAAAGCGCGCGATATCGCACGCCGGAAGAATGCAATGGACGGCGCCGGTCTTCCCGGTAAACTCGCCGACTGTTCCATCAACGATCCCGAACATTGCGAAATGTACCTGGTTGAAGGTGACTCGGCAGGCGGAAGCGCGAAACAGGGACGCGACCGGCGGTTCCAGGCGATCCTGCCGATGAAGGGAAAGATATTGAATGTGGAAAAGGCTCGCCTGCACAAAATGCTGGAGAATGAAGAAATCCGGAACATTTTCACGGCAATCGGCGCCGGGGTCGGCGAAGATTTTAACGCCGATAAATTGCGCTATAACAAAATTATCCTGATGTGCGATGCGGACGTTGACGGCTCCCACATCCGCACGTTGCTGCTGACATTGTTCTTCCGATATATGAAACCGCTGATCGAGCTCGGCCATGTGTATATCGCCCAACCCCCTCTGTATAAATTAAAGAAGGGCAAGAAAGAGATGTACGCATTCGACGACGAAGAACGGGATGAGATTCTAAAACGTCTTAAAGGAGAAAAAGCGGAGAAGAAAACAGAAGAGGAAGTGGAGTCCGCTCCAGAAGAAGGAGCAACGATCAAGGGCGGCATTGTTATCTCCCGCTTTAAGGGTCTTGGCGAAATGAATCCCGAACAATTGTGGTCCACCACAATGAATCCGGAAACACGAACAATCCTCCAGGTCGGAATTGAAAACGCGGCAGATGCGGACAGGACATTTTCCATTTTAATGGGAGATGAAGTGGAACCGCGCCGGCAATTCATAGAAAAGAATGCGAAGTACGTGCGGAACCTTGACGTCTAATTCAGTTGATTTCAGAACGATTATCTATTATTAAGAGATTATGGCCACATCTAACGAAAAAATAGTTCCTGTTGATATTGAAGAAGAAATGAAGGGATCGTACATCGATTATTCGATGTCGGTTATTGTTGCGCGTGCTTTACCGGATGTCCGCGATGGATTGAAACCGGTGCATCGCCGCGTACTGTTTGGTATGAACGAGCTCAGCCTGATGCCGAACAAGGCGTACAAGAAGAGCGCACGCGTGGTCGGAGAAGTGCTTGGTAAATACCACCCGCACGGAGACCAATCAGTGTACGACACGATTGTCCGTATGGCACAGGATTTTTCGCTTCGCTACACATTGGTGGATGGACAGGGAAACTTTGGATCCGTGGACGGCGATTCTGCAGCAGCAATGCGTTATACAGAGGTCCGCATGACACGCGTAGCAGAAGAAATGCTGCGCGATATTGAAAAGAACACCGTTAACTTTTCGCCAAACTTCGACGATACACTGCAAGAACCATCGGTACTTCCCGCGGCAGTGCCGAACCTTCTGGTCAACGGCGCCAGCGGTATCGCCGTAGGAATGACGACAAATATCCCGCCGCATAATTTGAGCGAAGTGATCGATGGAATTGTGGCGATGATTGCGGACAGGAGTATCGACAATGAAAAACTGATGAAACACATCAAGGCTCCCGACTTTCCAACGGGAGGCATCATCTACGGGTACGACGGCGTTCGCGAAGCATATAAAACCGGCCGGGGAAAGATCACGCTTCGTGCAAAGGCGGCGATTGAAACAGCAAAGAATGACCGACAAAGCATTATTATTTCCGAGATCCCGTACCAGGTAAACAAAGCGACGTTGATTGAGAAAATTGCGGAGCTTGTGCGCGACAAGAAGATTGAGGATATCTCCAGCATTAACGACGAGTCCGACCGCGATGGTATGCGCATTGTCGTTGACCTGAAACGGGATGCGAACGCCAGTGTTGTACTGAACAATCTCTATAAGCACACACAGATGCAGACCACCTTCGGCATCATCATGTTGGCGCTGGTGGACGGCCGGCCGCAGGTGCTGCAACTGAAGGACATGCTCCATCATTTCATCGAACACCGGAACGAAGTGGTGGTGCGCCGTACGAAATTCGATCTTGATGCCGCAGAAAAACGCGCACATATTTTAGAAGGGTACATTATCGCGCTCGATAATATCGATGCGATCATCAAGCTGATTAAGGCTTCGAAAGACACCGAGACGGCGAAACTCGGCCTGATGAAAAAGTTCAAACTCTCCGAGATTCAGGCGCAGGCAATTCTCGATATGCGTTTGCAGCGCTTAACAGGATTGGAACGGAAGAAGATCGAGGACGAATACCGGGAAGTGATAAAACTCATTAACAAACTGAAAGCGATTCTCGGTAGCAAGCAATTGCAGCTGCAGATCATTAAAGAAGAGCTTCTGACGATCAAGGAAAAGTTCGGTGATCCGCGCCGGACAGAGATCGTCATGAAACAAACCGAATTCAAGATTGAGGATATGATCGCGGAAGAGGAAGTAGTAATCACTATCTCGCACGGCGGTTACATTAAACGGTTCCCGGTGAGCGGGTACCGCCGACAGTCGCGCGGCGGAAAAGGAGTAACCGGCGCAGCGTCACGCGAGGACGATTTTGTCGAACATATGTTTATCGCCAGCACACACAATTATATCCTCTTTTTTACAGACAAGGGAAAGTGTTACTGGTTGAAAGTGTTTGAAGTACCCGAAGGCGGCCGCGCTTCCAAAGGAAAAGCGATCACCAACCTGATTGCGAAGGAGGCCGAAGAAAACATTACGGCGTTCCTCAGCGTGAAAGAATTCACCGAAAATCAGTACGTCTTTATGGTCACCGAAGAGGGACAAATGAAAAAAACGTCCCTGATGGAATTTAGCAATCCGCGTAAAAACGGCATTGGCGCCATCTCGCTGGACAAGCACGATCTGCTGCGCGATGTGAAACTGACCGATGGTACGCATGAGCTCGTGATCGGTACGCACGAAGGCATCGCGATCCGGTTCCCGGAAAGCGAAGTGCGCGCCATGGGCCGCAGCGCATCCGGCGTCAGGGCAATAAAACTGTCCAACGGGGACAAAGTGATCGGCGCCGTTTCGTTGAAGCGGACGAAGACCACAATCCTTGTTGCCACCGAACACGGCTTCGGTAAACGTTCCGATCTTGCCGATTATCGTGTGAGCCATCGCGGCGGAAAAGGTATTGCAACATTAAAAGCGAACGACAAAACGGGAAAAATGATCGCCATTAAAGAGGTGCAGAACACCGACGATATCGTCGTCGTCTCATCCAGCGGCATGGTCATCCGGCAGCGCGCAGAAGATATTCGTGTTTCCGGACGAAACACGTCCGGTGTGCGTTTGATCCGTCTTGGCGATAAGGATGCCGTCACCGCGATCGCGATTGTTACTTCGGAGGACGAGGAAGAAAAGCAGTTGGAAGCAGCCGATAAAGCCCGAAATGGGGCATCGGTGAAAGCCGCGGACGAGGAAACCGGCGAACAAAACGACCTGTTCGACGGTAAAAAAAAAGCCCTGAAGGCACCGAAGAGTGAAACGGCGGGTAAAGAAAAATTAATTGGCAAGAAACAGAAAAATTCCGTACCAAAGAAGGAAGAAAAGACACTACGCCACAAAAAACCGGTGAAGCAGACCGCTCCGGCAAAGTCCAAACCTGCGCCGAAGCAGAAAGCGAAACCGAAACAAAAGAAAAAGGGGAAGAAATAATTTTTTCAATCATTCAAGGAGAAGCACTATGAAAAAGAGTCTCATACTTATCAGCTTCGTCACCGCACTCATCGTCGCCGGCTGTTCTTCACTGCAGTTGCAGCCAGCGGATTTTTCATGGGCCGCGGAAGAAATAGTGGAGGTCGGAAACAAAGGAATGGTCGACGCGAAACGGTACAGTGTCGCATTCAATATCACCGCACTCCTTGCGAAAGAATTCGCTGCCGATACGATGGCGGCCAAGAATACGAAAGAAGTCCGCTTAATTCGGGACAAAGCAGGATTCTATTATCTGACCGGAAAGAATTTTAAGAGTGTATATGTGTTGGCGCAGAGCGATGGTGCGCTGGCGGTCAACAACGCGGTGGTGATATCCGCCGAAAAAGGCATGGACGATCCGAAGTTCGATCAGAAAGATTCCTATATCGAATTATGGAACGGCAGAGATAAATACCAGGTGACCAAAGGGGGCGCACTGCCGGCAGGAGGAAGAAAATGAAGAACGGGATCATTCTCCTCGCAAGCGTTGTACTGTTCATCGGCGGGATGAATGCTCAAGAGCGTACGCAGTCCGAGATCAAGCGGGACTTCGAAACGCGCTTCGTCCTTCTTACAAAAAATCTGAACAGCGCCGATAATGAAGAAACGCTCACCAAACTTCTGAGCGATGTTGCGGCATTCGAAACAGAATTTCAGCCGCACAACGAATTTTTAAACAAGGCGGTATTTCCGGACGGGTACGACGGTCTGATTGACCGGCTCCATAAATCCAAAGAACTGGCTGAGAAGAAAATTCGCGCATCACAGTTGGAGAAAGAAATTTCCTCTCTGACGGACCAGGTGCAGTCGCTGAAGGAGGAGAATGCTTCGCTCCGTTCACAACTGACAAAAGCCCAGGCGGAACTCGCTTCGCTGAAGAAGACCATCGCCATGCTGCAGGACGAGATTCAGAAAAGGGATGAAGCAGTATTCGCCCTGGTGGACAGCCTGTTTGTTAAATACGATACCGATCAGCTCTCCGGTACCGATATGAAAAAGCTCTCCGTGCTGGAGAAAAAGAATGTTGTTGCCAGCATCAAGCGATCGGTCAGCGACAACATCCTGTTTCTTTCATCCGCATCGTTCTCCCCTCAGCAAATTCCGCAACTGCTGAATGAGCAGCGGAGATTTGAGTCCTCGTGGAACGGTGTCGGACAGAAGCTATCCAAAGCGTATGTTCCCTCGTCGCAACAGGGAAAGGAAGTATCAGAGATCGGCGGATTAATTGCCAACTGGCGGACGCTGACGGACGGTGTCTTCTGGAAAGGTGTTAACGAAGTGTTCGCCGCGGAACAAGTTCAAATCGCGACATTTAATAACGGCGAAGAGATGTTTGCAAATATCGTCAAATTCATCGATGCAGAAACTCAGAACACCGCAAACCGCACAGCGATTGAGCAATCGGCTATTTTCGAAGCGTTCGCCTACAAAACCTGGGGAAGCAAGCTGAAACCATCCTGGATCCCGGTAATGATCCGCCACGGCATGTTCAGCGAAACACAGATGGCGGAGATCGATGCAAGGACCAAGCAATGGTCGGCAAGTATGAAACCGATTGAAGACAGCACACTGTCGTATCTGTTGATGGGCGCATTGCTGGTCGCAATTTTGGCGGGGATCTATCTCGGGACGAGGAAGCGTTCCGCTTAATTATAAGTATCAGATGTCGGACGCCTCATTGGCGCCCCACATATTCAATCATATAGGAGGAGCAATGAAACATTTCATTCTTCTGTTGAGCATGGTTCTCTTCACATTCTCAACAGCACAAGACCGATCCAATTCCGAGGTCAAACGGGATTTCGAAAAAGAATACAAAGCGCTGTTGAAATCGATTAACGATGCGGGAACACCCGAAGAAATCGCCGCTGTCGGGGAAAAAGTGACGGCACTCGAATCAGGATATCAATCATACCGCGATTTTCTGAACAAGGCGCTCTTTCCTGACAATTTTGACGAGAGTATCCAGAAGCTGAAAGCGCAATTTGCCTATTCCGAGCAGAAGATCAAAGCGATAGGCGAAAGCGCCGCGCGCATAGCGGAACTGGAGCAGCAAGTGGCAACATTGACCGAAGAAGTGAACAAACTATCAGGCGAAAATGCATCGCTGCTTGCACAACTGAAGGAAGCGAAGGCAGAACGCGATTCACTGCAGAAAGTAGTTACTACGCTTCGCACGAATATCGCAAAACGGGATAAAGCAATCTTCGCTTTAGTAGACAGCCTGTTCATGCAATACGACAAAAACATACAACCGACCGGCGACGTTCAAAAGAGCCAGCAGGCAAAATTGGAACGAAGCAATGTCCTTTCCAATATCAAACGGGCAGCCGCAGATAACATCGAGTTCCTTTCTTCCACATTATTGTCCGGCACCGATGTTGCAAAACTTTACGGCGAACAACGCAAATTTGAATCGAACTGGAATGGCGTGAAGAAACTCATCGGGGACGCATACCTCTCCAACAAGGAAAAGGCGCGCGAGATACCGATGATCGACACGATGATCTCCGAATGGCGCTCCAAAGTGGATGAGTCCTTCTGGAAGGCGTTGAACAATCTTTTCTCAGCATCAAAGCTTTCTGTTGCACCCATCATGAGCCCGGGCGAAATCCACAACAATCTAACGCGCTTTATCGACGATCAGATCAACAATGTCGGCGTCGAAGGAGAAACGGACCCGTACGATACATATGAGGCATTTGAAAAGATCTGGACCGAGGAATTGAAACCGGTCTGGGTGCCGGTGATGAAAGAGAACAACATGATCACCGATGCGAATGTTGCAGATCTCGATACAAAGGTGCAGCTCTGGTATTCCAAGGTGAAACCCACCAACTGGCTGCTGTATGGTTTGATCGGCATTATCGTTCTTGCTCTGGCGTACATTCTGTACGGCAGAATGAAACCGAAACAGGCAACAGCATAATTTCAGCGAACGTGTAGGACACCCTTTAGGTGTCCTACGCTTTATTGTAATCAACCAAAACTATGCATACACACGAATTAAAAAACAGCCCCGAAATCGGCAAGACATACACTTGCATATTGAACGATATGCCACTCTATGAAGCGACTATTGAAAAGGCACAGGGGTGTTGGGCTACGGTAAAGGTAGTTAGACCCCTTCCGGGCAAGCATGAAAAACAGTATTCGCCCGGACAGGAGTTTGATATCAAGGTACAGTTCTACGATTTTGTAGAGCATTAAATCAACAAATGCTTGGAACTATTATAAATTCCCCGAATGATTAAACATTTTTGGGGAATTTTTTTATGAAGTCGTTTCGACGCGTTTTGATAAAAAATATCACCCTTAAACCAAATGAATCATATACTAAAAAAATCTCTACTCCTAATTCTTCTTTTAACCATTAGTGTCCGTCTGTACCATATTACTTTTCCGATTGCTGGGTGGCATTCGTGGAGGCAATCTGATACGGCTGCGATTGCACGAAATTTCTTTACAGAAGAAAATAACATTCTCTATCCCCGGATAGATTGGCGTGGCTCAACACCGGGCTATGTAGAAACCGAATTTCAAATTTACACCTTTACGGTTGCGACGGCGTACACGCTTTTTGGCGAAAATGAAGTATTTGGTAGACTGTTTTCTGTTTTTTGTGCGGCGGGAACCGTGTTCGGCATTTATCTTTTGGTAAAAAAGATTATCGATGAAACAGTTGCAAAGTGGTCAGCATTTTTTTACGCTGTGTTGCCGCTGAATATCTATTATGGAAGAGCTTTTATGCCGGAACAATTGATGCTTATGTGTTCTGTCTGGGGTGTTTTGTTGTTTGATCGGTGGATCGACGCCCCGTCGAATTTAAAATTGTTTTTTGGGTCACTCTGTGCTATAACATTAGCCACGCTGATAAAACTTCCAGCATTATATCTCGGCCTACCGCTATTATTCTTGTGTTGGAATAAATATGGCTCCGGTTTCGTTCGTCAACCGACGATTTGGATGTATGCTGCGGGTGTTTTATTACCAACAGGGGCGTGGTATTATCACGCACATCAGTTGAAAGCAGCTACGGGGCTCACTTTCGGAATCTGGGAGATGGGAACGGATAAATGGGGAAATACAGAATTGTTAACAACGGTAAAATTTTATAATGATGTATTTTTTAAAAATATAGCCGAACGACATTTTACATACGCAGCTTTTATTCCATTTATAGTCGGTTTATTTATTACACACACACACACACACACACACACACACAAGGAACGGTTGTTTGATTTCTGGCTGATCGCCGTAGTCATTTATATTCTTATCGTTGCGCGCGGCAACCAAGTTCACGAATATTACCAACTACCGCTCATGATTCCCGGAGTTGTTTTTCTCGGAAAATCCTTTGCTGCATTCGTACCAAAAGAGTCTCCATTGAACAGAAGGAAAAAAATATTGCGGTATGCATTTTTATTTCTGCTGGCAGGAACATTAATGCTGAGTTTCTTACGCGTTGAAAAAGTATTCAATGGCGAACAGATAGAATCAACAATGTTTCAATTAGCGGAATCGGTAAAAGCAAAGACGCCCAACGAAAGTTTGATCATCACTGTGTCCGAAGGCAATCCCGTCTTGCTGTATAACTGTTGTAGAAAAGGATGGACTTGTTCACCGGGAACACTTAATGAAGATTATCTGAACGAACGACGATCTGATAATGCGAAGTATATCGTTGCGGAAAAGGAAGTGTTTGTACGTAACCATCAAGAACAATTGATGCAAAAGTTATTGATGAGTAATACTGTAGTTGACGATACAGATGGATATTTTATTATAGCCCTTTGACAAGATCAGAATAGTGTACACAGTTAATCGAATTTTATCTTATAAACCCTGTATTTTTAAGTAAATTACAGGGTTTTGTATTTAGGTTAAAAAAATACTTGACTTTCTGATATTGATATGATATCATTGCAATATCAAACTCGGAAAGGAGTATGTTATGCAAACAATTGTTGAACAAAACGGAAAAAAGCTAAATGGCTATCTGATGTTGTTCTTTATCATCGCACTGACGATTTTTAATTTTTACTGGCTTGTTGAAATGATAAGATATGAAGAGCCGGCGATGCTCGTTGTCTTTATACCGCTGGTGATCATTAACGCTATCAGTTTTGGTGGATTCTTCACTGTCCAGCCGAATGAAGCGCGCGTGCTGGTGTTATTCGGCAAATATACGGGATCGATCCGTGAATCCGGATTCTTTTTCACCAATCCTTTTGCAACCAAAAAACATGTCTCCCTTCGTATTCACAACTTCAACAGTGAACGGATCAAAGTGAACGATCTGGAAGGAAATCCGATCGAGATTGGCGCTGTGGTTGTATATCGCGTGATCGATTCTGCCCGTGCATTGTTTGATGTGGAAAATTATGAACAGTTTGTTGCGATCCAAAGCGAAACGGCTATCCGCGCACTCGCTTCTGAATTTTCGTACGACTCGCACGATGAAAATAAAGCATCGCTTCGCGGGAATCCACAGGAAATTGCGGAGGCGCTGACAAAACAAGTACAGACCCGTCTTCAGGTCGCTGGAGTTGAAATTATCGAAGCGCGTATCAGTCATCTAGCGTATGCACAGGAAATCGCACAGACTATGCTACGACGTCAGCAAGCGCAAGCGATTATTGCGGCAAGAAAGAAAATCGTCGAAGGAGCCGTCGGTATGGTTCAGGACGCACTGAGACTATTATCGGAACAAAAGATCGTGAAACTGGACGAAGATAAGAAGGCAACCATGGTGAATAATCTTATGGTGGCGCTTGTTTCAGATAAAGACATGCAGCCGGTGATTAATACCGGAACGCTGTACCAATAAACCTAAGCAGTTGTAGGACACCTTTAAGGTGTCCTACAACGAACAAAACCATGAAGACTCTTTCGCTATATCAAAATCAACAAATGCAGATTGTCCAGCCCTCTATCTGGAAACGGGCATATGAGCTGCGGACCCCCGAGAATGTTCTCATGACCATGTCGTTTCCCAAACTCTTCAGCTCGAATGCAATTGTTGAAGGATTTGGAGAGGTGTGGGAGTTTCGCAAACCGAGTATTTGGCGGTCCAATCTTGAGATTAAAAAACAGCACAACCAATTACCCTTCGCAAAATTTATTGTGGAGAAATGGGGCAGAGGGGGGACGTTTGAGCTTCCGAATGGCGACAGAATCGAATATGTCTTCGGCATTTGGAAGGGGAAGAATGAATTATATTCACAGCAAAAGATAAAACTTGTTTCATTCAACCGGGTATCGCTGTGGAAATCCGTTCAAAACGTTGTTGTGGAGCACGAGTCCGAACTTCTCGAAAAGAATCCATGGATCATTATGGTTGTGTATTATCAAATGCTGGAACGGCGTCAGCACGCCGCAGCAACAGCCTGAAGGAGAGAGCAGAGTGAGTGAGAAGAAAAAATTCCTGCTGAGGCTGGACGAAGAAATGTACGCAGCTCTGGAAAAATGGGCAGCGGACGAATTGCGCAGTGTCAATGCACAGATCGAATTTCTCTTAAAGGATTCCGTCCGAAAATCGGGACGGGAGAAGCGATCCGACACTTCCGATTCCATGGAAAAAACAGTTTGAACTTCACTTTTTTATTTTTGCTCCGCCTACCGCGCGCTTCCTTGATTTTCCCCCCTCAATTTTTGATATTGTCTGCACACAGCGATCGTCAAAATGAATGACTGAACCCTCCAACGCACCTACGTTGCTCTCGCGAACCGCTGAATTGTTTTCTCAGCCGGGAAGAGTCATCCTTACCTTTTTTGAACATCTCGGCCGATATATGGGAACGATCGGCTGGATGCTCTATAACTTCCGCAACGCAAAAGAATATTCCGGCAACATTCTGCAGCAGATGGTGATGATTGGGAACAATTCTATTCCTATCGTGTTATTCGTTTCCACGTTTGTGGGAATGGTGACCGCCGTGCAATCGTCATATCAATTGTATGAATGGATTCCGAGGACGGTTGTTGGCGCTCTTGTGACAAAATCTGTTTTGCTGGAATTAACCCCATTGCTCACCGCATTGGTTTTGGCGGGAAAAGTGGGAGCGACGATTACCGCAGAGCTTGGAACCATGCGTGTGACTGAACAGATCGATGCGCTGGAAGCATTGGCTTTCGATCCGGTCTCTTTTTTGATTACACCGCGAGTGCTCGCCGGAATTTTTATGTTTCCCATCCTGGTAATTTTCGGGGACCTCGTGGCTCTCCTCGGGGGGATGTTCGGCGCCGCAACGATTGCAGGAATTCCAGTAGAAGCTTTCATCGACGGAATGAAAGACTCGTTCGAATCGCGCGACGCATTCTTCGGCATTATTAAGGCCACAGTATTTGGATTTATTATCACCTCCGTTTCGTGTTATCAAGGGTTTCAGGTGCAAGGGGGCTCTGAAGGCGTCGGGAAAGCAACAATGAATACCGTTGTACTGACATGCCTTTCTGTTGTGGTTATGGATTTTATTCTTGCATCGGTGCTGTTATAATATGATCCAACTGACAAACATCTGGAAAAAATTCGGTGAAAAACAGGTTCACAATGGATTGAATTTAGAAGTTCGCGACCATGAAACAATGGTGATTATCGGAAGGAGCGGCGGAGGAAAAAGTGTTTTGTTGAAGATGATCATCGGACTGATCAAACCGGACAGCGGATCGATCATCGTCGACGGTAAAGAAGTAACAGCGCTCACTTACCGGCAGCTGCAGAGGCTGCGGTTCAAGTTCGGCTTTCTATTTCAGGGGGCGGCACTGTTCGACTCCATGACAGTAGGACAGAACATCGAACTGGCGCTGCGAAGGCATAGTGATTTTAAAGATGCGGATATCGCCGAACGCGTATCCTACGCGCTCGAATTGGTGAAGTTGGAAAAAAGTGTGGAATATTTGATGCCCTCCAGCATTTCCGGCGGCATGAAAAAACGGGTTGGCCTGGCGCGAGCGATTGCCTTAACGCCGAAGTATATGTTGTATGATGAACCGACAACCGGGCTTGATGTGGAAACGGCCGACGGGATCAATCTGCTTATCAACGAAATGAAAACAACACTCGGCGTAACCTCGGTTGTTGTAACACACGACATCCACAGCGCATTCGTCGTAGGAGACCGGTTCGCAATTTTTGAGAACGGCCAGTTTATCATGACGGGAACGAAAGACGACATCCGCAACAGTCAAAATCCTGAAGTGCGAAAATATATCGAAAGCGACATTCAAACTTAGCAAACACGATTTCCGGTAGCGCCCCATTGTCACCGCAAGAATGCGGGACATTGCGGGCAGTCGAAGAATTGTTCTACAGGTGAATTATGAATTTCTCCAATGAAGCAAAGATCGGCATCGCAGTATTTCTTGCCACTATTGTTCTGGTAGGCGGGATCATCTTTATGAAGGGAGTGGATTTCCGATCTCAAGAATATCGCATCACACTCTTTTACAGCAACGTTAATGGATTGACCGAAGGGAGCCCCATAACGATTGCAGGATTGAACATCGGGAAGGTGCAGGATATGCGGCTTGCCGGGAATGTAATCGCGGTCGGGATTGCCGTCGATAATAAGGTGAATATTTCGAAAGATTCCAAAGCCTTCATTAAATCTTCCAGTATTATGGGTGGAAAACAGATCGCCCTGGTGCCCGGCATTGCGCCAGAGATATTAAAAGACGGCGACACATTGACCGGTGCATATGAAGCGGATCTGACGGAATTGACCTCCACGCTCTCCCCTATTTCCAGTAATGTTCTCGGTATTCTTGAACGTGTGAATACGACCTTTGACGAACCGACCCGCCGGAATATCCAGGCAATCCTGTTGGAACTGAATTTTGCCGCCCGCGAATTGCGTCAGGTAGTTCAGCGGCAGGGAGGCCATCTTGATTATGCTGTCGGTAACTTTTCCACCTTTTCGGATGATATGAGCCGTTTTGCAAAACGATTGGATACGATCGCCGTTACCCAGAAGGGGAATATCGACGACGGCATCACCAGCATCCGCGTCACCGCTAAAACAATGGAAGAAGCGTCCGGCAAATTCAGGGATGCCAGCTCATCGATCGACAATGTGTTCAAAAAATTGGATAAGGGAGACGGCACGCTGGGACGATTGATGCGAGACGACCGGCTGTATGTTCACCTGGATTCATTAATTCTGAACATCAATGCGCTGGTGAAAGACCTGAAGGATAATCCCAAAAAATACGTTAACGTGAGCGTCTTTTAAGTTCCACTTCCTCGGATTTCGGAAATAAAAATCGGTATCCAACGCCGGTTTGATAGTGATCGTATTGAAAAAATATAGTCTGAAAATACCAATCGGTAATCCAAAAAGGGATGGTTTAAAATGACGAGTGCGGAATTTATTCCGCTCTCGTCTCGTGAAAAGCCAAAAGCGTTGCCGTATACAGATGGAGGTAATTACAAATCAAAATAAAGTTTACCAACCCTGAACCGCCTCTATAGCTCTACCGCAGATCGCCGCAATGTATTTTCTTTCGTGTCGTTCACAATACAGAGCAAAAGAAAAATGCTCTACATTCCATTCGCCGATCAAGTTATGCAACGCGCAATATCTTCTCCATCGAACGACCTTTTGCCAACTCATCTACCAACTTATCTAAATACCGCACCTGTTGTGTCAGGGGATTTTCGATTTCTTCCACTCGATAGCCGCAGATAACACCGGTAATGAGGTGTGCATGTGGGTTCACTGTTGCTTTATGAAAGAATGTTTCAAACGTTACCTTTTCATCAATGAGTTTTTGTAACTTTTTTTCATCTAAACCGGTCAGCCACTCAATTACTTGATGCAATTCTTTTTTCGTTCTCCCCTTTTTCTGTACTTTTGCAAGATACATCGGATAGACAGAGGCGAATGTCATTTTTGCAATACGTTCATCGTGTTTGTTTGTGTTGTTCATACAGAGCATTGTCGCGTTAGGTTTTCAAATTATTTCATTCTTTTTAATTTACCTTTTCTCTTTACGATGTTCTTATAGTCCCATTGAATCATTTTTGATTTTTTCAACCATCGTTTGAGCTCTTTTGTATTGATCTGTTCAACCGCAGCGTAGAATATGGAAGCGTCTTTAAATTTTTTACCGACCACATTCAAGTTTTCTTCTTCAAAACTTGCTCCGCTCCAAAACATTAAACGCCAGCCCGCTTTCTGTTGACTGTAACCAACGATTGGATTACCATCTAAGAACCAAACAGGGTGGGCGTGCCAAATTTTGCTTTCTGCTTTCGTAATTTCGCCGTCAATGGTTGTTGCAAGAAGATCGCAAATTTTTTTGTCGGTCGTTGTTTGTTTGTCGTTATATGATTGAATTTCTGCGTTCATCGTTGTTTGTATAATATTGATGGTGTCATATTCAAGTGAGACCTCTGAAAAAGTTATTGCAAGGCGTTTTTTTGCCGAAGTCCTGCTGTACGGGACTCCGTACAGCAGAGCAATCTTGTTTTTATATAAAGATTGCTTCGTTGTCGTGCCGTCCTTCGACTTCGCTCAGGACGGCGAGCACTCCTTCTCGCAATGACACTGCTTAAGAGTTATTCAGAAGTTTCCCAGTATTATTTTTTCTTATTTAGTACAAAGATCAACGCTGAAGAAATAACAGCCATAACCAAAGCACTAATGACAAGCGAATTCTCTTTTTGTAAAATTCCAATAACGAAGTCACCGACAAACATGACGAAAAAGAAAATGTAGGCAATGGTCAGCATGGGGATTGATTTTTTCAGTGTGGCAACAGCAAAAATAACTCCAAGTGCAAATTGCCGGGCAGCCCACATATATATGAGGTAGTCAACCCCTTTTGCGGTAAGATCAACTGTTTCCACAACCGATTGCGGCGATAGCCATAATGATACGCTTACCGCAAGCTCCATTACTGCAAAAAGTCCTGATACGATAAGTACCCATGTGGGTAATGATTTTTGTTCTTCTGTCATACGGTAAACCCCTTGTTTTTGTCGACTGAATGAAGTTTGCACCGACGGTCGAGGCAATGAACGCAGATTTCTATAATGATAGACCTTATGGATTTACTATTTTTGCAATCGGCCTTTTAGATATGTGTGTATAAATTTCGGGTATTTACTTCATGGGAAAAATTGTTGGTGATGATGTCCGCCGTCTCCATGAACATGGCCATGGCTCAATTCATCATCAGTTGCTTCACGCACGCTGACAATCTTTACATCGAAGTTCAACGTTTGTCCCGCTAATGGATGATTGCCATCCACCGTTACCGTATCATTCTCGATCTTTGTTACCGTGACGAGTCTCTGGCCTTCCGGTCCGGACGCAGTGAACTGCATTCCCACCGTAAGGTCGGACACACCGGAGAATTGATTTCTGGGTACGTTGACGATTTGTGCCGCATCGAATTCCCCATACCCATCCGCCGGAGCAACGGAAACCTTCAACGCATCATTCGCAGTCTTTCCTTCGAGCTGTGCTTCCAGTCCGGGGATCAGGTTGCCGTTCCCGTGCAGATACGACAGCGGTTCGCGCCCCTCGGATGTATCAAGAATGTTCCCGCCGTCATCCCGCAGCGTGTATTCGATTGCAACAACTTTGTCTTTTGCTATTTTCATGTATGGCCTAATGATAGTATGAAGGATTTGGTTATTTGTACAATTTCAGATTTTTCTCGTCCGCTTTCGTTGCGATTTTTATGCTCACCGCTGCGCCGCCGCTGGCCGCCAGCTTCAATTTTAAAATGGTTTTGCTGTTGACGATATAGTTATTGATTGCATAGACCATCGGATTCTTTTGATAGTGTGCATCGGGAGCGTCGGCGTACACCGTTGCAACGTATTTCTGTTTCGGGTCGAGGAAGTTCAGCGGGGCCGTTGCGATGCGCGGATTCTCGTCAGTGATGGCTCCGAGATACCATTCATTTTTGTCCTTTGCCTTGCGCGCTGTCGTCACATAATCTCCCGGTTCGGCTTCTAGAATCTTCGTATCGTCCCAATCCACGGCAACATCCTTGATGAATTGAAATGCATCGAGTTTTGCTTCATAATTTTCCGGCAGATCCGCCGCCATTTGCAGCGGGGAATACATGGTAACATACAACGCCAGCTGTTTGCACAGCGTAGATTGCACCTGAGTCTCCCTGTTGGTCTTGTAATAGTTCATTTTTATCTGGAAAATCCCCGGCGTGTAATCCATCGGCCCGCCCATGAAGCGGGTGAATGGCAGGATCGTTTCATGAGAAGGCGGATTTCCCGAACTCCAGGCGTTGAACTCGTTGCCGCGCGCCGCCTCGCTGGCGATCCAGTTGGGATATGTCCGCTGCAATCCGGTCAAACGGACCGATTCGTGAGCGTTGACCATAATCTTATAATCGGCTGCCTTCGTGACGGCGCGAAGATAATGATTCACCATCCACTGGCCGTCGTGTACTTCACCGCGGGGGATAATTTTACCGACATATCCGGATTTCACTGCATCGTAACCGTACGCTTTCATAAACCTGTATGCAGTATCCAGCCGTCTCTCGTAATTTGTTACCGAAGCGGAAGTTTCATGATGCATAATGAGTTTCACGCCTTTCGACTGCGCATAGCGTTGAAGTTCTGCCACATCGAAATCGGGGTACGGCGTGACGAAATCGAAAACATTTTCTTTCCAATTCCCGAACCAGTCTTCCCAGCCGACATTCCATCCTTCCACGAGCACCGCATCAAATCCATGCCTTGCCGCAAAGTCGATGTATACTTTTGTCCGGGCAGTTGTGGCGCCGTGTTTTCCATTCGGCGTTAAGGAATTCCAGTCCGTCTCGCCGATCTTCACATTATTCACATCGGCATAGTTCCACGATGCGGTGCCGACATGCATTTCCCACCAGATGCCGACATATTTCACCGGCTTGATCCAGCTGACGTCGGCGTACGTGCTCGGTTCATTCAGGTTCAGTATCATTTTTGACGAAAGGATATCGGCCGCTTTGTCGCTGACGATGACAGTCCTCCACGGCGTCTTTTCCGGCGCCTGTAAATATGCTTTATTACCAACCGGATCCGGAGCGAGCTTCGAGGTGAGAACGAATGATTTTTTATTGACATCAACGCACATAGCGGGATAATTTACGAGCGCTGCTTCGAAGATGTTTATATACAAACCATCGGCCGTTTTCAACTGCACCGGGGTTTGGATGAGCGAATTACTGATTAAACCGCTGGTATAGATTTCTCCGCGGTCGCTGTAGGCAGCAGCGTCCACGCCGCTGAGAGTCGTTTCGGCATATTTATATTCATTTGTATCGAAGTCGCCCGGGATCCAAAATGCCGTATGATCGCCGGCCAGCGCAAATTCCGTTCGCTCATCGATAACGGTGAAATAGTTCAGATTATCCTGTTTCGGGAATTCATACCGGAAACCCACCCCTTCATCATATAACCGGAAAGTGATAATCATAATGCGGTTGTTCAGCGCCGGCTGCTGCAGCGTCACTTTCAATTCGCGGTAATTATTTCGGATCGTCTTTACTTCTCCCAGCACGGGAGTCCATGATTCATCGATGAGCGACGATTCAATTTTTGCCACAGTAAAACCGGAGAGAAAAGACGGCTGGCCCTTCACCTGGATTCCCATCAAGCTGGGAAGCACCACGGGTTTTTTACCGAAGGAGAGTTGATACTGCGGCACACTGTCCGAAGTCAGGGAAAAAATAAGCGATGTCTTTTTATTCGGAGACATGACCGACTGTGCATTCGCGAGGAACACCGTGATCGCGATGAGCGTAATAATATTTTTCATTGAATGGTCCCGGGATAAATTGTGGAAATCGTTCGCTGGAAATGCATGAGGAAAACGTTCGAACACCGCTCGGAAATAAAAACCTAGTAAATGTAGAAAGGAGTGAGGAGAGAAACAACATCATTTCTTCAGCCGGATCAGCACTTTTCGTGCGCGGGATTGGAAACCCGCAGTGCCATAGGGGAGCATTTGCTCGATCACCACAACGATCTCATGCTTCAAATCCGGTTCGTCCTTCGCGATATTTGCCAGGATGGTCATTGAATACACTTTGACGGAGACCGGGATCGCGGGGTTTTGCAGAAAATCAAAACACAGGTTGGCGACCTTTCCCTGATGCGACCGCGGGATATCAATAAACTGAAGTACGCGGGCAACATTCCGCTGCACAGCCTGCGGCACGTTCTTTCCTCCGGCGTGCTTTACTAAAGTTGATATCCACGGCTTGATGATGGCGGGATATTGTTCCGCGCAATGGGAGATAATCCATGCGCACCGCACCGCAACGCGGTCTTCCCCGGTAAAAAGTAAATGGATCAGTTTTCCAAACCGTTTTTGATCGTTTCCGATCCATCGGGCGATCCGTACCGCATTGCGTTTGGAATTTTCTTTCAGAATCTCGAATTCAAGTTCCATGGGAGAAGTTAGTCTTTCAATGCAAACTCCACAGCCGCCGCGGCGTGGATCAGTGTTGTGTCGAAGACAGGAGCGGGGACATCGCCCTGCTTAATGAGGAGCGGTATTTCTGTACAACCGAGAATAATTCCTTCTGCACCCTGCGTCAACAACGACCGGATAATGGAAAGATACCGCTGTTTTGTGGAGTCCAAAAGTATATTCTTTCCCAGCTCATCGAAGATCGACCGGTGAATAAATTCTCTGTCGTTTGCATCGGGAATCAGCACTTCGATATTCTTTGCGGTAAATTTCTCTTTGATGAAATCCATTTCCATCGTGAAGCGTGTTCCCAGCAAGCCGATCTTCTTTTTTACCCCTCGTTGTTGTGCCTCCACAACCGTTGCCTCGCCAATGTGGATGAGCGGAACCGAAATTTCTTTTCGAACTGTCTTTGCGGTGAGATGAGCGGTGTTGGCGCAGAACAGAATACAGTGAACGCCCGCATTCTGCAGCATTTTGGACGCCGCAAGGAACTTTTCTCCCATCTCTTTCCAATTTCGCTGCTCGAGAATCTCATTGAAGTCTTCGAAGTTGAACGAATATAATAGGATCCGCGCATTGTTTGCTTTGCCGAGACGCGCGCCGACCATTTCATTGATCGTTCGATAATATTCCACCGTGGAAATCCACGTTGTACCGCCGATAAGTCCGATAGTTTTCATGTCTATTCTTTCGAGGATAAAAAGCTTCCGTCCACAATCAGCAGTGTTGCGCCCGTCTTTGTATACGAACGATGAGAACTCTGTCCGTCCGAAACGATATAGGACATTCCTTCGGTCAACACAAACGATGAACCATCCTGCATTTCGCTTGTGAACGTTCCTTTTACGCAATGGACGATGTGTCCCAATGTGCACCAATGATCGGCGCGATACCCGGGGGAGTATTCAACGATTCGGAGCCTGAGTCCGGGATATTGCAGTGTCTGCCAATACGATGTTCCGGTGACGCCGGGATGTTCGGATTTCGGGTATGCCGACCAGTCGATGGAATGGAACGGAATAAGGGAATGATTCATGGGTTTTAAATTATTCTCTATTTAGTAAATACTCCGCTGCTAGTCCTAAGGAATCCTTCGGAGTGGCGTCATTCCGGCGAAAGCCGGAATCCAAGAACTGGATGCCAGCGTACGCTGGCATGACAAGATACCTCGCGGCTTGCCGCGAGGTTATTCATTGTTGAATGAAAGTACCGAATCAATCCAAGGGAAGCAATTTCGTTTCCACTTCATCCCCATTTTTCGTATTTTAAAAACAATTCAATCCTTATCAACCTCTATTAGACAAAAGTGTTATGGGAAGAATATTCGAAAAACGAAAGCATGTAATGTTCGCGCGGTTCAAAAAAATGTCCAAAGCATTTAACCGTATCGGCAAGGATATTGAAATAGCCGTGAAAGCGGGGGGAGTGGATCCGAAGGCGAATTCGCATCTGCGTATTGCCATTCAGAACGCCAAAAGCGTCAACATGCCGAAGGACCGCATTGATGCGGCGATTAAGCGTGCATCCAATAAGGATACCACCGGATATTTCGAGATCATTTATGAAGGATACGCACCCCACGGTATAGCGGTTGTCGTAGAGTGTGCAACGGACAATCAAACGCGGACAGTCTCCAACGTTCGCCATCATTTTAAGGAGTACGGCGGAACTCTCGGGAACTC
>JBAYIS010000009.1:0-125545 GCA_041665525.1 Bacteroidota bacterium | reverse complement strand
CCTTGTGAGCCTACCCGGATGCGGGACACCACCCGGGCAATTTTTACAGTTAAAGAACAAAAAACAATAGCCAATTTTGGAGTCCCGATCAAAGTGTTTCGTAAATCGGGACGACATCCCGCCACGAAGTTTTATCTTAGCGGGATTGGAGCCTTGAAGTGTTTTCACTTCACGACATTCCGCCTTGACAATAACCCGGATGCGGGACACCACCCGGGCATTTTAGAACTAAAAACAATTAAAAGAACAAAGCCAATTTGGAGCCGTGAAATTTTTTACATTCTGCGACATCCCGCCACGAAGTTTTATCTTAGCGGGATTGGAGCCTTGAAGTGTTTTCACTTCACGACATCCCGCCTTGTGAACCTACCCGGATGCGGGACACCACCCAAGGTTTGAAACTTTTACAATATACTAAGAAACCTTTCACGATTCAAGTCGGTCTAATTAAATAGATTGCGCAACTTTTACTTTTGTCATGCGTTATATGATTATTCTATTTTAAAAAGGAAAATGCTATGAACTCTTCAGCCATCCTCCGACTCACCCTCTTTGTTCTTCTTACCGCTGTATTTGTCACAGGTCTTATCGCATATTCTAACTCTCGTGGTCACGTCCGAAATAACGAGGATTCATTCGAATCCGAAGCAATGGTCGTAGGCGATGATCATAACAGGAAATATGAAAAACAATTCGCAGTTCAACAGGGAGGCGAGGTGATTGTTGAAGCGGATGCTGGCACCGTCAGAATCGATTCGTGGGACAAGAATGAGGTCAGCATTGTGGTAGAGATCGACGGCACGGACAGCCGTGCAAATAAATATACCGTCGAATTCCGTCAGGAAGGAAATACAGTCTATGTCACCGGCAAAGTGCGGGACAACAGCTTTTTCAAATGGCATGTCGGTAATCTTGAAGCACTGTACACCATTTACACACCGAAAAAATTTAACACCACAGTAAAAACATCCGGCGGGAATATCGAATCGAAAAATCTTATCGGCAGAGCAGATTATAACACGAGCGGTGGTAACATTGCCGCAGAAAAATTAGAAGGGCAAACAGTGGTCACGACCTCCGGCGGTAATGTGGACGTATTGGATGTTGTCGGCAATGTAGATGCGGAAACATCCGGCGGTAACGTTGTCTGTGAAAACATCGTTGGCAATGTGAAAGGCTATACCTCCGGCGGCGATGTGGAATTCATCGGTGTGGACGGCAAGGTGAAAGGAGGGACATCGGGCGGGAATGTGACCGTGAAAGTGATAGGTGAAAATAAAGGAATAGATGTTGAAACCTCCGGCGGTGATATCGATATCTATGTGAAGGAGGGAATCGGCGCAGATATCGATGCCGAAACCAGCGGCGGATCAGTGGATTGCGACTTGCCGGTAACTGTCCGCGGAAAAGTACGGGACAGTGAACTGCATGGTAAACTGAACGGCGGCGGCAACCCGATCATGGCGAACACATCCGGCGGAAGCATTCGGATCGCACCGATAAAATAGTGACAATCAAAAATTATAAAAACCCTGAACGGTGCACTGCCGGTCAGGGTTTTATGTTTTTTGTGGATTCCAGCAGTCTCTGGTGAATTGAATTTCAATCGACTTTTGTTATATTCATCGTATGCAAACGACGATCATCGGAATAGAAACCTCCTGTGATGAGACCTCGGTAGCGGTGATTCGCGACGGGAAACTGCTGTCTAATATCATTTCTACACAGATCATTCATGAACAATTCGGCGGTGTTGTACCAGAGCTTGCGTCCCGCGCTCACCAAAAACTGATCGTGCCGGTCGTGAATCAGGCGATGGCAAATGCTGAAGTGCGGAAAGAGGATATATCGGCAGTTGCGGTGGCATCAGGACCGGGATTGATGGGCTCGCTGTTGGTTGGTGTCAATTTCGGAAAGGCGTTCGCATTTGGACTCGGTGTTCCATTTATTGCCGTAAACCATATGGAAGCGCACATCTATTCAAATTTCATCGAAGATCCGGTTCCGCAGTTCCCTTTCCTGAATCTGACAGTTTCCGGTGGACATACGCAATTGGTGCTGCTGAGAGATGAATTTACTTATGAAATCATCGGTGAAACGAAAGATGATGCTGCCGGGGAAGCTTTTGATAAAGTTGCCAAAATGCTGCACCTCGCTTATCCCGGCGGACCGCAGGTTGATATGATAGCGCAGAAAGGGGATCCGAATGCGGTAAAATTTCCCCGTCCATATTCAACGGAAAATGATTTCAATTTCAGTTTCAGCGGGATCAAGACTTCGGTACTATATTATCTTCGGGATAAGCACCTGCGTGATACACAAATCCCTGAGCAATTGCTTGCTGATATTTGCGCAGGATTTCAGTCGTCCGTCGTCAGCGTGCTGGTCCAGAAAACGATTCGGGCAGCTAAACAATTTGGCGTGAAGAATATCGCGGTGGCAGGAGGTGTTTCCGCAAATTCGTGGCTCCGGAATGAGATGAAAATTGCGGCGGAGAAAAATGAATTTCAATTATTCATCCCCAAACTCGAATATTGCACGGACAATGGCGCAATGATCGCAGAGGTAGGATACAGAAAGTATCGGAGAAAGATGTTCTCTCCAATGAACATCACAGCGACGGCAAATTTAGCATTATGAGTAGAATTCAAGAACAATTTCAGCACTTCAGCTCTATAAAAAAGAGTGTCATCATTCCTTATATCACCCCGGAGTTTCCGGTGAAGGGTGTTTCAGTCCCTCTGATACTCGCATTGGAAGCGGCCGGAGCTGGGATGATCGAAGTGGGCATCCCTTTTTCTGATCCCCTCGCAGACGGTCCGATAATCCAGCACTCATCCGAAATTGCAATTCGCAACGGTGCAACTCTAACGAAGGTATTGGATATCGTGAAGGAGGCCAGAACTAAAACCTCCATACCATTAATCCTGATGGGATATGTCAATCCAATTATTCATTATGGTTTTGATCGCTTCTTTGCCGATGCCGCTGCAGCGGGTGTAGACGGATTGATTATTCCTGACCTTCCTCCGGAAGAAAGCGAGGAATTTCGCGCTCTGTGTGTGAAGCATGGCATCAGTTCTATTTTTCTTATTGCGCCAACCTCGTCCGATGAAAGGATCCGGTATATTGATGAAATTTCGACGGACTTCACCTATTGCGTTTCGGTCACTGGTGTAACGGGTGCACGAACGGCTTTCGGCGGGAATTTTGATGAATTTCTTGTCCGCGTGAAACTCCATACGAAAAAACCTTTCGTCGTAGGTTTTGGCATTCGAGGAAAAGAACAAGTGGATCATATCTTATTGACCGCAAACGGCGTTGTTGTCGGTTCTGCATTAATACAGGCGATCGCCGGATGCACGAGTGTCGGTGATGTGAACACCGCCGCCGCTGCCTTTATCTCTTCTCTCAAATGAATATGGACTCCATCGAACAGTGGCGAAATAAGATAGATGAAACCGATAAAAAACTCGTCGAGTTGCTGAACGAACGCGCAAGGTACGCAGACGAAATCGGCAAGATCAAAGAACTGCTCGGCATGGAGGCCTATTCGCCGAAGCGGGAAAAGGAAGTTTTGGAAAATATCCTGAAACATAATACCGGCCCGCTGAACGATCTTGCCCTTCGCCGTTTGTTCGAACGCATTATTGACGAATCCCGAAAACTTGAACGCGAGGCGATGAGTGAACGGAAACAATCGAAGTAAGTCCAGGCTTTGGTATGCTTTTACCGGCACTTTCGTCGTTTTTCTTTTGGTCATGGGGATCCTCTTTTTACTTCCCAATTCGTTTGAACCGTCTCCTAAATTCATCACGGTCAGTAGAGGCCAATCATTCTCCAGCCTTGCTGATTCTCTTGCGGAAAAAGGGATTATCAACAGCAGATTTACATTTAAACTGGCAGGCCGCATTCTTGGAGTCACACAAAGAATGAGAGTGGGAAAATATAGTTTTGTCAGTGGTGTGTCGAACTTAACGATTTTGAACGATATCGAAGGCGGCTTGTCCGCAATCAGTTCCAGCATTACGCTTCGTGAAGGAGTGCGGTCAAGAGTATTTGCAAGAATCTTGAAGCGTCATATCGGTATTGATTCCAACCGGTTCATGCAATCCTACCGTGATACATCGTTGATCGGCATCCATCCGCACAATGCGAAATCGCTGGAGGGATATTTGATGCCCGATACGTATTCTTTCTTCTGGCAGGATGATGAGCGGGAGATTGTGCAGCGAATGATTACGGAGTTTAGGGAGTTCTTCGTCGATTCACTGCAGCAGCGGATGAAACAATTGGGATACGATCTGAACGACGTCGTCACCATGGCATCTATTGTCGAAGGAGAAGCGGTATATGACGATGAGCGCCCCATCATCGCCGGTGTCTATTATAACAGGCTCAAGCGAAGGATGCGGTTGCAGGCAGATCCCACCGTCTGGTTCGTTGTTTCGGACACTTCCCGCCGGTTGACGAAAAACAGCATGAGGGTCGAATCTCCATACAACACTTATCTTTTTTATGGACTGCCGCCGGGACCGATCAATAATCCCGGTCGCCAATCGATCCTGGCAGCACTCTATCCTGCAAAGCATAATTTCATCTATTTTGTTGCAGATAACAATGGTCGGCACCGGTTCGCCAAAAACTATGATGAGCATCTTCAAAACATCCGATTATACCGAAAAGCAAAAGCGCTCGCCAAAAATGGCGGCAGGTAATCCATCCTTGCAACTCCACTCCTGTTTTGTTATATTAATACGTTCTTTAACACATAATCAAAGAAAGCACCCTCATGAAAAACGATATCCACCCAGAATACAGAAAAGCGGTAGTCTCCTGCGTCTGCGGGAACACGTTCGAAACCCGCTCGACGATGGGAAATATACACGTCGAAATCTGCTCTGCGTGTCATCCGTACTATACCGGGAAGCACAAACTGCTTGACTCCGCCGGTCGTGTTGAGAGATTCAACAAGAAGTATGCGAAGAAGACCGCGGCGCCGACAGCATAATTTTTTTATGTTGAGTATTTGAAAACGGAATGTATCATTTGATCATTCCGTTTTTTATTTTAAACCAGTTTTCACCACAGAGATCACGAAGGTCACGGAGAATAAATTAAAATATAACTCAGCATTGTCCGAAAAAATCATCGGCCTCGTTATTGAAGTTCACAAAGCGCTTGGGCCGGGATTATTGGAATCCGCATACGAACAATGCTTGGCGTATGAATTGATGCAATCGGGTATTGAATTCCAACGACAAAAAGAAATTTCCGTTCGGTATAAATCTTTCAATCTTGATTGCGGATACCGATTGGATATGCTTGTTAATAATGAACTAATTCTTGAATTAAAATCAGTTGAGAAAGTTCTGCCGATCCACGAAGCACAGATATTGACATACATGAAATTGTCGCATGTCAATGTTGGGTTATTGATCAATTTTAACTCACTTGTTGTTTCGCAGAATATTAAACGATTCGTGTTATAAATATTCTCCGTGCCCTCTGTGGTGATAATAAAAGCAACGCGTAGCACCTGAAAGGAAGATATGTCCAAACACATCTGTATCTTTGAAGATGATTCGTTTTCCGATCTTCTTCCGCTGGTTTATTTCCGTCCCACGTTCAACCTTCGCTGCGGCATTCTCACACTGAAGGAAAAAGTGCATCATGCGTTTCCGAAAGCGATTGTTAGCCTTCACTGCCGATCGTATCTTGTAGAGTATATGCGTCAGCGCAATCCCAGTCAACTGGTTAATGCTATTGATGCGGAAGAGATGTTGTTCATTAACGGCCGCGTGATTGTTGACGAGCAATTCATTACTGCGATTGACATGAAAAGAAAACAGGATGTCGTTTATGTTATGGATGATTTTGTTGTTGCTGCACGTCTGAGCGGACCGAGATTGAATATGCTGAAGAGTCAGCTCGGCGAGACTATATCACTTTCGAATTTCGATGGTATCCCCGTAGAGCAAGTGGAAGTGAAGATGATCGGTTATTCTTGGGATCTGATAAGACGAAACGGGGATCAGATTCGAAATGATTATGCTCTTCTGAAAAAAATGCGTTCATCGAAAAAACCAAAAATAAGAAAATATCCCGGTGTCCAGATTCTGAATAAAAAAAATGTGTTTGTCGGCGACGGAACGGTAATAAAACCTGGTGTGGTGATCGATGCGGAGAACGGTCCGGTTTATATCGGGAAAAATGTTCAGGTTATGCCATTTTCATGTATTATTGGCCCGGCATATATCGGGGATCATTCCATAGTGAAGGTCGGTGCGAAAATCTATCAGGACTGCAGCATCGGTCCAATGTGCAAAGTGGGTGGAGAACTGGAAGCGTCTATTATACATAGTTATGCCAATAAGCAGCATGATGGTTTCCTCGGTCATTCCTATCTCGGTGCGTGGGTGAACTGCGGCGCAGGAACGACCACGAGCGATCTGAAGAATAATTACAGTACGGTGAAAGTGACGGTGAATGGCAAACAGGTGGACAGCGGATCACAATTTGTCGGAGTAACGATCGGCGATCATTCGAAAACGGCGATCAATTCCACATTTAATTCCGGGACGGTTATCGGTGTTTCCTCCAATATTTTTGGCGCAGGATTCCCTCCAAAATTTGTTCCGTCTTTCTCCTGGGGCGCTGCCGGCGAAACATTCACCACGTACGATTTCCAAAAAGCAATTGCGGTAGCAAAAACTGTAATGAAGCGGAGGAATATCACCATCACCGGAGCGGAAGAAAATCTTTTCCGGGTTGTTCATGACCTAACGCTGACTGAACGGAAAGACATGGGATTGCCATCGTAGTCCATTGAAATTTGCATCACACGAATTATTGAAAACTCGAATAGGCTTTTTTGACAATGGAACAACAGACTGAAAATAAAGAAATGAAAGACGACCGCAAACAATTGTTCAGCGGCGTTCGCGGCACATCGGTAAAGATCCTCAACCGTGTGGAACGGACCGATTCGTATCTGGATAAATTGCTCGAATCGGAACTGCGTTCCGGCGAGTTGAATGATTTTGATAAAGCGCTTCTGATGGAGATCGTCCACGGTGTGCTGCGCTGGCAGTCCAAACTGGACTGGGTGCTGAACGGATTCTTCCACGGGAATTTTGCCAAAGCAGAAGTGACCGTCCGCAATACGCTGCGTGCAGCGCTGTATCAGATCCTCTTTCTGGAAAAGGTCCCCGATCATGCTGCGGTGAATGAAGCAGTGGAGTTCATTAAACGGATCCGCGGCGAGAAAGCGGCCGGTTTAGTGAACGGCGTACTGCGGAACATTATCCGGAACAAAGAGGGAATCCATTACCCGGACGTGCAGAACGATGCGGCACTATACCTTTCCACCATGTACTCCTTTCCGCTGTGGATGGTGAAACGGTGGATGAACCGTTTCGGATTCCATGAAACGGAAAAATTGTTGGAAGCACAGAATCAAAAACCGGGATTAACGCTCCGGATCAACACAATGAAAACGTCGGTCGAAGATTTTATGAAGATGTTCGATCTGCAGAACATTCCATACGATAAATCCAGATATCTTCCCAGATTCCTCCGATCTTCCGGCCTGACGAATATCTCTAATTCCGAAATCTTCCGCCGCGGATTCTTCACGATCCAGGATGAGAGTGCCGGACTGGCGGCTACGTTGCTCGATGTGAAACCGGGAGACAGAGTGATCGATCTTTGTTCCGCTCCCGGCGGAAAAACGACCTTCTTCGGTGAAACGATGAAAAATCAGGGGACCATTGTTGCGGTGGATAAATATCAAACACGGCTCAATCTGGTGAAATCGACCTGTGAACGGCTTGGCATCACGAATGTGGAATTTGTCGCCGCGGATGCAACGGAATTTCAAACGGAGCCCGCAGATAAAGTCTTGATCGATGCGCCATGTTCCGGTTTGGGAGTTCTCTCCAAAAAACCGGATATCAAAATCAAACGGGAGATGCGTGACATCAATGAAGTGGTGAAAATACAGGAGCAACTGTTAAAGAATGCCGCTTCGCTGGTGAAACCGGGGGGAGTTATCGTCTACAGTACCTGCACCATTGAACCGGAAGAGAACTTTATGGTCGTCAAGAAATTTCTGGAGGCGCATCCGGAGTTCGAAATCGATCATGCGGCGAAATATGCCGATGAGAAAATCGTTTCCGCAGATGGTTTCATCGAAACATTCCCGCACCGGAACGGTATCGACGGATCGTTCGCGATCCGGCTGGTGAAAAATTTAGACAGCGCAACGTTCGAAGCACACTAACTATTCTACTCCTATGAAATACGATAATCTATTTATTGACGAATTGAACCGCATTCACGCGGCAAATACGTACAAATACGAGACAGCGTTTTCCACTCCGCAGGCCGGCGTAGTGACGGTGAACGGGAAGGAAGTGGTGATGATGGCTTCCAACAATTATTTGGGAATGTCTAATCATCCTGTCGTGAAAAAAGCGGCAATCGAAGCGATCAAGGAATACGGTTATGGAATGGCGTCCGTGCGGTTCCTGTGCGGTACGCAGACCATCCATCTCGAATTGGAAAAAAAGATCTCGAAATTCATCGGGACGGAAGATGCAATTCTCTTCTCATCCGCATTCGCAGCAAATAACGCATTCTTCCCGTCATTATTCAACGAGAAACTTGGATATGAAAATTACCGCGACGTGATCTATACAGACGGATTAAATCACGCGAGCATCATCGATGGCATGCGGCTCTGTAAAACGGAGACGACGGACAAAAAGATTTATAAGAATAACGATCTCGCTCAACTGGAACAGTTGCTGGAAGCGGATAAGAATGCCGATTATCGTTTTAAAGTGATTGCAACGGATGGAGTGTTCAGTATGGAAGGAAGCTATGCTCACCTTGCCGAACTGGTCGCTCTCGCAGAAAAGTACAATGCTATTCTTTTTGTTGATGACTGTCATGCTATCGGTGTTGTTGGGAAATCTGGGAGGGGCACTCCGGAAAAATTTGGCGTGCTAAAGAAAGTGGATGTTCTGACCGGAACTCTGGGCAAAGCAATCGGCGGCGCACTGGGAGGATACGTCAGCGGCAGTAAAAAACTCGTTGAATACCTCCGGCAGAAATCGCGGCCGTACACTTTTTCGAACTCTCTGCCGCCGGCGGTCGTCATGGCAAGCATCGCTGCAATCGACCTCTTATCCAGAGATACATCCATTGTCAAACGGCTGCATGAAAACACCGCCTATTTTCGGAAGGAAATTGCAGCGCTGGGATTCCAGATTTTACAGGGGGATCATCCAATCGTTCCGGTAATGTTGGGCGATGCATCCATAGCGCAAGAGATGAGCAAATCCTTGCTGAAAGCGGGAGTCTATGTTAAAGGACTGTGGTTCCCGGTCGTTCCCAAAGGGGAAGCACGGTTGCGTGTGCAGATTTCCGCAGCTCTGTCAAAGAAGAATATCGACCATGCGCTGAATGCATTCGAAACCGTCGGGAAGAAGATGAATGTTTTGCCAAAATAAACCGGATTGTGTGAACGATCATTCAATCATGGTATCTTGTCATTTTGTATTAACTAGAAGTGCTCTCAAAAATACCTAATCACTGTCATTTCGAGATGCGAAGCATCGAGAAATCTTGTTTTATATCTTCAATAGTAAAATCGAGATTCCTCACTCGACCCTTTGGGTCTTCGTTCGGAATGACAAATAAAATTCATTATGCCCTTTCCCGAAGGGACCACTTCTTTATGACATTAGCAACCTAATTATTTTTCTTACTGTATGCTTCATTCCAAACAACGATATCTGTTTATCGACCTGCTGAGGTTCCTGGCAGTCGTCTTTATGGTACAGGGGCATACGTTCGATGCACTGCTGGATTTCGAACTCCGTTCCAATCTGCTCTTTTTTGTGCATGATTTTTTCCATGGATTCATCGCACCGATGTTCTTGTTCGCCTCCGGCGTAGCGTTTGGAATCTCTACCATGAAGAAATGGGAGGAACACACTGCACCGACACGCCATGTTGCCCGCCGGTATGGCAAATTCATCGGTCTCATCGTGATAGGTTATGCTCTTCATTTGCCGTTCTTTTCACTGACGAAAATCGTGCGGGAAGCCACCTCCGCTGAAATTGCAACATGGCTGCAGGTGGATGCATTGCATTGCATCGCTGTGACCATGCTGCTTCTTCAATCGGCGGTGTTCATCCTGAAGGATGAGAAGAAATTCATCCGTTGGACAATTGTTTCCGCAGCGATCATTATCTTCCTCTCTCCGATCATTTGGAGCCTTGACCTCGTCAACTCTCTGCCGCTGTGGCTGGCGTCATATTTGAATGCCGGAAACAACTCGTGGTTCCCGCTGTTCCCATGGTCGGCGTATATTCTGTGCGGCGTGATTTTCGCTTCGATCTTTTTGAACGCGAAAGAACATTATCATGCAGTGCAGTTGATGCAAAACACCGTCTCTGTCGGAATCGTGATGCTGATCGTTTCGATCATTGTCATCAATCTGCCCACGCATATGTATCCGCTGCATGATGTCTGGAAAGTGAATCCGCTGATTATTGCCGCGCGGTTAGGATTTGTACTGCTGGTGACAAGCGCGGTCTTTTTTGCCGAACATTCTTTCAAGATCACATCGAAGATTCCCCAGATCATCGGACGGGAATCGCTATTCATCTATGTGCTCCACCTCATCATCCTATACGGTTCGGTAATGAACAAAGGATTACAGCACCTCATCCTGCCGACCCTCTCTGTTATGGAAGCACTGGCAGCGTTCATTATCATCTTTTTCGGCATTGCATCGTTCACGTTCGGCTGGTACCGGATGAAGAAACAATTTCCCCGGATTGCTATGGCCGCCCGGATTATGGTTGCAATGACATTTATCATTCTGTTCCTCATCCGGCCGTATTAATGGAAAAACAAAAATCCCGATTTGTCTATATCGATCTTCTCCGTGGCTGGGCTGTGATCGTCATGATTGAAGTCCACGTGTTCAATGCATTTTTGATCCCGGCGATTAAAGACGACGCGTGGTTCAAGGTGCTGAATTTTATCAATGGGTTGGTCGCCCCGTCATTCCTATTCATCGCTGGCTATTCCTTTGTGCTTATTGCACAGCGAAAGTGGAACGATTATTTGTCGCACTCTCCGGTCTTTTGGAAACAGCTCGGAAGGATCACGCAGGTGCTGGCGGTTGGTTATGCGCTTCATCTGCCGTACTTTTCGCTTACGAAACTGATGAATATACCTGCAGCGGAATGGGCTGTCTTCTGGAAAGTGGATGTGCTCCATGCAATTGCCATTTCACTGATGACTCTGTTGCTGCTGGTGCTGGTAACGCGTACCCCAAAGAGATACTTTGTTGCCGTGGCGCTGCTTGCAGCCGTGATCATCGGCGGATCGCCGTGGATGTACGACCGGAATATCGACCACGTGCTGCCCGAACCAATTGCAAATTATTTGAGCGCTGCGCATCGGTCGCAATTTCCTCTCTTTCCGTGGATGGGATTCGTTTTATGCGGAGGACTGGCTTCGCAGCTTCTCGTATGGTGGAAAGAACGCCTGGGTGAACAAACGATCTTTTACCGATTTTTCATAACGGGGATCATACTGATCATCGTCTCCATCGCTGCCGATCATCTGCCGGTGTCGGTATTTCCGGAACATAATTTTTGGCGCGCCAGCCCGGGATTCTTCTTTATCCGTCTTGGCATCGTTATAATCCTCCTGTCGACCCTGTGGTTCTGGGAAAAAACAGCCGCATCCGGCAGATCGATGGTGAGTGTCGTTGGTTCTGAATCTCTTGTTGCGTATGCAGGACACTTACTGGCGATCTATGGAATGTTCTGGGACAATAAAAGTTTAGCCTTCATGATCGGAAAGACCCGAACAGTTCCCGAAGTAGCGTTGATGACCGTCGCACTGATCGCAGCCACGATCGCGGTATCGTACATCTGGAATCGCATAAAAAATTGGAGTATGTTCTATGCACGGGTCATGATGTATTCGATTCTTACTATTGTTGTATATATTTTCATTACGAAACCGTTTTAAAATCTTTTATGGATATAATTTTTCTTCTTATCGGAATTCTCATCGGCGCTGCTGCTGTTTGGTTCATCGCCAAATCGATATTCCAGACTCCGCTGCCGTTCACTGCTGAACAATACGATGCTTCGCAATCTGAAAACAACCGTTTACGGGTGGAATCTGCAGGGCTGCAGGAAGCGAAGAACCGGCTTGAACAGCTGCTGACCGAAGCGAAAGATCAGATGGAACAGGAACGGAGCACTTCGCTTCAGCTGACCAGGCAATTGTCGGAAGCACAGACAGAAAATAAAAATCTCGCATCGAGAATCGGGGAGCAAAAGTCCGAACTTGAACGAATCAACGAAAAACTGATGTCGGAATTCAAAAACATTGCGAACACCATTCTTGAAGAAAAGAGCAGGTCATTCACAGAACATAATCGTTCCTCCCTGGATTCGATATTGACGCCGTTAAAAGAACGGATCGAAGAGTTCAAAAAACAGGTTGAGACAACGTATGAAAAAGAATCGCGCGACACCTTAAGTTTAAAGGACGAAGTCAAACGGCTTTCTGATTTGAATACTCGCATCAGCGAAGATGCAAATAATCTTACCAGGGCGCTGAAGGGGGATACCAAATTTCAGGGGAACTGGGGCGAATTCATCCTGGAAAAGATTCTGGAGCGATCAGGACTGGAGAAGGAAAGGGAGTATAAGATTCAGGTCTCGACGAAGAATATGGACGGAGAGACCATTCGTCCGGATGTGGTCGTCTTCCTGCCGGACAATAAACATATCATCATTGATTCGAAGGTGTCGCTGACGGCGTATGAAGCATTGATAAGCGCAAACACGGATGAAGAACGGGATCGCTATACGAAAGAACATGTTTCCTCGCTCAAGAATCATTTGAAATTGTTGGGAGAGAAAAACTACCAGACCGCCGAGAATCTGAATTCGCCCGAACTGGTGCTGATGTTCGTTCCGATTGAAGCATCCTTCGGAATTGCTGTTCAGGCGGACAAGGAATTGTTCAATCTCGCATGGGACAAGAAGATCGTGATTGTCAGTCCTTCCACACTGTTGGCAACACTGTTGACTATTTCCTCCATCTGGAAACAGGAAAAGCAAACACGAAATGCCATTGATATTGCGCAACGAAGCGGCGCACTCTACGATAAATTTGTAGGATTCATCGAGGACTTAAAAACAGTCGGGCAGCAAATCGATAAATCCAAAGACAGTTATAAAGATGCAATGTCGAAATTATATGAAGGGAAAGGGAATATCGTCCGTTCCATCGAGACGTTAAAGACCCTTGGTGCGAAAACTACCAAATCCATCGATCAGAAACTGCTGGACCGGTCTGAGACAGAGTAGAACTTGAATGTTTCGGAAGATTTCTCTACTTTCTATGAGCAACAAAATGAGTTTCCACGTTAAATCTTCATCGCAGGAGAACGATCAATCGCAGATTTGATACCGTATGTTTAACAGCGTTCAGGCGCATTGATTGTTTTCACAATTCACACGTTCCCGACCTTACACTTTGACTGTGCCATCCGTACGTAATGTATTCTTAACGGGCTTGACGACAGCCGGCGCATTATTATTTATTCTCGGCCTGCCTTCTGCCCATGTCGGAGCTGCATCTGTCGATCCGCGGTATCACTTTGCCGGCATGCAGGATTCGGTCCTTGTTGATTCTACCGGCGTGCTGCAGGATTCAACGGCCGTACCTGTGTACGTGTTGAAGGATTCCACGTATCTGGAGCAATTAACATACCGCCGAGAGGATTCCCGGACGGCGCCGGCAACCGCCGGATCTTCAAATCCATTCTATCTTAAAATGCCGGGATTTGTCACGAACCTCGTACAGTTGGATTCCACCGGGAAGTTTGTGATTATCCGTCAAGTGGTGTACGGCAAGGATATCAAGTTGCCGATTAAAATGCCGCTTGAAGAATATATCAATCAGCGGGTGCAGTCAGATTTCTCGAAGAATTTCGAGGATATGATCGATAAGGAAGAATCCGCAAAAGCAAGCAAGAAACGCGATGATCTTGGAGAGCTCCTCGGCACATTCACGAAGATCGACATTCCGGTGCCGGCAAATCCTGTCTTTTCCATCTTTGGTCCACCCAGGATCAATTTGAGTATTTCCGGAGCAGTGGATATTCGTGCGGCATTCCGAAACACCACAACAGACCAACAGACTCTCAGCGCATACGGTAACTCGCGCAACGAACCGGATTTTGCACAAGAAGTGCAGATTAACGTGAGCGGAACCATCGGCGACAAACTGAATATCCTGGCGGACTGGAATACACAACGAACGTTTGAATATGAAAATCAACTGAAGATCAAATACACGGGATACGAAGATGAAATCGTGCAAAGCGTGGAAGCTGGTAACGTTTCTCTTGCAACGACATCCAGCTTCGTCTCCAGCAGTTCTGCTTTGTTCGGTATCAAAGCGGCGTTTCAAGTCGGCCCGCTGAAACTGACGGCGATAGCGTCGCAGAAGAAGGGTCAAATCCAGGAAAAGAGCATTACCGGCGGTGCACAGAAAATCGATTTTGAAAAACGGGCGTGGGAATATTCCAAAGATCATTTTTTCGTGGATACGGCGTACCTCTCCGTGTTCGAACCGTACATCAAAACCAGAACACTTACCCGTCCGGATCTGCAGATCAAGGAGAACGAATATGAGGTCTGGCTGTACCATCTTGGTGCCGCCAATGAGAAAATGCAAAAAGGAAATGCATATTTTACCCTTCAGGCAGTTGCACTCGGTGATACGACCACGTACAAAACTCTTCGTGCCACAACCATTTCTACGAACACAGAACAAGGTATCGTCGCCGGAAATTGGGACAAGCTTGAGCCGGTGAAGGATTACCGCATTAATCGTGAAGCAGGATATATTACGATGAACCGTTCCGTGCAGGACGGTCAAGCAATAGCAATTGCATACCGGGTGGAGAATGGATTTGGTAATGACGATGACTTCCTCTACGGGACAATGACAAAATATGAACCGGAGCAGGATTCCATTCTTGTCTTGAAACTCGTCAAACCGCTCAATTACATCCTGCCAACGGACAGCATCCCGTTTTCGATGATGCTGAAGAATATCTATCCGCTCGGCGGCCGCAAGGTTGACCGGGAAGGATTTACACTTGATATCCGATACAAAGAATCGGGCCAGGAACCGCTGGATGTCATCGGCTCTACCAAAATTATCACGCTGTTCGGTCTGGACAATCTGAACGAAAGCGGAAGCCCGGGTGCCGACGGTAAATTCGACTTCAATCCCGGCATCACCATCGATCAGGAAAGGGGAGAAATTATTTTCCCAACGCTGAAACCGTTCACAGACGGACTTCGGGATGCATTGAAGGCCATTCAGCCGCCGCTGCAGGATTCGACGATCGAAAAATATCTGTATAACGATCTGTATGATACAACCAGTACCGCTGCGCAACAAAATAACCTGAAGGACAAATTTGTCATCACTGGTCAGATAACAGCTTCCAGTTCGAATACAATTAATCTCGGTTTTAATGTGGTGGAAGGAAGTGTTGAAGTGCTGTTAAATGGCCAACCGCTGGTTGCCAATGTCGATTATACGGTCGATTACATTATCGGTCAGGTCATTATCAAGAAACAGGAAGCATTGGTTCCCGGAGCCAGTTTGCAGGTGAAATTTGAACAGAACGATCTGTTTCAGCTAGCGTCGAAAACACTTCTGGGAATGCGCGGTGAAGTGGATGTTTCGGAGAAAACGAAATTCGGGTTTACGATGATGAATCTCGATCAACAAGTGTTGAGCGATAAGGTGCGGTTGAACGAAGAACCATCGAACAACTCCATTTATGGATTCGACGGTCAGACATCCGGCGAACTTGCCTTTTTAACAAAAGCGATCGACGCATTGCCGTTCATCGACACGAAAGCAAAATCTGAATTTACACTGCGCGGCGAAGCGGCGTATATGAATCCCGATCCGAACACGAAAAAAAGCACTATTTCGGATGACAACGGAAGCGGTATCGCATATATCGACGATTTTGAAGGGGCGAAACGCATCATTCCTCTCGGTGTGAGTTATGGTCAATGGCATGAAATGAGCCCGCCGGCGTTCCAATATAATGTGGATGCTTTCCTCTCCAAACCGGTACTCGATACACAGAAAATAAAATCGAAGGCGAAGACATTTTGGTATAATCCTATCGAACAAGTACCGATTGATTTTATCTATGGCGTTGATGCGGAAGGGAAATCGATAAAACAGGTTGGCCGCGGTCAGGAACGGATCCCGGTGCTGACACTTGATTACAATCCGAAGAACCGCGGGCCGTTCAACTATTCGCTCGATCTGCAGCAAACACTGCTGACCGAACCATGGAAGAACTGGGGAGGTGTGCAAAAACTTCTCTCCACCAGCGCTATCAATCTGATCAACGAGAATGTAGGTTTCATTGAAATCTGGGTGCGTGTGGTAAAAGGACCGATTGATACGACAAGGAAAGTGTACATCGATCTCGGTTCCATCAGTGAAGATGTTATTCCTAATGGTGAATCGAATACTGAGGATAAGGGGCGTTTCAAGAACGATATCCTCAATCCCAGCGAAGAAGATACCGGATTGGACGGATTTTTTGATAGTGAAGAACAGGCTGCGTATAAGGATTTCATAGAGGCAAACAAAGCACTCTTTCCGGAAATCGAAGGCGATCCGTCCGGGGATAATTATGTCTACAGCCCGCCAGATTTCCGATTCATCAATCAAACGGAGCGGAACAGCACGAGTGAGATCGGTCGGTTTCCGGATTCGGAGGACTTAAACCGAAACAGCAACGTGGACAAAGCAAACGATTATTTTACCTATGAACTGAATCTGGATACGACGAGCGCAAATCCGTTGAAAATCGGCGGCGGTTCCAACGGATGGTTCCAATACCGCATTCCCATCAACGCATTCAAATTCAAAATCGGAAATCCGGACCAGTCGAATATCCAGTTTGCCCGGCTGTGGTTTACCGGACACACCGAAGAATTTGAAATGCAATTCGTGGAATTCAACCTGATTGGCAACCAATGGGAAGAAGCAAAGAAGAACGATCCGTCCTTCAAAGTATCGGTCGTCAATATCGAAGATAACTCTTTGCAGGGATATGTATCGCCGCCGGGCGTGTTCCGGGAACGGGACAGGACCAAACCGGATGAACAGGTGTACGGCAACGAACAATCCCTTGCGCTGAATATTTTCGGATTAAAAGATGGCGAAACACGCGAAGCAATTAAGAAATATTCCTATCGTCCGCTGGATGTATTCAGTTACCGTCAGATGAAAATGTTCGTGCACGGCGACGACCATTTCAGCGCCGATCCCGCGAAACCGACCGTACGGATGTTCATCCGGTTTGGATCGGACAGTTTGAACTACTATGAATATAAAGCACCGGTATTTCCGACGTGGGATCAACGAAATAATGTAAATATCAATTTTGCGGATCTTACCAGGATTAAGCAGGGGCGCGATTCGACAACAGTCCGGGTGGTGATACCTGCGGCGAACGGACCGGCAGGTTCCACCTATGCCGTATTGGGTGAACCGACGCTGACCCGGATCACGTTCATCTCCATCGGCGTTGAGAATCCGGATATCACCGGAACGGAAACAGATGTGACCGGACAGGTCTGGGCGAACGAACTTCGTCTTTCGGATGTGGATGATACACCGGGATGGGCATACTCCGTGAGCACATCGGTAAAACTTGCGGACTTCGGTTCTGTTGCGTTCAATTATACGCAGGTCGATCCGAATTTTCACAGTCTGGAAACACGATTCGGCAGCCGTGTGACGAACAAAAGTTGGAATCTTTCGTCTTCGTTCGCATTTGAAAAGTTTCTCCCTCAGGATTGGACCGGCACGGTGCTTCCGTTCAGTTATTCTCATTCGGAACAGGTCTCTTCTCCGCAATATCTTCCGAGCTCGGACATTCTGGTAACCAAAGCGGCCGAACAACAGCAGGCGATCGTTGAACAAAAAGCGGGTGTCCAAAAAGGGGAAGAGGAAAGAGACCGAATTCTCTCCGAAGTACAATCACTTTCGACAACGGACACCTATGCGTTCCCCGGTTTTAAGATCACAGTGCTGTCCGATCACTGGTTTTTCCGGGACATCTTCAATCGTCTCACCTACACGTTCAGTTATACAACATCATCGCTGAGAAATCCGACGAAATTATCGCAAACCTCATGGCAGTGGAGTTCACGACTTGGATATACGTACGCATTTGCTCCGGACAATTACATTCAACCGCTTCAGTTCTTTGGAAAACTTCCCTTGCTGGATGATTTTCGCGATTTTCAACTCTATTACAATCCTATTACGAATTTCAGCACCGGCCTTTCATTGTCCCGTTCCCGTTCCAATGAACGGCTGCGGAAACAGGTGAAGGACACCGAGCCGATCCGCAGTCTCGCAGCATCCAGGAATATGTCGTTCAGCTGGAAATTAACAGAGAATGGACTGATCAATCTTTCCGGAGATTATTCGCTGGATATCGGGAGTTCGATGGTGCATCTGGAATTGGATCCATATGGACGGCAGAGAGACTTCCGGCAGATTATGAACCAAATGTTTTTGCAGGACCGTCTGGTAAGTTTCGGGTATGATAATTCGTACAGTCAATCTGTTTCTGTTAATACGAGGCCCAGAGTGCCGACGAGTTTGGCAAAATATCTGTCGCTGTCTGCTCGTTACAATGTCGGATACCGATGGCAGAATAGTTTGCAACAGAAAGATCTCGGTATCTCAACCGGCTGGTCGAACAATATCTCCCTTTCAACGGATGTAAGTTTAAAGTCGTTCGTTGAAACCTGGTGGCCTTCCGTAAAAACAGATGACGCTGCAACTCAACCGAAGCCTGCGGCACCCCGCGGTAGAGGCGATCGTGATGAAGAAGATGAAGAGCAATCCAATGAGGATGCAGGCGATCAGAAACCGGCAATTGCAGTGCAAGATACTTCGAAACCCGCCGCACCAGCATCAAAAGGTGAAGGATTATCCGGTATCGCCCGCATTCTGATCAAAACACCGTTCCTGGATTACGATAAGATCAACGTTACGTTCACGCAGACGAATTCTGCGAACAACGGCGGAGTTCCGGGCAGGCCCGGATTTGCGAACTTCTTCGGACGCGCACCGTTCGTCCAGCATTCGGAAAATGATTACGGCCCGTCCCGCGCATATCAACTCGGCCTGGTCGCTGTCCCAGGCGCGAATATCACGGATGTCTTCTTGAAATCGCAGTTCCCGTTTGTCGGATTTGCCACCGATGCTGACAAGCAGATTCGCGCACGCGGCATGAACGGAAGCGACGGATTTACGCAGACGAATAAACTCTCCTTCCGCACCGGAAGAGAATTGTGGAAAGGCGCGCGCATCGATTTGAACTGGAATCTCGGCTGGAATTATTCCCGCACCCAGACGATCAGAGTGGATTCCGCAACCGGCCGGACGACGATTATCAACACCGCCACCGGCGGATCAATCGAACGTTCGTTCCTTACGCTGCCGCCGACATTCATCTTTTCCATGTTCAAGAACGGGATCGGACAGGTCGCGAAGAAATATTCGGAGGCTGTTCCGACGAATGAAACACCCGGGCAAGACCAAAAACTCGCGCAGGCGTTTGAAGAGGGGTTTGAAACTTTGCCGATCCTGAAAAAGGTCTTCGGAGAATACCTGCCTCGTGTCAATTATTCGCTTCGGTGGGATGGGCTTGAAGAAATGAGTCTGTTCAAGAGTTTCGCCACCCGCGTCAGTCTGGATCATGCGTACACTTCCAGCTATTCGAAAGTATTCAAAGGGAGCGCCAGCGGAGGGGACGTCATCGAATCGCAGCGTATCACCTATGCATTCTCGCCGCTCGCTGGTATGAGCATTTCATTCAAAGAAATATTGAAAGGTACTATGAGCGGGAATGTGCGCTATGGCTCCAATGTCTCGTATGACCTGGCGCCATCAACGAAGAACATCGTCGAGACCGTCGGGAATGATCTTTCCGTCACCGCCAGTTTCTCGAAAAGCGGTTTCGAGATCCCGCTCTTCGGTATCAGTCTGCAAAACGATATCGATATTAGTTTTTCATACAGTGTTGCAAAGAACTCGAGAACGACATTCGATGTGAAGGGAAAAACGTTCAATACCAAAGGAACACCGGGCGAAGGATCGACACGCACGCAGATGGAACCGCGTGTTCGGTATGTGCTCAGTTCCCGCGTAACGGCATCGTTGTTCTACCGCTATACCAAAATCGCACCGGACGAAGGAGGATCGAAGATCCCCGGTTCCTCCACGAATGAAGGCGGCCTGGATGTGCACATCGCAATTCAATAACGATCGGAAAGAAGGCGGACATGGACCATAATAAAGGAAGCATTCTCTGGGTGGACGATGAAATCGAACTGCTCCGCGCGCATGTCGTGCTGCTTCGGGAGAAAGGGTACACTGTTGAAACGGCAACCAACGGGGATGACGCTATTGTGCTGGTCACAACGAAGAAGTTCGATCTGATGTTCCTTGATGAAATGATGCCAGGTAAAGGCGGGTTGGAAACATTGGCGGAGGTCAAAGAGATCGCGCCGTCCCTACCTGTCGTGATGATCACAAAAAATGAAGCCGAATCACTTATGGAAGAGGCGATCGGCAGCAAAATCTCCGATTATCTGACAAAACCCGTCAATCCAAGCCAGATCCTGCTGGTGTGCAAGAAATTCCTGGAAGGGAAAAAACTTCAGAGCGAACAGGTCTCCCGGGATTATACGCTTGAATTTTCATCAATTTCCCGCATGCTGCTTTCACCGTTGGACTATACGGAATGGATTGAACTGTATTTGAAAGTCGTCAATTGGGAAATGGAACTTGATAAACACCCGCAGCTCGGCTTGCAAAAAATGCTTGCGGACCAGCGACGCGAAAGCAATGCCGAATTTTCCAAATATGTCGAAAAAAATTATCAGACCTGGATCAATCAAAAAGAGAACCGTCCCGTCCTTTCGACTGAGATCGTTGAAAAATACGTTATCCCGAATTTGGATGAGAAAACATCCGTCTTCTTGTTTGTGATTGACTGCATGCGTCTTGACCAGTGGCTGGTGATGGAGGAATATCTCCGTGATCTTTATACCATCCGGAAAGAATATTACTTCTCCATTCTTCCGACCGCAACTCCGTATTCCCGCAATGCAATCTTCAGTGGATTATTCCCGTTGGAACTCGAACAGCGATTCCCGGATTTGTGGCAGGGAGAAGATGACAGCGAATCAAGTCATAACAAATATGAAAAAGAATTGCTGATGAAGCTGCTCGAACGGAAACGGGTGAGCTTGAAACCCGAGCCGAAATACGTAAAAATCCTGGATACCGAATTCGGAAGGCAGATTCAATCCAATATTGTTTCGTATACGCAGAATAAACTGACCGCGATCGTGGTGAATTTCGTAGACATGCTTGCGCACGGCCGGTCCGACGATCCTATTTTGAAGGAGATCGCTCCGGACGAATCGGCGTATCGTTCGTTGACCAACACCTGGTTCAAACATTCTTCACTGTACGGCATGTTGCAAACGCTCGCTGGAAGGAAAGACGTGAAGATCATCATCACCACAGATCATGGAAGCGTGCGGTGCATGCGCGGTTCAAAAGTGATCGGCGACAAGGAAGCATCGACAAACTTGCGATACAAATTCGGCAGGAATCTGAAGTCCGATGACAAACAATCCGTCTATCTGAAGAATCCGAAGGATTTTAAACTGCCCCAGCGCGCTGTCACCACCAACTACATCGTCGCAAAAGAGGATTACTATTTCGTCTACCCGACGGACTATCATAAATATCTGAACCAGTACCGCGACAGTTTTCAGCACGGAGGCATCTCGATGGAAGAAATGATCCTGCCGGTTATCACGATGGAACCGCGGTCATAATGGAACGGTTCGTCACCCATAACGAAGAAGAGACCATTGCTGCCGGCGTAGCTCTCGCACAAATGCTCAACGCCGGTTCCGTCGTGGCATTGTTTGGAGATCTGGGCAGTGGTAAGACGAGGTTTGCAAAAGGGATCTCCCGGGGATTGGGAGTGAAAGAGATTGTTGCCAGTCCCACATTCACTATCGTGAATGAACATCGGGATGGGCGGCTTCCTTTATTTCATTTTGACTTCTATCGAATACGGTCCATTGCAGAGTTGGAAGATATCGGATTTGAAGAATATATTTTCGGCGACGGTGTGTGTGTACTGGAATGGGCGGATATGATCCTTCCGCGCCTGCCCGAACATCGAATTGATGTACAGTGTCTGCTGGGAGAAACCGAAACAGATCGAATCATTACTATTGAACAACGATGATCCTCGCAATAGAAACAGCAACCGAAGTTTGCAGCACTGCTGTCGTTCATCAGCAAACGGTGTTGAGCGTACGTTCGGTGCAGGAAAAGAATATCCATTCAGAACGGCTCATGACGCTGATTAATGAGGTTCTGACCGAATCAAAATGCAGCAAAGAACAATTGGATGCAGTGGCCGTTTCTATCGGTCCTGGTTCATTCACCGGCTTACGTATTGGATTGAGTACGGCAAAAGGATTGGCGCTCGCATTGAACATTCCTTTGATAGCAGTTCCCACATTGGACGGCATTGCCGAAGCGTATCGAATGGAGCAAGGATCATCAGCGAACGGTATGTTCTGCGCCATGATCGACGCCAAAAGAGATGAAGCGTACTATTCTATCTATTCACTCGAGCATGGGTCAGCGGTACGGCAAAAAGATTTTTCGATCACATTTAAAACCGGGATCGCAGCGGAAGCAGAACAAACAGGTGCAGTCATCACACAGCCGAGTATCACGGCGGCGGCTGTCGGATTATTGTCCGAGATGAAAAAGAAAGAATTTCTCGTTAAGGAATTCGCAACACTGGAACCGCTGTATTTACGCGATTTTGTTGCAACTTTGCCGAAACCAAAAATATAAATCCTTCAACGGTCGTTTCCGGCGAAATTTTCATTGAAATAGAGGTGAATGATAGATATTTTGTCCTATCACGCACAAGAAAGGTACATATGTCCTGGTTCCGACGTTCGACAGAAAATATAGCTTCAGACAATCAGAAAAAAGATATGCCCGAAGGGATGTGGAAGAAGTGTTCATCGTGCGGCGAAATCATCCATAAAGGGGCGCTGGAACAGAACCTCTGGGTTTGTTCGAAATGTTCCCATCATTTCCGCATCGGCAGTGCTGAATACTTTTCCATCCTGTTTGATGAAGGCACATTCAAGGAATACGATGCCAAGATGACCTCGAAAGATCCTTTGAATTTCGTTGATACGAAAAAATATAAGGATCGTATCAAGGAGACAATCAAAAAAACCGGATTGAGCGATGCGTTGCGGTACGGTACCGGAAAGATGAACAAAAAGGAAGTAGTCATCGCCTGTATGGATTTCGGATTCATCGGCGGAAGCATGGGTAGCGTTGTCGGCGAGAAAATCAACCGAGCTATCGACAAAGCAATGAAACTGAAAGCTCCGCTCATCATCATCTCCGCCAGCGGCGGTGCTCGAATGATGGAAGCTGCCTATTCCTTAATGCAGATGGCGAAAACCAGCGTTAAACTCGCCCAGTTGTCCGACGCCGGTTTGCCGTACATTTCCCTCATGACTGATCCTACCACGGGGGGAGTGACCGCAAGTTTTGCAATGCTTGGTGATATTAACGTGGCAGAACCGAATGCTCTTATTGGATTTGCCGGTCCCAGGGTAATCAAGCAAACCATCGGGAAAGATCTTCCGGAAGGATTTCAACGGGCTGAATTTGTTCAAGAAAAGGGTTTTGTCGACCTCATTGTTCACAGAAAAGACCTAAAATCAACCATCGCCAATCTTCTCGGCATGGTACATCACAAATAATATGAATATCCATCTGCTCGGTGTTCCCATGGACCTCGGTGCCGGCCGCCGCGGTGTTGATATGGGGCCATCCGCCATCCGCATCGCCGGTGTTTCAGAAAAACTGCAATCACTCGGTCATACCGTAATCGAAGAAGGGGACATTTCCACAAAGATCCCTGAGCAGCAAAAAGTAAAGAATCCCCGCTTGAAGTATCTTCCGGAAATTGTCCGCGCCTGTACTCTGCTGGCCGCAAAAACGGAGAAGATCCTGGAAAATGATGGATTCCCACTTATCCTCGGCGGCGACCATTCCATCGCCATCGGAACAATCGCCGGCGTTTCCAACTATTGCCGGAAGAAGAACAAAAAACTGGGTGTCATTTGGGTGGATGCTCACGGCGATATGAATACGGATGTCACATCCCCCTCTGGTAATATTCACGGCATGCCTCTGGCTGCATCAATCGGACTCGGTGCACTGGAACTGACATCCATTGGCGGAGATATGCAGAAGCTTGATCCAAAAAATCTTGTGATGATCGCCATACGTGATCTGGATGCAGGAGAAAAGGCGGCAATCCGGAAGAATAATATCTCTATTTTTACAATGGAGGATATCGATAAGCACGGTATGGCCGTTGTCATCACCAAAGCGCTGCGGAAATTGAAGGACGTGGATTTCATCCATGTGAGCTTCGATCTTGATGCAATGGACCCGAAAGAATGTCCCGGTGTCGGCACGCCGGTAAAGGGTGGGCTCGATTACCGAGAAGCACATTTAATCATGGAAACATTATCGGAAAACAACCGGTTACATTCGCTGGAAATAGTTGAAGCCAACCCGATTCTGGATAATCGCAATCAATCCGCTGAATTTGCGGTGGAATTGATGCAATCCGGTTTCGGCAAAAAAATTATATAATGTTTTTTCATTCTCTGAAGTATTGATCACTCTCTCGAACATTCCGGAAGTCCAATCACGCCTTCATTCCGCACGACTTGAAAAAAAATCCATCGGACTGGTCCCGACAATGGGATACCTGCACGAAGGGCATTTATCGCTGATCCGCAAAGCAAAACAGGAACATGATATTGTCGTTGTCTCTATCTTTGTGAACCCGACACAATTTGCTCCGACCGAGGATCTTGAAAAATATCCGCGCGATATACTCCGCGACACTGAGCTTGCAGAAAAAAACGGATGCGACATTATCTTTGTTCCAACGGCGGAGGAGATGTATCCCAAAGGATTTTCATCGTTTGTCACCATCGAAGGATTGTCCTCAGTGCTGGAGGGAAAGTTTCGACCGACGCATTTCAAGGGGGTCTCCACAGTTGTTTTGAAACTCTTCAATATCATCCAGCCGGACACGGCATATTTCGGACAGAAAGATGCACAACAAAGTTCCATTATCCGGAAAATGGTGAACGATCTGAATCTCCCTCTTCGTATCGAGATCGTTCCGACTGTACGGGAACAGGATGGTCTTGCCATGAGTTCTCGCAATGTGTATTTGAATGCGGAACAGCGAACCAATGCGACAATACTCTACCAATCTTTACAACTGGCTTCATCGATGATCGCGAAAGGTGAACGGGATCCGTCTGCAATAATCCGTGCAATGGATCAACTGATTAACACCAAGCATCCATCACAGATCGATTATATTGAGGTCGTCGATGCGGAAACATTAGAAAAGAAACAGGTGCTTCGGAGCGGGGACATGGTCTTAATTCCCCTCGCAGTCCGGTTTGGGACGACACGATTGATAGATAATAGTATTCTTACAGTCTAATAGGAAATCAGTATCATGACAAAATTTGCGACCATTATCATGGCTGCGGGAAAAGGGACCCGCATGAAGGATGCCACAAAAGCGAAGGTCATGTTCGAAGTGTTGGGTAAACCGATGGTGCAACATGTTGTTGAAACAGCGCAGTCGCTTGGCTCCGACCGCATCATCACCGTCATCGGATTCCAACGAGAATCAGTGGCGGCATATTTAAAGAAAGTCGTGCCGACAGTAGAATTTGCAGTTCAGGACCCGCAGCTCGGCACCGGCCATGCAGTGATGCAGGCGGAACCATTTCTGCGGAACTATGAAGGAGATGTCATCGTCCTTTCCGGAGATGTACCGCTGTTACGAAAAGAGACAATTCAAAAACTGATCGATTGCCATCACGAGAACAATGCAGCCGGAACGATACTGACAGCCAAACTGGACGATCCGACAGGTTACGGAAGGATTTTGCGGAGCGATAATAATTACGTTCTCGGGATCATGGAACAGAAGGACGCTACGGATGAACAACGGAAAATCGATGAGATCAATTCCGGTATATACATTTTTGATACTCCGCATCTGTTTGCCGCACTTCAGCATATCAATCCGCACAATGCACAAAACGAATATTATCTGACCGATGTTTTTGCCCATTTCTGGAAACAAAAGCTGGTTGTTGCTGCGATGATGGCGGAAGATGCGAACGAGATCCGCGGAGTGAATACGGTGGAGCAGCTGCAGGAAGCGGAAAATGTGTTGAAATCCCGGAACAAATAGGGATCATACGAAGTCTATCATTGACAAAGCACGCAGTTTTTCCTAATTTGAAGTAGAAAACCGGTAATTTTATGAAGAAAATATTCATTACAGCACTGTTGATCGGCTGTGTATTCGCTTCGGCGCAGTTTAAGCCGAAAGCGGGTGAACAGCCAAAAGTTGCGGATTCATTTATTCAGCCGCAAACGGCCGGTGACTGGTTCAATTTCTTCAATCCGAACAATTTTCAAATGCAGCATTCATATTCCGCCAGTTATTCAATGTCCGGCGGACAAGGGATTGCCTTACAGCGTTACACCAATACGATGGTATATCAATTTCTTCCAAACCTTGATGCACGAGTTGACCTGAGTCTGCAGAATTCTCCGTACAGCACGTTTGAGTACCGGCTGCAAAATCAATTCAGCAGAGCTTTCGTCAGTCGGGCGGAAATAAACTATCGGCCGAGTGAGAACACGCTTATCAGATTGCAGTACCGTGAACTGCCGTTCTCTTATTTCCGTTACGGATATGATCGTGCATTCGGCGGAATGTTCTCGGGTATGGACTATTACGGGGAATGACCGTTTTTCACCTTGCGAACAAAATTTTTAGAATGTGAATAACCGAGATGCCGGATGGCCTTCTCGGTTATTTTTTTATACATCATGAAACCTGCTACCCATAAACGTCTGTTGCTGAATATTGCCATTGTACTGTTGATCGCTTTTAATGGTATGCAGCTTTATGGAATCTTCTCGCTGGATCGTCCGTCTTCCGAACCAGTTGCTGCCGCTGTTAATGATACCACTCATGTTCCGCTGCAGATTAATGTGTTGAACGGCTGCGGCGTAAACGGTGTCGGAAGTGTCATGACGACATTCTGCAGAAGATCCGGATATGATGTGGTGGAGATGGGAAACTATCGGACGTTCGATGTGGAGCATTCCATTGTTATTGACCGGAGCGGAAAGATGACGGAAGCCATCCGCCTAGCCGGAGCGCTCGGTATCGCGAGGAATAATGTCGTCCAGCAATTCAGCAACGATCAGATGGTTTCGGCATCTGTCGTTATCGGAAAAGATTATCAATCATTAACACCGTGGAAATAAAGGAATAATGTGACCTCAAAAAATCTTGCGAAACTCGTAGCACAGGCTGCACTCAGTAAAAAGGGATTTGATATTACAATCCTCGACCTTCGAAAAGTAACGACAATGACCGATTATTTTGTCCTCTGTTCGGTCGATTCCGATACACAAGCCCGTGCCGTGGCGGATGCCATCAAGCATGAAGCAACGGAGCGTGGCGAAACCACCGTACGGAAGGAGGGATACAGCGAGGGACGCTGGGTTTTGTTGGATTTTATCGATGTTGTCGCTCACGTATTCCACAAGGAGACGCGCGAATTTTATAATATTGAAAAACTCTGGGGCGATGCAAAATTTGAATATGTACACGATGAACCTCCGATGATCGGGGCGCCGGCGCGCACCCGGAAAAAATCAGAAAGTGCAAAAACCACGAAAAAGAAATCTGTTCCGAAAAAGAGATCGAAATAATGAAAGCTCAGCTGCAAGCACAGCTCACCACAATTTTGTCCGACCTGCAGTATCCCGCAATGGATGTTGTTTTTGATACACCGAAAGTTGAAACCCATGGAGACCTGACGACCAATGTGGCTTTGATGCTCGCGAAAGCCGTCGGCAAACCGCCCCGGCAGGTGGCGCAGTCCATCGTGGAAAAACTGAAGATCGATGATTCCTTCCTTGCATCCGTTGAGATTGCAGGACCGGGATTCATTAATTTTCGCTTCTCACAAAACTATGTCGTCGAAAGTGCAAAAAAGATCCTTCAACAGGGACAACGCTTCGGCAGATCCAATGCCGGCAATGGGAAGAAAACGAATCTGGAATGGGTGAGTGCGAATCCTACCGGATTACTGCACGCTGGACATGGACGGCAGGTGCTGCTTGGACAAGTGATCGGTAATCTTTTAGAATGGACCGGCCACAATGTTACCCGGGAGTATTATTTTAACAATGCCGGCAATCAGATGCGGACGCTGGCGGAGAGCATCTATGCACGGTACCGTCAGGAACTCGGCGATGAATATCCTTTTCCCGAAGAAGGGTACAAAGGGGATTATATCATTGAGATTGCAAAAGAGATCATTTCGTTGAAAGGGGATTCTCTGCGGGATACGGATGCTGAACGGTCATATTTCAAGACATTCGGTGAAGCATGGTGTTTTTCCAAGATTAAAGAGACACTGGCCAGACTCAGTGTGAAACATGATGTCTTCTTCAATGAAGATTCTCTCTATACATCCGGCAAGATTAACGAAGTGATCGAAGAATTCAAGAAAAAAGATCTTGCGTATGACAGTGAAGGTGCGGTGTGGTTTCGAGCGACGAAATTTGGCGCGGACAAGGATCGTGTGATTGTAAAAAGTACCGGAGAACCGACATATCGTTTGCCGGATATCGCATATCACAGGGAAAAATTCCGACGCGGATTCGAATTGATCGTCGATATTTTCGGTGCTGACCATATTGCAACAATCCCGGATGTGCTGAATGGAGTGCAGGCATTAGGCTATGAGACCAAGGATGTGAAAGTGATCATCCATCAAATGGTTTCTTTCGTGAATGGTGAAGAGATAGTGAAAATGTCCAAGCGCAATGCAAAGACCTATACGCTTGATGATCTGATCGATGAAGTCGGTGTGGATGCGGTAGCATATTTCTTTGTGATGCGCAGCGTCGGCACCCATCTCGAGTTCGATGTTGCACTGGCGAAAGAACAATCAGACAAGAACCCGGTCTATTATCTCCAGTATGCTCATGCGCGCATTGCCAGCATTCTGCGTCATGCGGAATCTGAAGAGTTCAATGTTCGCGACCTTGCCGGGATGTTGTCGACGACCGATTTTTCGTTGATCAAGGAAAAGGAAGAGATCGATCTGTTGAAGAAACTGCTGGAATTTCCTGAACTCGTTCAAAGTTGTGCTCAGGCGTTTGAACCGCATCGTCTTACCACGTATCTTCGCGAAGTAGCGGAAACATTCCACCGTTTCTATCACGAGCATCGTGTGATTGCAGATGATAAAACTCTGATGCAAGCGCGTTTAGCTGTTTGTTTAATGACCAAAATCGTTATCGCTAACGGTTGCAAAATTTTGAGTGTTTCTTGTCCTGAAAAAATGTAAATTATCAATAACAATAAAGGATTTTCAACGCCTCGTTTTTGGTACCCGCTGTTTATCATCACTCTCATGAAGCAGGATATTCTTTGGAAATCCTGCCGTTTTTCCTTAAATTCTTAAATACATTCAAATTTTAGCAGGTTTCATGAAAAACATTCTCGTGACCGGCGGTGCCGGATTTATTGGCAGTAATTTTGTCCAGTTCATGCTGAACAAATATCCTGACTACAAAATTGTAAACTTCGATTCACTGACGTATGCAGGGAATCTGGAGAATCTCACGACCATCGAGCAACATTCCAATTATCTCTTTGTGAAAGGAGATATTTGTTCGAAAGAACAGGTATCGGCAGTCTTTCGTCAACATGCCATCGATACGGTCGTGCATTTTGCTGCAGAATCCCATGTGGACAGAAGCATTACCGGTCCGGCTGTGTTTGTGCAGACCAATGTGGTTGGGACGCAGGTATTGCTAGATGTTTCTCGCGAGTTCGGCATAGAACGGTTTCTCCATGTCTCAACGGACGAAGTGTATGGATCGCTCGGTGCGACGGGATATTTTACCGAAGAAACGCCCATGCATCCTAACAGTCCATATTCTGCCAGCAAAGCATCATCCGATCTGCTGGTGCTTGCGTACCAACATACCTTCGGATTTCCCGCCGTCGTCACCAGGTGTTCCAATAATTACGGGCCGTATCAATTTCCTGAAAAACTAATTCCGTTAATGATCGCCAATGCCATGAATGACAAACCGCTTCCGGTGTATGGAGATGGTTTGAATGTTCGCGATTGGCTGTATGTGGAAGATCATTGTTCCGCAATCAGTGCCGTGCTTCACGGCGGCACGCTTGGGGATGTTTACAATATCGGCGGCCACAACGAATGGAAAAATATCGATATTGTCAAACTGGTGCTGAAGGAAGTTGGTAAACCTGAATCGCTCATCACCTATGTTAAAGATCGTCCCGGTCATGACCGCCGGTATGCAATCGACGCAACGAAGATCAAAAACGAATTGGGGTGGGTGCCGGCATATCAATTCGAATCCGGGATCAAAAAAACTGTCCAATGGTATCTTGCGAACACACAGTGGTGGGAACGGATAATTAGCGGGGAGTATAAAAAATATTATGCGGCACAATATTCAGAACGGACATGACAACAATGAAATTCAAAATGAAAACCTTTGTTGCGGTATTTGCACTTGCTGTATTTCAGCTTTGCATTTCTCAGAGCCGAGACCGAGAAGATGAAACACGATCTTCTTCTAGAACACCGCAGATCACTGGATCATCGGTGTCAGTGGTGATGGATGGTCCAGTCGATCCAAAAGAATATATCGTCGGTCCCGGTGATATATTTACCGTCGGGATTTTATCTTCAGTTCCTCTGAACTTTCAGGTTCCGGTGACGCCCGAAGGCACTGTGGTAATTCCCACGGTGAGCGAAGTAGCAGTCAGCGGATTGTCGCTGGAAGTAGTTAAAAAACTTGTTTTGGTTGAGATCCGGAAAAAATACCTATCGGGTTCCGCGTCGTTCACTCTTTTTCAGCCGCGGTCGTTCACTGTGTCTATAAAAGGATATGTCCTAAACGAACAGAGTATTATTGTTCAGGCGACAAATCGTGTCGATGCTGCTATTTCGATTGCGAATGATATACAGGTATATAAATCCAAGAATATCCTTTCGGAACAGCAGATCAGCTCTTCCCAAATCGTCCAAAAAATCATTTCATCGGCAAGCACCCGTAGTATAAAGATCGTTCGAAAAGATGGTTCGACAGCAGTTGCAGATATAGCAAAATATATGGCAACAGGAGATGCTACCAGTAATCCACTTCTTCGTGACGGCGATGTCATTATTGTTCCCCCAAACAATATTCAGAAGAATTTTGTCGGTGTTTACGGCGCCGTAATAAAGAATGGAGAATTTGAGTTTGTTACCGGAGACAGCCTGACAGCACTTATTGCGATTGCTGGCGGTTTGACAAATATGGCTGATCCAGGACATGTGCTGATCACTCGATCGGATGCATCCAGCTCTGTTACGGAACTGAATGTCGATATTGATAGGATACGCGCAGGTGAACAGCCTAATATAGCATTACAGCGTGGGGATAGGATTATCGTCCCTTCCAGGAATACAATTGACAAGGGTGGTGTGGTGGTAGTTGAAGGAGAGGTGGTTTCACCGGGATCATATGCTGTGATTCAGGATTCCACGAAGCTTTCTGAAATTATTTCACGAGCCGGTGGAATTACGAACCGGGCCGGACTCAATGCAGCCACGATTATCCGGGAGATTGATGCAGGATTGGATCGAGAAGTGCGATATCTGCAATTGCGAAAAGGGTACACGACGAATGAGGATACGATATACTTTAACAATGAAATGGTTTTTAAAAATAGATATGAAATAGTCTCTGCAGACTTTGTTGCACTCATCGGGGAAAACAATGTCTCGAAGGATGTGCGTCTTCGAAATGGCGACCGAATCATTGTTCCGGCCAACACAAATGCCGTCTACGTATTTGGTGAAGTGAAAATCCCCGGCTTCATTCAATTCGTAAAAGAGAAAGGCCCAGATTTTTATATTGCTGCAGCGGGAGGGGAAACCGAGGCCGCACAATCGGGCGATATCAAAATTATCAAAGCGGGAACAAAACAATGGCTGTCTCCGAGTGAGACTACTATCGAGGAGGGGGATTATGTTTGGATTCCGAAAGAACCGTACCGGCCTTTCAGTTATTATATGACGATCTACAGTCAATTCTTCGGAATTATTGCAACAGTGGTAAGCTTGGTAATTTTGGTTTCACAATAGGACGTATGACTATGGCTGAATTCAAGGGTATTGATATTTTGGATCTATTGATCTTTCTTTTCCAGAGAAAACGGCTTCTATCGATAATGTTTCTCTCTTCTTTTGTTATCACGTATCTAGTGATCTACGTTGTTGTCGATGAACAATATAGTGCGACAGCGACGATCATTCCTTCCGATGATGAAAGTGGATCAGGCCTCAGTGGAATGCTGAAAGGCCTCAAAGGTTTGCCGATCAATCTCGGAGGATCATCGTCAAAAACGGAGATCAATAGGTACAGGACGATCATTTATAGCAGGACCGTCATTGAAGAGATTATTGGTCAATTCGGTCTCTACCGCGTATATAAGATCGATACAACCAACAAAGAATACCGCGAGTTGGCCATCAAACGGTTGCGGAAGGAGATCATTACGGAAGAGACTGATGAAGGCGCGTTCGAGATCACCGCTTACTCGAATGACCCGCAGCGTGCCGCGGACATCGTGAATGTTATTGTCCGGACTTTGAATGACAAGATCATACAGCTGAAAGTGAGCAAATCGAAGGAAAACAGGATATTCCTGGAAAAGAGGGTCAAGGAAATCACGAGAGAATTATATGCTTCAGAAGATTCATTAAAGCGGTATCAAGAGGCTTCCGGATTATTCGATGTAAAATCTCAGATTCCAGAAATCATGTCAGTGTATAGCACGCTTGAATCTGAATTGATGCTGAAAAAACTGAAAAAAAATATATCGGAAAATCTTTTTGACAAAGAATCGCCGGAAGTGCGCAATCTGGAGATTGAGATTAGGGAATATCAGCGTAAACTGGACAATCTCCGCAGTCAGGGAGAACAGGGAGGATTGATGCTGGCGATGAAAGCGTTACCGAACAAATCTCTGGAGTACGTACGTCGGTTCCGTCAGGTGACTATCAATAGTACGCTATTGGAATTCATTGTACCGCTATACGAGCAGGCAAAACTAGATGAAAAGAAAGATTATCCGATCCTGCAGATCATCGATAACGCCATCCCACCGGCCAAAAAAAGCTGGCCGCCGAGGACATTGTTTTCATTGCTTGGAGCGTTCTTTACTGTTATTTCATACCTGTTGTATCTTTTTTTATCAGGTATCGTCAATCAGTCACAAAATCACAAGATTATCCTTCTCCGAAATGAAGTCTCAGAGATCTTTTCTCGGAAGAAACACGATTGAGTTCCATTATTACAAAATATCCTTTAACAGAAACGAGGGACATTGTCATTGGTGGGGCATTTGCGCTGATGGGAGCAGCGATCTTTACTCTGATGGTATTGACGGTACCTGCAAAAGTACAGTATATCATAGTGTTCAGTGTGCTGCCAATTCTATTCTTGAGTTCCTTGAATTTCCTTTATACAGTAACCGCACTTGTCGTAATATTGTTTCTTAATATTCATATTGGATATTTCAGCTCTGCTGTGCTGTTCGTTCCAGTTGTGGTTATCTCTTTTTTTTTTACTTGTCGAAACATCAAATGGAATGATGTTTCCAATCCCTTGACAAAATATCTGCTCATCTATACGGTCTCTGTCATTCCTTCGCTCTATAATCTCAACACTGTTACCGGACCCTTTCTTTTTTCATTGAATTACATTGCGTTGGTATCTCTTTTCTATATCCTTACTGTTGCTATGACCGATAAAAGTATTGTTGCGCGGATTTTTACTGTTTTTACCGGAATGGTGATGTTAAATGCGCTGCATGTCATTATTTTGTCGGCGATTACGAAAAAGAGAGAATTTGGATTTGCGGGTATTATGTTTGTTGATTATATCGGTATTGCTTTCACGATGATGCTTCCGTTGCTGCTCCGATCATCCAGGAAAAAACAGCATTGGTTGTTGGCAATGATTATCATGTTCGGAATTGCAGAAATGTTAACCCAAACACGTGGTATTTGGCTTGCGACCGGCATTGCTTCAGGCATTGTTGTATTGTTGGTCTATTTCCGGCAGGAATTTTTCCGAATATCGCGATCCTCGATTGCGAAGTTCGTATTCATCGCCGTTTTGGGAGCAGTGTTATTGTACGTTATTGTACTCGTAATAAATCCCGGCGTTGCAAGCCGGACAAAACAGATCGGACAGTTCCAGACTGAAGCATTTGTTGAATTGGGCGTGATCGACAATTCTCTTGTCACCAGGCTATTGATCTGGCATACGGCTTTTCAAGGATTTCAGGCCCATCCCATCACCGGAATCGGTTTCTATTCTTTCCAGTTTTCGTCTCAATTGTATAAAACGATTTCTCCGCTCCTGTATAATCGATATGTGAAGAGTTTGACGCCGCATGAAACATTCGTAGCAGTGTTGACAGAGACCGGACTACTCGGTTTCATCGGATTCAGTGTGCTGTTGTTCGGTATGTATCGAATTGCAGTGAGTAATTTTTCATTATGCGAAACAGAAAATCAAAAAACTTATGCGCTGGTGTTGTTTGCAGGTCTGGTCTATATCGGTTGCTCGATGCTCATCACGGATGCTTGGCTGTGGGGACAAGGGATCGTGTTGTGGGGTTTGGTATTGGCGAGTGTGGTGAGCTTTTCAAAATATAAACATACCATAGATTGATGTAGCAATTATGAACACTCTATTTCAAAAAATATATTTATATATCTGCAATAGGTCAAAAAGTGTTATCGTGAAACTCTGGGGGACGAAAGATTATAACTACAGATCAAAATACAACGCATCATTCGTTCTAAACTTGAAAAAGGATGTTGATCGGTATTTTTTCTTTGACGCCTTTGAGGATGATACGTTGAAGTTGTTCCAGGATCTTGTCAATCAAAATGACATCGTCGTTGATGTTGGTGCCAATATCGGCATCTATTCAGTCCTTGCGTCAAAAAAAAATAGCACCGGGGGAAAAGTGATTTCATTCGAACCGTCGGATTGGGCACATTCACGATTATTGAAGAATATTGAACGGAATGGTTGCGGCAATGTGTCTGTGTATAAGAACGCAGTGAGCAGAAAAACCGAAACATTGCAATTCCATGTGTGCGAGGACGATGCTTACAATTCCATCGGCGCCATGCCAATGCTTCAGGTAAAGACCATTAAAACCATCGAAGCCGTTGCATTGGATGAATTCCTTCCATCCATCGGCATTTCAAAGGTTGATGTCCTGAAGATTGACACGGAAGGGGCCGACTATCTGGTCCTGATGGGATTCGGGAATTATCTGAGGAAAGATGATGCCCCGATAGTTTTTTGTGAATACAACAGGAATATAACCTCTGGATACGATTATCAATTGAAAGATCTCTATATGTTCCTAATCTCCTTAGGTTTTACGGTCTATGAGCTTGACGGACATTCGTTGAAGATTTTTGATCCAGAAACAAGCAACAGTAATGAGATCATTTGCACTAAACCGTCGAAAGATTCCATTCTGCGGACTGCAGTATATGAAAAGACGATTTCTCGCTAATTCAGTTTCCGGTGTCATCAATACGCTCGTCAGTGTCGTATTCGTCGCCATTACAATCCCGGTCTTTGTTGATAGGATGGGTATTGTCGCCTATGGGATCTTTACACTGATCTCATTGGTTAACATTATCAATATTATAGGGAATTTTGGACTCACGACTTCGTTGATCAAGTATCTTTCGGAACAGGGGAGGTCTAAAGAATCGAATAATGATATACAGCTGACGATGTTGTTCATTACCGGCGCATCGACTGTACTGTCGACTATTGTGTTCTCATTTGAAATATCCGTGGTCAGGGATGTTCTTGGAATAGGAGCAGACCGAACAACTCTGGATGTGATCGTCTGTTTCCGGTATTTGTTGCTGTCGAATATTTTCAACATTTTGATGCAAACCTGTTTCGGTGTATTTGATTCATTGCAAAAGATATATATCTCCAATGCGATCCAACTGGCATTCAATCTTGCCAGCAGAGGTGGTATGCTGATAATGCTATTATGGAGACCGTCGCTTGCTAGTCTCGGATTTGTCTACTGCCTGAGTTCATTGTTGGCGGTGGTCGTTGCTGCTGGGGCGGTTTTTCTGGTGTGGGGAAATTTTCTTGAACATATGTCATTCCGAGATTACCGGAAAGGCGTAAAAAAACACTTTAGGTATTCAATCAGTTTGTATGTGACAACAATGCTGGGAATTGCGTATGAAGCCGTAACGAAGATAGTTATTAATCATTTCATCGGTACCACGGAAGTAGGGTTATTCGATATTGCCATGCGGATCAAAAGTGTGTTGTGGAGCATTGGTGACCGGATATTATACCCGATCCTTCCTTATATAGCATCGCTGGGAGATGCAAACGCACGAACAGTTGTCATGGAGGTCGAAGAAAAGTTAACTTATGTGGTCATTCCGTTCATTGTTACATTCATGTTTATTGCCGATGCGTTGATTACCGTTTGGATCGGTCCCCAACGCAATGCTTATTTGGCCTCGGCGGTTATTTCAATTGTTTCGGTAAATATGCTTGCATTGACGGTTGTTCCCACGTATCAGTATTTCACAGTAAAGAATCATCAGAGAAAAAATTTAATGATGCAGGCAACAAATGTCATTGTGAATTTCTCGTTGTTCTTTCCGTTGTACGGATATTTCGGATTTTATGCAATCGTTTTCTCTTTTTCATCGGCAATCGGTTGCTCCTTTCTGCTTGCTTATTTTTACAAGTTTTCATTGAAGATTGCTTCGGTACAGCAAGTGAAAAAGCATGCCCGCATCATTTCGATTGTGGCAGTTCTGGCATGCACAGATACCCTTGCAGTGATACTGTTGACTTCTCCGCTAGTCGTCCTGGTCTCGGTGCCAATAATGAATATCTTTGCGACAGTACTATTGTACCGGTTTCTCCGATTTTTTTCGATCGAAGATATCGAACGGTATTTTGGACATAACGCCTCCGTTAAACGATATGCCTATACTCTACTTATTGCCAAATAATGGAATGATGGTAATAAGGGAACATGTAAGGTTGATGTATTTCAGGATTGAAGAAACTTTTTTAAGATAAAACAATATGCCGTCGAAATCTGTCAGTGAAGAAAAATTTAGAGTTTCTGCGATTGTGTCCACATACAATTCTGAACGGTTTATCCGTGGACGATTGAATGATCTGTTATGCCAAACTCTGGCGGAACAACTCGAAATCGTAATTATAAACAGTGGTTCATCGCAGGGTGAGGATGACATCATCAGGTCGGAATATTTGCCTCAACATCCGAATATAGTCTATATGCGCACAGAAGAACGCGAAACGATCTACAAGGCGTGGAACAGGGGCATACGGCTATCCTCCGGGCGCTATATAACAAATGCGAATACCGATGACAGGTTGAAGAAGGACGGCTTGGAAATATTGGCGAATGAGTTGGACAGCCATCCATCCATCGGCTTAGTATATGCCGATCAGTTGATATCGCAACGGGAGAACGAGGAGTTCGAGAGAGTTTCAATAAAAGAAAAACTCATTCAGACCAATTATTCCCGGTTAAAGCTTTTGCAGGGATATATCGGCGGATCCCAGTCAATGTGGAGAGCGTCCATCCACTTCATCGACAATATCTGGTTTGACGAATTGTTTGAAATCACTGGGGATTACGACTTTATCTGCCGGGTTGCTGAGCACTACGATATGTATCATCTCAATATGATACTGGGAAGTTATTATCGGTCTCCAGATAAGACTAACAAAGAATACCAGAATGTCAGACAAACAATAAATGAAGCGATGTCAATCCAAGAAAAATATGCGAGAAGGTACTTGCAGTCGCTTCCGGAAAATGAACAGAAAAGATTACTTTGGAAAGCATCGATGTACTCACACGTACCGAGAAACTTATTTTCAGCTGTGCGTCTAGCCGGAAACACTTTGTTTCCCGCTTACCGTATTTCTCCAAAGTTGTTGTGGTGCTGGCTGGGATCTTTGATTGCAGAACAAAAAGGTGATATTGCGATGGCGAAAGCGTTTTGCCATGAAAAGTATAGAAATATTGAGGGAAATCTGGTACACCGCCAGTACCACCATTTACTGAACAAGGGTGTGTCAGAATGACCGAGAAAATAGGAATCGGAGTTATTACGTGCAACAGAAGGGATTTGTTTGAACAATGTATCCAAAGTATTCCCGGCATCGGCCCGTTGATCGTAGTGAACGACGGCCAGCCGTATCCCGTGGCTGCTTATCCGAAACGAGTGACAGCGGTTGTGCAGCATTCGGTCAATAAAGGGGTTGGCGCATCCAAAAATGAAGCGTTTAAGTTTTTACTGCAAGAACAATGCGATCATATCTTTATCATTGAAGACGATATCAAAATCATCGATCCATCCGTTTTTGAGAAGTATATCACTGCCGCACGGGAGAGCGGAATTCTTCATTTCAATTTCGGCTATCACGGACCATTGAATCGGGACAAGAATGGAAATCCTGCGTATCGGAAGGTCTTCACCGTTAGTGAACGTACCTCGATTGTGTTCAACCGCTATGTGGTCGGAGCGTTTTCGTATTATAATTCAGAAGTGCTGAGACAAGTAGGAATGATGGATTGGCTGTTCATTAATGCCTATGAACATATCGACCATAGTGTGCGGATTATCAAGGCAGGATATCACCCTCCATTCTGGTGGTTTGCGGATATTCTTAACAGTGAAAAATATATCAGCGATCTGGATCCCCAGTTGGTCCGCAGTGTTATCCGCTTCAAAAAATTTTCCTTGCGGATGAAAGTATCATTGCTGGGACGATATTTCAAATTGAAACACGGACATTTCGCAGACAAATTCCCGGATGCGTATGATGACCGGTACATCGAAGAATTTATGAATAAAAAAAAGTCGGTATAATTATCCAGGTTGTATGACAATACCGTTTGCAACGTGTATCGTACTCTATAATCCTGATAAAGGAATTATCAAAAATATCCTGCGTGCTGCCGAGATTTCGATGCACCTGTATGTTGTTGATAATTCAATGAAACAGAATCAAGAAGTCCTGCGAAGTATACAGGATTTGGAGTCAATCTCGTATATCAATAACGGGAAAAATATCGGCATAGCTGCGGCGTTAAATATCGCTGCACGACGTGCGATCAAAGACGGATATTCATACTTGATGACACTGGATCAAGATAGTTACGTTCTTGATGATATGGCAGCGGAGATGCTTCAATATGAAGGGATAGATTGTGCAGCGATTATTTCACCAACATATTTGGAAACAACAGACCATCTTGAGTATGCCGGACCGCGGTTTGAACCGATCGAAGTGTCGAAAACATCGGGCTCAATCATGAATCTAGCAATCTTTAGTGAGGTGGGCGGATTTGTTGATAAGTTATTTATTGATTTCGTCGATATAGAATATTGTCTGCGTGCCAGGAAGCACGGATATGTCATCATACGTGCAAATCATGCATATCTTCGACATCAGATCGGGAATTTGACGCCGCATTCGTTCGCAGGAAAAAAATTCTTTACATTAAATTATCCTCCGATCCGGTATTATTATCAGACGCGGAATCTTTGTTATGTGTGCAGCAGGTATTTTTTCCCGTTTAAGCGGCAATGCTCCCGTGAAATAATCACCTTTATCAAGACCTTCAGTAAGATACTGTTCATTGAAAAGTCAAAGGGAATGAAAATATTGCATATAGTGAAAGGATTCAGGGATTTCCTATTGTCCCGGTATAATTGAAAATCAGTATGGAAGTATCGATCGTTATCGTCAATTATCATTTGTCAAAAGAAATCGACCAATGCATTCAGTCAATACTTGAATGGTCCGCAGATGTGCAGATTGAGATCATCATCGTTGACAACAGCGTTGACCGTGATGAAACGGAGGCGTTGGTACAACTGCAGACACATGACCGTGCCAACATCATTTGTATTTTCAATGAATCAAACATTGGTTTTGGGCGAGCGTGCAATATCGGTGCAGATGCAGCAAAGGGGAAATACGTCTGTTTCCTGAATCCGGATACTAAATTGGTTGCAGAGATATTTAGACCGCTGATAACATTGCTGGAATCTGACGGATCATGCGCTGTTGTCTCTCCGCGGCAACAAATTTCCGAAGGAGTCTTAGATTTTTCAGCAGGGTTCTTCCCTTCGGTGTTGAGCGAATTGTTGAATATCTTGTACATCGGACGCTTTCTCGAAACGTTGTGGATCGGAGCAACGAACAGGAATGAACCGCGAACTGTGGACTGGGTGATGGGAGCATTCATACTCATATCACGCCGGCATTTTTTGGATATCGGGAAATTTGATCCTGCATATTTCATGTTCTTTGAAGAAAGCGATCTGTGTAAACGATTGAAACGCTCCGGATTTTCCATCAAATACGTTCCCACTCTGCATATCGATCACGCGGGGAGCGTTTCGGGGAAAAAGGATTATCGTTTCTTTACACGGCAATTTTATCACAGCAAGTTGATCTTCTTGCGAAAATCATATCGCGGATTGGAACGGCAATTGCTGGTAATTGAAACATATATACAGTTGGCTGGACAGCTCGTGCTCTGGTCGATATTATTTCCTGTTAAACCAACAAAGTCGTCGCAAAAAATGTTGGGAATTATTGACGTACTTCAACAGAAGAATATCCAATGAATATTGCGGTTAATTTATTACCGTTTACCCAAAATCTTGCCGGTGCGGGGAAGTATGCAAAATATGTGACTGAGAATCTTATCAGAGCAGATAGTCAAAATATATATTTTTTATTCATGACCGAATCCTGTCGGCAGCACTTTCTCGGAATCATAAACGCTCCCAATGTTCAGGTTGTGCTCTGTAGATTTGAAAATAAAAATGTGATAAAGAGAATATTCTGGGAACAGTTCATGCTCCCAACGCAATTGCAAAAGCATGGTATTGACATACTCTTTACTCCTTCTGTTGCAATCCCTGTAGCATACAATGGGGTAAAACTGACTTCCATTCATGATGTGGCATATATTTCACAATCTTCCAAATATCCGTTCTTACGTCGAGCATATGTTCGGTGGATCACAGCGAAGGCTGCTCGAAAATCCGATAAGATCCTTACACTGACGGAATTTTCAAAAAGCGAAATAGAAAAATATCTCTTCGTCCCGAAGGATAACATTAGCGTTACCTATTGCGGAGTGGAAGATGCATTTTATCAACCGATTTCCGTCTCTACTTACGGTACAGTCAAAGAAAAATATCTGCTGCCGGACGAATACATTCTCTATGTCGGAGCAATTGAGCCGGGCAAAAATCTATCGGCGATTTTTAATATATTTGAACGGATCTGCAACTCGTCGAAGAACCGATTACAATTAGTTATGACAGCAGGCATTGGATGGAAGCAGGAGTTGATTCTACAGCAAATACCAGTAACAATAAAAGATCGGATTCGTTTTCTACCGTATCTGGAAGAGTCGGAATTGCCGGTATTGTATCGGCTTTCACGGTTGGTCATCTACGTTTCATTTTATGAAGGATTTGGTCTGCCTGTACTGGAAGCGATGGCGTCCGGAGTGCCGGTAGTCGCGTCACGAGGAACGTCCATAACGGAATTTGCTTCCGGTGTAGCACTGCTCGTGGATCCGTTGAATGAAGATGAGATATTCCGATCGGTTGATGCGCTGCTATTAAATTCGGAACTTCGGAATGACCTGATTAGGAAAGGGATTGAACGGGCAAAACAATACACCTGGGAAAAAACAGCAAAAACAGTCCTTCAGGTAATCCGTGTTTGCGAAACGTTATCTACGATCAAAAAAAACAAAAATAACAAATGACTAGAAATGAGAAAATGCTAGCCTATATCCACCCTGCGACACAAAAAGGGCTTGAAATTGGACCTCTGAATAATCCAATGATTACCCGCGATATGGGATCGATTCGATATGTGGACCACGCGACAACGGAAGAGTTGCGGGAAAAGTGTAAAGCATGGGGAACACATGATATTTCCAAGATCGTCGACGTGGATTACGTCTGGGGCGAGCGGAATTTGAAAGAATTAACGGTACAGGAATACCCTTTTGATTATGTCATTGCATCGCACGTTATCGAGCATGTACCGGACCTAATCGGTTGGTTAAAGGAAATTCGTGAGGTTGTAAAAGTGGGTGGCATTGTTTCTCTCGCCATACCGGATAAACGGTTCACGTATGATTACTACCGGCAGTTAACAAGACCTGCAGAAGTATTGGAAGCATATCTTCTGAAAGCGAAAAAACCGTCTGCCCGTCAGATATTTGATTACAAATCGGAGTTTGTCCGCAGAAAAGGTGATTTTGCATGGAATGTCAAAGGCTTTCCAAACGAACTGGTTCATGAACATAGTTTAAAGGAATCGTGGGAGATTACACGCGAGGCATTTGTTCAGCAGCAATATGTGGATGTGCACTGCTGGGTCTTCACTGAAGTATCATTCATGAAATTGCTTCACGTACTCACCCAGCTCGATCTCTTCGATTTTACCATTGCAGGATTTTCAAAGAGGATGGGCCATGAATTCTATGTTAGCCTAGAAGCTGTGGATGAGGGGATGGAGCCCGAAGAACGCCGGCGGAACCAGAATACAACAATTGAAGCAGCAATCAGTAAGCTGGAAAGTATGTCGTATCAACCGTTATTCGATTTTCGGTCTTGGAAGGCGGTGCACTTGCTGCGAAAGGTGAAGAGGAAATTATTTCGGTAACGAATAGATAACAATACGCTTTGTGCAAATTCTCAATGAAATGGATTTATCATGATTGACGTTACAATTGTTCTTATCGCCTGGAATGTTCGCGATTTACTTGAAGCTTGTCTTAATTCAATCATAGCTCATACTCGAAATATCACTATTGAAATAATATTGATTGATAATAACTCTGAAGACGGTACGAAGCAAATGATTTTGGAAAAATTCCCTATGGTACAACTGTTAGAGAATTCCACCAACCGCGGTGTGGCCCCGGCAAGAAATCAAGGAATAAAAAAAGCAAAAGGGAAATATGTACTTATTCTTGATGCCGACACTAAACTCATTGAAAACAGTATCGAAAAGCTATATATATTTATGGAGCAAAATAATGACTGCGGCATTGTAGGCTGCAAACTTTTGGAAAAGAACGGAGATTTACAGCATTCTTGCAAACGGTTTCCAACTGTATTGGCATTACTATTTCGGAGATTGGAGCATATTAATATAATCAATAATTCCAAGATATTGCGTTCACATAAGATGACTGAGTGGGATCATTCTTCAATATCAGATGTAGACTACGTAATTGGCGCTTGTCAATTTATGAGAATGGAGTATCTTAATAATGTTGGCTTCTATGATGAAAAAATATTTTACGGTCCTGAAGATATGGATGTTTGTATCAGGATGTGGAGAAAGGGGTATACAGTATGTTACTATCCTCATACGCAAATTTATCATTTCCATCAGCGTATCACTCATAGAAATATTTTTTCCGCCATTACGTTTGAACACCTCTGGGGTATTTTCTATATATTTTTGAAATATAGAGGCAAATTTTCTCGCTCGGTATCGTAATTCAATAAATTGTTTCAATAGTTGAGTGTTTTTTGTTAACTAATTCACAACTACATGAGTAAGATTATAAACGCTTTAACCGTAGATTTGGAAGACTGGTTTTGTGTCTACAATTTTAGAGGTTATATTGTCAGAACAGATTGGGAAAAATGTGAATCGAGAATCGAGCAGAACACGGATCGATTGTTAAATTTATTTGACAAGCACAATGTTAAAGCAACATTTTTTGTTTTGGGGTGGGTAGCTGAACGAGTGCCGGATTTGATTAAGAAAATTGACAGTGCAGGACATGAAATTGCATCGCATGGGTATTCTCATCAACTCGTCACGGAGATGACTCGGGAATCCTTTGCCGAAGATCTTAAAAAATCGTTAGATATTCTATATAATATTATACAAAAGGAAGTCATTGGCTTTCGTGCCCCGTCATTTTCTATAACAAATAAAACGTTATGGGCTTTGGATATTCTTGAGCAGCAGGGTATCAAATATGATTCGTCAATTTATCCTACAGGGTATCATCCGGATTATGGTATTGCAGACTTTCCCTTGTCGCCTCAAAACGTCACCGAAAAATTGGTTGAATTTCCTATGAGTTGTTCCCGCATCGGAGGTATAAAAATACCGTGCAGCGGCGGGGGGTATTTTAGATCACTTCCTTACAGTGTTACAAAATATTTGTTCAATAAGATCAATTTGGAAAATCGCTCCTTTGTATTTTATATTCATCCCTGGGAAATTGATCCCCAACAACCGAGGATTCGTTTGCCGCTTGCAAAAAGTTTTCGGCACTATAACAATTTGGGGAAAACATATCGTCGCATAGATATGCTACTTTCTGATTTTTCATTTACAACAATACGGAAGGTTTTACAGTTATGAGTACTTTGTTGGACAGACAACGTTTTTACTGGAATCGCACAGTGAGTGATTTTGATTCAATATATTCCCAAGAAAAATCTTTTGTTGGTAAATTATTGGATAAAATATTTCGTAATGATATGTATGGTCGATTTGATTACACCTTTAGGAAATCAGCCCCGGTAGTAGGGAAAACATTTTTAGATATAGGGTGCGGTACTGGCAGATACGCAATAGAATTTGCACGCCAAGGAGCATCGAAAGTAGTGGGGCTTGACATAGCAGAAAAAATGATCGAAGTATGTAAGGACCGCTCTCAAAAAGAAGGGCTGTCGAAGAATATGTTTTTTTATCACACAGATCTACTGACTTTTCAAGAAAAGGAAAAGTACGATATTTGTATCGGTATTGGTTTGTTTGATTATATCCAAAATCCGACTCCAGTTGTGCAAAAAATGTTTGAATATACAAACGGTTGTTCAATAATGAGTTTCCCGCGGTTTTATACGTGGCGGGCTCCAATTCGTAAAATACGTTTATATTTAAAAAAATGTGACGTATATTTTTTCACTAAGACGGAAATTGAAAAAATACTAAAAAATGCCGGATTCAAAAAGTATGAAATTGTTAAAGTTGGTCAACTATTCTGCGTTACAGCATTTCCAAGTGCATAGAATATTTTTGTGAAATAATTCGAACGAATAACCACCTTTCCCTTCGTTGAGTTTCAAGCATGAGTTTGGAATGTTCTATCTTTTTTGGAAAATATGAGTTTATGTTGTCTCGTAGCGCTCCTTTGAGAGAAGGATTCGTTGGTGTTTAAAAACCGAATGTAAAAAAGAGATTGTAACTTTGGCTATTCTTAAATTGATTCTGCCGACATTCTTTATCCGATTACTTCGGAAAATACGGCGATCATTGAATTCATGGATATATCGCGGTGACCAACGACAGTGTCCCGTTTGCGGCAATTCAATGAGCAAGTTCTTGGATGCCGGATCACCAGCACGGCATGATGCGTTATGTGTGAATTGCGGTTCGTTGGAACGGCATCGGTTTGTTTGGATGTATTTCAACCAAAACACGGACCTTTTTACAAGAAAAAATCCGTCGATGTTGCATATCGCGCCTGAAGAATGTTTTACCAAATCTCTTCAAAACCGATTAGGAGGGAAGTATCTCACTGCTGATCTCTTTAGTGATGATGTCATGGTCAAGATGGATATTACAGACATCCAATATCCCGATGAGACATTCGACGCGGTCTATTGCAGTCATGTTTTGGAACATGTGCAAAACGACAGGAAAGCGATGCGGGAGTTTTTTCGTGTAGTAAAGAAAGGTGGGTGGGCGGTTCTTCTTGTTCCTATCTCCGCAGATAAAACAATCGAATATCCGAATGTTACCGATCCGGCGCAGCGATTGGCTCTGTATGGGCAGGAAGATCACGTTCGACGTTACGGGCCGGACTATATAGATCGGTTGAGGGAATCGGGCTTTGCCGTCATCAAGGTCACGCCGGATGAATATATGAAGGAATCAGATCGCGTGTTGTACGGTATAACGGATGAAAGCGGAGATATTTATTATTGCACAAAGTAATTACGGCGTGACAAGAGTTTGAAGGGTATGAAACAATTCGAACGAAAAATAATCCTGTTTGACTTCTTTGCAATTAACCTTGCGTGGATCTGTTATTATTTACTGCGGGTAGAAAGCCAATTTATCGAATATCAGGTGAAACCGGACCTGATCCTGCCGATGGTCATCATGTACCTGTTCTGGCTTTCGGTCTTCATGTTTTTTGGACTGTATCGTGCCTGGTATGCATCGTCAAGGACGGATGAATTTTCCGCTGTCTTCCGTGCAATCTCCCTTGGCTCAATTGTACTGTTCTTCATAATATTTTTTGATGATGAACGCACCACTACCTATTCGGCAAACAGATCCATTATCCTGATGTATTGGGTCTTGATGATCCTCTTTGTCGGTGTCGGACGAGTGGTGGTGAGGAGTTTTCGCAAGAGATTGTTGCAGCGTGGGATCGGTCAGAGTGAAACGATTATTGTGGGAACAGGACCGAAAGCAATGGAATTGCTCGAAGCGATCAAAAAATATCCTGCTCTCGGATATCATGTAGTCGGTTTCGTTTCGCACAATGGACCGGCAGGGAACCTACCGCTACCGTTATTGGGAAATATTAGCGAAATACCGGATTTGCTCAAAGCGTATGGATTGCGCAACATTCTCCTGGCGCTTGATTCTCAGGAACGGGAGATTGTGCTTAATATCGTTTCGCTTTCTACGGGATATGATGTTTCGATAAAAATCATTCCGGATATGTACGACATCATTTCCGGTCAGGCACGCACAAATCAGATCTACGGATTTCCATTGATCGAGATCATGCCGCATATTATGCAGCCGTGGGAAGAGAGTGCAAAGCGATTGACTGATATTATTGTTTCTTTGCTGATCTTAACATTCTCATCGCCAATCTGGATTTTTGCAGCAATTGCTATTCGAATTAATTCTCCGGGTCCGCTCGTCTATAGTCAGGAACGAGTTGGGAAAAATGGAAAACTGTTTCGGATGCATAAGTTCCGGTCCATGTATCAAGACGCAGAATCGCGAACCGGTCCGGTGTGGGCAACAACAAACGATCCGCGGATCACTTCGGTTGGAAAGTTCCTTCGCAAAACACGACTGGATGAGATACCGCAGTTTTACGATGTGCTCCGTGGATACATGAGTTTGGTCGGACCGCGGCCGGAACGGCCTCATTTTGTGGAATTATTGTCGAAAGAAATTCCACTGTATAAACGGCGGCTCACTGTGAAACCGGGCATAACCGGATGGGCACAAATTAAACAGGGATACGATACGTCGATCGACGATGTGAAATCGAAAGTGCGGTACGATCTTTTTTATATTGAAAACATGTCATTCAGGATGGATATCAAAATTCTGTTAATGACTTTTTACGTCATGATAGCAGGAAAAGGGAATTAATGCCAAAAGCACTCGTCATCATTCCGACCTACAACGAAGCGCCCAATGCGGAAAAGATCATCACCGAAGTCCTTCAGCAATCCGACATGGTGGATGTACTCATTGTCGATGATAATTCGCCGGACGGAACTGCTGCCATCGTCCAAAAAATGATGGAGACCAATCCACGCATACACTTGCTGCAGCGCGAGAGAAAACTTGGCCTGGGCACTGCATATGTGGCAGGTTTCAAATACGCTATTCAACACAAATTCGATTTCGTGTTCGAAATGGATGCGGACTTCTCTCATAATCCGAAAGAGATTCCGATTATGTTGAGTAAGATGGATCAATGCGATGTGCTCATCGGCTCCCGGTACATTAAAGGTGTAAATGTGGTAAACTGGCCGATGAAACGATTAATTCTGAGCTATTGTGCAAACATCTATACCCGTGTGATCACCGGTATGCCGGTGCATGATGCAACCGCCGGATTTAAATGTTACAAACGCAAAGTGCTGGAAACGATCAACATCGATTCGCTTCGCTCTAACGGATATGCATTCCAAATTGAGACCAATTTTCTTGCATGGAAAAAAGGATTCACTCTCATGGAAATGCCGATTGTCTTTGTTGACCGGCGTGTCGGTGTTTCCAAGATGAATAAAAAAATCGTGTATGAAGCAGCATTCATGGTATGGAAACTGAAAGCACGAAGCATTTTTAATCGGCTGTAGCCCGACCGTATGGATATTTCCGTTGTCATCGTCAATTATAACGTTCGCGAATTTCTGAACAATGCGCTTATCTCGTTGTTCAAGGCGCTCGAAGGATATTCCTCCGAAGTGTTCGTTGTAGACAATGCATCGGATGACGGCAGCGTCGAACTGATTCAAAAGAATTTTCCCCGGGTAAAACTTATTGCCAATTCTGCTAATGCCGGTTTCGCAAAAGCGAACAATCAGGCACTGGCTCTGGCGAGCGGTAAGTATCTTCTTCTGCTTAATCCCGACACCCTCGTTCAAGAAGACACCTTTGAAAAGCTAATCGAATTTTTTACTTCACACCCTGACGCCGGGATGGTAGGATGCAAGATCCTAAATCCGGACGGCTCGCTGCAGCTTCCTTGCAGGAGAAGTTTCCCCACGCCGTGGACGGCATTCACCAAAACATTTGGATTGAGCGCTCTCTTTCCCAAATCAAAACTGTTTGCACGTTATAATTTAACCTATTTGGATCCCGATCAGACGTATGAAGTCGATGCTGTGAGCGGTTCATTCATGATGATCACCAGAGAGGTCTATCAAAGGATTGGCGGACTCGATGAGAAGTTCTTTATGTACGGGGAAGATCTGGACTGGTGTTTCCGCGTGCAACAATCCGGGTGGAAAGTCTATTATGTCCCCACGACTTCGATTGTTCATTACAAAGGAGAAAGTACGAAGCGAAGCGACATTGATGAATTGAAAGTGTTCTATAATGCCATGCGGCTGTTTGTTCGGAAACATCATGCCGGCCCCCCGATGTTCGAGACGTTCATCTATTCCGGTATCTATGTCCGCAAAGTTTTGGCGGATATCGGCAGAATGATCCGGCCTGCGGGAATCGCAATGCTGGATATGGTGATTGTTTTTGCTACAATCCTCTTCGGAGAGTATATCCGGAAAGATGGGATATTCACATTGCCGGCGTATGCGTATCCATGGGCATATGTTGTTCCCGCTTTTATCGTAAGCGGCACATTGCTCATGTACGGAGTGTATAGTGAATTCAAGTTGTCCGTTTCACGTTCCTTTGCGGCCGTTCTCACCGGTTTTACGATTATTGCAGCACTCGTAGCGTTTGAAAAGGATTTTGCCTTTAGCCGGATGATTATGCTTATCTCTGGAGCGTTATCCATGTTCTTCATTCCCGGCTGGCGGCTGGTGTTACGGTTGATCGGTTTTGGGGAGCACTCATCACGGACGACATTGTTTGGCCGACGGACGCTTATTGTTGGTGTGCAGCAGTCGGGACAGGATATTCTCCGGAAACTGCGGGCAAAAGTGGGTGGAGGATATTCCGTTGTAGGATTCATCGATGTAAACCGCAAACATGTCGGAGAGCGGGTGATGGATGTTGAAATCGTCGGCAGCATCGAAACAATTGCCAAAGTGATCCAAGAACTTCATATCAGCGAAGTAATATTCTCTTCCGATGCAGTTACATATTCCACGATCCTGAACATCATCGCCAATAACCGTAATCGCTTCGTCAATTTTCGGCTGGTGCCGAACAATCTCGAAGTGATCATCGGGAAACCAAGTATCGATCAATTGGATGAGATTCCGTTTATTGAGATCGAATATAATATCGGAAAGTTAGGAAATCGCATTATAAAACGGACATTTGACATCGGTGTCAGTCTTTTCTTTTTGATTTCCATTGCCCCTTTTGTATATTTTATCCGTATTTTCACGCGCACAACACTGACCGGTTTGAAAAACGCGGTTGTGCAAATGCCGCACGTGCTGATCGGTTCCAGGAGCATCGTGGGATACCCTTCCAACAGCGATGGATCGAAATCGATTTACAAAGGGAAACCGGGATTGACCGGACTGATCCAGATCCAGGATGAGAACGGCGTTAGTGCTGAGGAACGCGAGCAATATGATCTCTATTATGCAAAGAATCAGTCGTTGATGCTCGATCTGGAAATCATCGTAAAAACACTGCAAAAGCGGCTGAAGAACTAAAAATTTATTCCTGACTGTTTCGGGGCGACTATGGCTAAAGTGGTACTAGATTTTGAAAAACCGATCTTCGAACTAGAACAAAAAATTGAAGAGATCAAAACTCTTTCTGATAATGTTGATGTATCGGATGAAATCAAGACACTGGAAAAGAAGGTAAGCCAACTCCGGGAAAACATTTTCTCCAACCTTACGCGCTGGCAGCGTGTTCAGCTTGCCCGACATCCAGAACGCCCGTATACGCTTGATTATCTTCAGCATATGACGACCGATTTCGTTGAACTGCACGGCGACCGCGCATACGGTGATGATAAGGCGATCGTCGGCGGCTTTGCGAAATTGGATGGAATTCCAGTGATGATGATCGGCCATCAAAAAGGGCGGGACACCAAATCCAACTTATATCGCAATTTTGGAATGCCGAATCCTGAGGGATACCGTAAAGCGCTCCGGTTGATGCGGTTGGCGGCAAAATTTAATCGCCCGATTATCACCATGCTCGATACCCCGGGTGCATATCCTGGTCTTGAAGCGGAAGAACGCGGTCAGGCAGAAGCCATTGCGCGAAATCTTTTTGAAATGTCGCACTTTCCCGTTCCGATTATCGTAACCATCATCGGTGAAGGAGCTTCGGGAGGTGCGCTGGGGATCGGAGTAGGGGATAAGATGCTGATGATGGAAAATACATGGTATTCTGTGATCGCACCGGAATCATGTTCTTCTATTCTTTGGAAGAGTTGGGAGTTTAAAGAACAAGCGGCAGAAGCGCTGCGACTGACTCCGCCGGATCTACTGGAACAGAAAATCATTGACCGGATCATTCCGGAACCGCAAGGTGGAGCCCACCGCAATCCTCAACAGGCGGCGCTCATCCTGAAAGACGCGCTGATCGAAGAACTGAAACCGCTTTTGAAACTCAAACCGGAAAAACTCATCCAAAAACGCATTGAGAAATTCTGCAACATGGGCGCGTGGAATGAGTAAGCACGGTGTTTCATTCATCACGGAAGTCCGTGTCCGTTACGCCGAAACAGATGCGATGAAAGTTGTCTATCACGGAAATTACCTTCCGTATTTTGAGGATGCGCGGACAAATCTCTTTCGGAATATCGGAATTATCTATACCGATATTGAAAAGGCAGGATTTTATCTTGTGGTCCTGGAAGCGCACGTAAAATATCTTCGTCCTGCAGTATATGACGATATTCTCCAAGTGAAAGCGACATTCAAAGAACTTCCGGCATTAAAATTAACAATCGATTATGAGATCACAAGAAAATCCGACGGGGCATCGCTGGTGACCGGTCAGACGGTTCACGCATTTGTTCACGCGGAATCCGGCAAACCCATCCGACCTCCGAAAGAATATTTAACAATCATGCATAAATACTTTTAATCATGATCACTCAAGAACTTCTCGAAATACTCTGCTGCCCCAAGTGTAAGGGGGAACTCATCTACGACGAAAAGAATTCCACGCTAACCTGCGCATCGTGCAAATCAGTGTACGAAGTGAAGGATGGTATTCCGATTCTCCTCCCGGGCGATGATGGAAAATAATTATCTCAACGACAGTCGAATCGGCAGACTAATTGAACAGGCGCTATTTGAGGATGTAGGATTCGGGGATATTACCAGCGAATCGCTCATCCCCGAAGAACAGTTGGGGAAGGCACAGTTTATTGCAAAAGAAAGCGGTATTATCTCCGGGATTGATATTGTAAACCTGGTTTTCAGCAGTGTGGATGGGCAGGTAACGTTCGAACCTGCCGTTGTCGACGGCGCTTTGGTAGAGCAGGGTGTTCTGCTGGGAGAATTGCACGGTCCTGTCCGGAGCCTCTTGACGGGTGAACGTGTCGCATTAAATTTCCTCCAACGAATGTCCGGCATTGCAACACTGACGCATAAATTCGTCCACGCTGTTGCCGGCACAAAAGCGAAGATCACCGATACACGAAAAACAGTTCCGGGCCTTCGTGTTCTGGATAAAAAAGCGGTTCTCGACGGTGGCGGGATCAATCACCGGTTCGCGCTAGATTCAATGGTGTTGATCAAGGACAATCACATTGCGGCGTCCGGGGGAATCAAAAATGCAGTTCAGCGCTGTAAAGAATATCTCAGCGCAAGCCAAATCGATATTCTCATTGAAGTCGAAACGACGAATCTGGGACAGGTGAAAGATGTCCTTGAAATCGGCGGTGTGAATCGGATCATGCTGGATAACTATCCGCTCGGATTAATGAAAGAAGCAGTGGAATTAATCGGCGGACGATTCGAAGTGGAAGCGTCGGGCGGAGTGACATTGCAAACGGTTCGTGCAATTGCTGAAACGGGAGTTGATATCATTTCTGTAGGCGCATTAACGCATTCTCCGAAAGCAATAGACATATCCCTGGAATACCTCGCGTAAACAAATTTTTTCTGCCGCACTATTCGGTGATCGATTGTGGACGGATCACTGAGAGTTGCGGTTTATTTTTTCCCCTCTATGTTCGAACAAATAAAACGACTTGGAGCAGACACTGCGATCTACGGCATCAGCACCGTCCTGGCGCGATTATTGAACTTTGCCCTCGTCCCGCTGTACGCAAATATTCTGACGACCGCAGAATTCGGCATTATGGCGAATATCTACTCTTACGTCGGATTCATTTATATCTTTTACAGTTTCGGCATGGAGTCATCCTATTTCCGGTTCGCTTCTTCTGTCGAGATCGGGAATGATAAGGATAACTTCAACACGCCGTTTCTCTCCATCGCATTCATGTCCGGATTGTTCTCGCTGTTGATGGCGACGTTTGCCCGTCCGCTGACTTCAGTATTTCAGATCGATGTTTCGCTCTCTCGGATCATCGTCTATTCCGCGGGCATCCTGTTTTTCGATGCCGTGGTGATGATCCCATATGCATCGCTGCGGCTTCAGCGGAAGGCGAAATTCTTTGCCGGGACGAAGATATTCAATATCGTCCTGACGATTATCCTGAATGTCATAACCGTGTACGTGTTACGGTGGGGAGTGGAAGGGATTTTCCTCAGCAATCTCGCTGCTTCATTCTGCACGGTGTTATTCCTGATCCCGACGATCGCAAAACAATTCCAGTTTACAATGCACATTGGTCTGCTGAAAGAATTGCTGAAATTTGGACTGCCGATCGTGCCTGTGGGCATTTCGGGGATCTTGCTGCAACTTGTGGACCGCCCCATCCTGAAACTGCTGATGGACGATTCTGCCGTCGGCATCTACCAGGCCAATTACCGGCTGGGGATCTTCATGGCATTGATCACCGGCATGTTCGAATTTGCCTGGCGGCCGTTCTTCCTTTCCCATGCGAAAGATCCCGATGCGAAAACACTCTTCTCCCGCATCATGACATATTATTTGACCGGATGTGCCATTGTCTTCATGATCCTTTCATTATTTCTGGAAGATGTCATCCAATATAAATTCTTCGGACAACGATACATTCTACCGCCGGAATACTGGCCCGGACTGGAGATCGTTCCGTTGGTGCTGTTGAGCTATATTTTCAGCGGCATTGGTACCAATCTTAATGCCGGCATCCAGATCGAAAAAAAAACACATTATTTATTTCCGACCTCTTTTTCCGGATCAGTAACAAAAATCATTCTTACCTTTCTTCTTGTCCCGTTGTTCGGCATCATGGGTGCGGCGTATGCGACACTTGCCGGTTATATCATGGTGGAAATTACGCTCTTTATAGTAGTGCAGAGATTTTATTACATACGGTACGAATATGAACGGATCATCAAGTTGGCGCTTACCGCAGCGGCAGCGTTTGCAGCGGCGAAACTGTTGGATGCAGACGTTCCGGTGAAGTTGTTGATTTTCACCGCTTGGTGCGGCAGCTTGTTCGCCGTCGGATTCTTTACCGAAGGAGAATTGCTTCGGGTAAAAAGACTCTTTACCCGATGGACTTGACATCGATGGTTCGATATCGTATCTTACTGCACGAATTTTTCGCTCTTTCACATAGCAAGTATCGGTGTCCCGGCAGTAACGCCGGGGTGAAAATGGGAACTCTGTCCAATTCAGAGGCTGACCCGCAACTGTGATAAGCATGATACATGCTTTAAGCCAGGAGACCTGCCGATACTAATCGAACACACCTTCGTGGAATGAGGTGGCAGAAAATTTTGATACTGAAACTTTCCGTGCCTCATGTTGTGTGAGGCATTGTTGTTTTAAAGCATAATGAACATCAAGGAGATATCATGAATTCCAAGAAAAAGCTCTTCCTCGGTACCGTACTCATTCTCGGCGCCGCATTTTCACGGCTGATTCCGCATCCAATGAACTTTGCACCGATCACAGCCATCGCTTTGTTCGGCGGGATGTATTTTGACAAACGGTTCGCTCCTGTTTTGCCGCTGGCGGCGTTGATCATCAGCGACTATTTCCTCGGTTTTTATGAAGGAATTGCGTGGGTCTATAGCGGTTTCTTGATCGTTTCGTTTTTGGGAATGTTCGCTTCTTCAAAAAAGTCATTTGCCGTCATCGCCGGTTCAACATTTGCCGGTTCAATCCTATTCTTTCTGGTAACAAATTTTGGTGTCTGGCAGAGTGGATTTCTGTATCCGTTGACCATGAATGGATTGGTTGAATGTTATATTGCGGCATTGCCGTTCTTCCGAAATGCACTTGCCGGCGATCTGTTCTATGCTGCCGTGTTGTTCGGATCGTATGAATTAGCTGTAAAGTATGCACCGGCAATTGCCGGCCAAAAGGCATAATGGTTTTAGGAACCGCACAGTTCCGTTGTTCTTTCTAATATCGATGTTGGTGTTCCGGATACCGTCCGGGATGAAAATGGGAACTCTGTTTAATTCAGAGGCTGACCCGCAACTGTGATTGACGCTGCAAGCGCCATAAGCCAGGAGACCTGCCAACATTTTATTCAATACTCCTTCGTGGACTGAGGACGGATTGAGAAACTATTCCATTCAAGAGTATTTCTTAGCCCGGCTTTCGTTTTCTGAAGGCCGGGTTTTTTTATTGTACACACCATGAATGTTATCACTGTATTTATTTTACTGATCGGATTACACTCTTCTGCAGAGGAAGATTCTGCCCGTGTGTACAAAATGAACGAAATTGTTGTGACAAGTACACGAACTGCTGTTGCAGTCGAACGGTTGCCCTCTGCCGTTCAAGTGATTGACAGTGGTGCGCTGTTCCGAAGCAACGGCTCTCAGCTGGCAGACAAAGTGAAGAACGCTTCCGGAATTGCGTTCCGAAGCTATGGCGGGAATGGTTCGCTGCAAACTGTTTCCGTAAGAGGAATGGGCTCCGATTATACGTTGATTCTTCTGGATGGACAACGGTTCACTACATTCCAAATCGGCACGGTGGATCTTGGCATCTTTTCCATGCATGATGTTGAACGGATCGAGATTGCGCGCGGCGGTAATTCTTCAATGTACGGAGCCGATGCGATCGGAGGTGTAATCAATATCATTACAAAAAGGCCGTCGGGAAAATTGTCTGCCTCCGCATTAGCCGGACTTGGATCTTTCGGTACTGAAAAATATCAATTGTCGGCAGGAGGCGGAACCGGAGATCTTTCAATCCATGGGTCCATTGATGTCCTTCGTGCGTCGAATGGATTCCCATTTTGGTACAGAGATGGCGGTACAATGGTATCGCTCGTCCGGCAGGGGGCGGATTTTTCTATGGTGAACAGTTCTCTTTCCGCACGGAGTATTGTGGCAGAGAATGTCATCGCGTCTGGCTCCATCCGATATTCAGATGCAGAACGGGGTCAACCATTAGCTGTGACCAGTCGGTTCCAGAATAATGTATCGCGACTTCATGACCGGGATGTATTCGTTCTGGCATCGACAGAATTCAAGTATTCTGAACAGATGGTATTTACTTTGCCGATAACATTTCATCGTAACAGACAGACTTTTTCGGATCCGCGGCTTGTCATTAGCGGCGTGCCGGTATCGTCATTCTATGAGAACAATAATATTGGAATAGCTCCTCTCGTTACGTATACATTCTCTGATGATCATCGAATATCAGCGGGCAGCGATTTCGCTTCGGCATCGATCACCAGCAACGAAGTGTTTGCCGCACGAAGAAAACAATTCAGTTGGTTCGCTTCATCGCAACATCATCTGCCGTTCGACATCATTCTGTATCCTTCCGTTCGGTATGATATGTTCAGCGATGTTCAGGGAGATATCTCGCCAAAAATCGGTGTGAATATGGGAGTTTTAGATATTCCCGTTGTGCGTATTCGGGCAAGTTACGGGAAGAATTATCGTGTGCCCACATTCAACGATCTGTATTGGATCGACGGCGGTAATCCGAATCTGAATCCGGAACATTCGCTGAGCCTCGATGCTGGCATTATTGGCGGATTCCAAGCTGAAGAGTTCAACGCAGGACTGGAGATCAGTTATTTTTCAATCAATGCGAAAGATAAGATTGTATGGCTCCCCGGTGCGTATGGACGATGGTCACCGAAGAACCTGCAGTCGGTGATGTCGACAGGGATAGAATTGTCCGCTACACTGAATGTGTTGGATAATCTGTTGACGGCAGAATACCATCATCAGTTTACCCGTGCGGTCAAAACAAGCGCTGATGGCCCAAATGACCAGACGCAAAATAAACAGCAGCCGTACGTGCCGCAGGAAACCGCAACCTTCGAGATAGGCAGTTCTATCTATAAATTTTCGGCGAATCTTCAATACTCCTTTACGAGTTTTCGATATGAATCGCCCGATAATGATCCGCGCTACATTTTGCCTTCGTACGGCACTGTTGATGTCAATGTTTCGTATGCATTCGTATTTGATTCATTTTCTATGACCGTGCGTAATGAAATCAACAATTTGTTTAATGAAGAATATCAATTAGTCACCGGATTTCCGATCCCTCTGAGAAATTATCTTTTTTCAGCTGAAGTGTCATTCAATTAACAGTATCACGCTCAATCATCGAAGGAATACCATGAAACAGACTACAATAGCAATTCTTATGCTAATAACATTAATCGGATGTTCAAAAGACCCGATCGCCCCAGGAACAGAAAATTCTTTTTCGACAAAAGGAGTCTACATTCTAAACGAGGGGGGATTTACGAAATCGAATTCTTCATTATCCTTCTTTCTTCCGGATTCGCATAAACTCTATCCCGATGTATTTCTTGCCAAAAATTTACGACCGTTGGGAGATGTTGCCAACGATATGGTCCTTGTTGGAAATAAAGCATTCATAGTGTTAAACAATTCCGATAAGATCGAAATCATTTCGACAGATAATCATGCTTCACTCGGCACGATCAATCTTCCAGGAGACAATCCGAATAAGCTAGCCATCGTTAATAGTTCGAAAGGATACATCACCAATCTATACAAGGGAACGGTGACTGCGTTTAATCCCACGACGTACGGAATTCTGAAACAAAATATTGCCGTTGGATTGAATCCGCAGAGTATGGCTGTCGCCAATGGCAAAGTATTTGTTTGTAATTCCGGATACGGCGGCGACAGCACAGTCTCTGTTATCGATCCTGCAGTCGACTCGGTAATCGCAACAATTACCGTTGCAAAATCTCCGACCGACATTGCTGTGGACAGCGACGGTGATATTGTTGTAGTGTGCAATGGGTTTACAGATTATTCCGGAGCGGGGAAGGATACACCTGGAAACATTACATTCATTGATCCATCTACATTGACAGTGAAAGCGACTATCGAACTTTCCCTACAGCAGTACGGACATCCCGGAGAACTTGCTCTTTCTGACAAAGGATATGGTTTCACTATCGTGGAATATGGCGTGATAAAATTCAATACAAAAACTCATTCGATCATTTCTCCCAATTTCATCCTGAGGTCGGCATATTCAATCGCTGTCGATAATTTCAATGAACGAATCTATCTGGGCGATGCAAAGGATTTTAAAACCCAGGGGATGGTATTTATTCATGAAAAAGATGCAGCAACAGTTGATTCAATTTCGGTGGGAATTATCCCGGGTACGTTCGTCTTCAAACGCTAAGCATCGGTTTTTTCGAAGCCCAAAAGGCGATGAATATTCATCGCCTTTTTTGTTTTTTATGGCTATATTATTGAGAATTTTAACATTTTACAGGAAAACTATGCCCTCCATCTCTGTCTTTTCAGGTTCATTGCAAGAAAATCTCGCCAACCAATACTCTGAATTTGCCGCTCACTCCATTATCAAACGATTATGGGAAAAAGATCATACCATCTGGCGTTCGGAAGAAGAGCATAAAAAATCCATTTTAAATCGATTGGGATGGCTGAACAGTCTGGACCTGATGCTGGATAACCTTAGCTCTCTGAATTCATTCGCACAAGAAATAAAAAACGCTGGATTCAAACACATTGTCGTCCTAGGAATGGGGGGAAGCAGTCTTTGTCCCGATGTGTGTCGTGCTACATTTGGGTCTATTCCCGGCTTTCCTCAATTATTGGTACTGGATAGTACCAATCCTACATCTGTTCTTCGTGTTGAGCAACAAATAGACCTTGAGCACACCGTTTTCATTGTTGCATCCAAATCCGGCGGCACAACAGAAACAAATATGTTCTACCAATATTTTTATGACCGCGTTGGTACAGTGAAAAAAAATCCCGGCGAAAACTTCATCGCCGTGACTGATGCAAACACAAAAATGGAGAACATCGCAAAAGAAAAACAATTCCGGAAGATATTTATCAATCCTCAGGATATCGGAGGGCGCTATTCTGCACTTTCGTATTTTGGTCTCGTCCCGATGGCTTTGTCAGGAATGGATCTGCAAAAGCTGCTTCATTCCGCAAATGAGATGCGCAAGCAGTGCAGATTTGACACTGTACAGAATCCGGCGGCACAAATCGGACTGTTGATGGGTGAAGCCCATAATGAAGGGATCGATAAAATGACCTTCGTGATATCCAAAGAGGTTGCTACGTTCGGTTATTGGGCAGAACAGCTGATTGCTGAAAGCACAGGAAAAGAAGGAAAAGGAATTGTGCCGGTAGAAGGTGAAGTGATCGGCAAGCAGTTTGATACTGCACGATTCGGAACAGACCGATTCTTTATCTTTATTCTTTTGGAAAAGGACGCTGCGGAATATACGTCTCTGCAACAGGAATTGACGCAAAAGAACATACCGTATGCGTCCATTATCCTAAAAGATATTTACGATCTTGGTTCACAATTTTTCCTGTGGGAATTTGCTACGGCTGTTTCTGCCATCGTTATGAAAATCAATCCGTTTGACGAACCGAATGTGAAAGAAAGCAAGGATAATACGATCAGAGTGATTGAAGAATTCAAACAGAAAGGTAAACTGCCGGAAAAAAACAAAGTACTCTCTAATGCACAATTTTCGTTGTTCGGTGAGCCGGAATATGTTGCAACACTTTCGGCGGAGACCATTCCGGCGATTTTAAAAAGACATTTTTCAGGAAAGCGGAATGATGATTATATCGCGTTGCTGGCGTATGTGGATCAGAACCCCGCAACCGAAAAACAGTTGTATACAATAAGGGAGGAATTGACCAAATTGAACGGACTCGCAGTAACGGTCGGATTTGGTCCCCGGTACTTGCATTCCACCGGACAGCTGCATAAAGGCGGCAGAGCGAATGGAATATTTCTGATCCTCAGCACCAATGAACCGAAGGATGCAATCATTCCGGGAGAGGTTTTCAGTTTCGAAGTATTGAAAAATGCCCAGGCGCTGGGTGATTATCAATCCTTTGCCGATAGGAAGGTACGGTTGTTGCACCTCCACCTTTCCGGCGGTGCTATTGATGGACTTTCTGCGCTGCAGCAATTGATTCTCCAATAACCGAAAGTGATTATGAATGACATCATTGCAGGTCTAAAACACGGGCTTATTGTTTCCTGTCAGACGGAGAGCGACGATCCTTTCTTCGGTCCGGCACTCACTGCAAAATTTGCACTTTCGGCTGATATGGGAGGTGCGGCAGGAATTCGAACCGAGGGTATCGAAAATACCAAAGCAATCCGGGCGGTGACCGATCTGCCGCTCATCAGCATCATCGACGGCCAGTTCGACAACGGCTGGATCTGTGTCACGCCGGATTTCAAGGATATTGAAGCACTTCTTGATGCAGGTGCAGATATCGTTGCTCTTGACGTAACTCCAAGAAAACGTCCGAACGGGATGGATGGAATAGAATTCTTCGACGAAGTCCGAAACAGGTTCGATATTCCACTCATCGCGGATATCTCCACATTCGAAGAGGGGATTCGTGCCGCAGAAATGGGAGCGGATGCGGTTGCCACGACTCTATCCGGATATACCGAATACACGCAAAAGAAGTTGACCGATGAACCGGACTTCGCGTTGATTGAAGAACTTTCGCGAGCGGTGAAAGTGCCGGTGATAGCGCAGGGGAGAATCTGGACACCGCAACAGGCAAAAGAAGCTGTGTTGCGCGGAGCATTTTGCGCAGTCGCAGGAACAGCCATTACCAGGCCGAGAATGATCGTGAAAAAATTCGTCGACACCATGAACTCACAGAGTAAATAATCCGATAACTTTTCCCCTGATCGATACATGAAAAAATATTTTCTTTTATTGCTTTTCCCGCTCTCAGTGTATTCGCAATCTGTGTATCTGGCAGCAACCCATCCTGTTTATTCCTATTTAGATAAGATGGAAGCAAAACAGATTATCACTTCCTATCGAGATGCAGTAAAACCACTCACGCGGAAGACTATTGCTCGCTTCATCATTCAAATTGATACAACATCAATGCCGATGACAGAGGTGGAACAAGAAGAACAGGCCTATTACAAAGAAGAGTTTTTTCAGGAGATGGAGAATCTTGGATACGAGAACCTTATCGAAGAACGATGGCATGTGTATCAATACAAAAGCGATCCCGGAAATTTCAATATCGATTTCGTCGGAGGATATTCCTACCACGATCGTGCCGATGGCCGTTTTACCAAAGTCATCTCCAATGGTTTGAGCGCCTATGGATACTTAGGCAATCAAGCAGGTGTCTATTTTAATTTTCGGGATAATACTGAATCCGGGACATACATCAGCGCTTCGAATCCGTACTCTTCCGTTCCAGCGCAGGTTGTTTCGCGAAGATTAAGCAACTTTATTAATTATGATCCAATCGACGTGCAGGTGAATGTTGACCTGGGATTTGTCACTCTGTCAGCGGAAAAAATGCACAATGTGTGGGGGGCTGGCGAAGATGGGAATCTTATTCTTTCCAATAAAGCACCTTCGTTCCCTCAAATAAAATTACAAGCACGGTTAAGCGAGAATATCGATTTTACGTATATTCACGGATGGCTCTATTCTGATGTTATCGATTCCGCACGTTCATATCAAGTGCCGAATGTTACCGGTGGACTTGGTTTCCGACGAATTTATAGACAAAAGTATATTGCTTCTCATTTTCTTGAGTTCACACCATGGGATGGTGTTGATCTGTCAATCGGCGAATCAGAGATTTATGCCAGCCGCAGTCCTGAATTATTATATCTTATCCCCATCATGTTTTTCAAGGGGGCAGAACACTGGATGTATGATACCGACAATTCGCAAATGTTTTTTTCTGCAGATGTGAACGTTTTTAAGAACCAGAATTATTATTTGTCGCTCTTTCTTGATGAGTTCTCCACGGAAGATTTTACGCGTGCCGATCGTCAACGAAATCAAATAGGGTTTACTGTTGGGACAAAACAGTACGATTTGGGTATACCGAATTCTAAAATCATGGTGGAATATACTCGTATAAATCCGTGGGTATACAATCACCGTTTTTCCGATGCGACATATCAAAGTCATGGCATTAATCTGGGACATTGGATTGGTCAAAATGCCGATCTGTTTTCCATTCATATTTCCTACCGGCCGTGCTACAATCTTGAAGCGGGAATTCAATTCGAATCTCTCCGTAAAGGGGGAAAAGATTCCACGAATTTCCAGTATAAACTTCCCACTCCCACATTTTTATATAGTCCTTTGACGAAAATGCAAACATTCGGTATTGTCGGCACCTATGAACCGTTGCGGGATGTGATCGTGGATTTCCGCATTCTGCAGTCCCGTTTCACCTCCCAGGTGACGGGGACAAGCTACTCCTATATTCAAAATCCTAACGAATACTCTATCACGGCTGATTATTCGAAGGAATGGGATATTCTCATTGGTGTTCGCTACAATTTTGATTAAGCTTAAACTTTTTTGGCAAATTTTTGTCAAAAATGCATATTGTGAATGAATCACCCCGACGAACTCCAACTCATAGAAGATTTTAATAACGGAAACGAACAAGCGTACAATCAACTTGTCCTTCGCTATAAAGAAAAGATCTATTGGATCGTCCGGCGGATGATCCCGGATCACGATGAGGCGGATGATATTACGCAAAACGTATTCATAAAGGCGTACCAATCGCTTAGTTCGTTCAAAGGCGATTCAAGCTTTTACACTTGGATCTATCGTATTGCAATAAATCTGTCGCTGAATGAGATCCGACGGAAGAAGATACGAAGGACATTTTCTATCGATGAAGGCATCCATCAGTTCGAATCGCACGACGCGTTACCGCTGGAGCTGTTGGAGAAAAAAGAACGGACAAAGCAGATCCAGGAGGCGATCGAACGGCTGCCGGACAAACAAAAGAAGGTCTTTCTGCTCCGGTACTATGAAGAGCTTCCCTATGATGAGATTGCGAAAATCCTGAAAACAAGTGTCGGCGGTTTGAAAGCGAATTATTTCCATGCCGTGAAGAAGATTGGAGTATATTTGAAACATGAAAAATAATGCACAACAGGAAATGTTGATTGATTATGCAGAAGGAATGCTGACATCTGAACAGCGGGAGGAGGCTGACCGATTGCTTGCTCTATCACCCGAGTTGCGGGAAGAATTGGAGATCATCCGTTCCGCATTCTCCGGACTCCAGGAGACAGTTCAGGATACCGTTCCTGAATTCTATTTTTCGACGTTTCTTCCCCGCCTCCGTCAGCAGATCGACAGCGGAAAAGAATTCTCCGGTTGGTCGATTCCGTATTTCGTGGAATCGGTGTTCCGTCCGGTCGTTGCGTTGAGTATCGTTTTCGTAATGTTCACCGCCTATCAGGCATTCCATCCCGAAACGCTGCAATCTCCGGTCTATGCTTTGATCAACGATTGTGCGCAGGAAGAGATCTCCGATGTTGTCAACGGTGTTGTTGCATTTCCGACCGTTGAGTCGGAAAATCTCTTTGAGACAACGCTGGATCTGGAATCGTTCGGTATTGATCTTTTCCAAACTCAGTCGGAGTCCGAATTGACTGCCCTGTTGGGAGAACAAGGGTTAGAGCAGGTGATGCAAAATTTAGAAAATAGTTCTATTGATTAGGAGAATAGGAGTTGTCATGAAAACACCGATGATAGTTTTGATATACAGCGTATTGATGAGCACAGTACTTTATGCGCAACCCACTGGTCCGATGGGCGAGCGATTCCGTCCACAGATGGAACGGTTGGAACGGTATAAAAAGATCCGAATGGTTGAAGCAATGAATCTGGACGAAGAAACGGGAGTGAAACTTGTCTCCCGATACAATAAACACCGAGAGCGTATGCAGGAACTGGAATCGGAACGGTCGTTGTTGATTGATAAACTGGATGAACAAGCGCGATCGAATGCGAATGATAAGGACCTGCAGAGATCGTTCAACGAGTTCTTTGAAGTAGATAGAAAAATATCCGAAGCGAGGAAAAGATTTTTGGAGGAATTGAAGGAGATCTTTACCCATAAGCAGGTTGCAGAATTCATCGTATTTGAACGGGATTTCATGAAAGACCTTCGCAAGGCGGCACGGGAAGTTCAGAAGGAACGCAGACAAAAATAGTCTATGCGAAATACCGGTATAAAGAAAGGTGAAGCACCGTGCTTCACCTTTCTTGTTTTTTGCAGAAGGTTCGAGGTTTGAGTCGCGCGTTGTAAAATCCGCATCGCTTTGTCAGGATGACAATACTCGGTAATGTAGAAAAGCTAAACTAAGACAATCCTATTTTTGCATCTTCTTTGTTTTTACAATATATTTTTCTAATGGAACGAAACATGCAACATACATACCTTGATTACAGCGCCACAACTCCGCTGGATGCGGAAGTGCTGGAAGTGATCGAACAGCATTTAGCAGGGACCTACGGGAATGCTTCTTCTGTTCATTCCTTCGGACGTTCTGCGAAGGTCGTCCTTGAAGAGAGCAGAGAGCAGATCGCCGGTGTGATCGGTGCAGAACCGGCGGAAGTCTTTTTCACATCCGGAGGAACGGAGTCGAATAATCATGTGATAATCGGAAGCGCGATGCTTCACAGGAGAACAAGCGGTAAGGACCATCTGCTTGTTTCGGCGACCGAACATCATGCTGTTCTGGATTGTGCGGAATATCTTCGGGGATTGGGATTCACCATCACGATAATTCCGGTCGATGCGAATGGTTATGTAAACACGGATGTCATTGCCGGTCTATTGACTGAAAAGACATTCCTCGTTTCGGTGATGCACGCGAATAACGAAACCGGCACGATACAGCCGATTGAAACGATCGCCCGCGTGACTGCAGCGCGCGGAATTCACCTCCATTCGGATACAGTTCAAACCGTGGGGAAAATTCCCGTGCGGACAAAAGATCTTGGTGTTGATCTCTTGTCCATTTCTGCGCATAAGATTTATGGCCCGAAAGGAATCGGCGCCCTGTTCATAAAAAAAGGGACCGAACTGGACCCGATTGTCCATGGCGGCGCGCAGGAACGCAATAATAGGGCAGGGACGGAAAATATTCCATTGATCGCCGGCTTTGCAAAAGCTATGGAACTGGCGGAACGGAACCGGGAACAGCTGTATCGAAAAGTCAGTGAACTTAAATCGGTTTTGACCGAGATCATCCGTTCATCGGTTTCAGGGGTGATCTTCAATTCCGATAGTGATCCGGCATTGCCGCATATTCTCAGTGTTTCGCTGGAAGCTTCACAGTATGATGTTGAAAGTGAAACGCTCTTGCTGATGATGGACTTGAACGGAATCGCCATCTCCAGCGGTTCTGCCTGTACCTCCGGTAGTGTTCAACCATCGCATGTGCTGCTGGCGATGGGGCGGGATATGAAAACGACGCAGGCGACAATCCGTTTTTCATTTGGAAAATTCACCACAATTGATGAAGTTACGAGAGCGGGAGAAATATTCTGTTCCATCGTCCGGACTTTGCCACAACGATTAATGTAAGAAAGGTTCACCATGAAAAAGTTATTCATCCTCTTATGCTTAGCCTTGTTCGGATGCACGGACTCCGAAGAGAATGCCTCCACCAACCTCAGGAAAGGGGATGAATTCATGGCGAAGGGTGAGTATGAGATCGCTGAATATTATTATGATAAAATCCCAGAAGAGAGCGTTTTATATAAGACTGTTCTCCGCCGTCGACAGGACATCGAAAAGCTTGCAAGGAGTAAAAGCAGCAGTGGCAGCAGTGGCAGCAGTGGCGGAAGTTCTGTTGCGGATGACTCCGATGAAAATATCGTAATCGTTAGCCAGAAATTTGCCGTTCAACTCGGTAAATTGCCTTTGCATACGGTGTTGATCAGGAACAATTCTTCCAAGCGGGTCAATACGATAGAAGTGCGGTTTGTTTATATCGATGAAACGCGGACTGTTGTTGCCCGCCATACCTGGTTATTGAATGCGTACATTGATGCAGGGGGAGAAAAAGAGTTCCCAAATATTTCTCCAGGGATGGTGCATGACAAATTTGTTCGAGTCGAAGTGGAAGTTGTAAAAGCACTGTTCTTCTAACGATCATTTTCCAATTCTCGATAGATCATTCCGTACCGTAATCCGCGGTCGCTGACGGTGATCTTTTTCAGTCCACACGACTCCAAATATCCCATAAGAATCATGATGCCGGCCACGATGATATCCTCGCGGCCGGGGGAGATTTGTGGCAGCGCCGATATCTGCGACACAGTTTTGTCCTTCAGCAAACCGAACATTGCACACACATCAACATATTCCAACGTATATCCACTCACTTTCTCGCGGTCATAGGCGGGGAGCCGTTGATGCAGCGCCGCCAGCGTTGTGAGTGTACCGGCAACACCGACTGCATATGTCGAAGCGATCTCTTTTGTCTGGACTCCCCGAAGATGAGAGTGGATTACATCATGTGCTTCGATAAGTTCCTGATGTTCCGGCGGTGACGTCTTCAGAATACGCTCGGTTAAACGCACACTGCCAAGATCGAGGCTGACCTTGGAATGGATCGCTGATCCATCCCCGATAATGATTTCGGTACTGCCGCCGCCGATATCGATTACGGAATATTTGTCCGCGCGGCCCTGGAATTCCGAAATACCTCCCCGGTACGTCCATCGTGCTTCGTCATCGCCGGTAAGTATTTCGATTGAAATGCCGATCGATTGCCGGATGAACGAAATGAACTCGTCACTGTTGGCGGCATCACGCAATGCGCTGGTCCCCACCGCACGGATTTTTTCCACGCCGAAATCATCGCATGTATTTTTGTATCGACGGAGAAATCCGGCAGCGCGTTCGAAAGTTTCCCGATTGATCATCCTGTCGGCATCGACTCCTTTGCCGAGACGGGCAATTACCTGTTCGTCGTGCACAACCGAAGTGATCTTGCCGTTGGATACCTCTACGATGAGCAGGAGAATGGTATTCGTTCCGATATCGATCGATGCGATTTTCATACATTTCGAGCGGCCATCCCGATCCATTCGTTTTCCTGAAGAACGGTGAGGACGGTAAACTTTCGTACGTTCAACGCTTCTTCGATTGTCAGTCTGTCGCTCATCAGTAGGCCTGACAGAAGGAGAACACCTGACGGTGCGAGTTTGGAACACATCGCATCCATCAGATCAAGAATCGTATTGCGGATAATATTGGCAAGGATGACGTCAAAATTGTGTTCCGGTACTGTTTCCAATGAGCCAATACGGATGTCGATCTGTTGCTGGACATTGTTTCGTTTTGCATTTTCGATGCCGTTTTCCATCGACCATTCATCGATATCCACACCGATGATCTTTTGTGCGCCAAGTTTTGCAGCACCGATGGCCAGAATTCCTGTCCCGGTTCCCACATCCAGCACGCTCGTTTTTGGCGAGATATATGTTTCCATCAGCCGGAGCATGAGCCGTGTTGTTTCATGGTATCCGGTGCCGAAGGTCATTTTCGGATCGATAATGATCACGCTCTTTCCCGGTTCATTCACCGTATGCCAGGAAGGGGTGATAATGAATCTGTCCGAAACGTGGATCGGTTGGATGGATTTTTCCCATTCCTCGTTCCAGTTCTTATGCTTGATTTCCGTGGTGGAAAGATGTTCAACGAAGGAGAGATGATACAATTCGGCGATCTCGCGGATGACGGTCTCGATGGAATCGTGCCATGCATCTTTTTTGATAAAGCAATGAAGCCCCCGATCATCTTCTACGAATCCTTCAAAAGGAAAATCGGAAAGGGCGGCCGGTAACAATTCACGGACCTGCTCGTCCGGAGGGACGGCAAGATGTATGTCAAGATAAATATCATTCATGATTTTTGAGAGCGCTGTGAGATCAGCGCATCGACTTTTTCTTTGTTCATTTCAAGCCAGAATATCTGGTCCTCGTAGTTCTCCTGCATTTTCCTATCCGCCTTGTTGTGCCGTACATTCATTATGTAGACGAACCAGATCAGCAGAACCGTTGTTGCAGCAGGCATCGAAAGGGTTTGTGTTATGGCGATCTGCACGATCGCTCCGATGAGCCCTGCGAGTCCGAACCAAAAGGAGGTCCTGCGAATATTGATCATCACGTGATAAATCATTCCAAAGAAAAAGATCTTATCGTGGACGGTAGCCGGGAGGTGATGATTGAGGATGTAAAAATAGAGCTGTCGGGCTTCATCTTCAGTCAACGGATGGACCGATGAAATCTCGCGCGAGCGATTCAGGATAAACAGGCTGGGTTGATTCTGCTGGAAGGCTTTCCTTTTTTTCGGAGTCTCACGAGAATAGAAACTTAATCCCGCGATGATCGTTCCGAGCACAAAGAACAGGATTCCGAATTCCCAGGTGGCGAATGGAGTAAGCGGTATCCCGAATCCGATTGAAAGCGCAAACGCAAGAAAAATGAAATATAAACCCGGGACAACAATTCGGACGATCTCATAGAATGCAAAGCGAGTGGAAGTGCCGTTCATTTTATTTTCCCAGTTTTGTGTAGATCACTGCGGAAAGGACTTTTCCCACAGCTTCAAGACTTTCCGAACTGCACTTGTCGGGAGTGTCCTGATGTGTATGCCAGTACGGATATTGGAAATCGATAATGTCGATCATTGGAATGCCCGCTTCGTTCAGCGCCAGATGGTCATCCGAAATCGCTTCGCCTGGAACACGAATGAATTGTGTAGCGTGAACCTCTTCTGCGGTGGACCAAACGATGTCCATTATTTGTGGAGCGAACTGCATTGAATTCTGCTCAAGAGGAATCTGCAGGTCGCGGTCTCCCACCATGTCCAGCAGAATACCGGCCTGAGGATTGTACATGGGATTTTTCGTTTTTGCGAAGTGCTTTGCGCCGAGGAAGTACAGATCGTTATTCTGGTCTTTCCGTGAATCCCCATAATCCTCTCCGTCGGTCAGTAAAATGTCCACACCGATGGACGGTGGTGTGCTTTTCAACATTCGGGCAAGTTCCAGCAGGACGGCAACTCCACTTGCGCCGTCATTTGCACCGATAATCGGCTGGTCCTTCTTTGCCGGATCGGCATCTTCTTCGGCGCGGGGACGAGTATCCCAGTGTGCCACCAATAACAATCGCTGCTTTGCTGCAGGATTGAATTGTGCGAAAATATTTGTCAGGAACAGCGTCTCGTTGTATCCTTTATGGGAGAATTGTTGAAGCGTGACAATGTCCGCGTGCATCCGCAATTCATTTTCCAAAAAATACAGACATCGTTTATGTCCCTCGGAATTCGGATTCCTTGGTCCAAAATCTGTCTGTGCTTTCAGGAGAGTGAACGCCTTTTCACCATCAAATGCCGGATATTGTTTCTTCATTGGTGTTTGCTGCCCGGAATCAGGTAGATCCGAACGCTTTTGGTCGCAGGCTGTGAAGAGCAATAGAACAAGTGACAAAAAAACAAAAGTGCAGTGCAGACATCGGGAATATATTCCTTCGGTCATGATATTAAATTCTCATTGGTATTGAAGTGTTGATTCACTATCTTATGAATATAACAAAAATAGCCTTAAATGCCTTTACGAAAAGCAATTTACTGGACCATCTTTTGGGTCATTCTCTCTCTTGGACTTAATGCAGTTCTTTACTTTACCCACGGTTCTCAAAAAGCATTAGAATTCCTTACCGGATATATCATTGAAAAATCACTTTCAATCGATAACCTGTTTGTCTTTTTAATTGTTTTCACGATCTTTGGCGTTGAACTTAAAGACCAGCGCAGGGTATTAAACTACGGTATTATCGGCGTTATAATACTTCGTGGTATTCTGATCGTCTTAGGTTCTACTTTAGTTGAACAATTCCACTGGATACTCTACATCTTTGGTGCGATGCTTATCTATGCCGGATATCGTGTGGTGTGGGGGGAGGACGCTAAAATTGAGCCGGAGAAGAATATTGCCGTGAGATTGATCCGAAAAGTGATGAGGGTGGACAATAATTACCATGGCCATCATTTCTTTGTGAAAGAAAATGGTTTGACCTTTGCAACACCACTTTTTGTCTGTCTTTTAGTCGTTGAGACAACCGATGTGGTTTTTGCCATCGATTCCATCCCGGCAATTTTTGCCATTACTACAGACCCATTTATCGTATTATCGTCCAACTTGATGGCTGTTCTGGGTCTCCGATCCATGTATTTTGTCTTGGCTGAAATTCATGCCTCATTTATATATGTAAAATATGGCGTCGGAATTGTATTATGTTATGTCGGCATAAAAATGCTGATAATGGATTTCTATAAGATAGATACTGCAGTATCTTTAGCAATTATCATCACCATTCTGACCGTTTCGGTCATTCTCTCCTACCTAAAGAATCGTCACCCATCAACATAAGCTTTAGAATTTATTAATTTGCCTCAATAGGGTACTTTTGGGTACATTAGTAGTGCCTTGGGGAAGCAGTGTTCCTACCCTTGGGTGTTCTCGATAATCCTTCTGAAATATGAAGGGATTTTTCAACAATCTGAGGGAATGATGAGAAAGATTCTGTTCAATACCTTCTGGTTCGTGCCCATCGTTATTTTCGGTTGCTTTGATGGCTCGTTTACTGGAAAGTCTGATAAGATCTTTATTCAGGAAGAAGTTAGAACAAAACTTGACCAAAAATCCTTAGCAATTCTGAATAAATATGGTAAAACAATACGCCGGTATTCCGATCGATATGGAGTAGACTGGCGATTGGTTGTTGCAGTTATGAAGGTTGAATCACGGTTTGACCATTCTGCAGAAAGCCATAAAGGAGCAAAAGGATTCATGCAAATAATGCCGGCAACACAGGATGAAATAGCCGAAAAATTCGGGTTGGAAAGTGAAGCATTCGACGATCCTCATGGAAATATCCGTGGAGGAGTCTTCTATCTAGCCAGACTCTATAAACAATTCGGCGATGACGGTTTAAGCGAAGAAAATCGCTTAAAATTCACTCTTGCGGCATATAATGCAGGTCCTGGACGCATAAGCGATGCTAAAAAAATGGCAAAATACGTTAATGATGATCCAAAAGAATGGAAATCAGTAAAGAATTCGCTCTCCTTGCTTTCAAGAAAATACTCTTCATTACATAGATTTGTTTGGGAAGAACAAAAACCGACAAATGGATACTTTAAGGGTTGGAAAGAAACATCCAACTATGTAGAATCTGTAATGAATTACTATGGTGAATACAAGAAGGTCTTTGATAAAAGGGCCTAATTACAATCAAAAGATACAATTAAAAAAGGGACGCATAGTGCGTCCCTTTTTTTGTTTAAAACATTGTCAATTTTTAGGGAAGTAGAACGGCAGCAGAGATAACAGTGGTCCATTTTCCGTCTTTATCGCCTTCAGCAGATTGGGTTACATTGAAGGTCTTCAGGATTTTACCGCTCATCTTAAAGTGTTTTTCTCGTTCATCCCAAGCGACGTTCGGATCAAATTCCAGCCCAAGCGTGGTTGCAAGCATGGTCGCGGCAAGATCTTCAGCATATTCACCAGCTTTTTCTTCCGTTTCTCCGAAAGGATGGTGCTCCGATAGGTAACCGTATTGTGAATCGTCCGCTGCCATGGCCACACCTATGGATGAAGCGACCAATCGATTGGGTTCATTGGTAGCATTTCTTGCCATTACGCAGAAGGTAACCTGGCCAGGTTCGAGCAATTTCAGACCATCGGCGACTGAAATTCGTTTACATTTTGGCGGGTAAATGCTGGAAACTGTTACGAGGTTGCATTTTTCAATGCCGGCGTTGCGGAGAGCTAATTCGAATGATTGCAGATAATCTTTATGTCTGCCGACGCCTTTGGTGAAGAACATTTTGGCTGGGACGAATGACAACGTTTCATCTCCTTTTGAGATAAGTGAATAAAGAAATTAAGGTATTTTAGTTTTCGTGTAAAATTTTTTCATAGATCATCCGAATATGACTTGTGATCGTTTGATGTGATGCGAAATATACAGATACTTCCAAAAAATACAAATATATATTTTGTTAAATATCTTTAACTGTTATGAAGGAATCACTTTTAGAAACTTTCTCTTGCCGATCTTAATCACCAGCGGTCCGGTCAATGCAATGTCACTCTTTGCATCAGAGACTTTTTCATTGTTGATGGTAACGCCTCCTTGTTCAATCAACCGCCGCGCTTCGCCTTTCGAGGGGACCAGTTTTGTTTCCGTAAGCAACTGAAGGACATTTACTGCGCTGCCGGAAATACCATATTGTATTTCCTCAATGACGTCGGGAAGGTCTTTCGTCACAAATATCCGATCGAATTCATCTTCCGCCGCCTGTGCGGATGCTTTGTCATGATATAGAGTAACGATTTCTTTTGCCAGTCTTCGTTTCGTATTTCTTGGGTCCGAAGCAATAGCGGATTTGATCGCTTCCAATTCCGTATTGGGGACATTCGTGGCCAGGACGAAGAAATCATACATTAACCGGTCTGGAATAGAGAGCGTTTTTCCGAAAATCTCTCGTGGAGAATCGCTGATCCCGATATAGTTATCCAATGATTTGCTCATTTTCTCAACGCCATCCGTCCCAGGAAGAATCGGCATTGTAAGGATCACCTGAGCTTCTTTCCCAAATTCCCGTTGGATGGCCCGGCCGACCAGCAGATTGAATTTTTGATCGGTCCCGCCAAGTTCAACATCCGCTTCGATGGCAACAGAATCCATCGCCTGTGCCAAAGGATAAAGGAATTCGTGGAGTGAGATCGGCTCTTCCTTATTAAAGCGGGCGTGGAAATCTTCCCGTTCCAGCATTTGCGACACAGTATATTTGCTTGTCAGTTTAATCACTTCAGCAAAACTCATCTTCCCGAGCCATTCGGAATTGTAGATCATCTTCACATTCTTATCTGAAAGGATCTTCTTTGCCTGGTCAAAATAACTTTCACCGTTCTTTCGTGTCTCTTCCAATGTTAATGACGGACGTGTCTTGCTTTTTCCAGAAGGGTCACCGATCATGCCGGTAAAATCGCCGACAATGAGAATGGCAGTATGTCCGATGTCCTGAAACTGACGCAGTTTGCGTAGGACCACCGAATGACCTAAATGAAGGTCCGGCCGACTTGGATCACATCCGAGTTTGACCTTGAGAGGTGTATTGGTCTTGATCGATCGTTCTATCTTCTGAACAAGGTCAGCTTCGGGAATGATCTCGGAAACACCCCGTTTGATTAGATCCATCTGTTCATTCAGTGAAGGAAATGGCATTGTATTCTATCTCTATGATTGAAATTGGCAGTTATTTATGACTTTCGGCGCATTTCGCGCTCGACATCCCGTTCTTTTATGGATTCGCGCTTATCGTGAAGTTTTTTACCGCGGGCGATCCCCAATTCCACTTTTGCATTCCCTTTTTTGAAATACATCTTCAGCGGCACTAGTGTCAGCCCTTTCACGTTCGTTGTATTGTGGAGTTTGGCGATCTCGCTTTTATTTAACAGCAGTTTCCTTGTACGGACAGGATCATGGTTGAATTGATTCGCTTGCTCATAGGGGCTGATGTGCATGTTTACCAGCCACACTTCGCCGTTTTTTACGACAGCATAACTGTCTTGCAGATTGGCTTTTCCGGCACGCAAGGATTTCACTTCCGAACCTTTTAAAACGATCCCTGCCTCGTACGAATCGAGAATCTCATACTCGAATCGTGCCCGGCGGTTAGAAATGCTGACGCGTTCTTCACTTTTGTTTTCCATTGGTTTCTGTAAGAAATTACTCAAAAAGTGTTGATATAACAAGAAAACTTCTTGTGTGAAAACTTGCACACTCAAACATCTTCTTTTATCTTGTAGGAGATTTTCAACCCAATCGCCCAACATTCTTTTTGTCTAATGACTCATACCGAATCCATTCTCATTCTCGATTTTGGTTCACAATTCACGCAGCTTATCGCCCGCAGAGTACGCGAGCAGCATGTGTATTGCGAGATCCATCCATTCAATGTTCCATTCGAGAAAATTTCTTCCTTCGCACCGAAAGGCATCATCCTTTCCGGCGGACCGTCCAGTGTGTATGCAAGCGATGCTCCGATTCCGGATAAACGAATTTACGAATTGGGAGTGCCGGTGCTTGGCATTTGTTACGGACTGCAGTTGATTGCACATCAAAACGGCGGTGCGGTGAACAAAGCACCGCGGCGCGAATTCGGCAGAGCTCTGCTGTTGATGGATGATCATAAAGATATTTTCAAACATCTCGGTCCGCAAACTGAAGTGTGGATGAGTCATGGCGATGAAGTGACTGCGATGCCGGCAGGATTCGAGAAGATCGCTCATTCGGAAAATGCAGGAATCTGCGCTATCCGGAATGCGGTAAAACGGATCTACGGAATTCAATTCCATCCCGAAGTTGTCCACACAAAAGAAGGAAGCACAGTTCTTGCCAATTTTGTGAAGGGAATCTGCAATTGTTCCGGCAGTTGGAATGCGGAATCGTTCATTGAAAGCGCTATTGAAGAGATCCGGAAGAAAGTCGGCAGCAAGAAAGTTCTGTGCGCTCTCAGCGGCGGCGTCGATTCCTCCGTTGCAGCAGTTCTGCTGCATAAAGCAATCGGCGAACAACTCTTCTGTATTCATATCGATAACGGATTGATGCGAAGAGGGGAGAGCGAACAGGTGGTGAAGACCTTCCGCGATGAATATCATATTGCCCTTGATTTTGTCGACGGTACGGAGATGTTCCTTTCCCGCCTGAAAGGCGTAACCGAACCGGAAAAAAAACGGAAGATCATCGGAAAGACGTTCATCGATATCTTTGATCAGGAAGCGAAGAAAGTGAGTGGTGCGGAATTTCTTGCGCAGGGGACTCTCTATCCCGACGTGATCGAATCTGTTTCGTTCAAAGGACCGTCGCAAACAATTAAAACACATCACAATGTCGGCGGCCTGCCGGAGATCATGAATTTGAAACTCATCGAGCCGTTCCGCGAACTGTTTAAGGATGAGGTCCGTGCGGTAGGAAGGACTCTCGGACTGTCGGACTACTTGATTGACCGTCATCCGTTTCCGGGACCGGGATTGGCGATTCGTGTACTGGGCGATATCACGAAGGAACGGTTGGAAGTGCTGCGCGGTGCGGATGAGATCTTCATTTCCGAATTGCGGAAAAAGAATCTTTATCATTCCACCTGGCAGGCATTTGCCGTGCTTCTGCCGGTGCAGTCTGTCGGCGTTATGGGAGATGAACGGACGTATGAAAATACCATAGCAATCCGCGCCGTGACGAGTGTGGACGGCATGACGGCGGATTGGGCGCATTTACCGTATGAATTTCTGGCGAATATCTCCAACAGGATCATTAACGAAGTACGGGGGATCAACCGCGTAGTATACGATATCAGTTCGAAACCCCCCGCAACCATCGAATGGGAATAACGGACCTTCTATGATAGAACTGCAGCATTTGCGAAAGACTTTCGGTTCGTTCGTGGCGGTGGACAATGTGTCGCTCTCCATTCCCTCCGGCGAATTTTTCGGTTTTCTCGGACCGAACGGAGCGGGAAAAACGACGACCATTAAAATGATGACCGGGCTGTTCACTCCCACATCGGGACGGATCGTGATCAATGGATTCGATGTGGAGAAGCAGCCGCTGGAAGCGAAATCGACTTTCGGATATATTCCGGACCATCCGTACCTGTACGATAAACTGACCGGCCGTGAATTCATTTACTATATGGGCGGTCTGTATAATATGCGGAACAATGAACTGAAGGAAAATGTGGACCGCGTGATAGAACTGTTGGAACTGGCAAGCTGGGTGGATAAGAAGACGGAAGATTATTCACAGGGAATGCGGCAGAGAGTCACCTTTGCGGCGGCGTTCGTCCATAATCCCAAGACGATTATCATCGATGAACCGATGGTGGGCCTCGATCCGCGCAGTGCGCGCATCGTGAAGGATTCATTGAAGCGACAGGCGAATGCGGGAGCATCGATCTTTATGTCCACGCACATTCTGGAGATGGCAGAAGAATTGTGCGATCGGATCGGCATTATCAATAAAAGCAAAATCATCTTTCTGGATACGAAAGAAAATCTCCATCTACACAAGTCGAAGTATGACGGCAACCTGGAATCGGTGTTCCTGGAATTGACGAAGGAAGAGAACGAATAGTGACGACGTTCATTCACATTCTATGGTACAAGATTGTGATGTTCTGGAAGGTCTCTTCCAAGCAGGACTTCGGCGTGGTGATTCGCAATGTCGGTTCATTTATTGTCTTCGGTTCATTCGCTGTGGGTGCATTTTATTTTTCCAACTTTGTCACAGCGTATCTGCTGGAAAATGTGCGGATCGGATTGTTTCTGTTTCACCGCTTTATCGGCATGCTGCTGTTCGTCTTTTTTGTTACAATCAATCTCGGTAACATGGTTGTCTCATTCTCTACGTTATACCGCACGCCGGAAGTGGAATTCCTGTTGACATCGCCGGTATCGTTTTTGAACATCTTCGTCATAAAGTTTCTCGACAATTTCTTTTACAGTTCGGGGACGTTGTTTATGGTCGGATTTTCCGTCTTGCTGGGATACGGGGCCTATTTCGAGCTGCCGTGGCACTTTTATTTGCTGATGATGTTCGGAGTGCTGGTGCCGTTCATGTTCATTGCCGCCTGTGTGGCGGTGATCGTGCTGATGCTGGTGATGAAACTGGCTGCGAAAGTCAATTTCCGCGTGCTTGTCGCTGCCGTAGTGCTGTTCTATCTCTTTCAGATCTATTTCTATTTTCAGGTCTCTTCGCCCGTGCATTTGGTTCGGGAAGTGATGAAATATTATCCTTATGTTGATCTCTATTTTGGATCGCTTGATCCGGGAATGGTAAAACTGCTTCCGAATTTCTGGGTCTCCGAGATCATGTATTTTTACGTTACCGGAAATTTTTCTTCTGTCACGGGATATACCGTTATGCTTGTCCTGTCGACTGCAGGATTGTTTATCTTTGCGCTTGCAACGGCCAATGCCTATTTCTATTCGACTTGGATCACTTCGTTGTCCATCAAATCTCTGACGATGAAATCACTGGAGTTCAAAAATTCCATCTTCAGTTTCGGCCGAAGATCGGTCTTTTCGCCGCAGGTGGAAGTGTTGTTGAAAAAGGAATTGTGGCAGTTCATTCGTGAGCCGAGCCAATGGATCCATCTGGTGGTGATGATGGCATTGCTCATGATTTTCCTGTCAAGCGTCAGTACATTAAACATAAAACTGGAGACGCCGGAATTGAAAGCGGTGGTGTACCTGGTTGTCTTTATCTTTAATATCTTCCTGATTAATTCACTCGCTCTCCGGTTTGGATTCCCAATGGTGAGCCTTGAAGGGAATGCATATTGGTCCATCCGGAGCGCGCCGATCTCCACTGCGACAATGTATTGGATCAAATTCCTGCTGATTATGATTTTTCTCGGTGTATTGAGCCTGCTGATCTCATGGCTGTCCAATATTCCGTATCTCTATGTCCATCGTGTGGCTGGAGACAAACCGTGGCTGGTGGAATATGACACCCCGCAATTTCCGGTAAAAGTAATGGCATATTTTTCCATCATCACCACACCGATCATTACGGTGACATTGGTCAGTTTAAATTTTGGACTCGGATCGATCTATTCGAATTTCATCGAGAAGAATCCAATACGGATTGCTTCTTCTCAAGGGGCGACTATGACATTCCTGCTGAGTGTCGTATACCTTGTGGTGTTGCTGGCACTGTATTACTTCCCTGCGACCATGTTGTTCAATGCGGAATTGAAAAACCTTCCGATCTCATGGTCTCAGTTGCAGATCATCTTTGCGGCGATCTTGATCCCGTCTGCAGTGATCAGTTTTTGTTCCCATTATTTCGGTATCCGTTCGTTACGCAGAGACTATTGATGAAAAGACTATTTTTCAGTTTGGTATTCATTGCATCCCTGCTTTCTGCGCAGGATGTTGAAGTGTATTTCAATCATTCCGCAGAGGAATATTTTCTGCTCGGCATGCGGCAGTATTCTCAAAAAGAGTTTAAACCGGCGCTTCTCTCATTCCAGCGGTCGCTCTTTCTGTATCCCGGCAATCACCGGACGACAGCATCGATGATCATGGCGGCAAAATCCGATTATGCGTTGAAGAATTACAGCGCTGCGGCTTCGATGTGCGACTCCATCCTTCAATTGTTTCCGTCGTCGCTCTACCGCGAAGATGCATACTTTACTCTGGGAATGTGTCATTATAATCAGGGAGAGTATTGGAAGACATTCGAAGAGATGCAGCGAACCTACGTGATCGCACAGCAGAGACTGAACAAAGAACATTCCCTGAAGGTGATAGAGCATCTTGCAGCAGAGTTTTTTCCCGAACAGGAGATCGATTCGCTGCTTGTTGATTCCCTGCATATTGAGATCAAAAACCTTCTCCGCGTTATCCTTGCCGAAAGGTTTTTTCAAGGGGGCAGGATTGATGAAGCAAAACAACAAATCAGCTTGTTCGATCCTGCAGCTGCAGACCAGCTGTTGCAATTCCGCATCAACCGGGTAATCGCCCGGATCGATAAAGGGAATCTCGTCCGGATCGGTGTGTTGCTGCCGCTGCAAAAAGAGAATATAGCAGAGAACAGGGAGAAAAAGATCGTCAACGAAATTTTGGAAGGAATACAGCTTGCAGTGAGCGATTATGAGGAGAGAACGATCCCGGGTCAGATCTCCCTGGAATTGGATATTCAAGACTCAAAGAAAGATTCCGCAACCATCCAATCGATCATCACCGGATGGGGGGAGGATAACACGATTATCGGAATTGTTGGCCCTGTGTTCAGCGCCGAAACGATGACCGCTGCATTGATAGCCCAGGAGAGGGGAATTCCGATCATAACTCCCACAGCATCGGACGAAGGAATCTCATCCATCGGACCGAACGTTTTCCAGGCTAATTCAACCAACGGTGCGAAAGGAAAAACACTTGCGCAATATGCCGTGAATATCCTCCGGGCAAAGACAATTGCGGTGCTCGGTTCCTCTTTGCAGTCTGCCGCAACGCAGGCAGATTCTTTCATAGCAGAAGCGAAACGGCTCGGTGCGGCCGTGCTTGTTGACCGGAGATTTAGAAGGAATGAAACGGATCTTCGGCAGCACGTGCGGGCAATCCGTTTGGAATCACATAATCTTCGCCCTGATTATGTCCTTTCGTTGAAAGGGAAAATTAATCTCGGCGAAGCGACCCGGAAACTGCTTTCCGTCGGAGTGAAGTTATCCTACATTGATTCGGTCCTCGCCAACGGGGGTCTCTTCAATTTTACTCCATTTTTTGGAGATAGTGCTAAGGCTGTCGCAGATACGCTTCGGCTTCCTGCGAAAAAAACTCTTATCTATATGGACAGTCTTCATTATCCAGTGACGGCGGTCGATCTCGTCTATTGTCCAATCTCGAACAGCCACGAGATCGGTGTGATAACCTCGCAGCTGACATTCTTCAATATCAAGGCAACCGTTCTCGGATCAGGGGACTGGAATGATGCGAATGAACTCGATTTGAACAAACGGTATGCGGAGGGAGCGATCTTCGGTTCGGACCGCTGGATCGAACGGGATGACCGCACACAGAGGATCTATACAAAATATGCGATGAAGTACGGGAAACAAATCTCTGATAATGCGCTGTATGGCTACGATGTGATGTCCCTGCTTATCCATCAGTTCAGCGAAGGATCGTTGTCCCGTGAACAGCTCTCTGCTTCACTCGCAACAGTATTTGAATTCCCAGGAATCCGGAATGCGGTTACGCTGAATCCGGATCGGGTAAACAGCTCGTTGCATATTCTGCAATACAAAAATGGTGCAGTCACGAAGATGCAAACATATTCCTATCATTAACGATGGAAACACCAAGATCCAACGAACCGCCCGTACGGTATACCGCTATTAAAGAATGGCCGGAGGACGAACGACCGCGAGAGAAATTAATCAAGCACGGTGCTTCGTCCCTGTCGGATTCCGAATTGCTGGCGATTCTGATCAATATTGGAACAGAGAATCTCTCCGCAGTTGAGGTGGCAAAGAAACTGATACTGCAGCACCGGACGCTCAGAAATCTTTCCTCGCTTTCCGTTGCCGATCTCCGGCAAAAGAAGAACAAAGGGATCGGCACCGCCAAGGCGGTAACAATCGTGGCAGCGTTTGAGCTTGCCCGTCGGTTTTCTACATCGGATGCCGATGCCTCCGAACCGATCCGGTCTCCGGAGGATGTGGCGCGGCGATGCGGTCCGGAACTGCGGGATCTGAAACAGGAAGTGTTCAAAGTGTTGTGCTTGAACAGCGCAAATAAAATCACTCAGGAACGGATCATCACAAAAGGGTTGCTGAATTCTTCACTGACCCATCCACGGGAAGTCTTCCGGGAAGCGATCCTGGAAAATGCTGCCAGCGTGATTCTATTGCATAATCATCCCAGCGGCAACCGGGAACCGAGCCGGGAAGACATTGCGATCACCAAACAGATTGTTGAAGCAGGGAAGATCATCGGAATTCCTGTGCACGACCACATCATTATTGCCGGAAACGATTTCACCAGTATGATGGAACGCGGATTACTGTAAAGAAAGAATACGTTATGATCACACGAATCAATCACATCGGCGTCGCAGTGAAACAGCTGGGACTCTCCTCCGAAATCTTCACAAAACTCTTCGGACAATCCGCAGCATTGACGGAATCTGTCCCTGAACAAAAAGCGACGATCGCATTCTTTCCGATTGGTGAGACTTCCATTGAGCTGATCGAATCGACTGCGCCGGATTCTTCTATCGCCAAGTTCATCGATAAAAAGGGAGAAGGGATACATCATCTCTGCCTGGAAGTGGAAAATATTAAAGAAGAGATCGGACGATTGAAAGGGGAAGGATTTATCTTCGTCAACGATGTTCCGTCGGCAGGCGGTGACGGATATTTGGTTGCATTCCTTCATCCGAAATCGACGAATGGGGTGCTGATAGAGTTGTGTGAAAAGATGAATTGAAAATTGTCAATTTGATAAATTTCAAGATTATAAGATTACAAGATTTTCAATAATGTCGGGAATTGATGAGTGATGGAATTCAAATATCGCTAGTAAATGCATTTGATTTGCAGGATAAACTGGATAATCTTCCGCTAAGTCCGGGTGTGTATCAGTTTAAAAACAAGGATGCGCAAATCCTGTATGTGGGTAAAGCGGTAAACTTGCGCAACCGCGTGCGACAGTATTTTCATCAGTCCCGCAACCACGAACCGCGCATTGCATCGATGGTCGCAAAGATATCGGATTTGGAGATCATTACCACCGATTCGGAAGTGGAAGCGTTGATCCTTGAAGCAAATCTTATCAAACTCCACAAACCACGATACAACGTCAACCTGAAAGATGACAAGTCGTACCCGTACATTGTTGTAACAAACGAACCGTATCCCCGCGTTTTCGTCACACGGCGTATCCGCCGGGACGGTTCGCGGTATTTCGGTCCGTATACCGATGTGCTCACCATGAGGGCGGCGCTAAAAACCGTACGCGACATCTTTATGATCCGCAGCTGCAATTTTATGATCGACGAAGAGTTTATCGCAAAAAAGAAAACCCGTGTCTGTCTGGATTACCATATAAAAAAATGCGAAGGTCCGTGTGAAGGTCTGGTCACCAAAGAGCATTACCAGTCCATGATCGCAAACGTGGAACAGGTGCTGAACGGAAAGGTTGCCGTTGTACTCGAAACTCTGGAAAAACAGATGAACGCCGCAGCGGAACAGCTGCGGTTTGAGGATGCAGCGCATTATCGGGACAGGATGAAAGAGCTGGAGATATATTCCTCCAAACAAAAAGTGGTGGATGTGGAACTGCGGGATCGGGACATCGTGGCGGCAGCGACGGAGGATGATGATGCATGCGGAGTGATTTTCAAAATCCGCGAAGGGAAAGTGATTGGTCGCCAGCATTATTATATGAACGGAGTTGAAGGAAAAACAGACAGCGAGATCCTCGAGACACTGGTGCAACGGTATTATCTGGAAGCAGTTGACGTCCCGAAGGAAATCATTCTGTCGTACGATATCGAATCCAAAACGCTTATACAACAATGGCTCACACTTCGTCGCAGCGGCGGTGTCTCATTCCTATTGCCGGAAGGGGGAGAATTGGCGAAGCTGATCGCCATGTGCCGGAATAACGCGAAATTCCTGCTGGACGAATTGAAGCTGCAAAAACTGAAGCAGAAGGATTTCATTCCCGCCGCTGTCCGGTCGTTGCAGCGCGACCTGCGGATGGCCAAACCGCCGCGAAGGATAGAATGTTTCGATATCTCCCATTTTCAAGGGACGGAGACGGTTGCTTCAATGGTGGTATTCGTGGATGGAAAACCAAAGAAGAGCGAATATAGAAAATTCAAAATCAAATCCGTTGCTCCGTCGGAAGTGAATGATTTTGCAAGCATGAAGGAGGTAATCTACCGACGGTATAAACGTGTGTTGGATGAAGCGCTCGAACTGCCGGAATTAATTATGGTGGACGGCGGGAAAGGCCAGCTTTCCAGTGCAATGGAATCGCTGTCCGAATTGAAATTGGATCAGCATCCCATTATCAGTCTAGCCAAACGGCTGGAAGAAGTTTTTGTTCCTGGAGAGAGCGATCCGCTGCCGATCCCGAAATCATCCTCTGCGTTGCGGCTGCTTCAGCAGGTGAGGGATGAGGCACACCGGTTTGCCATCACCTTCCACCGTTCACTGCGGGACAAGCGAACGCTTCAGACGGAATTGGATCTGATCGAAGGAATCGGGAAAAAACGGGCGAAAGAACTGCTCGAAGCTTTTGGATCTGTCCAGGGAGTGAAATTTGCTTCGATGGAACAGTTGACCGAAGTTGTCGGCGAGAAAACTGCGCAAAAGATACATGAATATTTTGAAACGGATGAATCCTCTGCGGAGCCGTTGACATCTCCTCAAACCTCCTAAATTGTTCCTTTTCGTCACTTCCGCGCAATTTTCCTTTGTTTTTCAGCGGTATTTCGGTTATCTTTCAATTTATAAACAAGTAAAAATCCAATTTTTCACAATATCTTTGCAGTAAGGAGTTGTAACGTAGTATGGCTATTATGACAAGAATGCGTAACAACATGCCGGTCATTCTTATCGGATTGGTTGTTGTGTTTATTATTACGATCGTTTTCGAATGGGGAATGGATTATCTCGGTATGTCGCGTCAAAGCGATTCTGTCGGAATAATTGAGGGAAAGAAGATATCCTACCAGGAATTCTCTGAACTTGTGCGCCGTCAGGCGGAACAATACAAGCAGCAGACCAAACAAGATCCCGACGACAATTTGATGAAGCAGATCCGCGAACAGGTATGGAACAATCTTGTTACACAGTCCTTGCTGGAACGCGAGACAGTGAAAGCCGGTATCAGCGTGACAGATCAGGAGATCATCGATTGGGTACGCGGTGAAAATCCACCGGACTTTCTGGTGCAGCAGTTCCGTGATTCCACTGGTCAATTCCGTCGTGACGCCTACGATCAGGCGTTGAACGATCCGCGCAACCGCGAGGTCTGGATTCAGGTAGAAAGCGCATTGCGTCAACAGCGCCTTGCCGAGAAGATGCAAAGCGTAGTCTTTTCATCCGTTCGTGCAACGGATGGTGAGATTCGTGACCGGTATATGGATCAGAACATGAAGGCGAATGTTCAGTATGCATTTTTCGATCCGGAAAGAATCGTAGCAAACGATGCTGTTACTGTCGCCGACGAAGATATGAAAAGCATCTACAATGAGAATACCGATGAATTCAAGCAACCGGCTGTTCGGAAAATAAAATATGTGTATTTCAGTGATCAGCCTTCCTCCAGAGATTCAGCGGATGTTCTGTCGGAGATCAACAGTGTTCTGCAGCGGATCAAATCCGGCGAAGACTTCGTTGAAGTGCAGAAAGATTATGCAGAGACCTCTCCGGAAGCGGCGTTCTTTAAGCATGGGGAAATGACGCAGGAAAAGGAAAAAGCTGTCTTCTCCGCAAAAGTGGGTGAATTGGTCGGACCGGTCTCGGATTTCGACGGATCACATCTCTTCAAAGTGATTGAAGAAAAACGTACAGCTGAAGTCTATGTAAAAGCGCGTCATATCCTATTGAGTTCCTCCACTCCGGAACAAGAAGTATCGGCAAGGAAACTTGCCGGCGAATTGATTGCACGCGCACAGCGCGGCGAGGATTTCGCCTCTCTGGCACGACAATATTCCGTTGAACCGGCTGCTTCCAGTTCTGGCGGTGATCTAGGTTGGTTTGGTAAAGGACGAATGGTGAAGGAATTTGAAACAGCGGCACTCGCAGGTCGTCCCGGACAATTGATCGGACCGGTGAAAACGCAGTTTGGCATTCATGTCATCAAAATTGAAGGACGTGATTCGCGGGAGTTGAAAGTTGCTGCAATCACCATTCCAATTAAGGCGAGCGCTTCCACAAAAGAAGAAGCATTCCAGCGTGCACAGGATTTTGCCTATATCGCGAAAAAAGGAAATTTTGAAAGTGATGCTGAAGCGGCTGGATTGCAGGTGATGGAATCGACCGAATTTGCTAAGGATGCATATATTCCCGGTATCGGGCAATTCGGTTCAATCAATAAGTTCGCATTCAACAACGATCTCGGTGATATCAGCGATGCATATCAAGTGAATAATGGATATGCAGTGGTGAAGATCAGCGAAGTAAAAAAAGAAGGTGTTCGCCCGTTCGATGAGGTGAAAGAATCGCTGCGCGGACGTGCGTTGCGGCAGAAGAAGATGTCGAAATTAAAGGAACTTGTTCAGGAAAAATTCACAGCACTCGGAGAAAACGGCGACTTGAATTCACTTGCCGCGGATCCAAACGTTTCCGTGCAAACGACCGGCGAATTCACTTACGGCGGCGGTATCCCGACTGTGGGACGCGAATATGCATTCAGCGGAGCTGCAAAGAATGCTGCGGAAGGGAAGATTATTCCACCCGTCGAAGGAAAACGCGGTATCTATTTGATGAAGGTCCTCAGCAAGACACCGTTCGATAGCGCGGGATATTCCCTGATGAAAAACATGCTGGCAACGCAGATGATAACAGAAAAACGCCAGCGCGTGCTGACCCAATGGCTTGCAAAATTGAAAGAAACTGCGGATATCGAAGATAACCGGGATATGTTCTTCAGATAATCACTCTGGAGGGTGAATGAGAAGACTTGCGGTACTGCAGCTGCTGGTATTGCTGACAGCAGTTGCTTCGGGACAAGATTTTTCATTTTCACTGAAAGGGACATTTACCACGAGTACGCGGTTTCTGTATAATGTGGACCGGCCGGCATTATTCGGCAATGAGCGCACCTTTACATCGAATTTCGGTTACGGTGCAGACATCCGATGGAATATTCTCTGGGAACGATTTTTCCTTGGGTTTTCCGCAGAAAAAATTTCCGCCAACGAACAGCGCATTGAATTATATCTGCAGCACAATTATCTCGCTGTGCCCAATGAAGAAGGATTTGAAGTGGTGGCGTTGGAATTGAGCGGATATTTCATCGTGCCGGTCAGCAGCGAAAATATTAAATTCTATCTTGGCGGCGGCATCGGTTCGTATGACGGAAAACGGAACTACTCCATCGCACATGTGCCATCCGAAACAGTTTCCTCCACCGCCTACCTTGGCATCCACGTGATGACCGGGATCGATTACCGGTTGCTGGAGCGGGTAATGCTCCGGTTCGAAATTAAATTCCGGGATCCGCATTTCGATATTACGACGAAATTCGATCAGGCGTCGGTTGAATATCTGGGATACACAATCCGGCTGCCGCAAGGCGACGAGGTCACCAAAGTGAATTTGTTCGGAGTGAACTACATCGGCGGGTTGGTCTTTACATTCTAGAATGGTTCCTGCTGTACATTTTGATATTCCTGCCGCTGTTCGGCGGGAATTTGTTTTTTTATCGCGGAATGAACATGAAACAAAAAGAGAAAAAATCCATTGTTTTTTTGACCGGTTTTATGGGAAGCGGAAAAAGTACCGTGGGGCCGATCCTTGCCAATACCATCGGATTCAAATTTATCGATCTGGATATTTTGATCGAACATAACGAGGAGAAAAAGATCAGCGATATTTTCGCCGCTGAAGGGGAACAGAAATTTCGTTCACTGGAACGGAAAACACTAAGAGATATTCTCGGTATGTCCACCACCATCGTTTCACTGGGCGGCGGTACGGTGACCAACGATGAAACACTTGATCTGGTAAAACAGCACGGCGTGTTGATCTATTTGAAATCGGATGTCGAGCACATCTATCAGCGGCTGCGGACGAAGAGCGACCGTCCGATGCTGCGGGACGACGATGGGAAACTGCTGGACGGCGATGACTTGAAGCAGAAGATAGAGAATTTGTTATCCACCCGGGAAAAATTTTACAACCAGGCCGATGTTATCATCACCACTGACGATAAGAAGATAGGATATACCATCGATGAACTTGCAAAAAAGATCTCGCACTATGTCGACTAATTCCATTGTCCGCGTCCCGCTGGGAAATCGTTCTTATCCTATCTACATCGGCAGCGGCCTATTGACTACGGCGGGAACGATATTCCGGAAACACAACATTTCGCGATCGGTTGTTATCATCACCGATCAGACGGTCGCATCACGATATCTGCCTCTTGTCCGCAAAAGTCTTCTTTCTAAAAAATTCTCTGTCCATACAATTATTCTGCCCTCCGGAGAGGGGCAGAAAAGCCTCGGAACAGCGAAACGGATATATTCCGAATTGCTTGAACGGAACATGGAGCGGTCTTCGACGATTGTTGCATTAGGTGGGGGAGTGATTGGTGATCTTGCCGGATTCATCGCCGCTACGTATCAGCGGGGGATCGGATTTGTGCAAATTCCGACCACGTTGTTGGCGCAGGTGGATAGTTCGGTGGGCGGAAAGGTCGGAATTAATCATCCTCTGGCGAAGAACATGATTGGTGCATTCTATCAGCCGAAATTTGTCCTTGCAGATACATCCGTGCTTGCAACACTGCCGAAACGGGAAATGATCAGCGGATTGGGTGAGGTGGTGAAATACGGAATTATTCTTGATAAGAAATTCTTTTCATTCGTTGAAAAGAATCTTGAGAAGGCACTCTCGCGGGACCAGTCGGTGTTGGCGAAAATGATTCGCCGAAGTTGTGCGTTGAAATCGTCTGTTGTTGCTCGCGACGAAAAAGAGGATCATCTCAGGGCGATATTGAATTTCGGTCACACCATCGGACACGCGCTTGAACAGGCCGGGAAATTTGGCATTTTGAAACATGGTGAAGCGATTCTGTACGGTATGGTAGCCGAAGCATACATCGCCTGCGCGATGGGAATGCTCTCAATACAAGAATTGGAGCGGATAGAGTTTATGGTGAACCGGCTGCCGATTCCCTTCTTGACTTCGTTGAAACTGAATTCATCCGCACTGCTTGCGACAATGAGAAAAGATAAAAAAACGAAAAATGGCGTTTTACGCATGCCTCTGCCGAATTCCATCGGAAAAGTCTCGGTCGCGACGACGGTAGACGAACCGTCCGTGCTTCGGGCGATCGAATACCTGCGGGTATATGGATCATAAAAATATTCTTTTACTCTTTTGCATCCTGCTCACACAAACCCTCTCTGCGCAGAGTTACACCTTTTCTCCTCATGCATTTGGAGCCAATCTTTTTGCGGGCGGATTGGAAACGCCCCGCTATCAATTTATCGATATTGACGGTGACCATGACCCGGATCTGTTCATCCTTGATTTGGATGACCGTCTATGGTTCTACCGGAATTCATCCGGCACGCTGGTGCTGGAACCCGGCGTCACGTTCGGGATATCTGCCGGTTCGTGGTTCCATTTTGTGGATATTGATCACGACGGCGATAACGATTGTATGACGAACGGCGCCGCATCAGAAGTTTCCCTTTATACGAACATTGGAACAGCAACTGCTCCGCAATTTTTCCTCGACATTCCTGCTTTCCATGACACCTCCGGCGGAGAACTGTTCAGCGAGAGATTCAGCATCCCGACTTTTGCGGATATCGACGGTGATGGAGATGATGATTTCTTCACCGGCAGTTCGATCGGTTCCATCACATTGTACAAGAATGTAGGTACGCCATTCTCTCCGAAATTTGCGTTCGTCACCAGCGAGTTCGGCGGAATTAATATTCAGGGGGGACCCGGACTGAAGAAAGAGATGCACGGTGCCAGCAGCATAGAATTTTTCGATGCTGACAGTAACGGCGTTCTCGATCTGTTCTGGGGGGATCTTTTTAATCCCAGTCTGTATTATTTAAAGAACAACGGAACGAACCAAATACCGAATATTACACTGGTCGATTCGACCTATCCTAACGAAGCAATCATTCTCACCAAAGGATTCAATATACCGCAACACGTAGATATGGATCAGGATGGATTCATCGATCTGATGATTGGAAGTGTTTATCCTTCTGCCGGAAAGGAAAATTTTCATTTCCTGAAAAACATCGGAACGAACATCGAACCGTTCTATCTGGAACAGACAAAGAATTTTATTCCAATGATCGACGCCGGCAGCCGCAGCACTATTACCGCAGCGGACATGGACATCGACGGAGATCTCGATCTTATTGTTTCATCCGGTACCGGTGTTATCCATATCTATCCGAATATTGGGACGGCTGCACAACCGGTGTATCAATCTCAACCTGCCGTCGTCCTTCCGGTCAACGACCTATTGTATGCAGCGGTTTCCAGCGGCGATGTGAACGGAGACGGGAAACCGGATCTGGTGATCGGAAGTTTTAATGGCATATTGAGAACGTATTTGAATACAACGGCCGGAGAAACAATCTCTTTTGTTTCTGCCTTGCATGCACTGGATGCATTCACTTTTGGTCAGAATTCTGCTCCCTGTGTTGCCGATATCGATGGGAATGGAACATTGGATGTGCTTGTCGGCGACAGCGGAGGGAAATTGACTCTCCTGAAAAATACCGGGACTAATGCATTGCCCCACTATCAGATCGATCCATTGCTGACGCCGATCGACATCGGGAACGACGCAATTCCTTTCGTCGGCGATCTCGAAATGGATGGAGTCTTGGACTTGCTCATCGGCGACCGGGAGGGACGGATTCATCATTTTCAACAGACCCAATCGGATGCGCCAACGTTTGAATTAGTTACTCATCAATTCAAAGACATCAATCTCGCAACGCAAGCGGCACCCTGTCTTATTGATATAGACAGTGACGGTGATAATGATCTTCTTCTCGGCAACGGGAAAGGGGGCCTGTTCCTGTATTGCAGCGATCAGATCACCTATCGAAGTGAAGAAACCGTTAATCCACCAGTGGATATCATTTTAGGTAAAAACTATCCTAATCCTTTCAATCCTGCCACAACAATCCCATTCTATTTGCCTTCGGATTCCTTTGTTTCTTTGAGGATATTTGATATTTTAGGAAGAGGAGTAAAGACTCTGATTTCCGGATCTATGTCCGCAGGAAAACACTCTGTCATCTGGAATGCTTCCGGTTCGCCAAGCGGGGTGTATTTTTGCAGGCTCAATGTCACTAACGGAAATCGACGGCGAGTACTCACTCATCGTCTGCTCTTAGTTCAATAATTTTTTTCGAGATTACTATGCATACCATTCGGCTTGCCGTCATATTATTCGTTGCTGTTATTTTCAGTGAAATTGTTGCAGCGCAGGGAGGATGGAATGTTGATTTTGTCGGTCAGGTTCGTACACGTGGCACAAGCGGATATTCGCAATGCTGGGGATACAACGGACCGGATGGAAAAGAGTACGCGATTCTCGGTTGTTTTTCCGGAACGCAGATCGTTGATATCACGAGCGACACATTAAAAGAAGTCGCTTTCATTCCGGGACCGGCATCCGGCTGGAGGGAAATGAAAGTGTATCAACACTATGCGTATGTCGTTACTGAAGGAAGCGGTGCCGGTATACAAATTATCGATCTTGATTCCTTGAAGCTCGTGAATACGATTACCACACCGCAGGTGCCGACCGGACATACAATTTCCATTGAAGGGAAGACGCTGTATGTGAACGGATCGAAACATGCGAGCGGCGGTATTGTTGCGCTGGATCTGACCGATCCTGTCAATCCTGTCTTTGTCGGCGAGTACCAAACCGAATATGTTCACGATTGTTTCATCAAAAATGATACGATTTATGCAGCGGCAATTTATGGGCAAGGATTAGACATCATCGATGCGACGAATAAAGCAAACATGAAGCGGGTGAGTTTAACGCATTATCCTTATGCCGGCACGCATAATACCGGACTGTCGGATGATGGGAAGTATGTGTTTACAACCGATGAGATCAATTCCAATCCGGACCAGAACGGAAATCTATTGCGCATCTGGGACCGAACGGACGTGACGAATCTGAAACTGGTCGGATCGTATGTCGCCCGTCCGCATACGATTGTTCACAACATTCATATCAAAGGAAACTACGGATACCTTGCGCATTATTCGGAAGGAGTTCGAATTCTCGATCTTCGGTATCCCGAAATTCCGGTGGAGGTTGGATATTATGATACGTTCGTCGGAAGCGTGAATTCGTACGTTGGAGCATGGGGAACATTTCCATATTTCAATTCCAATACAGTGATCATCTCTGATATGCAGCAGGGATTGTTTGTCATCCGGTTTGCCGGACAGAATGGTTCTATCGCCGCTGCCCGAGCCGTCATTACGGTGAAAGATTCGGTAACCCAACTGCCTATTGGCGGAGTGCGAGTTGCGCTGCCGGGAAGGCCGGACACATTGGTGACGGATAATGAAGGGAAAGTAAAATTCGGTTTGCTTGTTGATACTGTCACGGCAACATTTTCACAGTCGAATTATGCCGTCGGTTACATCACGCGTCAGGAGAAACTCGTGCTGCAGTTTGATACACTTGTTTCGCAAACGGTGTTCATGAATCAGGCTCAAAACGGTTCTTTAAAAATAACCGTAGTCAATACATCCACCAATTCTCCTATCAGGAACTTCAACGTGAAGATCGCTCAAACTCCGATTGTTGGAAAGACAGATTCGACCGGATCATTCATCGTGCCGCAACTATTGGAAGGGAAAACTTTTTCCGTTATTGCAGCTCAATGGGGATATACGGCGGATACGATCGATGTTCAGATTATCGGCGGGATAGAAAATACAGCACACTTTCCGCTGCAGGTGAATGGATTGGATGATTTTGAGATCGACCGTGGATGGGAATCCGGCAGCGTTTCGGATTCGGGAAACTGGGGACGATGGCAGCGCGGCTTGCCCTCACTGATCTCGATTATTAGCAAGGTTGTGCAGCCGGGGAGCGATCACACGGAAAATGGAGGACTTTGCTGGGTGACGGGTCCGACCAACAATACAACGGATAATGTGGAAGGAAGAGCAACGTTCACTTCTCCCACGGTGGATATGCTTGAAATGTCGAATCCGGTCCTGCTCTTTTGGAAGTTTAGCGGTACGCGGGCAAATCCTGTGGATGATTCCGTTGCAGTGGAGCTTTCGAACGATAATGGATTGTCGTGGACGATCGCAGAAGTGTATGCCGGTTCGGCACCGCAGTGGACGCAGCATCGGATTGTTTTGAAGGATCATCTAACAGTGACCGGTGCCATGAAAGTGCGTTTCGCAGCACGTGACGCAGGAATTCCGACGCTTTTCGATGCGGCGATCGATGATGTGGAATTCGGCAACGACCTTCAGCTTGGCGTACAGCGGCGATCGCAGCATCAGCCGATGGAATTTTCGTTGCTGCAAAATTATCCAAACCCGTTTAATCCTTCCACGACGATCGCGTTTTCACTCCCGCAGGGATCGCGTGTAACGCTGAAGATCTACGATGTGATCGGAAGGGAAGTGTCAACACTCTTGAATGCAGAATTGCCGTCGGGAGAGTTTCACGTTGAGTGGAATGGTACAAATACTGCTGGAATGACGGTGGAGAGCGGAGTCTTTTTTTATAGACTAGCAGCGGGTGATGTTGTTCAATCGAGGAAAATGCTTTTCTTGAAATGATCGATCCTTAAATGGTTTTCCGCCGGTTAAAGCTTTTAAACGGCTCTCGATCATTTTCGAGAGCCGTTCGTATTTTAAACTTGAGTCCGCCCGCATATTGTTTTACATTTGGCAAACAGCAATCACCTCTTACTAATTGACAATCGTATGAATGCTTTTCCATTTCTTCTCGGTGCGTTGTGCGTCATGGTGATCATGTATCGTTACTACAGCGCATTTATTTCTGCAAAGATCATTGCTTTCGACGATACCCGGATCACTCCTGCACATCAATTCAACGATGGACAAAATTATCATCCAACGAATAAATGGGTCCTGTTCGGCCATCATTTCGCCGCCATTTCAGGAGCGGGCCCTCTCATCGGTCCGGTGCTCGCCGCACAGTTCGGATTTCTTCCAGGGTTTCTCTGGCTGTTGATTGGCGTGGTGATCAGCGGCGCTGTGCACGACTTTACGGTTCTTGCCTTATCCATACGACGCAACGGCAAATCGCTTGCGGAGATTGCGCGGAAAGAGGTAAGCCCGCTTGCCGGAACTATCGCGTCCATCGCCATCCTGTTCATAATTGTGATTGCCCTTGCCGGACTCGGTATGGCGGTGACCAACGCATTACACGAAAGCTCGTGGGGGACGTTCACTATTGCAATGACCATTCCGCTGGCGCTATTCGTTGGATGGTATATGAATAATTTCCGCAAAGGAAAGATTGCTGAAGCAAGCTACATCGGCGTATTCGGTGTGCTGTTGTGTGTGTTCCTTGGCGGATATGTTCCTGATTCATTTCTTGGACCGTATTTCACTCTATCACGAACAGCAATCATCAATTGGATGGCGGCATACGGATTCCTTGCATCGATCTTGCCTGTTTGGCTGTTGTTGGCACCGCGGGACTATCTCAGTTCCTACATGAAGATCGGCACGGTGACGGGTCTTGTCATCGGTGTTTTTATCGTGATGCCGGATCTGAAGATGCCGATGGTGACCATGTTCGCGGAGGGGGGTGGTCCGATCATTCCGGGAAAATTGTATCCGTTTGTCTTTGTGACGATTGCCTGCGGTGCGATTTCTGGATTTCACTCGTTGATCGCATCCGGCACAACACCAAAGATGATTATGAAAGAATCAGATTCCCGATTCATCGGCTACGGTGCGATGCTCATTGAAGGATTGGTTGGAATTATTGCATTGATTGCCGCCTGTTCACTTCATCCCGAAGATTATTTTGCGATTAATGTGCTGCCGGCAAAATTTGCAACGCTCAATATGACTCCGGTAAATTTAGATGAACTTGCACGAGAGGTAGGAGAAACAATTGCTGGCCGGCCGGGAGGAGCAGTTTCCCTTGCCGTTGGGTTTGCACAAATATTTTCCGCTATTCCAGGGATGAAAAGCCTGATGTCATACTGGTATCATTTCGCGATCATGTTCGAAGCGCTCTTCATCCTTACGACTATCGATGCCGGTACCCGTGTGGGACGTTTCCTGGTACAGGAATTCCTGGGAAAATTTCACAAACCATTCGAACGGACGAACTGGTGGCCGGGGGCTTTAATCAGCACCGGTGTGATCGTAATCTCGTGGGCATATTTCATCCACACCGGGAATGTCAGCACCATTTGGCCGATGTTCGGCGTGGCGAATCAGTTGCTGGCTGTCGTCGCGCTCTCCGTTGTGAGCACGGCTATTATCAATGCCGGAAAACAGAAATACGTATGGGTAACCGGAATTCCTCTGCTGTTTGTTGCCACAACAACATTGACCGCGGGCGTCATCAATATTACGGACAATTTCTGGCCACTTACGAACGATCCATCAACAGCCTCGCAGGGATACGTGAACAGCTTTTTAACGCTGATCATTATCATTTGTGCTATCATTATTTTAATCGACTCGATTAAAAAATGGTACCGCGTGCTGGTGAAAAAGGAATTTGTGATCGACGGGAAGGTCGTGGATGGGTCTGCTCCTGGATTTGTGCCGCCCGGGTATGGCTTGGGATAAAAGGACTCCGTATCAACAATAGCCATGTCAGCAGAGCATTTTTGGCGATGGAGAAATCTAAGAACAGATTTTCCCAAAGGTCCGAAGGACTCCTTTGGAGGATCCCTTTGGCGAAGCCATCACTTCGTGACGGGACTCGTCGCTATTTGGAAAAAATATGTAACTCCCATTTCGAATCTCCGACGCAGTCGGGGTGAGAAATCTCAAAACAGAATTTCCCAAGTTGAAAACCGACTAAATTTTTCGTATTATCATAAAACCACAATAGAAAACCTCCGGCGGTTTGACCACTGCGGAGGTTTTTGTGTATCATAACGACCATCCGATTGAACGAGAGTAATGCCAAAACGAACAGATATCAAATCCATTCTTATCATCGGCAGCGGTCCGATTGTCATCGGCCAGGCTTGCGAATTCGACTATTCCGGAACCCAAGCATGCAAAGTCCTTCGCGAGGAAGGATACAGGATTATCCTGATCAACAGTAATCCTGCGACGATCATGACCGATCCCGAACTAGCCGATGCTACATATATTGAACCGATCACACCGGAAATTGTGGAAATGATTATCGAACGGGAACGGCCCGACGCAATCCTTCCCACGATGGGTGGGCAGACCGCATTGAATACGGCGGTTGCACTTGCGGAACGGGGAGTGCTGGAAAAATACAATGTGGAATTGATCGGAGCGAATCTGCAGGCGATTAGAAAAGCGGAAGACCGGCAGCTCTTTAAGAAAACAATGACGGAAGTCGGTCTTGAAATGCCGCGCGGTGGATTCGTCTATACACTTGATGAGGCGTTAAAGGTGGCACAGGGGATCGGTACGTTTCCGATTATAATTCGTCCCTCCTTCACCATGGGCGGCAGCGGCGGAGGGATTGCCTATAATATTGAAGAGTTCAAATCGATCGTCGAAAACGGATTGATTCAGAGTCCGACGCATGAAGTGCTGGTGGAAGAATCTGTGTTGGGATGGAAAGAGTACGAACTGGAAGTGATGCGCGATACGAAAGACAACGTCGTGATCATTTGTTCCATCGAAAACTTCGATCCCATGGGTGTGCACACAGGTGATTCGATCACCGTTGCGCCGGCGCAAACACTAACGGACAAAGAATACCAGTACATGCGCGATGCCGCGTTGAAAGTGATGCGCGCCATTGGTGTGGATACCGGCGGATCGAACGTGCAGTTTTCGATGAATCCTGCGAACGGGAAGATGTATGTGATCGAAATGAATCCCCGGGTGTCGCGAAGTTCCGCACTCGCCTCCAAAGCGACCGGCTTCCCGATTGCGAAGATCGCTGCGAAACTTGCGGTTGGTTATTCGCTGGATGAGATTCCAAACGATATCACCAAACTGACCCCCGCATCCTTCGAGCCGACGATCGATTACACCGTGGTAAAGATCCCGCGATGGGATTTTGAAAAATTCAAAGGCGTTGATGATACGCTTGGCGTGCAGATGAAATCCGTCGGCGAAGCGATGGCATTCGGCCGCACATTTAAAGAGGCGCTGCAAAAGACACTGCGCTCGCTGGAACAGGGGAGATTCGGTCTGGGTGCGGACGGTAAGGACCATTTTGATATTGATGCATTGTCCAAATCTCAAAAAATTACCTGGCTGAAAAAGGTGAAGGAGCAGCTGCGGAAGCCGAAGGCGAACAACATCTTTTATCTCCGATATGCGTTCCAGCTCGGTCAAACGATTGAGGAAGTCCATGCACTGACGAAAGTGGATCCGTGGTTCCTTTTCAATATAAAACAGATTGTGGATCTGGAACAGGAATTGAAGAAAGTCTCTTTTGCAGATGTCACGAAGGAAGTATTGAGAAAAGCAAAAGAGTACGGTTATTCTGACCGGCAACTGGCGCGGTTGTGGCAAACGGAAGAGGGAAAAGTCCGAGAATTACGAAAACATCTCGGCGTGCTGCCTGTCTTTAAAATGGTGGATACCTGTGCGGCCGAATTTGAATCCAATACACCGTATCATTATTCAACCTACGATCAGGAGAACGAATCACTCCGCTCAGACAAGAAGAAAGTGATCATCCTTGGCGGCGGACCGAACCGGATTGGCCAGGGGATCGAGTTCGATTATTGCTGCGTGCACGGTGTAAAATCCCTCCGCGAGGAAGGATATGAAACGATCATGATCAACTGCAATCCCGAGACCGTTTCCACCGATTATGATACGACCGATAAACTGTATTTCGAGCCGCTCACTGTTGAAGATGTGCTGAACATTTGCGAGTGGGAACAACCCGAAGGAATCATTGTCAGCTTCGGCGGACAAACACCGCTGAAGATTGCCAAGGCGCTGGAAGCGAACGGTGTGCGGATCCTCGGCACATCCACGGAAGGGATCGATCTTGCGGAGGACCGGGAACGGTTCGGCGATTTATTGCGTAAAAATAAGATTGAACATCCGAAATACGGCACGGCATATTCGGTGAAGGATGCGCTGCTGGTGGCGGAAGAGATCGGATATCCCGTTCTCGTCCGTCCTTCGTATGTGCTGGGCGGCCGTGCGATGCAGATCTGCTATACCAGTGATGCGCTCAAACAGTATATGAAACTTGCGGTGGATGTTTCTCCGGAAAAACCGATTCTGATCGACTGTTTCCTGGAAGATGCATTTGAGTTTGATGTGGATGCAGTGTGCGACGGAGATGATGTACTGATTGGCGGAGTGATGGAGCACGTGGAAGAGGCGGGAATCCACTCCGGCGATAGTTCCAGCGTTCTTCCTCCATTCATGCTGAAAGATGATAAACTGGAAGAGATCATGGAGATCACCAGAAAACTTGCGTTTGCGCTTCATGTGCAGGGATTGATTAATGTGCAATACGCAATGAAGAACAATAAGGTATATGTGCTTGAAGTGAATCCGCGCGCTTCCCGCACGGTGCCGTTCGTTGGCAAAGCAACAGGGCTGCCGCTGGCGAAGATAGCGGCAAAAGTGATGGTCGGGAGGAAACTGAAAAGTCTTGGTGTACTCGATTTCGATTTCCGGAAAGTGAAGCACATGTCAATGAAAGAATCGGTTTTTCCGTTCAACAAATTTCCCAAAGTGAAAATGTTCCTTGGACCGGAAATGCGTTCCACCGGCGAAGTGATGGGCATATCGCAATCGTTTGGCGCTGCTGTTGCCAAAGCGCAACTGGCGGCAGGAAATCCTCTGCCGAAAGAAGGGACCATCTTCGTCAGTGTGAACAACAACGACAAGACGCCGGAGACCATTGGCATTATGAATGAATATGTCAATCTCGGATTCAAGATTATCGCTACCGAAGGAACGACGAAATTCCTGACTGCAAACGGCATTGATGCAAAGTCGGTCTTTAAGGTTAACGAAGGGCGTCCAAATATTGTCGACGCAATCAAAAACGGTGAAGTGCAGATGGTGATCAACACGCCGCTTGGCGAAGAATCACGGTACGATGAATACTCCATCGGTTGGGCGGCCATTCAGCAGCGGATCGCTTTTATCACAACGTTATCCGCGGCAGCGACCGCCGTAAAAGGTATCGAACGGATCAAACAGGGGAAACTGAATGTTCGTTCTATTCAGGAATACCATCAATCATAATCTCGGCGAGGCCGGTTCATTCTTCATTGGACCGGCACCGCCATAGTTCCCATGCCACGACTCAAAATCGATCTTCCCGCATCGTATCACTTCACCACCGAAATACCCATTCGCATTACCGACATCAATTACGGCGGACATCTCGCAAACGATGCTGTCCTTTCTATTTTGCACGAAGCACGACTGCGATTGCTTGTCCAGCACGGATGGACGGAAATGAATATCGACGGTGTGAGCATCATCATGTCGGACTCCGCGATCGTTTACAAATCTGAAGGATTTTACGGGGAATCGCTCCGGATACAGATTGCCGTCAGAGATTTTAGCAGATTTGGATGTGATTTTTATTATCTTATCCGGGAACGGGAAAGCGGGCGGGAAGTAGTGCATGCAAAGACCGGGATCGTGTTCTATAATTATGAGCATCGCAAGGTCGCGAGCGTTCCGGAAAAATTCCAGAAGCAGTTTCAATGAGCAATCCAGTATCCAATTTCGTTCATTATGAAAACAAACTCCCGAACGCTGCGGCTCTTTCTTCTCTGCCTCCTTTGGATTGCCGCACTTAGCGCACAAGAAACAGATGAGGCCGTTGAACCGGAAAAAAAGAAGGAACGGTTCGCCATTGCTTTCGGTGCGGCTGCAGGCAATTTTGCCAACGATGCCGCCAATTTCACTTCTATCTATTCCAACCGCAGCATTTCCAGAATCTATTTTGCCGGTATCGGCAGTTCATCATTCCTTTTCGTGGGGAAATACCGGGAGTTCTTTGCGCATGGTAGTTCAAAAGTAGAGAATATCGCCGTTACGGGCAAAGCGGAGTGGAAGCAGAAATTCTACAGTGCGGGTATTCGCGTCCGTTCCAACGATCAACCGATCTACGCAGAAGTCCTTTATGTTATCACAAGAGCTGAAGAGTCATTGACAACGGTGGACCCGGTAGTACAAGAATTGACGAGCCGGTATGAGACAGAAAATAAAGGAGTGGGATTTGCTGTTGGTTTTGCTTTAAAACTGATCGGTCCGATCGGGATCTATGCGGAGGGAGAATTCTCTGCTATGCTTCGCGGAGGACGAAATCCGCAAGGCAAGGCCGATCCTGAACTCGGCGGATTTTGTGCAAGTGCCGGTCTCTTTTTTGCATTGTAAGGAGTTGATTATGAAGAATCTTACTATCGCTGTTCTATTGTCTCTACTGTTCTATGCGTGCACATTAGACGAAGAACCGGAAATAGTCCCGGTGGAATATTCTTCATTGAAAATGCAGCCGGAACAGGATTCACTCTTTCTTCGTGCAAATGCCGAATCCCGTCAAGTTTCCCTCATCGGTGCGATTATCAATACCACGGAAAAAACATTGAGGAACACCGGTGTGATGGTGGATCTTAACTATACAATCCGCACGATCGATACAGTTTTTCAGGGGGTGGATGTGGCGGGAGCAGAATGGATCACGACGAATTCGGATGTTGCCTCTGTTTCGAAAGGACTCATCACCGCTCGTAATCCAGGATATGCCCAGATCTACGCCCGTGTCGGAAATACGACTTCGAATTTTCTTGTTGTGAATGTTCGTGCGGTCGATACCGCACCCGGTCTGTCGCTTGATCCGCCGGAGACGATACTTATTTTTGAAGATCATACGACGATATCGGGGTATGTTCAGCAGGGAGCGATCCTGCGCGTGATCGAGCCGGACTCCGGACTTGATACGAACAATGTTATCTATACTACAGCAGGGACGTTCATCGTCCCGGTGATTGGATTGAATCAAGGGATCCGGTTGATAACCGCACGCGCAACGAATCCGAACAATGCTGCGCTTTTCACTGAACGGCAAAAAACAGTAATTTATTATCAACCGTATACGATTGAGGCAGATAAAATTGTTGGGAACTGGCTTGGAACAACGCTCGGTAAAAATTTTAATTTCAGAATCACTCACAGTCCCATACCGTTGCGGTATGATATCGAAGGGAAACTGGACATTCAATTTGAAGGAGTCGGTCTCGTGCGCGATATCGATCTAATTGGATTTCTGAACCCAAATGGGACGATCAGCGCAACACTTTCAAAATCCACCAATGGATTTTCCATTTCCGGGAAATTTGACGGTTATTTCAAGACCACCGGCACAGGTGAAGGAAGTTACAGCGCCAAAGCTGAAAAATCCGGCTGGCCGAAAATCAGTTTTAAAGAGAAATGGACTGCAGTAAAACTTCCATGACCGATTTCCGCATTCTTCTTTCAGTTTTCGTCCTAACAATTTTCGCAGCCTGCGGCGTTACTCAACCAGTTCGTCCGATTGAAGTAGGGAGCACAGAAATTACCGCTTCGCTGGGGGGACCGATTATTCCGGTCGGGGATATTGCATTTCCCGTTCCTTATCTCAACCTCGGCGCTCAATATGGATATCATCAGAATTTCACTTTGTTCGGTAATGCGCACATTACGGCGTTATTGTTCAAGGATATTGGTTTCGATGGGGGTGCGGCGGCGCGAATCGTTTCTGAAGAAGGTCTTCGGCCCGATGTGACGGTGAACGGCAGAGCATATTTTTTCTGGGATGCATTCCGAGGAAATTCTATCCGTGTTTACCCCGCAGCATCGTTGACCGGCAGTTATTCCTTAAACGAACGATCATTGCTGTACTTTGGAGTTGATAATCTAGTGCAACTATCGGATGCGTCGGTTTTCGTATCACCGTTTGCCGGATATAGTTTTCCAATTAGTGGAACCATGGTCATGCAGGTTGAAACGAAATGGGTGGCGATGAATCACGATACGCGTCACGGAATTTTCGAGGGAATTGCATCGATCGGCGGGAATGGGAACATGGGCTTGTATATTGGATTTCAGTACGGATTGAAATGAAAAACTCAGTCATTTCGAATCCCGATGCTGGGAGCTTTTCCCAAAACAGATCGGGATGAGAAATCTCAGAGTAAAAGGCTAGATTTTCCCGAAGGTCCGAAGGACTCCTTTGGAGGATCCCTTTGGGACTCATCGCAACGTAAAAAAATATGGAGCTCCTCGAATTGACAGTGATTGATGTTGTTATCAAACAATGAAGATGAATTATCTCCCCACAATATATAGAAAGAGTTCACTTCCAGTACAAGAGCATGAAAATGCTTTTGCCGATAAATCAGATTGCTTCGTCGTCCAGAACGACGGGACTCCTCGCAATGACGTTGTGGTTTTCCAACTCTTTTCATTGAAAATCCTATATTGTATTATTTTTGCAGTAGGTATTATTTCCCCCGGCTGTTTTGATCTGGACAATTCTTTGTTCAACAACGACAAACTGGCTTCCTACAATCTTTCTACTACAGTAATTCCTGCATCGCAACGGACTCCAGTCGTACTCATATCTCAAGGGAAGAAGATTTACGGATATTTTATTCAGTCACCAGACACGACCGAAAAGAATGTGATATTGTATAATCATGGAAACAGAGACCATCTGCAATTTTATTGGGACCGGGTGGAACTGTTTTATCAGATGGGATTTTCTGTTTTTATCTATGATTATCAGGGATACGGGATGAGCGAAGGAGAACCGTCCGAAGCGGGGATCTATTCCGATGCGTCGGCAGCGTATCAGTATTTGCGCATCAACCGGCAGATTCCGGACAGTTTGATAACGGTGTATGGGTTTTCTCTCGGCGGAGCACCGGCAACACATCTTGCATCATCTGTTTTTACACCCAAACGGTTCATCCTGGAAGCGGCATTTGCCTCCTCTTCCGCATTGACGCAAAGCGGCACATTGATCGGACTTCCAAGTTCATTTTTTATGGAAGGGAAATACGATAATGCAGAAAAGATCAAAAAAGTGCATGCGCCGGTGTTGATTCTGCATGGTATGGATGATACGTTCATCGACATGGAGAAGAACGGGAAGGTCCTCTACCGCAACGCGAACAATCCGAAAACTTTTATTGCCGTCCCGGGAGCAGGACATTCAGACATCCCGGCGAAAATGGGTTCTACAACATATCGTACTGCAATTAAAAATTTTGTTGTCAATTGAATCTCCGCATTCCATCCCTTCTGGAACTATTTATCTTTATTAGAAGTCATCTCAACAATAACAGGTCATTGCGAGGAGTCCTGTCTTTCGGGACGACGAAGCAATCTTTCTAAAGCTATTAGATTGCTCCGCTGTACGGAGTCCCGTACAGCGGGACTTCGCCAAAAAAAACGGCTCGTCACGAAGTGACCCCTTTGGGGCAATGACAGCGTTTTTGTTTTTGAGATGGGTTCTAGCATGTCCTATCTTCGTCAATATTGTATATTCCGCATTTACATGATACCGTGATCGCTTTAATGATTGTACTATACTATGGTCTTTCAATCTCTTGTTCCAAACTATCAGTTGTGCAAAAAGTAAATTCGTCATGTCACAATGTGATGGCTAAGCCATTGAACTTTTCTCGCTGTACGGGATGCCGTAAAGCGGCATTTCAGCATCTTTAATTTTGATCTACTTTTACTAAAGCAGAATCTAAAGAGCGTGACAAGTTCAGAATGACGGGTTTTACACAATCTGGGAGTATAGGAACGAAAAGAAAATCGGGAGGTTCGATCAAAAGTATTTACTTCAATAGCAAGTCAATACATTGGGTATTATTTGCCATCACGCGTTTACGTGATTGTGTTACCGATTTAATAACGGTATAGTCGAACTGTTCAAACATTGGTTATAAAATTTTCCTACATAGGGGACAGTTGCGATGCTGACACGATTGTTTGATTTACTGCAATACAAACGGGATCATCTCTATCAAAAATGGGGAACAACCACAACATTCTATTGTGGCATTTCTTTCCTAGTAGGATTTACTTTCCAAATTCTCACTGCGCAAATTATCATCAAAGATTCCATCGAAATTATTCCGAAGCGTATAGCATTTGATACAGCACAAGCCTCCACGACGAAAGCACTTCGGGAAAATGAAATTCTTATGCCGGCCAACAGTTATATTGCCGTTAAAGTTGGAAGGACATATGATTCTCGCCGTGGACTTAATGTCGTGGACTTGTTCGTCAATGAAAATGTAATTTCAGATATCTATAGTCATAGTGGTCAAACATTTTTATATGGTCCCTTTCAAGAGGGAACGCCGGTCACATTCGGACTTACTAAGCGACCTCTTCAGCAATGGTTTTGGAAGTATGAATCATCCGGAATGCGAATTACAGCAGGGGCGGAGGGAACTTATGGTGTTTTTCAATGGCTAAACGGTTGGTGGTATGATCGCGCAGATTGCAATCCACCAAGTTGCTGGGCATTGGGTGTTTGGGATTTTCAAGTATCAGTCTCTGTGAATATGTGGCTCGATTGGTTGTCAGTAGAAAGTGATCTGCAGGAAGTAAAATATACTGAAACAACCGCACTCAATATATACCCTGTTGGTAAAAATGGATTCCTATTTCCCCTCCCTTCAGATGCACCTATCACATTCACCATACCACAGAACGATGAGTATGGTACCTTTATCTATAATAACGATACGATCAAGACAGAACATCCAGAGCTGACGGTTCCATTTGGTGACGTGAATGCTGGGAAAGTATATTTTGCCGCAGTCAGAAAAAATCCGACAGCTACGATAGCATGTACAATTGAGGCAAATGTGCAGACAATTCCAGAGGTGACTGGAACGACTGAAGTAATCGTGCAACCTGCACAATCCCTTGTGGATCACTTTGAAGTGACTATGGAGAAAGATACTGTTGCATTTACTGAATCTGGTGCAATAAAAGTGCAGGCAAAAAACGCAGAAAATCAGGACATTGAATTCGGTGCCGACGAGCAGTTGAAATTATCACTTACCACTAATGCTGAATACGGTACATTTATTGATAAACATGGTGATACGTTAAAAACATCGCCGGTTGAGTTAAACCATATTCCTTATGGTGATGCGAACACCGGACTGATACAATTTTCTGCGGTAAAGAAAAATCCAAATGATCCTCTTCTTTGCAAAGTTCAAGTTGAATTGGAGCGTGATGTCACGAGAAAAGGAGAGAAAGAAATACCTGTAGTAGAACAGTCGTTGAAAATAGTCATGGATGGTGTTAGGGAAGTTATTCCCAGGAATTTGATTGGCGCAGCAATCGCACCATTAGCGACGGAAGAAAATAAGAAATATTTTATAGTAAAATTAACCAGAAATAAAGCTGCAGTGTCAAATCACTCTTTTAAATTAACAACTGATTATATTGACGGAACAGGCGGACATGATCATGTGCCTACCGCTTTTGCTCGCAGACCTGAAAATACACAATTACAAAAAAGAAGTAATTATGGATATTTTATCCTCCGAAGAGACCGTATGAATTATGACAGACCATATAATGGAAAAACTCAGGTTGATGGTAGGGAATTATTCGATTATGTCTCTTCAATTTTTGGAGATAGAATTCGTTTGAAAATTGAAACCATGCAATCAAACAAAAAACATTTATTGTGGGATACATTAAGTCTTGCAGAGAAAGTGCCAAGTTTGTCGGTACTTACTGATGGAGAAGATTTGGATCTAATTGGTGGTAGGCCTGAACATAATGCCAACCATAATCATTTTTCAACTCAAGATGTCAGTACTTATGTTCAACGTATTGCGGCCGAATATCGTCAACAATTTCCTAGTGAAAGCGTGTTAAAAATTAACGATATGAGTTTACCATATGGTGGCAGATTCGATATATTTGGGCAATGGAATGGAAATACCGATCATAAATATCATAGAAGAGGAACAGATGTTGACATTCGAAGTAGGTCTATTCCAGATGATGATACATATAGAGACATAAACCATAATGGACAGTATGATAGAGGTGAGCCGATAACTATGGATTTTAATGGCAATGGGGAATTTGATTATACAAACACAGCATTTGAAGAAATTTGTCAAGACAACAACGTTGTAGAAGCAGATCTGGAGTGGCCGGGAGTAATTGGACGCGAACACTATCATTTATATTTTCAACGTTATTGATTTGGAGAATCCTATGCGATATGCCATGTGGGTAGTACCATGTTTCATTTTTTACATTGCCTCTGCCCAAACTGATACACTATATTTTGACAGTGGTACAGATAATTATTTAATAAAATATCTTGGGGAGACAGAAATTGGTCAAGATACTGTTGTGCATTTAATCTATGAACCACCAACCAAGATCAATCCAATAATTAATTGTTTTGTTTCTTCAACTGTAGATGGAAAATACTTGTATCGATATAAAATTACCAATGGTAACTCCGCTGTTCAGAATTTAAGGGAATTCTCTTTGCATTATGACTCAGCAGTATGGATTGAAAGCAGAACGCCTCTTTCAAGCTGGAGAAATCGAGGTCGTCAAATAGTAGATTATTCTATTATCGATAATCCAAAAACAGTCTACAGCTGGGTGTGGCGAGGTGACCAGGGGCTCGAATCAACTTGGTATGTTGATAGTTGCATTATAACAAGTGATGGATTACCATCGTTTATGGATTCCTATAGTCAGGCCAAAACACGCACGTGGTCCTGGCCTGCTGGAGGTCCAAATAACAAAGATACTATTGCTTCTGATATCAGAATTCAATTGTTGCGATTGAGATCCTATCCGAACGACAATGTTTATCGGAAGACAATTGGTCCGAAAATGCCACCGAGAGCATTTCCACCAATATTATTTATTGACTCCCTCATCTCCTACAAACACCAATCCCGCGCACTCGGTTGGATCGATAATGATGGCATAATGAACAGCATGGATCAAAAACTGGAGAATGCCAAAAAACAGTTGGAGAAAGGTAACACGAATGCTGCTGCAAACATTGTCCAATCATTTATCAACGAAGTAGAAGCTCAAAAAGATAAGCATCTTTCAAGCGAAGCGTATGCGTTGCTGAAATACAATGCAGAGTATTTACTGGAAAAGCTGGGAGGGAAATGACGATGAAATTATTCATGATGATGGTCTGTTTTTCGGTAATGGGCTTCTCTCAACATTTGATCCCGTTTGCTTCCCAAAACAATACGATTGAACTTTCTGTGACCAATGTTGCCGCTTTGAATGCAGGGAAACTATCTATCGCACTGGTGAAACTGCCGGATTGGTTAACTGTTTCGAAAAGCAGCGATGATATGGTGGATCTTCAATCCGGAGAATCAAAACATGTGCAATTTGTTTTTTCCGTCAACAAAACCGCACCTGTTGGAAAAGTAGAAAAACTCCATGTTGTTATCTCGTCCGAAAGCGGAGAACAGTGGACAAAAGATATTGCGATACAAGTCGCCGCTCCCGAGCGGTATGAGCTGTTTCAGAACTATCCCAATCCGTTCAATCCTGCAACGACGATAAGTTATCAACTGCCGGTGAGCAGCACTGTCTCTCTTAAAGTGTTTGATATTCTCGGAAAAGAAGTCGCTACACTGGATGAAGGGATAAAAGAAGCGGGATATTACCAACAAAACTGGAATGCCGGAGGAATGGCAAGCGGAATGTATCTTTATCAATTATCCTTTCAGAACCAACAAGGGGAGATGGAGCATTACCGGAAGAAATTATTGCTGCTGAAATAACCTAAAAAGAAACGGCGGCTTTCGCCGCCGTTATCCAATCTGCCCGGGCTCCTTATTCCTCATTCCAAAAAACCTCATAATATGATTGAGACCTCTAAAAAGTCCCAAATTGATTTCATTCCCTAACGGGGCCACTTTGGGAGAATCTCGTTTTTTGCTAAAATTTATGTCTGAGATTTCTCGTCCCGCACTTGATTACACATTATGGCGGGACTCGAAATGACCATGAAAAAATAATATTTCAGTAGTCTCTGATTATATCTCCTTACCCGGAAGAGTAGATTCGACTCGCCGCAGTTCTTTGTGTTTGCGGGGAAGTTCTTGCATCCTCAGTTCCAGTTCTTTTTGCAGCTTTTCCATTTGCGGCTCAAAATGGAAATTAAAATTCCCCGGCATGTGTCCCTGCCAGTAATACTCATCATCATCCCGCTCATCGGAAATCTCCAGTGACACGGTGTTCTTTTTCCCTTTGCGGATCAGTTCCACATTCACTTTATCTCCTTCTTCCAGATCGGAAAGAGCATCGTGAATATCGCCGATATTATTGATCGTTTCATCGCCGATCTTTATGATGATATCACCTGCTTTCATCCCTGATTTTGCAGCATTTTCATCCTTTTCCACTTCGGTCACTAAAACACCTTTGCCGCCGGGCACTTCAAAATACTCGCCGAGCTGCTTGGGAAGGTCCATTAGTTCCATCCCTTCAATATCTCTCTCCGACATATTGACGAGCACACGTGCAGCACGCGGAGCAGCGAAGGCAAACGGCATGCGCATCCTGTTTTTTCCGACGATGACGGTGAGTGATTTGTTTTCGCCGTTCCGGTTGATCTTCACTGTGGCTTTCGTGCCTGGTTTTGTTCCGGTCACCGCCTCTGTCAGATCTTCCGCCGCTTCGATTTTCTTCCCGTTGAATTCAACAATGACATCTTCTTCTTTCAAACCAGCGGAGTCTGCAGGGCTCTCTTCTACCACTTCATTGACGTACGCGCCTTCTTTGATCTTCAATTCATGGTCGCGCGCAAACTTCGGCGTCACATCCTGAATGCCGACACCGAGCCATCCCTGTTTTTTGGATGAACTGCGGCGTTCTTTGGTGTCGTTCTGTGCAGCTTCGGCAGTGAATGCGAGCATGCAGACGAACATCAATAACGCAGTGATGTATCTGTTTTTCATGGAACCTCCTGTGTAACGATTAATGATCGGGGTCTTGTGGAAAATTAGACGGTGTGAGGTAAAGAATGTTCCTATGTCACAATCGATGGAAAATTACATTGCGGATTGTAGCAAAACAGCATAATTCTTCATAAGTTCAATGGCAATACAGCAGCGTTCGTTCGAAGTGATGAATTCTTCCGACAATTATGAAAAATCAGAAAAAAACAGTTTTTCTCGCGGCGATCGACATAGGCACCAATTCTTTTCACATGGTGATTGTCAGCATTGAGCCGGGGAAATCGAAATTCAAAGTGATCGACCGGGTGAAAGAGAGCGTGCGGCTCGGTTCCGGATCGACGGATATGAAATATCTTTCGCAGGAGGCGATCAATCGGGGAATCGAAACGCTTCGCCGGTTTAAAAAGATCGCCGATGCGTATGATGCTCCCATCCGTGCAATTGCTACCAGTGCAGTGCGGGAAGCACTGAACCAGAATGATTTCATTCGCCGCGTGCTGGCGGAACTGGAGATTAAGATCGAGATTGCCTCCGGGTTTGAAGAAGCGCGACTGATTCATTTGGGTATTTTGCAGGCGTTGCCGGTGCATGACAAAACTATTTTTATGATGGACATCGGCGGCGGCAGCACGGAATATCTTGTCGGGAAAAAAAGGGAGATCTATTACGACAATAGTCTGAAACTCGGAGCCATCCGGCTGACTCAGAAATTCTTTGCAGAACAGGAACTGGAACCGAAAAAACTGAAAGAATGCCGCGAGTATGTCGCCGGTTCGCTGTATCCCGTCGTTCGTACAGTGAAAAAAAGGAAATTTGATATCGCAGTCGGCAGTTCGGGGACGATCATGGCTATTGCCAGAATCATCCGTCTTCGACGCGGCGATTTTTCGGACAGTGCGATGAACGGATTCACCTTTACGGCGAAGGAATTATACAGTGTTGTAGATTCGCTGTGCAAAGCAAAAACAGTAAAACAGCGGATGAAGATTGGGGGACTGGATTCTTCCCGTGCGGACATTATCATCGGCGGGGCGATCATTCTGGAGCAAACGTTCCGGTCGCTGAAACTGAAAGAGATGATGGTTTCCGAGTTTGCATTGCGCGAGGGGATCATTCTGGACACGATTGAAAAACAGTATTATGGAAAAGAGTTTCATGCGTTCGACAATATCCGTTACCGTTCCGTGCTGCATCTGGCTGAATCATATCGGTATGAGAAGGAGCACTCGCATCATGTTGCTGCACTTGCGGTGAAGATCTTCGATCAGACACAGAAACTGCATAAGTTAGAGAAACGGGAACGGGAGTTCCTGGAAGCAGCGGCTCTATTGCACGAAGTCGGTATTTTCATTTCTCATTCCAATCACCATCGTCATTCTCATTATTTGATCCGGAACAGTGAATTGCTGGGATACACTGATAATGAAAAAGAGATTATTGCGAATGTGGCGCGGTATCACCGCAAATCGCATCCCAAGCCAAAGCATGAGAATTTTATTTTACTTTCTGGCGAGGATCAGCAATTAGTCCGAAAACTCTCCGGGATTATGAGAATTGCGGACGGACTGGACCGGACGCACACTAATTCCGTCAGCGATATCACCGTATCAAAGTCCGGCAAGACAGTAACCATGCAGTTAAAAAAAGGGAAAGGGAAGAATGTGGAAATGGAGGTCTGGGGTGCCGACCGAAAAAAACAGCTTTTCGAAGAAGTGTTTGATATCACTGTACATATTTCTGCATAAAAAAAATTCTGATACATGGCAAAATCCAAACAAGAGATATATCGATTTACTTCAACGCTCGAAAAGTCCGACAATAAATTATGGGGATGCCATTTCCGCATCCCGAAAAAGATCGCGATCATGTTGTCAGAACCGGGTTCGCGGCGTGTGGTCTGCACATTAAACGGCAAAGAGACTTATCAATGCGCCATTCTACATTTTAAGACAGGATTGCCGGTCATTTCCGTGAACAAGAAAGTCCGGGATTCGTTGGGGGTGACGTTCGGGTCTGATGTTGACGTTAGTTTGACGAAAGACACAAGTGATTATGGTCTGCCGCTGCCCGAAGAACTAATGGAAGTGTTTCGGCAGGATAGCGAAGGGAAGAAACTGTTTCATGCATTGACACCGGGGAAACAGCGGACCTTATTGTATATTATCGGCAATGTGAAAGATCCCGAAAAGCGCGTCATTCGCTCGCTGGCGATCGTCCGGCATTTGAAAGAAAACAAAGGTTCGATTGATTATAAAAAATTGAATATCTTGCTCAGAAATCCGTTCCCGATGAAATGAAGCGGCAAGTGAATATTAACCGGATTATTCATGGAAGAGTTCTGAAAAATTAAAACCGGTTTCAAAAAATACCTAATCATTGTCATTTCGATCCCCGATTGTTTTTTATCGGGGAGAGAAATCTTGTTTTTGCTTTCAATGATACAATCGAGATTCCTCACTCGTCCCTTTTACCGACACGAAGTGTTCCTTCGGAATAGCTTCCCTTCGGGAGGGACTTCGTTCGGAATGACAAAAATGTAATTACCCTTGATGTCACGTCAAGGAATTTATCGAGAATCACAACAACAGTTCTGCAAACTCTTTTTCCGAATGTCTCCTTCTCTAAAAAAACTGCTTTTCGCAAAACAATTCCGCTCCATCATCGCCGCAGTGGCGGGATTGTTGTGTGCATACTTTATCGCAAATTCCACGCTCGGCAAAGTGGTGGAAGTGAATGCACTGGATGTGCAGTTCCGCATAGCTCAGAACACACGGACTCCGGACACGAACATTGTCATTCTTACCATCGATCAGAACAGTTTACAATATTTTAAACGGACAGCGCGAATCAGCTGGCCGTGGCCGAGGGACTTCTATGCGTTGACGACTCAATATCTTGCGAATGCCGGAGCGAAGGCGATTGTATACGATTTTCAGTTCACGGAACCGGATGAGGAACGAACTAATTCTGTCGGTAATACTGATAGTCTTTTCGGAACTTCAATCCGCACTGCGGGGATTGTCTATCTCGCTGCAATTTTAACGCATCAGGAAGAAGAAGATCAGCCCGGAGATCCGTTGGTGAAATTCCCTTCCGTTGCTTCGACCGTGCAGGAAACAGAGCATTATAGTTTTGATAAAGCGTATTCACCGCTCATACAGTTTCAGGACGGTGCGAAAGGGGTGGGAGTTGTCAATTTCATTCCGGATGAGGATGGAGTGTACCGCAACATCCCGCTTCGCTACAGCTACCAGGGAAAACAGTTGTATGCTCTCTCTTATCATGTTTACTCCGATCTGTTTGGAACCGCTGCATCAATCGATCAGTTAGTGCAATCGCCGTATTTGGTATACTGGTACGGTAAGGGAGGACCTGATGGAGTGTTCAAATATTATTCGATCCATTCGGTGATCGTTTCAGCATTTAAAGCAACCGCAGGAATGGTACCGGATGTTCCGCCAGCCACCTTCAAGGATAAAATCGTGTTTATCGGATCGAATGCGCCGAGCCTGTTCGACCTAAAAAACACTCCTTTTACGTATCTGGAGCCATATCCCGGAGTAGAGATTCATGCGACAGCAATGAGCAATTATCTCAACAAGGATTTCATCCACGAACTCTCTTTTCACTGGATTTTGTTCATCAGTCTTCTGCTCTCCGCCGTGATATCGTATCTCTCAAACTATTTTGAGAATATTGTCATCAGTACATCGGGACTTATTATTACTGCGGTACTGTTTTTCTTTGCGGTAACGCAGCTGTTCCTTCGTGAACTGATCTGGATCCATGCGGTCTTTCCGCTCTTCTCCATGGTGCTCACATATGTGATTTCCATCGGATGGAATTTTGCAACGGAAGGGAGGAACAAACGACAGATTCAGAAAATCTTCGGACAGTTCGTCAATCCGCATGTGGTGAAACAACTGAGTGCCGATCCGGAACGGGTGGAACTTGGCGGAGAAGAAGTGGAAGCGTCCATCATGTTCTCGGATATCGAAGGATTCACGTCGATCTCTGAAACAAAAAAACCGAAAGAGCTGGTTGAATTCCTCAATAACTATTTTTCCACAGCGAACGATATCTTCTTTAAGCATGACGGAACGATCGACAAGTTTATCGGCGATGCAGTAATGGTGCAGTTCGGCATACCGTTGAAGAATCCGAATCACCGGCTGCTGGCGACGAGAGCGGCGTATGAATTTTCCCGGGTTGTGTACAACATGACACGCGAAGCGAGAGAAAAAGGAGAACCGGTTTTTTCTACACGGATCGGCATCAATTCCGGAACGATGGTCGTTGGGTACATTGGCGGACGATCGAAGAAAGAATATACGGTCATCGGCGATACGGTGAATCTGGCATCAAGACTGGAAGGAGTAAACAAATATTACGGCACGTCGCTGATGATCAGCGAATCCACCGCCACCGAACAGGTAACGGACGAGTTCCTGCTCCGCGAAATGGATACTATGCGGGTGAAAGGGAAAAAACTTCCGATCAAGATCTTCGAAGTGGTCTGTAAGAAGGAAGAGATCACCGAACTGCAATTGAAAAAGGTGCAAACATTCGAAGCGGGATTGAAGCTCTACCGTGAGCAGCACTGGAATGATGCGATCTCGATGTTCCGCACCGTCCTGAACCAGCATCCGGAGGACTTTGCGTCGACAATGTACATTGAACGATGTGAAGAGTTCCGGAAACATCCCCCGTCAAAGGATTGGGACGGCGTGTATGTGATGACGTCAAAGTAGCCGGACAATTGTCCAGTCTCTGAATGAAGAAAAATATTTTGATTAATAGAACCAGAGGTGACTATGAAGCAAATAGTGTCAACTGAAAAACCCCATATCGATGTCATTCCGAGGAGCGGAGCGACGAGGAATCTCGTTTTTGTTCCCAAATTATTATTAGAGATTTCTCGCTTGTCCCATTGGGGCTTCGCTCGAAATGACCATGGACAAAGAATATTTCAGAGATCTCAAATACTTATTTTCATTGTACTGTTGAGCGGACTGATGTCCGCGCAAAAAATGCAGACAACGCAGCCGACCAATTATCTGCGTGAAGGGCCGGCGTCATATTTTCAGATTGTTGCAGCCCTTCCGGCACAGACTGAAGTGAATAAGATTGAACAGCAAGGAAGTTGGGTGAAAGTAACAACAGGTGAGAACGATCTTGGATGGCTCTCCGAAAACAGTTTTGTCACTCGGTCAGGGACCGGAGCACGCGATGCGAGTATCATCAAAGGGAAAACCACCACGCGCGCATCGCGCGCCGAACTTGCTGCTGCGGTGAAGGGCTTCGGAAAAAAATATGTCTCCGGCAGTACCATGGAAGGGCGGGACATTAGTAAATATTCCGAACCCGTCGTGACCGGAGATGAAATGGAACAATTCGAACACAGTTTTACCGTCGAACCGTTTCGGGGATATATGAGCGTTGAAAAGCCGTTCGATCTCCGTTTCCATGAAGAAGGTATCGGATTGGGAATTGCACAGAAGATTGCCGTGCAAAAAGGGATCGTTCAGGATCGTGCAGCGATGCTCTATATTAATAAGATCGGCAATCGTCTTGCCAAATATACTAAAGCGTATGATCTTGGATTTCGTTTCCATATCCTGAACGACCCTCTGGCCGGCGCGTTTGCCGTTCCGGGTGGATACATCTTTATTACCAGGGGAATGATTCGCACCTGTACCAATGAGGCGGAACTGGCGGCGGTGATTGCACATGAAATGGTCCACGTTATTCAGCGCCACGGCATCAAGGAGTTGACGAAGAGTCAGGCAAAAATCAAATCCGAAGCAGCATTTGCCGAATTGGAAGAAGAGACCGGACCGATGGGAGAAGAAGAACTGGAACTGGAAGAGTTTGCGGACAATGTGTATCAGAATTTAATCTCGCCGCGGCTGGGTGCGTACGAAGCGGAAGGAGACCGTATTGCAATGATCTACTTGAAACGTGCCGGTTACGATCCGACGGCTCTTGGCACCGTGTTGCATCGAATCTATGAACCGCCTTCCGGAACGGATGATATTTTTGATGATAAATATATGAAGAAGGACGAAATGCATGAGCGTCTGGAGAAGATACAGGAAATCGTCCAGGATGAGGGATACCGCAGCAGAACCGACCGTCAATACCGCGAACGGTTCGAGCAGAACATGTCCGGGATTCGGTAATCAGCAGAGAAACAATAATTCACATTGGTATACACAGCATTCAACGAAATTCCGAGGTACTTATGATCCGCCACATCTCAATATTCATTCTGTTCGCAGTGTCCATTCTTTCCGCGCAGCAGGAAAAAAACATCTGGAAAGCAGAACTGGATGACGATATTAAAAAAATGCAGCCGATACAGAACGGGAAATATCTCTTCCTCTGGTCTGATGAGTACGCCTGGCTGTTTGAAAATGCAACCGGAAAAAAGATATGGAGCGTTGAGATCGAAGAGTACAGCGATAAGGCGGTCCATCAGGTGGTGAACGATTCGCTGTATCTTGTCGCTAACGAGGATACGCTGGTGTGCTATCATATGCTGCAGAATTCCATCCTGTGGAAAAAGTCGTACCGGGGAATTGAGCAGGATCAATTCAGCGGAGTGAAGGTCGTGGATACACTCCTGGTCCTCTCCTATACAAAATCGGATATCGGCGCATCATTACTTGACGGCACGGAAGCATGGCGCATGCCCATCGCACATCAGTCTTCGCTGATCGAAGAGGGGACGGTCAACTCCATTGTATTGGAGCGGTTAGGAAAATATATAGTTTTTACAGAAAATGATGAATGCGTGTTGCTGTCACTGGAAAACGGCAAAAAACTTTTGTCCCTTCCATTGTCCGAACCGAACAGCGACCTGATTAAACAGCACCGGGCCTGGTATTACATCAGCGACGATCAAAAATTCGCCGCATTTGTTTTCAATACCAACTATATCGTTATCGATATCGAACAGAATAAAATGATCGCTCAGATGCCGGTGAAAATCTCCGATCAGTTTAATGTCCTTATGCCGACTGCCGTCGGATGTGCCGCGATCTCGAAGGATAAATTGGTTCATTCAAATTTCATCACTGCGAAAACATCCGTTATCCCGATCGAGGCAGAAAAAATCCGGAATATCATTGTTGCACAGACCGATTCCACTGCGGTGATGATTGTTGGACTGGAGGACAATATTCTCGGATGGAATCTGGATATCGGGAAAATGCTATGGAAGACAGCGCTGAAATTTCAACCGGCAAACGGATTCATCCATCAATTCGTGAGACAGGATTCTTCCAATGTCATCGTTACATATCTGGATCCGAGCAACGATTTAAAATTATATCTCATGTCCATCGATGCCCTGTCCGGGAAGATTAATTACCGGACGTTCATTGCCCATGCCGATGAATCATTGCCGAAGCGGCAATTACCCCTTCCTGCCATTCCGATCGTTACCGGCAGTACTTCCATTGGATTCGGTTTTGAACAAATCGGTTTTGACTACCAGGTCACCGTGGAAGATACCACAGCGAAATTCATCATTAGGACGAACGCGGAAATGATTGAACCGAACACGGAGAAGGTGGGAGGAGAAGGATTGGTGCTGGTCGATCTGCGAACGGGTGTGGTAACGGCGAAGAATTATTTGAAGGTTGCCGACGCTATGTCATTCGAAGGAGGGCTTTCGTCCATTGCAAAACCCCTCACCGCAGGGGGATTAATCATGCTGCCGGGAAATAAGAATCTTATTGCGCTGGATGCCGCCACCGGTGCCGTTCGATGGAAACTCGGCGAACTGGACTTGAACAAGACATTCATCTTTGATATGGCGATGATTGATACCGTCCTGTACGTGAGAACCGGCGGATTCCAGCAGGAGTATACGTACGATGCGAAAAAAGATAAAGTCAGTGACAAAAAGAAATGGGAAGAGGATGATTATGCCTTAATCGCAGTTGATACTTCAGTTGGGAAAGTGCTCTGGACCAGAAGTCTTGAATCGGATCCGGGCAGAATCTTTCATGATTATTCCATTGCAAACTATACAAGGGAGAATACAGTTCTCTTTTATAGCGATGAAAAATTCCTTTATTCGCTTGCACTCGACCCGGTTCGCAAAGGGATGCTCACCTGGAAATTTGAGTTTTCGGACAGCGGTATCGGTACGATGGATTTTTCCGATCTCTATCAGCAAACCACACACTGGAGCGTCGAGAACACCATGCATCCGATTTATTCCGATCTGAAACGGGGAGAGATCTTCCCGTACAAATACACGGTTGCGGCGGGGGAAACGCTGGTCACTTCCATGTCCAAAGTGCTCTATTGCGATTATAACAAGGCGGCCGACTTTCTGGTTATTTTCGGTGAGGACGGATTGGCAGCGATCAATCCTTCCAATGGAAAAATAGCATGGTATTATGAATGGGATTATTCTGCAAAAGCAGTCCACCATCGTCCTGTGCAGCTGAAAGAAAATATCTTTTACGCGGTGGACGGCCTCGCCGTAGTGTTGAATCTGCACAACGGCGCCGTCGTTGCGCAAACAAAATTGGATAAGAGTAATGCGGTGTTCGTCATGCCAGACCAGTCATCCGTTATCGCTATTGACAAGGATGAAGTGACCGGAATCGTTATTCCGTAATTGGAGAGACATTATGAAACAGTTTAAACCGATTCTTTGTGCACTACTGTTCTTCTCGTTCTCCGTACAGGCTCAAGATCCGTCCGAATCGGACGAATTTGAAAAATTCAAAAAGGAACAGCAACAGGGAGTCCGACAGGAGGATGAATCGTTCCGCAATTATCGTGCAGAGGTGACGAAACAATTCGACGAATACACTGCAGAACAGGAACGGTTGTTCAAGGAATACGCTGGACAGATCGAACAGAAGTGGGGAAAAAAACAGGTCCGAACAAGTACCCGGAAAGAGTATGTTTCGTATGATCCCAATTACGGCTCCCGCAAATCCATTAATTACGAAGAGGGGAATGCAACCGTGGAGATTCTTGTAACCGAAGCGGAAGCAAAGGATCCTTCGTTTGTGCAGGCAAAACTGAAAGAACAGATCGCTGCGCTTGCGGTCTCCAAAGGGGGGACAGATCCGTTAGAAGTACAAAGCGGTATTCCGCCGGATACAAAGCCGATTATTTCCGGACAGCTTGCAGCTTCCGATGGTATGCCGGTAACGCAACAGAATGCGGCACGCTTCGCTGATGAAACCATAAAGAAAGCAGAGATCGAACAGGAAACGGTGACGGGGAAGGACGGGATCAAACGGGTAGTGATCGGCGTTCAAATGCCGCTGGTGCCGAACCATGTAAAGAAACGGGCGGAGGAATTCCGCGGAAACGTAAAACAGGAATCCGAACGATTCGGGATCGATGGTACCTTGGTGTATGCAATTATGCACACGGAAAGTTATTTTAATCCCAAAGCGAGATCTCCCGTGCCGGCATTTGGATTAATGCAATTGGTGCCGAAGTCCGGCGCACGCGATGCATTCTTCTTCGCCCATAAAAAAGATTCTTTGGTGACGGGAGAATATTTGTTTATCTCCGGAAATAATATTGAACTCGGGACAGCATACCTTACGAAATTACTGACAGTCGATTTCCGGGGAGTAAAGGATCCGAAAAGCAGAATCTATTGCGCAATATCGGCATACAATACGGGACCGGGAAATGTGGCCAAAGCGTTTACGGGAAAAAGGAATGTCGTGCAGGCACTGCCGAAGATCAATGCGCTCTCATCAGAAGGCGTATTCGAACATCTGAAAAAAAATCTGCCGTTCGAAGAAACACGATCCTATGTGGTGAAGGTCAGTGAACGGATGGGAATGTATACAGAGTGGAGCCGGTAAAGAGCAATTGATAAATGATAATGGATAATGAAAGTCTTCGCTTAAAAACACAATGGTTTCCTTATGAAAAAAATACTCTTCGCCATCCTCTTTTCGTCGTTACTCTTTTCTCAAGGGAAAAAACCGGAATGGGTGGAAAAGCGTCCGAACATCGCGGGTTACTATCTCGGCATAGGTGCAACGGCAAAGAACGGAACAGCCGGCGAATATCATCAGCGGGCAAAAGATGCCGCGTTGAATGATATTGCGCAGCAGATTATCGTCTCCATTGATGCGACGCAGAAAAGTCAATTAACCGAAACGCTGGGAGAATTCAGCCAGGAATACCAGTCCGAAATTCAGACCTCTACAATAGCAGATCTTGAAGGTGTGGAATCAGTTGATACCTGGGACGATTCTGATCAATATTGGGTCTATTTTCGTTTATCCATTACGGAATATAAGAGGATCCAGGCGGAGAAACTCCGCAAAGCAACGGCGTTGGCGTTGGATTTCTTCACCAAAGCGAAGTCATTCGAAAAATCAGGAAACACCGGAGATGCGCTGCAGACGTATTTGCAGGCGCTTGGCGCCGCGGAGAAATTTCTTGGCGAGACTATGGAAGTGCAATTCGGCGCCGGGAAAATCTATTTAGTGAACGAGATCTTTTCATCTATTCAAACTGTTTTGAGCAGTGTTGAACTGAAATCCAAGAATAGCAAGTTCGATGCACAACTTGGGAAACCACTCCGCACTCCACTGGAAGTGATGGTGATAAACAGTGTTTCTTCCGCTCCTATTCAAAATTTCCCGATCCGGTTCTCATTCATCCGGGGGAGCGGTGACATCGTATCCTCCGCCCGATCGGATAAAAACGGAACTGCTTCAACGCAGATCGCCAAAGTTACCTCCTCTGAAAAACTACAATTGATCAAAGCAGAAGCTGATCCTTCAGCATTTCTTGGAGCGACCGGATCGCGGTTGATTGCAACACTTATGAAACGGTTCACACTTCCGTTTGTCCGTTTTACAATGAATGTTGTTTCGTTGACGATCGCATTCGAAACGGAAGAATCGCTGCTTGGTAATCCATTGAAACTTCCCCGGATCGAGCCGTTGTTGAAAAATACACTTTCCATGGAAGGATTTTCGTTTGTGGACGATCCGTCCAAAGCCAATATCCTTATCTCCGTAAAAGCGAACGGACGGGACGGAGGATCATACAGCGGACTCCATTCCGTGTATGTGGATGCGAACATCTCGGTGACAGATTTGAACTCCGGTGAGGAGATTTACAAGACCTCCTACAACAATGTAAAGGGTGTCAGCGTGTCGACGGAAAAAGCGGGAATGAAAGCGTATGACGAAATCGCTGTCGATTTGCAGAAAAAGGTCATTCCGGTAATTCTTGAGCAGTTGAAAAAGTAATACCACCGAAGAATTTTCTATCTGTCCGGACCGTCGCAAGACCGTCCATCAAAAAATTAAACCTATGGATATAACGGTATTAGGATTAGCAATTGCTCCCGGGGTCGCCATTGCCGTCTATGTCTATTTTCGGGACAAATATGAGAAAGAACCTCTTTCGCTCCTTCTGATGACATTCATTGCCGGGATCGCCGTCGTAATACCTGCTGCAACAATGGAAACAGTATTGTTCAATATCTTCCCGCTGGAAAACAGTTTGTTACTTCATACAGCAGTGAATAATTTCATCTTCGTCGGCTTCACGGAGGAATTCTGCAAATACCTCTGCCTGCTCATCATCGTATATCCAAAAAAGGAATTCAACGAACCGTTCGACGGAATCACCTATGCCGTTATGATCTCCATGGGATTTGCCACCGCAGAGAATATCCTCTATGCGATGAACGGAGGATTGCAGACCGCTGTGCTTCGGATATTCACTGCAGTACCGGCGCATGCCTCCTTTGCGGTCCTGATGGGATACTTTGTCGGATTGTCCAAATTCCGAAATCACCATACGCCATTCTTGTTCTTGGGGTTGTTCTCGGCAACGATTTTTCACGGGGCGTATGATTTCTTTCTTTCCATCGACAATGTCGGGTTGATCGCGCTTGGGGCACTGGTTTCACTAATCGTCGGACTCCGGCTGTCATTCAAAGCGATGAAAATTTTGAATGAAAATTCACCGTTCCGTTATTCAACAATTATGCTCCGGCAAAAACCATCAGAACTCCCATGAAAACTCTTTTCATCGTTCTTTTTTCGATCCCTTTTTTTCTTTCAGCACAGATAAAAGTCAAATATACGGATGTATTTGAAGAGCTCGATTCCGGCTTATTAACGCTGCGGTTCTTTAATGCTGTAACGGGAATTCCCTTAACAGGCGGCATGGTGGAGATCGATTCGATCGGAAGTTTTGAGACGGACGAAGAAGGGAAGATGCTTTTTCCCGCTCCCACAGGGAACGGACTCTATCGTGCTGTCGTTCGTGCAGATGGATATATCCCGACTGAGTTTCCGGTAGAAATCATGGCGGGAACACTCTTCTTCAATCGCATTTCTGTTTCGCCAAAGCTCGACCTGAAATCAGTCCGCATCGTGCTGGATTGGGACAAAGCCCCGCTCGATCTGGATGCGCACTTCCAAAAATCAAGCGGCGACGGATACCATATATCGTACCGCAACATGAAAGTGCTCGCAGATGGTACAGGGAAACTGGACATTGATGCAATGCAGGGATATGGACCTGAAACGATCACGGTGAATGAGATCTCGACTGCATCCATTTATTCTTATTCTGTTCGTGATTACTCAAACAGGAATGCGAATCATTCCGGTGCGCTTTCCGAATCCAAAGGTACGGTCAAAGTGTATGCCGATGGACGACTTTTAAAAGTCTTTCAAGTCCCCCGCAAAAAAGAGGGGACTGTCTGGAACGTATTCACTATAGAACAAGGGGCGATTCGTGAGGTGCATCAACTTACCTCGAATTGATCGGATGGCATCTTTCTTTTCGTTCTGAAACTCTCTATATTCATGCAATTATTTCTGACTTTGTAGCTCACTGTGTTCATGTTTTCATTATCATATTATAGGAGGTATTATGCAGATTCTGAAATCCTTATTCGCAACAGCGCTTGTGGCGGTGTTGTTTGTTGGCTGCGGCGGCGGAAGTGAACCATTACAAAAAACGGATACCGGCGACGTTCCGGATTGGTATGTCAGCCCGCCATCCGATCCGAACTATCTGTATGCGGTGAATACATCCACTTCCAAGGATATGCAGATTGCAGTGGACAAAGCAACACAGGCGGCTCGCACTGAACTCGGCCGTCAGGTAGAAGTAAAAGTGAATGCGCTGCAGAAACGCTTCACGGAAGAGACCGGCATCGGCGATGACGCACAATTACTGGATCAATTCACCCAGGCATCGAAAACCGTTGTCTCCACGAGTTTGAGCGGCTCCACTGAAAAACAAAAAAAGATTCTGAAAGATGGTAACAACTGGCGCGCGTACGTGTTGGTAGGATATCCGCTCGGCGCAGCACAGGAAGCACTTCGCGAACAGATTAAAAAGAATGAACAGCTCTATACGAAGTTCCGTGCATCGCAAACCTACAAGGAACTGGACGAAGAAGTTCAGAAATACGAGCAGTCTAAAAAGGGGGAGTAAAACTTTCCCGCTTATTGTCCATAACGCCGTCGGAACTTTCTCCGATGGCGTTTCTATTTTGAAGGATCCATGAAATTCATCGTTTTGCTCATCTCGCTCTGCAGTGCCGCGCTGGCACAGGAATATCCCCGATGGTTCCTGCAACAGGACAAACTTCCGTGCCGTCCCAATGCGGTTATGGTAATGCAGGCGCCTTCGCTGCAAAAGGAATATGCTGTTGAGCTCGCATTCAGAAGCGGCTGCGAACTGGCGGCAAAGTACACTGCCGTCCGTGTGAACGGAGGACAGACCTTCTGGACGACCGAAGCGGGTGTCCATTCCATGGGTGCGCATTACAGTGAAGTATTTGATTCTTCGCTGATCGAGCAATATCAATCCACTCTGAAAATCATCGATACTTTTATCGACAGGAATAAGCTGATCGTTCTTGTCGGCGACTCCGTTTCCTGCGCATTGGATGATGCGATGAGATCATTTGTCCGCATCGAAGATGTACCGCAGCCGTCGTGGGTAGAAACACTCCCATCAGCGGAGGGATTTTATTTCGCTGTTGGAACATCGGAAGAATATTATACTGAAGTCAGTTCCTGGCAGCGTGCAGAGCAGAATGCGGTGCTCGCGCTTGCACGGACCACTCACACTAAAGTCGTCTCTGTTCAAAAAAAATCTGCCGTCGAATCGCAGGATCTTTTCAACGAAGAGGTGGATGTACAATTAAAGAGTGTGGAAATCTCCGAGCGATGGAGAGATGCACAAAAGAAGATATTCTACATACTTGCCCGCACCAAAAAATAATTCTCCTATAAAACAACTCTGCTGCCAAACGTCACACTTCCACAGGGCACGATACCTTATTGTCTGGATACCATGCCTGAGCGATTTCACCCAATAAATGAGAGCTTTTTAATAACTTATTAAGAGCAATCTAACTATTGTTTTCTTGCTAACTGGTAGGTAGTTCGATAGATTGCATACAGAAATTAAACCGCAAAGAGACTTATGGGATCATCAAAAGTAATAATGCTATCCGGAGTATACCTGATGTTGGGGATGTACAACGTTAGCTTTTATCAAGCAGATCGCTTGAACAGCACAGCCGTTGAAGCGGTTGCCAATGCTGTCCAGGCCGAGCAGCTTGCCCGTACCGGTATCTCTATCGCGGTGACAACCATGGCTGATGATGTTTCGAAGAATACTTTGGGACAGCAAACGGTATCGTTCACCAATGGGACGATCACTTATCAGGCATGGATCCTCTCAGGAACGCAATCAAAAGTTACATCCACCGGCACGTTCAATGGCAAAACGGTCACAATGAAGGCCGTAGTCAGCTTTGAACGAAACCGATGGAGAGTGCTTCGTTCCTATGTGATTCCGTCACCGGACACCGTCAGCTAACACCCAGCGACGAAACATTTTCCTCCTCTTTTCCATCTCCATTTCAGTGCTGTGTTGTGACTAAAATACTCTGGTCATTGAACATTGGCTCTCGAAGAGACGGGTAAAAAAATATCATTTTATCCTTTGCCTCTTTACGTTTCTGCGTCCCCGTTTATTCTCTCGTTGGTAATTCAATCCGGAAACAACACCTTTCCCTCTGCTTCTTTAGCGTGATCTCAATCAGATCGTCCATCATTTCCATCAATAGCGCTTGAAAGCGAGAAAGTATTTCTCTACTTTCAGTGTGCCCCAGGGGAATATGACTGAAAACTCTAAAAAACGAATCTTGGTTGTGGATGATACGGATGGAATCCGTGTCATGGTTGCACAATTGCTCGAGTCTGCCGGATATGAAGTGGACTCCGCCGAGGATGGACAGAAATGTTTGGACAAGGTTAGCCTCTTTCATCCAGACCTGATCCTTTTAGATATCATGATGCCGGTGATCCATGGAATCGATGTGCTGAAACGATTAAAAGGGGATGCGGCCACTGCCGAAATCGGCGTGATTATGTGCTCGGGAAAAGATTTCAAACCGGATAAGGATTTGACTATCCGTCACGGTGCGTTTGCATTCATCACCAAACCGTTTTCTTTTGATGAACTGCTGGTGACTGTTGAAGGATATTTTGACGGATCGATAAAACCAGCGTCGATTCTTCCATCCGTTACAGCGCCGCTGCAGGAGTATCCTTCCGTACTTGAACAGTCCACACCATATATGCGATTTTGGGGAACACGCGGTTCCATTCCTGTCAGCGGACCGGCATTCGATCATTATGGCGGCAACACACCGTGTTTGGAAATTAATGTGGACGGCATGACGGTGATCGTCGACGCCGGAACCGGAATCCGGGAACTTGGCAACAGACTGAAAGCAGAACCGCCGCGGCCGCTTCATCTTTTCATCGGACACACACATTGGGATCATATCCAGGGATTCCCGTTCTTCGTCCCCGCCTATCAACCGGGAACATCGCTTACCGTGTACGGCGCTTCGGGTTTCGGGAAAGATCTCAAATCGATCTTCAGCGGTCAGTTGGACTCGGATTATTTCCCGGTACAGCTGCAGGATCTTTCCAGTTCGATTATTTTCAATGATCTGAAGGAAAATCCGGTGGTAATCGGCAACTTCACAATGTATTGGTGCTACGTTCATCATCAGGGCGCTGCGGTGGGATTTAAATTCACGATGAGCGGAAAGACGATCGTTTATATGACTGACAATGAATTCTTGAAAGGATATCACGGCGTCCCTGACGTTGCACAAATTCCGCACGAAATGTTGGTGGTCTATAATGAACTGATCGATTTCATTTCCGGTGCTGATATTCTCATCACCGAAGCACAGTATATGGATGATGAATATCATTACAAGATTGGCTGGGGACATACTTCCGTTTCCAATGCCTGCCTGCTTTGCAAAATGGCGAAAGTGAAACAGTGGATCGTAACACATCACGACCCGATGCATTCGGATGAATTTCTGGACAAGAAACTGTTAACGACTCGTCAGATCCTCAAGTCCATCGATTATCCAATTCCTGTCTCATTCGCCGCAGACGGACAGACCGAATACTTCTAGTGCCATTTCTCATAAGTCTTCTTATCTATAGATTGATCATCCTGAGCAAGTGCTGCACGCACTGAAGGATGTTCCAATTCAATATTTCTTTTGAGAAAGAGCACTGGCATAAAAAGCAAAAAACGGAAGTGGATATTGAGTGGAGCAAGGATTTTTTTGATTTTAAACTAAGCTCTGTTTAAAAAACTCTGCGATCACATTGCACCCACGATTGCATACGATTGATTTTCCACGAAATATTTACATGATATGTGAATATTAGTTACCGTATGAACAGTGAACTTACCATTGATGGTATTCCCATCACCGTTACGCGGAAGAACATCCGCACGCTCCGTCTCACCGTTCGTCCTCCGCATGGCCGAGTCAGCCTCTCAGCTCCGTTTATTATGGATTCGGAAACGATCCGGCGGTTTGCTGCCTCTAAAATTGAATGGATTAAGCGATATCAAACCATCATTCAACGCCGTCCTTGGATTCCTCCTTTGCAGTATACCGATGGAGAAGGGCATATATTTCTGGGAAGAACGTATCGTCTGGAAGTCATCGAAAGAAAAGGGAAACCGAAAGTTGTAAGAATTGACAAAAGTGATGTCGAGAAAAATAATTTGGATTCCTCCTTCCGCCAAGAAACGCTTGCATTCGGAATGGCAAATAATATCGTGAAGGGGAATTTGCCTTCGGAGGCAGAAAATCGAATTGCCATGTATGTGCGGCCGAAAACAGGGAAAAAGAAACGCGAAGCGCTGTTGGATAAGTGGTATCGTCAACAGTTAAAAGAGATTGTACCAACGTTTATCGCTCACTATGAACCGATGATGAATGTGTCAGTGAACAGTTGGGGAATCAAAAAGATGAAAACTAAGTGGGGAACATGCAATATCACTAAACGAAGGATCTGGCTGAACCTGGAGTTGGCGAAACATCCGATTGAGTTTGTAGAAGAGGTGGTTGTGCACGAGATGGTGCATTTGCTTGAGAGAAAACACAACAAGCGATTCAAACTGTTGTTAGGAGAATATTTGACGAAGAGCAATGGACAATTGATAATGGATAGTGATGGATGATGAAAGTTCAATAATATCAGTTTGAAATGATATTAATTACGGAACAATCAACAGTAATAATTCAACATTTATAGGTCATCATTTATCAT
>JBAYIS010000008.1:0-129438 GCA_041665525.1 Bacteroidota bacterium | reverse complement strand
TCGTGATGAATTTTGAGAAAAGATAATCGCTGTCATGTGGTCCCGGCGATGCTTCCGGATGGTATTGCACGCAGAACGCCGGGTATTGCTTGTGCTCAAATCCTTCTACCGTCTGATCGTTCAAGTTGATATGCGTCAGCTCCACCTGCGACTGATCCATCGATTTCCAATCCACCGCAAAGCCGTGGTTCTGTGATGTGATTTCGATGACGTTTGTCTTCAGATTCTTTACCGGATGATTTCCACCGCGGTGGCCGAACTTTAACTTATATGTTTTTCCACCCAAAGCGAGTCCGAGCAGCTGATGTCCGAGGCAAATTCCAAAGATCGGTTTTTTACCAAGCAGTTGTTTAATGTTTTGAATTGCATATTTCACTGCGTCCGGATCTCCCGGCCCGTTTGAGAGAAATATGCCGTCTGGATTCATTGCCAAAACCTGTTCTGCCGATGTGCTCGCGGGAACCACTGTCAAATCACACCCATATGCTGTCAACCGCCGGAGAATGTTTTGCTTCACGCCATAATCATAGACGACTACTTTATAGAGTGCATTATTAGTTTCGCCATTCTTTGTGTGAAGTGCATAGTTGGTCCGGTCCAATTCGTTCCAGCGATACTCTTTCTGCGTTGTGACTTTCTTTGCCAGATCGAGTCCGTTCATGTCCGGCGAAGCTTTCGCTTTCGCGATGAGCGATGCATCGTCCAGGTCTATCGTAGAAATAACGCCGCGCATTGCTCCCTGTGAACGGATGATCTTCGTCAGCATCCGTGTATCGATCCCCTGGATGGCGAGGATGTTATTCTTTTTCAGCCAATCACCCAGCGATGAATTCGCCCGCCAGTTGCTGTAAAAATCAAAATATTCTTTTACAATGAATCCGCTCACCTGCGGCTTCACCGATTCCAGATCTTCCGTATTGATGCCGTAATTTCCGATCAGCGGATAGGTCATTGTCACAATCTGTCCGGCATAGGATGGGTCCGTCAGGATTTCCTGATATCCGGTGATGCTGGTGTTAAAGCAAACTTCTCCCATGGTCTCACCTTCTGCACCGAAATGCTCTCCTGTAAAGACCGTTCCGCTCTCTAATGCTAATTTTGCAATCATGCTGTACGTTCACGCCGCGTTGCGCGGCAACTAATCCATAGATATAGTGATAGGCTGAAGTAAAAATACGAAAAATTTGTTGACATCTGAAGTACATTTTTGGATATTATAGGAGTCTTAGAGGAGCGGTGCACACAAGTACCCATGCAGAGAGCGGAAACAGCTCGGCGAAGCACAGGGAAAAGGTTTGCAAATAGCATCGCCGAAAGCATTCAGCGCGTTTCCGTTGAATGCTTGGGCTGCAAGAATACGACTTGCGGACTGTTGTTCCGAAATATCGGGACAGAGCACTATGGACATTCTGCAGAGAATATTTTTTGCCGTTATGCATACCGGTAGCATTCATTCCAACGTAGAGAGTCGAAAGTGCTTCTCTACGTTTTCCGTTTTAAAGAGGTGCATCAATGCTGCCCCGCATATCAGCCGGGAGTGTGGTCACCGGAAATGGCAAAGGATATGAATATTGTACTGATTGGTTACGGTAACATGGGGCATGAAATCGAATCGATCGCTCAACAGCGAGGGCATTCGGTCATTGCAACATTCTTCGTTGATGAACCCCTTCCCCCGGCAACCTCCGATTTCTTCAAGAAAAACACCATTGATTGCTGTATCGACTTCTCTTCAGCAGATGCAGTCCGGCATAATGCGGAAACATGCAGTACACTGAAGATCCCGCTCGTAGAAGGGACAACCGGCTGGCATCAGCAGAAAGAAGAAATTCTGGAGATCGTCCGGAAAAACGGCGGTACATTCGTGTACGGAAACAATTTTTCCGTCGGAGCACAGATGTTCTTCCGGATTATCCGCGATGCGGTTGAATTGATGAATGGATTTTCCGAGTATGATGCCGCCATTCACGAAACACATCACACAAAGAAGAAGGACGCCCCGAGCGGAACCGCTCTGACGCTGGCCCAAATGATCCTTGCCCGATTGAAGCGAAAAAATACTATTAAAGCGCTGACCGATTTGACACCGCTCCAACCGAACGAGCTGAGCGTTTCCAGCTCCCGCCTCGGCAGCGTCTTCGGAACACATTCCGTGATGTTTCACTCCCCTGCCGATGAGATTGAACTGATCCATCGCGCGCATAACCGTTCCGGTTTTGCTGCCGGTGCCGTGCTGGCAGCGGAATTAACGAAGGAATTCCCGGGAATATTCTCCTTCGAAGAACTTGTCTTTGAAAAATCATTCAATCATTAAATAAGAAGGACTTTTTATGGCATCACAATTTACATTCCGAGGCGTTGCGACCGCTCTGGTTACACCAATGCTGCCGGGGGGCGAGATCGATTTTGAAGCGCTGAAAGAATTGGTGGAATTTCAGATCGTTAACGGCGTGAATGGATTGGTACCTGTCGGAACGACCGGAGAAAGCGCCACCATGACCGCAGAAGAAGACCATCGTGTGATCGACGCAGTGATGGAACAGGCGAATGGAAGAGTTCCCATCATCGTTGGCGCAGGCAGCAATTCCACGCGCGAAGCGGTTGCCGCTGTTGCGTATGCGAAAAAAGCGGGCGCGAACGCCGTCATTTCCGTCGGGCCGTACTACAATAAACCGACGCAGCAGGGTTTCTTCGAACATTACAAAGCCATCACAGAAGAAGTGGATCTGCCTGTTTATATTTATAATGTTCCGGGACGGACCGGCAGCAACATCAACGCCGAAACGACACTGAAACTTGCCGAACTGCCGGGCATTGCCGGTATCAAGGAAGCATCCGGCAATATGGGTCAAGTGATGGAGATCTTGCGCCATCGCCGCCGTCATTTCGTCGTCCTTTCGGGCGATGACGCGTTGACACTGCCGATGATGGCTGCTGGTGCGGACGGTGTCATCTCCGTTGTCTCAAACGAAGTCCCTGCAGACTTCACACAAATGGTCGCACTCTGCCTGGAAGGTGATTTTGTGAAAGCGCGCGCGCTGCACGAACGGCTTTTTGACTTGATGAATATGAACTTCATTGAATCGAATCCCATCCCCGCAAAATGCGCACTTTCCATGATGGGAATGATCCACGAAGCGTACCGACTGCCGTTGACACCGATGACGCTCGACCATAAATTCCAGTTGCGCCGCGTGCTGGAAGAACTTTCATTAGTGGAGCATGTGGGTGTATGATGGATGTAATAATATTACAGCAATCTGTGGAACAAGAATTTCAGCAACAGTCAAAACGTGCTGCCAAAGTGTTTTCAACTTTCATCGATCTGTTGGACCGGGGGATCGTCCGCACGGTTGAAAAGAAGAATGGTGAATGGATCGTCAATGCATGGGTGAAGCAAGGAATTCTCCTCGGGTTCCGACTGGGGAAGTTGAGGTCCATTCCCGGCTCCACTCCGTTTTCCTATTTTGACAAAGATACTTATCCGCTGAAGAAGCTTTCAACGAAAAACAATATCCGTGTTGTCCCCGGCGGTTCTGCCGTACGGAAAGGTGCGTACATCGCTCCGTCCGTGATCATTATGCCCCCGGCATATGTCAACGTCGGCGCTTATGTCTCCGGCAATACGATGATTGATTCTCACGCGCTGGTCGGTTCGTGTGCCTTCATCGGCGAGCGGGTGCATCTCAGTGCCGCTTCCCAGATCGGCGGGGTGCTGGAACCGATCGGCTCACTGCCGGTGATTGTGGAGGACGATGTGATGATCGGCGGAAATTGCGGGATCTATGAAGGAGCATTAATCAAGCGAAGAGCAGTAATTGGCACAGGAGTCATTCTGAACAGCTCTACTCCTGTCTATGACCTCGTCAATGAAACAATTATCCGGAAAAATCAACACGGTTCGATTGTGATCCCTGAGAATGCTGTGGTCGTCGCGGGCAGCCGTGCCATCGATACCCCTTATGCAAAGAAACTCGGATTGAGTCTTTATACGCCGATGATCGTGAAATATCGCGATGAGAAGACTGATGCAAAAACAGCGTTGGAAGAGAGTTTACGGTAAGGATGTGGAAAGGAAAGTGACTGTTTAATCACTTTCCTTCCAGATTATATTGCTGAATTTTCGTATACAGTGTTTTTAAGGAGATTCCCAGGATCTTTGAAGCGAGGTTCTTATTCCACTTCGTATTTGTCAGTACTCCTGCAATATGTTCCTTCTCCAATTCTGCCATTGAAATTGCTGAACCAACAATACTCGATTTTACTCCCGCTGATGACTGCTCAATAAAAAATTGCTCCGGTAATGCAAGGTCTCTGCGCCGGATGAACTCGTCCGGCGACAGAACTATGGCTCGTTCCAGCACATTCTCCAATTCCCGTACATTTCCCGGCCAGGAATAATTGAGCAATGCTTCCGCTGCCTCAGGATGAAGCTGCTTCTTCTCCCGCGGAAGACTTTTTCTCTCCAGAATATTCTGAGAGAGTAACAAAATATCCTCTTTTCGCTGCTGTAACGATGGAAGCGTAATGGCAATAACATTCAGTCGGTACCATAAATCTTCACGGAATCTTCCCGCTTTCACTTCGTCCGCTAGATGCTTATTGGTGGCAGAAATGATTCGCACATCGGAACGGAGCGATTTGTTTCCCCCCACGCGCCGGAATTCACCGGTCTGTATAAAACGGAGCAGTTTTGGTTGGAACAATTGGTTTACTTCGCCGATCTCGTCCAGAAACAGTGTGCCGCCATTGGCGATCTCTACAAGTCCCTGCCGCATGGACTGAGCGTCGGTAAATGCCCCTTTCTCATGTCCGAACAATTCACTTTCAATAAGCGTATCGGGAATTGAGGCGCAGTTCAATGCAACAAACGGTTTCTCGGCACGAGGAGATTGTTTATGCAGGAATGTTGCAAACAATTCCTTTCCCGTTCCGCTGGCTCCTTCCAGCAGTACCGTAGAATCACTCGGCGCCACTCGTGCCGCCATGTCCATCACCTTCAGAAATTCCTTGCTCTTTCCCACCAGTTTGGATGATTGTGCAAGCCGGGAGATCTCGGAACGCATCACTTTATTTTCGATCAGCAACGACCGTTTCTCCAGCGCCAGGGATACCATGGAAAGAAGCTCGTCGAACTCATATGGCTTCGTCAGGAAATGAAACGCGCCCAAACGCATACACTCCACGGCTATCCGCACATCGTTCACTCCGGTAAGCATGATCACCTGCGTATCGATATAGTTCTGTTTGATAAACGTCAGAACTTCGATCCCATCCACTCTCGGCATCCGTACGTCCAGTAAAACAATGTCAAAGACTTGTTCCTGCAATTTGTTGATCGCAACAGTGCCGTCTTCCGCCGTTATAACGGAATATCCCTCGGCAACAAGTGATGAATCAAGCATTTTCCTGAAATCACTCTCGTCGTCTGCAACCAGTATCCGCGCGGTATTTTTACTTTTCGCCATAATCTCCGGTAAAATATAACTTATTATGCACTCACCCACAAAGTCTATTTTGAGTCTCGTGTGATAATTTAGTACTTTATAGAACAAACAACTATTAACCACAACACATTATCATCCATGCGCACAGCACTGCTCTTAACTGCGTCAAATATTTTCATGACATTCGCCTGGTACGGCCATTTAAAATTTAAAGAAGTAACATTATGGAAAGTTGTCCTTGCCAGCTGGGGGATCGCTTTTTTCGAATATTGTTTGATGGTACCGGCAAACAGAATGGGACATGGCGAGTTCAACGCTGCTGAATTGAAAACCATTCAGGAGATCATCACTCTTGTCGTTTTCTCCGTTTTTTCCGTTCTCTATCTAAAAGAAGAATTGCGATGGAATTATATTGTCGGATTTATTTTCATTATCGCAGCTGCATTTTTCATATTCAAAAAGTGGTGATAATAATCTCTCCTGAATACTGGATTATCCCCTGTTCCATCTACACTGCTCACTGGGTGTAATGGAACCTTAAAAAACCGCATTCAAAAATCATTAGATACAAATAGCCCCGATTCACCGGAATTTTTCTGTCATTGACCGAAAACACCGCAACATTCTTTCATTTCCGATGTAAATTACCGCCGAAGTTCTTTGATACCATTGCCTATTTTTGCGATTTCTTAATTTTGTTTCATTTTATTGTAATAAGGATGAAACTATCGTATATTGGAAACCGTAGAAACCATATCGGTTTCCTACAATATATTATCGAATCGTTCGTCAATCAATGCAGGAAATCTGCATTTTTTAACGAAACAATGGAAACCATAAAAACGTTACAGGTTTCCAGGAACAAGTCAAAGGAGACTTCAGTGTCTGACATTGAATTAAAAAACAGAATTTATGAAGCGGCGAGAGAGACTTTTTTCGTCAACGGATTCAGTAAAACAACAATGGAAGAATTTGCGCACAGTATGGGCATGAGCAAAAAAACGATCTACAAATTTTTCCCAAGCAAAGAAGATCTGGTGAAAGAGATCACGCGGGAGAAGATTCGCTCCATCCATGCTCAATGTGAATGTTTCCGAACGGATGATTCAATCGAATTCCTGGACCGTATTAAATCGACAATCAATTACCTGTCAGCCGAAATGCAAAAAATGAAACCACAATTCTATCTGGATATTCAGCGAACCATGCCGGACCTATGGAAGGAAGTCGATACTTTCCGGAATGAGAAAGTGACGAATGATTTTGCGCAGATGGTAAAACAGGGTGTCGATCTTGGAATCTTCCGAAAAGATGTAAACGTCCAGGTTTTTGTTTTAATGTACGCTGCCGCTATGCAGACTGTCATTAATCCCGTTACGTTGTCGCATCTCCCGGTCTCAATTGATCAGGCGTATCAAGCAGCCGTCACAGTCTTTTTCGAAGGTATGATGACGGATGAAGGAAGAAATAAATACAGAACAAAACTCACAGTTCACTCGAAAGAAGAGGTTGTCCTATAATGAAAAATAGAATCCTTGCAGCACTCATATTGATTATTTCCCTCAGTACAGCACAACAAAAAATATTGCTCACGGTCGAACAGGCAGTGCAGACCGGTCTGGAAAACAGCAAGATGCTGAAGTCTTCCCAGTTTAAAGTTACCGCCGCAGAGGCAAAATCGAGCGAAACAAATGCACTCGGACTCCCGTCGCTGAAATTGAATGCGAACTACTCTCGCTTAAGCGAGGTCGATCCGTTCAAATTGAAATTCCCCGCGTATGGTATTAATGATCCGATAACCAATATTGTCAAATTTCAGTCGATTGAGCAGGCGCTCGGGGACAATATCGTCAATAATTATGGTGTGAAACTTACAGTGCAGCAGCCTCTCTTCACCGGCAATAAAATTTCCGGCGCTGAAGATATCGCCGAATTTTCGCACGAGGCGGCAAAGCAGGATTTCAGCAAAGATCGATCCGATCTTATTTACAATGTGAAAAATGCATACTGGAATGTCTATCGCGCCATCGAATTCAAAAAAGTGGTGGATGAGAACGTCGGCCAGATCAGAGCGCATGCATCGGATGCCGAAAATATGATGAAGCAGGGGCTTCTGACTAATAATGATTTGTTGAAGGTGCAGGTACAGCTTTCCGATGCGCTTGTCCGACAGATCGATGCAAAAAACAACGTTTTGCTTACAATGATTGCTTTGAATAATACGCTCGGCTTGCCACTTTCTACTGAAATCGAGATCGCCTCAGCGCTGCAGCCGAATTCTGTTTCGAGCCAGGAGATTGACGCATTGGTGAAGAAAGCAGTCGAAAATCGGCCGGAAATTCTCGGCATGAATGCCCGCGTGAAAGCTAGTGAATCTGGCTTGACCGTGGCACGTTCGGGATGGTATCCGCAGATCTATCTTGTCGGCAATTACAATTATCTCCGGCCCAATCAACGAATCTTTCCGACGAAGGATGAATTCAAAGGAACGTGGGATGTGAGCATCTCTCTTTCTTACGATCTCTGGAACTGGAACACCTCTGGAAGTCAATCCACCCAAGCGGAAGCACAATTGTCGCAGGCAGAACAGGGTTTGTCACAATTAAAGGATGTTATCACGCTGGAGGTCACCCAAAGCTATCTGGCATTGAATCAGGCCAGGGAACGATCGGAAGTGGCGCAAAAAGGAGTTGAACAGGCGGAAGAGAATTACCGCGTCACCAATGAACGATACAAAAAAGGATTAAACGTCAATTCGGATCTTCTCGATTCTGAAGTGGCCTTGTTAACGGCGAAACTAAACTACACACAATCGCTTGTGGATTATGAACTTGCAGCCGCCCGCCTGATAAAATCGGTCGGTGAATAATACGAATTCCAAACATCAACTAAAGGGTTAAGAACAATGACGAAATATCGAATCATATCAATCTCCATCGTAGTCCTGGGTGTTTCACTCGGATTTATTATGAACAACCAGTCTTCGGAAAACAATTCTTCCCAATCCTCCTCTGCAAAGACAGGCGGAATCGCTACATCGTATTCCGTTTCTGTTGTCACCGCAAGCAAACAAACCGTGACGGACAATTTTTCGCTTACGGGAACTATTGCCGCCAATAACGACGTCACAATCATATCCGAAACGCAGGGCCGCGTGGTGAAAGTGCATGCGCAGGTGGGTGATTTCAAACAGGCCGGTTCGGTTCTGGTTGAGGTCGATGCTGAATTAAAAGAAGCGAATTTTAAGACCGCCTCGATGACATTTGAAAAAGCAAAAAAGGATCTCGAACGGTTCGAATCGCTGTATAAAGATAACTCCGTCTCAGAATCTCAGATCGAGCAGGCGCGATGGAGTTTTCAAAATGCCGAAGCACAATATATCGTAGCAAAACGTCAATTAAAGGATACTAAGATCACGACTCCGATCTCCGGTATCATCACCGCGCGGAACGTCGATATCGGATCGATGGTGCAAGGTGCCCCGCAATCTACCGTCATCGCGAACGTTGTTGATATTTCGAAACTGAAAGTAAAGATCAGTGTGGCCGAAAAGGATGTGTTCAAATTAAAGGTCGGTGATAATGTCATCGTCACGACGGATATATATCCGGATGCAGAATTCGACGGCAGAATCTCTACGATCTCCGCAAAAGGAGACGAAGCACATACCTATCCTGTTGAGGTTCGTATCGACAACAGTGCAAAATATCCCTTAAAAGCCGGTATGTTCGGACGGGTGGAATTCACACTGAAGAGCGGCAATAATAATATCATCGTTCCACGCGAGGCAGTGGTCGGCAGTTTGAAAAATGCAAAAGTATACATTGTCCGGAATGATGTTGCTCAGTTGCGGGCGGTAAAAGTAGGACGGGAAATCGGAACAAATGTCGAGCTCATCTCAGGCATTAAAGAAGGTGAAGTGGTGATCGTCAACGGACAGAACAATTTGAAGGATAACGCCTCCGTCGTTGTCCGAAATAAATAACGATATGTGCGGACGATATACAACCGCATGAACGAACAAGGAAAAAAAAATGACAATTACAGAATTATCCATTAAACGCCCTTCACTGATCGTGGTGATCTTCACCGTGATGGGCGTATTGGGACTGTTCAGTTATTCACTGTTGAATTACGAACTGCTTCCAAAATTCTCCCCCCCGGTGATCACCATCAGCACAATTTATCCCGGTGCATCTCCCTATGAAGTAGAGAACAATATCACGAAACCGATTGAAGATGCTATTTCCGGTATCGATAAGATTGATGCGATCCGGTCAACATCGTTCGAAGGAATGTCCCTGATCATCGTCGAATTCAAACAGTCGGCAAAGACGGATATTGTCCTTCAGGACGCATCGCGAAAGGTCGGCACGATCGTCGCCACGCTTCCCAGCGGCGCAAAACAACCGACGCTTTCTAAGATTGCTATTGACGAAGTACCCGTGCTCCGCATCGGTGTAACAAGCCAGATGGATTCGAGAGATTTCTTTCAATTTATGAAGGACCGTATCCAACCCCGCATCTCCAAAGTCGCCGGCGTGGCACAGGTGGTGTTAAGCGGCGGGGACGAACGAGAAATTAAAGTGAACCTGGATGCGGATAAACTGCGTTCGTATGGACTTTCCATTTTGCAAGTAACGCAAGGGATCAAGAATGCCAATCTGGATTTCCCGACAGGGAAAATCAAAGACGCCGACGGTCAATTCATCGTCCGTGTAGCCGGCAAATTCACCTCCATTGAGGATCTCCGGGAACTTGTTGTTGCCCGCTCCCGCCAGGGAGGCGACGTGCGGCTCGGCGACGTCGCCGAAATTCAGGACGGAGTTAAGGATTATACGCAGTTGAACCGTGTGAACGGTATTACCTCGATTGGTATTCAACTGTTGAAACAATCCGATGCGAACGCAGTGAATGTCAGTGTGCTGGTCCGCGAAGAATTGAAGAAACTCCAAGAAGAATTCAAAGAACAGGGAATCTATTTCGACATTGCACAGGACAGTTCGTTGTTTACAATTGATGCGGCCAATGCGGTAAAGTTCGATCTTTTCCTGGCGGTCATTATGGTCGCCATCGTTATGTTGTTGTTCCTGCACAGTTTTCGCAATTCGCTGATCGTGTTGGTCGCAATTCCGTCTTCCATCGTCTCCACGTTCGTTTTCATGTATGCGATGGGGTTTACGCTGAATCTCATGACACTGCTCGGCCTTTCATTGGTCATCGGTATTTTGGTGGATGATTCGATTGTTGTGCTTGAGAACATCTATCACCATCTGGAAAAAGGCGAAGAACAACGCGCGTCGGCCCTACGGGGACGGAATGAAATCGGTTTTGCAGCACTCTCGATCACCTTGGTGGACGTTGTGGTGTTCCTCCCCTTGTCACTGGTCGGCGGACTTGTCGGCAACATTATGCGCGAGTTTGCTCTGGTCATTGTCGGTTCGACTCTGATGAGCCTGTTCGTGTCATTCACAATCACGCCGCTGCTTGCCTCCCGGTTTGCAAAGGTGGAACGGCTGACGGAAAAAACATTGTTGGGAAAATTTGCGCTCGCCTTCGAAAAACAGTATCATCGTTTTCAGGAGCATTATTTACAGTTGTTGAAATGGTCATTAGGTCATAAAAAATGGGTCGGCGTTATTGCCCTTACCCTGTTCTTCGGTTCATTCGTTCTTCCGGCGATGGGTTTGATCGGTGTGGAATTTTTCGCTCAAACAGACCGTGGAGAATTCAGCGTTACCGTGGAACTTCCCCCCGGCGCGAATATTGAACAGACCAATCAAGCATCTTTAACGGTGGAACAAATCCTTTCCAAAATGCCGGAAGTGAAAAAAGTATTTACCACCGTTGGAGTTTCTGCTGATGGTTTCATCGGGACATCGAGCAATAATGTCGTACAATTTAACGTTGCCCTGGTTCCGAAAAATGAACGGACAATCAGCACCACGCAGGTCGGTCTAAATATTAAAGAGAAGATCCATGAGATCCCCGGGTTAAAAGTATATATCAGTCCGATTGGTATTTTTGGCGCAGCAGACCAGGCGCCGATTCAGATCGCCGTAACCGGAACCGAAATGGCGTCGGTACAGGCTGGTGCCGATACCGTCAAAAACCTGTTGGAACGAGTGAAGGGAACTGCAGACGTCCGGCTTTCCTCCGAAGCGGGAAAACCGGAAATGCAGGTGGAAATCGACCGGGCAAAAATGGCACAGTTTGGTATTTCTGTGGCAGAAGTCGGTGCTACGCTTCGCATCGCGCTTGCTGGTGATGAAGATTCCAAGTTCCGTGAGGGAAATAATGAATATACAATTCACATTCATCTGGACGAATTTAACCGCTCAAGCACGGCAGATCTGGGCAGTATCTCATTCATGAATAACCGCGGACAACAGATCCAATTACAGCAATTCGCCAGTATTTACCCTTCCGCTGGCCCGTCAAAACTTCAACGTCAGGACAGGATCAACGTCCTATACGTTAATTCACAGGCCGTTGACAGGGCAACAGGGACAATTGTTCAGGATTTCAGGAAGGAACTCGCAAAAACTTCTCTGCCGGCTGGAATTTCGTTGGTGTATCTCGGACAGGAGAAGAACCAGTCCGAAGGATTCGGCAGTATGGGATTGGCGATGCTTGCCGGTATCCTGTTCGTCTATCTGATTATGGTGGCATTATATGATTCATACGTCTATCCGTTCGTCGTCCTCTTTTCCATTCCTATGGCGATTATCGGTGCGTTTGTCGCACTGGCCATCTCAGGAAAAGCGTTAAGCATCTTTTCCATGCTCGGTTTTATCATGTTAATCGGACTTGTCGCGAAGAATGCGATCCTGCTTGTGGACCGCACCAATCAAACCAAAATTGATAATGGTCTCTCAACGTACGAAGCGCTGTTGGAAGCGGGCCAGTCACGTCTTCGCCCTATCCTGATGACGACATTGACGATGATTATGGGAATGCTTCCGATTGCGCTCTCCCGGTCTGCCGGAGGCGAATGGAAAACAGGACTTGCCTGGGTGCTCGTGGGCGGATTGACCAGCTCCATGTTTCTTACACTGTTGCTTGTTCCCGTGGTGTATATGAAGGTCGATGACTGGAAAAAACGGATACCGGCATTCTTCAGCCGTCCTTCAAAATTTTTCGACCGTTTCCGAAAGAATGGTTCGAACGGACATGCAGCAGTTACCGCAAGTGGTGAATTGGAAGGATTGGATGTAAAATAATATTCGCACACCCGGAATATCCTTCCCGGCTATCAAAGACTATCAATCCCTGGATGAAAATTGTCCGGGGATTTTTTTTCGCACCACAATAAATCAAGACACGATTGTCTTCTACTGCTCATTTCTTATCTTGTTCAACGGGAGAATTTGCACTACCTTTTGTCGAATAATTTTCATTCAATTCCTCTGAGGCAGAACATGCAAGCACCCGTAAAGCTTTTTCCGGTACCATCCATAAAATCAATTCAGGATATGGTAATCCAATCCGCCAATAAATACGGCGATAAGGCTGCCTTAGAGGATCTGAACGAAACGCCGATTCCGAGGCTCACCTACTCCGCGTTGCTGAAACACATCCTGAAGTTTGGCACAGCGTTGCAGTCGCTCGGTTTAAAAGAACGCAGCCACATTGCAGTCATCGGCGAGAACCGGGTGCAATGGGCTCTCAGTTATCTGACGGCTGTCTGTTTTAATTATGTTGTTGTTCCGGTGGACAGGAATCTGCACGAAAATGAAATCCTGAATGTCATTCATGAATCCGACGCGGATGCGGTGATCTTTTCCTCGCAATACGAACAGGTCTTCACCGAATCCCACTCGTCCCTTCACAGGGTAAAGCATTATATTTCCATGGATCCCATTTCGTTCGGCCCGCTGTTCCACTCCATGACCGAATTAATCCGGAACTCCCACGGCTGCGCTGTTGATGAGATGCCGGAAATCGATCCGAAGGAGATGGGTATTATCATCTTTACCTCCGGAACACTCGGCAGGGCAAAAGGAGTAATGCTCTCCCAGAAAAACATCTCCTCCAATCTTGAAGCAATGTTAAGCATTTTTATGATGTATCCGGAGGATCGGTTCCTTTCGGTGTTGCCGATGCATCACACGTATGAATGTAATTGCGGACTCCTCTGCCCGTTGTATGCCGGTTCGTCCATACATTTTGCCCGGTCATTAAAAACAGTGGTGGATGACCTGCAGCGGGTAAAGGCGACCATCCTGCTGGGTGTGCCGCTGCTTTATGACAAAATGTTCAAGCGGATCCATAAAGGAATACAGGAAAAAAAGACTGTCGCAAAAATATTGAATCCATTAGTGAAGATCACCGATGTGCTGCAGACCGTCGGATGGAAAAATGCAAAGAAATCGATCTTTAAAGAATTGCATCATAAATTCGGCGGTTCCATCCGATTCTTTATTGCCGGCGGGGCGGCACCCGATCCAATGGTGGCGAAAGGGTTGCGCGACCTTGGCTTTAATTTCATTCAGGGATACGGATTGACGGAAACATCTCCGATTCTGGCACTGAATTCTCCCTTCAAACTAAAGGACGATGCTGCGGGAATTCCGCTGCCAGGTGTGGAACTCCGCATCAATGATCCGGACAGCGACGGTATCGGTGAAGTGTTCGGGAAAGGCCCGAACGTAATGCTCGGATATTATAAGAATCCAACCGCAACAGCGGATGTTTTTCAGGACGATTGGTTCAAGACAGGCGATCTTGGATATTTTGACGCTGACGGATACCTTCATATCAGCGGCAGGAAAAAAAATGTGATCATCTCAAAATCCGGCAAGAATGTTTTTCCGGAGGAGATTGAGGATATGCTGAACCGCAGTCCATTCATTCTTGAATCGCTGGTGTACGGCATGGAGGATGCAAAACAGGATGAGATTATTGCGGCGCAGATCGTTGTCGATGCGGAAGCGTTTATTGAACTGGCGGAATCATCCGGGAAAGAGATTACGAAGGAATTCCTCCATCAGATCATCTCCGATGAAGTAACAAAAGCGAACAAGCAGATCAGCAGTTATAAACAGGTCAGAAAGTTCACCATCCGGGACCACGAGTTTCTAAAGACGACAACGCAAAAAATTAAACGCTTCGCCAATCTCGCACCGCAACCGATAGAAGAATGAATTCGATAGTTGTAGGACACCTTCAAGGTGTCCTACAACTACATTGCAGAATCTCTCACCCACCCCATCACAATATCATCTTCAAATCTTCCGTCGCTCCGCTTAATCCGATTCCGGAGACGACCTTCTTTCAGAAAACCCAGCGATTCATAAAATGCGATGGCGCGAAGGTTACTCTCCCGTGCAATCAGCTCAATTCGGTGAATATCCGGCCGATTGTCTCGCACATCGACGAGCAACTCCGTGAACAGTTTTCGACCGACGCCTTTCCCCTGATATTCTGGATCAACAGCGATCGTTACATCCGTCAACACATGCCAGAATGTTTCTATCGCCAGTACATAACAGTGGATCTCACCAATAATTCGGCCGGGTTCATTCGTGACGGCAACGATTTCGGTGCCGTTGTTAATGCTTTTAGAGACGAAATCCTCAACATAGTGAGTAGTAATTTCAGATGCTTTTCGTGCCAATCCCCCTTCCACTGCAGCAACGCGACGGTACAATGCTTCGATGGCAGGGATGTCGTTGACGAAAGATTTTCGGAGTGTTATGGTATCCATAGTGTTTAAAACAAAAAAAAGGCGCGACCGAAGCCGCGCCGCATTGGTGAAAAGTCCTAGTGTTTCTTTCCTTCAATCGCCGAAATCTCGTTCAGTAGATCGCGCTTGGTAAAACCCGATTTTTTCATCAGAGAAACTACGAATCCTTCCAACTGTTCGCGGGTTTCATCGTCGATCTCCATAGAGGTCATAATCATCACCGGAATGGTGAAGGTGGCAGAATTATGTTTCAATTGATACGCCACATTGAAGCCGGACATCTCCGGCATTACCAAATCGAGAATGATCAGGTCCGGTTTTTCCTGCGCCGCCAGTGCCAGACCATCCTTACCGTTATGCGCTTTTAACACAGTGCATCCTTCCGCTTCCAGGATGATCTGAACAAGATCGGTCACCGATTTGTCGTCGTCGATCACCAGAATTTTCGCCGAGTTTTGTCTGCTTCGTCCTTCCACCTTCTTAACGGCAGCAATCAATTCGTCCTTCTGCACCGGTTTCACGAAATATTCCACTGCACCAAGACCAAATCCGACATTCCGTTCATCAACCATGGAGATGATGATCACCGGGATTTCTCTGCATAGCGGATGATCCTTCAGTTCCCGCAGCACCTGCCATCCGTCCTTCACCGGAATAAGGATGTCGAGTGTGATCACATCCGGTTTCCATAGTTTCGCTTTTTCCAGTGCTTCCACACCGTTTACCGCGATCTCCACAAGATACCCTGATTCGGTCAGATACGTGTGCAGCAATGTGCGCGCATGCGGTTTGTCTTCAACAATGAGGACCCGTTTTTGGCGGCCTCCCTCCGTAGCATCGGAGATCTTTTTGAACACTTTTTCCGCCTCGTTCTCCACCTGTACCATCATTGGTATCCGGGCGACGAATGTGCTTCCGACGCCATAATCACTCACCACAAAGAGTGATCCGCCGTGTAATTCGGCTAATTTTTTAGTGATGGAGAGTCCGAGACCGGTCCCTTCGATCTTTTTTGCCCCTTGGTCCGTCTGCTGAAACGGTTGAAACAATGTCGTGATCTCTTCTTTGCGGATGCCGACACCGAAATCCTGCACGGAAAATTCAATGTCGTTCTGTTTCCGGAGCGCGGAGAGGATCACTTTCCCTTCGGAATGGCTGAACTTGATGGCGTTTGTTACCAAATTCAGCAAAATCTGTTTCAGACGCACACCGTCCGCAATAATATCATCCAGTTCTTCATCCATGGCAATATCCAGCGATAACTTTTTCGCCTCTAACTGCGGCTGCACCACGTGCTTCACTCCATCCACCAGATTTCGAATGCCGACAGGGGCAAAGCGGAGATCCATTTTCCCCGCTTCAATCTTGGAAAGATCGAGAATGTCATTGATCAGGTGGAGCAGATGTTCCCCGCTCGATTTAATGGCGGAATTGTACTGCACCAGCGAGTCCGGCGTAATCGTCGTCCCTTCTTCAGCAATCAACTCTGAGAATCCGATGATGGAATTCAGCGGTGAACGGAGTTCGTGGCTGAAAAATGCCAGGAAGCGTTTCAATTTGTCATGGGCTTCCACCGTTTGCGCCCGCTGGATCTCCAGGTCCACATTCTTTACCCGCAGTTCATCAATCAATCCCCGGCGGCTGATACCGACGGTGATTTCGCTGGCCAACAGCGTAAGGAATGAGAGTTCTTTCTCCACCAGTTCGCGGGAATTGTGAAGCAGTATCTCCAGCACGCCGAGCTTTTCTTTTTCAATCCGGAGCGGCAGCGAGACCAGAGTCGTTACCGCGGTGGTGATCACTTTTTCCGGTGCAAAGGAAAAGAGCACGCTTCGCGAAAGGTCTGCTGTGACGATCTTGCTGCCGGTAGAAAAAGCTTCAATGCTCGCAAAGTTCGAACTATTCGCGATAGAAAGTGCATACAGGTTTTTTTGCAGATCTGTCAGCGGCATTTCCGGTGCAAGCAAGATCAGTTGTTCATCCGCCGGACGGTGAAAATACAGCAGCACATTCTGCTGCGGTAATTCATATCGCCGGGAGATGACACGTACAACTTCCCCGCAGAGGTCCTCCAACTGGCTTGCAGTGTTGATGGCGTGTGAGATATCCAGAAGCATATCCCGCTGACGTTCTTCGATCTTCCGTTCAGTAATGTCGGTCAGAAATACAGACAGTCCGTTCTCGTTTGGATAGATCCGGAAATCATACCACTTTTCCAGACTCACATCCTTTGTATGATTCGTTGCAGTCTGAAACGAATTCGTTTCTAATGCCAGTTTGTATTTCACACCAACGTCGTGAGATTCCAGGTTCGGAAATATCTCGAAGATGTTCTTGCCTATCACTTCTTCCCGTTTCCAGTATGTCCCCTCTTCCGCCGCTTTGTTCCAATAGGTGATGTTGAACTGTTTATCAAGGGCAAAAAAACCGCCGGAGATGCTTTCGAGGATATCTTGCGAGTTGAGATAGGGTTCGGTCATTAGGTATTATAAGGTTAGAAGATCAGTATTTGTCCATGAGCGTCCGAAACAGACCGCGTTATTCTATTTTTCGTGTCAGGTGCGGCGGCTTGTAACCGCGATAGGTATCGAATTGGGAATCGTAAAAAACCAGATTGAAATTGCTGTCCCGCAGTGTTCCGCCGGAAGGATATAAATAGAAGTCGGACAATGAATCCGTCTTTGTTCTTGCCAGCAATCCCCCGGTTGTATAGAATTTTACCGTGTAAAATCCCTGCGCGAACGGTGCCGTCTGCAGCTGTTTGTGCAGATTCGCTTCACTAAACACATGGATATCATTCGTCATGCGCCGATTAATCTCCGCTTCTCCCAAGACCGAATTCCGCCAATGTATCCGGACGAATAAGCATCAGCAGATGGGACTGCTGGACGATGAGGTATTGTTTTCCTTCGAACTCGATTTCGATCGCCGCATCGCGAAGGAACAGCGCATAATCCCCTTCTTCTGCCTGCAGCGGGATGTACTTCACCGGATCTTTCGGTGTTGACCACGATTCCTGATCGATGAAATTCGGATTGACCACAGGATACCCGGGACCGATCTTGATGATATATCCCGCCTGCACTTTATCTTTCTCCTTCACGCCCGGAGGAAGATAGAGACCATGCGGCGTCTTCTCCTGTCCCTTATCCGGTTCGATCAGGATCCGATCGCCGACTAGAAATATTTTCTTCTTAAATGATACTGTCATTTCGTAATTGCTCAAATATACAAATAAATTCTCTTTTCACCAGTATAGAAAATTCTAAGTTCTGCCTCCATTTGGCAAATAAGCATTAACACGATGAGACATTCTGAGCAAGCGGTGCATTGTTGTTTCGCGTGTCGTAAGGATTCATCGTTTTACACATCCCTGTGGTTAGGCAATTCCATTGGGACGGAACTTGCTTACCATGAATTTGTCGTAAAGCAAGATTGTTACGAAATTCTTATCCGACGAGTTGATCGGTAAACGGCGGAGTATTGATTTCCTGCCGGTTCTTTCTCTATATTCATGTGCGGATCGTCAATGGATAAAATTTTCTTCGATGTTGCAGAACCAGGATGGGACATGGATAACGAATACTATCGTGAAGTTGGTCAATATTATGACAAGGATGCGGCGGATTATGATTCACGATACTGGGCAAATCCCGTCCTGCAGCGGATGCGTCAGTCCTTCCGTGAAGAGACGAAGCGTTACACTGCCGTCACTATGCTCGAGATCGGATGCGGAACAGGTTTTGATTTGGTCCATTTTGGAACGACACACTCGGAGAGGAAGATTTATGGTATCGACATCTCCGGCGAAATGGTGCAACGGGCGCAGGAGCGAATCCAAAAGAGCGGATGCAACAATATTGAAGTGCGGCAGGGAAACGAAGGTGATATCTCATCCATATTCCCGGGTCAAAAATTCGATTTAGTCTATGTCTTTTTCGGAGCGCTTAACACCGTCGATGACCTGGACCGTGCTGCACAGGATGTTGCGGAATCATTGAATCCGGGAGGACATCTGGTCCTTACATTTGTCAACCGGTGGTATTTGGGAGGAATGTTGATGGAACTCGTCCGCTTCCGTTTCTCATCAGCATTCTCGCGATTACGAAAAGTGTGGAGCGGTTATTCACCCTATAAATTCCTCCCGAGCCATTGTTATGCTCCAGGAAGAATCATGAAATCGTTCAAAGAGCTACAGCTGCGGAAACGGATCGGATATTGCATATTTCACCCCGCCTGGTATTATACCGGAATCAATAAACGGATTATACGAATAAGCCGTTTCCTGTGGAAATTGGACGCCGCGGCGAACAAAACAGTTTTATGGAGATTCGGAGAGTATTCGCTCTTTGTTTTTCAAAAATGAAAGCGTTTTGCGCAGCATCGCATCCATGGTTGGATAGCGATCGGCGGTAAGAGATCTGATTTCCGGAAAGCATGATGTCAATGGAATGGAGGAAGTCAATGCTTCACGGACTGTTCTTCCAAACATTCTCTGCAGTTGTTCCTGCGATATCGTTTCGATCCCGGCATTAAGTATTTCGGCAAGTGACCGGGCAAAAGTGAACTGACTCACCGGCGGTCCTGAAAAAATATTCAGGTTCAACATGTTGTTTCCCTGCAATCCAAAATTCGCGATTTGTTCTGCGCAATCCTCCACATCAATCAGCGACATCATTTGCATGCCATCGCCATACACGGGCACCTTCCCGGTCTTCTGAAAATAATCCCAATAGAACACCTTAAACCACGATTCCGGTCCAACAATCCAACCCGGCCGCGCAAAACGCACATCCAGCGTTCGTTCCTTTTGTGCTTCGATCCATGGTTGCTCGCCCGTCATGTAATATCGTGCATAGGCAACTGGTGAAAGGGGTGCAGTTTCGTCTGCAGCCACCCCTTCCGGTTGATGTCCATAGATGAGCGATCCGGAAACATAAATAATCTTTGGTGGTTTTGGTGTACTTCGAAAAAATTGTATCAGCCGACGATTAGCTGTTGCACCCTGCCGTGCCGCAAAGTACCGGGTAATTGAATTGGCGCCGCCAAGCCGTGCAAGATGAAAAACAATATCGGGAGGATATTTTTCCAGCCAAGTCAGATCGAAAGTGCGGAGGTCTCCGGAAAAGGTATTAACCGATTCCAGCTTTTTGCCCGGAATCCGTTTATGCACCAGTGTATGGATGCGATTGCCCGGATTCTCTAAAAGTCTTCCGACCAGCGCACTGCCGATGAAACCAGTCCCGCCAAACACCCAAATATTGCGCTTGTGTGAATTCATCATTCCTTATGCAGGTGGATACTTTTCGGAAGAAATGGGAATGCAGTTTTCTGAAGAAAGAGCAACAATGTTACTGTAATCCTAAAAATGATAATTTTTGAAGAAACTGTGAAAGGATGGGTTTCTGCCGGTCATTGGGCCAACAAGAAGAAATATCCGGTGTTATGATAAACAACGCATTTTGATTTTCCCGTCCCGCCGATTGGAAGATGCCCTCCCAGTGCTCCTTGTGGATCTCCATAAGTTTTCGATTCAGCCATCCCAGCGGCAAAAGACGCATTCCGTTTTCCAATCCTTTTTGCAGCCATGACCGGGAATGGGAGATCAGTAGATTCTGTTGCGGATGTATGGAAGCATTCGGTAAAAACTCACCGGTCCATTTGTTTTCCGCTTGGAACTGCTTAAACGCCGGCTCGTTCCACAAAACTTTTGTCGTCACCACTTCGATGGCGGTATAGAGATTGCGATGATGCTGAGAATATCCGTTCTCCGTTACATAATAATTGGTACAGAAATATTTTGAATTGCCAAACAAAAATAGTTTTCTGAAAACGGTCAAAATCGTTTTGCATATCCACAGCCGGTCGCGGGCGGTGACGATCATAAAGTCTATATCGCTCGAATCGTCAGCAATATTTTTTGAGAGAGAACCAGTGATAAACACTGCCCGCGTGAACGGAACGAGCTTGATGAACGAAGAGACCGTCCTGGCGACCGAAATCAATTTTTTCGCACGCAGTTCTCCGGAAAGACGCTGCGCGACATAATTCTCTTTCACCGACGGCAGGAAATAATAACCATCTGCTTTGGACAATGCTCCCTCGCTGACCAGACGATCGGCGCATTCGATCACGACCGAAGGCGAGTCGGCGCTTCGCGGCAAGAACGTATGTATCTGCTCAGCAGTAAGCGGATATTCAAAAATATCGAAATAGGCGACAGTCTTTATGATCTCATCGTTAAGTTTTGTATGCAGCGGTATTCTCCTTGCAGATTTATTGATATAGTAAAGATAATTTATTTCTTTCTGTTTCGCAATGAATGCTGAAAGTTCACCGCACTTCTGCTCGATCATACATTTTTTCTGTAAGTACAATGAATATTTGGAATTGAGCACGAATGTTCGATGCTGATGTTGAATACTTCCACATAAACAGACTTTTTTATCGCAATCCCATGCCGGAAATTTCTTCATGGACCTATTCTCAATTTTGCTTTTCGCTTCACCGGGATTTGAATTGTTGCGACCGTGATCCTTCAATCCCGCGGTTTTTTGATTCTTTTTACCGGCGTGATTTTTGCTGTATTTTTCTTACTAATAAGAATCCTTGAAAGCAGTTAACCATACAAAGATTATAGTCTACTTAATTGAAAGTGATTCTTCTCTTCCGCACTTCACTGACCACCAATATTAAAAAGGACTGCATATGAAAACATTTTATTCGTTTCTTGTATTGTTCTGTATATCGCTTGTGTTGCAAGGTTGCGATGAAACGACCAATCCTGCAGTTGCAGCGGGTTCGATAGACCCTCTGCTGATTGGAGCATGGTATGATTCCACCAATCACGACGGTGTTGAGATTGCGACGGATGGGACTATTCGTCATCTCATGGTGAATACCCAGGGTAAACTTGCATACGCCAGCGAACAAGACTATATCAGCGGGAAAGTAACCAAAGCGGCCGAAGGCATTTTGGAAACCGAAGAAAAATATCTTGAGAACAATGCAACGGTGACATACATTGGAAAAGGACGCTACACATTGAGTAACGGCGGAGCAAATTTGCGTATCAATCTCGATTCTACGAACGGTCAGGCTGTGAACCGAGTTTTCTACTTTATTAAAAAGACCATTGGCGCAGTCGTGTCGGACGGATCAACCGTTTCGGAAAATACACTTTCATTATCGATCGACGGACAGACATACAATTTCACCGACATTTCCGTCACTATGAACGGAGACAACATCGAAATTTCGGCAACACATTCATCTGTTCCTTATTTAGAATTTTTCACGATTCGAACGGTCGGTTCTCACGCGATTGACGGCGACACAACAGGATTGTGGCTTGAATATGGTTCAAAATATTATACCAGTGTTTCAGGATTTGTCGGCATCGGCACTATCACGGGAAAAAACACACAGGGGAGTTTTTCTGTATTTATACAAGAACAATTTAATCCTCAAAATACCAAGGCAATCACCGGCATGTTCGATCTAAACCTGCCGTAAACCGGATGGAAGTGTTTTATTACTAAAAAGCCATGGCACACACTCGCCATGGCTTTTTGTTATTCATCCTCAATTTTTGGAATCCTGAAGAACATGAATTAAAGAGTAAATCAATAGTCGAGAAGATAGCTGATTTCAGCTTTGAAAACCGTTTTTGCTTTTAAAATCATGAGTGCGTCTCAGAATGATTACCCATTGCACTCAATGCATTGATTTCGTAAATTATATCACACGAAAGGTATGACTGACTTTCTTTCGGCAGGTACATGTCGTTTACACGGCGCTATCGTCTAGCGGCTAGGACGGAGCCCTCTCAAGGCTTAAACACGGGTTCGATTCCCGTTAGCGCTACAAAGATAATTGGAAATTGAAAACCACGATATTTTCTCGATATCGTGGTTTTTTTATGAGTACCTGCACACTCGATGCAAGAGTCTTATCGGGTATTATTCCAGAGGGATGGAAAAATAGAACGTGCTTCCCTTGCCGACAATACTGTCCGCCCCAACTTCTCCGGAATGTTCTTTAATGATCTTGTGTGCAATCGCCAAACCCAATCCAGTGCTTTTCTCGCCGCCGGTAGGACGTACGGAAGTCCTGGAATATTCCTTAAAGAGGGTTTTTAATTCCTGGGCAGGGATCCCTTGGCCCTGATCGATAACTTCGCAGCGCAGAGTGTTTTGCTGCCTCAGGAATTTGACGAGGATAAGAGTATTTTGATGAGAATACTTAATTGCGTTGCCGAGAAAATTATCGATCACTTGTTTGATGCGCTGCCGGTCAAAAATAATTACCTCGGGAAGCCGTTTATCGATATATGATTCGATTGTAATATTTTTCGGCCGGGCGAACATTTGATGTATCTTTACTGCCGCTTGAATAAATTCCTGCACATTCACGGCGCTTTTCGAGATCATCAACTGACCGCTTTCAATTGCCGAATAATCCAGGAGATCGTTGATCAATCCCAACGCTGAAGTTCCGGCCATTTCGATATTCATAACATATTCTTGAAGATCCGGTGAAGACTGAATTGCGGGTTCTTCCTTCATGAGAGAACTGAAACCGATGATCGCACCAAGCGGATTCCGCAGATCGTGTGCGGCGATCCCAATAAATCGGTTCTTGGTATTATTCAATTCGATCAATTGTTCATAAAGTCGGGCTTTTTCCAGAACTACCGCAAGTTGTCCCGCTAATTGTGTATACATCTCAACATGTTCGTATTTGTAAGTATTTTTTTCGCGGCTGGAGAAAAAAATAAATCCGATATTCTTCCCCAGCGCAATCAACGGACAGGTAAGACTCGACCGGATTCCTTCGCTCAATATGTCTTTGGTGGATTGTGAATCAGGCTTGGAGCGTAAATATTCCTCAAGATCATTAATGATCCTCGGTTGTTTCGTAACGAAGATCCGTTCGAGGCTGCTTCCTTTCAACGGCTGCCGATATCCTTTAAGGATGGAAATGTGGACAGCATCGGTCTTTGCCCAACGAGCAACAAGGGAATCATCGTGTTCGTCGATAATAGCCACGCCAATCCGGTTGAATGGAATGAATGACCGGAATGCCGTGTACACTTGTTCACAAATATCCTCCAGAAGTACCCCGGCATTTATCTGTCGCGTCAATTCTGCAAGTGTTTTCAATTCCTCCAACCTTTTTCGCATTATTTCAGCAGATTGTTCTCCTTGCCGGGACAGGATTTCTACCCTCTGCAATCGTGCATTAATCGCAGCAGTCACTTCTTTGGTATTTACCGGTTTGGACAGAAAATCATCAGCGCCGAGTTCCATGCTCTGACGTATCATATTGGATTCATTGTGTCCCGACAAAAAGATAAATGGGATTGGCAATAAATTCTCATGATTACGGAACATATTCAAAGTTTCAAATCCATTCATTGTGTCCATATAAATGTCGCATAAGACAAGATCGGGTCTGTGTCGTTGCGCCAGCTCAATCCCTTCGATTCCGCTCCCGGCGGACAGACATTCAAATCCTTCCCCCTTCAAACTGTTTGAGAGTGTAAGGCGAAGACCTTCGTCATCATCAATAATCAATATTGTTTTCATGTCATATCAGTCAATAAATTCTGCTCCGTTAATGTGTTGAACATTTTATAATTGTTCGCCGGTTTCACCGTGAAAGTGAAAATTATCAACAGTAGATATTTTTGTTGGCAATCGTAGGCAGCAGTAAATTTCACCGGAAAGAGATACTTATGCCGCCGATCTGTGTGCGGGAAAGAGCAATTCAGGAATGTGTGCGGGACGATAGAATCAATGGTGTTACAACATCACACTGCTTTGACAATAACTATTGTTTGATCGTCGTGTTGCTCCCGTTCCCCCACGAACGCGGAAAGTTCTTTTAGCAATTCTGCTTGTATCTCCTTGGCCGATGCAGTATTGTGTAACTCAAGAATTTTCAATAACCGTTCCTCGCCGAAATCGCCCAGCGAATTGTGGGCTTCTGTAACACCGTCCGTCGCAAAAAGGAAGATATCGCCAATGTGATACTCCAATCCCCTTTCTTCCATCTCAGCTGTAAAGATGGATGCATCGTTCAACCCGAGTCCCAATCCCCGCGGCAAAACTTTTTTTACGGTATTTGATGTCGAATCAAAATGCCACAGTGGCAAATGTCCGGCACGAGATACAATAATCGTCCGTTTTTCTGTATTAAATTCTGCTCCTAAAACAGTTACAAACGAACGTTTCTCAAGGTCCTGGCATAATAGTTTATTGGCACGGTGAAACAGGTCCTTCGGGGAAAGTTCGAAACCGTGCAGTGACCGGAGGATTCCCTGTACTTTCGACATATAGAGCGCAGCCGATGTCCCTTTTCCGCTCACATCCCCGATAACCACCGTGATCTTTCCATTTCCGTTGGAAAGGTAATCGAAGAAATCTCCGCCGACCTCCATTGCCGGTATCGATGTACCCGAAATCTCCAGTCCATTCATGGACGGTGTCGTCTGCGGCAGCGAATCCAGTTGGATCTTTCGTGCAATCTGCAGTTCATGCTTCATCCGCTCTTTTTCTGCAAGTTCTTCGTAAAGGAATGCATTCTCGATGGCAACCGATGCCTGTTTTGCGGTTGTGGCAAGGAATGCCAGATCTTCCTGTTGGAACGCCGTTTCAGATTGTTTTTCACCCACGAGTAGAACACCGATCAGTTTTTCTTTAGAACGGATCGGGATGCCGTGATGGAATCCTTCCCGGAAGAATTCGTCCTTCAGCACTGCCGGCAAATAATCGATGCGGAACTCGTTGGCAAACTGTTTGATACTTTCGATCAATTCCTGTTCGTGCGATATGCAGAATTTTCCCCAAACATTGCCGTCAAATCCGTGGGCTGAGAGACAGGAACAGTTCAACTCATCGCGGAAGAAGAGAACACCCACTCGCTTCAGTTTCATCAGTTCGCTCAACTTCTGGACCAATCCCCGGGCCAGGTCCTCAGCATTCAGCATCGTCGCCAGCACTTCACCGAGTTCATACGAAGCGCGTCGGTAATCGTATTGCTGGCGAAAATATTTTTTGTCAATGAATTGCTGTCCATATTTCCTTACACGCAACACCACAAAGGCAAGCACAATGGCCAGGCCCATCAGCATCACCCGTTCGGATGTGCCGCGCTGCGATGCAAGTTCGGGAGCATCATTAATCTCTATGGCGGTGCCGGTGAAAACGATGTTCGTCTTCGGAAGATCGAGCATTGGTAATTGAAAGAAGCCCCATACCAAACCGTAGATAATCGCAGCACCCCAAACAAATGTTGCAATACTGTATTGAGTGTTCCGCCGAACGCGAAACTTCATATCCAGCAGCCGGTACCTGCCTATGGTATAGAGGTAAGCGAGCGGTGTCGCCGTCAGGATAATACTGAGTATTCCGATCCCTACTGACTGGAATGAATCGTAGAACAGCACCACGGTCAAAACCGATGCTGCACCGGTAAACATCCCTGTCCAACGGAGGATGCTGTTGAATCTCTTGTATTCCGGCGAAGCATTTTTACGGTATTTCACCATAATGAAAACGCCGTACACTATAATTATCGCAAGCGGAATCGGCGAGTTCAGCACTGTTATCAGAATACCCGAAAGCGCAGAAGCAATATAGTATCCTCGTGCAATCCACCGTTTTTCGTTCAGATCGTTCCGCTCCAGCGGGAAATAGTGCATCGAATGGAAGAGGAACGCTGTTCCCAAAACGTACGAAACGCCGAGCATTATCTGACGAACGACCACTTCCGGCGTAATAAAGAAATCCCTCCGCACGACAAGAATGGCTATGAAGAAGCCTATCAGTATGAATGCGAATCCCACCAGCCGGGCTGCCAACAGTTTTGGGCGTGAAGCAGAAATGAAAATACCGGTAAACATCCACACGATACCGCACAAGGTGAATCCCAGCAGTGAAATTGGAATTCCAAACTTCGCCAGTACAATGTTCAACTCTACAAATTGATTGTTGCGGAGTATCTCGTACTTCAATGATTTGCCAATCTGTCCCAGGCGCAGAATACGGTCTGCTTCATTCGCCGTGTTAAATTCCTTTTCATTGATTCGCAGAATCAAGTCGCCAATCTTCATCCCGCCCCGTTCCGACGCTCCGCCGGCAAATACATCGGTGACGAAAACATAGTTTGGCAGCAGCACAAATACTTCGTGGGTCAGCAATTCACGGCGTACTTTGAACGTAAGCAAATAATTCCAGGTTGGACGCAGCACTTCGATGCGGATCTCTTCCTGGGGACTCTTTTCGAGCGACTCGAACACATCCTTCATTGTCTTCACTGCGCCGTTATTAATCGATATGATCAAATCGCCGATCATAATGGAATCGTAATCGGTAATCATGGACGAAGGCCTGTTGCCGAGAGCGGGGCGCTTGCTAATGAGTTCGCCGTGGACACTTTGCACGGCCATGAAGCGTGAAGGAGCATCACGGAACCAGTTCTCATCCGTCGGCGTGCTGAAAAAAGCATAGAATGTGACCAACGCCTGCGTCAACAGAACGAGAAAAAGTACGACCGCAGTAATGCGGTACAGGTGATGTTTTGGAGAGTGAAGATTCATGAATAGAAAGATGGAATGCCTCCCATCTTACGTCCGTAATATTGGTAAGTTACGAAAACTAACGGTTAAGAAGGAAAGAAAAAATCCCCCGATGTCTTTACAATCTACAGTAAAATCTGTATTTTTGGTAAGAAATCACGATGGATCAGGGAGATACAACAATGACATACGGAAAATTCCTTTTTGTTTTATTGACATTTGTGTCACTCGGTATTTCGCAGGACGATGATATCCATGCGATCCAGGAACACGGTCCAAACCGCTGGATGTCTTTCTCCACACCCCTAACCGTACAACACAATCTCTCGACGGCCGGATTGCTCGGGTACGAACTGGTGTTCAATCCCGATTTTGAAATCCGTTCCGGGCGCGATCCGCTGTACGCTTTCCGATTCGAAGAGATCGGAAAATTCAATGCCGCATTAAAACCTCAGCTTCCCGCTAATACCCACATGCAGTTTATTATCGACGGAAAGCCGACGAATGAGTTGAAGGTCCAAAAAACGGGCTTCCGGAATGAACGCGACGCGCGGCATGTCCTTAAATTCGTTGTGGTCGGGAATAAACAGATGGTAGAAGATATGATGAGTGCCCGGTCTGTGCGGGGATTGTTGTACTATCGGGACAATAAAAATAATAAAATCGATGTGAAATCCTTCACGATCGATCCCAAGACTATTCGGACGCTTGCCCGGCTCGTTTCAATTGCAAAATAAGCGGGGAAACTATTTTTTATGCAGTTCTGCGAGCTGACCGATCTTTTGCTCGTATTCTTTCGCCACAATGTTCAACGGATCGAAAAAATAGATCCGCTGAACTTCTTCCAAAGCCCTGCCGAACTCTTTCGCATCAATAAACTGATCTGTTCTCTGAAAATATTGGTTCTTAATCTTCTCTAGTGCCAGGGTATTTTCGTCCGGCATCACCAATCCTTCAGCCCGTTTAGTTGCTCGGCGTTCGCGGTCATTAATTGCACGGTCGATTAATAATGACAATACATGTTCATTCTCCATCGTACGCTCTTCCGTGAATTCCGAAGAGGATGGATACGGCAGCGTTGCGACGAATTGTTCCAGCGCGGAAATGTACAGGTTGTGCAAATCAATAATCTTCGCATCGCGGATAATCTTTAGTGCGTGCGTATATTGATGGCGGTGCACTTCGTGTTGGGATTCACGAAGCAATGTAGTGAGGGAATCGATGCTCATCAGCCGGTCGCTTGTCCGCTGGAATAGATCAATTTAAGGCCTTGCGCAGACTTCAGGTCATGCTCTGTCTGTTCACCCCGAATCTCTGCATCAAGACGGAGCAATTCCGAATTCAGCATGTCAACAGTCAGTCCGTGCGCAATTTCGTCCAGCGCTTTGGAATATTCCTTTTGAGCGCGGAACTCGGTGGCCACACGGATATGGATGCGAATGAGACGGTCCTGCTCTTCTTTCGAAATACGGTGCGTGGATGAAGACGATGAAAGCGCTGTAGAATGCATTGCCGACAACTTCGCATCGTGCAGAGCGGTCACTCGCAGTTCCAGGTTCAGCAATTCAGTATTGGATGGTTCGATTACCAGGCCGGACAAGATTTCGACGAGCGCTTTATCCAGCACATTGGCCATCAAATAACTTTGTGCCTGCGCCAGATGGCCGGACACTTTTTCCGTGCGAATTTCGGATTGTTTCAAGTCATGTGATTGAGAAAAAACCGATTCAATATCTTCAAGAAGTGAAAGTGATTCGGCACGGTTGGGATCAAATTCCAGCGCTTTATTGACTGCGATCTTTGCTTCATCGAATTTTTCCACGGTCAGATACTCCCTTGCAACTACGAGCAGCTTCTGGATCTCCAGATTCCGGGATTCTTCTCGCTGGCGTCCATTCCACTCTGCAGCCGCAAATGTGATCTTTTGTTTGAGTTCCAAAAGGTCGTGATGGTGTTCATCGTTCAGCAGCCCGCCTGCAACTTCCGACAATGCTTCCTCAAAGAGATCCCGTTCCAGGAATTCCGTTGCGTGTTGTATATGCCGCTGTATTACCTTTGATTTCTCGTCCTGAGTTCTTCGCACATGTTCTTCTGCAAGGAAATCGTCAAACTCAACCTGCAGTTTCTGTTCGTACTGCTGTATCTCCAGATTAAGCGGATCCAGAATGAATGCCTTTGCCACTTCATTAAATGCCTTGCTGAACTGCCGCATGCCGCGCAACCGTTCCGCTTCCATCAGGTGCATTTGAATCTTTCCGGTAAGATCGCTCTTACTCTTCTCTTCATCCATCAATGCTTTTTGCACCGTGCTCTGATGTTTAGCCTGATGTTCTTCCCGTTCGGCAAGAATCTGCTGTTCCACTTTCTTCACATCACTGTCGAACGGATTGATGATAAAGGCGAGCGCCACTTCACCCAGTGCAACTTCGAATTGATGATCGGAAAGGAATTGTTTTGCGCGGCTTAGATAATGCTGTATCTTTTCTTTATCCGCTTTCTGTCGGGCAAGATTCTCTTCGGATTCCCCTTCCAGCACACGTTCGCGATCGGAGTGTTCCATCCGCTTAATTTCTTCTTCCTGCTGCCGACGGATTTGGTCTTGTAATTCGCGTTTACTCTCTTCTTCACGGCGAAAATGCTCTTCCTGCAATGCAAGAATCCGCCGTTCGCAATCCTGCAGCTCGTCATTGATAGGGTCGAGCACCGTTGCCCGGGTGATCGTCCGCAGTGCATCGGTGAATTTCTGCTGCTTGGCAAGCTGGTCTGCATTGGCGATATGCTTCCGGATGGTGGCGACGATCGCTTCGCGTTTCTTCTGCCGCTCCTCCAGCTGCCGTTGGTATTGTTCCAGTTGCTGCTGTTGCTGTTTTTCCTGCATCTCAAGAATCCTCTGTTCGAGACGGAGGACCTCTTCGTTGAGCGGATCGATAACTACTACAAATGCAAGTTCGCTTAACGCTTCATCCAGCTTGTTGGCAAGATACAACTCGTTCACATGCGCAAGATATTGCTTAACCTTTTCTTCCTGTGCACGTTTCCGCTCATGTTCTTCCCGTTTTACTTTTTCTTCTTTTTCTTTTTGATACTGTTGTGTCTGCGATTTGAGAAGTTCCTGCCTCTTCAGACGGTCTTCTTCCATTTTCCGCTGTCGATCTACCTCCTCGTCACGGCGAGAATCTTCCTGTGCTTTCCTGATGGTATCTTCAAGGGTATGGATCTTGTCATTAACAGGATCCAGAAGATATGCTCGGGCAATCTCATCCAATGCCCTGTTATATTCTTTCCTCTGGAAATATCCGTTTGCCCGCGCAAGGAAAGCGGCGATCTTGGATTCGATAGCATTGCGGCGCAACTCATCGTTCTTGCTCTTCGCTTCTTCTTCTTTTTTATGCAGTTCAACTGCCTGCTCTTGCTGGGCAGCAACGGCAGCGCTGTGCTGCGCTTCGATAATAGCAAGATTTGAAAGGTGTTGAAGTGATGGAGCTATCTTTTGTTCTGCGGTCGGTTCCGATGAGGTTGCTGGAGCAGCGGTTGCCTGTTTTGTCCCCTTTTTTGCCTCTTCCGCCTGTTTGGCATTTAACAGCGTGCGGACACGCTCTTCATAAGCCAGTGCATATAAATGCCGTGAATCATACGATCGGGCTTTCGCGATCAAATCCAATGCAGTAGCAAGATCTCCTTCTTTCACAAGCTTATCAGCCTGTTTCAGTAGGAGCGCCACTTCTTTCATGCGCTCAGATGCCGGTAAAGACGTATTTTCTGGAGGACTGGCCATCTTCAGTTTTTGGGGTTTTTCACAATTAACTACTCTATCTTAAATAAATTACTGATGGATGTCAACCGGGGAAGGTATTAGAATATTATAAGCCTATTCTACGCTGTTATTGATTCTCCGCGTGTTTCGCTCAGTTTTTTCCGCATAGAAAGGGCTCCGATATGGTTCGGATTCAGCCGTAATGCCAGATCTACTTCAAAAATCGCTTCAAATGTCCTGTTTTCAGAGATGAATTCCATCGCTTTGCTCAAGTGGAACTGAATGACCAGCTCTTTATCCTCATTGGCTTTTTGTTCGTCCAACTGGCGTTGGGCGCGTTCTATTTCATCTCTCATTTGCAGGGTTTCAAACCGCTGCATATCGAAGCTCATCGCATAATCGACCCATCCCAATGCTTCTCCGTACGCTTCGCGGGAAAGCGCTTCGCGAGCCATTGCAAGACTCTTCTTAATCCCTTGATTCTTCTTTGATACTTCATCCTCGCGTTGTTTCTCCTCTTCATATTTCAGGAATTCCTGCTGAATCTCTCCTTCAAGAGAAAAAAGCTGTTCATTCATCGGATCGTGGCGATATCCCTGCGCTATTTCATCCAATGCTTCCTGATACTGGAATGAGGTTTTCAGGCGTTTTGCCTTTTCCATATGCTGTTGGATGACAACGGTGGTCGCTTCATCGGCAGAAGTATCCGGTTCCAGCACTGCCTGCATAGAGGAGTATTTCGCAAGTTTGGATTTCTTTTGCGCATCCAGGATCTCCCGTTGGAGTTTGGCGATCTCTTCATCAAACGGATTGATCTTAAACGCTTTTGCGATTTGTGACAGAGCCTCGTCGTAACTGCCCTGACTGAAATAGCCGCGTGCTTTTGAGAGGAATAACAGTACTTCTTCTTCATTGCGGAGGAGCTTCGATTCTGCTTCGATATGTTCCCGCATCTGTTCCCGTTTTTGCTGCTCGATCGCAAGGCGATGGAGTTCCGTTTCCTGCAGCCGCCGACGCTCCTCTTCCTGTTGTTTTCGCTGCTCCTCTTCAGAGCGAAGCGCTTCATCCTCCGCGGTCATCACCTTCTTTTCCATTGCGATCACCGCTTCGTTGGACGGATCGATGAAATACGCCTGCGTGATCACCCGGAGGGCTTCACTGAATTTCCGCTGTTCGAGATATTCAGCAGCTTTTTCCAGACTCTTCAATACAGCAATGCGGATCGATTCCTCTTTCTTCTTCTCTTCCTCGATCTGCAGTTTCCTTTTCGCAATATTCTCTTCGTGTTTCTTTGTCTGTTCTTCCCTGATCTTCCAATTTAAACTCAGCACATCCTCGTTCAGCGGATCGAGCACCATCAAAAATGCCAGCTGACTGAGTGCCTCTTCCAGTTTGTGTTCTGCAAACAGGCTGCGAGCTACCTGCATATATTCCCGAATCTTTTGCGACCGCGCTTGTTTGTACGCTTCTTCCTTCTTCTTCGTTTCTACCTCTTTTTCCTGATCCCGCTGATGCCGCCAGATATCAAACAACTCTTCACGGCGCAATTCTTCACTCTTTTGTTTTTGGCGCCGATCCGATTCTTCCACCTGGGTCTGCTTTTCCTGTGTACTCTTGATCTCTTCTTCGATTTGGAGAATCCGTTCATCGGTCGGATCGAGCATGAACGCGCGGGCTACCTCGTTTAATGCGTTGTGGAAATCGCCGTGGGATTCCAGTTCACGCGCCCGCTTTAGATAATCCGATATTTTTTTGGCGAGGCTGGCGGTACGAAGGTGCTCTTCATTCCTCTGTTCTTCTTCCTGCTGGCGCTGCAGAGCGTATACTTCCTTCTGCTTGTAGGCGGTAACGGCGCTGCGTTTCACTTCTTTGATCGCAAGGTCAAGGATCTTTTCCAGAGTCGGCATCAGTTGTTCAATCACCAATTCTTTCGATGATGTACCGCTGCCGTTCTCGCCTGCTTCGGTCTGCTTCAAAAGCACGGAACGGACATATTCCTCATATGCCCGGGCGTACATGATGGTGGGATTTTTTTCGCGGGCATGCATAATCTCATCCAGCGCCCGGTGTATCTCTCCCTGGCGCACGAATTTATCGGCGTTCTTCAGATAGGCGATCACCTCTGTAAGGTATTCCGCCCCGATAATTTTTTGTGAGATATTCTGCATCTGCTTTACTTAGCGTAAGAGGCCGTTTGGCGATTTAAACAACAAACCCCGCGTGGGGCGGCGGGGTTTGTTGTGTTCACCTTCGTCATAAGCAATCCGATGATGAGTCTGCCGTATTCAGTGTTTATTCTTTGACAGGAGCGCCTGAGCTGCTCGCAACCGCAACCGCAACGTACTTTCTTCATTACGAACCAACCGTTCCGGTGCGATTTCCTCTGCCATTTTCAGGACGTTCTTATGCGGAGTCGCTTTGAATGCTTTGCTCCGTTCAATCGCTTTTTCCAGGGTATGAGAAATTTGATCTTCCGGCATCGGTTTTACCAGATAACGGAAGACGTTGAGTTCATTGATCGACCGGATTGCCAGCTGTGCGTCTTTCACTTCTGTGAGAATCACAGAAACGGTGTTCGGATATTCACGACGCACCGTATCCAGAAAACTGACTCCGTCCACATCGCCGAAATTGATGTTGCTGACGATGACCGATACCGGCTTCTTCGCCATTTCCTGGAATGCTGCATCGATGGAGTTCACTGCCACCGCATTGAAAGCGCTGCCGTATTTATCCACAAGCCTGCCGGTTTCTTCTTCGCTATAATCCACGAAAAGAACTGTGGGACTTTCTTCTTCGACCTCGATGTGGACGCGGTGTCCGGAAACGGGATTCTCCTCGGTGATCGTCTCTTCCTTCTTCTGCATCTCGTCTTCTTGCAGTTTCGTCACCTTGTCATAGATTTCCACGCCGAGCTTCACAACATACAGCATGAACTCTCCCTGCCACGGTTTGTTGATGAAACGGAAGACCTCTCCAGCGTTCACCGAACCGATGATCGCATCAAGATCGGAATATCCTGTCAGCAGCATTCGGACACTGTTCGGACTAATCTCCTTTACTTGCCGAAGAAGTTCGTGGCCGAGCATTCCGGGCATGCGCTGATCACTCACCACGACTTTAATCGGAACCGATTTGATGATTTCCAGCGCATCAAAACCATTCTCCGCCAGATAGACCTTATACTTGCTTTTAAACAACATGTTTAATGACGAAAGAATCATTGGTTCGTCATCGACGAACAGGATGTTCGCTTTTTCTTCCACTATAGGTTTTGCCATGATCGTATCTCCTTATCACATCACTGATTACATAATCCTTTAATTCACGCTCGGCTGCATTGCCGGTGCGGATTCTTTCTTTGCAAGTCGCGGTTGTACCACCGGGATACGGACGAAGAAATCCGTACCGCGGCCGACTTCGCTCTCTACTTTGATCGATCCACCGTGCTTTTCAATGATCTTGTAGGATATGGAAAGCCCGAGGCCCGTTCCTTCTCCGACCTTTTTCGTCGTGAAAAACGGCTCGAAGATCTTGCTGATGTTTTCACGTGCAATTCCTTTTCCGGTATCAGAGATCTTAACGACCGCCATATCCGGGTTGCCCGGTTCCTTGTATGTACGAATTGTGATTGTTCCCTGACCGTCGATTGCCTGTGCAGCATTTGTCAGTAGGTTCAGGACTACCTGGTTGTATTGCGCAGGATAACATTCCGCCATCAGATTCGGCTGGTAATCTTTTTTGACCACTGCTTTGTTTTTAATTACGTTATTGGCAATGACCAACGTTGCATCAAGCGCACTGTTCAGGTCTACCTTTGCAAGGTCTGCTTCATCCAGACGGGAGAATTCGCGCAAGTTCTTGATCAATTCCTGGATGCGTTCCGTTCCGACGAGCGCCTGCGACAACATCGTCTTACTGTCTTCCAGCACAGTGTTCTTTTCAAGTTCAGTGGAAAGGTTCGCCAGATCCGTCACGGTTTGCTCCAATCCGTCCTCCACACCGTTCACCAGCATATCCAACAGTTTGCGGTACTGTTCCACCGCATCGTTGATGGTCTGTTGATTACCAATCATCATTTCAATATTGTTCTTCACATAGCCAAGCGGAGTGTTGATTTCGTGTGCCAGGCCGGCGACCATTTGACCGAGGGACGCCATCTTCTCTCCTTGCACCAAAGCGGTTTGTGTTTCACGCAGTGCCCGGTTCGTTGATTCGATCTGGATCCTGTTCTCTTCGAGCTCTTTATTACGGGAAAGAAGGCTGAGCGCAATCTGGTTGAACGAACGTCCCACACGTCCTAATTCGTCCCTCGTTTCCACTTCGACAACCTCCGTAATTTTACCTTCATTCAGTTGTGTTGCCACACCTTCCAGTGTATGCACTGTATCGATCACAGAGCTGTAAAATCCGCCCAACAGGTAGGACACGAAAATAAGGACGAGTATGGTGCCAGCGATGTAGATCAACACTTGGTTCTGCAAATTGGTAATGCGCACCTCGATCAGATTCTTCAGAATCGGCAGCTGGACATCGAACACATCATAGCCTGCTTTAATAGGCCGTTCAATCACGTTCAGATCGATACCGCGCAGAGTGCGCAAACTATCATCCAGAATTTCTGACTGGAGCAATTCAATGTACTGATCGGTGTTGGATTTTAGGTCCACGTACGACGGTTCGACGATCGGACTGACGGGCTGATTGTATGTGTTAATCCGGTTCACCGCGTCGGCGATATCGGCCATGAGCGGCTGAATATTACCGGCCTGCACAGTAAACGCTGTTCGTTGTTCCGGAGTGAGTTTCGGGGTCATGACGATCGACCGAAGCAAATTCTTGGACTGGCTCAACGCTTCGGTCATCTGAAGCACCTTGAAGTTGGTAATGTTCATCAGATAGTATGTTTCAATATCCGTATCCAAGGTCAGATTGGAGTTATCGGCCACATCCACTACCAGTGCAAGGGCATCGGAAACGAGCTTATTATGCAGCTCTTCGCTTTTCTCGATCTTATGTGTGAACGCACGGCTTTTCAAGTTCTTCCAGTCGATCTTAATGTTCTTCCATTGTTCCCGCACGGCAAGAGCATCACCAAACTGTGTATCGGACGAATCAACTCTCAACACGGCGAGTTCGATCTCCTGCTGTGCCTGTGCCATCGAGGCCTCAGCAGTCGAATCACCCAAAAAGAATTGTACAGAATATTCTCGATGGCTTTGCACTTTTTCGTAAAACTGCCGCAGCGCAGCGTTGTACGAGATACCGGTCAATTCCTTCTGCGAATATTCAACACTCTGGGTGATCTGCGTGGCAACGATATAGAGCAAACTGCCGCTCGGGATCAACAACAGCACCAACACAATGGCGAATTTTTGCAGATAGTTGAGGCGGTTCATCAGCAATGCGCCAAGACTGAAAATTGCTTGTCTCATATGGTAACTCCGTTAATTAGTGAAATAGTGTAAATGATAAAAAATTTTCATGCCGCTGCGGAAAGTCGCTGAATTACATCCACAACCTTATCGAATTCGATTGATTTATCGAAGAAAAAATCCGCCCCTTCTTCAAAGCATTTCTTTCGGTATTCGTCCTGCGCATAGTTTGTCAACATGATCACTTTGGAAGTGATCTGTTTTGCGCGGATGTTTTTCAGTACATGAATACCGCTGCCGCCGGTCAAGAAGATATCAAGGATGATCACATCTGGTTTCGTGCGAACGATGGATTCCGTTGCCGCCAACGGATTATCCGCATAACCGATGATGTCGATCAAAGTTACTTCGGACAGCATGGAAGTAAGACGATCTCGAACGATCTCTGAGTCGTCCACAATAAAGACTTTCACTGATTTCGAATGGTCGAGTGTATGCATACGTGGTGTGACTTACGATACAAACTAATACAGGGAATAAGTATCGGAGAATGGCGATTTCTTTTGTAGGTGTTTGTCCTACAAATCTATGAGCTTGTTCTGCATTGCGTAGCGCGTCAGTTCAGCGTTGGAGGAGAGGTGTAATTTTTCCAATATTCGGGTGCGGTACGTGCTGACAGTTTTCACGCTGAGCGCCAGGGAGTCTGCGATGTCGGAGACTGTCTTTCCAGAAGCGATGTACTGCAGCACCTGAAATTCACGGTCGGAAAGCGATCCGTATCCCTCACCTTTTTTTGTTTCCTGTACCATCGACAATAATTGCTCCGACAGGGAAGAACTGATGTACCGCCCCCCTTTCAGAATTTTCGTCACAGCAGCCACCAATTCTTCCGGTGCACTGTTCTTCGTAAGATATCCCATCGCACCCGCTTTCACTACGCGAAGCGCATACTGGTCTTCAGGATACATACTAAGCACAAGAATTGGGAGTTTTGGGAACCGTGCTTTGATATCTTTCAGCAGATCGAGTCCGCTTCTGCCGGGCATACTAAGGTCGAGAATGAGAAAGTCGAATTTTTTCGAAGTAACAAGAGAGAGGGTTTCAGATGCATTTGCTGATTCGCCGAACTCCACATTCTTCATCCCTTCGGAAAGAATCTGTTTCAGTCCTTTTCGAACTATGGTGTGATCGTCTGCAATGAGAATGCGAGTCATAAGTGTATTACGAAGAAGATTCAACGAGGGGGATACGGACGCGGACAGTGGTTCCCTTGTTCGGTACGCCGATAACATTCACTTCGCCGTTGAAGCTTGCAGCACGTTCTTTCATTCCGAGAATACCCACTGACCGGGGATTTGCGAGTTCATTCGGAGCGATCCCTCTCCCGTCGTCTTCAATGGTAAGAATAACATTTGCTCCTTCACGGCGAAGAGAGATGGCAACATTTTTCGCTTGTGCATGGCGAATAACATTGGTCAATGATTCCTGAAAGATTCGAAAGAATGCCGTGGACCGTTTTTCATCCAACTGAAGTTCCTCGTCCAGATGGAACGAAAAATCGATGCCGGTCCGTTCGCCAAAATCCTTACCCTGCCATTCAATAGCAGCAGCCAGGCCGATGTCATCGAGGATTCCGGGGCGAAGGTCGGTTGCCAGTTTGCGTACTTTGTGAATGGTAGAATCCGCAAGCTCCATCATCGACTTAATCCGCTTTTGGATGGTCTCATCCGAGGAACTTAGTTTATTGTTTACCCACGCCAAATCCATTTTCAAACCAGTTAATGCCTGGCCAAGATCGTCATGAATCTCCCGTGCAATGTGCGTACGCTCTTCCTCCCGAATATTCTGCAGGCGGACGGTCAATGCACGCAACTGTTTCCGGGAACTGTCGATCTCGATCTCCGCATGCATCCGTTCCGTAATGTCTGTGATTGTTCCGACAAATCCCGCCAGCGATCCGTCCGTATTCACTTCCGGCAACGCCTGACCCATTACCCATAATTCCGTTTTATCGCTTTCCCGGAAAATACGGTATTCCGATTGAAATGGTGTCCGCTCCCGAACACAGCGGTGCCATTCCGTGCGGATACGTTTTCTGTCATGCGAGTGTACTGCATTCAAAAAACCGTCTCCAAATGCCTGGTCGTAGCTTAAGCCGGTGATGTCGCACCAGCGTTCATTTACATACAGATAGAATCCTTCCGCTGAAGCGAGAAAGATCCCCACCGTGGAAACTTTTGCAAGAGTGTTAAACCGTTCTTTGCTGAGTCGCAGCTCTTCCTGCACTCGGCGTTTGTCGATAGCGTTTTCGATCGCCGAGCCAAGCCGTGCCGAATGTTGCTTGAAGACATAGTCCGATGCTCCGGAGCGCATACACTCAACGACGGTTTCTTCGTTCAGGATGTCCGAATAGATGATCAGCGGTGTTGTCGCGATCATATTCTTGAGTATGCCAATCGTATCGGACGGCTTTAATTCAGCGAGGTTGTAATCGAAAATGATTATTTCTGGCGAGAACTCTTCTAGTGCTTCGGGGATGAGATCGAACGATGAAATATGGCGTACTTCGTAAACAAGACCGGAACGGTGCATTTCGCTCGTAAAGAGTTCAACACTTTCCCGGTTGTTTTCAATAAGAAGAATTCGTGTCCGTTGCGTCATTCAATCGTTCTTGCTTGAAATGTATAAATTTTGCCTGCAAAGTATAACGATTGTTTCAGAGAAAATCAATTTGAGAATAGTTAGAGTTTCTTTAATAGGAAAGAGTCCGATTTTTATCTTCTCTCCAATTTTCCTTACATTGGGTTCAATGCACGAAACAATACTTGAAAAATTCAATCCCGTCGTCCGTTCGTGGTTCACCCGCACCTTCGGAACACCCTCGCCGCCGCAAACACTGGGATGGCCTTCCATTTCGGAAAGGAAGAATACCCTGATCGTTGCACCAACGGGTTCAGGAAAGACTCTTGCAGCATTCTTATGGTGCATCAACCATCTTGTAGAAGAAAATATTTCCAGGTATCCGGTGCGCGAGGGAAACGAAGGATCGACGAGAACGACATCGCGCGAGAGAAAAAAAAATCATTCTGGCATCCGCATTCTTTACATTTCTCCGCTGAAGGCGTTGAATAACGATATTCATCGCAATCTGGAGATACCGTTAAACGGAATACTGGAAGAAGCGCATACTGCCGGCATTGCTATGGAAGAAATTCGCAGCGCTGTCCGCACCGGAGATACGACGCAAACGGAACGAGCACGGATGCTGCGAAATCCTCCCGACATTCTGATCACGACTCCCGAATCCCTTTTTTTGATGCTTTCTTCTGAAAAGGCGCGGCCGCTGTTCCGTTCTGTTCAATATGTTATTGTCGATGAGATACATTCCATCAGCAACACCAAACGGGGAGTTCATCTCTCCCTGTCGCTGGAACGGCTTGAACATCTTGTTCAGAACACCCGTCATGATAGTATTGATGTACGAAAGAGTTTTGTTCGTATCGGACTCTCGGCAACGCAAAAGCCGCTGGAACCGGTCGCACAATTTCTCGGCGGTATGGAATGGAAAGAACGATCGTTAGCACCGCGTGAAGTGGTCATTATCGATGCCGGATATAGAAAACAGATGGATCTGAAAGTGATTTGTGCTGCACGGGACTTCACCGGAATGCCGATGGACAGCATCTGGTCCCTTATATTTCCGCAATTACTGCTGTTAATCCGGGAACATCGAACGACATTAATCTTCGTGAACAACAGAAGGCTCGCCGAGCGTGTCGCGGCGCGACTTAACGAACTGATATTGGAAATTCAGGATACAACAAACAATTACGCCGTACCATTTTCGAAGACCGGATTCCGTCCACAAAAAACTGTTTCTCAAACAAGCACTCCTGCCGAGAGTGTTTACGGAACAACCGAAGATCCGATGACAGTGTTTGCATACCACGGAAGTATGTCCCGTACCGTCCGCGAACAACTTGAAACAGATTTAAAGCTCGGAAAGCTCCGTGTATTGATCACAACTTCCGCTTTGGAACTTGGCATTGATATTGGCACGGTCGATCTTGTCGTGCAGATCCAATCGCCGAAAGGGATCGCGCGCGGATTGCAACGAGTCGGCCGGTCCGGCCACCTGGTGGATGCTAATAGCAAAGGAAGAATGTTCGTTACCCACCGCGAGGATCTGGTAGAATCTGCCGTTGTCGCAAAAGGCATGACAGAGCATGCCATCGAGCGCTCCGTGATCCCCCAGAATTGCCTGGATGTGCTTGCTCAGCAAATCGTCGCTATGGTCGGCATCGAAGAATGGAATGTGGAAGATCTGTTCGATCTTGTCCGGCAATCATATTGTTACCGTTCGCTCGGGGAAAAAGTCTTTCATGCAATCCTTGAGATGCTGGGAGGCCGATTTACGAACGATGCCTTCCGCGAACTCCGCGCACGCATCGTCTGGAACAAACTGCACAATCTTCTCTCTCCGCTTCCCGGCTCCACGCTGTTGGCAATCACCAATGCGGGAACAATTCCGGACCGCGGATATTTCGGCGTTTACCTGGAGGATCAGAAAACGAAAGTAGGCGAGGTCGACGAAGAATTCATCTACGAAAGCCGTACTGGAGATACATTCATCCTCGGTTCGAATGTCTGGAGAATGATGGATATCGATGCGAACAAGGTGATTGTCTCTCCTGCCCCCGGACAACCGGCACGGATGCCGTTCTGGCGCGGCGAAGGGATCGGCAGAACTTACGAACTCGGCGTACGCATCGGCGAATTCATGGAACAAATGTCGGAAAAGGACCATGGCGGTCAAACTGCCTATCTGGAAGATTTCCCGGTTGATGCAAACTCTTCCCGTAATATCATCAGCTATTTAGATGAGCAGCGTGAATCAACACGAATCGTTCCCTCTCACAAAAATATTGTCGTCGAAGGATTCAGGGATGAAGTCGGTGATCCGCGTATTGTCGTTCATTCCTGCTATGGAAAAGGTGTCAATGGACTGCTGGGGATTGTCCTGTCCTATCTGCTGCAGCAGCGCCTGAACATTGAAGTACAGATGCTCTATAACAATGACGGTATCCTGTTCCGTTGCTCCGATGCGGAACGGCTGCCGCTCGACCTTTTTTCTGGAATTACGTCGCAGATTGCCCAGGAGATAGTGCTGCAACAGATTCCGTCTTCACCACTTTTCGGTGCGCTCTTCCGCCAAAACGCCGAACGTGCACTGTTGCTGCCAAAAGGTTCTCCGGGAAAACGCCGCCCCTTCTTTTTGCAACGTCTCAAATCTGCCGACCTGCTGCAGATCGTCCGTCAGTACAACGATTTTCCGATCGTCATCGAAACTGTCCGCGAATGCTTGACCGATGTGCTGGACTTCGAGCATTTCAAAGAGATCATTGCGGCGATCGAATCTGAGACGATACGGGTGCACACCGTGCAGAATGAAACACCCTCTCCCTTTGCATCAACATTGCTGTTCGATTTTGCCGCTGTTTATATGTATGAATGGGATGATCCAAAACAGAACTCATTTCAGCAAAGTGCGCTGTTGAATAGAGAGATTCTTGCCGAAGTAGTGAACCTTGAAGCAGTGAGATCCGTCGTGCGGAACGATGCCGTAGAAAAAGTGGAAGAACAATTGCAGTTCATATCTGCAACTCGCCGCGCACGGACCCCTGTAGAATTGATGGAAGTATTTCTGCGGCTCGGAGAACTTTCGGTTGTGGAAGTATCGGACCGCACAACAAATACCGCATTCACCACAGAACTATCCAATCGCGGGATCATCATACCAATTACTATCGGCAGAAATGAATTCTTCATCTCTGCGGAAGAGGTACCGCTTTACCGTTCTATCAGCAATATCGGAACGGAGATCATTGCACAACTGCCGGATTATCTCCGGGATGCCCGGATCGAGAAGGATGAAGCGCTGCGGTACGTCATCATGAGAATGCTCCGTTCCCGCGGAGTGCTAACGTGCATCAATATTGCTGACCGTTTTGCACTTTCCATTAATGAATGCGAAGGGATTCTGCAAACACTTGCTGAAACAGAGAATATCGTCCACGGCATCCTGACGAACGAAAGTTCGGCTGAACAGTGGTCATATCGCCCTAATCTCGAACGGATCCACCGGGCATCAATCTCCATCCTTCGCAAGGAGATTAAACCGGCGACGATTCCCGAATTCACCCGGTTGCTGCTGCAGTGGCAGCATCGCCATCCTTCGGCGCAAGTAAACGATGAGAACGGGATGATAGATGTTCTGGATGCATTACAAAGTTATTCGGCATCATCGGAACTATGGGAAGCGGAGATCCTCAGCGGCCGATTCCAGAGATATGACGGCAGACTGCTGCGTCAATGTGCTCAGCGAGGAGAATATTTTTGTATCGGAACTGATAGCGGAAGATCCCAATGGATCCGCCGAAATGAGGGTATATACTTTATCGCTCCAAAAGAGCTCGCCTTGGAAGGACTATCAAAACATAGTATGGAGATCTATCAATTCATAAAAGAGAACGGTGCATCCTATCTTACCGATATACGGGAAGGAACATCGTATTCCCTCGCTGCGATCAACCGTTCTTTGTCGGAACTGTTCTGGCGCAGCCTTATCACAAATGATATTGTTGACGAGGCGTTACATGTGAAACGGTTTAGAACCATCGACAGTGAATTGCCGCCGGAACGAATCGAGATCGTAAATCCGCGTCGTAATCCGCTCCGTTCTACAGCGATGAAAAGTGTCCGGACCGCGTTAAAGCAGGTTCCCGGTTGGAACGGGCGCTGGTCTCTTGTCCACACGAAGAGTATCCTTGGAACAGCCGTCAGTGATGAAGAAAAAATACGTCGTCAGGCTGAACAGTTATTAAACCGTTATGGAATAGTTGCACGGGAAATCGCAAAGCGGGAGGAAAATTTACTGCCCTGGTCTGTACTTGCGATGGTATTTCAACGGATGGAAATGCGCGGAGAGATTCGCCGGGGATATTTTGTTGAAGGACTTTCCGGAATGCAGTTTGCACATCCCGATGCTGTCCGATTCATGGATGAGATTAAAGCGCGCCCGGTCAAGAATGATCCACCGATTGTTCTCAATGCATGCGATCCTGCAAATCCCTACGGCACTGGTTTAGATTCCGCACCGTTCATCGATCCAATAATCCGGATCACCCGCATCCCGGGCAATCATATCATTATCGAGAATGGAGTTCCGATTGTTTGGATAGAAAGTTTTGGAATGAGAGTGTTTATTCCGTTGGTGACAGATGCGGTCCGACAAGGATTGGCACAGTATGTGAATCTGCTGCGCAGTTCCTATCCAGACAGGAATGAGATCATTATCGAATATTGCAATACACAACGGCCGGGAGAATCTTCGGCTGCAGAACTATTGAAATCACTCGGCTTTTACCGTGACAGAATGCAGACAATGAGATTAGATCTCCGTTAAAAAAAAATGCTGTGAATGCGCACAACGCAACACTCACAGCACTCCTCTCATGAAATAATGGTTTGAATACTACGCTGCAGTCAAGAATCCCAGCATAGCTTTTTTCCCATCCCCGTTTTCATTTGAGCAAGATCATCTTCAATGTTCTCTTAAAGTCTCCCGCCGACAGGTGATAGAAGTAGATTCCGGATGCAGCGGCAATTCCTTTATTTGTCCTCCCATTCCACACAACGCTGTGATACCCGGCGCTCTTGTTATCGTTCACAATCGTGGCGACTTCTTCACCAAGAACATTGTAGATCTTCAATGTAACATTGGCATCCTTCGGCAAATCGTATAGGATGGTCGTTGAAGGATTGAACGGATTAGGATAGTTCTGGCTCAGTGCAAACGATTTCGGCAATGCTTCCGTGTTATTCTCTTCAGCACCGAGAATATTCCCGAGAACAAGCGTTCCATACGTTTTTGGGGCACTCCAAATACTCCCTAGCGGCATAGATCCATTGAAATGGTAATAGAAATTGGCCTTCGCTGAATCATCATGTGTAAATAACCACAGGCCAATTGAATCCCCTGCCGTTTGGAAATATTCTGATCCGCGGTCAAATGATATCTCATACTGCACATGTCCGCTCAGAATTGATGCGTGCGCTTTCACCCCCGCCGGATTCGTCCTTGTCCCAGCGAAGCCCACTTGTGGATAGTTACCGAATATTCCGCGAAACACCGTCCAAGTTGAGTCGTTAATAAAATTAATCCAGAAGTTTCCTTCTCTCGTCAATGTATCAGTATCCCACGTATCGTTATTATCGGAATCAAAATAGAATCCAACCTCGTTGAAATCTGCGGTAGTGGTATTGTGTATGTCGTCAATTGCCAGGTACAGGGTGGTTGCCGAATTCTTGAATTTCGCTATGACCGGTTGCGGATGTCCGGGCAACTGGATTTCAAAGCTTGCGGCATCATCCCATTCTCCGGCAACAACGTTGCCATCCAATACTGGAACTGTTGTAGTAAATGTTGAATGATACATTTGTCCTTCGGCAACAGGTGAAGCGGTCACTTCCGCCGAAGAGTCGCTCTCTCCGTTTTCATACACTGCAGTTAAGACGTAATAGTATGTCTGACCATTTACCACGCTGGTATCGATATAATCACCATGGTCGAAATATGTCCGGCCAGTCATCGAAACAGATGTGAGAAACGCGTACGGGCCGCCGGATTTCGTGCCTCGGAAGATATTAAAATACTGAAGGTTTACCGTTGACATAGCTGCATCGTGCTTCGTACGGAACGGCAGCTTTGTCATTTCATCCTTTAATTTTTTTACAAGCCTTCTCTTTGCAACGGCTATTTGTTCCGCATCGTCACCGATCCTAATATCAATGAGAGGACGTGGAGAGACCTCAAAATTCGATTCCAGATCCCATGTTAACGGTACCATTGCATCGAATCCGGTTCCGGCAAAAACATTCGTCGGAGTCGGAAGCGCTATGGTGAATTCTGTATATCGAAGATCCTGCTGCAGATCGGTCACAGCATCGTATACGATAGTCAAAACCCTGTATACACCATAGGCGAGTCCGCCCGGCAGCATAAACTGTTCGGTGAATGGTTCGTTGCCGGTAGTCACTGTAATCATCCTGTTGGTTCCCAAAATGATATTATCTGACGGATCGACAATATCAGTCTCAACACGGACAGCCATAGGAAGAGAATCGGTATCGACTTCTTCCGTCACCAAAATTGAATCACCTGGTGCGTAGATAGTGTTATCCGTATTCACATACCGGAAGAATGCCATACCGGCAGATCCGTTGATAACCAGTTGACCCCAGTCAACACTGACCGCCCAATTATGAAGGTTCAGGATATCGATATAGACTTGGACTCTATTTTTTCCGTTCGGACCGGGGACAACCCATGCAGGATCGATGCGGAAAATGGAAGTGCTCCATTCACCATCCGCTCCTGTTAAATATCCGACGAAATGACCGTTAAATACGACTGAATCTCTTTCACCTCCCGCCCAATCCACATCCCATACCAGCATGTTCAACTGTACGGTATGAATCGAATCTTCATCAACAAAGATGTTGAATTCAATCGGTGCCGTGACATCGTCATTATAGAGATATGTGTCCATATCAAAATCCGGAACACCGGCGAACGCATTGTTATCATTGTCATCGGTGGTGAAATTGTTCAACAGCTTCGTAAGAGACGCATTCACCGTTACAACACTTCTGAAAGGATCGTTGCTTGCAACTCGGATCATGGCATGATAAAGACCCGCAGCAAGGCCCGCGCCATCAAACGTTACATTGATCTTCACACTGTCGCCGGGAGCCACAGAACCGTTTATCGGATCTTCCGACAGCCAGCTGACATTGGCCGGAGAATGGTTCGGGTTGCGTTTTTGCAAAATCATTCCACCATCCAGTTCTCGTTCGATCAACCGAGCGCCTGCCGTACCGAAGGTCCGGCTGTGCACAGCGCGTGTGTTCGTCGGTACTTCCGGTCTCTGGATGCCAATCTTTTTGATACGAACATTTGCCGCATCTTTCATTTTTCCAGTTGCCGCTGAACCGTCTTCATTGGAATACTGTTTCATTATCATCATCAGCGTCGTATCGCTCAACGAGAAATTCAACGGCTGTGTGCCGGCATTCTTGATATAGAAACTGACTGTTTCCGAAGCATCCCCAACCATTGCAACACGCAATGAATCATCCGAGAGTACGATAGCCGGACGGTCTCCCGGCGTAACAGAAAGATTCACCTGTACGTTCTTCGGACTGTTCAACGGATCGTTGCTGGAAACAGAGATCACGGAACGATATTCTCCTGCCATCAACTTCAGTGCATTCAACTGCACATCAAGCAATGCCGTGCCGCCCGGGTTGACAGTACCGGAGACTGGATTCACACTCAACCAAGTCCCGCCTGCATTTCCGTCATCCAGATAGTAGAGATGTCCGGCCCAATCCAATGTCAGCAGATCCGAACCATTATGCGCCATGGCATAAACGTATTCCATATTCGGTGCGGTGAAGGTGTTTTCCACCACGACTGTTCCGCTTGACAAATTCAATTGTTTCACAACTTTGGTCTGCACGTCAATTACCCATAAACTGCCTGCTGCCCAAACCATTGAACTTATCTGTTGGCCGATGCCAGCATTGTACGAAGCAACCACATTACCCGAAGCATCAGATTTGTAAATTGTTGGATTCTGTAAAAATGCCGGACAATACCAGAAGTATTCTCCATCCCACGCAAGTGCTTTGTAGGAAGGAATGGATGTCGTAAAGGATTTAATCATTGTACCGGATGAGTTATATGCCACAATATTATTGCTTGTATTCGATATCCAGAAATATTGTCCGTCGAATGCAAGACTATAGGGCTGAAAACTCAGGTATACCGAAGTAAGCAGTGTGCCATCGTCCGGATTGACCTGGTAGAGCATTCCGTTGTTATAGTTTAAGGCATATAATGTTGACGAAACACTTGTCATTCCGGTCCATCCGCTGGCTGGAAGGGTGATATCTTTCAGCACTCCTCCAATGGATGTAGAATGCATCACTACCTGTTCATCATTGGAGCGATGACGGTTGCGATTTTGCTCCGGGAATAATTGACCGGATAATGCGGACGAAGATTTCTTTAACATCGCAATATCCTTTGCCGATACAGTATTCGGCAGTTTTCCTTTAATTGCAGATTGGTGAATACCTGTGGAAAACTCCAATACTCCGTTGCCCGAGTTTCCTATCGACAGCGTTTGAAGCGTGCTGTCTCCCTCTTTGAGTGAAACAATGAACGAGTCGGGATCGACCGTCATAACCGGCGGATAGATACCGCGACCGGTCAATGCTATAGTGACAATCCCTCTCACAGTATCATTACTGGTGATCGACAACGCACCGCTATACTCAACCGAATCTGTCGGATTAAAGGTCACCACTATCGGTTGTTGTTCTCCGATAGGAATCGTAAAGCCGGTTATATTCATCGTATACGCGGCATTTGAAGAAACAATCGAGCTCACGATCAACGGGTCGCTGCCGGTATTTTTAAACATCACAGTATCTGTTTGCGGCATTCCGACAAACACATTCCCAAAATGAATGCTGTCGGGTGACACATGAATTACCGGACGACCTGTGACATGTAATTTTACCGGAACGTTCTTCTGACTGGACACCGGATCGTTACTTGTGACTGACAATGCTGCGGCATAATCCCCGCCGCGCATGCCAATGGCGTTGAACTTTACCGAAACGTCCTGTGTCGATCCTGCGGTCACTGTTCCGGAGACAGGTGCAACACGCAGCCATTCTGGAATCAGATCCATTGAATTCAAAAACTCATTCATGATCGCCAGTGTGGCAGCATTGTCAATATAGTATCCACTCGACCCGGCATATAGCAAGTAGTATATCCGAGTGCTGTTCTGCAGCTGTGTGACACGGTGATAATCATCATTCGTATTGGTGGAAAACTCGTGTGTCGCCGTCGGATCATCCGCAACAATCACCAGATGGTTAATCGACGGATCACCGGCATTAAACACCCTTTTCACAAAACCACGGTAATGGATCCCATAAAGTTCCGTTTCCAGTACTGCACCGTCTGCGGATCCACTTCCATCGGCGCCAAGGTTGCCGTTAATTTCAAAATAATTTACACCTTGAATGTCGGCAACAAAGACAAACAACCCATTGAATTTTCTGGTGAAGTAAGCGCCTGTTGCACCGAGGTACGAACTGGTACTAATGGCATTATCGGAATAGGTCAGCGCGCCGCCCAACGACGTGAATAACGAATTCCCGCCGTCATACATATCGTTGCCGCCGTCACTGATGCTCGTACCGCTTATCCCTTCTTCAAAATCGTACCGGTTTGGAATAATATTGCTGACATTGGAGTAATTTTCATTCAGTTTCGTCAGGATATTTGCCAACGGTGCCTGTGACGAAGCAGTATTGCGATTCGATCGTAGACCTGTGTTTGTGCTTACGTTTGGAAAACTGTACAGACTGGAAGAACTCGGCCGGATGCGCTTGAAAGGAGCATTCTTTTTCATCGCAGCAACGGATTTGGAGCGAAAAACCGGACTCGTCAGCACTGTTGATGCGACTGATGAATAATTCGGCGATACCGTCCAATGCAAGTCACCGAATCCGGTATTTCCAATCGTCAACAATTGAATTGTACTGTCACTCTCTGCAATCGATGCGCTCAATGAATCCGGAAAGACTGTCATCACCGGAGGATAGATGCCGCGGCCGATAACGGGAATCTCAACGTTGCTGCGAAGCGAATCGTTGCTGACAATGGTGATTGTTCCATTGAATTCAATGGAATCAGAAGGGGTGAATGTTACAACAACATACTGCCATGAACCGGCTGCAACTGTAAAGTTGACCGGCGCAACAGTGAATTCAGCGATAGACGATGTGATGCTGGTGACATTTAACACGTCCGAACCTGTATTGCGGATAATGACTGTATCCACACGGCTAGATCCTGTGAAGACTGTCCCGGCATTCACACTGTCCGGTGATACCACAATCACCGGTTTGCCGATAACGTGGAGTTTTGCGTCCAATTTCTTCGGATTGTTCACTGGATCGTTACTATTGATCGCAACAGACGAGCGATAATCACCGCTGCGTAAATTCACAGCGCTAAATTTGACGTCAACAATTTGCGAACCGCCCGGAGGCACTATACCGGAGATCGGAGCGAATGTAATCCAATGATGGGAAACAGCTTGGTCGACAACGGACTGCAATTCCGATAGCGATTGCGCCGAAGCATAAACAGTATTTATCGTCTGCGAGGTGTTCGATGCTATATCAGCAAGCGAGAAATGCAGCAATGCTAGACCATCATAGCTGTTGACCGTTCCCGGAGGAACATCCTCATTAGTTTCCCACCGGTAGATATCATCCCACCCGTTCATATCGATTTTATTGGGTGTCTGTGCAGAAATGATCGTCGCATACTGAATCTCTTTTGCATACAGCATTGTCCGGAGCGAATCGAATCCCCACTCATTATCAAATGAACCGTTCATATCCCAGTCCGTCCACTCTTTGAAAACAATATTGGTCGCACTATTTGGACCGATATTAGAAATTTGAGTAGTAATGGTTATGAATTGATCTGTGACGCGATAGCCAAATGTCCGTTTTATTTCGAGAGCATTGTCTAATGTTCGCATCAATACTTCAATCAATTTTTCCGTGCCGGTGTTCACTGTCTCGGTATAGCTGACAGGAAGGAGATAATTCCGCTGGTCGTAACCGGCATATGCAATAACATTTGTACCAAGAATCGTATATGCTAGAGTATAACCGGAGGCATATGTTCCGTGTTGCAGATGTTCAGTTCCGACAGGGAACTGAAATGGCATGATCTCGCCGAAATTGGTTATGCCGAATTGCAGTGCACCCGAATACGTCCCGGAAGCCAACGGAGAAATTTTCCTGACCTTGGTTGATACTTGTCTCTTCTGCGATACCGGTTTTACAGTCAACGGTTTGGGACGATACGGTGATGTGCCGGAACCACTCACGAATCCATTGATGCTCCAGTTTAATGTTCCCTGACCGGTATTGCCGATAGTCATCAATTGTATTGTGCTGTCACCCTGTCCAAGCGTCGCAAACAGAGAGTCTGGCGATACTGTAATCACCGGTGCATAAATTCCTCTTCCTGCTAAAGAGACACCCGTTGATAATCTACTGGAGTCGTTGCTGGTAATAGTCAGATTCCCGATATAGGAAATGCTATCGGTTGGTGTGAAAGTCACTACGACAGGTTGCAATGCACCGGCGGAAAGAGTGAAACTCGTTGGTTCCGGTACAAATGCTGCATTATCGGATGTGATACTGTTGATCATCAGCGGTTCGCTGCCGATATTTTTTACGAGTACTGTGTCTGTCTTTTGCATTCCTACAAAGACTGTTCCCAACAAGAGGCTATCGGGATGAACAGCGATAACGGGTTTCCCGATAACATGCATTGCCGCCGGAATGTTCTTTGGATTATTCACCGGATCGTTGCTTTTAATTGAAATGACCGAAGGATAATCACCGCCCGGCAAATCCGTTGCGTTGAATCGTACCTCGACATCCTGCGTGGAACCCGGTGCAACGATGCCGGCAACGGGCGATATTGAAATAAATGCCCCATTCGCTTCATCTGCTGCCAACCCCCAATATGAACCGGCAAATGTATTAAGAATCTCACCATTATCCGGATTGAGAACGTATACAAATTCGCCGTTCGTTGCTAAAAGTACATTTGCAGAATTTGAATATCCCAAACCAACAACATTAATTCCGATGGAAGGAATCATATGGATAACAGAACCGTTGGAACGATCGATCTCAAGAATTTGCAGATCAAAATTTGCGACAAAGATGGAGTTCCGTCGGGAAGCAAAAGTGACACCGCCGCCAATTCCTTGCGCAGAAAGATTCAACACTGCAGATATGGACTGTGTTTGGATATCAACTGCATATAACTTGTCATAGGTATAATCCAATGCGTACACATAGCGGCCGTCAGTCGCCAGTCCGTCAATACTTCCGCTGAAGTTAACATCGATGGTATCCACTATCGTTGTCAGCGACGCATCAATCCGAATGATTTTGTTCAAGCCAAAGCCATTGATCACATAGACATAATTTCCGTCATAAGCCACCCCATCCGGTCCGCCGCTCAGTGCCATGGGAAAGAACAATTGCATTGTACCATTATTCGGGTCTATTTTATAGATACCGTTTGCCTTTGCAGCATACAGCGGGAATCCATAACTGATCGAGGAAAAATTATTCGTACGAATCGGTAATTTCTTTGAATTCTTTTTGGGATATGTTGAAGATCGGAATTGCTGAACAACTGCTGGGGCGTGTTTCCATTGCGTCTGGTCGACAGCCAACGGTGCAACAGCCGGTCCAAATCCTGTATTCCAATTCAACGGACCCTGGCCGATATTGCCGATGGTCATAATTGTCACAGCACTGTCTCCCTGACCAAGAGCCACAAACAACGAATCAGGTACCACCGTGATTATCGGTGCGTACGCACCTCTTCCTGATAATGGAATTTCCACAGTTGGACGGGTGGAATCATTGCTTTCAACAGTCAACATTCCGGTGTAAACCACAGTGTCGGACGGTGTAAAGGTGATGAGCACCTGCTGTTTTGCACCGGCGGACAAAGTAAATCCTGTCGGTTCTGCCACAAATGCTGCATTGTTGGTTGTGATACTGTTGATCATCAGCGGCTCAGAACCTGCGTTGCGGACCGTCAGCGTGTCCACTTTATTCCCTCCAATGAACACAATTCCCGAATTCATACTATCCGGCGTGAAGGCAATGACTGGTTTTCCGGTGATATGCATTGAAGCAGGAACAATTTTTGGGTTATTTGATGGATCGTTACTCCCAATCGCTATTACCGAATGATAATCCCCGCCAGGCAATTCGCCGGCAGAAAATTTCACTGCTACTTCCTGCGTTGCACCTGGTTCAACTATTCCCGATACCGGCGATACACTAATCCAGTCGCTTCTCTTTCCAACGGTGATCGCATCCCACCAAGCTTCTGTGGAATCAAAATTATAGAGAAACAGTCGAGCCGCACGATTTGCGATTGCTGCATTGCGGAAAGGAATATCCGCCTTGATCAACTGATTATCGACGTAATAGTCGAAATTTTTATTTGTCCAGTCAATATTCCTGAACTCTACATGGTACCATTGGAGCGCATTATAGACAAATGTGTTATCTCCACTGACATCGTCATTCACATAGAACTTCCCGGTCGGATCAGCAAAGAACCAGATAATATTCATCAACGATTCGTCGGTGTCGATGCGAAAATATCCTCCCGCCTTAAAATTCGTTGACGTACGAACATAAAATCCGGCATACTCCGGCTGATATTCCGATAGGAAATCCCGGCTGATACCATGGCTGTGTCCCAATGTACTATTTTGATAGTGAAAGGATTTCGTCCCAATGGCTGATGTACTGCTGGTGATTTCACGAACGCCGGCGGCGCCATTGATATTCCATCCCTCCAGATCCCCATCCTCAAAGTTGTCATAAAAATCGCCTGTCAATGTCGCGGCTCCGGAAATCATCGAACGTTTAATTGCACGATCGCTGATTTTTTCCATGTATCGCACATCGGATATCGGGCGGATCCGGTCATTTCTCCGATCACGAGATGGATTCAAGAATGCAGTTGCAGCGGCTCCGTCTCCGTTCCAATACAACGTTCCCTGACCGCTATTACCGATCGTCATTGTTTGAATCACACTGTCCCCCTCACCAAGCATTACCATGAATGAATCGGGACTGATAGTAATTACAGGGGCGTATACACCTGCACCGATCATCGCAACATTTACAACAGGGTGCGATGTATCATTGCTCGTAATCGTCAGCGCACCATAATACATCATCGTATCAATTGGTGTAAAAGTCACCGGAATCTTTTTGGTACTACCGGCAGATAATAAAAAACTAGTCACTGCTGGAACATAGGATGGATTATTGGAGGTAATATTGCTGACAATGAGCGAATCACTTCCATAGTTATCTATTATAAGAGTATCGGTCTTTGAGGAGCCGATTCCTGCCAAACCAAAATGAAGCGTATCTTCCCGAACAACAATCTCAGGTTTACCAAAGACCAGACCGACGCTGACATCAGCATACATAGTCGCTCCGGAGTTTGATATGCTCTGCACCCGCACTTTAGTATCGGCATTGCTGTAATCATTCGAATTGGGGAGCGTCGTATTCGAAAAGAATGAATTATTTGTCGTGCCGGGAAAAGGATCAGCTGCATTTCCGCTATTAATCCCTTTGTCAAGTTCATACAGCCCATCTGCTTGCTCTAATGCCACAAGGTAATGACCGCTGGATGTATGTCCGGGATACCATTCATTTTGATTGTCCGATGCAATCGATTCATCGATATGATAGACAAGTAATCCGTTCCCCGGAAGATATGTGTCGTATCCGACCTGCTGACGATTTTCAATCAAGAAATATTGACTGCCTAAAGTTCCATTGGTCCACAATCGCAATGCGACAGGGACATTCTCAATATTTTGGATCGGACGATTGATACTATTGGTAATAATATTCTCTGGAGCGATATATCCCATCTGATAGTGCGACCATGCATCCGGAAATGCGGGAGATTCCCCGAGACCACCTGCACCGTTCCAGCTTCCCCCCGCCATTAAACTCCATCGGCCTAATCCGCTGGAGGAGTAGTCCACATCGTACAGGTCCGGAAGTCCGAAACCGGCATGACCAAGTTCATGTGCAAACACACCACAGGTCATGTCTCCGGGTGCAGCCCAATATTCTGGTTCCATCGAGTAGCGAAAAATATTAACACCATCGCGGAACTGCGGGGTGCTGGTGGTCCATGCATGCGACCAGATATCATTATTGCTGCCGGTAAACTCTGCGCCAGGCCCGGTGTGGACGACAAACAATGCATCCACATAACCATCGTTGTCATTATCATATTGCGAATAATCAACACTGGAATCAGCGGCGGCTAAAGCATCTTCTACAAGCCTTTGTGCGTTTTGAGGGTACGATCCGAATCCATTCTGTCCGCTCACATAATACGAATATGTCTGCGGCATGGTCATCCAACCAACCGAACTGGGCATATTCACTGTAACAATGTCCAGATTGTTATAGCTTACCTTACTGTAGAAATCCCGCATCGTTCCCGTGGCGTTTCCGAATATGAGCGAATCAAAATAGTCGGGAGTCACACTCTGTGCCTTGTCGGAGAATTTTACCACCAATATCAAAGCCTTCCACATTCCTGACGGTGTCAGTGAGGGTCCCAGGGTTCGAGTCATTGACCGTGGAGAGCTTTTTGATTTCAACTGCAATTCTTTTGACTGCCATGGCGCATTAACACCGCGCTTTAGCAAGTTCGTCCGATTTTGCAGATAGTACGGCGTCACGATCTTTTTCTCCTGAAGCAATCGCTGCACGCGCGGGTGAGCCGGAACGGATGAAAATAGCAGTGATGATGAAAGGAAAATTAAAAGAGTTACACAGAACAAGAAATAGCGTTGTACGCTGTTCATACAGGCCCCCGGTGATAATATAAAGTGGCAATCGTGGTCGTCATTGAAATGAATTCATTTTTTTGTGAAGCTAAGCTAACTCCATCCGGTACGGATGAAATTAAGACACAGTTACTCTATCTCCCGTGATCGCAGTGCATAAGCGACTACTGCAACCGTAGAATGCAAATTAAGTTTTTCGAAAACATTCCGCAGGTGTTTATCAACGGTATACTTGCTGATATTCAAATGCATGGCAACACTATTTTTCGAAAGACCCAAGGATAATAATTGCAATAATTCCTTTTCCTTAATATTCAGTTTTGATGTTATTTCGTTTTCCATCTGTTATGTATGAATTATTGTTAATTTAAGAAGTACGCACTTTCGTACTACTTTTTTTTGATTTAAGCCTATTTTCTCCGATTGTTCAAATACTCTTCTGCGTTCTGGATATCTAATTTCATTTCAGTGTCAATCGGTCACAGAAAATATCCTGGAATAAATTAATTTCCTTGAAATGATCACAGAATGAAACCAGTAATTGCTATTCAGATAGTTCAATCTGATATCGATGAGCATTACAAAAACATCTTGATTACAGATCTCGCTGTCGGCATTGATAAACTGTAGCAACAATTAATCCGATTTATTTCTGTTCTCGTGCTGTGGATGGTAAGAGTTCATAACGAAAAGCGCAATACCAAAAATTAGGTATTTTTAAAATAGGTGATTTCTATGTTGACAACTTGGAGGATTCATTTACACACGTTGAACACATGCATCGGTGTGTGAAACTCATTTCCCACCACGTAGTTCTCTTTTACCATGAACAGCTCGTGCGTATGAATTGTATGTACCTGCAAAAATCCAATTGTAATTCAACATCGTGAACATTACGTTGAGAGAACATCACCGCCATTGCATTTCGGGTATTCCCTCTCTACATTACAATAAAAAAACTGTGTATTTATGCCCCGGAAAATATCCCGCTATCTTCATCACAAGCATGCGCCTTCTATTTTGCTTCGCTTCCCACGTCTTCTCTTTGCTTATTTTTGGCTCAATCATAGTTCAGTGCTGAGAATACAGTATTCCCGGCGGGCGATTCATCGTTTGCTAAAAAAAATCCCTCCCCCCAAACAGATCTTAGATGCCGGATGCGGTGTGGGCGATTTTCTGTTTACCATTCCTGAATTTCGAATTGCAGAGAAAACGACCGGTATCGATACTTCCCTTTCCAATATTGAGCTCTGTAACCGGCTTGCCGAAACGTTGCGATTGACAAATATCCAATTTGTCTGCAAAGACATTGCCGAAGCGGATTTTCCTGCGAGTCAGGATTTAATCCTCTGCATCGGTGTGTTGATGTATATTCAACACGATGACGCTTTAATGAAGAAATTCCACAACGCTCTCTCTCCGGAAGGACGATTGATTGTATATGTTCCCGTTAACTACCGACGCCGTTTATCACTGTACAAGTTGCTGTCGCAGCGTCCGAATTTCGATTATGATCATATCGTGGGACGAATGCACACGTACACAGACGAGTCAATTGAACAATTGCTCACCGATGCAGGATTTCAGATCGAAGAACGACGTTATTCTTACGGACCGACCGTTGCAACTACTTTTGAAATCATTGCGATTCTGGAATGGATGATCAAAACATGGCATCCTGGTTTTGCAATTTTGATTCTTCCTTTCTTTGTGACTTTTTATCCGTTCTATTATATTACAATGCAAGCCGATTATTTTAGTTCACGGAGTACCGGTAACGGGGTCGTTATTACCGCACGGAAACGATCGAAATAATTTATGAAAACATTGAAAAAAACAGTCCAAACACGGGAAGATACGAACGACCTTGGTTTTGGTTCTCGACTTTCACAAGAACAGAACAAACGGATGATGAATCGCGATGGAACATTCAATGTCGATCGCGAAGGTATGTCCTTTCTTAAATCGTTGAGCATGTATCATTGGCTTATCACGATATCCTGGACAAAGTTTCTTTTCCTTATGGCCGGGTTTTATGTTGTGGTGAATTTTGTCTTTGCGACAGGATTCTATCTGTGCGGTACAAATGCATTAAATGGAATTGAATCAACGACATTAACCAATTATTATTGGAACTGTTTCTTTTTTAGCGTAGAAACATTTGCCACCATTGGATATGGTGCATTGAATCCAAGAACTGCCGCTGCGAACTGGCTTATGACGTTCGAAGCATTTTTTGGCCTGGTCGGCGCCGCCATGGCAACAGGACTTCTTTTTGCACGGTTCGCCCGTCCCCACGCAAAAATTCTTTACAGTAATACGGCTGTGATAGCACCATTCAAAAACGGGAAAGCCCTGATGGTGCGAATCATCAATCAACGATCGAGTCAATTGATCAATATTGAAGCGCACATTGTCTTTTCGTGGATGACGGTAAAAGAAGGTCGGCGGGTCCGTCAATACCTTCCATTGCATCTGGATCGCAGCAATGTAACATTCTTTCCGCTGCATTGGACAATTGTTCATCAGATAGATGATAAAAGCCCGCTTTATGAAAAAGATAAAACATTCTTACAAGAAACCGAAAGCGAGATATTCGTCCTCGTAACCGCAACGGATGAAACTTATTCTCAAACAGTCCACTCCCGTTCGTCCTACCGGTACGATGAAGTTGCATGGGGCGCAAAATTCAAGGACATATTTGAAAAAAGCACGACGGGCAAAGCAATCGGCGTTAATCTGAACCGCATTCATGATATTGAACTTGTCGCATTGGATTAATTATGCAACATGTGATTATTGATGGGTATAATCTGATCCATGCTGTCCCCGCGCTGAAGAGAACTCTTTTGCACGACGCGGAATCTGCAAGAGAACTGTTGATCCATTCAGTTTCGATGTTGACGATCAGAAATAAATTCCGTAGCACCATTGTATTTGACGGTATGAAACAGGAGGATTCAACTTCACACAAAAAAAGCCACGCTCCGGTTCATGTCCTCTATTCATATCCTCTTTCTGCCGATACGAAAATCAATCAGATGATTGAACAATCTAAAAGCAGGTCACAGTTGATTATCGTGACTTCGGACAGAGAGATTTTGAATTTTGCCAGAACCTGTTCATGCCAAACTCACACTTCCAGATACTTCACCCGAATGCTGGTGGACAACAGCGATACCATTTCGGAAAAATCCGAATCTTCGCTTTCACCTTTCCAAATTGATGAATGGTTAAAGATCTTTGGGGAAAAATAACATTCTTCGAGATCTTGACTTTTATTATACCTTGACATATATTTAGGTTAACCTAAATTAAAAATCTGGAATAATAAAAATGGATCCAATCGTTGTTGAACACCCTATTTCAGCGGAAAAACAGAGACTGTACAATATCGCTTTGTATCTAAGTCTTTTTACTATCGTGTATAACATCGCTGAAGGAATGGTTTCCACACTCATTGGATACTCCGATGAATCGTTGACATTGTTTGGCTTCGGGGTAGATAGTTTTATCGAAACGATCTCTGGTATCGGTATTGGCGCAATGGTCCTTCGCATTGCTCAAAATCCACTCAGCAATAAAAGTCCATTTGAAATTACAGCATTAAAAATTACCGGCGGATCGTTCTATGCCCTTTCTATCGGCCTGTTGATCACGGCCGTATTCTCCATCCTTGAAAATAAACAACCAGCATCGACCTTTTGGGGAGTAATCATCTCTTCGATATCAATTCTTTCGATGATCTACCTTATCTATTATAAGCGGAAGGTGGGGTATGCGCTGGATTCTAAAGCAATGATCGCCGATGCAAACTGTAATGTGGTTTGTGTTTATATGTCTCTTACATTGTTGGCATCGAGTTTTTTGTATGAACTATTTTCCGTTCCGTATGTGGATGCCGCCGGGGCGCTGGGGCTGGTCTACTTCTCTGTGGTTGAAGGGAAAGAATGTTTTGAAAAGGCGAGATCAATGAATGGAAACTGCGGCTGCGGACATGATTGATATTTTCTGACGAACATCCAACAACGAAATTGAGGAAAGGCAACGGTAATGGCAAGCGAACAGATTGAGAACTATCTAAAGAACATTTACAAACTCTCTTCCAACGAAGGGAAGGTGACCACCTCCTCTTTGTCAGAAAAATTGCAAATCTCTCCTGCGTCCGTCTCGGAAATGATAAAAAAGCTGGCGGAGGAAGGGACGCTGACTCACACGCCGTATAAAGGTGTTGAGTTGACGGAAGAAGGAAAGACCCTGGCACTCCGGATTATCCGAAAACACCGATTGTGGGAAATGTTCCTGGTGCAGGTGCTCCATTTCGGATGGGATGAGATCGATGACGAAGCAGAACGATTCGAACACATCATGTCCGATAAGATGGAAGAAAAGATCGACCACGCCCTTGGCCATCCTCTTATCGATCCGCATGGCGATCCGATACCGACGAAAGATGGTGAGATCAAGTGCTCAATGAGCTATCCGATGATCGAGGCACGCGAAGGATCGACCGTGCGCGTCTTGCGGGTGAGCGATTCGAATTCCGAGATGCTGCAGTATGTTGCGTCCATCGGTATCTCTTTGAATAAAGAGATCGTTATCCGGCAAAAGATGAGTTTTGACAACTCCATGCTTGTGCGAATCGACCGGAAAGAGATCAATATCAGTTCCACCATTGCATCAAATATCTTTGTAGAAAATGTGTAAGGAGGGTTTATGACTGATCCAGGCAATGCATTAGTAATCTTCGGCATCGTTGTCGCGATCTTGCTGTTGCTGTTCCTCCCGAAAATCGGTCTGCGTGCACAATGGTATCGCGCCCGCCGCGGTCGGAAACGAATTCTGATCGAAGACGCGTTGAAACACATCTATGATTGTGAGTATAAAAATATCATTTGTACTACCGAGAGTATCGCCGGCACGCTGCTCATCTCCACCGATGAGTCTGCCGGCTTGTTGACGCGCCTTTCGGCAATGGGACTGCTGGTCACCAACGACAACGGCGTGAAATTGACCGCTGACGGAAAATCGTACGCACTTCGTGTCATCCGTGTCCACAGGTTATGGGAACGGTATCTTGCGGATGAAACAAGCGTGCCGCCGACCGAATGGCATTCATCCGCTGAATTGGCCGAGCACCGGCTGACGGAAGAACAGACAGAAGCTTTGGCAGCGCAGATTGGAAACCCTCATTTTGATCCGCATGGCGATCCGATTCCGACTCCAGCCGGTGAAATGCCCCCTAAAAAGGGAAAATCCCTTCTGTCCATGAACGGCGGAGAATTTGCCGTCATCACGCATATCGAAGACGAACCGGAAGCGGTGTATGCACAGCTGATTGCGCAGGGATTGTACGTTGGGATGCAGGTGATGATGATCGAACGATCTAATGATCGGGTGCGGTTCGCCGCAGACGGTGAAGAAATAATCCTTGCTCCGCTGCTGACAAATAATATCACCGTTGCGCCAATCACAGAAGAGGAACACAAAATCACTGCGCCATTGGAATCACTCGCGACTCTAAGGATCGGTGAAGAGGCAAACATCCTCAGCATTTCCAAAGCGATGCGTGGTCAACAGCGGAGACGGTTGATGGACCTGGGCATTGTTCCCGGCACCACCGTTCGAGCTGAAATGGTGAGCGCCTCCGGTGATCCGGTTGCCTATTCCGTTCGCGGGGCACTTGTGGCGCTTCGCCAGCAGCATGCAAATATGATATTTATTCAGCGACAATAACTTCAACGGTCAGGAGAACGCGAAATGTCACAAACACCAAATGCACAATGCGATGATTGCCCTGTTCATAATCTTGGTAATCTTACTAAGCTTGGCATTAACATGACACAATTCGATTTTGTTGTTGCGCTTGCCGGAAATCCGAACACCGGTAAAAGTACGGTCTTCAATGCATTGACCGGACTGCGTCAGCATACCGGAAATTGGCCCGGAAAGACTGTAACGCGTGCCGAAGGAGGATTCGTTTACGCCAATAAACGGTTCAAACTTGTCGACCTTCCGGGTACATACTCTCTTCTTTCCACTAGTACTGATGAAGAGGTCGCACGGGATTTTATCCTGTTTGGACAACCCGATGTTACCGTGATCGTTGTCGATGCAACAAGACTGGAACGTAATTTAAATCTTGTCCTTCAGGTGCTGGAGATTACCGATCGCGCTGTCGTTTGTTTGAATCTGATGGATGAAGCGAAACGGCATAATATTCAAATCGATCCCCGTCGGCTTGCGAAGGATCTCGGCGTTCCAGTCGTTGCGACAGCCGCCCGCCAGGAAGATGGAATACCGGAATTGTTGAAAAACGTGTACGATGTTGCTACCGGCGCGTATGTCTGCCGGCCTCACCGGCTTGAACGGACCGCGCCGCGGTTGGAAAAAGCGATACGACAATTGACGACAAAAATTTCGGCAGAGTTTCCGCATCTCCCGAATACACGATGGATCGCTTTGCGTCTTCTGGAGGGAGACCAAAAAATCATCGATGCGGTGAATAACGGCGAGTTGGGAAACCTTACCCGGGATGCACACCGGCCTTCCATTGCATAATTATTTTTGGGAAATCGAAATGAAGAGAATTACCAATAAAGAATCGATCCTCTCAACAGCGAACACTCTGCGCTGGGAGATTGGCGATCATATCCACGATTCGCTCGTTGAAGCAATCTATGCCGACGCGCAACAGATCGCCTCGCATGCGGTGACGATGCCATCGACAAAACCACGGTACAATTTTGATCAGCAATTGGACAGATTGATCACCAGCAGGACATTCGGATTTCCGTTGATGTTCCTGCTCCTAGCGATCGTCTTCTGGCTCACCGTTGAAGGAGCAAATGTCCCATCTGCTATGATCGCCACCGTTCTGGTGGATACCGTGCATCCGTGGCTGCGGGATACATTTTCAATGCTCGGTTCACCATGGTGGTTTACCGGAGTTGCAGTGGATGGTGTTTGGCTTGCCATGGCGTGGGTCATAAGCGTCATGCTTCCGCCGATGGCAATCTTCTTCCCGCTTTTTACTTTGTTGGAAGATTTTGGTTACCTGCCGCGCGTTGCATTCAATATGGACTCATTATTCCGTCGAGCGGGCGCGCACGGGAAACAATCACTGAGTATGACTATGGGCTTTGGATGCAATGCTGCCGGGGTCGTTGCGACCCGCATCATTGACAGTCCGCGCGAACGGTTGATCGCAATTATTACCAACAATTTTTCGCTTTGCAACGGCCGATGGCCTACGCAAATCCTCATCGCTTCCATCTTTTTCGGCGCTCTCGTGCCGGCGCACCTTGCGGGAATCGTCACCGCCGGCGCAGTGGTGAGTGTTGCTGTCCTCGGGATATTTTTCACTCTTGCTGTTTCCTGGGGATTGTCAAAAACCATCCTTAAAGGCGAGGCATCGGCGTTCAGTCTGGAACTGCCTCCGTATCGTCCGCCGAAGCTGTGGCAAACGTTGTATACATCGCTGATCGACAGAACAGCGATCGTCTTGTGGCGTGCCATCGTGTTTGCAGCACCTGCCGGCGCGGTGATCTGGTTAGTCTCCAACATTCACATAGGGGAATTGAGCCTGGCGGAACACTTCATTAACTGGTCGGATCCTTTCGGGATTCTGCTCGGCATTAACGGAGTGATCCTGCTGGCCTACATCATTGCAATTCCGGCCAACGAGATCGTCATACCTACAGTGTTAATGCTCACCGTGCTGAGCACTAGACTGGCCGGTATCGGCGCCGGTGCCGGCGTGATGTTCGAACTGGATGAAGCCAATGCCGTGGCGGAGGTACTACGTGCCGGCGGATGGACTTTTCTGACTGGATTAAATCTCATGCTGTTCAGTCTCCTGCATAATCCATGTTCAACGACAATTTATACGATCTACAAAGAGACAAAAAGTGCCAAATGGACCATTGTTGCGACTGTCATCCCCATGATCATGGGATTTGTTATCTGTTTTCTGGTAGCACAGATCTGGCGATTATTCGCAAACATATAAATAAAAGACTTAGGCATCATGAGCGAACCGATAGTACAATTGATCTTTGCAGCGCTATTCTTCCCTCTCCTCTCCATCGGAGTGTATTTTCGTCTGCAGGCCAACAAGCAACAGGATCATTTTGAAAGGATGAAAAACGAAGGGAGAATCACTTTCCTCACCTTAAGGATCTGCGGCGGTATATTGTGGATAATGGCATGCCTGTTCCCCTGGTTTCCCGGAATGTTCCAGCCCGTTCGATATGAACCTCTGTTCGCATTGCAAATCGTCGGTGCGATATTATCACTTTTATCTATTCCAATGGGGGTCTCCGTCTTCACGAATATCGGTAAGAACATTACCGATACTGTCGAAACACGAAAACATCACCAACTGGTAACGAGCGGTATCTACCGGTATATTCGTCATCCGCTTTACACGACCGGAATTCTTTTTTTTGTTGGTTTGGGAATGCTTTCGTCCAATTGGCTGATCCTTCTTCTATCAATGGCCGTTCTGATTTCTCTCTCTATCCGAACAGTTATCGAAGAAGAAAAATTAATACAAGAATTTGGCGATCAATATACACAGTACGCCCGGCAGACGGGGAAATTTTTTCCTAAGCTAATGTGATCACTACTCAACGAAACATATTTCAACTACCTCTCCCCATGAAATTCATATCAACTGTATTGCTGATTGCTATATTTTCACTGCCTGCCATTTCACAGGAGTATACAAAAGCCATTGAGGACAACTCTTTTTTTATTGAAGAAGCCTATAATCAGGAAGATGGCGTTATACAACACATCTTTACCGGATTTCGACTGTTTCGGGAAAACACATCCGAAGGAAGTTTCACAGAGGAATGGCCGGTATTCAATCAGACACATCAAGCAAGTATTACCATTCCCTTTCACCATACTACGGTTGCACACCCTTCCTCTCAGGGAATCGGCGATATTATGTTGAATTACCGTTTTGAAGCATGGAGGAGCACTGGACTTGCTGTTGCTCCCCGGATTTCCATCATTCTCCCAACGGGAGAAGAATCGAACGGTTTTGGCAATGGAAGGGTCGGTGTTCAGATCAACCTGCCTATGAGTAAACGAATCTCGAATGATTTTGTCTCTCATTTCAATGCCGGGGCTACAGTTATTCCAGACGTCCAGTTTACCACATCAAAGGCTGCTTTGACGGAATACTTTGTCGGCGCCAGCGGTATCTATCTTGTCGGCAATAATTTTAATATCCTTACGGAGATTCTGTACTCGTCTTCCGGCTCTCCGTTCGGAAGGACAAACGAATTGATCGTGAGCCCCGGTGTGCGATGGGCGATCGACATCAATAATCTGCAAATCGTCCCCGGACTTGTATTCCCTGCGCTGTTCACTAACGGAACAACAGTGCATGGTATTTTTATTTACCTCTCCTTCGAACATATTTATTAAAACAATATCGGACAAAAATATCTGAGCCCGGCCGCTGATGTTGCCCGATCTGTTTTTCAATATTGCTTCTTCCCGAAAAATCCATTAGTCTTCAACAAGAAATTTCTTCCGCGCAACAAACGACCTCTGACGACACATCCTAAGCCGGTATAGAGGCTGACTCTTTTTCACACATATCACAAGAGGGAGTTATGAAAACACTCGCCTTCAATTCAATTCCGTCTTTACTCTTCCGTCTCATCATCTTCATTCTTCTTCTTTCCTCTTTCACATATACTCAGGAAAAAAAAGCAGGAGACGAAGCACTTGGATCCCGAAAGTATAGCGATTATGAAAAACCGCAATCTTGTGGAACATCTTGCCATGTGGATTTCTACCGACAGTGGGAACAGACGATGATGTCGCAGGCATACACTCATCACTGGGATGAAATTGAATATTTTAAACTTGCCGTTCCTCATGCGGAGAAAGATGCTACAGTCGCCGGCGTCAAAGCTGGATGCAACGGCTGCCATGCTCCGATCGCATTCCTGGCAGGAGATGTTCCGCCCCCGAAACCATCCGAAAACAGCAGAGCAAACGAATCGGTCTCCTGCGATCTTTGTCATACGATCACTGGGTTCAAAGGGGAAGTTCCATTCAATTTCAATTACATCTCGGAACCGGGAAAAGTGAAATACGGACCTCGGGAAGGATTGCAGTCGCCTGCACATGAAACAAAAAAATCAGATTTTATCCGTTCCTCGGATTTCTGCGGAACGTGTCACAATGAGAAGGATCCGTACGGTATCTGGGTGAAATCGACCCATCTGGAATGGAAAGAAGGACCTTATGCAAAGGAAGGAGTGCGTTGTCAGGATTGTCATATGACCTATGCACCCGGTCAAAACGCTTCTATGGCAAAACCGCTGCCGAATGTCGCACAGCATCTGTTCCATGGTGCCCATGATCCCGGCAAAGTGCGCGGAGTTGTTGAACTCAGAATCCATCCTGACATCAGGGAAGCAGAGCCGGGCGATCGGGTAAAATTTACAGTGGTGCTCTTCAACCAAAAAACAGGTCATAAGTTTCCGACTGGTTCAGCAGAAGAACGAATGTTATGGCTGCACGTGGAAGCCATAGATGCCAAAGGAACTATCTATCATTTATCGGTGGACAAAAAAGGATTTCCTGGTGAAGAATATACTATCGCCGCGAACACTCTCGCTTATCAGGATATGGGAATTGCCTTGAACAAACCCGATTTCGCTGGAATTCAACGGGACGGTGTTCCGGAAGGGGACAGAATTTTCCGCCTCCCGTATCTCGATCCGCAGGGACGGATGACAATCCAGCAATGGAATACCGCATCCCAATCCACTGACTACAGGATCGGACCGAGAGAGAGCAAAATCGAAACGTTTACCTGGACCCTTCCCACAACTCTTCCGGCGGGGAAATTGAAGGTCAACGCTGTGTTGAATTATCAAAAACTACCGACACCCGTGGCACAATTTCTCGGTGTACCGATGGAAGAGGTGGAAACAATACAAGTGAATTTCCATGAAACATCTATCACCGTTCTTCCTTGACCAGGTGATCCTATGAAAAAACTCTGTATAATCATTTCATTGATTTCAATTTTCGGCAGCACACAGCTTTTCGCCATTCCTGCCTTTGCACGGAAGTATGACATGTCGTGTCAGACATGCCATTCCCCCGCTCCAAAGCTAAAAGCCTACGCGGAAGAGTTTGCTGCAAATGGATTTCAGCTGCCGGAGAAAGAACCTCCGCGCTTTTTTCGCGAAACCGGGGACGACCAGTTGCTGCTGATGCGTGAACTTCCGTTTGCATTGCGTGTGGAAGGATATGCACGTTGGCAGCCGACGACAGCGCATCGCACTGATATTCAAGCCCCGTATTTGTTAAAATTGCTGTCGGGAGGACAAATCGCTCGCGATGTATCGTATTATTTTTACTTTTTCTTTGGTGAACGCGGGAGCGTTGCAGGTCTTGAGGATGCTTTCATCATGTTCAATAACGCGTTCTCCTCCGGATTGGACATTTTCGTCGGACAATTTCAGGTGAGTGATCCGCTCTTCAAACGTGAGCTGCGGTTAACGTTGGAAGATTATCAGATCTATCGAGTTGCTCCCGGAGCTTCTGGTATTAATCTTACCTATGACCGCGGATTGATGTTCTCCTATTCTCTGCCGACGAAAACCGATCTGGTAGTAGAGTTGTTGAACGGAAATGGCATTGGAGCTGCTGACGGACAACGCAATTTCGATTCGGATGTGTATAAGAATCTCTTTGCACGTCTTTCGCAGGATATTTCAGACGGAATTCGCATTGGAGGATTTGCATACTACGGCAAAGAGGAGAATCTTTCCCAGGTCAATTCGTTGTGGATGGCCGGACCGGATCTGACGCTCACTTTCGAACCTATCGAAGTGAATCTGCAATATGTTGAACGACGGGATGATAACCCGATTTTTGCAGCATCAAATAAGAGCGTGGAAACGCGCGGCACAATGGCCGAACTGATCTATTCACCGGACGGAGACAAGAGTGTTTGGTATGGAGCCTTACTATATAATTGGGCTGAGATTACTGCGCAATCCTATAAGTACAACAGCATCACCGGTCACTATAGTTATTTGCTCGCGCGCAATCTGCGGATGATCGGTGAATACACTTATGATGTTCACTCAAAGGGGAACAAACTCACCGCCGGATTAGTCGGTGTATTTTAATTCTCTTGGACATCGTATTTCGTTTTGCCTTGAAACCGGGAATCGCCTTCCCGGTTTTTTTTGTGAGTACCGTTTTCCTTGCACCGTGAATTGATTCTTACTCAATTACTTTATACACTTTACTGTTTATAATTTGAAAATATTAATTGATAAACACGAAAACCATTACATGATTTCTTCCGGATTTTCCCAACGCACGATCAGTTTTATAGTCTTTGGACTTCTCCTTCTGAATCTTTCTCTCCGTGTCGCGGTGGCACTGAAACCGATCGAACATGTGGATGATGTTGCCATCCCTGATGATGCATATCTTTCCCTAACAATCGCACGGAATATCGCCGAGGGACACGGACCGTTCTACGGCACAGGGTATACTAACGGATTTCAACCGCTGTACGTATTATTAATGGTCCCTGTATTTGCAGTTCTGCCTGAAAGTGACATCATCCCGATCCACATCGCACTGTTTCTGCTAATCTTGTTCGACACAATCGCTCTGTATTTTCTCATTACTCTAGTACGCCGTATCAGTGCGTCGCCCTTTACTTCGTTCATCATCGCGATTGCATGGATCTTCAATCCCATAACGATCAGGGTGGCACTCAATGGTCTGGAAACGTCCATTGCAAGTCTTTTCATCATCTGGATCATCTCCTATTATCAACAATATATCGTCGATAAGGAGGTTCTGACAATCCGGAGAATCCTTACTTTCGGAATTATCGCCGGTCTCGGCGTAATGGCGAGAATAGATCTCTTGTTGTTACTCGCTGCGCTTTTCGGTATGCTCACCTGGAAATGGCGAACGAACGTCCCTTCTCTCATCAAACACTTTGGTTTCATATTTCTTGGCATGGCGCTTACCTATGGTCCCTGGCTGATGTATTCGTATTGGTATACCGGTGATCTGTATCCAATCAGCGGCAAGGCAGTCCGTTTTATGGAACTTCAACGCGCTGCATTATCTTCTTCATTTTTCGATTGGCAATTGGCGATGCTTCGCAGGGGATTTTTTGTTTTTCTAAACAATAACCTCACCATATTATTGGTGGGAGGATTGCTTTTCATTCCCATCGTTTCAGCCGGCTCTCCGTTCATTACCCGTTTGCGTCAGCAATTCTCACTCGTTCCAGTATTGTTCACCACTTCCGGTGTGCTGTATTGCATTCATGTATTTTACATTGTTGCGCGGTGGTCATACGATTTAAACATTCAACCATTGGGTATCCTTACCATTGTCGTCGGAGGACTGTTTTACATTCTTCCCTTGCTGCGCGGATCTCGATTCATTGCTGCTCTTGGCAGAAATTCTCAAATTCTCATTCCCGTCTTTCTCTACGCCGTAACGCTCTTCCTCGCCTATGTGTTTTATATCTATGGAATATGGTATTTTGAGCGGTATCTGCATCCAATCACGATTGTAGTATTGCTTGTCGCTGTTCCTTTATTTGATACGATGATTTCCATATTGTCGTCTGCCCGAAAACAGGCGGGTGTTCTCATCGCATTAGTCTGCATAATTATTGCAATTAATTGCAGCAACGATGATTTTCGAAGGTTGTATGAAGTCTCGGATATCCAGCGGCAAGGGTATTTGAAATTAGGAAGATGGGCGAGTACGGCATTCCCAGACAGCGCCGTTATCGGCAGCTGTCAGACCGGCGCGTTGGGATATTTTGTACGAAATGCAACAGTGATCAATCTTGATGGAGTGGTCAACAAGGAATGTTATGAAGCGCTGGTCAAGAGGAAAAGTATTTCCTATATCCGTTCCCAGAACATCCACTACGTTGTCGGATGGGAGTTGAATACCAAATTTCTGGAACGGCTTTCTGACGAGCCGTTCATGTTGGAACTGCGTCCGGATTCTGTTCTCAACACCATCGAATCATGGGAACACCGATGGTTTTTATATACCGTTCGATGATCGTGCTAGTTTTATGAAGTGGTGAACATCTTCATCACCCACCTAACTGCTGCCAACACACAAAAGAATACGCCTAACAGGGCAACAACAGATGCACCTGCAGGAAAATCGTACAGAGCCGAAAAGAATATTCCGAAGAAACTCCCTGCCACACCCACCAGTAATGAAACGATAACCATGCTGCTCCGTTTCCTGGCGATGAAGATCGCCGCCACCGGAGGAATGATCAAATAGGAAAATACCGGGATCACACCGGCGCTTCGTACGGCAAGAACAATCGCCAATCCGATGGAGAGATAGAATAGGAAATTCCACAAATTGAAAACACCGAATTCCTCGATCTGATGATTCTCGAATTTCTCTGTCAGAGAAAAAAATTTCTTTCGGAAAATTGCGTGGACCAAACCAATAATACCGAATGTGACGGCCATCGTTACGATCTGTTCGGTTGTTACGGTAAAGACACTGCCGAACAATACTTCCGAAATATCCGATTCGCCGTGGGGTGATTTAGAAATGAACAGCACCGTCGCTGCGGATGCAACGGCATACACAATGCCGATGATCGCTTCCTGTTTCAGCCGTTTATCTCTGATCTTGATGAACGAAAGCAGGAACGCACCGATCATTGTAAAAATGATGGAGACAAGCGTTTCTTCTTTTTCAATGAAATTTGCGACGGCAATTCCCAGCATGGAGATCTGACCGAGCGCCAGATCCACAAAGACAATCCCCCGGCCGACGACATGGACACCAAGGTAGGACAGGAGTAATCCCATAATAATGCTGATCAATAATGCGCTAAGGATAAATTCTTGAGAGAACATTTCAGTCATAGATACCTCAGTGTTGAAGCGCCGAAAGAAGCTGACGGACGTTGTGATCAAAAAGTTCAAAATAGTTCTGTATCTCTGGTACGCCGCCAACGGAAGTAGCCAGAGTAACGACCTTCCCTCCTGTATTTCGTGCAACAAGTTCTGCTGATTCGGCCTTAAAATACATCGAATTTATAATGATAGCGATCCGGTCACGCTTCATCACAGAAATAATTTTGGATAACTGTGACGGCGTCGGCGGTATCCCCGGTTTCGGTTCCAGGAAATCAACAATCTTCAAACCGAAACGCTGTTCAAAATACGGCCACTCATTATGATAGGCAATCACTTTGGTGTTCCGGAAGCTGCTCAACATACTTTCCCATTGCTTCACCTTTGCATCGATCGTTTCATTGAATTTTTTCAACCGCTCCTGGAATTGCACCTGATGATCAGGATCCAGCCGGATGAGCGTCTGTGTGATGTTCTGTGCGATGATCTTGCCGTTGAGCGGATCGAGCCAGTAATGAGGATTGCCGTAAATATGGATGTCCCCTTCACCGCGATTAATATTTGTAGGAATCTGCAGCAACGGAACATTCAATGAAGCATCAACGTATCCCTCACCCCCTTTTTGGATTTTCGGATTCCGGGCGCTGTTCAGCAGCGCTGGCACCCATCCGGACTCCAGATCAAGTCCAACGGTGATGAATACATCCGCCCGGGATAATTTTAAGATATAACTTGGTTTCGGATCGACAAAGTGCGGATTTTGATATCCGGCTGCGATCGAAAATGCATCGACCTGATCGCCGCCGATGAATTCAGCGATACTCTTCAGATCAGGAATGGTCGTTACTATTTTTATTTGTGCCGGCAAATGGAATGACAACATCATAATCGCAAAGAATACAAATGTGCTTTTTTTCATTAGGTCAATCTCCAATTTTTGATATGCTGGATCAATACGCGTGTGCAGCATGTGTACCGATGCCGAAGATCGCACGGAACACTACTTGTGAAAATGCCGGACCATAGTTTGGATCGGCATGCTGATACTCCAGCGCAAATACTTGAAATTCCGACGGCTGGAACCGAAGGTGCAATGCAACACCTCGTTCATCCGACCGTTCCGCCATCGGGAGTCCGGAATAATCGAACCGGACGCCGACAAATGTTCTTTTTTCAATTTGATATTCGAACAATGTGTATGCACCATAGGACTTCACTGTGGAACCGTCTGCTGTATCTGAGCGGCAGAGCATCGCTTCCGTTTGCCAGGTAAAGGAATGATACGTGTTATACTGCACCGGTTTCCATTTATAGGTCAGATCGAACCCTGTCATCATTAACTTTTTTTCAACCGAATTCACGCCGGACAATCCCGAAAGTCCGAATCCAATTGTAGAATTTTCCGAAAGGTCGAAGAACGTATTCAGTTGTGCAGTGGTGAGAAGTCGATTACCGGCTCCGTAATCCACCGATGGTGTCGCGCCGCTTCTGCCGACATCCAGAACAAATTCCTGATACACATCCCAGGGATTCGGCACAAGTATGCTTGCCGAAACACCTTCCATGAACAGCCCTTCATCACCGAAATAGTTTCTGATCACTGCAGGAAATTCCACAAAACTGAACGCATGCGGATGCAATTGATTCACTTTAGAGAAATGCGTTTTAAATCTCCCCGCCGTTGCTTGAATTGAGAACGGCAGTGAAAGCGATGTCAGTGTCGCGATTTCCAATCCGGCTGAGTACTCTCCGTTCACCGAATCTTTGCCAAACGAGAAGAGAAATTTTGCTTCAGCATACGGATCGACCACCGAACTGACCTGCACTTCTAATGCATTAAAATAAGCGTCAAGATTACGCGGACCCTCATCCGAATAGGATGATCGAAAATCGCCGATCGCGCTGATATCCGGATTCATCGAAGGGGCGGTCCGTATTAACGGCGTTGCCGCTGAAAAGCCGATCGGTATTGATTGTTCATTTTCATGGAGGGAAAGCGAATCTTCCACCGCGGTGGAATCTGTCTGCGCAGTGCTATTAGCGCAGATCGCGAAAATAATTATACTTGTTTTCAGAATTCTCATACAAATTCCCGGAATTGAATAATAAAATGGTATGTCTTTTTCATGGTGACCACCAGAAACAACAGACACGAATAATTATTACAACAGAATTAACCGAGAATTATAGGAGGACCGCGGTGAGAATGCGATGAATGGACATTCGATGTTGAAACGGAGGAAAATGCCGGGGAGTATATGAGTGTCGTTGGAGACGCCATTGGGACAATCGTCCCAACTGCAACAGCGGTGCTGTGAAACACTGAATTGCAGATGACACAATCGTCATGGAGTTCGATACTGTGATGCTTGCACTGGTGTGCGTCATCATGCTGTGCAAACTCATGCTGACCGCTCCCCGTGGCGAGTGAAGAATCGTCGTGTACATGATACGGCACACTCACGAAAGTAAGTGTGCCGTAGACGATCAAGAGAAGAACAGAGACAAAAGTTTTTGTTCTGTTGGACATGCGATAAAGTTAGATCTTGCCTGCGCGGACCAATTTTGCGATTTCAGCGGTACCGTTCTTCGATACTGTCTTCAATGCTTTACTGGTGAGTTTCACATTAACATAGCGCTTCAATTCCTGCACCCAGATTCGTTTGCTCTGGAGATTGGGAAGAAACCGACGCGGAGTACGGTTGTTGGCGTGCGACACATTGTGACCGGTCATCGGTCCAACTTCGGAGATTTCACATCGTTTTGACATTGTAATAGTTCCTTGATTGCTTATTGATCTGAATTAGTGGGCACCGGATTGCATTTTCTTATATTCGGCTTCCAAGATCGCTTCTTCAGACTTTTCGTCCTTCACTTTTAACAATTTTTGGTTGAAACGATATGAACCTTTATCCGTCTTTACCGCTGCAACAAATTTAATCGTTTTTTCCAACCCGCCGGCTTTTGCGGCTTTTTTGGCTTTTTCCTCAAACGACTGTTGTTTTGCCATTGAAAACTCTCCTTGCGTTAAACGTAATTACTTTTGGGATTATAAATATACGAATTTTCATCCAAAAAGCGAATGAAAATTTTTAAATAATTGACATCGGGGCGGTTTCCTGCAAAACTCTGCTATTCCGGCACAATTCCGACCTCCAGCAAGGATGGATACCTGGAAGAACGGTGAACAGTATGGACTGCTTTTCGGAAATCACTCTCTTTTGCTGTATAAATATTTACAAACGTCTGCGGATTCAGGTCCACGAGCGGAAACCAACTACTTTGCACCTGAACCATCAGTTTGTGTCCTTTTTTAAAGGTATGATTAATATCCGGAAGGGTGAAACTGACTTTCTCGACATTGTTTGGTGTCATCGCTTCGGGGGCGGAAAAACTGTTGCGGTACCTTCCTCGCATCACATCACCACGGACAAGCATTTGATATCCACCGAGCTTGATCGTCTTCCCATCAATCACTTCGTTCCCCAAGGAATCCGGGAACACGTCGATCACTTTCACGATAAAATCCGCATCGCTGCCGGTCGTCGCGACAAATAGATTTGCATTGATGGGGCCAACAAGAGTAATGTCCGAATCAATCGTCATTTCATAGGACAGAACATCCGTGCGCTGCCAAGCAAATCGCTGATCGTCCGTCATATATTCCCTGCCGCGCGAGTTGCTGATTTCCGCAATATATGGAACTGGCCGACAGGGATCGCTGACGTATTCATCCGTTCCGTTCTTCTCTTTTGGTGAAGAAAAAGAAAGGCGTGCCTCGGAAGTGAAGAAAATCTTTTTCCGCACAGCATGTTTCGGCGGCCATTCGGCATACGTTCTCCACAGATTATTGCCGGTTTCGTACACCGAAACTTTCGGAAGATGTAATTCTCCCTCACTCTTCAAATAATGCCGGAAGAACTGACGGATATGCTCGTTATAATATGACGATGGCGACACACCGAACCGGACATTTCCCAGGCGACTGCCATCGGACCGGACCCAGCCTCCATGAAACCACGGACCCATCATCAGGGAGGTTCGGTTGTTCGGATCGTTTGTTTCGATCGCTTTGTAAATATTTAAAGGGCCATACAGGTCTTCCGCATCAAACCATCCGCCGACGATCAATACTGCTGGTGAAATATTTTTCATGTGCGGCAAAACGCTTCTTGATTTCCAGAACTCATCATAATCCGGATGTGCAAATAGATCATTCCAAAATTTTGATGTATCTCCGTAGAAATTCTTTTTCAGTTCCGCAAGAGGACTTCCTTTCAGAAGGAAGCGATATCCATCCGGAGTCGGATATTCGAATCCCGGAGGCCAAGTCGTAGTCAGTTCTTTCCGCGGCTTCCCGAATGAACGGAAAAAATTGAAGGCATCAATCAGCATCAGTGCGCCATTGTGGTGGAAATCATCGCCGATAAACCAGTCTGAAATCGGCGCCTGCGGCGATACCGCTTTCAAATTCGGATGTGCATCGATTAAGCCGTGAGCAGCATAGAATCCCGGATACGAAATGCCGATCATCCCCACGTTGCCGTTGTTCCGGCGGATATGTTTCACCAGCCACTCGATCGTGTCGTATGTGTCGCTGCTCTCGTCTACATCTGACGCGGATCTCTTTTCTACAATATGCGGTCGCACATCTTCGAAATCACCGTCGGACATGAACCGTCCGCGTACATCCTGAAACACAATGATATATTTTTCTTGTGCCATCCAGTAATTGTTTTGTCCTGCTTTTAAATATTCGCGGCCGTATGGCGATGTGGTGTACGGAGTCCGCACCAGCATGATCGGATACGAAATTGCAGAATCCTTTGGCGCATAGACGACGGTATGCAGTGATGCACCATCCCTCATAGGAATTCGATATTCGGTTTTCACGAACTCCTGCTTCAGATCTATTTCTTGCGAAAGAAGAACGGCAGGTATGAGCAGAAATAGGTTGCGTAATTTTATCATAACAATATATTTTTATGAATGGATGGAACAACGTACTAAAAACAGCGGAGAGGTTCAATGGAGGAACAATTCCATATTGCAATTGTGCGTTCATTTCAATAGAATATAGCCCACGTACAACACTTTCAATATTACACGCAACGGGAAGGTAATGGAATACTCATTCTATAAATTGATCCACATACTGGGTGTTGCGCTGTTCTTAGGGAATATCATCACCGGGTTATTCTGGATGCATCGAGCCATAGGGACAAAGAATATCTCCGTCATTTCCCATACCATGAAGGGAATTATTGATGCAGATACCTATTTCACTATTCCCTGTGTTATTGTTATCGTTGCTGCAGGATTCATGACAGCGATCATCGGGCAATATCCGATGCTGACGACCGGCTGGATTCTCTGGCCGATCATTCTCTTTAGTATTTCAGGTGCAACGTTCACGGCAAAAGTTGGACCGCTGCAGAAAAAAATTCATGCGCTTGCAGCCGATGCAGAAACGAAGGGCACGTTGGACTGGGATCAATTTCATTCGATGGTTCGCGCTTGGAACCTCTGGGGAGCTGTCGCTGTCGTAACGCCATTGACTGCTGCTGTGATGATGGTATTGAAAGTGCCGCAATGAACACAACAAAAAAACCCGGATCAGTTTCGTTTTCTGCACGGATTATGATCATCGGTATCAATCCGTTCGTGATCCCATCGAAGAAGTCGCTGCATTTCCTTTTTGCACAATCCGGAAAGGAAAAAGGTCCGATCCCTATCCGTGGAACTGTGAACGGAAAACGATTTTCACAAACTCTTGTGAAGTATCAAGGGAAATGGCGGTTGTATTTAAATACCCCGATGAGAATGGCGGCAGGAATTGATGTGGGAGATATAGCGAATGTCCGCGTGGCATTCGATTCCAAACCGCGCACGGTCCGGATGCCAAAGGAGCTCACATTGGCGTTACGGAAGAACGCCAGAGCACTTTCTGTTTTTGATAATCTCCCTCCATCCCGCAGGAAAGAGATCAAACGCTATATTGCATCACTCAAGAATGTCGAATCGGTCATGAAAAACGTTGACCGAGCGATCCGTTTCCTATCCGGGGAAGGACGCTTCGTCGGCCGCGACAAACCGTAGTGCAGAATGTGTTAGGCCACCGTTAGAAATCGAATGCAACGGATATGAGCTGTGAATTATTGAAAAATGCCAGTTCCTGAAATGCATAATCGAAATGCACGACCAGATCGGTGGTAGGAATTCCGTAGACGACACCGATACCGGCACTGAGCAGATATTCCTGTTCAATATCGATTGTACTGTTGGACACGGTGCTGACCACACGATTCCGGACACCTCCCCGCAAAAAGACCATTTCCTGAACGACAAACTCCGCTCCCATCATGGTTTGCGCACGATAATCTCTTTCATCCCGGTAATCCACGGAGGTGCTGAGCCGGAAATATTCGCCGCGGTACGGAGTTACGGCAACGCCGATCTGAAAGACAATGGGAAGAGACCAGTTTTGCGTTTCCAGATTTGCCGTAACATCGGATGGATTCGAACCAACTTCCGTTAATGGATCGGTTCGAATCAGCAGATCTCTTCCTTCCAAACGGGTTTGGGGGCCGAAATTCTGAAGCGACATTCCCAATCGCAGCCATCCGATGTCGTATTGGCTTCCGACATCCACCGCGAAGGAATTTGCCGTTGTATTGGCGATTGATTCATGCAGCAATTTCAGTTGAACACCAACCATAAACCGGTCATTCATGTGTCGCGCCCATCCGATGCCGATTGCCGCACTATTTGCGGAAAACGTTTGCCCCGTTCCGTAGGTATTGTCCCAATCCGTCACTTTCATGTCGCCCATCGAAAGGTAGGACACGCTCACTCCAATAACACCGAATTCACCTGCGGGAACTACGGCAGCCAGAAAGTTGTGGCTCAAATCTGCGATCCAGTTATTATTGGAAAGGAGCACCTGATTCGCCGTCAGGTTTGCAATGCCGGAAGGATTCCAGTACAGCGCAGTGGCATCGTTCACCGATGCGACCTGCGACGATCCCATAGCAATGCCGCGCGCGCCGACGCCGATCTTCAAAAAATTCATTGCCGATGTACCGACGTTATCGAATTGTGCATGCAGTGCCGGTTGGAGTGCGATGAACAGGATCAGAAGTATGTTCTTTTTCATAGGGCCCTCATTTGATCAACGCAAGTTTACCAACATATTCTCCGACACCGGGAACATCCACATGGTAGATGTAGATGCCGTATGATACTTCCTGTCCGTTGTAACTTTGCAAATTCCATGATGCAATGGTCGCCTGACGAGCCGTCGCATCGTTGTGCGCGATCGTCTGAACAAGATCACCCGCGACATTAAAGATGCGTATGGTGCATTCGGGGGGAAGGTGGTGGAATTGTATCTCCTTCTGCACACCGAATTTATTCGTCTCAAAATAGGAACTGACGACGTAAGGATTTGGTACTGCGGTAATTTCCAACCCTTTCTCCGTCAGAGCCGCAGCACTTTGTTTAATCGTTTTTAAGAGAAGCGTATCGGTGGAGGTGATCAGATGATTCGTTACGATATTGAATTTATCTCCTGGATGAGCAATTGACGCCGTTGAATCAAAGATTAACACATAGTTAAACGACGTCAATGGGGCAATAACCCCTTTGATTGCTCCGGTTGTTTTTACAGTGGTTAACGTATCGTATTTTACATTGCAGATTGTCAGTGTGTCACCACGATCAACATCAAACGTTCCGTCCCACCCCATTCCCAGCAACGGGACTACCCGTTGACCGGTCGTTATATTCCTGATATATATCGGCGCCTTCACCAATTGCCGCTGGTTCAGTGCTTTTCCGCCATAACTCCATAACGTATCCGAATAATCCTTCTGACCAAAATACACTTCAAAGTCATCAGTAAGTCCGCTGCCGGAGGAATCGACATTAAAATGACGCCATGATTTCAATTTCAATTTTTTTACCGGAGACGGATAGATCTGCTGCAGATCATAAATACCGGTTTTCAGATCGACCACTTCCATTCGGATTCCATCGAATATCGCGGCATTATCATTCAGTGGATTAAAGAACGGAACATTGGTCAGGGAGTCTTTGGTGATCGTACCGGAGACGAATACCGGTTGTTGTGTCGAAGCATAATGGACCGAATATCGCTTGTCTGATGGATTGGCAGTATTGAAAGAGATCACATAATCTTCACCAGTAACATGCAAAGGATTGATTGCTTTCGTTAACGGTACAGCTTGCGTCCTTCCGGCAATCAATGTCGGCTGTCCGCCCGGCGCACCAGGGATAATTTCTTTTAACGGCGTTGCAGGAAGTACTGCAACAGTATTGCCGCCGAGTTGTTGTCGGTCCGCTTTGATGGAATTGACAAGCGGTGGTACATTGCCGTCATTCCCATCGTATGCGCAGACAGCATACCAATATTCATACCCGTTCGATACATTCCTGTCCACAAAAGAATGGCGCAACCCTGTATCATCTCCCAGCCAGAAATACCGGCCAAGTTCCAACGAACTTTCGCCGGTTATGTTATCGGCAAGATCGTACTGCGCCAGAGGCTTCCAGTATTTGAATCCTCCTTTCACATCCGTGATCTTCTCTCCCCATGTGATTCCACGGTCTGTGCTTTTATAGATCATATAGCCCTGAAATGCATTGGATCTTGTCAGACGGTCGTTTATGTGATCAACAGTGCTGTCGGCTTTATAATAGATTCCTTTTTCTGACCGGTCGTCCCAGTAGAGAGTTACCTGACGATCGCTCACCGAAACCTGAACTTTCGGTTCGGGCGGCGGTTCTGCTGCCTGGTATTGTGCATTATACAGTAACTGACAGAACATCGCATTATTGAACAGGTCGCTCTTATTTGCCGCGTGAACGGTCGCAAAGGCAAAGTTCAACTGTTTCCCGGGAAGCAGTGTAAACGGGCCGCTGGCGACCACATACGTAATATCCGGACCATAAGAATTCGGAGTTTGCGTCCAGTCTTTTGCATGTGGTGTTACATTCTGCGGCGCCATGATACCCGCTGCCAGTTGATTGTATTCAGTCGCTTCCGACTGAGGGGCTGCAGAATATTCGAAGACCTGAAATGTTGAGATGCCTCTTGGTTTTCCTGTGTTCGGATCATCCGGTGTCTCAAGGAATTTCAATCCCACCCAGCCTACATTTTTTGCGATGAGTCCCTGTACTTTATCGTCGCCGTCCCACAGGTAAGAAAAGTTCCACAACAACGAATCCTGCTGCACGTTATATCCTGACACATCCGTTCCCGGTGCGATGAAGGCTGCATAATCATCTGTCCATTCCGCACCTCCTTGTTCCGGACAATCCGGATCATCATGGATACCGATAAAGACATCATTCAGCGTATCGGTTCCCACATTTGTCAAGAGCATTTTATAAATGATAAAGTTTTGATTAAGGATATCGTCCCATTGCAGCGCCCACATATCCACACGGATATCCATTGGTCTCGGTTTATTTCCGGCAATGGAATCATTATCCGTTACAACAAAATAGGCTTCGCGGGTGGCGCGCACTTCTCCGTTTACAACGCCGGGAAATCCGGATGAACCGACCGGCGGTTGCGCATAGGTGAGACCTGCAGCCGATAGTTTCCGGGCGTTGGCGGGAAGTGAAGAAATCGGCAGTGTATTCGGCCAGACGGCCGGCCAGCTGGCTTTATTGTCGCTGAATGCAATGCCAATATTCGCTTTTTCATCTTCCTTACCGGCATCAAAACCTTTCACCGGCTGAAATTCATCTTCGCTGTTCCGAGCGGCGCCCCATGTACCGCTGGCAACATAGAGTGAACCGTCCTTCTTCTTTGCACCAATCAGCGGCGCCATTGTCCATCGGTATGTTATTCCAGATTTCGCCGGAAACTCATAGCATGCACCCCACCCGTCGTAACCAAGCGTAGCAAAGTTTGAGATGCGCGCCCAAACATTTCCGACGTTCATAATGGAGAGTTTTCTGTCCGCGACGGCGTTGGTCTTCGCGAATGGCACGAGTGGCTTGTATTCCCGCTGCGGAGCGAGAATGCCATTGTAGTACTGGTGCTTCGACATCCCTTCCTGGGCATGCAAGAAGAGGATACCGAGGAACAGTGCCGGGAACAATAATCTGATAACCATTGATCTTCTCCGGTGCTTAATTATTCAAATCGAATTTCCAGGCCGAGTTCAACATGCCGCGGCGGACCGAACCATTGCGGACGATGTGCGCTCTCTATACTGGTGTTGGGATTAGCAGAATAGTCCGGCCGGCCGGTGCTGGTGAAAACATCGTAAATATTCTGGCGGTTGAATAGATTATCGATATCGCTAAACAAAACAATATGATACTCACCAAAATCGAACTGCTTAAAGAGACGTACATCCACCGTCCCTGTCCACGGCATTCGTCCGCTGTTCCGTTCGCCGACCGGCTTGCCGCGCGCATCGGCGGGTGAATACGGCAATCCGCTTCCGAACTGGCCGATCATGCTTGCGCCCCACGTTGCATAGGAAAGTGTCCCGTTGAAATTCAATGTGTGTGGCTGGTCCCAACCGAGAGTGATTGTCCTTTTCGGGGCGACGATTCCGTACACGGATGAGAGGATCGCTTCATCCGTATGGGACTGCCAATAATCGGCATTCCCTTCTGCACGTGAGTACGTATAGTTCAACTGAAAGGAGTAATGTTCCGATAGTCGTTTCCGCAGCGAGATTTCAACACCGCGTGAATTCGCATAATCCAGATTCACGATCTGTGTGTAAGCGTACGGACGAACATCGATCCGCTGCGTTGAGATATAGTCGTATGTATCCTTGTAAAAAATGGTGACACTGCCGGAAAGATTCTCCGCAAGCTCGAACTCCGTCCCGAACTCATATGCATTGGTCACTTCCGGCTTCAGGTTTGGATTGCCGATAAACGGCAGATAGCCCTGACTGAGATCGGGAAACGGGAACGATGGATCGTTCTGATTGAATCGTCGGTAAAGATAATTGAAATCCGGATATTGATAGAATTGACCGTAGGAAAACCGGAACTTGATCGCCTCGGTGATCGGATGGGCGAATCCGATGCGCGGACTGATATGCAGTTTTGAATTCACATTCGATTTCCGCAGTAACGAATCGGCCGGGTTATTGATGATAGAATAAATATCGACGGTCTTACTGTCCAGATAATCCAACCGCAATCCAATGTTCAAAATGATGTCGTCATACTCGAGTTTATCCTGTAGATACCCGGACAGCTGCACCGGACTGAATTCGTACGCAGTAACCTCTGAATGCCGCTTCCAGAACGAGTAAGAATCATCCAGATGGTCCCAATAGGTGTTGATGCCGCTGATCCAAAAATTATTCAGCGTGTGTGTTTTTGCTTCGATGCCGGCTTTAATCAGATTGTGTTCATCCACCTGACTTGTCAAATTGACGATAAGTGTCCGTGTTTGTGTTTTGGATTCTGAAAAATAATCGTCGACAGACGGGACCATGACGATTGCCTGAAGAATGCCCTGATCCGCTAATGTCTGGATCATCGCATCGGTAATATATTCCCCTTTTTTCGCCAGCAACGTACCGGATGTATCCTTCAGGTCCTCCCCCAGTTTTCTGTGACCAAAACTCTGGATGTCCGCAAACCGGAGCGGTTGAGCATAATAGCCGGCAAATTCATAATTCGACGTAGAATCGAACGCAACAGCATCACTCACCGGCTTGAACACTCGTTTGAATCGGGATGTTATGTCTCCCTGCACGTCCTCGTCAAACGTAAAGGAATTACTTGTCTTCGCAAAATATGAGAACTTCACTTCGTAGAACGTGCTGTTGCTGAGTGTGTGGGTCAGCGCAATGGAGTATAACTGGCTTTCCAATTTCTGCTGATCATTGAATTCCGGATGCTGCTTAAAATAATGGTCGTAATCTCTCCAATGACGCTGGGAATACGAACCACTCGCATTGACCTTGATATTCTGGATCGGACGTGCGGTCAGTTTTCCCGTGAAGCGTGATTTCCGGTCAAACAATCCGAAATCGAATTCATGTTGTACTGTTCTTCCGCTTCTGGTGGAGTATTGCGGACCGGTGACAGTATTGAGGTATGTTCTTGTCAGCGTGCGGTCCCCGTTGACGAAGAGTGTCAGCTGATCATCGCCGCCCGAAATAAACGGAACGGGGCCGCCGGCCCGGTATTCCATTTCGTAATTATCCCACGTGTTCGATTCTATTCCGAAATTATCGGTCCCTATCCGCGCCGATGCCTGATATTTCGAAGTTCCTTCGGGCGTTGTCACATTAATCACGCCGGATTGTGCTTGGCCGTATTCCGCATTAAAGGTTCCGCTCATTACCGTGAGCGATGAAACACCGCTCCGGGGCAGATCCATCGCCAGGCCGCCGTAAATTGGGTCATCAACTCTGATACCGTCGATAAGATACGTTACTTCACCAGAACGTCCGCCGCGCAAGTGAATGCCGTCATCCCCGCTTCCATTATTGCTGGAGACAAATCCCGTAACAAGCGCTAGTGCCTGCGTGAAAGTGCTGATAGGAAGAGATTGAATTTGCTGTTCCGAAATGGTCGTTAATGTGGAAGTAGCGTCTTTCTGAAACGCCAATCGTTCCGCTGAGATTGTTACTTCCTGCATTTCGATTCCTTCAGAGGTCAAAGACGCATTCACCTCCGTAGAAAGATCAGGACTGACGATCACATTGGTCACGGTTACTGTTTGATATCCCAGGTAAGAAAAGCGCACCTGATAATCACCGGCTGGCACATTCAAGATGAAGTATTCACCGTTCACATCAGTGACCGTACCGTAGTGTGTGCCGACTACTGCAACCGTCGCAGCAACAAGTGCTTCACCGGAAGATCTATCAATTGCCCGGCCTTTAATCTTTCCTGTAACCCCGGCAAACACCACGGCGGGGATCAGCGCAAGCAGTACTGCAAAACGAAGTTTCATACATCACTCCATTGGATAGAGGAAAAGAGTGAACCTGTATGTTAAAGTATTAACTTCATGAATTGAAATCAATATAAATGGTACGCCAGTTGTAAAAGAAGGGATGGATGACAATAAATCGCTTGCCAGTTTCGATCGCACCTCTCCTTTTTTCCGATCCATTCTAATGGAGATCATCAGTCCGAGCACTTTTCGATCAGGCTGCCGAAGACAACGGACCACCGTCTTCAGAAACATTTTTATCCACTTCTGCTTGCTAGTTCTTGAAGCAAAAACTAAATTAAGCGCTCATCCGTCACGCGGGAACAGGTCGAAACGAGTTAAAAATCGAACAAATTTATTCACAGCGAAAGGAAAGCATAAAAAATGGCAACGAATATCTCCACGGTTTACATTAACGCTTCCATTCAAAGAGTTTGGGACATCCTGACAAAACCTGAATTCGTAAAGCAGTGGCAGTATGGAAGTGAATTATTGACTCACTGGAATGTTGGCGGTGGCATTCGGTTTAAAACCGAATGGAAAGGCAAAATATTTGAACAGTGGGGAACGGTTTTAGACATTCGACAAAACGAATTACTACAGTACAGCTTGTTTGCACCACGGCCTGATCTTGAAGACAAACCCGAAAACTATTTTATCATGAAGTATGTTTTGACAGACACAAACGGACAAACTAAACTCGAAATTATACAAGAAGACAACCGGCCAAATGCGGTTCAAGAAGAACCACAAGGAGAAGAAAATCCTGTTTTGAAAGCTCTCAAAGATATCGCGGAAACTTTATGAAAAATATTACACTGTTGACCGTGCTTTTGATACTCAATCCAATAACTGTTTACAGTCAAACAATATTTCAAAAAGACTTTTCAGAGTTTTGGACAACTGTGAAAGAGAACGATGCGTATCTGGAAATTCGAGGGATTGATTGGGATAAAGTCAAAGAGATTTACCAGCCATTGGCGGACACACTACGCAATCGGGATGAATTTATCGGATTCCTCGAACGTATTATTATAGAGTTGCACAACGGTCACATATCATTAAATACAAATCTCAATTCTTCAAATAACATAATACCATCTGGTTCCGATATTTACATTCAAAGGAAAAACGGCGGTTACTTCATTACTGATATCCGTCAAAACTATCGTTCCGAACGTTGCGGACTTAAACCTGGTATGCAGGTAATTAAGTACGACGGGATAGATATTGATAATCTCCTTTCCAATTTCCTTCCCAAATATACCAGTGTGTATAATGATGAGATGTACGAGTATGCCTTAAATATGATCTTTGCCGGAACGCATGACAAAAAGAGAGTCATATCAATATTGGAAAAAGGGATTGAAAAGGAATACTTTCCCGATGAATACACAATACCCGTTCATGCTTCACATCTTCTTGACCACGGAATTCTAAAAAACAATGTCGGATTCATTAAGATTAACAATTCACTTTATGACAATGATTTAATTTCGGCGTTCGATGCTGCAATCGACAGTTTATGGAATACTTCCAAATTGATCATTGATTTAACAGAAACTCCCAGCGGAGGAAATTCTGCAGTCGCCCGAGCAATAATGGGAAGGTTTATAAAAAAAGAGATGCCCTATCAAAAGCACGAAACTTTTGAAACCAAATATAAAGTCAAATGAAGCTGGATTGAATATGTAAGTCCTCGAAAACCAATCTATGAAAAGGAAGTATTACTCATGGTCGGACACTGGACGGGAAGCATGGGAGAAGGAATTGCCATAGGCTTTGACGGCATAGGAAGAGCAACAGTTGTCGGCACAACAATGGCAGGATTACTTGGCGCGATTGAAGGATTTACTTTATCACAATCACATATTGTATTTCAAATCCCTACGGAAAGATTGTATCATCTCAATGGAACACCCAGAGAAAAGTATCGACCCAAAATCATAAAAGACAATATTTATGATACGTGGAAAAAGATGCACGAGTGGATTTCTTTGGATCAATAGATAGCGGCAGTCTCATAAATGAATGTCTTGGTCATTCGAAGACAAGATTTCTCTCCCGCGAAAGCGGTATCGAAATGATCATACATAAATAATATTTCAGAGGTCTCGAAATGATCGACAAAGTAAAAATATTAAATACAGAAGTCCTTTCGGACAATTGGTATGTTCTGCGAAAAATAACATACGAATATTTTAAAAGGGATGGGTCAAAACAAACGCAAAGCAGAGAAACTTACGACAGAGGAAATGGGGCTACAATTTTGCTTTATAACAAAGCACAAAAAACCGTGATACTCACAAGGCAATTTCGGCTGCCAACCTTTGTGAACGGAAACGAAAACGGAATGCTCATTGAAGCATGCGCAGGATTACTGGACAAAGATAATGCAGAAGATTGCATTAAACGGGAAACGGAAGAAGAAACTGGTTATAAAGTTTCTTCAGTTCAAAAAATCTTTGAAGCGTATATGTCGCCGGGCTCAGTGACAGAATTGCTGCATTTTTTTATTGCTGAATATTCCAAAGAAATGAAATTTGGAAAAGGCGGAGGGGTTGAGCATGAAGAAGAAAACATCGAAGTTTTGGAAATCGGAATCGAACAAGCATTGAAACTGATAGATAAAGGTGAAATCAAAGACGGTAAAACCATTATGTTGCTTCAATATATTGCACTTCACCATATCCTTTGATGTAATCAAAAGTATACATTTTCGCCTACACCATCTTATACGGTTGCAGACATAGTGAATACACAAACAAAAGAAATCCATCGAAGCAATTACAGCATACAACAATGATGACGGAATGGTTCGGCGCCGCTAAAAAGAAGACGGACAAGCGGCGCAGAAACAACAACCATTCCCAAAGAGTCCTTTCCCGAACAGTTTCTTAGGATGGACCTGATCAAATACTGTTTTCCCTCACATCTGATACTTGAGTACTAATCCGTAACGACTCTGTTACAATAAGTTGCTTGCCAGTTCTGCCAGTTTCGACCGTTCTCCTTTTTCCAGATTGATATGGGCGTAGATCTTCTGCCCCTGCATTTTTTCAATCAGGTAGCTCAATCCATTGGATTGACTGTCCAGGTACGGATGGTCTATCTGATAGATATCGCCGGTAAGGACGATCTTCGTCCCTTCGCCGGCGCGTGTGATGATCGTTTTCACTTCGTGCGGCGTCAGGTTCTGGGCTTCATCCACAATGAAAAAGATCTTCACCAAGCTTCGTCCTCGAATATAGGAGAGCGCTTCGATCACCAATTTTTCATCCTGTAGAAGCTGATCGATCCGTTGATACTGCTGATCGGACTCCAGGTACTGGTTCTTGATGACATTCAAATTGTCGAACAGCGGCTGCATGTACGGATCGAGTTTGGATTCGATGTCACCGGGGAGATAGCCGATATCCTTGTTGGATAGCGGGACGATTGGACGCGCCATGAAGATTTGCCTGTAAAGTTTCCGCCGTTCCAATGCAGCGGCTAATGCAAGCAGAGTTTTACCGGTCCCCGCTTTACCGGAAATTGTCACCAGCTGGATTTCGGGATTCATCAATGCGTTCAGCGCGAAGATCTGTTCGGCGTTGTGCGGCGCAATGCCGTAAGCGACTGTTTTTTCGATTTTTGAAATTCGCTGGCGTTCCGCGTCGAACGTTGCCAGTGCGGATTGTTTCCCGTTCCGCATGATAACGAATTCGTTTGGACGGAAGTGGTTCGTCGGCAGGGCATCCGGCGGCACTTCGTATGGATTCATATGGAGCCGGGCAATGACCTTTTCATCGACATTCTCCACTGTGCGATGACCGGTGTAGAGTTCCGTCAGGTTTTTCACCTGATCGTTCTTATAATCCTGTGCCGGAAGGCCGACCGCTTTCGCCTTCATCCGCAGGTTCACATCCTTTGACACAAGGATCACTTCGCGAGAGGATTGTTCCTTTGCCAGGCAGTAGGCGGTATTAAGAATTTGATGATCGGGTTTACTTTGGGTAAACGAAGCATAAATGTCTTTATGAAAATCCTGTTCGAGCCGAACGGTGATCTTGCCCAGTTTTGGCCCGATCTTAATTCCGCCGTTAAAGATATGATCGCCGCTCATTGCATCTACATTACGTGCAAATTCGCGCGCGTGAAAATTTATCGATTCGTTTCCTTTTTTGAATGCGTCGAGCTCCTCCAGTACCGTTACCGGAATGACAACATCGTGTTCCTTGAATTGATAGATGCAGGAACTGTCATGTAAAACAACGTTGGTATCGAGAACAAAAATTTTCTTCTTTTTCGCCATTGCGTTGTTTGAACCTTTCTTTGTGATTGGAAACAGTGAATTAACGGAAAAAGACGTAGGAAGTACAGACGAATGAAAAAATTCGGAAAGCGGAAGGGAAATACTCTTATTGTCGTTATTGGCAAGAATCGTCTCTTGTTCAAGAATAACTTTAAGTGAACGTAAGAAATCCAATGGAAAGACGCAAGCGATAGGGTATGACTTTTTTTAAGGTGTGACTTTGGTTATTTTTTCAAATTACAGTGAAAATTCAATGAGTGTAAACTTAGAGACACTCTTTCTTCAGACAGGATTATCTCTTTTCCGCATGTTTGAATATGTGAAATACATGTTGGATGCTCCATGACCTTTGAGGATAGTAGGTTTCCTCTTCTCTCTTTGCGGAGTTTCATTTCATGATGTGATTGTAGAAACGACCGTATAGACATCAACAGGAAACTCTTTTCCTTTCACCTGAATTGCACCAAGTGAATTACACAAATAATTTGACGAGATGAATTGGTGTGTTGTCCCATCGATCAAAATCTCATTCGCTGATGCTTTGGAAACAAGTCGCGCCGCCAAATTGACCGTATCACCGATGACAGAATAATTCAAGCGTTTTTCCGACCCGACATTTCCCAAAATTACTTTTCCAGTAGCAATGCCAATGCCGATTGCGATATGTTCCAATCCATCGTTAGCAAATTCATCGTTCAACAATTCCAAACGATGCTGCATTGCCAATCCCATCCGTACCGCCCGTAACGGATCTTCGTCCGATGGAAACGGAGCACCAAACAAAATCATGATTTCGTCGCCGGAAAATTTATCGATCATTCCGCCGTATGCAATTGCGACATCCGTCATAGCCGTAAAATACCGGTTCAGCAAATGGACGATTTGTTCCGCTCCCAAACGTTCCGTCATTCTTGTAAATCCCCGGATATCGCTGAAGAATACCGTCACTTCGCGCAATTCTCCCTCCAATTTCGGACGGATCTTTCGTTCAAGTATCTGATCGACCACTTCTTTCGGCACATATCGCGAGAAAGTGTCCTTCACAAATTCGCGCTCCTTCAATCCCGCAGCCATTTTGTTCACATGTCCGGCCAGCTGATTTATTTCATCATTATTTCGGACTGGCACCGGCAGGCTGTAATCACCTTGTTCAATATGCTCCAGTGTCGGGAAGAATCGAAGAATCGGTTTGACGATCAAATATCTGGCAAGGAGAACGATGCCGATGCTGAGAAAGAGAAACACTGCCGCAGAAATGGAGACAAGGATTGTCTGAAGGGAATAAATAACGGTGTACATTTCTTCGATGGAAAAGACAATCGTCAGCGTTCCAATTATTGTGGTGGAAGGGCGCGCTCGGATTGGCACCACGGCCATACTTCGTTTGGATGATTCGACAAAGGATATTTCCTCTCTCCGTCGCTTTAACACCGTCTGCACGATTGCCGAAGTGTCTTTCGTGAGCAGCCTATCCACAGAAAGCGCGGCAACGATTGTTCCTGAAGAATCGGTGATCGAAATATCCTGGATGCGGGAATCAAATTGTTTCAGTTCTGTCAATAGACTGTATAAACTTCGTGTATTCTGGATATCGTATCCCCGTGCGACATCGACGGCGATTGTATGCGAAATGCTCAACATGGTCTGCTGCATTTCGTTGATCAGGTATTCTCTACTGTACCGTACCGCAAAAAATGTAAAGACAATATCGCCAATCAATACGATGGGAGTGACAAACAAGAGGAATTTCAATCCTATGGAGAATTGTTTCACGGCGAGTCGTTACAGTTCGTATTCCAGTTCAAAGAAAATCTCGTTTCCCTGTCGACGGTACTTTTCCAGATTCAATACGAACTCCAGTTTTGCCAGATAGCCGCGACTGATCGTATAAAGGAATCCCTGCGCCCATTGCACCGATTCGTCGGTTGGCACATGTGTATCCGGATCGAATACTTCCAAACGGGTTGTGCTGCGTAATGTGGGGATCAAGAATGATGACAGATCGTAGTTCATTGTCAGGTAGCTTCCCGCGCTGTGCAGCGTGCCGTAGTTCCGCACAAGTGCTTCCATGGCGATCGTGGCATTACCGACATATGCCATTGCCTCCAGACCTGCTGCCATTACTTCTACTGAAGAATAGCTGCTCACCGATCCATCATTATTCACTGAATTTTTCCTGCCGTAATAACCATTCACCCCCACCTGCAGTTCTCCAAACGAAACAACGGCGTGACCGACAAAATCCTTAAAATTATTATCATCTTTCAGGTTATTGATGCCATTACCATTCGTAACGCCAAGTCCGAATGTTACCGCTTCTCCCTGCGATTCCCAATATAGTCCGACATCTAAATCCCGCAGCTTGAATTCCGGCATCAGTGTATCTGGAGCCAATCCTGTACTCTTAGTGGTAGAATGTGAAACAGTGAACGGGTCGAAATAACCGAAAGGATTGCGGAATTGACCAAGGGTCAATTGACTGTTGAATGGCAATTCGTGCTGGGTAAAATATGCTCGTTCCAGCTGCGAACGAATGAGGTTGTCCTTCATTGTATATTCAATCAACGCGGCTGATCGTTCGCTAATATCCGCATCCAGAAATAGCTTCGCTTCCCGAAGCTGGAAGGAAAGCGGCTGGGGATAATTCCTGTTGTAGAACATGTTGAATTCCACTTCCACGGACGGTTTAATATCCCCCGCATATACAAATGCTGCCAGCAGCATGCTCCAGGCAAGGTATTTCAGCCATTGCATCCGCGTGTTATTTTTGGCGTTCAGCAGCATAAAGTTTCTCAAATTTATTTTGTTTTTGCATTGTCACGAGCATCCGCTCGATCTCCTCACGGGATTTTCCCTGACGAAATTGATCACGGATCACTTTGCAAATCACTTTGGGATAAATCACCGCCGGACGGTTTATGGTGAACAAGACATCTTCGATAAAGTTTTCCAGCGGAACCGTTACCAGCAGAACGGTCCTGGCATCGAATTCTTTTTCTTGTATTATGGTATTCTCTATTTCGGCAAGATGATCATCCAATATCTTATCAATGGAAGTATGGACCTTTTCCGGAAGTTGGTCTTGCGCATACAACACGTGATGCGCACAAAGACAACCGAAGAATAGTATAATAAAAAGAGGTAGTTTCATATGGAAGATCAATTCCAAACGTAAATTACCCAAAACACAATGCAATCGCAATGGAATGAAACGATGAAAAAAATGAAAAGAAGAATTCGTCGATTTTAAAGTAATCGTTGGCAGGAAGCCTTGCGAAGGTTTTTCTCCTTCGCAAGGCGGATACATTCTACTCCTTCAGCAAGTACATCGGCGTCACGCCCATATTCCACCAGGTGAACGAGAACATATCAGTCCATTCATCGATCACTTTCGACAACGGTTTGCCGGCACCATGGCCTGCGGACGTTTCGATCCGAATCATGACGGGATTGGGGCCTTTATATTTCTCCTGCAGCGTGGAGATGTATTTAAATGAGTGCGCCGGCACAACACGATCATCATGATCCGCTGTTGTTACCAGGACTGCAGGATAGTTCAGTGTGTCGGAGATGTTGTGGAGCGGAGAATACTTTTTCAAATATTCGAATTGTGCGGAGTCGTCGCTGGAACCGTAATCGTTCACCCATGCCCAGCCGATAGTAAAGTTCTGGAACCGCAGCATATCCATCACGCCAACGCCGGGATGCGCTACTTTGAACAAATCCGGACGCTGGTTGATCGTGGCACCGACAAGCAATCCCCCGTTCGACCGTCCTTCGATTGCGAGTTTCGAAGGAGTGGTATATTTTTGCGCTATTAAATATTCCGCTGCAGCAATAAAATCATCGAACACATTCTGTTTATTCATTTTCATCCCTGCCTTATGCCATTCTTCACCGTATTCGCTTCCGCCACGGAGGTTTGCAACGGCGTAGATGCCCCCCTGCTCTATCCATGCAAGTTTCACCGCGCTGAAGCTGGGATTGATGCTTACATTGAAACCGCCGTAACCATAGAGCCACGTCGGATTATTGCCATCGAGAGGAATTCCTTTTTTATGGACGATGAACATCGGAATTTTTGTTCCGTCCTTGCTCGGATAAAACACCTGTTTTGTTTCAAATGCGTTCGGGTCGAAATCCACATCGGTCTTTCGGTACAGCGTCGACTGTTTTGCCTTCAAATCATATTTATAAATCACAGAAGGGTACGTGAATGACGTCAAAGTATAGTACGTAATCTGATCCTTCCGCTCTCCGCTGAAACCGCCGACAGTACCGATTGTTTCCAACGAGATCTCATTTTCGAATTTTCCTTTCAGATCGTGCACATACACGCGATTACTGACATCCTTCATATAGATGGCAAATAGTTTACTGCCGATGATTGAGACCGATGTCAATGCTTCCGGTTTTTCCGGAAGGATCTCCGTCCAATTTTCCGGAGAGGGATTCGCGGGATCGAAAGAGATCACTCTGCCGTTCGGCGCTTTGTAGTTGGTATAAATCAGCAGTTTCCCGCCATCGTTATCGATCACATAGATGTCGTTGTCAAATGTTTCCAGGATCGGCATCCAGTCCGTTTTTTTCACCATATCCCGGTAATAGAGCGCATTACCGTTCACATTCCTTTGCCATTTAGAAAGAGTCATGAATTTCTGATCTTCGGTCAATCCAACACCGAATCCCATGTGCGGATTTTCTTTATCCTCCATCATCAGTTCGTCTTTGGATTGTGCGGTGCCGAGCACATGATAGTAGACTTTCTGAAATTCATTGGAAGCGGAGAGTTTGGCGCCGGTATCCTTCGGTATATCATACCGATTATAATAGAAACCGTTTCCGCGCCAGGTGATTCCGGTGAATTTCGCCCACTCTATTTTATCCTTCAACAGTTTCTTCGTCTTCACATCCATCACGAAGATCTCTCGCCAGTCCGAACCGGCTTTGGAGACTGAATACGCTGCATATTTTCCATCCTTGCTGAACGATACATCGGCAAGCGAAGTGGTACCATCCCCCGAGAGCTTATTCGGATCGAGAAAGAGTTCCACCTTTGCTTCCAAAGAGCCGCGCTGAATGTATAATGCACTTTGATTTTGCAATCCGTCGTTCTTATAGAAATACCAGTTCTTCCCCGCTCTGAATGGCGCTCCATATTTTGGATAGTTCACCAATTTAGTGATCCGATCCCTTACCTTATTCCGGAATGGAATCTTCTCCAAATATCCGAATGTCACATCATTCTGCGATTTTACCCAGCCTGCCGTCGCTGTTGACCGGTCGTCCTCCAGCCATCGGTACGGATCCGGAATTGATTTGCCGAAATAGGCATCGGTCTGATCCGATTTGGATGTGACAGGATATTGGAACTGTGCAAACAGAAGCGAACAGCCAAGAAGCATGATACAAAGCATTTGTTTCATACGGTACCTTTCCGTTAATTGATGACCTTGAGAATAGGATAATATTTTCCTTCTCCAAACTTTTTATCCACCATATTCCATGCCGTCACACCGTCTTCCGATTCCGGTTCCAACAGAGCAAAGGCAAGACGAGACAGCGTCTGATCCATTTCAACAATGAACGAACCCGCCGCTACGGAAAGCTCCGCCGATTCGAATGCACCTTCGAGCGTTCGCATTTTGTGTTTTTGAAATTCCCGTTCCGCCTGTTTATTCCCGCGAATTGCAAATCGTTGTACGACATACCGCTGCGACTTTTTCACCGTATCGACTCTTATTCCATGCTCCCGCAGCAACTGCACGACGTCAGTGAGCGAATCCGGAACGATATACCGGACAGGCACTTTCGCTTTTTTCACCGCGCGGGTTGCATAGAATTCGGATGTCACGATGCTTTTTATGCTGTCTTCATTCATTCGATACATCACTTCACCGCTGTACGGATTGCGCTCTTCTTTCACCGCGGCAAGCAAAATTTCCTGAGCGCTGTTCGATTCGATCACCTCGGCTTGAACACAGAGCGAATCGTTTTTCACCAGTTCCTTTGCTGCCGCATCGGCAGCGGATACGGCTTCTTTGATTGCGCTCGAATTGCCGTTCGCCACATCGAGGATACTCACTACAAGCGCTTTCGTTGAGGCGATCCGCTGTTGAAAACTGATATAGGAATAAGATTCACTCAGAATCGCCAGCCGGTTGCGAAAACCGACATAATTGCTGTTGAAACGGGGTTCGGTTGCCCAGAAAAAGTATCCCGGTATTCCGGCAGGAGTCTTTTCCAGATAATCACCGTACCGGTGTGTCCGCCATTTCATCGCAGTCATTTTCTGTTCCACTTTCGGAAAGAATACCTTCCTGGTGTATGTATCCAGTCCCGTGTCTACCATTGGATTCAATGCAAAACTGTACGTAATGTGATACGCATGAAATGAACCATTCGTTGTATGGAGATCGATCGTCACATGCGGATCATAGTCATTCAGCATTTTTACAAACGAAAGAACCTCCGGCGTTTCCAGTTTCATATGATCGCGGTTCAGATCGAGGCCTTGCGCATTCGCACGTTGCCCCATTCCTGCGATCGGTCCATACTGCCACGGTCGATTATAGAGACTAATATTCTCGTTGCCGTCTGCATTCAATATGGGGACAATCAACAGCACGAGTCTTCTTCTCCACTCAGCATGCTTCCCCTCTCTCAATTCGCGGAGAAGTTCCAATATCGCTTCCTTCCCTTCCACTTCGCCTGCGTGGATGTTTCCCTGAATATAGACAACAAGTTTACCGGATTTCCGGATCGATTCGGGATCGGTACCGGCCACATCACCGCACACGATCATTGGCAGACGTCTGCCCTGCGACGAATATCCCAACCATGTTCGTTTCATCGTGACACCGTCCATTTTCAGAGCATCGAGAAATTCCATTACATCCTGATAGCGGGAGGTTTCCTCGTATGAGGTCCGTTCCGGACGTGTGCGCTGTGTCCATGACACAGAAGAAAATAGAAAAAGAAACAGCAAGCTGCGATTTACAATTGTCATTGATTTTCTTTCATTGATAGAATGCAAGAATATACTGCCTAAACTCTGTTTTTGCCAGAGGGAACTATTGTTGCGAGAAGGGAAACTGTTCAGCGTCAACCACGGTGAGATAATCGGAGGTGTTCATGATAACCGAATCCGTCAATGAGCCTGCATTGAATGCGATTTTTTTATTCGCAAGAATAGATGGATCCAGAAACAACGGAATATTCAAAATCGGTGGACCAAACGGAGGGACGGAGCCGGGAACAAGTCCAGTCAATTCCATCAACTCCTCTTTTGTTGCGAAGCGGATACTTTTCGCTTTGAAATGTTCTTTGAGTTTTTTTGAATCGACTTTTTGTTTGGCGCTCAGCACGAAGAGCTTGAATCCTTCATCGATTTTCATGACGATTGCTTTCCCGCCGATCGAAACATCCTCTCCGCGCGCGCGGGCAGATTCTTCGGAAGTGTATGTTGGTTGATGGTGTACAGTTCTATAAATGAACTTTCTGTCATTCAACAATGCACAAATCATTTCATACACGGTCATGGCAGTCCAAGTGTTTTTAAATAGTAAATCTTTGCCGTTCAAAAATAGAATATTTCTTTGTATCTTTCTACCCAATTTTACATCTGCTGCAAACCAATTCATGCTGCACTATTTTTGGAGACTGTTATGGCAATCAATCATTTTCCTGTATTAATCATCACCGGCCGGCCCGCAGCCGGAAAATCCGAAGTGATCGACTTTTTAAAGAAATGCGACCCGATCGTCCGTTTGGAGAAGTTCCACATCGCCAACTTTGAAGAATTGGACGATTTTACCTACGTGTGGGAAACGTTCGAACTGGACGACCTGATGTCACAAATGGGCAAGCCGCGTGTTTGGAGCGATGAAAAATACTGGTTCAAAGACCAATACATCTGGGATCTCTATATGAAACGTCTGGCATTGGATTATCAAAAGAAAGTAATGAAAGATGCGGACTATCATTCGAAGATGACATCGTTGGTAGAATTTGCCCGCGGGGGAGAGAATGGCATCATGAACGCCATGTCGTTCCTTTCCGACGAGATGCTCAGCAAAGCGTCGCTTGTCTATATCAAAGTTCCCTACGAAGAATCGGTCCGGAAGAATCGCCGCCGCGCCCGTCCGGGGCAGGAAGATTCGATCCTCTATCACTCCTTACCGGATGAAAAGATGGAGTTCTATTACAAGACGAACGATTGGGAAAAGATCGAAGCGGCGAATCCTACGCACATCGAAATCCGCGGACACAAGATACCGTACGCAGTGTTCGACAACATGCCGGAAAAAACTCACGATTCAAAAATGATTGAAACAGAATTGGAGAAGGCGACTGCGAAATTGTGGAGTTTAAAGAAGTGAGTTGATCTTACAGGTGTAGGACACTTTGGAAGTGTCCTACACCTGTTATATATTAATGGCATGCACTTTGAACAGGGTAAATATTATCACCTTTACAACCGTTCCAACAATAACGAATTAGTTTTCAAATCAGATGAAAACTATTCTTACTTCCTTTCAAAATTTTATTCTTACCTCTCTCCTCACGTCATTTCAATAGCTTATTGCTTGATGCCTACTCATTTTCATTTCATTGTCAAAATACAAGATGAAAACGAAGTGTCCATTCAGAAAGCAATCGGTCTTCTTTTGAGTAGTTATACCAAAGCGATTTGACCGACATGGATCATTATTCCAACCTCACACAAAAACGAAAGAAATAACCGATGAACGATATCTCTTGACGGTGATAACTTACGTTCATCAGAATTCGTTGCGGGCGGGAATAACGAACTCGTTGGAAGAATGGAAATATAGCAGTTATAGATCTATAGCCGGAATGGAGCTTGACAAATTGACAAACACTGAATTTTACTGTCAATATTTTCAAAATTCAGACGAGTTCATCACATATTCCAAAGAAATTCTCTCCACAGTTAGAAAAGAGTTTTGGATTTAACTTTATACAAATAGAGAAGGTGTAGGACACCTCGGAGGTGTCCTACACCTTCAATTACATGCAACAGTACGACCCCTATTTTTAAGTAGTAGGACACTTTATAAGTGTCCTACTACTTATACGTATTCACATTTAAATTGCGTTTTCCTGTTTCAATTCTTCTATTCGTTTCTTTTCCGCCCGCGTCAGAAATCCGACCGCAATAAGAATAAAGATCAGCGAGATCCAATCCTGCGGTTTGGGAAACCGTCCCTGAAAGAGAAAATACGAAAGCAGTGTCGCCGTTGTTCCGGCAACCAGCGAAGTCAATCGGTTCACTAATCCTGCAAACGTCGCCGTCCTTCCTTTGAACATGAAAATAAACACGGAGAAGAATGCGACAAGACCGAAAGCAAAACCTGCAATCACCGCCCAGAACCACATCGACTGCGGGTCCGCAATAGCAGTATGGAAGATGGCAAACTGTTCATCAACCGCTCCGAACCAATCCGCAGCATGATAGATTGCAATTCCTGCCCCTATCATCACCGCTGAAGCTGCGATCTGCTCAATGGCAAAGAATCCCTTATTATCCAGCTTCACTCCTTGTGCACGGGTATTTTTATAGTAGTTCATAATGTAGATGCGGATAGAATAGGCGACAATATAACTGCTGAGAATTGTTACTGCGGCCGGCGAATGGACAAAATCAAAATCACCCGGACCGACATAGACCAGATTGACTGCGGCCGCAAACAATGCGAAGACAACAGCGATATTTTCTTCCCAATACACTTTCTTCTTCAATATACCCTGCTTAATCTGCGCAGCATCCACCAATCTGCTGATGATGATCACACTCGCCCGCATGATGACCATGGCCACCATTACCGAGATCGGCAAAAGATACATCAGCGTGGTGGTAGGAATAACGACAGCCGTGCAGATACCGGAGGGAATAATATAGATGATCTCTTGCGGAAACCGAAGCGGACCCCAGACGACGACCTTATTCGAAGTTAGTCGGTACCATCCAAGTATCAGTACCACAGATAATGCGATAAAATTACCGCCGACAGTATTGTAGACGAGATATTCCACCTCTTTCATTCCGGGATATCCCAGGGCGGGACTTCCGGTGAAATATTTCACAGTGATTCCGGTGATAATATAAAAGAAAAAGTATCCAGCACACAGCTGGATCAGCCGGGCAGTGCTCCCTTCAGTAGATTTCCACATTTCAAAGACCCTTAGAAAAAACCGGGACGGTATTAATCCCGAACTGCTGTAAAAAAATTAGTGAGCTGCGCCGGATCTTTGCGGCACAACATTCCAGAGTTTCAGCATTAACACCGCACCAACCACCGCAAATCCGATCATGCTCGGTCCCCACGTTCCCCATCCGAACGATTCGAGCATCCATCCCATGCCGGTCCCGACCGCAGCACCGCCAATGTATTGCATCCCATCAAACAATCCGGTTGCCGATGCGGCAGCCTTTTGTCCGCCAAAATCCATCGACGCAGTTCCGGAGAGCATTGAATGGACCATGCTGATGGCAAACGAATTCGCAACGAACGCTGCAATAATCCAGTCGACGCCCGGTGCCCACCAAACGACCGCCAGACAAATGATTTGAATTGTATACCCGATGAATGCGACGGGAGGACGACGCGAATTAAAGACCCAATCTGATACCGTCCCGGCGGCAAACGCACCGAGAATCCCGGCGATGACCACACTAAGAGCACCTTTTTGAAAAACGGCAGAATCAAGTGCAAGGTGCTGCGCTTCCTGCATATAGCGCGGAAACCATTGTTCAAATCCATGGCGCACAAAACCAGTGCAGAATTCTGCCAATGCAATAGTGAGGGTGACAGGATTTGTAAAGACTTTCTTCATGAGATATTTCATATCGACTTTTTCCGTATCTCCGCTGGAGGCATCAGCGGTGTCGAAATTCTCGAATCCGGCATCAAGGGGATGGTCCTGCACGAAAAAGAAAGTCATAATCCCCATAACAAACATGATGGCGGCAGGAATGAAAAAGACCCACTCCCACGGTAATATCGCAACGGCAATTCCGCCGATGACGAAGATCAATGCCCGTCCGCTTTGGATCATCGAACCAAAGATTGCGGAAAAGACGCCTCGTTCGCGGACATGAAACCACCCTGAATTCACTTTAATCAGTGCCAACGCACTGTATGATTGGAAATACATATTCAACGCCCAGACAGTAGCAAAGTATCCCAACAACAAGCCGCCGGTACCGAGCACTCCGATGTATGCTCCCATGCCGAAGGCAATATTAAACACAACAGCTCCAAACACTCCGATAAGCATCGCTTTTCGACCGCCGATCCTGTCGGCAATTGGCCCGTTAAAGAGAGCCGAAATACCGTAAATGGTTAACGCAGCGGTGATGATCGTACCGACTTGCGTCTTGTCCCAGCCGTATTTATCGGAGAGCGCTTTATTGGCAAATGAAAGATTATAGCGCCCCATATACATTGCCGCATACGTGAAACCGAGGGTGAGCCAGTTGAGTGCACGGCGGGTACGGAATTCCCGCGAATGCACGGGACGGTCATTGGTCGTGGTCATAGTAGTTCGTCTTCGATCATTACGTGGAAGAATCGGTTCTGTGGACAGTGCCTGATGACGCTGTTCAGTGAAAGCGTGACAAGATAGGAAATTGGAAATGAAGAAGAAAGGAATGAAATCGACGTTGAAATCTACACCATCCGGCGCTTCCTCAGATTTAAAATAGCGAAGCCTCCTGAAGGGAGGCTCCGTACTATTTTTTTTCACTATTTCATCATTGCCATTATTTCCCTTTAATCCACTCTTCGGCAATCTGCACGGCATTCGTTGCGGCGCCTTTGCGGATGTTATCCGAAACGATCCACAGGTTCAATCCGCTCTTCACGGAATCATCCCGGCGGATTCGTCCGACGAAGGTTTCATCCTTGTCGTATGCGAAGATCGGCATCGGATAGTGTTTCTCCAGCGGTTTATCCTGAAGGATTACTCCCGGTGCTTTGCTCAAGATGGAGCGCACGTCATCGATATCGAACTGATTTTCAAATTCAATATTGACCGATTCGCTGTGTCCGCCGATGACGGGTACACGGACGCAGGTGGCGGAAACGGCGATCGATTGATCACCCATGATTTTCTGCGTTTCTTTGATCATTTTAATTTCTTCTTTCGTATAGCCGTTCTCGACAAAGTCGTCAATATGCGGAATCAGATTAAAAGATATCTGATGCGGAAATTTTCCGCTTACGACTTTTTCCTTATTCCACTCTTTCATCAACTGATCGTATCCTTTCTGTCCCGCACCGGTGACAGATTGGTACGTTGAAACAATCACTCGTTTGATCTTAAAACGGTCATGCAGCGGTTTCAACACCACCACCATCTGAATCGTGGAACAGTTCGGATTTGCGATGATCCCTTTATGTTTGAAAATATCTGCACGGTTTACTTCCGGCACTACCAGCGGAATTTCCGGATCCATCCGCCATGCGCTGCTGTTATCAATCACCAGAATGCCGTTTTTTGCCGCAGTCGGTGCAAACTCCTTACTGGTCGAACCTCCGGCTGAAAACAAAGCGATTTGCGCATCCCTGCGCGATAATCGTTCGTGTGTCAGCTGTTCAACCGGGTATGATTTTCCTTTAAATTGAACTTCCATTCCTACGGAGCGTTCTGATGCAAGCGGAATAAGATTCCCGACAGGAAAATTGCGTTCTTCGAGCACCTGGATCATTTTTCTGCCGACCATCCCAGTGGCGCCGGCTACGATAACATCATATAATTTCATAATAGAATACCTCGATAGTTCGTAATTGTGATTTTTTCTTTCCGGCATTGCTGCCGTTTAACGTTCCTTCGTTTACGGTTGCAAGACGACCGTTATTGAAGGTCTTCGATCGATTCCCGTTCCCTCACGACACGCACTTTCTCTCCGTTTACCAGTATCTCCGCCGCATTCGGACGTGCGTTGTAATGTGATGTTAACGAAAAACCGTACGCGCCTGCAGTCATCACTGCAAGATATTCACCCCGATGAACGACCGGCAGCGTGCGGTCCCGCGCGAGAAAATCACCCGATTCACAAACAGGGCCGACGATATCAGCGAGTTCGTGTCCTTTGTTCTGCAGTGTCAGCGGGACAATCTGGTGATAGGCATGATACAAACTCGGCCGAATGAGATCATTCATTCCGGCATCGACAATGACGAATTGTTTTACATCGTTGTGTTTGCGGTATAATACTTTTGTGACCAGGATGCCGGTATTTGCTACAATCGAGCGGCCCGGTTCAATAACCAGCGCACATCCGGCTTGTTTCAGAATCGGCAGCACAGAGGTGATGAAGGCGCTGTTTCCCGGCGATGCATCGGCGTGCGCCAACGGCTCTTTCGGCAGCAGCGGATGTTCCAGTACGTTTTTATAGGAGACGCCAAAGCCCCCGCCGAAATCGATATGGCGGATGGCGATACCTGCGGTCCGGAGACCGGCAACAAGATCGACGACCTTCTGCGCGGTTTGCGTGAACGGATCGAGGGACATGATCTGCGAACCGATATGGGTATGGATTCCCTCAACGGAAATATTGGGCAGTGATGCGGCATAGGTATATGTTTCTGCTGCAACGGCGATATCGATCCCGAATTTATTCGTCTTCAGACCGGTGGAAATGTACGGATGCGTTGCGGCATCGATATCGGGATTGATTCGGAGAGCGATGCGTGCTTTCGCACCAAGCCGACCGGCGATTTCGTTGATCACATCCAGTTCTTCCACCGATTCCACGTTGAAGGAAAAGATATCCTTTGAAATCGCGAATTCGATTTCACTGTCCTGTTTTCCCACGCCGGCGAACGTAATTTTCGAGGGAGCAAATCCGGCGTTCAAAGCAAAATGGATCTCGCCTGCAGAAACGGCATCGGCACCGGCCCCTTCCTGCACCAGAATCTTCAGTAACTCCGGATTACTGTTTGCTTTCAGTGCGTAACACGTGGTATGCTCAACATCGGTAAATGATCGATCGATTGATCTGAAGTTATCAATCAACTGCTGCTTGCTGTAAATATAGAGCGGCGTACCGAACTCTTCGGCGATGTCGCGAACCGCAACATCCTCGCACAACAGTTCACCTTCTCGATACTGAAAATATTCCACTGTAAGTCTCTTCTATGGTCCCTTTCCGGGGACCGTTTGTTATTCAAAAATTTCGGGATGGACGGATGCATCGGCAAACAGCTCCTTATGCAGTTGCAGAACCACATCCTTCACCTGATCCTCATCGATCACAAAATTCAAATTGATCTCGGAAGAACCTTGAGAAATCATATTAATATTCACGTCCGTAATCGGTGCCAGGACCTTCACTGCAAGTCCCGGCGTCGATCGCAAATTGTCTCCGACAATACTGACGATCGCTTTCTTTTCGCTGACGATAACAGTTGAAAACTGTTTTAATACTTTCAGGATGTTTGTCAGATTGAACGTATTGTCAATCGTCACCATGACGCTCACTTCTGAAACGGTGACCGTATGCACGACTGTGTGATATTTATGAAAGACATTGAAGACGTTTTCCAGAAATGCCGTTGCTGTAACCAACCGCAAGGAAACGATATTAATGAGAGTGATCCCCTCCTTGTAAGCGATCGATTTCACAATGCAGCGCTTTCCCGACTTCGGTTTCGCGACGATGAGAGTGCCGGGAGCGCTTGGATTCTTTGAGTTCAGAACCCTCACAGGAATATTCTTTTTCACCACCGGAAGAATCGTTTCAGGATGAAGCACTTTCGCCCCAAAGTAGGCGATTTCTGATGCTTCGTTAAACGACATCACTTTAATCTTCTTCGCTTCAGCGATCAGCCGGGGATCAGTCGAAAGAATCCCGTCCACATCGGTCCAGATCTGGATATCTTCCGCATCCAGAAGTGCCCCAACGATCGCGGCGGAGTAATCCGATCCGCCACGTCCGATGGTGGTGGTCACACCGCCGGTTGTCGCTCCGACAAATCCCTGAGAGATGACGATATATCCGTTTTCCACTTTCGGCTGGACGATCTCGCGCAGCTTTCGCTCCGTCAGATCGAAATTCGGCGCCGCTTTGGTGAAATTGTCATCCGTGATCATGAAAGTCCGGGCATCCACCCAGAAGGATTTCAATCCCTGCGATTCAAAGTAATGATGAATAATGAAGGAAGACATCCGTTCGCCATACGCAGCGAATACATCCTGCGTGCGGTTTGTCAATTCTCCCAGCACGGCAACGCCTCCAACCAGACCTGCGATCTCGTCCGCCAACACTCCAAGACGATTATTCAAAAATTTTGCCAGATGATCGTCGAACAGTTCTTTCACGATTGACTTGTGCCGGGATTCGATCGCCGCCACCTGGTTCAACGCCTCTTCTTTTTGTCCCTGCGAAGCAAGCGCCGATGTCAGCAGCAACTGGTTCGTAATGCCGGCACACGCGGACACGATGACGACCGGTTTTCGCGGGAGTTCTTTTTTGACGATTTCCGTCAGATTCCGAATGGCAGCGGCATCTTCCACAGAAGTGCCGCCGAATTTCATGACTATCATAATATTGTTTTTTGCCGGTGCTGCCCGTACCGCCGCAGAATTGCCGCGGTCACCCTCTAAGAATAACAAACCCGAGACACGCTCGGGACCGGAAACCACCACACCGTATGTGTTTACCTTAATGATAAAAAAAATCCCGCTTAATTGAAAGAACTAAGCGGGATTTTCCTTTCAGTATGGAGAAAATTTAATTTTCGGATATGATCTCTTCGAAGATCATTGTCTCGTAATTGATCCATCCCGAAAACGTTTTATTGAACACAATGTATATACGGTCCCTTTGAAGTGCCGTTCCGTCGAACATGGATGGAATGAATATGCGTTCCATTTTTGCCTGTGTCAACCGGCGAAAGTTCGTTTCGCGAAACGCGGCATTCCGTTCCGGCGACGCAAAGAGCTTTATTCTACTGTTGAAATACCGTGCAGGCTGATCGGAAACGGCAAAGACGGTATCCTCCGGAACATCGAGAGTCGCCGCGCAAGATTTCCAGTCGATGGAGAATATCATGTCGACCGATAGATACGGATACCGGGGATTCGGGGAGACTTTGGCTTTCAGTCGGTTCTCGTTCAGAAACCGCACGGTTTCGTAACTGCCGCCGATCCGGATGAGATCGCCGGAGAGTTCGTTACTGACCCCATCCCGGTCCGAGCTGACCGCATGGTATTCTTTTATTGATGTTCCGTCTTCGCGAATCTTGTCGAACCAATAATAGAAAATCGCCTTTCCTTCCGTCACAGACAGCACAGTGAAATCGAATTTCCGGACGGACGAGAAGTTTACCGCATCGGTAAAATCCAACGGAACCGCTTTCCGATAGATTAATTCATTCTCCACATATAACAGAATTCGTGTTGCCGTGGAGACCGTGTCACCGCTGCTCCATGCACCATACAGATATTCCACCACGATCGTCAACGGCGCCTTGTCGGATCGAGAAATCTGGTACGAGATATTCCGCATTCCGCGAAACTTAATCTGCACTGTTTGAAAATTCGCATTATTGAATTGAGATCGGTCACTGAATACGTCGGAGGGAGAGAGATAGCTTTGCGTGGTGTCATTCCCGGAATCCGCTGCCGGCGGGACATAGTTGTCCACCTGCTGCAGTTTTTGTTCGACTGTCTTTTTTTTCTGGCAGGAGGAACACGCCAGTAACAGAGTCAGCAGAAATACCGTTTTTGTCATAAAGAGCGTGTGCCCATGTCGATTGAAAACGTTCATTACGAGTTCCGTTCGCGAAACACTCCGTCGGTGAATCCTTGAATGGAAGAATCGTGTTCTGCCTGTTCGAGACGCTTCTCCGCAATAGAAGCAAATTTTTCGTCAATTTCAATTCCCACATACCGGCGCTCCAGTTTTTTTGCAACAACGGAGGTGGTGCCGGAGCCGAGGAATGGATCGAGCACGACATCCCCTTTTTTCGTCCCGGAGAGTATGATCTTCGCCAACAATTTCTCAGGCTTTTGAGTCGGGTGTTCGGTATTTTCGGGCATCGACCAAAAGGGAACCGTCAGATCGGTCCATAGATTGGAAGGATGAGTCATGCGGAAATCTCCTTCATCGGTCCGTTTCCAATCCTTTGGTTTTCCATTTGCGGTGTATGGTGCGATCACTTTCCGTTTCACTTTCACCGCATCCAGATTAAATGTAAACTGATCCGACATAGTGCAAAACCAGATATCTTCTGATGCGTTCTTCCAGTTTGCTTTTGCCCCGCGTCCCTTTTCGCGTTCCCAGGTGATTCTGTTTCTGATGATGAAATACTTCGATGCCGTTTCCCAAATGGATGCCGAAGAGCGCCAATCGCCGCAAATATAAATTGATGCCGTCGGTTTCAATACATGAATGTATTTGGAAAGCCAGGTATCCATCCACTCTGCATAGACAGCATGCGATGACGCCCGGAATGTTTCCATATTAAACTTTTTTGTAAGATTGTAGGGCGGATCCAGGAAAAGTAAATCGACAAACCGGTCCGGCAAGAATACAGCGGCGCTCTCGGCACTTTGCAGGATTGTTTTGCCGATCACCGATGAACTGGAGGCCGATGCTGTCAGCGTGAGCAATCTTTTTTTAAACTTCGCTTGCTCTGCTGCGGAGAGTGTCAGAGTTCTGTTTCGTGCCGCCGGTGTTTTCATGTTTTGTCGGATCTATGCTCTCGGATGAAATTGTTTGTGCTGCTGTTTCAAATGTTCACGGTCGATATGGGTGTAGATTTGTGTTGTGGAAATATCCGCATGTCCGAGCATCTCTTGAACGGAACGGAGATCGGCTCCACCTTCCAGCAAATGTGTCGCGAAGGAGTGGCGGAACGTGTGCGGATGAATTTCCTTGGTGATACCGGCCCGGCGAGTATACGTATTGACAATCTGCCAGACGGAAACGCGAGAGATTGGTGCTCCGCGAAAATTCAGGAAAAGAATATCGTTCGATCGTTTCGTACGGATCAATTCCGTCCTGACGCGGCGAACGTAATCATCGATCCACTTCAATGCAGAATCACCGATCGGCACCAGCCGTTCTTTGGATCCTTTCCCAAACACTCGTACCATTTGCTGATCCGCCATCACATTGGACTGAGTCAACCCTGTTAATTCGGAGACACGCATTCCTGTTGCATACAGCGTTTCCAGAATAGCACGGTCCCGCCACACCAACGGTGTTGCTGTTGTCGCTGCAGGATCCGCAGCATCCAGAATCTGGTCTATCTCTTCCACGCTCAGAACGTCCGGAAGGTGTTTTCCTTTCTTTGGCAGCTCGATATTCAGCGTCGGATCGAATTGTGTTTTCTTCTCCCCCAAAAGGAACTTGTGAAGTCCTTTTACTGCCGAAATGTTCCGTGCGATACTTTTCGGAGAGAGTTCCGCATCCCGCAGCATGTGGATAAATTTCGCTACATGATCCTCCTCCACCTGTTCATACCGATCGACATGCTGTTCCTGCAGGAACCGGACATACCGCTGGATATCCCGTTCGTAAGCTTCTACGGAATTGCCAGCAAGACTTTTTTCGAGTTGAATAAAGCGGATATAGGAGAGCGTGTCGAATTTCATTTCTGATCGATGGAATCGATGGTGCGCTGCAACCGTCGTTCCGTAGCCACTTTAGGTGCACGCAGGGTCTGTGCTGCCGGTGCGGATGCTGACTTGTCCGCTTCCGAACGAGAATCCTTTTCCTGTTCCGGATAACGCAGCCGGGAATGATGGATGCCGATCAAAATTTTCAGGAAGCTTTCTTTAATCTTGTTCAGATCTCGGAGATTCAGCGTGCTGTCATCCAGTTCCCCTTCCAACAGGCGCAATTTTATCAGCGAGTCGATATTCGCTTCAATCTTTTCCACGGTCGGCTCCACAATAGATCGCGTTGAAGCTTCCACACCGTCCGCAAGCATTACGATAGCGGTTTCCTTTGAATTTGGCCGCGGGCCGGGGTAGCGAAAATCGTTCTCGTTCACTTCTCCTTTCGCCTTTTTCTGACGAAGCGCTTTTTCATAAAAGAACCCGACATGCATCGTCCCATGATGCATTGGGATGAAGTCGATCACTGCCTGCGGCAGCTTGTTTTGCTGCGCCAGTTTCACGCCGTCCTCGATATGCGCCGCAATCACACGGACACTCTTGCGCGGACTCATTGTGCGATGTTTGTTCTCGGTTCCCAGAAGATTCTCAACAAACGATTCAGGGTTCAACATCTTTCCAATATCATGATACAATCCGCCGACGCGCGCAAGCGGTGTGTGGGCGCCGATCACATCTGCTGCGGATTCCGCCAGGGTTGCCACGCTCACGCTGTGATGAAACGAGCCGGGCGCTTTGTGGGAAAGCTCCTTGAGCAGCGGATGGTTTAGATCCGAAAGATCCACAAGGGTCAGTTCCGTGGAAATTTTGAACGTCTTTTCAAAGAACAGCAACAAGCCGTACGTCAGCACCGGGGAAAGGATCGCGTTGAAAGATGCGACGAGCAGTTGATTTCCCAGCACGGACAAGGATTCATACCGTTCCAATCCCAGGGCGACAATCGTAATGGCATATCCGATAAAAACATATATAATAGAACGGAATATCTGTGTCCGTTTCTTAATATCCCGCACTGTGTAAATGGCAAATGCACCAGCAACGAGCGAAGACAGAGCGATGGCATAATCATTACCGCGAATGCCCGCCACCAGCATGGAGATTACCACGGTAGAATAGAACGCGATACGCGAATCGAAAATGATGGTAAACATCATCGATAACGCCGGGATAATGATCAGATATCGCAGCGGCAATTCGGTGGTATTTTGTACGGTCAGGAACGCGATGAATGCAACAACGAAGAATAGGACGGTGATCAGGACCAGTTTGACATTGTCATGATAGATTCGTTTCCGGAACAAATAGATATACATCGCCAGCATCCACACGATAGCGAACACCCGCATGGATTTGCCGATGAACGTTACATACGCATTAATCCCCGCCCCCCTTTCTTCCTTTGCCTTCCGCATGGAATCGAGTTTCAGTTTAATCTCTTCGGTTACCCGTTCGCGTTTGGCAATAATCCGTTCCCCTTCACTCACGGCGCCAACGGTGCGCGGCACCAGGTCCACGGCAAAACGGATCTCCCTTTCGGTTTGTTCCCGCTGGTAAATGACATTCGGCATCAGATAGGTCAACGCGATTTTCACCGCTACGGTAACGGTATCGTTTTCTCCGTTGAAGCCGGTGATGAAGGTCTGCTGCACTGCCTTCCCGAGTTCATACCGGTCGAGCATTCGCTTCAGGGGGATGATTTGTTCGTTCGTCTTTTTTCTCCGTGCGATCAATTCATCGTCCCGGTATTGAGACTTCCGCACATCGACGATCCCTTCTAGATAGAGGCCGTTGACTACCAGCAGAACGTCGCGGCGGAGTTTGTCGAACGAGTATTTCGGAACCTTCTTGCCCGGCTGCCGCTCCACATTCCGCAGGAACCACAGCGTTTGCCATTCACTTTCACGGAACTGAACGGGGAAATTCACAAGTGCTTCTTTAATCTCCTGTTCATCTCCTTTGCGACGGTCAAGAATGGTCTGGAGAGTAACAAAAAAATGCTGCAAGGAGTCCAGATAATCATGTGCGATATCCGGCTGTTCTTCGAAGACCTTATAGACTTTTCCGGCGGCGAGTTCGCGCTCACGTTCATATTCCCGTTCATCCTTGTAGATTGGAAATGCGAACGGTGCGTAGAGATCGTTCTCGGTCCAGATCATCCCTGCGGGATATGCGGATTCCACCGCCAATCCCTGCGGGAACATCAGTGCGACAAGAACGACAAAGACGCCGAGAATTATCCATTTTGCCGCCAGATTATCCTTTTCGCTCAACGATCGTATGAAATTAGAGATCTTCTGCATAGTCTTGAAGTAATATGAAAAGAAAATGAGAGAGAGGCAAGAATCGGCACCGTGCATTGAAATCGGTCTGCTCATTCGTTATATTCATTCACGTTTTGTCACTTCGTTCATTGGAAAAAGTATGATGCATCGCGCAAAAAAATCCCTCGGCCAAAATTTTCTTCAGGACGCGAATGTCGCGCAGAAGATCGTCCGGGTGTTCGATCCGAAACCGGGTGATTCAGTAGTAGAGATCGGTCCCGGCAAAGGTGCACTCACCACGCTACTGCTGCAGTCCCTGCCGCACTGCACCGTTATCGAGCTGGACAACGAATTGGCGCCGATGCTGCAGGAGCAATTCGGCGAGAAAATCAGCGTAATTCATAATGATATTCTCAATGTTTCTCTGACGGAACTGCGCACACAGATCGGGCAGCCGCTCCGGCTGATCGGAAATATTCCCTATAATATCACCACGCCGATTCTCTTCCATGTAGTTGATTCCCTCCCTGCGGTAAAGGATTTCTTAGTGATGATGCAAACAGAAGTAGCGCAACGGATCGTCGCAAAACCCAGGACGAAGGAATACGGCATTCTCTCTATACTATTGCAATATTTCAGCACTCCAAAAATGCAATTCGCCGTCTCCCGGAATTCCTTTTTCCCCGTGCCGAATGTCTCTTCTGCGATCCTTCATCTGGATTTTGAGCATCCGTTCCCACACAAAGCGACGAACGAACAACTGTTCCGAAAAATTGTCCGGGGTACATTCGGCAAACGCCGGAAGACGCTTCGTAACGGCCTGAAAGGACTGGATGTTCCTACAGAAGAATTTGATCGCCTTTCCGTGGACCTTGAATTACGGCCGGAAGAACTCTCTGTCGCCGATTTTGTGAAGCTGAGCAACGAACTGGCCCACATTGCCCCTCAAATTTTGAATACAGCAACGGAGGATGCCGATGGCTGATGTGAATTACGCCTCCCAGGAACTGATTGAAGTCGATGATGAACTGATGGAGGATCTGCGCGATCTCATCCAATCGAAGTCCGACTTCCTGATTAAGAACATCTTCAACGATCTCTACCCGACCGATATCGCGCATATCATCAACCGATTGGAATTTGATGAGAGCGAATATCTCTTTTCCCTGCTTACCACCGAGGAACAGGGAAAAGTAATTGTCGAACTGAACGACGATCACCGCGAACATTTTTTGAAAACACTGCAAAGCGGCCAGATCTCCGATATCGTTGAGGAACTTCCGTCCGATGAAGCGACGGATATCGTCTCCGAACTTTCCGATGAAAAGGCGGAAGAGGTATTGGAAGATCTGAGCGCCGAAGATTCGCAGGATGTGAAGGAACTTCTGCAGTATGACAAAAATACCGCCGGCGGTATCATGCAGAAGGAAATTATTACGGTGAATCAGAAGGACACCGTAAAGAAAGCAATCCAGGCGGTGCGGCGCGCGGCAAAGGAAGGACAGGGACAACATTTATATTTCGTGTATGTTGTGGATGAAAACGAGAAACTTGTCGGATCACTTTCAATCTCCAATATGATACTACTTTCGCCTGCACGGCGGATCTATAAAGTGATGGACTCCGACATTATCAGCGTGAAGACCGATGTAGACCAGGAAGAGGTCGCCAATATTTTCAAAAAATACAATCTGGTCGCCGCACCCGTTATCGATTTTTCGGGACGGGTGGTCGGACGGATCACGGTGGACGATATTGTGGACGTTATCGAAGAAGAAGCGTCGGAAGATATCTTCCGTTTGGGCGGCGTGGGGACTAACGAACGTATTTCTACTCCTCCTTTGGTCTCTCTCCGCAAACGGCTTCCGTGGCTGTCGGTTTATCTCTTCACCGGACTGGTCACCTCCAGCATCATTAATATTTTTCATTCCACCATCGAATCGCTTGTCGTGTTGGCAGCACTGATGCCGATCGTCGCGGGGATGGGAGGAAACGCCGGGACGCAGGCCATTACGCTGATGGTGCGCGGCATTGCGCTTGGCGAAGTCGATTTCTCCAACGCACGAAAAGCTCTCATCAAAGAAATTTCCGTCGGATTGTTGAACGGCACTCTGGTGGGATTTCTTGCCGGCACCGTGATCGCAATTTTCTACGGAAACATCATGCTCGGCGTAGTGATGTGCCTGGCCATGATCACGAATCTGTTTATTGCTGGTTTGATGGGAACGCTCGTGCCATTGGGATTGAAGTGGGCGAAGATCGATCCGGCATTGGCTTCGGCTGTACTGGTGACCACCTGCACAGATGCGTTCGGTTTCATCTCCTTTTTAGGTTTTGCAACGCTCTTTCTCTCATTGCTGTTGTGATCCGCCATGAAACGATTCCCATTCCTTTCATCGGCTGATTTTGTGACACTGGTATTTGTTCTTTTCCTCATCGTACTGCAAACGATTGTTGCCGGCAGAATCGACAACGTCTTGCTTTTCATTCCGTTAAACATACTGCTCTGCCTGATCATTTTTACCAGCGCTCGGCATGTTCACCGCTTCGGCAAGAAGAGCAACACGGCGGTGCTTTTTATACGGCATTGGTATCTCGTTCCGTGCATCCTTATCGTCTACACGCAGGCATCCTCAATGTCGTATCCCATCCATCAGCGTGATTATGACGATGTCCTGATCATGATTGATCGGACAATGTTCGGTGTCAATCCGACGCAGTGGATCTCACAATTCGCACATCCTATCATTACCGAGATTCTGCAAATCTCCTATTCGGCGTATTATCTTTTCTTTATTGCACTGTTTTATGAATTATACCGGCGGCAGGATACAACCGACTTTCATTCCGGTGCTATGCTGGTGGTGTACGGTTTCTATCTTTCTTATATAGGGTATTTACTGCTTCCTGCCATTGGTCCACGGTTCACGCTGCATAATTTTTATGCGACCGATGCAGAACTGCCCGGTCTATTCCTCACAGAATATTTGAGGGCGTTCATCAATTCGGGCGGAGGAGTTCCTGCTGGTGCTGCCGATCCTGCTGCATTCGTCCATCGGGATGCGTTTCCAAGCGGCCATACGCAATTAACGCTGGTGGCGATGTATATTGCCTTTACGGCAGGGACGAAGATTCGCTGGTGGTTATTTGTGGTCGGATCTCTGCTGATTATTTCGACTGTTTATTTGAGATATCATTATGCGGTGGATGTGTTGGCGGGGATGCTCTTCTTCCTTTTCACTATTTGGAGCGGGAAAAAGATTGATGCGTGGTGGAATGAGAAAATAGAAGACGGAAAGTAAATTCTCGAAGATACGGGTGTGCAGAAATAGAGGAATCCGCTTTTCAGCAGATCTCTCGTACCCAATTCTGCTTGGGAGTGCCACTCTGTTGAATCTCTTCATCGGATTTAATTTCTCTAAACCGTTTTTCATTCTGTCTGCGAAGCAGAGCTTCGCTTCCATAACGTTCCCACTGAGTTTGGGAACGAGAAGAATCGCATCGGGATCGCGGAATGAAAAGAAAATAGGAGTTCATGCTCATTAAGGCGAACGCACTCCATAAACAGCAAAGCCGCTGGTAAGGCGGCTTTGCACAACCAATATTACTTGAGAACCGGCTGTTACTTCATGAAAAGCATTTTCTTTACCTGAACAATGCGGCTTCCCGGATTATTGACATCGGCTGTTTCCAGACGGCAGAAATATATTCCGGAGGAGACTGATGCATTCCAGGTCGTTTCGTGCCATCCGGCAGAAAGCTCACCGTTCACCAATTCGGCAACGACTTGTCCAAGCACATTAAATACTTGAAGCTTCACGCGGCTGAGTGAAGGCAAACCGAAGCGTACTGTCGTTGATGGATTGAACGGATTCGGGAAGTTTTGTTCCAACACCATTTCCTGCGGCACCAATTCGCTCTGGCCTTCAACCACCGAAACGACAATCGGCGTCAGTCCATAATAGAGCACTCTCGCCTGGTAATTTGTCAGTGAAATAGGTATTGATTTGCGATCCGCCGGCAGCACCGTTGTGACAGCTCCGGTAAACAGATCGGTCAGATAATATGTGCTTGATCCGTCATACGGAAGTGTAGTAAGATCCAACGTGACCGTCGGGGTCGTATTTTTGAAGTTTGCCACTGTCACAATCGTCGATGTTTTGCTGACGGACGAATAGGAATAGATAGACGCGGTATCCGAATTCTGAATGCGGGCTATCACCGGATTGTGGATATACTCTTTTCTGATCTTCACCAATCGTTCGAAATACGGATGAACATTTCCGGGATCGGTCCAGTTGATCATGTTGCGCTGTGTGGTTTCACCGACTTCAGCGCCCGAATAGATAAGCGGAATTCCATTGAGCGTAAAGACAATGGTATGCATCAGTAATGAACGTTTGCTGTCGAACATCGCCGTGGCACGCGTTTCATCGTGATTTTCCACAAACCGGAAGGGCCTGCCAAACGGCGTGGTCGGTTTCATGACTTGAGCGTGCATGGTGCCGAGCGTGTTCGAGCCATTCAGCACATTGATCATCTGCGAGCGGAGATCCCAATCATACGCGGAATCAAATCGCTTCTGGTACAATACGGGATCAGCGGTTGAACCTTCCGCCAGCAGATAAGCGCCCGGATTGACGCTTTTCACCGCGGTTCTCCATTCTTTCCAGAACAGATTGTTCCGCTCTTCCACACCCCAGGCAACATCGCACCGGTATCCATCGATGCCGAATTGCTCCACCCAGTACTTCGAGACATCAATAAAATATTTCCGCACAGCCGGATTATTGTGGTTCAAATTCGGCAGGGACGACCAGTTAAAATAATATTGGTACTCGGAGACACCCGGCTCACCGGACCAGAGGTAGAAATCTGCCCAGGGAGAATATGCTTTATACTTGAACACATTCTGCATGAATGGATGGCCGATACCGGTATGATTCACAACAAGGTCTAGAATCACCCTGATGCCGTTCTGTTTCAACGCTGCGATCATATTCACAAAATCAGCGTTTGTGCCGAAATCGCTTTCCAGCGCAAAATAGTTATTGATTTCATATCCATGAACGGTCGGCCCGTCGAACACAGGCATGAACCACACCGTATTCGCTCCCAGCGATTTGATCTTTGCAATGTTCGCAGTGATACCTTGAAATCCTCCCTGATCAGAGAATGAGCGGGGGAAGATCTCGTAGATGACCGCAGAATCCACCCAGTCCGCATGGTAATTATCATCGGCGGATGCGACATAAATAGAATCGCCGATCGTTTTGACGGCGATCTTCGCGAAGGAGGAATTGGTCATCGCATCGGTTACAGTCGCAGTAAAGAGATACTCTCCATTCACCTTGGGCAGCAGGAAGCTGACGCTGTCTATGGTTGATACCAGAGAGATTGCTTGAGGATTCTTCGCATCACCGCTCCACGCGTAACTTAACGCCTGACCGATGGGAGATGTTGCTTTTGCGGAAAGTGTGATATTCCTTCCGCTTGCTTTTCCCGTGACAACAACTGCCGGATTCTTATCAGGTGTAAACGTCATCACAAGTTCTTTGGATGTTGTCGTAATGGCATTGGTATCCACCACTTTCACCACAACGGTATTGCTTCCTTCGTTCAGAACAACGGGAATAGAAAATTTTCCACCGGTGATATTGTGGTCTGTGGTATTTCCATTAAAGATAAAGGAAATGGTCGTGATGGAGGAATCGGTGATGAAACCATGGACTGTGACATTGGAATACCAGTAATCAACTCCCGGTGTTAAGAAAGAGATGTAAGTGATTTTGTTCGCCAGGCTGTCCGATATCTGCGCGGCGGTCAATGGAAGCAATCCGCGTCCGGTCCCGTCGAACACCGCTAACCGTGTTCCGGCCGGTACATAATTGCGGAGAATTCTATTCTGCCAAAACGTGCTGCGGATAAACGCCGCATCGTACACATCGGGATCTTCTACAGCATCGCTTCCCCCTTCCGTTGCTCCCACTTCCACACTGTTTCCGCTGTGATCATCCGAAGCAAGATAGGACCAGATGGCGAAATCCCGCTCTTCGGTCCATCCGCCCATGTGCTGGCCGAGAAACGCAAGACTGACGGTGAATTCTATACTGTTTGTCGCAACCGCGTCGGCATTCACCATAATTGAATCCGGGCTGTAGGTTACCGGACTGTTGGAGATCATGAACCTGTTTTCCACTGCAGCATTGTGATAACTGTTTCCCGCAAAGCCAATCGATGCAAATACACCTTGACCATTCCAGTCCGGCAGTTTGATGTCCAGTTGTCTCTGGTCGTTCACAAATCCGGAAGCGGGATTATTGATCAACAATCCAATGCGGGTCCGATCATCGACGCTTTTCATATGGAGAATGAATTTCAGTGAATCATGGCCGGCCGTTTCCCGGATTGCCACGGAGAGGATATCCGCTGATCCTGATGTTACTCCGACAGGATAGGTATATTGTTCATCTCCGATACCGTCAATCGCCATTACTCCTTTTGCATTGCCAATAATACCGAAAGAATAGACCTGATGTGCGGTGCTCCCTTCCAAGTTCGTAAAAGAGAAATCGACTCTATGCCGGCCTTCGCCGGTCAAAGGAATATTCGCTGTTACTGTCCGATCGGCATGGTATGTAAATGATACGGGATTTCCTTCATAGAGAACACTTATCGTCGTGGTGTCGATCCCCTTCGATAATGCGCCGTGACGAAGTAGGAATGAAAAAGTTGCGGTTGTATCGTGCTGAAACGTCGTGTTCTCCAGCGGAGAAAGGAGTTTCACCGAAGAGGCCGAATCGGCGATCACTGCAAGCTGGTTATTGCCGGATCCAAGATTGATCACCGGATAGTCCGGATCATTTTCCCAGGAGATCTTATTCAGTTTAATCTTGTATTCGATGGTATCGGGTTCCAGCATCACTGTTGTTTCCCAGACGCCGTTGCCGGAGGGATCGGACATCGGATGAAACGCATCATTCCAATTGTTGAAACTGCCGACAGCAGCAACATTCCACAGCGTTTGAGCAAATGTAACGGTGCGATTATTCTGATCATAATAAAAATCCACCGGGACTTTGACGATAACCTGATTGGGATTTCTGGAAAACGTGGAGCTCTTTGCATCGTTTCCTGCAGCGGAAGTAATTGATGCGTTCACCGTATGATTTCCTGTTTCCAACGGAGGGTTCGGTGTAAAGATAAATTCACCGGTGACAGAATTATAATATTGCGACGGCGATGCAATCGGCACGCCATCGATCGAAACGACCATGTTCGTGGTATCGATCGGATTGTCAGGTGAATTATTGATGATCACTCTGATGGGATTTCCGTACTTCGATGTATCGACATACATCTTACTATTTGAATCAACATCCCTCGGCAACAGGTAGGTAATCATCGGATCCTTCACCAGCAGCATCGCATTATCATTATCGCTCGTATTGATCCTTGGATTATCGGGGTCACCGAATGCTAGTCCCCAATTTGCATCCATGCAAAACTTATACATGTAATCGGTACCGACATTCAATGGAATGGTGATGGTATATTCACCGTCTGCATCCGGATCGGACATTTCCAATGCCGGATCAGCGTTATTCCAGCCATTCATCGTTCCCACCAGACGAAGGACGGTAAAATCCTTAAAGGTGGGTCGAAAATGGAACGTAACGGGGATGGTTTGGGAGAATAACGTCGACGTGATGAGGAGAAAAAAAACAAAAGAAAATTTTTTCATAGAGCACCTTCTTGAGTGTTTTACAATACTGGCTTCGGCATCAAATCATTCCGTAGAGGTTTGCAATCATTATAAGTATAACAGAACGGGACTTGTATAGTTAATCTATTCCCTCTATAAGGATGAGTAATAAAGGGTGCAAAATCGTCCGATTATTTCGTTACTTCGATTCAAGGGAGGGAATTACTTGTATTGAAACCATATCTATCCTCCACGGAAGGGCTTCCACATGGTACCCCATAAATCAAGAATAGTCAAGGAATTTATTCCGTGATAGTCTGCAAATCGCATTATTTAATCTGAAAAAGGCTATTTCCTCTCATTTCTGCTTTTCCAAATCTTCAATATCGCTATCCAATGAGAGACTCTTCTGATCATCCATTAAGAATACCGATTTCGTCATGCAGGTTAACACCCATGCAGATTGGGTGACACCACGGATTGAGATTAGATGGTCTCTTTTTGATCTTATCCACAGTAGATAATAATTATGAAATATCTCATCGTCGACGACAATCGAAATATGCGGGAAACGTTGAAACAGATGCTCGGCACCAAATCCAATGAATTCATGGAAGGTTCCGATGGGAGCGAAAGCATTGATCTCTTCCGTGAGTTTCATCCAGACTGGGTGTTGATGGATATCCGGATGAAACAGATGGACGGCATTACCGCCACACGGCAATTGGTGCAAACATTTCCTCACGCAAAAGTACTTATCGTCACAGATTATAATGATGATAAGCTTCGGCTGGCCGCCGGCAATGCGGGAGCGCTTGGCTTTCTCCTTAAAGAGTCATTGTCGGAGATCTCCGCAATTATTGAACAAGTTCAGGGGCAACATTTCATCAATCATCATCAGGAGTAATAATATTATGAGACTTCATTGCGTCGTTCTGTTCATATTTTTGCTGACTGCAGCGAATGGTGTCTTCGGCCAAACAGCAAATACGAACTATTGGCAAACGGATGGAACGGTGAGCACGATCCTTCGCGATGCACAAACTAACAGCATCTATATTGGCGGAAATTTTCAATATGTCGGGCCGTATACCGGTTCCGTCATCAAGGTCGATTCGGTCAATGGAGATCGATCGCTGACATTTCCCCAATGCAACGGAGTAGTGTATGCCGTGATCTCCGACGGCAGCGGAGGATATTACGTTGGCGGCGAATTCACGCAGATCGGCGGAGTCAATCGTACGAATATCGCACATATCAAAGCTGATCATTCGATCGATGCAGGATTTTCTGTCGCATTCGGATCTCTCCTCCCCTGGAACCCAACTTTTGGCAGTGCAATATGGAAGCTTGCCTATGTGAACGATACTATTTTTGCCATTGGAAATTTTAGTACTGTGAACAGCACCAACCGCTCACGAATCGCCGCCGTTGATACCAGCGGATCGCTTGTCTCCACATGGGCGCCGACTCTCTATAATTCGGGAAATGCAATCGCGGCGAACAGCATCGTCATCTCCGGTGATGTCGTCTATATTGGCGGGGAATTTACCAGTGTCAACGGACAGTCGCGTCAAAATCTTGCCGCAGTCAGTCGAAGCGACGGATCGTTGCTTTCCTGGACAGCCAATGTAACCGGATCTGTATATTCATTGTCTCAGATCGGACCACGCTTATGTGTCGGCGGAAGTTTCACACAAATAAATGATTCAATTCGCACGAATCTTGCACTGGTGGATACTTCCACCGGTCAACCGACCGCATTGAACTTACACCCTAATGCCAACATCTACGCATCGACAATTACCGGCTCGCGGCTTATTGTGGGGGGAAGTTTCACAAAGATCGGCGACGATTTTCGCTTTTATACAGCAATGGTCGATACAGGAACAGGGATGGTGTTGCCATGGAATCCGGGTGCAACCGACTATGTCCGCTCGGTGATTGTGGATGGAGCATTGATCGTGTACGGCGGATTCTTCAAAATCGCTAACGGAGAAATACGGCGCGGCGTTGCGAAGTTTGACGAAGCGAGCGGCACTCTCATCGATTGGGATGCTCATCTGAAAGTAACGGACGAATCCATCGGAAGCGCTCCTGATATTCAATCACTTTTTCTTTTAGAGAACCGGCTGTACATCGGCGGCACATTCGATTCCGTCAATGCAACAGCCCAGGCATATGCCGCTGCTGTGGATACGGGAACTGCGGCCTTGAGCGCTTGGAATCCTCAGCCAAACAATGATGTAACAAACATTCTTGGAGCAGGGGAATCGATATACATGACCGGTTCGTTCACATCGGTGAATGGCACAGCAAGAACCGAATTCGCCTCTGTCACCGCAACAACCGGAGCGCTGCAATCCCTGACGATAAATGCGAACGGAGGAATCAACGATCTGATGATCGTCGATTCGACCCTTTTTGTCGGAGGATATTTTACATCAATCGGCGACTCATCTCGGAACAAATTGGCGGCGATTGATACCGCAACGGGTAAAGCGACATCGTGGAATCCCGTCCCGAATGGCAATGTGAACGACATTGATACAACCAGTTCGCAAATTATCATAGCGGGCGGATTTTCAACTATTGATGCCGCTTCGCGCAATTATCTTGCCTCGTTCAACCGTTCGACAAAAAATCTATCCATATGGAATCCAAATGCTGACGGTGATGTGCTGTGCATTGGAACATCGCCGAACGGCGTTGTTTATGCCGGCGGATATTTTACCACCATCGGCGGAGCATCCCGTTCAGGTGCAGCGGCAATCGATGCAGACGGAATCACCACAACGTGGGATCCGCAACTGACTAATGCCGACCTGCAAAGCATTCTCTTTTCCTCCGCAACGGAGCAAGTGTATCTCGGCGGTAATTTCGACTACGTAGGGACAATTGAATACGGAAATTTTACCGTCGTCAGCGATCCGTACAATGTCGCACTTCCGGTGGAACTCGTTTCGTTTACGGCAGTGCTGCAGAGAAACAAAATTGAATTACTCTGGAAAACAGCAACAGAAGCGGACAATTATGGATTCGAAATTGAACGAAGATCAATCAACCATGGGAATTCGAACAATGACGACTGGAAAAATGTCGGATTTGTAAAAGGGAACGGCACCAGCAATGCTCCGAACGAATATTCCTTTACCGACACCAATGTTCCATCGGGAAGGTTTGCCTATCGATTGAAACAGGTCGATCGTGATGGAACATTCGCGTATTCACAGGAAGTGGAGAGCGGTTCTGCGCTTATGCCGAGCCGCCCGACGCTTCATCAAAATTTCCCGAATCCTTTTAATCCTTCAACCTCCATCCAGTACGATCTTCCGGTCCGTTCTCACATTACTGTGAGAATCTATGATTCCATCGGCAGGTTGGTGTCAGAACTGGAGAGCGGCGTGAAAGAAGCCGGGCGGTATTCAACAACGTTTAATGGCTCACAGCTTGCCAGCGGCATCTATTTTATAAGAATGCGGGCTGGCAATGAAATGCAGATCAAAAAAATGCAGCTGATCAAATGATCGGCCGTTCATCCTCACGGTCCGGGCCGATTCCATCGGTCCGGACATGATTTTTTACACTTCTTCTTCGCCAATCGAATTTGCACACTATTCGAAAAGTTCAATCGTACTGCGGCAGTTCAGCATCTTTGAAAGCCGAAATTCTGATTGAGCAATTCCACACATCGCGGAATTATTCGGTGGAACGAGTTCGGAGCGATGGAATGAGGCAACAACATGTTTTTTGCATCTCAATCGCCTTCTTTCTATCTTTCTTTTACTCCATGCGTTTACCAACTCCATTACGAGACATACTTCCCTGCGCATTTGCATTGTTCATTTCTTCGTTCCTCATGGTACAGAATTTACCGGCCATTGAGCGATACACCATTAAGAACGGCCTCTCTCAGAATTTTATTTACACCATTGCGCAGGATCATGACGGGCTCCTATGGTTCGGAACGAAAGATGGATTGAATTGTTTTGACGGATACACCTTCCGTGTTTTTCGCCATCGCATCGGCGATACAACCTCCCTTTCCTCGAACAATATTTATTCGCTCTGTGTGGACAGCACCGGCACACTCTGGATCGGCACCGGCGGTGGCGGATTGAATCGATTCGACCGGACGTCGATGACATTCAGCGCGCTTCAACTTTCCGTTGCGGGAGCACTCGAACAGAATCTGGAGCATATCGAAAAGATTTACGCCGGTCCCCGCGGAACACTTATCGTCATCACCACAAAAGGGGACGTCGGCAGCGTTGATCCCCATGGGGGCACGTTCCGCGCATTTCCCTACAAACCGAAAGATATTTCTTATATCGTTAAAGCTGCTTTCTGGGAAAGCGATTCATCCGTATGGATCGCTTCCAAAGGAAGGGGATTGTTCCATTATTCTCCAATAACTCAAACGACGACACACTATTTAAAAGGCGGCGGTACCGCTGCCCCCGCCAACGACCGTTTGGAAAGTATCTTCAAAGACAGTCGCGGCGACATTTGGTTCGGCCATCAGTTCGGTTATGATCGGTACATCACTTCTGCTAAGACATTCGATCACCATCCGATTGTACCGGGTCCGGAATCTTGGATCGGGATTTCCATGATCGAAACTGTGCCGGGGAAATTTTTCGCCTCCGGTTTTTCCGGTTCGGGAACGTACGATCCCGACACGCGGCAGCTGCATTCCACGGAATTTAATAAAGGATCGACAGTTACCTTTCTCGACCGCTCCGGCATCCTTTGGATCTCGGACGGAGGCCTTGGAGTGATCCGCTATAATCCGGAAGTGCAGCGATTCAATAAACGACCGGGCAGGATGGCGATTGAAATCAACAGAAATGATCTTGAACGTTTGCAGCGACACCGAACAATTCAGATCACCGAACCTCCGCTGGACCATTTCAGCATCGTGAAAGATCACCATGGGATGCTCTGGTTCTTTGAAAAAGGTGCTGCTTTGTTCCGGTATGATACTGTCCGGGACCAATTACTGCGTTTTGGATTAAACGATCCTGCACGCGGCATTCCGCTTCCGTTCATCGATCGGATTATTCTTGATGAAAACAACACAGTGTGGATTGCACAGGATATGAAACTGGCACGATATGACCAAACGTCCGGAACTTTTACTTCGTTCGATTTGACGGCGTACATCGATGAGCCTGCTGCGATCGTGAATAAAACGGAATATGTTTCCATCACCACCGTCTGCACAGATTCGGCTGGAATTCACTGGATCGGCACTTCCGGCATGGGCTTGTTGCGATTTGATGAGCAAAGGAAAAAAGTATCTCAATTCCGCAAAAACGCAGCGGATCCCGGCACCTTGTCGAATGATTTTGTCCTGGCGATCCATAACGATCCATTCGATGCTTCACGATTATGGCTGGGGACCGATGGGGGCGGACTGCTCCGGTTCGACACAAAGACTTCAACAGTCACCCATCGATTCAGCTCAAGCAACGGTTTGCCGAACAATGTGATTTACGCTATTCTTGGCGCAGAGGATGGAAAATTATGGATAAGCAGCAACTACGGAATTTTTACATTCGATCCCCGCGCATTGACAATGGTTTCACGGTTCGATGAAAGCGACGGTTTGCAGGACAACGAATTCAATCGATTTGAATATTACCGTGATGCAGATGGGAAATTTTATTTTGGGGGAATTGGCGGTTGGAACAGTTTTGATCCAAAAAATATCCATCCCCGTTCATTTTCGCCTGCCGTTGTCTTCACCGATTTGAAGATCTCTAATCGCTCAGTCTCCTACCCACCGGCTCTCCCGTTGTCGTCTTCGATCTGGTCTACCCATTCTATCGAATTGCGGCCCGAACAAAACATTTTCACCATCGAATTTGCATCACTCGATTACTCGTCCCCCGGAAAAAATCTTTTCCGGTACCGTTTGGATGACTTTGACCATGATTGGAGCGAACCGGGCACAGGGCACTCCGTCACCTATACAAATCTCGATCCCGGCACATACACATTCCGGGTGATCGGCACGAACAGCGAAGGAGTGTGGAATGCATCCGAAGCATCACTGCAGATCGTCGTCCTTCCGCCATTCTATCGCACATGGTGGTTCTTGGGTGGAATAACGGCTGCTGTGCTTGGCATTGCGACATTCTCCATCAAACGCCGTTTCCAATTACTGCGGAAGGAACAACTGCAACAGCAGGAATTTTCGCGACAGATGATCCGGCAGCAAGAGCAGGACCGCGAACGAATCGCTACGGAGCTGCACGACAGCATCGGGCAGAATCTATTGGTGGTGAAGAATCGGTTGTTTCTCAGCTTGCGCACTGTCGAGGGTAATTCCGAAGCAAAGCAGCATTTGGATGTCATCTCTTCCGTTGTTTCCGATTCGCTTGCCGAGGTGCGCCAGATTTCCTATAATTTACATCCATATCAATTGGACAGGCTTGGTCTGACCGAAGCGATCCGATCCGTCATCAAAACCGTTTCGGATGCATCATCCGTGACGTTCACCCAGGAGATCGACGAGATTGATGGGCTCTTTCCCAAGCAACAGGAGATTAACATCTACCGTATCGTACAGGAGTGTTTGAACAATATTCTGAAACATTCCGGTGCCACAGAGGCGTCGGTGATGGTCCGACGGACCGGACCAATCGTGAAAATGTCGATATGTGACAACGGAAAAGGATTATCCAATCCCTCAACAAAAGAACATGTTGGGTTGGGAATGCGCGGGATGAAAGAGCGAATTACCATGCTGCATGGAACGATCGCATTTCACACTTCCTCATCATCCTTCCCTTCCTCCAATGCAGGACTCACCGTATCCATCACATTACCAACACAAGAGAATGAGAAATATTAAAATACGACTGATCGTTGCCGATGATCATCCCATGTTCCTGCACGGATTATGTCAGGCCATCGAAACGGAACCGACATTCGAAGTACTGAAGAGCTGCCGCGACGGTGACGAAGCATTGCGCGCAATTGATGAGCACCGTCCGGACATTGCCGTGCTTGATATGGACATGCCGAAACGGAAAGGTTTGGATGTTGTGAAAGAGCTGTCACGCCGGAACATCGATACGGATATCATCATCCTGACGATGTACGATCAGGAGGATCTTTTCAATATGGCGATCGATCTGGGAGTGATGGGATACATCCTGAAGGATTCTGCGGTAGCGGACATCATCGATTGCGTCAGAACAGTTGCCGGCGGCGCACAGTACATTACGCCGACGATCTCCGGATATCTTATAAAACGGTCGAAGCGCATCGACCTATCATCGGATGTTCGATCCGGCATCTCGCAATTGACAACTATGCAACGCAAAGTGCTGCATTTGATCGCGCAAAATAACACATCGAAGGAAATAGCCGAACTCCTATTCATCAGCCCGAAAACCGTTGAGCGGCACCGGTCGAATATTTGCGATAAGCTGGGAATAACCGGACCCAATGCCCTTTTGAAGTTTGTTATTGAACACAAAGCAATTCTATAAATATTTTCTGCACACAATCAGCGAGATTTATTCTTGCCTCGTCATTCATTTTTTTGTATATTGTTATGCTAAAAACCACGCAAATGCGTGGTTTTTAGTCTATATGGTGGCCATAGTTCAGTCGGTTAGAACGCCAGGTTGTGGCCCTGGAGGTCGTGGGTTCAAATCCCACTGGTCACCCCAAGAGATTGCCAAACTGTGGAATTTCCCTTTTTCCAGTCTCATGCGTCTTGCTCTTGCAGGTCGTTACGGTTCCACTCGTAAAAAACGACCGTGAAACTTCTGTCAAAAATCATAGGAGGAATCATGGACCCGTTATTACGCTCACAGGAATTGATCGACCGATCTAAAAAACAAGCGCTTGCGATTATTGAAATAGCGGATGCGTTGCCATTTAAACGATCTTCCGATATTATCGCCCGGCAGGTTATCCGGTCTGCAACATCGGTCGGAGCAAATTATCGAGCCGCCTGTCGATCCCGTTCACATGCTGAATTTATTTCCAAAATGCATGATGTTCAGGAAGAAGCAGATGAAACTCAGTATTGGCTTGAATTGTTGTTTCGGAAAGGATATATCGGGGAAAAGCAATATTCCACGATTGCAAAAGAGGCAGCGGAATTGACGGCAATCTTTACCGCCTCATATACAACGGCAAGAAAGAATAAAAATTAATGAAGTTTATACAAGATGGGATCGTAACAATTTCACAATTCACCAATTTTTAATTTTCACAATTCCATGCTCCCATCGTCTAGGGGTTAGGACACGAGCTTTTCAAGCTTGTAACACGGGTTCGATTCCCGTTGGGAGTACAAAATAATTTCACAATTGCCAAACTGGGTAATTGTGAAATTGTCGTTTTATGGAACATCTCTTACAAAACAATTCCACAATTCTGCAGTTATCAAATTCCACAATTTTTGGCCCACAGACAAATTATATAAAAATTATATTGTGGTATACAAAACGGTATTCACTTCTTAGTCCACCTCTCTCAGGATTTTCTACTGTAACTTCAACACTTTCGTAAAGGTGAGGTTATGTTAAAAAGTCAAAATGTATCTAACAAAACGGAAAACGGTTTCTACTATATCTGCATCAAACACCCGGAGGGCAGGACAAACTGGAAATCTACAAAGTGTCACTAGAAGCCTACCAGTTCCTACTGACGTTTGAACAATCCTTCCACTGAAACTAAGAAATTCCGCATTCCTACATTCTCTGAGTTTTTAGAAATTTATAAAGCCGTTCAATCATCGGTTATCAGAAAATCGACTGTGGGATGGGTTTATAGGTAAATCTTTTTATTGTCTGTATTCCTTGAAATAGACTTTAAATCTGTGATTGCTAATGTGAAACGACTGCACGCGTTCAAAAAGTCGGATATCGGCGCTTGCGATAAATTCGATTGGTCCGTAAATCCTTGCCGTATCAATCTGAACATAACTGCTTCCAATGTAGACGGGTTGATGGTTTTTGTCGAGAGGTAAAAATCCAAGCTTAAATCTCGCAGTATCCTGCGGTGCAAGAGCGATAGAACCTCGAAAAACGGATGGTGAACGCAATGTACCAAGGGTAAGCGGAATGACAATAACGGCAGGTGTCTTCCCGAATGACTGCAGCGTGACCCGGTCCCCGATCAGCGCCTCTCCCTGCAAAAGATCGTCGTAAGTGTTGATGACATCGATGTCTAAAGTAATTGTTGAGTTCGTGGAGTAATAATCGGCTGCCTCATAGTAGTAAATAACCACTGTATCAAGGTTTTTTATTCTCATTGACCCTGTCAGAACGTTTTGCGGAATTGAGTACGGCGGAAATTGTTCATCACATGACGGGAAAAACAGCAACGCAAAAGCGGTAACAATTGATATCAGGATTGTATGTGATTGATATTTTATCATAATTCCATTTTCACACCAACACGAATCCTGCGATACGGTTCATACGCAGAAAGGTCGGATAGTTCACCGCCAATCCTTCCGGCGGAATCGACCCATTTGACATTTTTTGTGTTCAGAATATTTCTGGCATCCATATAGATCGTCAACAGAATCGGCGAATCATCAACAATCGAAACGTTCGTTCCCCAGCTTGCTTTCACATTTAGCAGATTAAATCCTTTCATCCGTGCATTATTAGGTTCGAATACCTGCGTTGGATCGGCAGGAGTAAAACCATCTCCCGACGGGAAATACGTGTACGGCCTCCCTGTCCGGAATACCCACGACGCTGAAATACGGAAATCCATCGGTAACTCAAATACGGAAATAATCTTCACTGCATGCCTCTGGTCCCAGCTTAGGGGATATAATTTCGCCGGGACAGGAAATCCCCACTGATAATACTGGAGGCCTTCCCGCGCATTTTCACTGATCCCCTCGGCGGTCATAAACGTATATGAGATGGAACCTGTCAATATTTTCCCTTGATCCTTTACCACCATCAATTCGATACCACTCGATTTCGCGTAAGGATTGTTCACGAATTCTGCAAAACCATAATCACCCGCCACCGAACTGTTTGTCGGAACAAATGTTTTCACATCGATCTGGTTCATCGTCTCTTTGTGAAAGTATGTCGAGGAAAGGACAATGCCGCTTTCCAATGCGAATTTTATGCTCATTTCCCATGACCGTGTCTCTTCCGGTTTCAGGTCGGGATTTCCGACCAGAACGCCAGATCCTTTTTTCAGACTGACGTTGTTCAACCCGGAATAAAGATAATCGAACAAGGGAAATTGATAATAGACGCCGTAATTAATGAACAGATATCCATTCACCGCAAACGGAGCAGCAAAACCGATTCGTGGACTGAACAAGTGTTTCACTTTTGCAGGAACGGAGCCGACGATCTTCGTTTCATAGATATTGTTCGATGCCTGCGCACGTTCTGCCAGCGGACGCATCGCACGGGGATCTAAAAATTCGTACCGAACGCCAAGGTTCAACAGCATGCCTTCCTTGCTCAATTCGATCTTGTCCTGTGCATACGCGCTTCCCATTCTCGGAAAGTACCGGAAGTCAGTACTGTAATCCAGGAGCGGTTTATTGACGAACGGTTTTCCAAAAATATTGACTGTCGGTTCATACCGCACCACGTCCGAAAAAATCTCCTGAAAATTCATCTCCCCGCCGAATTTAAACATGTGGTGCGTATTCATTCTCCAGGTCATATCCGCTTTGACGATATTGTGGATCTGCTGTCGGTCAGCCCACCAAGACCGGCTTCCATCCATTATATACCGAAGAAAAAAATCCCACTGATATAGCGTTGTATCAACAGAACTTTTAGATCCTTCGCCGATAGCGCTGTTGACGGTGTACCGGCTGATACTGGCAGTGTAATACAGATTTTCTGACAGTGTGTGCGAAAGGATTGCGGCAAGACGATACCCTTCATCGGAACGGATCGGAAGTCCTTTCAAATTAAAACGCCATGTATATTCATAATCACGCCACTCTCTAAAAGAATACAACGCTTGCGTTGAAACTCTCAAACTTGATGTTGCTAAATAATCGATTTTCCCGAATCCGCTGTAGGACTTTGAATACGGCGAATCAAAAAAGTTCTGCAGGTCCTGCCACCAGCGCGTATCCGAATGGATCGCGTTCAGACTGGCAAAGTAATACAATGGACCGTAGACGGGGCCGCTTGCGAAGAGATCGATTTCATTCCTATGATCGACCTGTTTTCCTCCGAAAAGATCGTCTTTATCTATTCTGATCGCCAATCGATGCTTATCTTCGCCTCGTTTTGTAACGATATTAATAACGCCTGATAATGCATTCCCGTATTCTGGATCGAATCCCCCTGTTTGGACCGACAGTTCCGCAATAGAACTCTGGGGCAGATCCGAACCGGAACCCCCTTCAATCAGGTTTTGCACCGGCAGTCCGTCTACTAAATAGACAACTTCAGAAGTTTTTCCTCCACGAATATTGTTCTCCATCGTAACACCAGGCTGCAACCCAATCACATCGGAAATAGACGAAACAGGTAATAATTTGAAAGTTTCTTCAGTGCTGATGTATGTGGATCCAGTAACATCTTTCTGGATCGGTGGACGTTCAGCAGTAATTTCCATTGTTGTCAATTCCACGGTGGAAAGTATCAGTTGCAGGTTAAGTTTCGTTTTCAAGTCTGATCTGATGCGGACTTCTTTAATCGTCAGAGTCTGATAACCAATGTACGACACAACAACATCATAGGTGCCAGCGGGAATATTGTTTATAGCGTAATATCCATCGGAATTCGTCACTGATCCGCGATTGAGTCCCTTTATGAGTACTGTTGTACCAATCAGTGCTTCGCCGGTTTGTTTATCTCTTACAGTTCCTTCAAGGGTACCGTTTGTACCGGCGAAAAGTTGAAACGAAACAAATATTAGAGAAATAAGATACTTACGCATGCTGATAAACGATTCTGCGAGTCAAATATATTCGCTAGGGGACAATAATGACGTTAATCTGGACAGACAGGTAACGAAGTGATGGATTCGCCAAATACCTGTCCCGCGGTGCTTTTAATTTGATATGATAGCAATGCCGATCCTGTATGAAATGCCAAAACGGCCGAGTGACGATGCAGATGCATCGAATTGAATATCAGTGCCGGAAAGATTTTGCAATGTTCCAACTCCTCCGCTCCAGCCAAGTTCATCGGTGTTGATTGCATAACCACCACGAACAAAAAATGTTTTTGACCACCCGTATTCCATTCCCGTCAACACCCGTTCCCTTGTATCAGCATTCTGAACAAAATCCATCGCGACACGCATTTGGTGTTCGTCCAGTCGTTCCATGAACATTTCGAAAAGATCGAACGAACCGGATGCACGGAATGATAATGGAAGTCCATATTTCTGTGTCTGAAGCTGCGCATGGACTACTGGTTCGGCAGCATCTGAGGGTGCATATTGTACTTCCAGCGGTTTCCCAGAAAAAGACTGTTCAAACCCAAGATTGGTGATTACAAAACCAAGGTTCAAACTGTTGAAACCCGTGGCATACCACATCCCGGCATCCAACGAAAGTCCGTCGCTGGAGACATCGTAGATACGCTCCTGTATATATTTTATTGTTGAGGCAAAGGTCAATTGCGAGGTAAGGCGAATTGATGATGTTAGACCGATAGCAACGTCGGCAACATCATAATACTGTCCGGTTCCTTCCGGTACATCGATCGTTGTAATTTCAATCCCGCCGGTGGTGAGGTACGTTGTATGGAGAGCAAGGTTGACCTGATCGGAGAGAGGTACGACCAAACCGATGAAATTCAGGTCAGTTTCAGCAACCCAGCTTGTATGTTGAATACTTATTCCTACCTGGTTGATGTTGCCGATACCTGCGGGATTCAACGTCAATAGTGAAATATCTCCATCGAGAGAGGCAACCGCCCCACCCATTCCTTCGCCTCTTGCACTCATGCCGATTTTCAGAAATTGCAGACCGGTCGATCCCGCATTTTGAAATGACTGGGGAAAAAGTAACCCAACAGGGAATAACACAACAAATAATTTTGAAAAGTTATTCATTTCATTTGCCGGCTATGACACTGAACTTTTTGATCGTCTTTGCACCGTTCGATGATTCAATGTACGCATAGAGCAACTGGCTGGCAACGAGCTGGCCACCTTCCGTCTGCAGGTTCCATACCGAGCGCGAGCCACCTTTGTGG
>JBAYIS010000007.1:0-133882 GCA_041665525.1 Bacteroidota bacterium | reverse complement strand
GTAATAGAGGCTCTAAAAGTGCCCATTGTTCGTCGGATAATTCTTCTCGTTTGGCCATGTACGAAAAGTACATGACATTTTTACAAAGTACAAGTCAAAAATTCATTTTTGAGACCACTTCTACTTATACTTTAAGGATGATAGCCGAAAACATTCAAAATATTGGGGAAAATCTTAAAAAAACGTGCCTTCGTATCGGCCGTAATCCAAATGAAGTTCATTTAATCGCAGTCAGCAAGACTTTTGGTGCCGGGAAAATTACTGATGCTCTTTCTGCAGGTATTTTGGACTTTGGCGAGAATTATGTGCAGGAATTGAGTGAAAAAAGAACTGCACTGATCGATAAAAATATACGATGGCACTTTATCGGTCATTTACAAAGTAATAAAGTGAAATATATTGCAGAATGGATTCATTTGATTCATTCAGTCGATAGTCCGGGACTTTGTGAAGAGATCCAAAAGAAAGCGGAAAAATACAATCGGACGATCGATGTACTTGTTGAGGTAAATACCTCTTTGGAAGCGACTAAGTTCGGTGTAAAACCAGAACAAGCAATTGAGTTAATACACATCGCTGATGGTTTCCCGAATGTGCAGTTGAAAGGTCTCATGACCATCGGACCTTTTACCGAGAACAAGGAGGAATCGCGAGTATCGTTCAAGACTTTGCGATCGATCTTTGATGAAGCAAACAGATCCGGAAATCTGAAAAAGCCGTTACAGGTGCTCTCAATGGGAATGACACATGATTACGAAACGGCGATTGAAGAAGGTTCCACCATGGTACGGATCGGGACGGCAATTTTTGGAACACGAACAAAACTTATCAATTAATCTGGAGGCTGTATGAAGATCACTCCGCTTGACATAAAAAAGCAGGAATTTAAAAAAGTCCTGCGCGGTTATGATACGGTGGAAGTCGATGCATTTCTGGATACACTTTCGGCAGAATTTGCAGATTTGCTGAAACAGGTAAAGGAATTGCGGGAGATGGGGATTGAAAGCGAGGTACAGCTGCGTGATTACAAGCAGAAGGAACGCGATCTGCAGCAGGTGCTGATGCAGGCGCAGGAAAACAGCGCAAGGACGATCGAAAACGCACGGAAAGAAGGGGAACTGATCATTCAGGAATCGGAATTGAAGGCAAGCCAGATCGTGGATCACGCGCGGATGGAAGTGATGCGAGCAAAGGAAGAAGTAACGAACCTTCGCGCAAAGAAAGAAGCTCTCGTCAGCCGGTTGAAGGTGCTTCTCAATTCAGAAGTGGAACTGATAAAAGCACTTGAAGCGGATGAAGAGATGAATAAACGGGATCAAAGCCAGGGAACCGGCAGAGATCATTTTCAAATTGATGATGTATTAAAGAAACTCTAATGTCCACATTGCTGACAAAGATTAACGACGCAGTACAATTCCTTCGAACACGGACACAGTTAACACCGGTCACCGGCATTATTCTCGGCACCGGTCTTGGCGGATTAGTGAAAGAAATTCAGATCGAAACTATAGTCGATTATTCCGAGATACCACATTTCCCGGTTTCTACGGTGGAATCCCACAAAGGGAAACTTATCTTCGGTTCTATTGAAGGCAAAAAAATCGTCGCCATGCAGGGAAGATTCCATTATTACGAAGGATACACGATGCAGCAGGTGACCTTTCCGGTCTGCGTGATGAAAGCTCTCGGTGTGAATACGCTGCTGATCTCGAATGCCGCCGGCGGGATGAATCCGCTATTCGTTAAAGGCGACATCATGCTCATCACTGACCACATCAACCTGCTCGGCGACAATCCGTTGATTGGCCATAACGAAAACACACTCGGTCCGCGGTTCCCTGATATGACAGATCCGTACACTCGTGAGCTTATCACTCTCGCCGAAAAGGCAGCACTCGATCTGAAGATCCGACTGCAAAAGGGGATCTTTGTGGCCGTGTCCGGACCGAATCTGGAAACACGTGCAGAATATCGTTTTTTGCGCGGCATTGGCGCCGATGTTGTGGGGATGTCTACCGTTCCAGAAGTTATTGTTGCTGTCCACCAATCGATGCGTGTCCTCGGTTTCTCCATTGTGACCGATGAGTGTTTTCCCGATTCATTAAAACCGGTTTCACTGCAGGAAGTGATCGCTGTTGCGAACGAAGCAGAACCGAAACTGACCTCAATCATGAAAGAAGTTGTAGCGAGAATATAGCTGTATGTTTAAAGAACTTACCGATAAAATCAATTACGCCGCCGTTGAACAAGAAATTCTGAAATTCTGGGAAGCTCATAAGATCTTCGAAGAATCGGTGAGTTCCCGGAACGGGAAACCGCTGTACACGTTTTATGAAGGTCCGCCGACTGCTAACGGCAAACCCGGTATTCATCACGTTATGGCCCGGACACTCAAAGATGCGTTCTGCCGTTATAAGACCATGAGTGGATTCCAGGTCCATCGCAAAGCTGGTTGGGATACCCATGGTCTGCCGGTAGAAATCGAAGTGGAAAAACAGATCGGCATCAAGCACAAAGATGAGATCCTAAGTTACGGTGTGGAAAAATTCAATCAACTGTGCAAAGAATCCGTTTGGAAATATAAGACCGATTGGGAAAAACTGACCCGGGAAATGGGATATTGGGTCGACCTGAACGATCCGTATGTCACCTTCCACAATAATTATATCGAGTCGATCTGGTGGGCACTAAAACAGTATTACACCAAAGAGATGATTTATCGAGGGTACAAGATTCAACCATACTGTCCCCGCTGTGAAACTCCGCTCTCCTCCCACGAAGTTGCACTTGGATATAAGGATGTGAAAGATCCCAGTGTGTATGTGAAGATGAAATTGAAAACTGAACAGCATACGTATTTCCTTGTGTGGACGACGACTCCCTGGACATTGATTTCTAATGTGGCGCTTGCGGTACATCCTGATATCGATTATGTGAAAGTGGAGTTGCTGCACGGTGAAGGAGAGGAAACACGTCCCACAGGAGAATTCTTTATTCTTGCCAAAGCCCGCCTGGAAGTGCTGAAAGAAAAGCATGTGGTGATTGCCGAATTCAAGGGGAAGGAATTGCTTGGAAAAGAATATGAACGGATCTTCAACTACCATCAGGTCACTGAAAAAGGATGGTATGTGGTGGAAGGGAATTTCGTCACAACGGATTCTGGTTCCGGCATTGTTCACATGGCTCCTGCGTACGGCGAGGACGACTATCAAACCTGCCGCAAATACGGACTACCAACGATCCATCCAGTTAACAAGTCCGGTGAGTTTGAAGAAGCAGTAACGGACTTCAAAGGAAAATTCGTGAAGGATGCGGATGCCGATATCATCATCAATCTAAAAGCACGAAACATTCTGTACAAGAAAGAGCAGTATCAACACAGCTATCCGCATTGCTGGCGTTGTTCTTCGCCGCTTTTGTATTACGCCCGTACATCATGGTATATCAGCACGACAAAATATGCACAACGAATGATCGATCTGAATAAGCAGATCAAATGGATACCGAAAGAAGTCGGCGAAGGCCGGTTTGGAAACTGGCTGGAAGAGAATAAGGATTGGGCACTTTCACGCGACCGTTATTGGGGTACGCCCTTGCCGATTTGGCTTTCGGAAGATGGCAAAGAGATGAAGTGCGTGGGAAGTTTCGAGGAGTTGATCGGAGCGGAGTGGCTTGATGAAAACGGAACTCCGACTGGAAAGATATTCACCAAAGAAGACATCAAAACGCTTGATCCGCATAAACCGACGGTCGATCGCTTGGCTTTCAAATCCGCTGCCGGAACCTATTTGAAACGTACGCCCGAATTGATCGATGTGTGGTTCGATTCCGGCGCGATGCCGTTTGCACAATGGCATTATCCTTTCGAGAACAAGGAGATCTTTGCTTCTGCCTATCCCGCCGATTTTATCTCAGAAGGGATCGATCAGACGCGCGGTTGGTTCTATACGCTGCATTCCATCGGATCGTTCCTGTTCGATAAACCGGCGTACAAGAATGTATTGGTAAATGAATTGATTCTGGACAAGAGCGGGCAGAAGATGTCCAAGTCCAAAGGAAATACGGTCGATCCGTTCGGACTAATCGCAAAATACGGCGCCGATGCCACCCGATGGTATCTCGTCTCACAGTCGCCTGTATGGCGTCCCACATTGTTCGATGAGGAGGGCATCGGAGAGGTACAGAGGAAATTCTTCAGCACGTTGGTGAATACGTATTCCTTCTTCGCATTATACGCAAACATCGACAAGTTCAACTTTAGCGAACCGATTGTGCCGATTGCTGAACGTGCAGAGATCGACCGATGGATTATTTCCTCGCTCAACTCGCTGGTGAAGGACTACAAACAATACATGGATGAGTATGACCTGACACGAGCGTCGCGCGCAATCGCAGATTTTACTTTGGACAATCTGTCCAACTGGTATGTCCGCCGCAATCGCCGTCGGTTCTGGAAGAGCGAAAAAGGGAAAGACAAGACTGCGGCATATCAAACACTGTATGAGTGTCTTGAAGCCATCGTAAAATTGACGGCGCCTATCGCTCCGTTTTTGGCGGAAGAGATATTCCGCAATTTGAATACCGTTTCCGGCAGGGAATCACGACCTTCCGTTCACCTGGCGGCTCTTCCGGCGGCAGATGCTGCCGCGATCGATCCGGCGCTGGAGAAACGCATGGATCGTGCCATTCGGATCGTGGGTTTGGTTCGTGCGATGCGGATGAAATCGAACCTGAAGGTGCGACAGCCGCTGCTGAAGATTCTGGTACCGGTGAAGGATCAGGTAGAATATGCCCTTCTAAAATCGGTAGAGGATATTATTCTGGACGAGATCAATGTGAAGCAACTGGATGCAAAAATAGACCAGGATATCATCAAATATAAGATTAAACCGAATTTCCGGGCGCTTGGTAATAAATATGGAAAATCGACATCGAAAGTTGCCGAAGTAATTCGTACCTTTACGCCGGAACAGATTAGCACACTTAACAGTGACGGTACAGTTCAGATCACGGTTGAAGGGAATTCGGCAACCATCGTTCACGAGGATGTTGAGATTGTGGCTGAGGAGATTAAAGGCTGGATTGTGGAATCCGACGGGAAAGTAACCGTTGCACTGGATACGGAGATCACGCCGGAACTGCGGACGGAAGGATTTGCTCGTGAATTTGTCAGCCGAATTCAAAACCTCCGAAAAGATTCGGGCCTTGAAGTGACGGACCGGATCTCGATCGTATTCAATACGAATGATGAATTATCGGAAGCATTGTTGCAGTCGTCAACGTACATTATGAGTGAGACACTCAGCGTTGGATTGCAAAAATCATCGGTAAACGGGAATTCTGTGAAAGAAGAGATCAACGGTATTCAATGTGAGATTAGCATTACCAAAGTCTAAACCACTGCATTGTCATTTTCAAAAAGGATAACAATGGCAAAAAAGGTCATCAAAAAAGCAAAATCCAAACCGGCAAAAAAAGCGGCACATCCGAAAACATCGGCTGCGAAAATGAAAACCGCCGTTGTGAAACCGGTCAAAAAGAAAGCGGTCAAAGGATACGGCGCAAAGGATCTTACCTATTTTAAAGGGATTATTACGGAGAAAAGGAAAGAGATCCTGGAAGAGCTCGCGATCTTGAAAGAGAGTATGATGGATGTGACAACAGGGGAATACGCCAGCGAGAACTCTACCTATTCCACGCACATGGAGCAGGGGACGGATGCGATGGAACGCGAGAAAACTTTTTTATTTGCCTCACGCGAAGGGAAGTTCTTAAACTACCTTGATGATGCATTGAAGCGGATCGACAAAGGGACGTACGGATTCTGCATTAATTGCGGTAAACTGATTCCGAAAGCACGGCTGGAAGCGGTACCGCATGCGCAATTGTGCATTGAGTGCAAGAATCTGAAGAAGGGATCGATGTAATTGTGAGAGTTCTTTTCTTAACCGTATTTATCGTCATCGCTGACCAGGTCACGAAGTTTATGGTGAAAGGGATCGAGTTCCCGGCGCTGGGTATTTCCGTGCCGGGAATGCAGCTGGGGAATTCGATTCAGGTAATCGGGGATTTTCTCAGGATCACCTTTATTGAAAATCCCGGAATGGCGTTCGGTATCGAAGTTGTCGATGGGAAACTCTTCCTGACGTTATTCTCTATTGCTGCCAGTCTCGGCATTCTTTTGTATTTATATGTGATGCGGACGGAAAAGCTTCTGTTTCGCATTTCCCTTGCGTTGATCCTGGGGGGTGCGATCGGCAATTTGATCGACCGGACATTCTACGGGGTGATTTATGGAGAGTCCGAATTATTCCACGGTAAAGTCGTCGATTTCATCGATTTCGATTTCTTCAATATTGACCTGTGGGGATTTTATCTGACACGGTTCTGGGTATTCAATATTGCGGATGCTTCCGTTTCTGTCGGTGTGTTGATGATGCTCATCTTCCATCGCTCGTTTGTGGACCAGGAAGAGGAATTGCCTGCCGTTGAGACATCATCTGTCGCGACGACGGACTCTTCTACCGAATCCACTTCGTCCACATAACGGATTGACAAAATAACACTTTCATCCGATGCTCGCCGACCGCGGGCATCTTTTTTTTCCGGAACTCATCACACCGTGTAATGAAAAACCATTTTGAAATACGGATTCCTCCCGGGCAGACAAAAGAGCGGCTCGATGTGTATCTTACGTCGCACACAGAGAATGCCACACGGACCAAAGTTCAGGAGGCTATCAAGAATGGAGAAGTGTTGGTAAACGGGAAAACGGTGAAACCAAGCTATGTTGTACTGCCGGACGATTTGATCACTGTTGAGCTTTCCCGCCCTGATCCACCCGCGGTGATGGCCGAGGCGATACCGCTGGAAATTATCTATGAAGACGACTACTTACTCGTGGTGAACAAACCGGCCGGAATGGTGACACACCCTGCGTATAAAAACTACTCCGGAACTCTCGTCAATGCGCTGATGCACCATTCGGAAAAACTGTCGCAATTGCATGCAGAAGAAGACGAAGAATTCGAAACAGTTCGTCCCGGCATTGTGCATCGGTTGGACAAGGATACCAGCGGATTATTAGTGGTGGCAAAGGATGAAACAACCCATCAAAAACTGGCAAAACAGTTTGCGGCGAAAACCTCTGAGCGGGAATATCATGCGATAGTTTGGGGAAAATTCAAAAGTGCATCAGGAACAATCGACGCTCCGCTCGGCAGAAGCAAAAGCGACAGAAAAAAAGTTGCGGTGATTGCAGACGGAAAACATGCTGTTACAGAGTATGAAGTGCTGGAACAGTTCGAATATCTTGCTTTGGTAGCTTTGCATCTTCATACGGGACGTACGCATCAGATTCGTGTCCATCTTTCGCATATCCATCATCCCGTGTTCGGCGATGTAACTTATGGAGGACGAGAGACGGCGGTTGGAGGTATTGATGGAAAAAAGAGGGCAGAAGTGAAGAATTTACTCGAAATGATGCCGCGCCAGGCGCTGCATGCGCGGCAGCTCGGGTTTATTCATCCTCAAACGAAAATGATGATGCGGTTTGAATGTGCGCTGCCGGAGGATATGCAAACGGTGTTGAAACAATTGCGGCCGTAACTATTTCTTTTGCAGTTCCAAAGCCATCCGTTCAAGACTCGACACGTAATCCATCACAAACACCTCTTCCGATTGTGTTAAGTTCACCGTTGGAACGACTTCGATTTTTTTGAACAGGCTGTTCGGTATTTCGCTGATCTTGCGAATGATACCGACCTTGATTCCCGGTGGAAATGCATTGCTGTATTCCGAAGTGATGATTGCATCTCCCTCTTTCACATCCTGTGTTTTTGCAACATTCTTCAATAGCAGCGTTTTTCCATCCCATGCAATAATGCCGTCCACTCTACTCCGTTGAATCTTTGCACTTGCACGGAAATCGACGTTGATCACCATTTGACCAATGGAATATCTGCTGCTGACGGCGACAATCCTGCCGACCAGGCCTTCACCAGTGACGATAGGATTCCCGACCTGGACACTGTCGTTCGTCCCGACATTCAGTGTGAGAGTATTGCGCAGAAGGTTCAGATTCTTTGCAACAACTTTCGCACCTGTTAGTTTTACCACCGAAGTTTCGCGCAGGGCAATCATTGACCGGAGCCGGATGTTCTCCAGCCGAGCTTCGCGCAACAAGTTCACTTCATCAGCCAGATTAACATTCACTTTGCGGAGTAATTCGTTTTCACGCTGCAGAGCAGTAAGATTCGGAAGGAACGAGAACGTTTGTTGTATTACGCCGATCGTCCCGACTGTTAATGACCGGATTTGCCGTACCTGAGGATTATCATTGATGACGAGCAGGACAAGGGAGAAAATGATCAGGGTAACGAGTATTACGTACTCTTTAAACAGAAAAAAATATTGATAGAGTCGTTGGATCATCGCAGCTTAGTATCTTCTGCTGGTGAGAAGAACTTTCTGATATTTTTCGAGATTCTCCAATACACGTCCGGTACCTCGCACGACTGCTGTCAACGGATCTTCTGCAACGTGCACCGGCAAATTCGTTTCCAGCCGGAGCCGTTCATCGAGTCCTTTAATCAGTGCACCGCCGCCCGTCAGCATAATCCCGCGATCAAGAATATCGGAAGCGAGTTCCGGAGGAGTTCGTTCCAGTGTCATTTTTACGCCGTCGATGATCTGGGAGATATTTTCGTTCAATGCTTCGCGGATCTCCACGGAACTTGCTTCGGTCGTTTTCGGGATGCCGTTGACGAGGTCGCGGCCTTTTACTTGGATGGTTACTTCTTCCTTCATCGGCATCACGGAGCCGACTTCGCATTTGATGGCTTCCGCTGTTCGTTCGCCTATAAGAATATTGTGGTTCTTTTTGAAGAATTGGATGATGGCATTATTCAGTTCATCGCCTGCGATGCGGATCGATTCTTCATTGACGATACCGGAGAGAGCGATGACGGCGATTTCCGTCGTTCCGCCGCCGATATCAACAATCATATTTCCGACCGGTGCTTCAACATCCAGACCGATACCGATCGCCGCCGCCATTGGTTCAGCGATAAGATGGACTTCCTTTGCACCGGCGTGTTCTGCAGAATCGCGCACAGCACGCTTTTCCACCTCTGTTACACCGCTCGGCACGCAAACAACAATTCGACGGCTCGGCATCCAACTGGAATGGATTTTTTTGATAAATTCGCGCAGCATTCCTTCGGCTATCTCGAAATCCGCAATCACCCCATCCCGCATCGGTCGGATGGTGCGAATATCACGGTGTGTCCGGCCAAGCATCTCTCGCGCTTCATTGCCGATGGCGACGATCTTTTTTGTGTTCCGGTCGAATGCTACAATCGACGGTTCGTTGAGAACAATTCCTTTGCCCTTCATGTAGACGAGCGTGTTTGCAGTTCCCAAATCGATGGCGATATCTGCTGAAAAATAGTCTAGAAGACCCATAGTGATTGTTTAATGTTTGAAATGACGAATTCCTGTGAAGACCATGGCAATGTTATGATCATTTGCTGCTTGTATCACTTCCTCATCGCGAATCGAACCGCCGGGTTGGATCACTGCCGTTGCTCCGGCACTAACTGCTTCCAACAATCCGTCGGCGAATGGGAAGAACGCATCCGAAGCGACAACGCTTCCTTCTAAAGATAAGTTACTTTCCTTTGATTTCCATACAGCAATTTTAGAAGAATCGACTCGGGACATCTGTCCGGCCCCCACTGCCAGCGTTCGGTCCTTTGCACCGTAGACAATTGCATTGGATTTAACATGTTTTGCCACATTCCAGGTGAACAACATGGCAGCAAGCTCGTCAGCGGTCGGTTGTCGTTTGGTCACAACTTTCAGCTGTTCCTTCAGCACGCGGCCGGTATCCTTTGTCTGAACCAGCAACCCACCCGGAACGGATCGGATATCGTAACCCTGAACGGTTGAATGAAGAATTTGAACGATGCGGCGATCTTTCTTCTTCATAAGGAAATCGAGAACGCCCTCCTCAAATGATGGAGCAAGAATAATCTCGGTGAAGATCTCATTCATCGCCGTGGCTGCCTTTAAATCCAGCGGTCGATTTACCGCGATAATACCGCCGAAGGGTGCTTTCGTATCTGTAACAAATGCTTTTCGGTATGCTTCTTCCAGTGTTGCGGCGCTTCCCACTCCGCAGGGATTGGTATGCTTAATGATCACTGCAGTCGGTTCTTCAAATTCAGCAACCAGATTGACAGCTGCATTGGCATCAATAATATTGTTGAACGACAATTCCTTGCCGTGCAGTTTCTTCAACGACTCATTAAATTTTCCGTACAATGCAGCAGATTGATGCGGGTTCTCTCCGTACCGCAAATCAGTATATTTTCTTGCAGAAAAGGTGAATGTCTCCGGCAGGATTAGCTGTTGCGTTGTGCCGGAGAGATATTCCGAAATCACCGCATCGTAATGCGCTGTATGCTGGAAGACCTCTTTTGCCAACTCGAATCTTGTATTTTCGCTGATACTGACATTTCGCTCCTGCAATTCCTTCAGAAACGGTTCGTATCGGTTGTGGTTAACAATCACAGCAGTGAACCGGTAATTCTTTGCTGCGGACCGGAGCATGGTGGGACCGCCGATATCGATATTCTCAATTGCTTCTTCCAATGGAATGTTGGGTTTTGCGATGGTTTCTTCGAACGGATAAAGGTTGACTACAACGAGATCGATCGGTTGAATTTTATGTTCTTCGAGTTGTTTTCTATGTTCGGGATTATCCAGCACGGCAAGCAATCCTGCATGAACGGCAGGATGCAACGTCTTCACACGGCCGTCGAGGATTTCGGGAAATCCAGTTATTTCAGATATCTGTTTTGCCGGAATATTTTTTGAAAGAAGAAGGGAATGCGTCCCTCCAGTAGAAATAATTTCCACGCCGAGAGCGTGGAGTGCTGCTGCAAATTCGACTATTCCGTGTTTGTCCGAAACACTTATGAGCGCACGCTTGATGGTGAGCAATTCTGATGGTCCTTTACTTTGCTGATTGTTCTGAAAATATTTTAACTATTGACGGAAGCAGCCGATGTTCAACCTGCAGCACTTTTGCGGCGAGCGTCTCCGGTGTATCGTTTGCATCCACAGGAACGGTCTGTTGTGCAATGATGTTGCCTTCGTCATACGCTTCGTTTACAAAATGCACCGTGGCGCCGGATTCCCGTTCTCCGGCATTGATCACTGCCGAATGCACATTCATTCCGAACATTCCTTTGCCGCCGTACTTCGGCAGAAGTGCAGGATGGATGTTGATAATACGGTTCGGGAATTCACGAATGATCTCCGAGTCCAGTTTCTTCATGTATCCCGCCAGCACTATAAAATTCGTGCCGAACGCCCGAAGTGTTTCGAGAGTCTTTTGCTGATACATTTTCGGATCTTGAAATTGACGCTGGCTGAGATGATAGGCAGGTATGCCGAACGATTGTGCCAGGGTCAACGCACCGGATGCAGAGTTGTTGCTAATGACGACGACGATCTTTGCCAAAATGTGCTGGTCTATAATTGCACGGTACAGTGCTTCGAAATTAGAACCGCGTCCGGAAGCGAAGACAGCAATATTCAACACGCAAACAATCCTTTAACAGGCAAATCGACAAAAGAATATATAAATGTAAGCACAAATGGACGGTTTGTCAACGAAAAGCAGTGAAAAATCGCTGATTTTACAACTTTTTTCACTCCGGAAAATTATCGAACGCACGATTCATCGAAACGAATCGTTCTATTGTCCGCATCAAGTGTGGCTTTGATCCCGATCGGGATGGTGAGTTTTACCGGTACATGTCCGTATGCAAGGCCGCTGACAACTGGTTTTCGAAAGTGTGCAAGATATTCTGAAGTCACTTGTTCAGCTGTGGGGTACGGTCTGGAAACGTCGCTCGATTTTACATCGGTCAATTCTCCAACGATAACACCGACTGCGTCCCGCAAAATATTGGAAATGCGAAGATGGTTCATCATTCGGTCAAACCGGTATGTTTCTTCTTCCACCTCCTCAAAAAAGAGAATTGACTGTTTGAACGAAGGGAGGTACGGACTGCCGATCAGTGATGTTATCAGGGAAAGATTACCTCCCAGCAATGTGCCGGATCCTTTGCCGGTTCCGATCGACTGCAGCGGTCTCCCATTCGGTTGATCAACATTTCCTATCCTTTTTGTGGATGTGAGCACCGCCCACAAATGTTCTTCGGTATAAGGATCTATCCCTTTGAACATTTCCACACCGGACATTGGACCGGAGAAAGTGACCAATCCTGTTTTTTTGAATAGTGCAAGTTGCAGGGCGGTGATATCGCTGTACCCTACAAGAATCTTAGGATGATTCCGTATCAGGGAGTAATCAAGAAGGGGGAGCAATCGCGGTGTTCCGTATCCTCCACGAACGGTGAAGATTGCCTTGACGTTCTTATCGGTAAACATGGTATGGATGTCATCTGCCCGTTCCTGGTCGGTACCAGCAAGATATCCGTTCATTTTCTCGATATTCTTTCCGAACGTAACTCGGTATCCGATCTTTTCCAGATATTCGGCCCCTTTATAAATCTTCTCCGCCGTTGACGGCGGACTTGCCGGGGCGATAATCCCTATCAGATCACCCTTACGCAATGGACGCGGTTTAACGATCATAGTCATTTGCGGATATCAACAACGTGAAATAGGTATGAAACGCTTAGAGAGATCCCTTTGGCATTATCTGCAGGTGAAAAATTCACTATTCCCGAAAAAGTTACAGCCAGATTGCCGAAACTCTCTTCGATCGAAGCGGTAGCATTGGCCAACCGCTGGATACCGATACCAGAATGGCCGCTCCGACCGGATGTTTGTAGAATTGCGGAAGTTGTACTGCTGACGGGAAGCTCATATGCCAGTCCGTAGATAAGAACATCGTGCTGTTGGCCGAGGATGGTTGGGTCACTTAATATCCCGAGTCCCACATTCCCGTTCCACCGTCCGGCGAAATGTTTTTGGAAAAGGAGCGCAGAATAAAAATTCATTTCATCAATGCCGAGTCCGGATTCGTTGCTGGCATTCGGAAGTTGTACACCGAAATGGACCGAGAAACCTATCCCCGTGCGATATTCATTCAATACTCCGAATTTTGTCCAAACGGTAAAATCCCCGATATCGCCGGTCGGATTCGACCGTGTGGTACGGATGGAATTAAATGCAGAATCCCGTTTCGTCACATACAGTAAATTCAATGCGGTGCCTTCCATTTTCAATTCGACAAATTCACTGAGCGACACGGCCACCTGGAGATTTCCAAATTTTGAGAGGTTTCCCGTTAATCCCGACAATGGGAATGGTTGATTGCGAAAATGAGCGATGCCAAGGGCTGCTTTGGCGTGTCCTGGTTCGATCAATTCGGCAGATTCAACTGTCAACGGATGCTGTTGAGCCAGTATGAGAATAGGGAGGATGAAAAAAAGAGGAAGTATCGTTTTCTTCAAACTGATCCAATATGAGGTTGGTGTGGGAAAACAAAAAGCGCCGGCGATCTATAGCCGGCGCCGTTGATGAACAAACATCAGGCAGCTTCGACAGCTGCTTTTTCTTTCACACGTTTTTCATATTCTTCCCGGAAGCGTTTCACAAAGCTTTGTACCGGCCAGGCAGCTGCATCGCCCAGAGCACAAATGGTGTTGCCTTCAATCTGGTTCGCAACATTAACCAGCATATCTACATCTTCCTGGCGTGCTTCATAGTGTTCGAAACGGTGCAACATCTTCTCCAGCCAGCCGGTTCCTTCGCGGCACGGAGTGCATTGTCCGCACGATTCATGATGATAGAAATGGGAGATACGGGAGAGCACTTTCACCAGATCGGTGTCTTCGTCCATCACGATCAGTCCGGCTGTACCAACGGATGATCCTGCGGCCTTCAGCGAATCCGCATCCATGGTAACACCTTCAAGATTCTCACCTCGAAGGATCATGGTGGAAGAACCGCCGGGAATGACTGCCTTGATCTTTTTCCCGCCTGTTACTCCGCCGCCATATTGAGGATCGTTAATGAGCGACAACAATGGAACGCCGGTCGGTATTTCATACACTCCAGGTTTGTTCACATGACCGCTGATTCCGACGAGAATCGGTCCGGGGTGCTTTGCCACTCCGATCTTTGAATACCATTCCGAACCCTTGTTGATGATCAACGGAACATTCGTCATAGTTTCAACATTATTAATGGTGGTGGGAGCAGACCACAATCCCTTTTGTGCCGGGAACGGCGGTTTCACACGCGGATAACCGCGTTCGCCCTCGAGCGAATTCATTAAAGCCGATTCTTCACCGCAAATGTATGCGCCGGCACCCCGGTGGGTGTAGATATTCGTTGAATATCCGGAGCCGAGGATGTTCTCGCCAATATATCCTTTTGCGTACGCTTCTGCGAGGGCTTTGTCTACCATCTTAATCCATTTACCGTATTCACCGCGGATATAGATGTAGGCGGTTGTGATTCCCATTGCATAACATCCAATCAGAATCCCTTCGATCATCATGTGCGGATTGAATTCGAAGATTTTCCTGTCCTTGAATGTACCGGGTTCGGATTCATCACCGTTCACGGCCAGGTACTTCGGTTTGTCATTTCCTTTCGGCATAAAGGACCACTTCAAGCCGGTGGGGAAGCAGGCGCCGCCGCGGCCGCGCAATCCTGATTTCTTCACTTCTTCGATGACCTCATCCGGTTTCATCTGCATCGCTTTTTTCAGTGCAGTATAACCGCCGTGCTGTTCGTACACATCGATCTTGTGATAATCCTGAATTTCCGGGAGAATGTATTTTTCCATAGTCTCAATAAAAAAATGGCCGCAGCTGAACCGTGGCCGGGTTATTTCAAACCGGTAAGAAGTTGTTCTGTCTTTTCGGGCGTTAGATGTTCGTGATATTCCTCGCCGATCGCAAGCATCGGTGCGCCGCCGCAGGCTCCCATGCATTCCACTTCGCTGATGGTGTATTTACCATCAGCGGATGTGGTGCCGAGTTTCGTGCCGCACATACGTTCGACGGTGGAAAGGATTTTATCGGAACCTTTCAACATGCAGGAAACATTCGTGCACACTTCAATATGGTGGTGTCCGAGTTTCTTGTCATTGTACATCGTATAGAAGGTAACGACTCCGAGCACATGGGCATACGGAACACCAACGAGATCGCCGATGTATTTCATCATTTCCTGCGAGATCCAGCCTTCTTGTTCCTGCGCGATCCATAAAATGGGAAGAAGGGCGGCTTTCTTCTGGGGATATCGTTTGAAGAGATCCTGCGCCTTTTGAAGATTTTCTTGAGTCAACATAATGTTTGGGAAATTATCTGAAAAAAAATCTCCCGTCGATTTTGTGTCGTCGGGAGGATTAACAATCCTGTCTACTTGTCCGCTTCGCCCATTACCGGGTCGAGACTGCCGAGCACAGCGACAATATCCGAGATCATGCCTCCTTCAACCAGCAGCGATGTGGACTGCAAATTCATAAATGAAGGTGAACGGATCTTCAACCGCCAGGGATGTCCCTCGCCGCGAGACTGGATATAGAATCCCAACTCGCCTTTGGATGCTTCCACTGCATGGTAGATCTCGCCGACGGGAGGGTTTACGCCGAAATTGACGATCATAAAATCATGGATCAGTTCTTCCATCTTGGTGTAGATTGGTTCCTTGCGCGGAAGGACCTTCTTCGGTTCGTTTGCATGTACCGGACCGGCCGGCATCTTTTCCAGACACTGCCGAATGATCTTTATACTTTCCTTTACTTCATTCAACCGCACATAATAACGGGAAAGTGAATCTCCGTCATTGAACACAGGAATGTTAAAGTCGAGTTCATTGTATACCAGGTATGGCTGAGTCCTGCGAAGATCGCATGCCACACCGACAGCGCGCAGATTCGGTCCGCTCATACCCATCGCGATCGCATTCTCCCGCGAGATCGTACCAACTCCGTCCAGGCGTTCCACGAAGATCCTGTTCGTATTCAACATAGTAAGGCATTCGTTGAATTTTTCCGGGAACTGGTCGAAGAATTCCTTTATCGCGGAAATCACTTCCGGTTTCATATCATGTGCAAGTCCGCCAATACGGGTGAAGCTTGTCGTAAACCGCGCACCAGTCAGAAGTTCAAAGATATCGTACATCTTTTCCCGTTCACGAAACGCCCAGGTAAAAACAGTTAATGCACCCACGTCCATCGCCAGTGCACCGATCCCGAGCAAATGGGAAGAAATGCGGGCCATTTCGGAGATGATCACACGGATATATTGAGCACGCTTTGGGGCTTCAATTCCAATCAATTTCTCTACGGCAAGCACATAGGCCGTATTGTTCATCAGCGGGGAGAGATAATCAAGGCGATCTGTGTGCGGAATAAATTCATGGTAAGAGCAGTTTTCGGCGAGTTTTTCATACCCGCGATGCAGATATCCCAATTCCGGCACACAGGCCGCAACGGTTTCACCGTCCAATTTTATCAGCAGTCGCAACACACCGTGCGTTGCAGGATGCTGCGGTCCCATATTCAGGACCATCTCATTGTCCAGAGCATCCTGAAAATAGACGCTGGTGTTTTTATTCTCCAGAGCAGCGAGGATCTTTTGCTGCCGGACTTCCATTGCTTGTTCTACATTCATTATATCGTTCTATTTTTTTAGATGATTATTTCCGTGGGAGTGGAATGGAATCCGGGATGCCCATCATCGGAAAGTCTTTCCTCAATGGATGGTACTCGAACTCCTCCGGCATGTACATTCTCCGCATGTCGTTATGTCCATCAAAGACAACGCCGACCATGTCGAAGGTCTCGCGCTCCGGCCAGTTTGCTCCAGGCCAAACCGAAGTTACAGAAGGGCAGTGTAAATCGGATTCGTCAACGAATACTTTTACTCTGATGCGGTGGTTCAATATTGTAGAATAGAGATTGTAGATTACTTCGAAGCGGTTCTCCGGGGTATAGGCGTCTGCTCCACACACATCCGAACAGTAATCAAACAAGGAAGCTGTATCGTCCCGAAGGAATTGACAGATTGCGACGATGTTTTCTTTTTTCACATGCACGGTGGTTTCACCGCGGAATTCCAGCACAGCAGTGATGCTGTCCGGAAATTGTGCTTTTAGTTTTTCTGTGATCTTTGTTAGCATAAGGATAGATGTTCCGTCGAAAATCCCGGCTACTGCACGGAATGGTAAAAAGAATTAATTATTGTTGATCCCCTGGATCTGCAATAGTTGCTGTTTCTCGGCGCGTTCTGCAGAGACCGTCATCGGAGTGCCTCTGCTTTCGCCACGTTGAATTTTTTCCTGAATCATCATCAGTGCGTGCAACAGGTTATCGGGACGAGGAGGGCAGCCGGCAACATAAACATCCACCGGAAGAAATTGATCTATCCCCTGCACCACCGAATAGGTACGGTACATACCGCCAGACGATGTGCAAGCCCCCATGGCGACCACCCATTTTGGATCGGGCATCTGGTCATAGATTTTCCGGACGACAGTTGCCATCTTATATGTCGTGGTTCCTGCCACCAGCAGGAGATCGGACTGACGCGGAGAAAAACGGAAGACCTCTGCACCGAACCGGGCGACATCAAACCGCGGCATGGCAAATGCCATCATCTCGATACCGCAGCAGGAGATGCCGAGGGGCATCGGCCACACGGAGTTCTTTCGGCACCAGTTGATTGCCGAATCGATGGTGGTAGTCAATGCTGTATCGCCTAATGCGTGTTCTAATCCCATTGCAGTGCTCCTTTTTTCAAAATATAGAGATATCCGACAAGTAAAATGAGGATAAACAAGATCATTTCGATATATCCGAAGAGTCCCAATGCACGGAAATTCACCGCCCAGGGGTAAAGAAAAATCACTTCGATATCGAACAGGATGAATAGCACGGCTACCATATAGTATTTTACGGAGAATCGCTCGCGTGCGGACCGGACCGGTGGCATTCCGCTCTCATAGGTTGAAAGCTTTTCCGGATTCGGACGGTGCGGACCTAAGTATCGTTGCAGCATGAGGAAGGCAACTCCGAGAAATGCTGCCACCCCAATCATGAGAAAAATGGGAATGTATGATTGCATAGAAGAAAGATTAATAGGGAAGAAAAAATTACAATAGCAAAAGTTATTGAAAAAATGCCCGAAAGTCAATGTAATGAAATCACTCTTGAACAGAATGCAATTCGAAAATAACTCAGTGAAAATATTTTTTTCTTAATGACCTTCTCAATCAAAAAGTGCTGTGTTTTCCAAACCCGCGTTTCATCGGACGGCTGTCGGAGCAAAAGATTTCTTAAACCGTTATACGTAATGTGCGTTATAGAATATTGTTCCCGAATTCTCAAGGGTTTTTAAGGTATTTCCGATCGATTGTTAATAAAAATATAAGGCCAATCTATAACGGCGCTATGTGGCAAATATCAACGTTTCATTTGCAAATCCCGTTCATGTCAAGTTAAGTTTTTAGCGGTCAGCACGACTCAATATTGACCTCATTTTTTTCTTGACTTGAGTGTTGTAACCATCTATATTCGCATACAGTTACACAGGATGAATTTCTCTCCGTTTTATCTGTAGATTAATTTCGCATAACAAATACAGGGGCTTTCTCTACTTTATAGAGAATGAGGTCTCTTTTTTCCTGTTTTGAACTTTCGTTGTTCATTGATCTACGGAAAACACCGATAACCGCAAATTCAGACAGTTCATACTAATTTTATAAAATATTTTTAATTAACAGGAGATCATAACCCAATGAGTGACACTAAAGTAGCGGTTAAAGAAACCGCATCGGCAAAGAAATCGGGGACTCAGGGGCTTACTTTCCGTCGGTATTTCACCAGAGAGGGCGTTCATCCTTTTGACGAAATCGAGTGGGAATTAAGATCAGCAGTAATAACGAATGAAAAAGGGGAAAAGATTTTTGAACAGAAGAACGTCGAGATTCCGAAATCGTGGTCGATGACCGCTACCAATGTGGTTGTGTCGAAATACTTCCATGGGCAGATTAACACTCCTGAACGTGAAACCAGTGTCCGTCAAATAGTGGACCGCGTTGCCAAATCGACCGTATCGTGGGGACGGAAGCAGAAATATTTCGCCACTGAACAGGATGCCGATATTTTTTATACTGAGCTTTGCTTCATCCTAGTAAATCAATATATGGCGTTCAATAGTCCGGTCTGGTTTAACGTGGGAATTGAGGAAAAACCGCAGTGCTCTGCCTGCTTTATCAATTCCGTCCAGGATTCCATGGAATCCATTCTCGGCCTTGCCCGCACCGAAGGAATGCTCTTCAAATTCGGTTCCGGTACCGGTTCCAATCTCTCTTCATTGCGCTCTTCCAAAGAGACTCTTGCCGGCGGTGGCACTGCATCCGGACCAGTTTCCTTCATGAAAGGCTTTGATGCTTTTGCCGGCGTTATCAAGTCCGGCGGAAAGACCCGTCGAGCCGCAAAGATGGTGATCCTGAATGCCGGACATCCGGATGTAGTGGAGTTCATCAACTGTAAAGCTGTGGAAGAAAAGAAAGCATGGGCATTGATCGATGCCGGATATAATGGAGGTTTCAATGTTCCCGGCGGTGCATATGATTCCGTTTCCTATCAAAATGCCAATCATTCGGTCCGCGTTACCGATGAGTTTATGAAAGCTGTTCTGGAAGACAAAGAATGGCAGACCAAATCCGTGAAGGGGGGGAAAGTGGTTGACACGTTCCGTGCCCGCGATCTGATGCGGCAAATTGCTGAAGCAGCATGGCTCTGCGGCGATCCTGGTATGCAGTTTGATACAACCGTTAACGCCTGGCACACATCCAGCAATACGGCACGTATAAATGCATCTAATCCTTGCAGTGAATATATGTATCTGGATGATTCCGCGTGCAATCTTGCATCGCTTAATCTAATGAAGTTCCGGACGATCAATGGTGAATTCGATGTAGAATCGTTCAAATATGCCGTAGATATCACCATCACCGCACAAGAGATCTTCGTCGATAATGCCAGCTATCCAACACCGGCCATCGAGAAGAACAGCCATGATTATCGTCCTCTCGGTTTAGGATACGCCAACCTGGGTGCGCTGCTTATGGCACGCGGTCTTGCGTATGATTCCGACTCCGGTCGTGAATATGCTGCAGCGATCACATCGTTAATGTGCGGTGAAGCATATGCCCAGTCCGCGCGCATTGCGGAACATGCCGGACCGTTCAGGGGATACGCAGTGAACCGTGAACCGATGCTCGGCGTGATGAACAAACACAGCATCCATGCAGATAAGATTTCCAAAGACTATGTCCCCGCTCAGTTGTGGGAAGCGTCCAGCATCTCTTGGAAAGACGCGATCGAACTTGGGAAAGTTCATGGATTCCGCAACGGTCAAGCGACTGTGCTGGCACCGACGGGGACGATTGGATTTATGATGGATTGCGATACCACCGGTGTTGAACCCGATATCGCATTAGTGAAATATAAGAAGCTCGTCGGCGGCGGCATGATGAAAATTGTCAACCAGACAGTTCCGGAAGCCCTGCGCAAACTTGGTTATGACAGCGAAGCGATTGAACATATTATTTCCTTCATTGATAAGAACGATACAATCGAAGGTGCTCCATTTCTCAAGGATGAACATCTGGCAGTGTTTGACTGCGCATTCAAACCGTCCAAAGGAAAGCGCTCCATTCAATACATGGGTCATATCAAAATGATGGGTGCAACACAGCCGTTCCTCTCCGGTGCAATTTCCAAAACGGTGAACATGCCGACGGAAATTTCGCCCGAAGATATCATGCAGGCATATATCGAATCCTGGAAATTGGGTCTGAAAGCCGTAGCGGTATACCGCGATGGTTGCAAACGGACTCAGCCGCTTTCGACATCGCTGGACGGCGATAAGAAGAAAGAAGAAAAGAAATCGGAACCGCGTCTTGCGCGCCGCCGTCTGCCCGCAGAACGCGCAGCATACACCCACAAATTCAGCATTGCGGGACACGAAGGATATATTACAGCCGGCATGTATGAAGACGGTACCCCGGGTGAGGTGTTTATCACCATGTCTAAAGAGGGATCGACGCTTTCCGGGATGATGGACGCGTTTGCCACATCGATTTCCATTGCACTACAGTATGGTGTGCCGATTAAGGTGTTGGTGGATAAATTCAGCCATATGCGGTTTGAACCTTCCGGCTTCACGCAGAATCCTGAAATACCGATCGCAAAATCGATCTGCGATTACCTTTTCCGATGGCTGGGACTGAAGTTCCTGCCGAAAGATGAGCAGCCGATGGGTATGGTAGCCGAAACGCCGGTGCTGGAAACTGTCTCCAAATCCGAAGTGAAGACGGAAACAGTCACCGCGGCAGAACGGGGTGAAAAATATGTCTTCCAAACACAGGCCGATGCACCGCCGTGTCATGAGTGCGGCAGTCTGATGATCCGTTCCGGTGCATGCTATAAATGCACGCAATGCGGATCAACGAGCGGCTGCTCCTGAGTAATTTACCGTAGAGACTCAGAAAGAAAAGTTGTAAAGCATCTTGAAGGTGATCTACAACTGAGCTGAAGAAATGAAAACGCCGAGAAGGATCACTTCCCGGCGTTTTTTATTTATGCACATGATCTTATGAATTACAAATAATATTTCTTTACATAGTCCGATACCATGCGGTGAGTGCTGTACATCGGTACGAGTGTTGCAATTGCATGACGCATACGCTTGATCCATTTCCTCGGGATACCGTTTGCGTCGCGATCATAGAACTCGGGGATGATCTGATGGCTCAGGACCTCATACAGATATTGTGAATCCTGAGTATCCTGCACATGGGCGTCTGCCGGCTGTTCATCGCCGCCGATGGACCATCCATTATGTCCGTCATATCCTTCACGCCACCAACCGTCCATAATACTGCAGTTCATTCCACCGTTGATGCCAACCTTTTGACCGCTGGTGCCGCTTGCTTCCAACGGACGTCGCGGATTATTCAGCCACACATCAGCACCGGAGACGAGATAGCGGGCGAGGTTCATGTCGTAATTTTCCAGGAAGATCACTTTGCCAAAGAGATTCGGATGTTTGGTGATCTCGACGATCTTTTGGATGAATTTCTTCCCCTCGTCATCGCGCGGATGGGCTTTGCCTGCAAAGATCACTTGCACAGGTTTTTCCATGGTATTGAAAACATGGAGAATCTTCTCGAAGTGAGTAAAGATCAACGGAGCGCGTTTGTACGTGGCGAACCGGCGTGCAAAACAGATGGTGAGTGCATCCGGATTCAGGATATTTTCGTATGCTGCAGTGCCGTTGCCGTACCGTGAATGCTGTTCGTGCAGGCGATGTCGGGCAAATTCGATCAACTGACGGCGCAGTGAATATCGCAGTGCCCAGAGTTCTTCGTCCGAAATCTTTTTTGGATCCACAGCTTTTTGCCAGAATTTCGGTTCGAGAAAATGTTTATTCCAATCGCTGCCGAGCTTTTCCGTCCAAAACGCATTGGTTTTTTCTCCTACCCAGCTTTCCACATGGATACCGTTGGTGATTGATCCAATCGGAACTTGATCGATCTTCTTTGCGGCAGGATAGAGCGGTTTCCACATTTCCCGGCTGACAGCGCCATGCAATTCGCTGACACCGTTTGCAGAACGGGACATTTTCATAGCCAGCACCGTCATGCAGAAAATATCATGAGGATTATCTGCATGCTCTCTGCCGAAATGGATCAATTCATCCACCGTCATTCCGTAATGATGCACGCAATGTTCAAACACGAATTTCATCAGGTCGTTGGAGAACCGGTCGTGACCGGCAGGGACAGGCGTATGTGTGGTAAAGATACATTCCTTAACGACATTTTGCATCGCTTTTTCTTTTGATAAACCTTCTGCGATCTGTTCCCGCAGCAGTTCCAGCGTTAAGAATGCAGAATGTCCTTCATTCATATGATATACGGAGGGAGTGATTCCCATTGCCCGCAGCATACGCACGCCGCCAATGCCGAGGACGATCTCCTGGGCGATGCGTGTGGTGGAGTCACCGCCGTACACATGGGCAGTGATATCCCTGTACCGTTCTTCATTTTCCGGAAGATTCGTATCGAGCAGCAGCAAGGTGCTGCGTCCAACACGGAGCCGGCGGGCGACAAAATTCACTTTGCTGAATCCGATCTGTACGGAGCAGACGATAGGATGTCCCTTTTTGTCCGTTACCAGTTCCGTCGGCTGGCGATTCATATCGATCTGCAGATATTGCTCGTGCTGCCATCCATCCACGCTGATCCGCTGCTCGAAATAACCTTCGCGGTAGAAGAGAGAGATGCCGTAGAATGGTACGCCGAGATCGCTCGCGGATTTTGTATGGTCACCGGCAAGGATTCCCAATCCTCCAGAATAGATGCGGACGCTTTCGTGCAGACCAAACTCGGCGCTGAAATATGCGACTGGTCTTTTTATTCCTTTCGCCTTTGCCGCCGCCCAGGTTTTTGTATTGTTCATATACGCTTCAAACTCTTTTAACACGTTCTGCACTTTTTCGGCGAAGACTTTGTCTCCGAGTCGGGCAAGCAGTTCATGATGCGAGATGTCCGCCATGAGCCACGGAGCGTTATGATTTGTTTTTTCCCACAATTGCGGGGAGAGTTCCCGGAAAATGGACTGTGCATTGGGATGCCACGCCCACCAAAGATTTTTAGACAGCGCGGAAAGCCCTTCCACGAGAAATTGTGTTGAAGAGGATTTTTGTTTTGCCATAGAAGTGTTTTTTTAACCCTTTTGTGATGGTAACCGGATATAAGAAACTGAAATTTGGGGGAAATTCCAAAGGGAAAATTTTGCGAGAGGTCGAAGGGACTTGCTTTAAACAGATTTTTCCATTATGTCCGGCGTCAGAAGCCAGCGCAATTTGCCGCATCCTTTAACGAGCGAGCCATGCGTTTCGATGCACGCCAAGCTAGTTGTTTTCATGATCACATGAGTTGCTTCTGACCCACTGATGAGTTTTGAAATGCACGCTGTGACGAATGGTTCGTGTGTTACCAGAAGGACTCTGCTGTCGTTCGGAAGTGTTCTGAGCAATTCCAATAGATTTCTCGGATCTGCATCAGGCGTCAGGTGTTCTGATTCGGAGAGGGTGATTTCAGGAAGTTTCTTTAAAACAGCATGCGCAGTTTGCTGTGCCCGGACCAATGGACTGGCGAAAGCATGGGTCAAGTGTATATGCAATTCTGAGCAGAATTTTCCGACAATTTTCGATGCATGTTTGCCTTCTTCTGTCAGTTCCCGTTCAAAGTCCGTCGGAAAATCATGTCCTGCCTGGCCGTGTCGCAAAAAATACAGAACCATCGTCGTTACGCAATCCTTTTCTTTGCTTCGGCATATCCCGGTTTCAGAACATCATAAATCAACCGGATACGGTCTTTGTATGGAATAAAGGCAGATTTCATGGCATTGATCGTGATCTTTTCCAGCTCTGCAAGATCCAGACCGAACGTGCTGTGTGCCAAATGATATTCGTCCGTCAGTGTAATGCCGCTCATCAGCCGGTCATCGGTGTTCAGTGTAAGACGAAATTTATATTTGTGATAGATTGGGAATGGATGCTCTTCGATGGAACGGACCGCTCCGGTGTGGAGATTGCTCGTCAAACAGATTTCGATCGGAATGCGTTTATCCAGCACAAATTGTGCAAGTGTTCCCATGGAAAGTACCTCGCCGTCTTTCACCCGCATATCTTCGATCAACCGGGTGCCGTGACCGATGCGATGTGCACCGCACCATTGAATGGCCTGCCAGATAGATTCCTTCCCGAATGCTTCGCCTGCGTGGATGGTGATATTGAAATTTTCCCGCTGGATATAATGGAAGGCGTCCACATGTTTTTTCGGAGGATAGCCGCCTTCTTCACCGGCAAGATCGAATCCTATCACGCCCTGATTTCTGAATTCAGTTGCAAGTTCGGCAACTTCAAGTGAAACGGACGGTTCCATGTGTCGCATGGCGCAAATAATTACACCATAATGAACGCCAAAGTCTTTTTTACCGCGCGCAAGTCCCGTGAGAACTGATTTTATTACTCTCGAAACCGATAATCCTTTCCCGACATGGAAAATCGGTGCGAAGCGTGTCTCGAAATAGACAACACCATCCTTCTTCATGTCTTCGACCGTTTCGTACGCCACCCGTTCCAGCGCTTCTTCGGTTTGCATCACGCCGCAGGTATGTTCAAAGCCTTCCAGAAACAACGGCAGACTGCCTCGCTGCGCTCCGCGCTGAAACCACTGGTCCAGTTCGCCCGGATCATTCGTCGGAAGCTTTGAATAGTGCTGTTCTTTCGCAAGTTCGATCACTGTTTGTGGCCGGACACCGCCGTCGAGGTGATCATGGAGAAGGACTTTGGGGATTGTGCGAATGAAGTCTTTGGAGAGTTTCATAAGGTGTTTCTTTCAAATATTTCTTTTTAATATAGATAAAATATTTGAAGAAATCTAAAATGGAATCTATACAGATAGATCCATTGAGCAATCGTATTTCGTTTTTTCTCTATTGAGTAAATACCCCGCCGCTAGTCCTAAGGACTCCTTCGGAGCCGCGAGGTTATTCATTTTCTTTTTACATGTTCCACTTTGATGATATTCGTCGGACACATTCGGGCGGCAACGGTATTTTCATGATATTCATCGTCTGCAACAATTGCCGAAAAAACACCTTTCTTTTCTGTTCCCTGTAGTAAAACACTCTTGCCGTCTTTTTTTGAAATACGCCAGCGATAAGGTGCCACTTCAACGCACGCATTGCAGCCGATACACTTATTGCGAAATTGAGTTATACGAATCATAGAGATCTCGTGCAAAGACGCGAAGAATATTTAAGGGTAATCGCGAAAAAGCATTTGCTATTTCTTTGCGGCTTTGCGTGAAAAATTATAGCGAAACAAGCTTGTAAAGAGAGTCAGATGGGCGCATTATTTCGGGAAGGGGGAATGTCACTTCATCTCCTTTTACAGCGCGCTGCACCGGTGTATCATTCACGTGCAGCTCATTAATTGTTGCGTGGATGTACCCTGTCGTCGGTCCGGTGATAACTATTTCATCTCCAACTTCAAGAGACTGCGCTTCCATTTTGAAATGAGCTATTTTTGGTTTGACGAAATAATTCACTCCTTTGGCGACGTATACTTTTCGTTTTGTTGCTTGTGAATCTACTGTATCCGACCATTCGCCCATCGTCCTGCCAAGATAGTATCCGTCCCAGAATCCGCGGTTGTAGACAGTGGTAAGCTCTTCTTTCCACTTCGTAATTTTATCCTGCGTATATGTTCCTTCGGCAATAGCATCAACGGCTTCTCTGTAACATTTTGTGGAAGTATATACATAATCGGCAGAACGTCCGCGTCCTTCAATCTTCAGGACAGAAACACCTGCATCAATAATCTTATCGAGAAAGTCGATTGTGCAGAGGTCTTTTGCGGACATGATATATTCATTATCGATTTCCAGCTCATAGCCTGTTTCTTTATCCGTTACAATATAATCCCGCCTACAATTTTGTATGCAAGCACCCCGGTTGGCGGAAGAAAAATGTGTGTGCAGGCTTAAATAGCATTTCCCCGATACCGCCATACACAATGCGCCGTGTGCGAATACTTCGATTTGAATCTGGTTGCCTGAGGGACCGCATATGTTTTGTCGTTTTATCTCTCGAGTAATATCCGCGACTTGGGAAAGGGAGAGTTCGCGCGCTGTTACCATCACATCGGCAAATGTTGAAAAGAATTCCACAGTTTCAATGTTCGTCACATTTGCCTGTGTGGAAATATGTATTTCCATGTTTTTCTTTTTCGCATACATCAACACCGCATGATCTGCGGCGATAATGGCAGTAATACCGCTTTGTTTTGCTGCATCCACAATACTGCGCATAAGCTGCAGATCGTGATCATACATGATTGTGTTGAGCGTGATGTATGATTTTACATTGTGCTCCCGGCAGATCTCGGCAATCTTCACTAAATCTTCCGTTGTAAAATTGTTGGAAGATTTAGCGCGCATATTCAACTGTTCGATACCGAAATAAACAGAATTGGCTCCCGCTTTGATAGCGGATGATAACGCTTCCCACGATCCTGCAGGGGACATGATTTCGATTTGATTATTCATGGCAGAATGATTTTTTTGGTAAAAAATTTCCTTAAAATACGGATATTAAAGTCCTATTCCAATGCGGCATCGGGTTTGTTCTTTTCGGTAACGAAATATAACACAACAAGAGAGAGAAGCGAAATCACTCCCATTGAATAAAACGCGGTCGAATATCCTCCCGTTGCGATAATTATTCCCGCAATGTAACCGCTCCACGATTCGCAAATATTCGTTCCTCCCATATATGCACTGAATTGCGTCGCACCAAGCCGTGTGTCGGTGATATTCATGAATAGTGCATAGGACGAGGCGGTGAACAGACCAATCCCGAAATAGATCGCTGTCATTATCATGAAATAGATCGGATCACGGGGTATGTGGTGAAACACATGATATGTTGCCAGAACAAATACCATACTGATAATGAACGAAAGAGAAACAACGACGGAACGTTTGACACTATAGAATTTTCCGCCATATCCGCCGATCAGAGCGCCAAAAAACATCGCAGCAATCGAAAATGTTGAAAAGAAAATTCCGATCTGATCTTTCGAAAACCCATTGTCAACGAAAAACGGTCCGGCGACTGCGCCGACACTTTCGTATGCTGTTCCGCCGATAACGGCGAAGAGCATACCGAGCTAGGCGGTCCGTGACGAAAGGACATGCTTTAATACATCCAAAAACCTTTTCCAACGATCATTGATCGTAATTCTACCGATCGAACTTTGTTGTTCCGAAAAGAATAGAATAATCGTGGTTCCCCAAATCAAGCCGATCAGTGCAACGAGAATCGTGTTCATCTCAACAAACTGTAAAAATAGAATTGCCCATCCTCCAAAGAGTGATCGACCGATCAACATCCCTGTTTGCATCCAGCCGTTTAAAACACTTCGTTCTTCCGGATCAGCCTCGGCAATGCACAAAGCATCAATGGAGACATCCTGAGTTGCTGCGGCAAGTGTGTGTATAAGGAAAAATGAAAAGAGCAGCGGGAATTGTGACGCACTTTCGATGAAGAGAGCGGGAACAAGAGAGACGCCCATCACCAATTGACTGGCGATGATCCACGAGCGGAGTTTCCATCGTTCGGATTGGAAAATATCGATAAGCGGCGCCCAGAGGAATTTGAATGCCCAGGGTAGGACAAGAAGTGAAGTGAGTGTTGTGATCGTATCAATCGGTACGCCGTACGACCTCAGTTCTGTCGGAAATGTCCACCAGATAAACCCGATCGGCGCTCCTTCGGACATATACAAAAGAGTAAAAAGAATTGTCCGCTTGCGCGGTGTGGAAAGAAAATTCAATAAATTATTCGCTCTTATACTGATAAACTGAAAATAATTAGAGGCCTCTGAAAATGCAATTGTCCCCAAGGGATAGTGTCTGTATCAATAGTGAATTGCCAACGTTCGGTCGGCATCATAAGGTGTAAACATAATGAAATTATTAACATCTGCAGAAAAACAAACCATTCTTATTGTTTTAGAAGATATCGGAGAGAGAACAGGAGTTGATAAACGGAAACTGAGGATTAAAGGAAAAACAGCGTTGTTTGATTAAATAAACCATGGATTCCTACTGTTGCAGGAATGACATCAGTATTGGAATAGTGCCCCCGCAGAACCAGATTGCACCAGTGTGGTGCAATTGGCCTCACTTCTCGCAATGACAAATATCATATTATTCACCGCAACTTAGCGACATTGTTCTCTAATTATTTTCTCCCGCCGCACAGTCAGATTCCGTTTAAAAACATAACGGAATGACACGCTCAATAATCAGGCTATACGGCTACGTACGAACTATTCATTTCAACACTCCAACCGCTTTTTCCACTCCGGTGAGCACCGAGTTTGTCCTAACCAACCGGATTGCATGCTGGATATCGTCGTGCAGTATTCTGTCTTCGTCTAGGTGAGCAATGCTGCGGCGGACGATCCGATGTGCGACTCTTGTTCCTTTTCCACATTTAAGCGGTGCGTGGAAATCGATGCCCTGAGCGGCGGTCATCAGTTCGATGGCAATGACAGTCTGTGCATTTCGTAAAATGCGCCGGCATTTTTGCGCTGCGATGGAACCCATGGAATTATGGTCCTCCTGATTCGCGGAGGTCGGAATGGAATCGACGCTGGCAGGATGCGCAAGAACTTTGTTTTCCGAAACAAGTGATGCGGCTGTATACTGTGCAATCATCAATCCAGAATTCAGACCGCCGTTTTGGGTGAGAAAACGGGGGAGTCTGCTCAACGCACCGTTCACCATTCGTTCCGTTCGCCGTTCGGAAATATTTGCTAATTCTGAAAGTGCGATAGCAGCAAAATCCATCGCCAGTGCCATCGGTTGACCGTGGAAATTTCCCCCTTCAAGGTGTTGTTTCTCATTCGGGAAGATAAGCGGATTATCGTTTGCGGAATTAATTTCGATCATTACTTTGGAAGCGACATATTCCAGCGCATCGCGCGACGCCCCATGCACTTGCGGTGCGCAGCGAAGGGAATAGGCGTCCTGAACGCGATCGTCGTTATGACGGTGCGACTCGCGGATCTCGCTTTTCTGTAAGAGCATTCGCAGGTTTGCGGCGGACGCCAATTGTCCTTTATAAGGACGAAGTTTATGAATACGTTCGTCAAAGGCTGTATCTGTCCCTTTTAAAGCTTCCACGCTCATCGCACAGGATATATCCGCGAGTTTCATCAATTGCAGTGCCTCATGGGTGATTAAAGAAGCAAAGGCCGTCATCATCTGAGTTCCGTTGATCAGAGCAAGTCCCTCTTTTGCAGTCAGCCGGAGCGGAATTAATTTGTTCTTCGTCAACAACGTCGACGCATTTTCTATTTTACCGGTCCGGCAGTTATAGATCTTTCCATGACCCATCATTGTCAGAACAAGGTGTGCTAATTGTACAAGATCACCGCTGGAACCGACCGAGCCTTTCGACGGCACGATCGGGATCAACCCCGCATTGAAGAATTTTACGATGAATGCCACTGTTTCTGGACGGATACCGGAAAATCCTTTTGCGAGTGCGTTAATACGCAAGATCATCATAGCACGGACCACATCATACGGCAGCGGATCTCCGGCACCGGCGGCATGACTGAAAATGAGATTCCTTTGCAGCAGTTCGATCTTATCGAACGGAATACGCACATTGGCGAATTCTCCAAATCCGGTTGTGACACCGTAGATTACTTCGTTATTAGAAAGCCACTGTTCCACCAATAATCGGGAGCGCCGCATTGCTTTCATGGCCGTGGGCGCAAGAGAGATCTTCTGTTTGAAGTCTGCAGCTGTTTCTGCCAGAGCGGTGATGGTAAGGGAGTTGCCGGTAAGTTGTAGTGTCATACAAGTATTTAGCAAGAGTGAATACTAATGCGCATTGATGTTTTCAAAAGCGCTATTCTTGGAGCCACGTTCACGGCTTTTACCGTGCGTAGGTCCTGACGAACTCTTCCAATCCGTCGACGATCTTTTGGGCAATCTGTTTGCGGAAGTTTTCGTCGATCAGTTTCATTTCATCTTCAGGATTCGACATGAATGCCGTTTCCACCAGAACATTCGGGTACTGTGTCGCTCCGCTCAGCGAGAAGTTAAAGTTTCCCGTCACTCCCCATTCAGAAAGACCGAGTGAGAGCATATTCCTGTATATGATGTCCGACAGCGGTTTGAATCCGGGATAGCGGAAATAGGCGCTGGTACCTTTCACCGCTTCGGGATCCGCATTTTCGCCGATGGAATTCGCATGGATACTGACGAAGAGGTGAACGCCGGCATTAAGCATTTTATCGATCCGCTCATTGTTTCCCACATTCCAATCCGATTCCCGGGTCATCACCGTTTTGATTCCTTTTGACTGCAACAGTGCCTTCAGTTCCTTTGCAATAGAAAGAGTGATATCCTTTTCGACGGCGCCCGTGGCTCCTTTCGCTCCTTCATTTCCGATACCGTGACCGGCGTCGATGCCGATGGTCAATTTTGCCAGCGGTTTCAAAGTGTCGGCAATAACAGGAGGACGGCGCACGCGAATACGGAGTGTCGTTCCTTCATATCCGATGTCGTATCCCCAATGCTGTTTGTGTTTCAGCATAATCGTTAGTTGAATGTGTTCTGCACCGACCTGGGTCGTTTGCACCTGCTGGACTCCTGCGGCTGAAAGGTGATGCGTGATCCAATTTGTATTGGATGCGGCACCGAAGATGTTCACAATAATCGACATTGGTTCGGTGGTCTGTTCGCTGGTGTAGGAGACTTTTTGTCCCATGGCAATACGTACGACATCCTCGTTGTCATTTCCACTGATGGTGATGGAGCCGGTTAATGTGAACGGGAGAGGAGTGTTTACCGGAAGAAGCAATGCATTTTCCTGCGGAAGCCACCCTTCCATTCCATCCGACAATTTCACCCGATACTGAGTTCCGGATTTTCCTGTTACGACCACCCGCACGCCCTCGACAAGAAATCCTAATTTTGCTCCACCTAGCCGGTCCGTTCCAAGGCCTGCATTCAGGTACGGACGTTTGCCGGTGAGCTCAGCAGTCCGTGGAAGTGAATCTTGAATGATGGATACTTTCCCTTTTGCGATAGCCTCTTCGCTGCTGAAAAAATTCTTTTTAATGCGGACCGTTACCGCGGCATCAGCGCATTGATCTATCGGTTTGATTTTGTATTGTCCGATGTAATTTCCGGGGCCATTTCCGTTCTTTCCGATTAATTCCCGCATTGGGATACTCGATTCAATTCCTTCGATTTCAAATTCCGGCTGCTGTCCGGGTGTTCCCCGCATCCGCACTTCAAGCACATCGCCGTTGGTGAGCCAACGATCTTCGGACGGTGAAGATATATTGTCAATATAGATCTCTCCTTCAGTGTAGGCCGTCGGAATTGGTTTCAGGAACACGTAATCTTTCCACAGTGAATCACCATTCGCATTCTTTACGGAAATGTGCAGCATTGAGGTATCTGCCGTTAAAAAATGAAATCCGACGAATGCGCCGCTGGGGTAGACTTTTACTTCTTTATAATTGATGAACGCCCTCATTGCCGGTCCGGTAGATGCTGCAATGCGATGGCGGTAGAGGCCGTAATGAACGGTATCCTTTTCCGGGATGACGACGCGAAGGAATAACGAATCATTTCCTTGAGAGATGAGCGGAAGAATGGTAATACAATACAACAGGAACAATTTTATCATACATCCCCATGAGTACAACACGAAATGAATGAATAAATGTAGAAAGAGATGGGGCGAGATTCAAGGAAGGAAGCGGATAAACTTATGATGCAGAAAACAGTCATCCGATGTCGGAAGGGCATCGGATGACCGGAAGAGTTTTACCTGGATCAGTAGATTACTTTATTGAGCGGATATTCGATGATCCCTTCGGCACCGGCGCGTTTCAATTGCGGAATGATTGCGCGAACCACTTTTTCTTCGAGGATTGTTTCAATGGCAACCCATTCAGAGTCCGACAACTGCGAAATGGTCGGTTTTCGCAACGCAGGAATGAGGGAGAGGATCTTTTCCAGATCTGCTTTTTTCAGGTTCATCTTCAGTCCGACGCGTGAACCAGCGTTGATAGCGCCCTGAAGCAACATTGCCATATTCTCTATCTTTTCCCGTTTCCACGGATCGTTCCAGCTTTCTTTATTTGCGATCAGCTTGGTGTTGGATTCGAGGACGACATCCACGATCCGCAGTTTGTTTGCACGGAGTGAACTGCCGGTCTCGGTCACTTCCACAATTGCATCGACCAGGTCAGGCGTCTTCACTTCAGTAGCGCCCCAGGAGAATTCCACCGCAGCGTTCACGCCATGCTTCTTCAGATACGCTTTCGTAATCCCGACGACTTCTGTCGCGATCCGTTTACCTTCCAGGTCCTTCACAGATTTCACCGGAGAGTTTTCGTGGACCGCAAGCACCCATTTCACTTTCCGCATGGATTGTTTGGAATAGACAAGATCGCACACACTAACGACATCCACACCATTCTCGATGATCCAGTCATATCCAGTTAAACCGGAATCGAAGACACCGTCCTCCACATACCGCGGAATTTCCTGCGCCCGGATCAGCATCCCTTCCAGTTCCTCGTCGTCGACGGAGGGGAAATAGGATCGGGAAGAGACAGAGAAATTGTATCCTGCTTTCGACAAGAGTTGAAGGGTGGATTCCTGAAGGCTTCCTTTCGGGAGGCCGAATTTAAGTTTGCTCATAATAGTTCTTCGATTCAATGAATGGCCAACTGATAGAGATTGACCGTTGGATAAATAATGAAATACAAGCCCCACATCACGATGCCGACAGAGAGCGGAATAGAAAGGTTGTCATCGATTTTCCACGATCCCGCTTCTACTACAGTGCCGACAAGTGCAGCTGCTGCACCGATTAGATATTCCCCTGCCGCATATTCAGCTTTCGGCGTAAAATAAATAACGATCAGTGCAAAGACGAAGAACGCCATGCTGCCTTCGAAACTTTTTTGGAGGAACCGTCTCCGGCCAAAGCGTCGACCGATCAGTGCTGCTACGGAATCGGAGATGATGAGAATAGGAAATGCCGTCAATACGATCAGCTTCGGAAAAACGATTACGCAAATGGTTGCAGCGATCAATACATTCGTTGCACCGTTCAGCCGTTTACTGGAATGGTCCGTTTCGTGTTTTCGCAGCATGAAACGGAAGACTTTGTAAAACAGTTCTGCCGTCGGCTCGTGATAATAGCGGAGGAGATCGACGAATAAAAAACCGAACGTGATCGGCACCAGCAGTTGCAGTGCAAGATCACGTTCGATGAAATAATAGATGATCGGGATGCTTAAGGAACAAAAGTGGATCGCTTTCCGTGCAATCTCCGCCTTATAATCAATATTCGCAGCGTTGATCATACATTACGACTTGGGCACGCGGCCGCGATTTAGTTTTCTGTTCGCTCTTTCCGTTCACATCTTGCTGTGTGGCAGCAACGACCGCTTTTTCCAGGACCGGCGCCGGGATAACGACTGCTGGAGCGTTGCCGTTGCCGTTCTTCACCAGTGCGGGCAATTGTTCGCCGCGCAACACTTTGTCAATCTCTTCACTATCCAGAATTTCCCGTTCCAGCAGCACGTTGGAGAGTGCATGCAGCTTGTCAATGTTCGAAGAGAGGATTTCGATTGCTCGCTTTTCAGCGGTGGAAATGATCTTCTTCACTTCCTCGTCAATCATTTTTCCAGTCTCTTCACTATAATCACGGTGTTTGGTAATTTCTCGGCCAAGAAACAGTTCTTCCTCTTTTGCTCCGTACGTGAGCGGACCCATCTTTTCGCTCATTCCCCATTCACAGACCATTTTACGGGCCAGATTGCTTGCCCGTTCGATGTCATTGCCTGCGCCGGTGGTGAATTCATTAAAGACGAGCCGTTCCGCCGTCCGTCCGCCGAAGAGCATGGCGAGGAGCGCTTCAAGATATTTTTTTGAATATGTATGTTTCTCATCCATCGGCAGCGAAGTGGTTACACCAAGTGCGCGTCCGCGGGGGATGATGGTTACTTTGTGCACCGGATCGGACTCGGGAATGTATTTTGCCACAAGCACGTGTCCTGCCTCATGATATGCCGTGATCTTCTTTTCTTTGTCAGAAATGAGCATGGACTTCCGTTCCGTTCCCATCATCACTTTATCCTTCGCCTCTTCGAAATCCCGCATGGTCACTTCTTTTTGATTCTTGCGTGCAGCAAGGAGCGCCGCCTCGTTTACGAGATTGGCTAGATCGGCGCCTGAAAGTCCGGGCGTGCCTTTCGCCAGTGTCTCTAATTTAATATCCAATGCCAACGGAATATTTTTTGTATGTACTTTCAGAATGCCTTCACGACCACGAACATCGGGACGGTCCACTACTACCTGACGGTCGAAGCGGCCCGGACGCATCAATGCGGGATCGAGCACATCGGGACGGTTTGTTGCAGCGATCAGGATAACGCCATTGTTCTGTTCGAAACCGTCCATTTCTACGAGAAGCTGGTTCAATGTTTGTTCGCGTTCATCGTGACCGCCGCCGAGTCCGGCGCCGCGATGGCGGCCGACTGCGTCAATCTCATCGATGAAGATAATACACGGAGCGCTTTTCTTTCCCTGATCGAACAGGTCGCGGACACGGCTTGCACCGACGCCGACGAACATTTCCACAAAGTCCGCACCGCTAATGGAGAAGAAGGGGACTCCCGCTTCGCCAGCGACAGCGCGAGCCAGCAGAGTTTTACCGGTACCCGGAGGGCCCAGGAGTAGAACGCCGCGCGGAATCTTACCGCCTAATCGCTGAAATTTTGCCGGATCGCGGAGGAATTCAATCACTTCCTGTAATTCCGTTTTCGCTTCGTCGCAACCGGCGACATCCGCAAACGTGATTCTGATCTGACCTTCGTTCAGCATCTTCGCCCGGCTTTTGCCAAAGGAGAAGATCCCTTTCGTTCCGCCTCCCTGCATCCTGCGGAAGATGAAGATCCAGACACCGATAATGATGATCCACGGCAGTGCAGTGATAAGCATGTTCGTCCACATTCCATCTTCTTTCGAGATGGTGAAGGCGACTTTATGGGAAGACCATTGTGCGATAACAGCATCATCAATGTTGGTGTAGGGGAGTGTCAGTGTGAATTTCTCCGCTTTCACTCGTTTGCCGTTGGCAAGTGTAATCTCCTGCGGTTCACGCAATACGCCGTGAAAATCGAAGTCGTTCAGATTCGATTTCTTCACTACCGCTTTGGCGATCTGATTATTATTCAACAGCTCCTGATATTGGGTGAAAGACAATTCATATTCAGTCGCTTCCGCTCCCTTGAAAATGGTCATCACCAAAAAAACCGCCATAATGATGGCGGACCAGCTCAGAACGACACGGAACGCCTTTCCCCAGTTGAACTCATCGTCATTACGATTCGGTGTTTTCGGGCGTTTTATCTTCGGCAAAAATTGCCGTTTTTCGTTCTGCTTGTCGCTTTGTTTCGGTGCTTCGTTCTTTTTTTCTTCAGACATGTCTCATGTTCTCCGGACAAATGATTCCTTGTTTTTTGCAGCATGCGGACCACCGGCCATTGTTCTAAGGTGCTGCCGGGTCCGTCTTTCCATTACAACTATTTTTCTACAATTTTGTATACCGCCGGAATATTCCGGCCTTTCTGCGCGTAATCCAGTCCATAACCGACCACGAAATCGTTCGGTATCTTAAACCCGATATATTCGATCGGGAAATTGATCTTGACCGCTTTTGTTTTATACAATAGTGAAACAACAGAAAATGATTTTGGGTTCTGCGCCATCACAACTCTTTTTATGAAGTCGATGGAAAGACCGGAATCGATGATATCTTCGACGATAATGATATGGCGGTCCATCACCTGGCAGTTCAGATCCTTCAGCAAGTGGACGTTGCCGGAAGAAACCTTCGCATCGCCGTAACTAGATAATTTCAAAAAATCGACTTCACAATCAATTGTGATCTGGCGGATAAGATCGGAGAAGAAAATGAACGAACCGTTCAGTATGCCGATAAAAATGGGGGACTTTCCTTTGTAATCCTTGCTGATCTTCTTCCCTAATTGCTTGATCCGTGCACCAATCTTCTTTTGATCGATATACGGTGCGAATTCCTCGTTGTTAACGGTAACTGTTTTTTTTGCCATGAAATTTAATTGTTAGTTGATAAATGGATTGCGTTTTTTTCGTGATCTTACACCGGTCATCCAGCCGCATACCGGCGATCCAGATGATTCTGTTGCCGGAGAGCACGACCGGCACGTCCGATTTCTGTGCCGCTGTTAATTTCCTCTCTCCAAAAAAATCACTCAGTTTCTTGTTACCCTTCATTCCGAGAGGGCGGAAGACATCGCCCCGTTTCCATGAACGAATGGTCAGCGGAAAACTGATTTTCGCCGCATCCACATATTCATTAGACGGTTCACCAGCATATTTATTTTGCTTTGACGTCGATTTAATGGAAAAGGTGAATGCTTTGTTCGTCACGACGGAAACCGATGGAACGGTATATTCAAAATCCTGGTCAATATGCTGCGGTCGAATTTCAATATGCTCGCTGGTTCGTTCCGCCGCAAATCCGCCGCCGAGTTCTGCAATGGTACCTTTTTGATTTTTCAAAAGTCCAATGACAGATTCAATCGACGTATACGACGGTTCCATCGTCAGTGATTCCAGCAGCCGCTTTACTGTTTCACGTTGAAGGAACGGATGCAACGACTGAACCCGATTAACAACAATTGTTGAGCCCTTGACAAGATTCCGATACTGTTGTTCAATCTGATGATCAATAAAATTGGACAGAAGGGAGAATATCTCCGATTCCCTGTTCAACGTATTCACCAACGACGAATTGACACGCCGTTCTATCTGTGGTATGAGGGTCCTTCGGATGAAATTCCGTGTATAATCCTGTTTCAAATTGCTGGCATCTTCCCGGAAAGTGATCCGGCGTTCCTTTGCATACCGCTCGATTTCCCGTCGAGTAATCGATAATAAAGGACGAACAAAATGGCCGCGTTTGACCGGAATACCGGACAAACCTTTCACACCTGAACCGCGGAAAAAATGGAACATCATCGTTTCTGCACTATCGTTCGCATGGTGCGCAGTTGCGATCAGATCCGCAGTGAGTGATTTCTTTAGATTGTCAAAGAACCCGTATCGTAATTCTCTTGCAGCTACCTGAATGGATACTTTTCTGGAGATAGCTGAATTTTTTGTCTCAAATTTTTCGGTGAAAAAAGGGATCCCGAGTTTTGCCGCCCTTTTTTTCACCAATTGTTCATCCAGATCGGACGACCTGCCCCGCAATCCATGATTCACGTGCGCCACAGAGAGCCGCAGATGCAACATGTCACGAAGGGATGAAAGCACATCCAATAACACCATAGAATCGATACCACCGCTGACAGCCACTATGACATGCTGTCCTTCTTTGATCAGTTTGTTTCGAGAAATTGACCGAAGAACTGTTTGGGATACCGTATTGTGGAGACTTTCCGTGCTTTTCATGGAATATATATTCCATAAATTTACGAAAAAACCTCCCTATCTACAAGGTAAACGGAGAAGGAGAATCATCTCTTTTTTAGTGCGGAACAGGTAGAAATGGACCTATCAGGCGTACAAATGACGTTTTATCTTCTGTGTTGGTGTTTTTTCGAACGGTTCGGTCTGTTCCACTATGCTGGCGATTCGTGAGTATGAGGGGAGCCGTTCATTGATTTGCAGTTTCAACTCTTTTAACAGTCCGGCGATCCCTTCCCGGGTTTTAGATTCTGATGATTGATCGTCCTTGAACATCTCTTCAACCTTGTCATAGTCAATGTAGATTCGAGCGAAGATTTGCTGATCTTGCTCATAAACCAGTGATTCCAAAACAAGATTGAACTCATTGATGATCGATTCGATCTCCTCAGGATAGATATTCTTCCCATTGGAACCGAGGATCATATTCTTGGAACGTCCCTTAATATAGATATATCCTTCTGAATCGATAATACCGAGATCTCCGGTTTTAAACCAGCCATCGGGAGTGAAAGTAGCTGCAGTACGCTCTTCATCCTTATAATATCCCAACATGACAGTCGGCCCTTTCACAATAATCTCACCTTCTCCATTATCCGGATCCGGATGGTCGATGCGGATCTGCGTTTCAGGAAGTGCTTTTCCGGTTGCGCGATACTTTGTTAGAAGGTTATTGGTGCCGGCGATGAGCGGTGAAGTCTCAGTCAGACCATATCCCATGGCATAAGGGAAGTGTGCTTCACGAAGGAACAACTCCACGTCTGGAGCAAGTGGTGCACCACCGACGCAGAATAGACGAAGATTGCCTCCGAACGATGTCAGAAGTTTTTTCCCTGCGATCTTGTGTATGCGTTTTCGGAGGAAGGGAATATTCTGTATCCGCCGTTTGATGAAACTGCCGGTGAGTTGCGGATGGATCTTGGTTTTAAAAATCTTTTCGATGACGAGTGGAACAGAGAGCATAACGGTCGGTTTTACTTCCTTCATAGCCGGGAGCAGTACGCTTGCTGTCGGCAATTTATCCATATAATAGATTGTTGCACCGACAGCCAGAGCGGTTGTCAATCCCAGGGTGCACTCATAGGTATGTGCAAGCGGAAGAATGGAGAGCAGACGGTCAGTATGATTCAGATCGACAATGTGCGTCGTTCCGATCACATCCGAGACGATATTGTTATGCGTAAGCATTACTCCTTTGGAATGTCCGGTCGTGCCGGAGGTGTAGACGATGGTGGCGAGACTGTCCGGCTTCACAGTATCCGGGATCTTGCCGACGAATTTCAGCGCGGCTTCTTTCAGGATAGAAAATTCCAATGCCCCCTGTTTCAATAGATTGGAGAGAACATTCGATTTCCCTTCCAGCGGGATCATCGTAAAATCGTCCATGATGATAATGGTGGCAATATTCGGCGGAATATTTTCCTCGATTTTTGAGAGAAATTTTTGGGAAACAATGAGCGCCTTGCTTTCGGAATGACGCAGAATGTGCAGAATCTCGGTTTGATGAAAATCCGGAAGGATGGGAACGGCCACGGCTCCCATTGTAGTGATGGAGAAATAAGCGATCCCCCATTCCGGCCTATTCTCGCCAAGAAGAGCGATCTTGTCTCCCGTCAGGATGCCTCTGCTATGGAAGACCGCAGAGATAGTTCTGACTTTGTCCTGAAGTTCTGAGTAGGAGTAGGATTTTCCGCCGATTGTGGCAAGTGCCGGATGTTGAGTATAAAGAGAAGCGCTGTTATCAATCAGGAAACGGAGCGTACGATGTTGTAGGGTGATCATGGCCATTGGGAATAAGAGTGTTCGATCCGTTTTCTTCGGGATCGGATAAGGGAAAACACTGCGAAAGGGGGTGGGTCAGTTACTGTGATGTTGTGGTGCAGGACATTTTGCGAAAACCAACCGGCTCTTCTTCGCAGTAGCCGTTCGCTATGGTAATAAGATACGAAATGGAAAAAGAGAATAGCAATATATAATTCGTAGAGAGAATCTTCGGAAGGAGAGATCGTTTATCGCCAGGTGATTTGTGCTTCAGCAGTCATGGAGAATATTCCCCGTTCATCTTATTTCAACACTCACATCTTCATCGTTTGAACATTAGCAGGCAAGGGATTTGTCAGTGGAACTGCGATCAAAAGGTAATAGTTCACGTCCGAAGGAATCTGAGATGTGGTGAACTATAATTCATACAATCTGGCATTGCGAATTCGGCAATCCAAATTAGTGCTGTTTCCTAAGTGTAATCTTGTATTAATTTCCCGGGCGCTTCGCCTCCCCGCCTGATTGACATCAGTCGGACAGGTGTCTCAACAACGTTCCGTTTTTAGTTCCACTGTATGGAATGCTGTGCGCTGAATGCAAAAAGCGGCAAATCCCGCACCGTGCGGAATCCAAACAGCGGGACTTCTGCCACCCGGAAATGGTCAGCATGGCGACATTCCGTTTTGTCATTGATTCGGAGCGGAAGACTCGTCCAATATATTGGACACGACAATGGCAAAACCATCCCTTCAGGACATAACTGTCGGGACGTTACTCAGCGTGACTTTATTAATACACAATATGAAATATTGGATACGGCACTGGGGACAATTTATTCCGGTGTGATGAAAAAAGCATCTGTTCCTGGACGTGAAAATGAGACGTTTTAAAAAATGCTCCATTTGAATTTCAAATTCATTCAACAATCTTTTTAAGAAATTCGGAATCCTTGTGGGTATTGATGTTGTTGGTGTGCTTGGGACTACAATACGTCATCGTACGAACCATTTCACATCTAAGGTGGTGAATTATCAATAACGAAATCGTAAATCCATTCGTGTTGTTATCATTTGCTTACTTTATGTTTTCTTATGATTACGATATATACAATAAGTAAATTCCACCGAGTATTACCAAAATACCGCAGGCTCTTTTAATCCAAAGCACTGTTATTGATTGATCACTCCAATTCAGATACCGCTGCACTTTATTGGTTAATGTTCCCGCAGCGACAATTACTGCACAATGTCCCATACCAAACGATAGAAGTAGAAGCATTGAAAAAAGATAATCTGTTTGTGCCGTTTGAAATACAATTCCCAACACCGGTGCCATATACGCAAACGTGCAAGGGCCCAGGGCGATGCCAAACAATAATCCCAATACGAATGCCGCAGGAAGGCCGCGCAGATTTGTCTGGCGTAATCCTGCACTGTTCCAATCAAGTTTGATAACATCTAAGAGATACAATCCCACAACAAAGAAGATCGACGCCACAAAATAATTGCCGATGGTGCCCACGTCTCCCATTAATCGTCCCATGGACGCTGTCACAATACCGATCAACGCGATCGTAAGCAATATTCCGACAGCGAAGAGAAGAGAAATAAGAAATGTCCGCCGCAGCGATACTATTCCCTGAGCGCTGATAAATCCGACAACAAGCGGAATACTGGAGAGATGACACGGTGAGAGAAGAATGGATGCAACGCCCCATCCAAACGAAGAGAGGAGCACCAGCCACGCGGGTCCGGCCATTGCATCGTACAGTGCGGTAAACAGAGAATCGATCATATTATCCGCCAACCTGAGTTGGTAATAGCCCTCGCTGTTTGAAGATCTTATGGATTTCTTCTTCCGGGAAGAACCCTTCGTGTCGGAAGAATTCCTTGCCGTTCTCATCCAAAAAGACCTGTGTAGGGATCAGACGGATGTTGTATTTCTTTGCAAAGGACTTTTGTGTTTCAGTCCACACATCATAAAAAATTACTTTCACGCTCTCGCCGTATTTCTGTTCGATCGCCTTCATCACTGGCTGCATTTTCTTGCAGGGGATGCAATTGACCGATCCGAGTTCTATAAATGTGATATTTGGCTTTATTGATTGTTTCTCTTTTGATTGATTTGATTGAGGAAAGAGTGTGAATGAAAATGTGAATAGTAAAACAATGACGAACATAATTAGTTTCATAATCTATCCTTCATTAATCCAATTGAGAATTTGTTCATCCTTCGGGACGGTCCCAACGCTTTTTATCTTTTCATTGATGACCAATCCCGGAGTAGAGAGTATCCCGTACTTCATAATTTCAACAATATCTTCCACCTTTGTGACCGTTGCCGGGAGATTGTTCTTTGCAACGAGTTCATTTACCTTCGAATGGAGCGTCTTGCACTTTGCACACCCGGTACCGAGAATTTTTATCGAAATCATAGTCAGAATCCTTTTCAGCCATGAATCATACAATGGATTTTGTCGAACATTTATCACACTCAAATTGCAGCGTGGTATGCGTGATATCCAATTTATCGTGCAACAGATGTTCTATCTGTCGTTGTACTTCCGTTGCTTCGCGTACGGAAATATCCCCTACTTCAATATGCGCTTCAAAATGCGTATCGGCATCATTGAGATCCCAATCATGATCATCATAGCAATCTTTAGTTCGTGGTGTTTTTTGATTTTCATGGATTCTATCGCTTATGGCAGCGGTGCTTGAATGATTTCTTTTAGTTTCTCCACTGTAGGCACATAACCCTGGACAACGACTTTCCCGTCGATCACAAGACCGGGAGTTCGCATAATTCCGTATGTTGCAATGCCCGCGTAATCGACAACCTTTTCAATATCAGCCGTGATGTTCAGCGCGGTGAGTGCTTCCGTCGTTCTTCGTTCGAGCGTTTTACAGTTTGTGCATCCCGGTCCCAAAACCTTAATATTCATCATTATTCCCTTTCAATTAATAGATAGCATTAAAGATATATCCAACAATAATGATCCCTGTCGCAACAATTCCGGCAAAGGCAGCGATCAACTGAATTTTTAAAACCTTTTTCAAGATGATCATTTCAGGAAGCGAAAGCCCGATTACGGACATCATAAACGCGAGCGCAGTACCAAGGGAAGCGCCTTTCCCAAGAAGCGCTTGTACAATGGGGATAATTCCGGCAGCATTGGAATACATCGGAACGCCAATTAATACAGAGAGCGGGATGGACCACCACACATCTTTTCCCATTATGCTCGCCATGAAGTTTTCCGGCACATAGCCGTGTACTCCCGCTCCTACGGCAATGCCGAGAACAATGTATATCCACACCTTACCGACGACCTCTTTTACAGCATCCCACCCGCGGTCGACCCGGTCGTTGATTGTCAGCGTTTCCTCGTCCACCGCAGCATGCTGCGATTTTATCTTGTAGACCCATTCCTCAACATACCGTTCTAATTTTAGCTTACCGATCACCCAACCGGAAGTAATCGCGATGATTAATCCCATAACAACATAGAGCAATGCGGTTTCCCATCCGAATAATCCGAACAGAAGAACAATAGCGACCTCGTTGATCATTGGCGCGGCGATAAGAAAGGAGAACGTAACTCCGAGAGGAATTCCGGCTTCGACGAATCCCAAGAATAATGGAATAGCAGAACACGAACAGAATGGAGTGACGATACCCAGGGAACTCGCCATGATATTTCCAACAAACAATGGCTTCCCCTCCAACGCAGCGCGTGTCTTTTCCGGAGTGAAGTACGATCTGATGATTCCGACAACAAACACAATCAGCGTCAGTAAGAGCAATACTTTGGGAACTTCAAAGATGAAAAAATAAATCGCCTTTGTAAGGTGCTCATTTTCCGCGAGTGAGAAAACATTATAGACCAGAATTCCCGCCAGCCAATCCAACGAAAGATACAAAACAACCCACACCGGGATCGAACCTACAGCAACACCAAGTTTATTATTTGCGATAAAATCTTTCATAGAACGATCAATATTTTTGTGATACGCATATATGAGTGGTTACTCATATAAGCGGGTAAAATTTTTTAGTCTTCTTCCGATTCCAAAACCGGAACAGTACGTAATGCTACACTTTCAATCTGGTCGAGAATCTTGAAAATTCGCGCATCAGCGATTTTATAATTTACCCGCAATCCATCTTTCCAGGAGATCAGGATGCCAGATTGAGTCAATACTTTGAGATGACGCGAAAGATTGGACTGTTCAAGGCCAAGCGCCGGCGCAAGTTCGCAATTGCATTTGATCTCAGTGCGTAATTCTTCCAAAATCTTAATTCGATTTGGATGGGCAATTGCCGTCAGAAGGTTTGCTTTTTTTTGAGTAATTGTTTTGTTCAAAGATTGCACTCTTGTATTTTCTATATGAGTGAAGACTCATATAGTGTGCCAAAAGAATTCCCTCGAAAATATAAGAGATTGATGAATTGGTAAGGAATATTTATTATAACTGGGAAGTAGATTCTTGAAAAATCCCAAAAGTAAAAAAAGAACTATCTTACTTGGTGCTGTGTGGCAGTAATAACAATAAAGAGTTTCTAACACATCTCTTCTGAAGATGCTCTCGCACTTTGGGAGAACTTTGGATGATGGGTTGACCTTATTAAAAAATTTCCTATAGCCTAACTAACTCATTTTCTACATCTGCACACTCAAACAATCTGGTGAAAGGTGTATTTCAGATGCATCAAAGAATGAATCCCTGCGGTAATTGTCCTTTTTAGTAGCGGGGAAGGGATTCCGCTTAACAGCAGCGGGATTTCGGCTTGACACACCACATCAGCACTTAATTCGAAACACGTTGCTACAATGACAACAAAAAAAGGAAAACCCGAGACAAACTCAGATTTTCCTTTTTTGTAGCGGGGGAGGGATCCCGCAAAAACAGTCGCGGGACGTAGCAAAAAACGCTCCGCTCGAAATAAAGTCTTCCTGTTGCTTTAACATCAAAATATCGGAGGAAAACTCCGACATTTTGATTTTAGTAGCGGGGGAGGGATCCCGCCAACAGCGGCGGGATTTCGTCCCGACACACGACGTCGGGACTCAACTCGAAGCATTCGCCTTCCAATTGCTTTAAAAGCAGAATGTCGGAGACAAGCTCCGACATTCTGCTTTTTGTAGCGGGGGAGGGACTCGAACCCACGACCTACGGATTATGATTCCGACGCTCTAACCGGCTGAGCTACCCCGCCAACATCATTTTTGCAGTGCCATTATCGCAATTATTGCTCAATGGTTAACTAAAATAACAAATACTGAGAAAAAATCAAAGCAAATTACTTCCTCTCAATTGCTGTAAGATACCATGTACGTGTGATTGTTCATTAGAATAGAAAACAGTAAAATACATCATAAAAATTCTATACTTTAGGTCATCCAAACCGTTTGTCCTAAAACAATTTATTTATCTATTTCCTTACCTATTTTTAAAACTCTCATGAATACTACTGATCGTGGCTCTAGCAGTAACAAATTTCTTTTACGAATTTTTGTTTTCAGCGTTCTTTCGATGATTGTTGTGTTGAATCTGTCAGCACAAACAACAGCACTGCAGATAGCTCCGATATTCCAGGATAATATGGTGCTGCAGCAAAAAAGCAAAGTGGCAGTTTGGGGGAAAGGTACTCCCGGTGCAACAATTACTCTTCGCGCATCATGGGGAAAGAAAGCAACAGCAAAGATACAGGGGGACAGTTCGTGGATTACACAACTGAAGACTCCGAAAGCGGGCGGTCCGTTCAATATTGTTGTGTCCGAAGGAACATCTCAAATAAAATTGAAGAATGTATTGATCGGAGAAGTATGGCTCTGTTCTGGTCAGTCCAATATGGATATGCCGGTGGAAGGTTGGCCGGTAAGAGATTCAACATTGAATGGATTGCAACAAGCACAGTATCCAAAAATTAGAATATTTCGTGTTACACGAAATATTGCTGCGGAACCACTTAACACTGTCGGAGGTTCTTGGCAGGAATGTTCGCCGACTACAGTCGGTCCCTTCAGTGCTGTGGGATATTTCTTCGGAAAGAAGATTCATCAGGAACTGAAAGTACCGGTCGGACTAATCCAATCCTCCTGGGGCGGTACGCCGGTGGAAGCGTGGACCGGTATGAAACATATTCCCGCACATCCGGACTATAAGGACTTTGAAAAAACATTCGCCAAAGGAAAGATCGAAAATGAAGAGTATATGAAATGGCTTTCTTCGCATATGGTTGTGGATGTTGAACGGCAAAGGGAGAATGCGGATTGGAAATTGGTAACTTTAAATGATTCTGTGGTTGCACAAAAAAAATATAACGACAGTTCATGGAGCGTGATGACGCTTCCGTCATTGTGGGAAGATGTTATCGGTACTTTTAACGGTGTCCTGTGGTTCAGAAAAGCAATTGAGATTTCCAACACGTGGATAGATAAAGAATTAGTATTGGAACTCGGACCAATCGATGATTATGATGTGACATATGTGAATGGAGTAAAGATCGGAACGATCGATACTGGTTCCGGGTGGAATAAGAAAAGAATATACAGCATCCCAGCCGAGGTAGTGACAGATTCCCTCTTAGTGATCGGGGTTCGCGTGATTGATGTTGTAGGGGGCGGCGGACTCTACGGCTTGCCGGGTGAAATGAAGATCCATCCGAAGAACAATGAAGATGCGTTGAGCCTTGCCGGTGACTGGAAGTACTCTATTGTTGCAGAATTCCGGAACAACAAGTTATTTCTCTTTGAAAATAACAACAATGAATTCGAACAGCGCCCCACCCCCGGCATCGAGATGTCGTCTAACGTTCCGACATCTCTCTATAATGGGATGATCGCTCCGCTGATTCCATTTTCAATCCGCGGTGCACTATGGTACCAGGGCGAAAGCAATACCGGAAATCCCGAAGCGTATAAAACACTGTTCCCGCTGATGATTAGAAACTGGCGTGAGGATTGGAAGAACGATTTTTCTTTCTACTATGTGCAAATTGCCCCATTCCAGTATGGCGCACGGACACAATCGCAATTGCTGCGCGAAGCGCAGTTCCAAACGCTCGCCGTACCGAAAACCGGAATGGCAGTAACGCTTGATATCGGCGATTCGGCGGATGTTCATCCTGTTGATAAAAAAAGCGTCGGTGAACGGCTCGCACGGTGGGCATTGAAAAACGATTATGGAAAGAAAGTCACCGTATCAGGTCCATTATATACATCGTACTCTGTTTCAGCAGATACCATAATTCTCTCATTCAAATATGCGGATGGGTTGAAAGTGAAACTGCATAATGACAGAAGCTATTTTCAGATCGCCGGTGCCGATAGCGTGTTTAAAGAAGCATCAGTGGTTGTTCGCAAGAACATACTCTTGGTGTATTCTGCCGAAGTGAAACATCCGGTCGCGGTCCGGTACTGCTGGGGAAATGTTGTGTATGGTACGTTGTTTAATAAAGAGGAGTTACCCTCCCCATCGTTTAGAACTGACGATTGGAAGCAGTAACTAATCTCTCCAACAAAAAGAGCGAATTCGGATATTTTGACAGGCTCTGTTCATAACAAAAATTACTGTCCATTACAGTACTGACAGATATTTACAGTTCAGTGATGTGAATATGCTGGATGATGCTGTTAATTCTCAAAACTTTTTTGAACGCCAACAGTGATTTTCGGGCTTCCAATGAATTACCGTTCTATCGTACCTATTGCAATAATCATCTACGGACTGTGTCTGCCGGCGCATGCGCAGGACCGGTCGATGCTGTTTGACCGATTTACCATCGAGAATGGACTTTCCAATAATTCCGTTAATAACATTCTTCAAACGAACGATGGTTTCCTGTGGGTGGCTACCAAAGACGGTCTGAACCGTTACGACGGACAATCGTTTAAGCACTTCAAGCATCAACCTTCCGATAAAAACTCGCTTCCGGAAAATTACGTCAATGCGCTGCTGGAAAGTCCTGACGGAACGCTGCTAATTGGAACATGGGGGAAAGGACTATGTGCATTCGACCCTCATTTGGAAATATTTACCCGTGTCGATTCAGTGCAAAATGATGATGCCTATATCCAGGCCATATTTGCAGACAGCAAAGGAAATGTCTGGTACGGTACCGTCAACGGCGGACTGAACAAAGTGAGCGGGAAAAAGAACGGACATAGTTCTTACCGGAAGAACCTGCCAAGAGACTTTCCATTTCCATCGGACAATGTCACCAGTATTACGGAAGACCGTGCTGGTCATTTGTGGATCGGCACCGGCGATGCGGGATTACTGGAATTCGATCCGGCAACCGGATCGGTTCGTTCGCATCCACGGACTTTGGGCGGCAATCAATCTCCCGCCGATAATAATATTCTCACCGTCATGTTCGACGGCGAATCTCATTTATGGATTGGTGCGCAGTCCGGCGCTCATCGTTTTGACCTCGTCACGCGGATGTGGAAACCGATTCCTGAGTTACCGATCCAACAATCTCCGTATCTAAAATCGCCGGTCAGCCAGATCGTCAAAGACAGAAATGGCAGGATGTGGATTGGCACGTATGATTATCTTGGACTCTTCCTGTGGGAATACTTTGGCACTCCTTCGTTCAAGAGCATTCATATCCGCCGTGAAAATGACAATGCCACTTCAATCGTTTCGGATCGGATCCGTTGGATCTATGAGGACAGGGAAAAGAACATGTGGTTTGGAACGGAGGATGGTATCGCAAAACTTCCCGTTACCCAGCCGTTCTATCAATACAGACATCTACCGTTGCGGCCTTCCAGCATCAGTGGAAGAGTCGTCAGCAGTCTGTATGAAGATTATAAGAACGCCATCTGGGTAGGATTGGCGGGCGGAGGACTTGATCGGATATCTCTTGCAACAAAAAGAAAAGAGTCATTCATCCACAACGATGCAGATCCGAATTCGTTGAGCGGCAATGCTGTCACGTCAATATATGGAGATCGATCCGGCACGATGTGGATCGGAACACAGAATGCAGGCCTGAATAAATTTGTCGCTTCATCAAACACCTTTACGCATTATCGGCATGAGCACAACAATAGTTTCAGTCTTCGGTCGGACTGGGTTCAACAGGTTCTGGAAACAAAAAACGGTGAATTTCTTGTCGCCACCAACGACGGTTTGCAACTCTTTGATCGGTTACGCGGGACGTTTCGGACATATCGCCCAACGGTGGAAAATGCTGCCGATACGTTACCGGCAACATTTTCTCCGAACGCGCTGTATGAAGACCACGAGGGGAATATTTGGATTGGCACTTGGCTGGATGGACTGTTCCGGTATGATCCAGTCCGAAAAGTACTGAAACAGTATATGCCGGACGAGAAAGATCCCTATAGCATCAGTTCCAGTAAAGTAACAACAATCATCGAAGATTCGCGTGGTTTTCTTTGGATTGGAACACATAGCAACGGATTCAACAGATTTGATAAGAAAACAGAACAGTTCCGGCAATACTCTCTCTTCGATGGCTTGCCGAATGATGTAGTATTCGGAATTCTGGAGGACTCCCGCGGATTTCTTTGGATCAGCACAATGAACGGATTATCAAAATTTGATCCGTCGGCCGAAACGTTTCGTGTGTACGACGAAGCGGATGGACTTGTGCATAATCAATTCAATTGGCGAAGCAGTTTCAAGAATGCAAATGGTGTAATGTATTTTGGAGGAATGAACGGCTTTGTTTCATTCCATCCCGATTCCATTCGCATCGATATGACGGCTCCCCGTACAACCATTACGTCGTTTAAAATATTCGATAAAGAGACTCCGCTGCAACAATCCCGCGATGCGGAAAAAGAGATCGAACTTCGGTACGATCAGAACTTTTTCTCGATCGAATTCATCGTGCTGGACCTTGCGCCGCTGCAAAAACACCAATTTGCGTATATGTTGAAAGGTGTAGATCCGCAGTGGGTCAATTCTGCCGCACGGCGGACGGCATATTATACCAATATTGCGCAGGGGACATACTATTTCTATGTGAAAGCGAACAATGCAGACGGGAAGTGGGGAAAACCGACGGCGCTGAAGATCGTCATTCTTCCCGCCTGGTGGATGTCCTGGTGGTTTAAGGTGCTGGTGTTGATCGCACTGTTGGCAACGATTGTCGTTCTCTATAATTATAGAGTTCAGCAACTTATCAAGATTGAACGGATTCGATTCAATATCTCCAGCGATCTTCATGACGAGATCGGCAGCAACTTGAGCAGCATCAGTGTGGATAGCCAGGCACTGCTGCAAAGTCCTTCGTTGACCGGTACGGACCGTGAACTCACCACCGATATCAGCAAAACTGCAAAAGAAACAGTTGAAGCGATGCGGGATATTGTCTGGTTCATCAATCCAAAGAATGACATTGGAGAAGATATTGTCTTTAAAATGAAGGAGACAGCTGCGAAACTGCTTATTGGAATTCAATGGACCTTCGCTGCGTCTCCGGAAATTCGTCTCGACGCACTGGACCTGGAAGTGCGGCGTCATATCTTCCTCATCTATAAAGAAGCGTTAACGAATGTCATCCGGCACTCCGGTGCGGCGCAGTGTGATATCACTCTTCACAAGGATGGCGGACAATTGCAGATTGTGATACAGGATAATGGCATCGGTTTCAATACCGATCAGGTAAGTAAAAACAACGGCCTTTTGAATATGTTCCACCGTTCGGAAAAGATCGGTGCGCAGTTGGAGTTGAATAGCACTGAAGGAAAAGGAACCCGTGTTGTACTGCGGATTCCGATAAGAAAATGACACGTACGTGGTATAGCGTACAACAGGAATTGATTGTACTTTCAATTGAAGTGTGAGTGTATGAAACAGAGTGTACCAAAGGATGCGGTGGGCAAACCGATTACCATATGGGTCATAGAAGATAATCTTCGGTACCGGAAATCCCTCTCCGGCCTGATTAACAGGACGGCAGGCATGCAGTGTCCCGAAACATTCGGCACGTGTGAAGATGCGCTGGATCTCCTTGATGCAGACACCGCACCGAATGTGATCTTGCTGGATATAGGTTTGCCGGGTATGAGCGGACTGGACGGTATTGAGAAGTTCAAATCGTTGATCCCGTCCATCCATATCATTATCCTGACCGTGTACGATGATAATGACAAAGTGTTCAAGGCATTGTGTGCAGGTGTTTCCGGATACCTGCTGAAGGATTCGTCGCCGGAAAAGATCATTGATTCGATCAAGGAAGTGCTGGCCGGCGGCGCTCCGATGAATATGCCGATCGCTCGAAAGGTGCTGGAAATGTTCGCACAGTTCAAGCCGAAGAAATCTGATTACGGTCTAACCGAACGGGAAAAAGAGATTCTTCAACGGATGGTTGCCGGGCTGACCAAACAGCAGATCGCGGACAAGTTGTTCCTGAGTTTTCACACCGTCAGCACTCATCTAAAGAACATCTACACCAAACTGCATGTCAACACCCGTTCGGGTGCAGTATCCAAAGCCTACAAAGAAAATTTGCTGTAAACATTCACCGGACGCATTGGAATTCCTTATTATGAAAAATTTCCGCCCCACGCTGGTGCGAAGTGTTGTGATATTCTTGATTCTTCTCATGTTTGGCGGTGCCGATTCACTCGACAAACCGGTCCGTGTCATGACCTTCAATATCCGCTTGGACAGTCCGAATGATGGTCCCAACATGTGGAAGAATAGAAAAGAACATCTCGTGAGTATGATACGTTTTCACAAGGCGGATCTTATTGGATTCCAGGAAGTACAGAAGCATCAGCTCAATTATATCGTGCGAGAACTGCCGGAGTTCGGTTGGTTTGGCGTTGGCAGGGATGACGGCAAGGATGGCGGGGAATTCTCCGCAGTTCTCTACAAAAAAGAAAAGTTTGACACGCTTATGACTGCAACGTTTTGGTGTTCGCAGACTCCGGACCGTCCCGGATTAGGGTGGGATGCCGCATACCAACGGATCGTAACCTATGGAAAATTGAAGGACAAACGGACCAATACCATCTTCTTCATGTTCAATACTCATCTGGATAACGAGGGCAAGATTGCCCGTGCGGAAAGTGCAAAACTCATAAAACAGAGAATCCAGACTGTTTGCGAATCATTCCCCGTTATTCTTACCGGTGACTTTAATTCCGAGCCGAACTCCGAACCATATAAGATCATTTCTTCCGATGATACCACGTTCTCGGTCCGGCTTGTGGATACTCGGACAATTTCTCAAAAATCTCCGCATGGACCGCGCGGAACATTTACCGCGTTCGATATCAATGCCAAACCTGTCGCACCGATCGATTTCATTTTTGTCAAAAAGGGAATATCGGTATTGTCTCACGGTACGCTTTCGGATTCGTTTGACGGATTTCTTCCCTCCGATCACTATCCTGTTATTGCGGAAATTGTGTTTTAATTGACCACTTATCAAAAAAGGAAAGCCGACCGTTCAGGACCGGTTTTCCTTTTTTCGTTTCCCTCCCTCTGGTAAGATACCACGTACGTGGGATTGTTCATTCGTGCACAAAAGGGTAATATCTAAACGAACTTCTGTGCACTAATCAGCATTGAAAAATTTGTGCTGCCGTGTGCACATCAGTCACGAAGTATTTTATCATCCTCAAACGAAAAGTACTGTGAAACCTCTCATCTGTTATTTCCGAACTGTGACGCACAATGCATTGCAGACTTTGTTACATCGATGCAGTCTTTTAATTGTGTTTTCCTCAATGATTGTTTGTTCTCTTGATGCTGGTACCACCGGAAAGATTAGCGGCCGGATCACGGATAAGAGCAACGGAGAAGCGCTCGTTGGTGCTACTGTGCAGATCGCGGGGACATCCCGCGGAACCGTGTGCGATCCGGAAGGTTACTTTTCACTGATCAATCTGGCGCCGGGGAAATACACGTTGCTGATCAGTTTCATCGGATATCACAGCATTACTGTACGGGACATTGAAGTAAATGTTGATCTGACAGCGAAGCGGGATGTTCAATTGGTGGCCGACAATATTCAAATGGACGTTGTTCTTGTTCAGGCGGATGTTCCCATTGTAACAAAGGATAGGACATTTTCTGCTGCAGTGGTCTCATCCGGACAGATCGAAGCGATGCCGGTGACGGAGGTCGGCGAAGTGATCGCATTGCAAGCCGGTGTAGTGCATGGAAATGACGGCGCGCTTCACTTTCGCGGCGGCCGCGCCCGTGAAGTCGGCTATATTATTGACGGCGTGAATGTGACGAATGCATTCAGTCAGGATGGCGGAAATAATGTGCAGATCGAAAATTCGGTGGTGCAGCAGGTGGAAGTGATCAGCGGAACGTTCAACGCAGAATACGGCGCCGCACAATCCGGCATCGTGAACATCGTAACAAAATCAGCCGCCGAATCATTTACGTTCAATCTGCGCGCACAGACAGGGGAGTGGTACAGTACCAACACCTCTACTTTTATCGGCATCAATAAAATCGATCCTTTTGCCAATCGCGATATTCAGTTGAGCCTCACCGGTCCGATCATTCCAAAAACACTCAGCTTCTTTCTTTCCGGCAGGCTGCAGAACGAGGAGAGTTACCAGTGGTATGAAAAACGGTTTACCGCATTGGACGGATGGAAAATTGCCGCCTATCAGCGTTGGTACGGCGAACATTTTTCCGCAACGCAGCAATCCGGCGCGATCAATATTCCCGATTCCCTTTCGACGGGGGACGGTTCCTTGGGACCATTAACGACGTCGCAGAATCTTTCTCTTCATGGCAAGCTCGACTATTTTTTCTCTTCCGATCTCCGGCTTTCCTATCAATTGTTCTACGCAACAGGGGAATCACGCGGCGGCGGATCAAGCAGACGGTTTCAACCGGATGAAGCTTCGACGTCCGTATCGCAGTCGGCCCACCAATTTTTTTCATTTGCTCATACGCCTTCAGAAAAGTTCTTCTATAATATTCGAGCATCGTATCAATATAATCACGATGATTCCTATTACCGAAAAGATAACCGGATAGCGCGCTTCCCGGGTGACGCGGGCATTCAGCCGATCTCTTCTTCCTCGGAGGGATTTTCGCTCGGCACTACCGGCGGAATCTACCGTGGAGATGATGCAAAGAATTATCGGAAACTGTTTCTCATCAACGGTGATGCTAACTGGCAAGCAGACAGATCGCAGTTCATTAAATTGGGATTTGAAGTGAAGCAGCATGAGATTAATACCTATTCGCGGGGACCGGTTGAAACGGATGACTGGAGCGAAAAACAGTGGACCACCACAATCAAAGGGAATACATTGTCGTGGACCGATTATTGGTCTGCTATGACGAACTACTGGGATACATTGAGTATACAACGCTATCGCGCTGTGGCAGACAGTGAGGTAACGCGGTACCGTGATTATACCATCCGTCCGCTGGAGGTTGCAGCGTACATGCAGGACAAGGTTGAGTTAGGTGATGTCATCATGAATCTCGGAGTTCGTTTGGATGCATTCCAGCCGAATGAAAAAGTGATCGACAACCCGCGCGTGGAATCGTACTCACTCGGCAGTAATGTGAATCTGAAAGATGCTCCCTGGCAGTTTCAGTTAAGTCCTCGCTTCGGTCTGTCATTCCCGGTCTCCGTAACAGGAGTCTTTCACGTTGCCTACGGACATTTCTTCCAGATGCCCAGTTTCCAGAAACTCTATAATGAACCGATCCATGTGTTGACCGCACTCCAATTGGAAAATCTGACGCTCGGCAATGCAACACTCAAACCCGAACGGACCATTGCCTATGAGATCGGATTACAGCAGGGATTAACGGAGGATGTTGCGATTGATATCACGGCGTTTTATAAGGATGTGAAAAACCTTCTCGGTATCGAAGCACTTTCCACTGTTGACAACGTTTCGTACTACCGGTACATCAACCGCGATTACGGAAATGTTCGTGGATTAACACTGGCGCTGCGGTACGGAGGAAACGGATTCATCACCGGATTCGTGAATTACAGCCTGCAGATTGCGAAAGGAAGTTCTTCGGATCCGGAATTCATCCAGTTGATTCAAACATCCACAAGTATCGGCGGTGAACCGGTGGAATTTATCGAACGAAAGATTATTTCGCTGGACTGGGACCAGACGCATACGCTGAATGCCGTGCTGACATTCCAGGAAGTATCTGACTGGAGTTTATCATTCATCGGTTCATTCTCGAACGGACTGCCGTTTACACCTGTGTTTGTCGAACGGAAGGATATCGCCGTCCGGGAATTCTTGAATGCAGAACGAAAGCCGACGCAGTGGAATCTGGACTTGAAAGCACAAAAGATGCTGACGCTTGCGGATATACAGACGACACTGTTTCTGAAGATGAACAATGTGTTCGATATCGCCAATGAAGTGCAGGTATATTCTTCCACCGGACGGGCCACATACAATGCCCGCAGCATTCGGGATGAGGAATTGCTGCGGAATAAACTTCGGCAGGAAGGATTGTTCACGCTGAACGAAGTTGACGCGCGTCCGACATGGTATTCCGAACCGCGGCGGATCGAGTTCGGTTTTGAAATCAATTTTTAATGGAAAGAGAATTCAACGCAATGAAACAATTCTATTGGAACAACACGGTGTCAAAATATTGGATAGTGCTCGGATTCCTCGCTATTGTTTTAAACACTTCGGATGCGCAGCGTAATCCGGAAGATGTTCAGAAATACGGTAATGCTGGACACTCGCCGTTACCGCGGAATTCTCGCGGCATGTATTCTCCCCAATTTTTATCGAAAATCTCTGCGGCGATCGGCAATGCGCGATACCTGCGGTACGGCAAGCACAACGGTAATCTGATCGAAACCGGATTCATCAACAACACGTCACTCTCCTATAATTATCTCGGCGGCAGTTCGTTGGCGGTCTGGCCGAAAGGGAGCGGGACTCAGTATGGATATGCATTCGTCTTTTTTGTCGGTGCAAAAGTAGTCAACACGAACGGCGATTCTATTGCGATCATTTCCGAATCCTACCGCAGGCAGGGGGGAGATGTTGCTCCGGATGCATCGCATACGTACCAATTCCAGCCGCTGCCCGGATTTTTTAACGATCGCGCTACAAATTCTCTTGCATGGAAATACGGCGGCATCTCTGAGGATGTCGGACTGGACGGAATTCCCAACACCAACGATGTCGGCGAGAATGACGGAGTGCTGCAATCGGCGGAAGACTTCAACGCGAACGGCATTTTGGATAAGGAAATGATCAACACTCCCAACTGGCCGTCGATGAGCCATTTAAAACAAACATGGCCGAAAATGTGGCCGCCGCAGACATTCCCGGGGGATACCCGATCGGAACACGATTCACTCGTCGCAAGCATTAGGGATGGCAGATGGAACGGAGAATTCGGAGCATATGTGCGTGCAGATCAAGAATCCTATTATGCTGCAGATGATCGTGAGAATGATGAATTCTCATATTTTCCGTTTGAAGATTCGCTTTCGAAGAGTGCGTACCCAAATGGACGCAGAGGATTGGGAATTACCGTTGAAACTCGCGGTTACCAATGGTCATCGCGGTTGGCAGAAGACATCCTCATCAACATTTATGACATTACGAACTTCGGGAAGAAATTGAATCGAGCCATAGTCGGCATGTTCGTGGATCCGGATATGGGCGGTTCACTCTCCGGAGACAATGCGAGTTTTGACAGCGGTGATGATATTACCTATGCATGGAGTGACGGTGATGTTTCGAATCTGGGATTGCCGCTCGGCTATTTCGGTTTTGCCTTTCTGGAAAGTCCCGGAATATCCAATGACGGTGTTGATAACGACAACGACGGCATTACCGATGAATCACAGGGGAATGCCCTTGATGAAGACGGAGATTGGACGAAATATACCGATACGAATATTGATGGTTCTTGGACATCTGAAGATACGAATAAGAATGGCGTGCTGGATGCGGGAGAAGATGTCAACGGGAATAACCGGCTCGATTTCGAAGCGATCAATGATGATGTCGGTTCGGATGGTATCGGTCCCGATCAGAACGATTATACCGGACCGGATGCCAATGGAACCGAAGGGAACGGCATACCCGATCAAGGAGAACCGAATTTCGGATTTACGGATAACGATGAATCGGACCAGGTTGGTTTGACCTCCTTCTATCTGGTGGATGTGAACAATGCGTTGTATGATGACGAACTGTTTTGGAACAAGGAGATCGTTCCCGGGCAGTTTATTACCGTGCCGGGGTATGACCGTGATATCAGTTGGATATATGGATCAGGTGAAGTAGCCATCGACAGCGGCCGATCCAACGCACAGCGATACGCTATTGCACTGCTGTTCGGAAATGACAAATCGGATATTCTCCGAAATAAAAAAACGATGCAGGTGATCTACGACCACGATTATAATTTTGCCAGCGCACCCCGTGTGCCGACGGTCAGTTACGAAGTGTACGACAAGAAAGTGATCCTGCGGTGGGACGACAATGCCGAACGGTCGAAGGATGCGATCTATGGTTCGGACTTTGAAGCATATTACATTTACAAAAGCACCAATCCGACTTTCGATGACATTAAAACAATCACCGATGCCTATAGCAATCCGCTCTTGTTCCGACCCGAAGCGATCTATGATGTAAAGAACGGACTTACCGGAGTGCATCCTGTCAGTATCGGCAGCGAGATCAATCAGGCGAGCGATCTTGGCATATCATATAATATGGGGACGGATACCGGTATTCGACATTACTATGTTGATAATAATGTGCAGAATGGACGCGTCTACTATTATGCAGTTGTTTCTGTTGACCGGGGATACGATACTGACTTCTTTGCACGCGGATTAACAGACCGTTCGGGACTTGCGATCATTTCTCCAACGGAATGTTCCGCCAATATTTTGTTGGATGATCTTGGAAGACCGGTCTCGTCCGATCGGAACATAGCGATTGTCACTCCATCGGGACCTGCGGCAGGTTATGTTTTTCCATCGCTGACATCACAGGGGATTTCGCGCAATACGGATACAACTTTCGGTTCGATCGGCGTGGACATTGTGGAACCATATAATGTGCACACGGGAAATACTTATCGTGTAACGTTCGACGATGACAGCTCTTTTGCTGCCTATAGCGGAAAGTTCACCGGTGCGACAAAGAAGATTATACTTTTCAATACTACATCGAACACTCTGTTGATGAGCCTGGCATATCCGGACGGAGATGCAGTGGATGAAATTCTCTATGATGGATTCAAACTCTCGATCGATAATCATGATACGGTCGGCATCAGTTCGGCAGGATGGAACGACACGATAAACAATATCATCGGTACGCCGCGGGCGACCGGATTCGGTGGATTTGCTTCATCCCGCGATTATGAGATTCGTGTGAACGATACGCTGAATGCAGCGGACACGTCGATCAATAATATTGCGACGAATTATCAGGTGTGGGATGTGACCAGACCGGACAGTGCGTTCCGAATGAAATTCCGCGTGATTGAAACCGGGACGACGGCCAATAAAGGGAAATTGAGCAACAACGATTCATTGATCATTGTCAGCGAGTTGAACAAGCGGTTGTGGATCATTCATTTTACCTATCCGACAACGATACCGTCGTCGAAATTCGTATCACCTCCCATCGGCAGCGTCTATCGTTTAAGGACAACAAAACCGTTCGACAGGAATTCTTCCTTTGAATTCACCACTGCCGGCAATCTCGTTACCGCGGTAAATGCAAAGAATGAACTTGCGAATATTTATACCGTTCCGGATCCGTATGTCGCCGCGAGCAGTCTGGAACAACATCTTGTCAGCCTTGATGCGGGACGCGGTGATCGGAGGATCGATTTTGTCAATCTTCCCGCGGTGTGTACCATCTCACTTTTCACCTCCAGCGGAAGATTAGTGCGGGTGATCAATCACAGTTCGACAATGGAGAACAGCAGGGAGCCGTGGGACCTGCGGACGAAGGATGGACTTGAAGTGACGCACGGAATTTATCTCTGGGTTGTGGAAGCACCCGGCATTGGAAAACGAATCGGAAAACTTGCGGTGATCAAATGAGCCACTACACACGAACATTAAGTATAGTTTGTTTTTTCCTTCTGTCGCTGGGATACGCACAAAAAAATTCTGATAACGTCACGTTTGAATCAGATGTTTCCGGCGTGGGCACATCCGCCGCTGCATTTCTGGAGATCGGTATCGGTGCCCGGGCAGCCGCGTTGGGGAATGCCTATACAGCTTTGTCAAACGATCCGACCGCATTGTATTGGAATCCGGCCGGTGTCGCTTGGGCATCGTCCATGCAGATAGAGGTAATGCAAAACAATTGGATCGGCGAAAGGAATCATCAGTTTGCCGGCATCGTAGTGCCGCTATCGGATTGGAGCGCTGCCGTCGGTTTGAGTTTCACCACCCTGGACTTTGGGGATCCGCAAAAGGTGCGAACTGTCGATCAACCGGAAGGAACGGGTGAGTTGTATGACGCCCGCGACATTGCTTTGGGACTGACGTATTCTATGGCGTTGACAGACCGTTTTGCCTTCGGCCTCACTGCAAAATATGTGCAGGAACGTATTTGGTCTGTCACCTCCTCCGGATTTGCATTGGACATGGGGATTCTCTATAAAACAGAATTGAAGGGATTGACGCTCGGAGCAAATCTCAGCAATTTCGGAACAGAGTTACAACTGCGGGGAAACCGGCTTTCCATCACCGTCGATCCGGATAAGAATCATCACAACTTCGATAGAGTGGAAGCAACCTACTCTACAAATTCTTACGCTATGCCGCTTCTGTTCCGATTCGGTGTTGCCTATGAATTGCAGATGGAAACATTTGGTGCGCTATTGGTAACCACAGACGTCATGCATCCAAGCAATGCCACCGAAAGTGTTTCTCTGGGAGCAGAATATTCCGTGTTCAATCTGTTTTTCCTGCGGGCAGGATTTGAAAATATGTTTGAGAGAGATCATGTCAATGGACTGACATTGGGTGGCGGAATCGACTATTTGATGGAACAATCCAACGTCGGTCTACGATGTGATTATTCCTGGTCCGAATGGGGTGTGTTGGGGAATGCCCAGCGTGTCTCTGTCGGCGTTGTATTTTAACTGATGCCATGATACAAACATTGAAGAAAGCATTTTTCCTAAGCGTCAGCGCCGTTGCGTTCATTGTCGGAGTAATGCTGTTGTTTCAACTCCGGCAGCCGGTGCAGACGAAGCAGCAAGTGCAGATATCGGATTCTGTTATTGCGGTGATTGGTGATTCGTATATCACGGTATCAGAATTGCGGCAGGCAATTGAAACCGCACATCCGGTGTTGAAACAAGGCAGGACCGTGCAGGAACAACTATCAAGCGTACTGGCAGCGTTAGCGGCAGAAAAAACCATTGCACAGGAAGCAATGCGTCTCAATTTTCAATCCAATGCGCGTCTGCTGCAATTACGGAATGAGTTCTTGCGGAATGCCGTCATTGAACGTGTGATCACAACTGACGTCGATGCGAAGATCACGGTAAGCGATGACGAAGCAAATGTAGAGACGATGAAGTCGCTTGTAACGTTCAAGTTCCGATTTTGGATGGAACCGACCAGGGAACGGGCAGAGCAGGTTCGGCGGATGATGCAGACCAGGGGATATGAGTCAACAGTATTGCAGCTCGTTCGCCAGAATCCGGAACTCGATGGAATAACGCCGCAACTGGAATCCGGATATGTACGATGGACGGAGATAGCGCCGGAGTTTTATGAAGCAATCAAATCTTTGCCGACGGGCGAGATATCAGTGCCGATCAAGTATGACAGCGCATTCTATCTTCTGCAGATCGTCGATATCCGCCGCAGCGGTATGACGACGACGCAAGCGGTCAATGCAATTCCGACATCGAAAAAAATCATTGCAGCCCGGAAACGGCAGGCTGCGCGGACGGCATATGTTGCAGCATTGATGGAACCGAAAAACGTTAGGACGAATGCTTCTTCCTTACAAATACTCGTCGGTGCAATGGAAGAATGGATTTCCTCGCCGAACCTGAACTCGATGGATTTCTTTTCAGCAGTAGAGAAAGCAAATGGTGCACACCCGAAACTGCTTGCATACAAAAATGGGAAAGACCGGATGTTTGTTACAACAACGGATAAGCAATTTACTCTTGATGAAATAGCCCGCGTTCTTCCGTTGCGAAAGATTATGAAAGAATTCAAGCGTCCTCTTGTTGCTTCTGCGGCGTACACTGCTGCTGCGGTCCGGGATCATTATTTGAACCAGATCGGTACCGAGAGAAATTATGGAGAAGCACAGGAGACGAAAGAGCAACTTCGGGTGTGGCATGATAAGTGGCTGTATGAAGAATATCGGCTGAAGAGTACCTTGCAAAAAAGCACCGGATTTGGCGAACGGTCAGAACAGGAAGTCCGGCAGTATATCGTTAAAAAGGATCAGCTTTTCCTCCTTCAAAAGATCCATGCGTTTGTTGAACATCACCAGCCGCAATTCAATCGGTCAGTACTCGATACGCTGCGATTGAATGATCCAGCCGTTTCCCGAAATATGCCGGTGTCATTTGTCCGGGGTGGTACTGATCTTCCGGCTTTTCCGATGGTTGGAAACGAGTGGAGGAATGATATCCCTAAATTAAAAACTATTTTCGGCTTACCGTAACACTTCCCGAATACGATTACCTCTAAAAACAGCTGTTTTCTCGTCTCTTCCCAAGATACCACGTACGTGGGATTGTCCGCAGAAGGACAAATCGGTACTATTTATTCATTCCTGATAAGAAATTATTGTTTTCACCTTTTACTACAACATTTAAGGATATACTATGAAAAAAATTCCTTTCGTATTCTTCCTGCTGCTGATCTGCAGCGGTTCATTGCTGTTCGGCCAGCTACCTGAAAAACAGGGCTGGTGGAAATTTGATGATGCAGCAGATGTTTTAAAAGCGGATATCGGCCAATCGTTAATTCTTGTCGGATCCCACCAAGTGATCGATGGTCCGGATGTGGGAAATGGAGCGGTGAAGCTTGACATCGGAAACCATTACATCCTGCGGCACGGCATGAACCCCAACGGCGGCGGGACACGGGTAAATGAATATACAATGATGATCGATTTTCGTGTGCCGACCGTCGGTGCATGGAAGTGTTTCTTTCAGACGGACACCAATAATGCAAATGACGGCGAATTGTTCATCAACAAAACAGGAGCGACGATTGGTAATGCAACGACAGGATACTCCTTGTGGGCAGTGACGGCGAACGAATGGTTCCGTTTCGTCATCTCTGTGAAGAACGGCGAGCATTTTGATTACTATATCGACGGTCAGAAGATCAAAACAGGAAATGTGCAGGCAGTGGACCATATCCGTTTCTCATTGGATAAATCGATGCTGATGTTCGGTGATGATGACGGGGATGACGGCGAGATGGATTGCGCTGAGATCGCAGTGTGGAATACCGCACTGACAGATGCCCAGATTCTCGAATTGGGCGGATTCGGCCATGAACTGGATAAAGAGCCGCCTGTGCCGCCGACGGATGTTGTTGCAACAGCGGGCACGAACTCGAATACAATTGTCTGGACCGATGTACCGGAAGAACCCGGTTCAAAATATAATGTGTATTTCAGCGAACAACCTTTTGTAAAAATTGATTCAACAATTGATCATCTTGCACCATTTAATATCGCGTTGGGTACTCAGACCGCCACACATTACCCAATCGCACCGGTAACGGATCAGGACGTTACATACTACTACGGTGTTAATGCTATGGATGCATTAGGAAATGCCGGCGATCCTGCCCTTGCTTCCGCTCCGATAACAACAAAAGCAAAAGGAGTTCCAGTTATTTCACCGGATGCGCCGGCAAACTTTGTCGCAGACGGCGATCTAACAGAATGGACCGCCATAGCTCCGATCGTATTGAATGCGTTCAGTACGAAGCCAACGGCACATACGGTGCCGGGTGGAACGATTTCCGATAGTCTTGATCTTTCTGTGAAAGCATATCTCGCCGTGGATGCAGAGTATCTGTATATAGCATTCGATGTTGTTGATGATATTGTCAATGTCGATACGAGTGATGCAGTGTCCACGTGGTCGAATGATGCTCCAGACTTGAATATCGGCCTTTATGACTGGAGAGGCGGCGGACATGCAGGGTATAAACGGGGAGCGACGCCGGAATATATGCTCCGGTTTTCTAAAAATCGGATCAATAATGACAAAGGAATCGGGAATGAAATCGTGATGTATCCCGGTGTAAATTATATATGGAAAGAAAAAAATGTTACCCCGGGATATATTGTTGAAGCTCGAATGTCTTTTGATGCCATTGCTGCGATCATCCCCGGAGACAGTGTTTTCGCTCCGCAAGTAGGAATGCGCATTCCGATTGATTTCTCCATAAATGATCGTGATGCAACATCAGGCCGCGAAGGAATCCTTAGCTATTCGCCGAACAACAACGATAATTCCTGGCAGAATATGTATAACTGGACCCATACCTGGATCGGAAACGCATGGACGACGAGTGTGAAACGCATATCTGCCATCGCATCGACATTCGCATTGTCGCAGAACTATCCGAATCCATTCAATCCAACGACGAACATTGCATTCACACTGCCGCAATCGGGCACGACCAGTTTGAAAGTGTATGATGTGCTGGGTCGGGAAGTACTGAACGTGGTCAACCAATTTCAGGAAGCAGGTTCATACACAGTGACTCTCGATGCATCGAAGCTGGCATCCGGAATGTATATATACAGACTCGAATCCGGATCGTTCAGTTCAGTGAAGAAAATGACACTGGTGAAATAGCACCGGTCGAATAAAAGGAAATACGTATAGGCAAGACGTTTTTGGGAGAGAGTTCGTGCGATTACAGTCATTCGTACGACCTCTTCCTGACGTTACTGCGAGCACGGTAGTCACGATTTATTGACTACCATGGGAAATATTTCTACAATAACAGGGCGATAGATACAGGCTTCTGTATCTTCCGAGTCCTGTTCTGCCGCTGTGTTACCGCCTGCATGTTCCTTCCTCGATACAATGTATAAGAACGCATATGAAAAAATTACAGCGTATCATTCTCCTTTCATTCTTCGGCATTCTGCCTTTATTTAATCAAGTACCAGAAAAACAAGGTTCGTGGACATTTGATGATGCTGGCGATGCATTGAAAGCATCAACGGGAATGGCTTTAACTCTCTCCGGTACTCATCAAGTGATAGCTGGACCAGCTGCTGGGAACGGCGCAGTGCGAATCGGTGCCGGCAGTTACTATTTAATGACTCACGGGATTAGTCCGAACGGCGGCGGCACTCGGGTCAATGAATATTCGCTGATGATCGATTTCCGGGTATCATCGATCGCATCATGGAAGTGTTTCTTTCAGACTGATAAGAGCAATACCAGCGACGGTGAATGCTTCATCAACCCATCCGGAGGTTCGATCGGTGTTTCGGCGACCGGCTATTCATCTTTTTCGGTCACACCAAACGAATGGTATCGCCTCGTTATTTCTGTGAAGAACGGTACTCATTTTCAGTTATTTGTCGATGGTCAACTGATCAATAATGGGACAGTCCAGGGACTGGACGGACGATTTGCTCTTGACACGCAACTGCTGATGTTCGCCGATAATGACGGTGAGGATGGGGAACTTGATTGTGCGGAACTTGCCGTGTGGAATTCTGCGCTTTCAGCATCCAACATTTCTGCACTCGGCGGATACGGACATGTCATCGTTCCCAAAACAGTTCCGATCGTTCAGTATTTACAATCACCATCCCCAACGTCGATCATCATTAATTGGGGAGACACATCAGAAACTGGAACAAGTGTTGAATACGGCACGACTTCATCATTCGGATCGGTTGTATCAGGATCGAGCGAGATCATCGGTGCATCGTACCGGTGGCACACCGTACAATTGTCGGGTTTGACTCCAAATACGGAGTATTTTTACCGATCAAAAAGCGGAGAAAACGTATCGAAAGAGTTAAAATTCAGGACACTGCCTGAGCCGGGATATTCCGGAAAGATTAGATTCTTGTTGTTGAGCGATACGCATAATTCCGATACGTCCAAGCCGATGAAGGTCCTCACTGCGGCGAAAAATAAGATCACGGAATTATATGGTGCTGATATTCATAATCAGATCAATGCCGTACTGCACACGGGCGACATTGTAATGTCCGGCGGGAATATCGACGAATTCCCGAAGTTATATTTTACACCAATGTCGATTTTTTCTACTGCGGTTCCATTTCTTACAGTGCAGGGGAATCATGACGTCGGCTCTAGTTTTTATGCGTTCATGAAATACGACAGTATCTCATTGATCAAACTCCCTTCTGTACCGAAGGAGGAATTTTGGTCGGTTCGCTTTGCCAATACGGTGGTGATCGGGTTGAACACGAATTACGAAACTGAACTTCAGAAAATAATGCTGTATAACAAGCTGGCGCAGTCGCAATCCGATCCGACCGTTGATTTCATTCTCTGCCTTTTCCATCATCTGCCGTATTCCGAACTGTGGGGGGAAGGAGCCGGCTATTTTCCGACGCCGAATTATGTTCGCGATGGTCTTTTGCCGATTTTGAAACAGTTCTCCAAAGTGGTGCAGGTGAGTTATGGACATACCCACGGTTTTGAACGAGGAACGATCGAATCAACTGTAAACGGAGGCGATTTTCGAATTGTCTGTGGAGGCGGCGGCGGCGGGAATACGGATCGATGGGGATCGTACATTAATGTGAACTATCCCTCAATACATATTTCCCTCGATCATTTTTTCTATCAGATTATTGAAATCGATGTTGCTAAAAAAACGTTTACGGGATCGATGTATAGTATTGGGAATTCAAGCAAAGTATATAATAATGAACTACTGGACACATGGTATCGAAAGATCAATCAAACCGTGCCAGCAGTGCCCACCGTCTTTGCGCCGACACTTCTTACGAACAGTGTTGTGTTTCATTCTTCTCCAACGAGCGGTCCGGATTCGTTGATGACGGTACGGATGCAGATCGCATACGATACTTCATTTTCACAAATTGCCGTTGATACTGCCGTTTCGTGGAAGGATGTCTATGGAAGGGACGCGCAGTACAATCCTGTTGATAGAAATGCAGGGATCGATCTTACGGCACTTCAGATTCCCCGCACTCGTTTTGCCGAAGGAAGTTCAGTCTATTGTCGTGTGAAATATCGCGACCACAATTTACAATGGAGTGATTGGTCCTACAGTTCCGTCGGCATAGCACTTGGTGTCAGCGAAGAACAGAGCCGGCATCCGATTGCATACAATCTTGAACAGAACTACCCGAATCCGTTCAATCCCTTTACAACTATTCGTTACAGTATTCCTGTATCGGGGTTGGTCCGATTGAGTCTCTATGATGTGCTGGGAAGGGAGGTTATTACTGTTGTGAACATGTCTCAGATCGCCGGTACATATTCCGTTCAAGTGGATGCTTCTCTTCTGTCGACAGGAATGTATTTCTACGTTCTTGAATCCGGAACGTTTGTTTCTGTAAAAAAACTGATCGTCAATAAATAGTTGAGACATCCGAAAAATCCCAAATCGATGTCATTCCCTAAAGGGATCCATTTGGGTGAATCTCGTTTTTTCGTTTGTTTTAAGCAGATTGTCCCGCTTTTTGGATTCCGCTCGTGCGGGATTCAAAAAGGCGGAACTTCGTCGCTTCGCTCCTCGTCCCAAAGGGACCCCTTAGGGGCAATGACTTTTTCGGAAGTCTTAAATAATATTTCAGAGGTCTCGAGTAAATATCGCATCCGTTTACGGACAAACGACCGCATGAGTCTTTTCAGTTGTTGAATATCTTCCCATTATAGTTCCTCCCTTACCGCAATGTTCCTCGCATTGTACTTATCCATCACCGCCGCAAGATACCACGTACGTGGGATTGTCGATTGTACCATGATGCGGTACTTTGATGTTGCGGTGTGAAGCATACTCCGTTCACTTTTTTTATTTCAAGGATACCAGATACGAGTGGTTACGAAAAAATTGCGATTGCTGTTTTTGTTCTTCATGTGTTGCATACCTCTTTTCGGCAGACAACTGCCGGAACGCAAGGGTTGGTGGAAATTTGATGACACGACGAACATCGTAAAGGCAGAAGCCGGTTCACCATTGATGTTGAATGGAAGACATACGTTGGTTCCCGGTCCGAAACAAGGGAACGGAGCCGTGCGAATCGGCAATGGAAGTTATTATGCAATAAGGCACGGGATGCACGCCAACGGCGGCGGTTCCAGGGTCAATCAATATACGATCCTGATCGATCTTAAAGTACCCGTAGCAGGCGCATGGAAATCGTTATTTCAAACTGATTTGAGCAATACCAGCGACGGAGACTTTTTCATTAACACAAATGAAAACATCGGGATACAACCGACCGGATATACTTCATACGCAGTAATTCCCAATGAGTGGTATAGATTTGTTTTGACCGTTCAGAACGGCGTACAGCAGATATCGTATTTGGACGGGGAACCAGTGAATGAAGGAGGAGTATTGCCGATTGACGGAAGATTTGCACTTGATTCACTGTTGTTGATGTTTGCCGATAATGACGGAGAGAATGCGGAGATCGATTGTGCGGAAATCGCAATCTGGGATACCGTGCTCACCGCCGAAGAAGTGGCTGCGCTCGGAGGTTTCGGGCATAACGTTCACCCCAAACACTTGCCCATTGTTCCCTATCTGCAGGCGCCAACACCTACGTCCGTTTATGTCTGTTGGCATGATACGTCTACGACCGGCACCCGGGTTGAATACGGTACGTCGGCATCTCTGGGGATGGTAGTTACCGGCAACAGCGAACGGATCGCGATTGCTCACCGCTGGCACACCGTATTGCTGACCGGCTTGAAACCGGATACAGAATATTTTTACCGAGTTAAAAGCAGTTCCGATTCATCTGCGATTTTCACAATGCGAACACAGCCGGCATACGACTTTACAGGAAAAATTCGTTTTCTGATGATCAGTGATACACATAATTCGGACACCGCGAAGTCAATGAGAGTGATTACCGCAGCGAGGCAAAAAATCTCGGAACTCTACGGTGAGGATATCCATAACCAGATCAATGCGGTACTGCATTCAGGCGACCTGGTTATTTTCGGCAGAAATGCTGCTGAATATTCAAAACTGTTTTTTGCTCCTATGTCTGTTGTTTCCGCCTCCATTCCTTTTCTCACAGTGCCTGGGAATCATGACCGTCCGGATAACGGAAGGGATGGCGATGCCGGAGTGAATTATTATACCTATACAAAGTACGACGACATTTCACTGAAATCCGCTCCTGATCCGTTGGCGGAGCGAATATGGTCTGCTCGATTTGCAAATACATTGGTCATTGGCATCAATACGGATATTGCTGCATCTCTTGGTGCCGAACAGGCACAGGTGCTCGATAAGAAATTAGCCGAGGCACAAGCAGATACTTCAATTGATTTTGTCACGCTGCTGACGCACCACATGCCGGTCACTGAATTATGGGGGGAAGCCATCGGTTACGATTCCGGTCCACGGTATGTGCGGAATGTTCTCCTGCCGATTCTTCAGAAGTACTCCAAGGTTGTTCAATTGACCTACGGCCATACCCATGGATTTGAGCGGGGAACAATCGAGTCGAAAACAAATGGCGGAGATTTCCGGATTGTCTGTAACGGAGGCGGAGGAGGAGATATCGATCGTTGGGGAGCATTTAAGAATTATGACCATCAAAACATTCACGTAACGCTTGATCATTTCTGTTTTCAGATTGTTGAAATCGATATCGCTCATCATTCCTATACGGGAACAATGTACAGTCTTGGGAATTCAGACAGGATTGAGGAGAGTAAAGCATTGGATTCTTGGTATCGGAAAGCCAGGCAACCGGCGCCGGCAGCGCCGATAGTATCGGCTCCGACGATTGTGAAAAACCGGTTCGTGTTCCATTCCACTCCGGTGAACGGACATGATTCATTGATGACCGTTCGACTGCAGATTGCGTACGATACATCTTTTATAAAAATCGCCCTCGATACGATGATGCATTGGAAAAATGTGTATGGCAGAGATAGCCATTTCAACCCAATCGATAAGAATAAGGGAATTGAATTGACCAATCTGCAGATCCCGGTGAAAAAAATCGCACAGAAGAGATCTTTCTATTATCGCGTGAAATACCGAGACCATAATCTGCGGTGGAGCGATTGGTCACGACCTTCAACGAAGTATGAATATACATCATCAAAAGCAAAACGAAACAGCAGTAAGAAACAACAACCTAATTCACACTCACAACCAACGATAAGGAGTACTTCACGATGAAGAACTTGTTTCGAACATCCGTGCTATTGCTGGTAACAATAGCGCTCATATCCGGAAACGGATATGGACAAACACCACAAGGTCGGTGGACATTTGACAATCCGGCAAATCTTACTGCGGCAGGCACAGGTAAAGATCTCGTTCTGGTCGGAAGTGATTCCGCAGTACCGGGACCTCTTGCCGGCAATGGTGCAGTCAGGATTCCCCTCGGCAGTTATTTTAAGATGGAACATGGAATTGCTCCAAACGGCGGAGGAACATTGCGCGTCAATGAATATTCAATGATGATCGATTTTCGTCTGCTCGATACGACCAAATGGTACACGTTCTATCAGACCGATACGACAAATGGAAGCGACGGTGAATTGTTTGTGAAGCCGAATACCGGCATCATCGGCAATGGTTCCACCGGATATTCACTGACGGGTGCAACAGATACCTTGTGGCATCGGTTGGTTATTTCAGTAAAGAACGGCACGCAATACGTTACCTATCTTGACGGAGTGCTGATTAAAGAAGGAACGCCGCAAAATATCGACAGCAGCAGATGGGCGATGGAGAATCTTGTGTTAATGTTCGCGGACAATGACGGCGATGATGGTGTAATCGATGTTGCCGAATTAGCGATATGGGATCGTCCGTTGACGACGGATGAAGTATCAGAACTTGGAACACCAATTCCCGTCAAACGTCAGTCGAAATGGACTTTTGATAATTCGTTTAATCGCACTGCAGTGTCTGCCGGTTTCGGCAAAGACCTGGTGCTCATCGGAACGGATTCTGTTGTGACCGGGCCGAGTCCGGGTAATGGTGCAGTCCGGATTTTCAAAGGAAGTCATTATCAATTAATGCACAAGTTCCGTCCAAACGGCAGCGGTTCAGATACACTTCCGCGCGTAAACGAATATTCTGTGATGATCGATTTCCAGATTCCGGACTATTCGAAATGGTACAACTTCTACCAATTAAATCCGCAAAATACCGATGATGGTGATTGCTTCATAAAAAAAACCACCGGGTTGCTTGGAACTACGGCAACCGGTTATTCCTCGACCGTTGTCACTTCGAACGAATGGCATCGATTGGTCGTTTCGGTAAAGAATGGTACGCACTATAATTATTATCTTGACGGCGGGCTGTTTCTTGCAGGTACCGTGCAGGCGATCGACGGCAGATTCGGACTTGATACATTGCTGCTGATGTTTGCGGACGATGACGGTGAAGATGGGGATATCGACATCGCCGAACTGAGAATGTGGAATTATGCACTCGGCGATGGAGAAGTTGCAACACTCGGGAAAGTGTTTGTGGATAGTGTCCTTCATGGCAAATGGACATTTGATGATGCTTTGAATATTCATGCGGCGGCTCCAGGATTCGGAAAGGATCTTGTCTTAGTCGGAAAAGATTCGGCAATTGCCGGCCCGATCGCCGGAAACGGCGCAGTCCGGGTTCCGAAAGGAAGCTATCTGAAACTGACCCATGATTTTAATCCGAATGGCGGCGGCGTGGATTCGCTCGCCCGGATCAATGAATATACCGTTATGGTCGATTTTAAGATCCCCGATATTGCACGCTGGTATAATTTTTTCCAGACCGATACGAACAATGCAAATGACGGCGATTGCTTTATCAAATCTTCGACCGGAGTTGTTGGTACCGGCGCAACAGGATATTCTGTCACCGCAGTGACAGCGAATATTTGGCACCGCCTCGCGGTTTCTGTAAAAAATGGAACACATCATAAATATTTTCTCGATGGCAAGCTGATCTTGGCCGGGACTGCCTCGCCCGTTGATGATCGGTTTTCGCTCTCCCGTTCATTGCTGATGTTCGCAGATGACGACGGTGATGACGGGGACATCGATGTTGCCGAGATCAACGTTTGGAATTATTCGCTGTCAGATTCGCAAGTGGCACAATATGGTAAAGTGATCGTTGCCGGCGTAGAATCACGCAATGATGTTGTCGCAACTTCGTATGAGTTAAGCCAGAATTATCCCAATCCTTTTAATCCGTCAACAACGATCGAATTCTCAATACTTGCCGACAGCTGGGTGACCGTGAAGGTGTACAATCTGTTGGGTCAACAGGTTGCGACCATTGTCAATCAGCAGCTGCATGCCGGGAAACATGTTGCATCATTTAACGGCAGCAATCTTTCCAGCGGAATCTATTTCTATAAGATCGAAGCGGGCTCATTTGCGGCCATAAAGAAGATGATGTTGTTAAAATAGTATCACCTGATACACACTAAAATAACAGCGATGTTCTGCTGTTGCGGTACACGGGGGCAGTCTGTTTCACTGCCCTCGTTGTTTTTTAAAAGGTATTAGAAAATTGTAATGAAGAATACAGTGCCGGGAATACCATGGCAAAATTGCGATTATTGAAAACGCACATCACTTCTGCTTCTATTGATATCGCTCCTGATTGACATTTCAAGCTTATGTCATTATGTTCTATAGAGTATTTATCGGTAATTGAATTTGATTTTGATCGAGAGGAATCTGAACGAAGAATGGACGGGAAAACACCAAAAGTGACCAGTGATGCTTCTTTACGGGAGACTGTTGAACGGTACCGCAGCCTTCTGGAAGTATTACCCGATGCCATGGCGGTGCATACGGACGGGAAATTCGTTTACGTTAATCCCTCCGGCCTTGCATTGATCGGTGCGAAGGATCAATCCGAATTGATCGGCAAGCCGGTGCTGGATATCATCCATCCGGACTATCGGGATACGGTGATCCAGCGGATGAAATCCGCTCTGAAGGAGAAGAAACCGCAGGTAAAAGCGGTGGAAAAATTCATCCGGTTGGATGGAGTGGTGATTGATGTGGAAGTAGTTTCCGTGCCGGTGACGTTTGGCGGAAAAAGTTCCGTGCAGGTGGTCGTACGGGATATAACGCAGCATAAGCAGATGGAAGAACGGTTGAGGACTTCCGAAGCCTATTACAAGCAGGTGGTTGAAAAATCGCCCAACGGAATCGCAATGATGGATACGAACGGGATCATCTCGTTTGGTTCGTCGAAGATGTTCGAAATCTTCCGCATTCCGCCGGACGCGGATGTCATCGGTTCGTCGTTTCAACGATGGATCGATCCATCCGAGTTAAAGATTGCCGGCGAGCGTATTCGTACAATGATCCAGACCGGTGCGGGTATGTCTCCGCATATCTATAAACTTGTTCGGTTTGATGGAACAATTTTTTGGGGAGAACTCACCTCGTCAACAATGAGTGACGAACAGGGCGCTGTTAAGAATATTATGGTAATGTTCCGCGACGTGACAGAGCAGAAACGGGCGGAGCAGGTACAGGATGCTGTATACAAGATATCCGAAGAAGCGCAGACAGCGATCCGTTTGGATGATCTGTACAGTTCCATTCATAGGATCATTTCGGAGTTGATGCCGGCACAGAACTTTTTCATTGCCATGTACGATCGGGAAAAGTATGTCATTGACTTCCCCTATAACAGGGATGAAAAGGACGGCGATTGGTCTCCAATCCAACCTGGGAAAAGCATGACGGGATATGTCCTGCGGACGGGTAAACCGCTCTTGGCAACGCCCGAAGTATTCGATGAATTGTGCAGAACAGGTGAAGTGGAATTGTATGGAACACGCGGTGTTGATTGGATGGGTGTTCCTTTAAAGACCATTCGGAACGAAACGATCGGCGTCATGGCAATACAGACATATCAGGATACCATACGACTGACTGAAACGGATATGAATGTACTTGTGTTCGTTTCCACGCAGGTTGCAAACGCGATAGAACGCAAGAAAACGGAACAGATTCTGCGCGAAAGCGAACATAGTTATGTAGGACTCTTCAATTCCGTGGCCGATGCCATTTATATTCAGCAAAGTAACGGACAGTTTATTGACGTGAACAACGGCGCTGAAAGAATGTATGGGTATTCCCGAAAAGAGTTCGTCGGGAAGACACCGGAATTTCTATCTGCACCGGGAAAGAATGACCTTCCAAAAATTATGGCGCTGGTGGAGAAAACATTTGCTACCGGCGATCCCCAGCACTTTGAATTCTGGGGGAAGCGAAAAAATGGCGAAGTGTTTCCGAAGGATGTGGTGACCAACAAAGGAAAATACTTCGGTCAGGATGTGATCATCACCACCGCACGGGATGTGACTGAACGAAAGCGGGCGGAACGTGCGCTGGAAATGAGCGAATTGCGGTACGGTAAACTGATCGAATCGCTGCTGGACGGTGTCTACAAGAGCACACACGACGGAAGATTTGTCGATGTAAATCCGGCACTCGTATCGATGCTCGGCTATCCGAGCAAGGAAGAACTGATGGCTGTTGATATCAAAAAGGATCTCTACTTTGATGAAGCAGACCGGGATAATGTAACGATCCAGGAAATGGAAGAAAAGATCGGCGTCTACCGAATGAAGAAAAAGGATGGATCGGAAGTATGGGTGGAAGATCACGGTCGGTACATTTATGATGAAGCAGGGAACATCCTGTATCACGAAGGAATCCTGCGGGACGTGACGGAGCGGAGAAGGGCGGAAGAAGAATTGAAGATTGCCGCGACGGTGTATAAAGCGGTCGGTGAAGCCATCGTCGTAACTGACGCTTCAAATAAAATAGTGGATATCAATCCGGCATTTACAAAGCTGACGGGCTATTCGAAAGAAGAAGCGATTGGAAACACTCCTTCGATGATGAAATCTGGAAAAATGGATTTGCAGTTCTACGAAGAAATGTGGAGGTCGCTGAAGAAGACTGGTATGTGGCAGGGTGAAATCATTAACCGCAGAAAGAACGGCGAACTGTTCGACGAATGGCTCAGCATTTCTACGATCCATGATGCACAGGGTGAAGTATTTCAGTATGTGGGTCTGTTCTCGGACATAACTGAACAGAAAAGGATGCAGGTACAGCTGCTTCAATCGCAAAAACTCGAAAGTCTCGGTACATTAGCCGGCGGCATTGCGCATGATTTCAACAACCTGCTGGCGATGCTCCTCGGTAATGCGGAACTCCTGAAAAAACATCTTGTTAACGACGACAAGTTGAAGCGGTATGTCGATCAGATTATCGACGTGTCGCATCGCGGCGTTTCCATTTCCAAACAATTACTGTTCTTTTCCCGTCAATCCGAATTGAATTTGCAGCCGATCTCGCTCTCTCATATCATCGAAGATGTAAAGAATATGCTGCAGCATTTCATTCCCAAAACGATTTCGGTGATGACCGATATCGATGTGGTGAACGGAATTATCGACGGAGACGCAGGCCACCTGCATCAGATCATCCTCAATCTATGCCTGAACGCAAAGGATGCGATGGGAGAACATGGCTCAATCACCATTAGGGAGCGGATGGCGGACCCGGCAGTGATTCGGGAAAAATTCTCTTTCGAAGCGCAGCGACCGTTCGTCAGTATTTCGGTCACCGACACCGGAACGGGAATCGACGAAGAGCATATGGGAAAGATCTTCGATCCTTTCTTTACCACGAAAGAAAAAGGAAAGGGGACCGGACTCGGACTTTCTATCGTTAATGGACTTGTGCGGAGCCATCACGGATTCATCGATGTAGAGACGCACAAAGGGATCGGAACGACATTTACACTTTATTTCCCGACCTCGAATAGTTTATCGGAGGAACTCATTGCTGCAGATCAGGAAGAATCAATCGCAGGGAAAACCATCCTGGTTGTGGACGATGAAGAAGTGCTGCGCGATGCACTGAAAGAAAACCTGGAACACGCAGGATGTGTTGTGCTAACAGCACCGGATGGATTTGCCGCGTTAGATATTTACCGCACCCATGGCCGGGTGATTGACCTCATTATTTCCGATCTCGGTATGCCGAATATGAGCGGCGAAGAGATGTTCGATCGATTGAAAAAAGTGAATCCGGAAGTAAAGGTGATCATCTCTTCCGGATACCTGGATCGTTCCATCCGGTCGCAGATGATAGCGGCCGGCATCAAGGAAGTGATCAACAAACCGTATAAATTCTCCGAGATTAATACCGTCATTGCAGCGGTGATCGGATCGCCGTAAATTCCGCTGTTTCCGTCTCTGATCGAAAGACGGTACCGGAGAGCAGTCCGCTTCATTGTTGCAATCCAATCTGAGCCGGAATGTGATGAGAACGAAAAAGATACATGCGAATACTGAATGACTTTCGCGGATAAAGTCCCGCCATCCGCATTGGATAGTTTAATGATTGACTTTCAGTCCCCGTTGTAATTCATACACTTCTTGTTCTCTAAAGAAACTCTCCGTACATTAATAAAATTTACCCTTATAATTGACGAATCACTATGAATACTATCATTGATATATTCAATATCCTTCTTCCGATACTCTATGCAATGCTCGTTTGGTTTTATGCTAAGGATTTTCTCGGTAACCAACCGCTTCATAAGAACATACGCGCCTTGTTGTTGTTCCCGACTGTGGCGATCCATCTTATCTATCTTACCTTGCGCACTGCTGCGTTCGACCATGTTCCCATCACCACAATGTTTGAAATCATGTCGATCATCTCTTTTGGGGTTGCTGTCGTGTACGTTTCAATCGAGTATGCGATTAATGTGAAGGGAACAGGGGTGTTCATTCTTTTCCTCTCATTTCTTTTTCAAATTATCTCCTCCCTGTTCATCGAAGATCTGATCGAAGTAAAACAAGTATTGCGCAGCAGGCTGCTGGGAACACATGTAACGTCTGCGCTGATTGGTTACGTGGGACTGGCGATCGCCGCAATGTATGGATTTCTGTACATCATGCTCTATCATAATATCAAAGCAAAACGGTTTAGTACATACTATTTAAAATTACCAAATTTAGAAATTCTTGAACGAATGACCACTATTTCTATTACGATAGGCTTTATTTTTCTTGGCATAGCTATTGCAGTTGGTATTGTCTGGTTACCGAGCGCATTCGAACAGTTTTCGTATTTTGATCCGAAACTCGTGATTACCGTTTGCATTTGGATACTTTTCGGGGTCAGCATCATGGCAAAGCGTTACTACGGTTTGAGAGGAAGGCGGTTTATGGTGCTGGCGATTGCAGGATTTATGATCGCATTCTTTTCTTTGACTATTGGCAATCTATACTTTACGGATTTCCACAATTTTTATTGATTTATTGGTGCAGTAATGGATCTATTTATCATCGGAATCAATCATAGGACTGCCCCGCTGGAAGTTCGCGAAAAAATGTGGCTCTCCATTGATGAAAAACGGCATATGCTGCGTCACTGTATAAAACATTTTTTCAGTGAGTGTTTTGTCGTCTCCACATGTAATAGAACGGAACTATACGGTATTGTTGATGAGAAACAATTCCCTCAACAATCCCATTCTTCTCATTATCAAGAAATACAAGACTTCTTTGTCGCGTATAAGAATTTCGAATCACAACTCCGGCCCGAAAATTTATACAAACTCACTTCGGTGAATGCCATAAAACATCTCTTCCGCGTTGCGGCGGGTGTGGATTCAATGGTCGTCGGTGATGTTCAAATCCTCGGACAGATTAAGGATGATTTTCAATTGGCCATTGACGAGCACACCGCAGGGACAATGATGCACAAGTTGTTGCAGTCTGCCCTGCATCTGGGAAAACGGGTGAGAACAGAAACGACCATCATGGAAGGGGCGGTCTCGGTCAGCTATGCAGCGGTGGAATTGGCGAACAAGATTTTCGCAGACTTCGATCATCGAAAAGCATTGTTGATTGGTGCCGGCGAAACGGGAGAGCTGACGGCGAAACATCTTGCAGGGCGAGGAATCGGAGAATTGTTCATTACAAATAGAACGAGGCAAAAAGCGGAAGAACTTGCATCGACTATCGGAGGATCGGTGGTGGAGTTCGAGAATTTCCATTCAATGATCGCGACTGTAGATATCATTATCTCATCGGTCACCGCAACGGAATATATTCTGACCGCTGCACAAATCAAGAATTCTCTTAAACAACGGCGGCATTCACCGCTCTTTATCTTCGATATTGGTGTTCCGAGGAATATCGATCCCGGTGCGAATGACATCGATAATGTCTTTCTGAATGATATGGATTCTCTTTCCAATATCGTCGCACAGAACATTCACAAGCGTCAATTGGAGCTTCCAAAGGTGAACGAGCTGATCCTGGAAGAACTGAAGAATATCCATCAATGGTACCGCTCCCTTCAGGTCGGACCGACCATTGTCGACCTTCGCAATCATTTCGAGAATGTCCGTCGGGAGGTAGTGTCGGAACATATCAACCGCTTTTCGGAAAAAGAAAAAGAACTGGTCGAGCTGGTGACGAAACGGATAGTGAACAAACTGCTTCATCATCCTACCGTCACATTGCGCAACGGCCATGACGAAACTGAAAGTCAGAAAAAATCGAGACTGGACCTGGTCCGCAGTCTGTTCGGATTGAGCGGCCGTGTTCATAATGAGGAAAAAAGTGAAACACACTAATAAGATCATCATCGGCACGCGCGGCAGTGAACTTGCACTCTGGCAGGCGCACTGGGTGGAGAACGAATTGAAGACACGATATCCTTCAGTTGCCGTGGAATTAGTCATCATAAAAACAACGGGGGATAAGATACTTGATTCCCCTCTCTCCAAAATCGGAGACAAAGGGCTCTTCACCAAAGAGATCGAAAAAGCGCTTCTGGATAAGGAAATCGACCTTGCCATTCACAGCTTGAAGGATGTTCCCACGCAATTAACACCTGGATTAATTCTGGGGGCAATCTCCGAACGCGAAGATGTTCGCGATGTGTTTATTTCTCATCCATCAAAGAGTTACAGATCCTTGAACGATGTCCCCCAGGGAGGTAAAATCGCCACCGGAAGCTTGCGCAGAAAATGTCAGCTGTTGCAACACCGGCCTGATCTGACCATCATCGATATCCGGGGAAATTTGAAGACCCGCCGGGAGAAACTCGAGCAAAGCGACTGGGACGGAATGCTGCTGGCGAAAGCCGGTGTTACTCGTCTTGGCTGGTCTGCGTTGATCTCGGAAGTATTTTCACCGACATTTATTCTCCCTGCAGTCGGTCAGGGTGCACTCGGAATCGAAATCCGCGAAGGCGACAAAGAATTGAAGAAACTGATCCAGCCGCTGGCACATCCCGATACGATGCTTGCAACCCTTGGGGAGCGTGCGCTGCTCCGGCATCTCGAAGGGGGATGTCAGATTCCGATCGGAACATTCGGCCGAATAGAACATGGAAAGTTTGTGATGGACGCGATGGTTGGTTCGCTGGATGGGAAACGGATCGTTTCAGGATCCATTTTGGGTGCGAAGGAAAGAGCGGAAGAGTTAGGCACAATGCTCGCGGTGGAATTGATGAAAAAAGGGGCGAAAGAGATCCTGGATGAAATTCGGAAGAGCTCAAGTGAATAATGAAATGCAGGCTGGTCGCTCATCCCTTTCCGATAAAACAGTCGTCGTGACCAGGAGGGTTGAACAAGCAAAAGAATTTTCGGATGTACTACAGCAGAACGGAGCAAACGTGCTCCTTTTTCCCGCAGTTGAGATCGTTGAACCTGCCTCGTGGAACGAGTGCGATACCGCTCTTGAACACGTCTCCGGATATTCCGGAATCGTCTTTACCAGCAGAAATTCGGTGAAGTATTTTTTCCATCGCGTTATCAACCGGAAGAAAGAACAGGATGTCCGGAAATGCCCGTTGTATGCTGTCGGCGATAAAACAAAGAATGCCATTGATGAATTCGGGTTTCAGACAGAAGAGCTTCCCGGCCATTTCTCCGCCGAATCGCTGGCCCGGATGTTGACGAACGGTTCCGTTACAGGAAAAAAATATCTCTTTCCAAAAGGGAATCTTGCACGGAACGAGATTGTTGATATCCTGACGGGACATGGAGCGCGTGTCGATGATGTGGTCGTTTACCGGACTCTGGAGCCGTTGATGGATGAAGATCGGAAACGAATGATTTCGAAAATCAAAACACAAGCGGATCTCATCACATTCTTTAGCCCTTCCAGTGTTGTTCATTTCCTTCGCTCGTTCGACCGCAGCGATCTCCGGACAAAACACATTGCGGTGTTCGGCGCGACGACTTTAGATGCAGCGCAACAAGAAGGGTTGACAGTAAATATCGTTTCACCAAATTCCACCCTTGAAGCATTTGTCGGAGCGATCCGACAATTTTATTCTCACACTGAAAGTGAATATGCCATTACACAATGATCTATTATTGAGAGCTGCTCGAAAACAACCTGTAGAACGCACACCGGTCTGGTTCATGCGGCAAGCGGGACGTTATCTTCCCGAATACCGCGCTGTCCGTGCGAAAGCAGATTTCCTGACACTGTGCAAAACGCCTGAACTCGCCGCCGAAGTAACGATACAACCGGTGGAACTTGTCGGTGTAGATGCAGCAATCATTTTCTCCGATATTCTTGTCGTTCCGGAAGCGATGGGGATGGAACTTATCGTTGAAGAAGGAAAAGGAGGGCCGCGGTTTCCTTCTCCGCTCCGTTCGATGGACGATATCAACAAACTCCGCGCTATCGATCCGAACAAAGAGTTGAAATATGTCATGGATGCGTTGCGCGTAACGAAAGAACGGTTGGCGGATCGCGTGCCGCTCATCGGGTTCTCCGGTTCGCCGTGGACTCTTGCCACGTATATGGTGGAAGGGAAAGGCTCGAAGAATTATCGACATATCAAAGAACTGATCTTTTCGGATCCGACGCTTGCTCATACACTGTTGCAGCGTCTTGCACAATCTGTTGCCGATTATCTTTCCGCTCAAGTGGATGCGGGCGCGAACATTGTGCAGATCTTCGACACGTGGGGAGGCATTCTCGGACAGGAAGAGTTCCAGGAGTTTTCATTGCAGTATATCCAACAGATTGTTGCGCAGGTAAAGAAGAAGGGTGTTCCGGTGATCGTGTTCTGCAAGGATTGCGGACATTCGCTGAAACGGATCGCGGAGACCGGTGCGGATGTCGTCGGGTTGGACTGGACGACCGATATCGGCAAAACGCGCAATCTTATCGGCAACAAAACTGCATTGCAGGGGAATCTTGATCCAACCATGCTCTTTTCTACTCCGGAACGGATCGAACAAGGTGTGAAATCAATCCTGGCGAAATACGGCAACGGTTCAGGGCATATCTTCAATTTGGGACACGGCATTCTTCCCGAAACACCGGTCGAAAATGTGAAGGCATTCATTAACGCTGTGAAGACGCACAGCGTCCCGTATCATGTGAAAGCGAAATAACTCATGAAACAGTTCGAAACCATCGATCTTGCACTCTTAAAAAAATATTCCGGACAGGGACCGCGCTACACCAGCTATCCGACCGCTCCGTTGTTTTCCAAATCCTTCGGACCAAAGGAATACCGTACAGAGATTCTTACCACCAATGCAGCCGACGAAAACGCGGACCTTTCCCTCTATTTCCATTTTCCGTACTGCGACACGCTCTGTTATTTCTGCGGATGCACCATGCTGGTCACTCACGACCACAATTTGATCACCAACTACAATGAGTATTTGAAAAAAGAGATCGAAATGGTCTCGCCGCTCATCGGAAAGAACCGGAGAGTATCACAATTACATTGGGGTGGCGGAACACCTTCCTATCAGCATCCGGAGGAGATCCTGAACATCGGCTCATTCATCAAAAACCATTTTCGTTTTGCAGATGATATCGAAGCGAGTGTGGAGATCGATCCCCGGGGATTAACCTTTGAACATATGAAGGCGCTTCGCGAAAGCGGATTTAATCGTGTCAGCATGGGTGTGCAGGACTTCAACGAAAAAGTGCAAGAAGCGGTCAACCGCATCCAGCCGGAATCCATTACCCGCGATGCAATCCAATGGAGCCGGGATCTCGGCTATTCCAGTATCAATCTTGATTTAATCTATGGACTTCCTTTCCAAACCCTGAAGACATTTGAAGAGACAGTCGAAAAGGTGATAGACATTTCGCCGGACCGTATAGCGGTCTTCAACTATGCGCATGTGCCGTGGCTGAAACCACATCAGAAAGTGATTCTCGCCGAAACGTTGCCGACGGTGGAAGAAAAACTTGAGATCTTCAAAATGACGATCGAAAAACTGGTGGAAGCAGGATATTGGAACATCGGAATGGATCATTTTGCCAAAGCGACGGATGAGATGACCGTTGCGCAGAAGAATAAAACGATGTACCGCAACTTTCAGGGCTATTCCACAAAAGCCGGATGCGATCTCTACGGTTTCGGTATGTCTGCCATCGGGCATTTTAAAAATAGTTATCATCAAAATTTAAAAACCGTTAAGGACTACACTTCGGCTATCGGCAGCGGCGAGTTTGCAACAACCGTCGGCTACCGCATGACGAACGACGACCATATCCGAAAGGATGTGATCATGCGAATCATGTGCGATATGGAATTGGATATTCCTGCAACGGAAGCAAAACATAAGATCAATTTTCGCGAATACTTTGCTCCGTCATTCGATAAACTGACTCCTTTTGTAGAAGACGGACTTGTCACGATCGAACCGTCGAAAATTGTCGTGCACGGACTCGGACGGCTGGTCATACGGAATATTGCGATGGCGTTCGATGCATATATCGATGCGATGATGAAAGAAAAACCGATTTTCTCCAAAACTGTTTAAGGCTGAATGAAGAAAACACAAGAAAAAATCGCCGTCGTATTATTGCAACTGGGTGGGCCGGACAATCTTCAGGCGGTCGAACCTTTCCTTTATAATCTCTTCTGCGATCCGGATATTATCGATGTTCCCGGAGCATTTCTCTTCCGCAGAACATTAGCGCGAATTATTTCTTCCAGACGTGCACCGAAAGTACAAGAGCTCTATAAAAGAATTGGCAGCCGTTCGCCGATCTATAAGCAGACGAAACTTCAGGCTGATCGGCTTTTCGAAGCACTTCGGGGGAAAGGACATCAAGTGGATGTTCATATTGCCATGCGGTACTGGCATCCAATGACTGAATCCGTCATACAGAATATTATCGTCACAAAGCCTGACCGGATTATTCTGTTGCCGCTCTATCCGCATTATTGCAAAGCAACGACCGGTTCAAGTGTGAATGAATGGAATCGCGTTGCTAAAGCGTTGAAAATGCCGAAGATCCCGACCGAAGTGATCGATCACTATTATGATCATCCGCTCTATATTGATGCACTGGTCAACCGGATCCGCGTTGCTCTCAACCGTGTCCCGAAACAGGATTATGAAAAGATGCAAATCGTCTTCAGCGCTCATGGTACGCCGATGAAACTGGTGCGGGACGGAGATCCGTATTCCCTTCACATACGCAAGACATACGAACTCGTTGTAGAGAAAGGGCAATTCGGGCTTCCGCATATGCTCTGTTTTCAGAGCAAAGTCGGCCCTCAAAAATGGCTGACACCTTCTTTAACAGGGACAATCGAACGACTCGGCCACGAAGGGGCAACGCATTTGCTAGTAGTGCCGATCGCTTTCGTCACAGATCATATTGAAACACTTTCCGAGATTAATCTCGAAGCGAGGGACGAAGCGCTGAAACTCGGCGTGAAATATTACGACATGATGCCGGCGCTTCTGACGGAAAAATTGTTCATCCAGTGTCTTTCCGACCTTGTCGAGAAAAAACTTTCTGCATAACGATGACCACTTCTCAAGTTACAATTATCGGCGGAGGTATCTCCGGTTTAACAACTGCCTGGTGGCTTCGTAAAAACGGATTTTCCATTGCGCTATTCGAACAGGATGATGCAGTCGGCGGAACAATGAAAACAGTGAAGCAGGATGGTTGGCTTATAGAAACCGGACCAAACAGTGCGCTGGAAACATCTCCCCTCTTTAAAACTCTTTTTGAAGATATCGGAATCAAAGAAGAACTGGTGTACGCAAATCCTGCGGGGAATAACCGCTACATCCTGCGGGACGGGAAACTGCATCCTCTGCCGATGTCTCCGGGAAAATTTTTCAAATCGAAACTCTGGTCGTTTTCCGGTAAGCTTCGTCTTGTGCTGGAACCGTTCATTGGACGAGCGGAAAAGGAAGAAACAATCGCGGAATTTGTGGAACGACGATTGGGGAAAGAGTTTTTAGATTATGCCATCAATCCGTTCATCGCAGGAATCTTTGCCGGTGCACCGGAAAAGCTGAGTGTGCGTGCGGCATTTCCAAAACTGTACGCTCTGGAAAAGAAATATGGCGGATTGATCAAAGGAACTATCCGGGGAGCGAGAGAGCGGAAGAAGCGGGGGGAAGTATCGAAAGATCGTGCGCAAATGTTTTCTTTTAAGAACGGGATGCAGACTCTTCCGAGCGCTATCGGGAAAGCGCTTGGAGATATTGTCCAGACCTCTTCGATTGTGGAAGGAATTGAAAAAAACGGAACAGACAATACGTACACTGTCCGATATTCTTTGAAAGGATTGTCGAAAACACATCAAACACAGGCAGTGTTGTTCGCAGTCCCTTCTGCCGTGTCGGCGCACATGACAAAAACATTCGATCAACTTCTTTCCCAGAAGATTAGAGATATTTACTATCCTCCGGTCGCTGAGGTGTTCATTGGCTATAAGGAAGATCAGGTGCAACGACCGATGGACGGATTTGGATTTCTCGTTCCGGAAAAAGAGAATCGAAAGATTCTCGGAGCTATATGGTCCTCCACATTGTTTGAAGGTCGCGCACCACAAGGGTGTGTTGCGCTGACAGTCTTTGTCGGAGGTTCTCGGCAACCCGATAACGCTCGCTGGTCCGATACGGAACTGCTTTCAGCGGTGAAGCAGGAATTACAGGAACTGATGAAGATCGATGGCGATCCTGTCTTTACGCGTATCACACGGTGGGAGAGAGCGATCCCGCAATATCATCTAGGACATCTGGAAGTGGTTCGTGATATTGCCAAATTTGAACAGCAGCATCCTGGTCTGTTTCTCTCCGGCAATTACCGGGATGGTATTAGTGTGGGAGATTGCGTAATCCAATCCGAAAAAATGAGTCAACGCATCATTGAGTATTTTGCTGCACAGAAAAACTAAAGAGAGGCCCTTATGTCAATTATTATTGAATCCAATCAACGCCTTCGCCGGATGAGAATGACGCCGGCGTTCCGCAACATGGTACGCGAAACAGAGTTGTCACCAAACGATTTTATCTATCCGCTGTTCGTCGTTCCGGGAAAGAATATCAAAAAAGAGATATCATCAATGCCCGGGGTTTATCAACAGTCGATCGATAATCTTGTTAAGGATTGTCAGGAAACCTATGCGCTGGGGGTCCCGGCTGTGATTCTGTTCGGCATTCCTGAACATAAGGACGAAGTCGGAAGCGGTGCCTATGACGAGAACGGGATTGTGCAGCAAGCTGTGAGAGCGTTGAAGAAAGAGCTGCCCGAACTTGTCGTGATCACCGACGTCTGTTTGTGCGAATATACGTCGCACGGACATTGCGGTATTGTCCGTGGTGCGGAGATCGTCAATGACGACTCAGTGGAATTGCTGACGAAAGAAGCACTGACCCATGCGCAGGCAGGTGCCGACATCATCGCACCGTCCGATATGTTCGACGGGCGCATCGGCGCAATCCGCAAAGTGCTGGATGACAATAATTTTAAGAATATTCCGATCATGTCCTATGCGGCAAAATATGCATCGGGCTATTACGGACCGTTTCGCGAAGCGGCGGAGAGTACGCCCAAGTTCGGCGATCGCCGTTCGCACCAGATGGATCCCGCAAACTCGAATGAAGCACTCCGCGAAGTGGAACAAGACATCCGCGAAGGGGCGGACATCGTCATGGTGAAACCGGCACTGGCGTATCTGGACATCATCCGCAGAGTGAAAGATACTTTCAACCTTCCCATCGCAGCGTATAACGTGAGCGGCGAATATTCCATGATCAAAGCTGCAGGACGAAACGGCTGGATCGACGAAGAGAGAGTGATGATGGAAACATTGACCGGAATGAAGCGCGCGGGGGCGGATATGATCCTGACCTATTTTGCAAAAGATGCCGCCAAAGTTATAAACCGAAAGTAATAACATATGGACACGAAAAATTCTGAGCAACTATTTCAGCGGGCGCAGTTCCGAATTCCCGGCGGTGTGAATTCACCCGTCCGTGCATTCAAATCGGTGGGACGAAATCCTGTCTTTATCAAAAAAGCATTCGGATCTAAAATGTGGGATGTCGATGGCAATGAGTATATCGATTACGTCGGTTCGTGGGGACCGATGATTCTGGGGCATGCACATCCTTTAATTTTGGAAGCAGTAAAGAATGCGGCGCAAGACGGGACAAGTTACGGTGCAGCGACGGAGCGTGAAGTGGAGATGGCAGAACTACTCTGTTCGATTATGCCGTCTGTGGAAATGGTTCGGATGGTTAACTCCGGCACGGAAGCGACGATGAGTGCGATCCGCCTTGCACGTGCCTATACCGGAAAAGAAAAGATCATTAAATTCGAAGGGTGTTATCACGGACATGCAGATTCTTTCCTGATCAAAGCCGGTTCCGGTGCGATGACCTTCGGTGTTCCGGACAGTCCGGGAGTTCCGGCGTCGATCGCATCGGCAACGTTAACAGCCCGGTATAATGATCTTGCCTCGGTGGAAAAACTCTTTGCCGATTTTTCCGGAGAGATCGCCGGTATTATTGTTGAGCCGGTGGTTGGGAATATGGGATGTATCCCTCCGCAAAAGGGGTTTCTGGAAGGACTAAAAAATCTTTGTACTGTAAACAAAGCGCTGTTCATTGTGGATGAAGTGATGACGGGTTTTCGAGTTGCGCTCGGCGGTGCCCAACAGTTGTACGGAGTGATACCGGATATTACGACATTGGGTAAGATCATCGGCGGCGGATTACCGGTCGGAGCGTACGGCGGGAAAAAAGAGATTATGGAGATGGTTGCACCGAGCGGACCGATGTATCAAGCAGGGACATTATCCGGGAATCCTCTCGCTATGGCTGCCGGAATTGCCATGCTGACCTTGTTAAAGAACGATCCTTCGATCTACACGACATTGGAACAGCGATCATTGCAGTTGGAAAAAGGACTTTCGGACATAGGAAAGAAGTATCAGATTCCAATAACGCAAAACAGAGTAGGTTCAATGTTCACACTCTTCTTCACTTCGGAGAGGGTGAAAGATTATGAAACGGCAAAAACTTCGGATACGGTCCGGTTCGGCAAATATTTCAATGAAATGTTGAACCGCGGTTGTTATCTTGCTCCTTCGCAGTTTGAAGCGGCATTTATCTCCACTGCGCATTCGGAAGCGGATATTGAAAAGACTCTGAAGGCAGCCGAAGAATCGCTGAAGGTTGTCACTGGGAAGTAATTGTGTCCCCAACAAGATTCGAACTTGTGTCTGGAGCTTGAGAAACTCCCGTCCTAGGCCTCTAGACGATAGGGACGCATCAATATAAAAAAAAATCAGGTGCGAAGGAAGAAACAACTCTTCCGTTGACCGCAGATTCCCCGGAAGAACCGGGGGATTTTTATTTGCGGCATATCACTTCGGTCGGAAACCATTTTCAATTCACATCTGTTCAACCATGCGTAACACGTTCTCAAAAATCCAGGCAATTGAACCAAACAAATGCAACTTATTTACTGTTTGCCGTAAAATGAATCTCGTATTCATTTTCAATGCTATCACTCTATTAATTTAATTACGATACTCTATGATGTTTCGCCATCCGTTTTTTATTATCTCTTTTCTACTCACAGCTCAATCGATTTTTGCACAAGCCAGTTTTTCACCCTGGGTCGACCCGAAACAGGCACCTGTTCCCTTCGCGGAGCGCTACAACGATCCTGATTCTATAATAAAAGTGATCGTCGAATTCAGGGATGAACCGCTGTTTCTGAAACAACGGAACTCGTTTGCCGCTGTTTCCGCAGCTACTTATAAGGACCGGTTTACAGAATTTGAAAATGACCTTCGCACCATTGCACCCCGATCAACCGCGGCATTCCAGAAGACCGCAACAGAAAACACACATCGGTTCTACAAAGCGTTTTTCGGGATGAGTGCAGCGCTTCCCCAGGGAATGATCGGAGCTGTTGAACAACTGCCGTATGTGAAGAAAGTTCATCGGAACAAATATATGAAAGCGTCACTGTATAAAAGCGTGCCGCAGATTCGAGCGAACGAGGTATGGAATACGTATGGTATCACCGGCGAAGGGGTCGTTGTCGGTATTATCGATACCGGGATCGATTATCTCCATCCGGCATTGGGCGGCGGTATCGGTGCATCGTTCAAAGTGATCGGTGGATATGATTTTTCGAATATGGATGATGATCCGATGGATGATAATGGACATGGCACGCACGTGGCAGGAATTGTTGCTGCGGATGCTGCGGGTATTAAAGGAGTTGCACCCGGTGTGAAACTGTTCGCGTTTAAAGTACTGAACGCGGAAGGGGGAGGGAATGAAGATAATATCATAGCGGCGATCGAACGCACCGTTGATCCGAATGACGATGGGAACATGAGCGACCGGCTGGATATCGTCAACATGAGTCTCGGCTCCGATGACGGAAATCCGGATGATGCAGCGTCGGTTGCTGTGGACAATGCAACAATGCTGGGAGTGACCTTTTGTGTCGCTGCCGGAAATGCAGGTCAGGGAGTGTATATCGAAGGGAAAGAGAACAACTACTATTACTCTGGAATGGAATCGGTCGGCAGTCCTGGAACTTCTCGTCTTGCCATTACGGTCGGTGCTGCGGACTCGAACAATGCAATGGCGTATTTCTCTTCCAAAGGACCGTCGCCGGGAAATTTCGGCATCAAACCGGATGTTGTTGCCCCCGGACTCATGATTTATTCGTTATCACCAGGAGGTGAATACATAACGGAAAGCGGTACATCCATGGCCTCTCCGATGGTTGCCGGTGTTGCTGCACTGCTGAAATCAAAAGACAATTCGTTGACACCGTTGCAGATAAAATCCCGTATTGTCAATTCCTCTGTCGATATCGGTGTTCCGGTAATGGTGCAGGGTGCGGGACGTGTGGATGCGATGCGGGCAATCGCGCAGACCTCGTTTGCAGTTCCTACACAATTCAGTTTCGGACTGGATGATCCGTCACAGTCAAATTGGAATGCCGTGGAAACCGTCATGGTAACAAACACAAAAAATATCCCGCAGGACTATTCCGTAACATTCACTGGGACCAAATCTGGAATCACTCTGTCATCGAATCCGCAGAATTTTACTTTGGCAGCCGGCGCTTTCCAGCAAGTACTGGTGACGTTATCGGTCAATAATTCGCTGATTCCGATCGTTGATGACGATATCATTCTCCATGATGGATTTGCAAATATTGCCGGGAGCAGTGATACGCTGCATCTTCCGTGGTCGTTTGCCAGAACCACCAGAATGTTCCTTTCGTTCAGCGATGCGGATGCACGGTTTGTTGGATCGAGCGCAACCCGATATCTTACTTCGAGCTATCATAAAATGTATTCAAGAACGCGTTGGATCGATGCGAAGACCGTCGAAGTAACTGGCGCTGTAAGTGAACCATACGATATTGCAGTTTTCTTCCCTGCCAGCTCCAAGTTGGTGTTGAAAGGGGATGTGCCGTTCAACAACAACGGAACGGTCTCTATCAATTCTGCGGATGCTGTTCACACAATTTCTTTCAATGGAGTTGATAACAACAATATCCCGCTCAGTACTTTTGCGAAGACCAAACGATCATTGCGGGTTGATATGCCATATGGTTTTGTTTTCACTCCTCTCGCCAATGGATCGAATACCATTCTAGTCTCTACTGCGTCCGAAAAATTTGAATTCATGGGGGTCGAGGCTTTGTTGGATGTGCCGCAGGCAAAGAGGGTTGTTATTCCGCAATTCGCATCGTTCAAGGGAATCTCGGCTGATGTGCAACTGACCAATTCAGCTTCAGCATATCTGAAACAAACGCTGCATTTTACCATGCCGGAAGGAGTGACGAAGACCCGTATGTTCTCGGATGTTGTGTCCTCACAACTGTTCGCTGGTGATGCGTATTATAATACTGTGCTGTTTTCGGGTGACACACTCGACGTTCCGGACGGGACAATATCCTTCGATCTTCATTTGATGAAACAAATCGATCCTGTCTATTCTTCGTCTGTCGCATTTCATACGAACAGTTCATTTGCGACGGATTTCTATCTGGACATGTCGACTCGGTATCTTTCCGTTATGAACGACAGTCTGCTGATGGGATTCCTGTCACAGGATGGTCCCGCGACGTACAAATCCCCGAATGGCGGCACGGTGAAGTTTGGCGAGGCGCCGGTTCATATCATGAATCTTTCGTACAACAATTCGTTCGGCCCTTCGATTCATTTCCATCCGATGTTTGTTGGAGGGCTGGGCGAGATGCGGTATTCCGATCAGAATGCAGGGAAGTATTCCATCTTCGATGCGGCGGGAAATTTACTGGCCGAAGATGCGTTGAATGTCTTTCCGCGCTATCCGTATATGATCGATCTGGCAAAATATACATTGAAAATTGAAGCGCAAAGTTATCACCTGAAGAATGCAAAAGGAACGATTACACTGACGAACCGGTTCGATCTTACGAAACCAGTGCCGGATTCTCCTGTACTTACATCGTTCGCACTCTTTCATGCGAACGGAATTCAGGGGAACAGTTTTGCAGCGAATGAACATGCATGGCTGAAGTTCTCCTCCAAGGTCTTCTCGTTTCCGGAACAACTGCCGGTCACCGATTCAACGAAAGTGTTTTACCGGAAGTTCAAAACAGCAACATGGATTCCGTTGACTGTTTCCCTGGCCAATAACGATCTGGAACGGACAGGTTCACTTTTTGCTTCTTCACTTACCGAAGCAACAGCGGTCGATTCTGCAGCATTCGACCTGAAAATTAGAGTTGTCGATGAAACAGGGAATAGTACGGAACAGATACTGTCACCAGCGTTCTCTGTCGGGAACTGGTTGGACGACGGAACTTCCAGTGTCGACGAAGAAAAAGAAGCGGTGCCGGGTGCCTTTGCACTATATCAAAACTATCCGAATCCGTTCAATCCAGTCACGACAATCAGTTATGATGTTCCGTACCGTACTGCTGTTCGTTTGACGGTATTCGATATTCTGGGACGCGAGATCGCTGTCCTCGTTAATGAACACAAATTATCAGGACACCATGCGATTCAGTTCAATGCGGGGAATCTTTCGAGCGGAATCTATTTTTACCGGTTGTCGGTCGGCGGTTACAATGCGTTGAAACGAATGGTCGTCGTGAAATAAAAAAAGGGCTGAAGATCAGCCCTTTTTTTTCTTCTTTTAACAATACTACTTTATATACACCATTTTCTTTGAGCTGACGTAGTCCTTCCCGATCAACTGATAGAAATACACACCGGAAGAGACCGATGCTCCGTTGTCATTCCTGCCGTCCCAAACAACGGAATGGCGTTTCGCCTCATGTTCACCGGAGGCAAGCGTTTTCACTTTCCTGCCGAGTATATCATAAATAAAGAGATAAGCGATCTTCAACTTGCCCTGTACATCCGGAATATCATACTCTATGATAGTCGATCCGTTGAATGGATTCGGATAATTCTGATAGATAGCAAAAGTGGTCGGATATTTATTTACCGGTGCAAGTATTTTTTCCACTCCCGGCTGTATCGCTTTATTGCTATCCGTGCTGATGATAACAGCGACGGATTCGATATCAGCCAGTGATGCAGGAGTGATCGGCAGCCGGAATAACGAACCGCTATCCGCTGTGATCGGAGTGTTGTTCAGATTGTATCCCACCAGTCGAAGTTCTTTTCCGATGGACTTCATTTTGATATCCATTTGCTGACTTCGCGGATAGACGACATCTGTCGCACTGATGTTGATATCGTTCTTAAACTTGAAATACATCTGCAGTCCAACAATCGGTTTTGTATTCTTCATGTTGATGCGAATTCCGGTCGTGGTTAGTTCCACAGATACTTTTGCCGTCACAGAATCGACTGCAGTGCTCATCACCGGCGACATAGAGCTGCTCCCTTTCTGTAATGCCGGCAAAGGAGCAGCTCCTGTTGAATCCAATCCGTTCATACCGTTGAGAATATTCGATCGGATGGAATCGATATCTCTGATATCAACGACCGAATCTTTATTGATGTCGGCATACTCAAGTTTATCGCCTGTCAACAGATTCGTTCCGCGGATATGTGAAACGATGGAGGTTAGGTCCGCCACATCCGAAGAGAAATCATTGTTTGCATCGCCGCTGACGACTGCCGCGGTAGCTGTGAACTGCTGCGGAAAAAGGCCGGGCATGAAAGCCTGGAAGAGATATACTCCCGGTTTGCTGCCGATAATCAATGTTGCTTTTGCTTCCCCTGCAGAATCCGTTACGACGGTATCTTCTTTGAAATGCTGTCCGAATGCTCCTGGCGGTGTCGACACGATGGAGAACACCACCGGATAATTTGGAAGTGCATTACCAAATGCATCGGTGATCTTTGCAATGATCGGTTTGGTCTCCGTTTTCGCTTTTACCAGCTGCCGGTTCCCTGCCTGCTCGGCAATCGTATTTGGCTTCCATTCATATTCGGATCTCCCAAGAAGATGTGATGTATCTGCTGCCGTCCAGATACTGAAGCGTATGATGCCATTCTTCGAAACTGTCCGTTGCTGCGTATCGACGATTCCGCCCTGACGCCGCCAGGTGGAATCGATCGTGTTAAATCGCCATAATTCGAGCGAGCGGGGATCATGACCATTCAGTTCGATGTCCGCGAATTTGAAAACCAGCGATGCGTTGAGTTTGTCATTGATTGTTGACGTGATATCGTAATACCGGTGAATCGATTGGACTGTATTTTTCCCTTCCAGTGATTTTCCTGAAACCCGTTGAACGTTGGTAATACCGAGAGCAACACCGTTGGCGGTGATAACCGGTCCGATCTTTGCGAATGTTGCTTGTGAAACTGCGGAGATATTCTCCGATTTTTGAATGCCTCCCGATAGGTATCCGTGTTCTACCAGGGAGTCTCCAAGTGTAATGACTGATCCGGGCTGGACATGGAATGTTACTGCCGGTGCGATCTCCAGAAATCCATTGACGGAGAAGTCACCGCCGCGCGAACGCTTTACAGTACTCCCTGTCAATTTCAAATTCCTATATGTTGCCGCATGGATTGTGTCCCCCTTGTACTGGAACGTACCGCCGACTGCTGATGGCAGTCCGCTCACGTTTCGTTTCACAACGAAGGTGCCGTTGTTGGTGAACGATCCGCTGTTGACGAAATCCTGACCCCGGGCAGCAGGCGCGATCAGACTGACCGCTCCGGCGAGGACGAGCCATCGCAACTGTTTTACGAAAAGAATTTTCATACTATTATTGCCTCATGGAGAGCAATTATTTTCGGCCAAACCGTAGTACTTCTGTAACGATACAATCTGTTTCTCAGCAACGGTTGAGCGGACCGCCGCCGAGGAACGAACACTGTTTGAAAACACACACGATATTTCTTCTTTTTATACATAATACGATGTCGCATCAAAAAAGGATGGCAACGATATTCTCCTGCTATTATTCATTAGTCGCCGATCATTACGGTTCCATTGTTCACGACTGAACCGGCATTGGTCAGGGTTCCTGTTCCGGTACTGCCTACCTGCAGTGTGCGTGAAGTACCGATTGTAAGGGAACCATTGTTGGTAGCATTTCCGCTGACGGTTAGATTCGCACCGCTGATATTCAACGACTGCGATGAATTAATCGTCAATGTTGATGCAACCGCATTGGTTGCAGTGCTGAGTGTCGTCACGTGTGCGATCTCAACATCATCGGTGGATGTCGGGACGTATCCTTCATCCCATGCGCCCGCAGTATTCCAATCTCCGCCGTCTGCAAGTGTAATGAGCGCAGCACCGGTATTTTTCATGATCAATTCGCTTCCGGCTACCAATTCTGAATCGATCGCTGTGCTGGAGCCGTCAGCAATTCCGGACATGGCGATCACGCCCCAAGAGGAGGAGGATGATGGCGTGCGGACAGTTCCCTGGCCGGTGGAAAGTTTGTTGCCGTTGCTCTTGAAGAAGCGCAGCTTTGATTCGTTTGCGCTTGGCTTTTCTCCGTCAAGATATCCCAGCTTCATCGTCAGGCCGCTGAACGCGCCGGAATATGAAGGAGTGATCTTCCGGTTGACATGCGTTGCTGCAGTGTAACCGGTGGGCGGGGTACCCGGCAGTACTGTCAGCGAAAAGCTGGTCGGTACCGTCTCCGCAAAATAAACTGATGTTGCCGAATCGTTCATGACATATGTTGCCGCTGTCGTGCCGATCGCTCGCCGCATCTTTCCCTGAACCATTTCAAAATGTCCATAGCTGCCTACAGCATTGGCAGCTGAATTAGAGATGATCAGCGTATCGGAGCCCATGTTAATACCCTGTGTTGGAGTAAATGTACCGGCAACATCCAGATTGATTGAGGCACTCTTATCCGCAGAACCGCTCAGCGTTAAATTGGTGAAACTGGCAACGGTTGCTGTTCCGGCGATGGATTGCGCTGCACCGTTGAAGATAACTGTTGCTCCGGTCGCATTTGCATTCAATGTTCCGTTCACAGTCAGGTCGCCGGAAAGTGTCGCGACGGCATTATTGCTCAATGCCAGTGTTCCTTCAACGACCACTGGATCCGAAGTGATAAGAGCTGTTCCGATTGTTGTGGTTGCAGCGGCAGCAAACGATTTTGTCCCGCCGCCGGACAACGCAAGACTATCATAGGTCTCTGCTGTGATTGTTTGTCCGGATGCTGAATTGTAGGTGAATGTCCCGTCATACGTCCGTCCTCCGCCGGCGACAGCATAGCTGCCGGCAACTGTCACAGTACCGACAGTTTTTGCGCCCGCTCCGGACAGAGATAATGTTCCGGTGTACGTCGCATCGGCGATCGACTGTGCAACACCGGATGTATATTCGAACGTGCCGTTCACGGATGTCCCTGAACCAAGCGTCACAATTCCTGCAGATTGCAATGTGCCGGAATTGGCAAATGTCGCTCCGGAACCGGTGAACGCATTGGAACCGAAATTAGTAGTGACACTGTTTGTGAATGTTCCTCCGCTGGCGACGATGACTGTCCCGCTGGCGGATTTATTGCCTCCGCCTGCGATCAGATTCTTATACGTCGTTCCATAGATCACCTGGATGCCGGTGCCGTATTTTGTCGTACCAGCAGAGACGTCGAACTCTCCGCTTGTAACGGATACCGGGACGCTGGTAGTTTTTTGCAATTCCAATGTGTCGGATGCAGACAGTAAAAATCCGCCGCTTGTTTGATTAACGGAAATGTCGCCGGTTACAATGGTTGACCCGTCGAACGTTTTATTACCGGAGACGCCGGAGGCACTCAGATTAACATAGCGTATCGCCGGGACGGTTTGTGCTGTTCCGTAAAAATCGACTGTTCCGCCGAATGTATCCTGCGAAGTAGTGAAATTTTCTTTCACTTTAATAGTGCCGTTATTAGTGAATGTGCCTGTGTTCACCAGATGTTGACCGTACAATATTCCCGCTGATAGAATCAACAGAAATACCGCATATGCTCCTCGCAAAGCATGCAGTGTGTGTTGTGTGCGTTTCATAGTTGTAATCCTTTTTTGATGTATGTGTGTTTTCATAACAGTGTTTTTAGTGAAACGTTATTACAAGCCCGTTCTTGCTCAGAGAATGGGGATGGAACGGAAAGTATTTCATTTTATGGTGGTCTATTTTTCATTGCTGCTCCTTTCTGCATTTAGTTTCCCGTTTGTATTGTTCCATTATTGACGATCGAACCGGCATTGTTCAATGTGCCGTTAATTTGTACTGAGATGTTCCCGATGTTCACCGCAGAACCAGCGCGGTTAATAAAATCATTGTTGGATGTGATATTTGAAGAGATTGTTTTTATACCCGATCCCGAAAAAACAATCGAGTTGTATGTGAACGCCGGGAGTGATTGTGCGCTGTTTCCATTAAATTCAAAAATGACTCCGCTCTGGATGTATGAAGTGCCGGTTAAGATTGGAGTAAATGTTCCTGCGATTGCCACCGTATCTGTCGATGAGAGTGTAACCGAATTGCCGCCCCGGTCACCGGAGATAGACAGATGGTGATAATTGAATGCGGGGACTGTTTGCGCCCCCGATCCGTTAAAATTGAAAGTGCTGGAGGTGATGACAAATCCACCAGTGGAGAAAGTAGCAGTGGGTGAAAATGTGTCAAACACTCCAATGGTGCCGGACGATGACAGCGTCACAAAATTTGTCGTCCGCGAACCGCTGATAAGAAGATTGTTATAATTGAACGGCGAAATTGTCTGTTCGGAAGTTCCATTGTATTCCATCGTATTGCTTGTGATGACATACGTACCGGAAGTAAATGACGCCGAAGTGGAAAATGTTCCGGCAATACGGATTGTATCGCCGGCCAATGTGATATTGTTTGCACCGCGGATTCCGCTGATCTCGAGATTGTAATAGTTCTGTTTCGCAACTGTTTGAGCATTGGTTCCGGAATATTTCACCGTCCCTCCGGTAAGTAATACTGTGCCCGCGACTGATGGGAATGCGGATTCGGTCCGAAGAGTTCCGGCAGTCATTGTAAGATTTCCGGCGGCGGTCAATGAGTTTCCCGAAAGAATCGTCAGACGCATGCTTGCATTGCCGATCTGCAGGTCCAGACATTCGCCGGTGCTGTTTACATTAATGGAATCGCTGCCGCCGAGGATAACAACATCGGTGCTTAACGGTGCGCCGGAGGGAGTCCAATTCGATGCGGTGTTCCAGTTATTGTCGACGCTTCCATTCCAGATCTTTCCTGTCTCACCGATCTGGAACACGCCGAATGAAATGACGCCGGTCGCCTGCGTCGACGTCGGATTCTGACCGGTTGTCGTTTGGAGGTTCCAGGAAGCATCTTTTTTGGAAATTTTGAAACTGCCGGTCGAAGCACCGGCGTCAACATCTCCGTTGACGAAAGTGAACAGGACGGAATATATGCCTGTCAAATTGCCGATCTTTTCCAGATTCCAATAACGATTGACGCTCTTGGACGGATTGATTCCTGAATTCACGATGTCCGGATGATCGCCGCTGGTTGTTCCGATGACTAGTTCGCCGACAGCCGTCAGCGAAGTGAACTGTACGACCGCAGGAGTATAATTCGAAGCATCGCCGACTTCGAACGTAACCGCAGATGTGTTCGGGATCCGTTTTTGGAGATTTCCGACAACATACTTTGCACTGGAGGATCCGGAAACAGAACCGGTAGAAGTAAGGACAATTTTATTGACACCGGTCGTGATCTTACCGTTCGTAAAGGCCAATACACCGGCAATACGCACGCTGTCGCTGACGATGGTCAACGAACCGCTTGTTTTATCAATGGTGAAATTATTAAAATCGCCGGTAGTACTGACTGTCTGCGCGCTGGAACCATTGAATTGTATCGTGGAGTTGGTATTGGTAAACGTTCCGCCCGACATGGACCAGTTGCCGCCGATGGAATGTGTCTGTGCCGAAACGGAAGGAGCGAATGTTCCGGACGAGATGTTGACATCTCCTGCAATAATGAATTGAGATGCCGTGCTGAGGGAAATCGAGCCGCCGCTCTGCAAGTAATCTCCACCAATAGTGAGCACGGTAGAATTACCGCCGCCGGTGATCGTTCCAGCGCTTACCGACAACGATCCTCCAATTGAATATGCCGCATTGCTGATGGTTTTCGTACCACTGCTGGAAATGATGACAGAGGCATATGATGGTGCGGAGGAGATCAATTGAGTCGTACCATTGTATTCTGTTGTGCTGGATGCGTCGATTGTATATCCGTTGGTAAATGTCGGGAAAGAATTCGTTCCGCCGATCGTAAACAGAGTATTAGGACCAATCCAGATTGATCCTTTATCGGTCGATTCTTCGGTGATCGCAAATGTGGATTGGTCGAAGGTGCCGCTGGTAATTGAAAGCGATGCGACAGAAGAAATGTCTTTTGCAAGCGTTACGGATGCAGAGGTCTTGGCGATATTGAGCTGGTCGATCGAAAATGCCAATGATGATGTCGCAATTGATGCATTGGCGCTCCCGCTCAGTGTAAGAACAATACCGTCGTTCACCATAGTGCCGTTGTTCGTCAGATTTCCTTCGATTGAAATATTCGACGAAATGGTGACTGAACTCGAACTGGCGACGGTGAGATGATAGAATTTTGCGATACCGGATGCACTGACCGATTTATTGATGCTGTTGTTGAACGTGATAGTTGAGGTTCCGCCGTCCAATGTTCCGTTGACATTCAGATTCCCGACGAGAGTATGTGATGATGCTCCAGCGTGCAGCGTTGCACTGCTTCCGATGGTAAGATCGCCTCCAATGGTCAAACCATTGACAAATGATACTCCCGCAGCATTGGAATTACTGATAACAAGATTTGCGAGCGTAGGACTGCCGCTTGCAAGCGTGATTAAACCGGTCCCTCCGAGAACTACCGTACCGGTAGATGTGAAGGACGTACCCAGGAGATTTATAGTGACAGCGGTGCTCGGCGATAGTGTGAGTGTGCCGCTGCTGGAAACAGAGCCGTTATTTGTGAACGATCCGTTAAAGATGTGGGAGTAGCCCCCTCCCGTGAAAGCGGCGCCGGAGGCAACGGTAAATGCTCCGCCGAATGTCCATCCGATCCCTGGTGCGATGCCGCCGGTGTTATTGATTGTCACATTATTGAATGAGGGTGAAGAGCCGCCGGAGAAGGAAGGGGAAACCGTCCCATTCATAAGCAATTCACCGCTGCTGCTGAATCCAGAATTGAATGCGATTATCTGACTGGATGTGCCGGAGATTGTGATCGTCCCGCTGCTGGAGATTGTTCCGGTGTTTGTCACATCTCCGGAGAGTGTGAGAGAAGATGTCCCGGCATTCAATGTTCCGCTGACTTGCAGGGAACTCTCTACTATGATGGCATTCGTGAGTGTATAACTGCCGGAAACGGAGAGCGTATGAAACGTTGTTGTGCCGGAGACCAACATTGAGGCACCGCTCAATTGCACTGAACCTGTTGAAGGAGTGAAAGAGCCGCTATTGAACATGTTTCCTTCGATCGACATCGTGTATGTTCCCGCGTCGAGCGTCGAACCGGTGGAAATAGTCAAATCCCCAACCACTGTCGTCATGCCTGAAAGGGATTTTGCGTTTGATCCGCCGTTGAAAAGTGTGAGGTTGCCGTACAACTTATCCGAAATAGTCTGAACGGAAGAACCGTTGTACGTTACCGTACTGGCTGCAGCAAATGAATAAGCAGAATAATTTGTCGGGAAATTTGCGCTGCCGCCAATCAGCAGTGTCGTGCCGGACGCAATAGAAAATGAACCGCCGGCAGCAGTGCGGTTCGCAGTGAATGCAGCAAGATCGAGCGTTCCGGAAGAAACCGTCAAATCTCCGTTCAGGGAAATATTGCCGGCGAGGATCGCTGTACCGGTGCTCTTATTGATGATGACGTTATTGAACGCGGATGCGGAGATAGTTTGCGTTCCGGTGCCGTTGAAGGTAACTGTTCCGCTGCCTCCGTTGAACGTTCCACTGTTAGTCCAGTTTCCGCCGACAGAGAGGGTGATGCTCCCGCCGTTCACCGCTGCACCCGAACCGATCGACACATCACCGGTAACGGGAACACTCACTGCGGGGGAAAAAGTACCGGAAATAACGGAGAGAGTATTGTTCACCGGTGCAAATGCGGAGAGCGAGGCAACGCTGGCAGCTTTATCGATGATAAGATTGTAATAAGAGAATCCGCCCGCAACGGTCTGCGATGTGCTGCCGTCATAGACGACGGTGCCCGTTCCCGCTGTGAACGTTCCGGCGGAATAGATATAGTCCGTACCGATCCGAAGCATTCCGCTGCCGAGTGCAACGGCGGCATTGCCGGATTGCGTCAATGAACCAGAAACGATCACCGATCCCGAACCGATGGAAAGGCCGATATCGTGTCCGCTTGTGTTGTCGCTCAGCGTTAGATTGCCGCCGATCCGGATTTTGTTCGCACCGACTTCAATGGAGTGAGTACGGTTTGTATTCCAGAGTCCATCGATATTTCCGATTGTTGTCAGTGAATCATTGGCGATAGTCAGCGTGACCGCTGCGGCACTGCCGAATTGTATCCCGCGGACTGTCGCTGCCGTATGGATAGTCGGCTGATTTGTGATCACCGTATCTCCCAGCTGGACAACATCCGTAGCTGATGGCGGAAGACTCGGAGAACCCTGTAGTACTATCCAGTTCGCATTATTTTCCCATTCAGTGCTGACAGAGCCCGTCCATCGGACAACTTTTACAAATTCAGAGAGCGCCCACCGTCCATCAATTGATGTGAGAGTATCCAGTTCAACCCAATTATCCACTGTGCTGTTAGCCGATTTTCCGTACGTCGTCCAGTCTGAAGTATAATGCCAGAAATCAAGTCCGGTTTCAGAATTCCCGTTCAATTCCCCTTCTTCATAATGCAATCGCAAAGCGGCAGTGTAGGAAGTTCCGGTGACTGAAATAGTATATTCTCGGTTGACGCCGCTGCCAAATGTAAAATCTGCGATCACTGTAAGGTTCGTTGTTACCGTCACGGAAGAGACACCGCTTGCCGCAGAAAACGTGATCGTATTGAACGGTCCTTCAAATTCATACGCCGTCCCGATTGAGAATGCGTGTGTCCGGGTAACCGTGCCGATGATGATGCCGTTTCCAGTCCTTCCGGTCGAAGTCGTGATTGTAAATGTGTTGTTGTCGGTATGGATATTTCCGCTGATCATGTTCACAGTGTTTACTGTTATATTATTTCCAAGAGTAACAATGTTAGCGGAGGAGGACTTATTCACGTTCACGACGTTGAACGTCGTAACGCCGGAAAGGATTACATCAAGTGGACCAAGCAAGGAGAGTATATCTGTACCAGCAGTATACGTACCGTTGTTAATGAAATTCCCATATAGTGAATATGTCGACGATCCGGCGACAAAATTTGTGCTGCTGCCGATCGTCAGATCGCCGTAGATCGTAGTATTGCCGATTGCAGAAATCGATCCGCTGGATGAGAGTGTAAGATTATTATATCCCGCAGTGGGAATAGATTGTCCGCCCGCACCGTTAAAATTGACCGTATTGGGGATAGTTGAAGTGACATTCAACGTTCCTGCAATCAGTGACATTGAACCCGCGATTCCCAGTGTCGATCCGGAACCGAGTTGCAATGAAGTGCCGTTGAGAATGGCGTTGAAAAGATTTGCTGTTCCGGACAGTGTCGATATGCCATTGAAAGTAGCAGTTCCCGCCGATGCAGTCAGCGTACCGGAAACGGAAAGATTGGAAGCAATGGAGAAATTCCGAGTGGTTGCGACCGAACCGGTGATGGTAAGGGATTGGAACTGCAGTGTTGTTCCGGTACCTCCGATTGTTTTGGAACTTCCGTTAAGAGTGATCGTTCCATTGCTGGCTGTGAATCCTCCGCTTATACTCAGGTCTCCGGCAACGGTAAAGGATGCCGCCGTCGTTACTGTTGTTCCGGAGACTGTAAGGTTATTGAACGTAATACCGGTTCCGCTGACAGAAGAAGCGTTACCAGAAATAGTAACAGTTCCTGCACCTCCAGGCGTATGGATCAACGATCCTGCGCCGGTAGATGTAAGATTTCCCCCGACGGTGAAATTCGTTGTTGGAGAAACTGTGGCTCCGAAACCGGAAACGGTAAGATTGTTAAAAGAATATGTACCGCTGCCGCTGATGGACTTGTTCGTACCGGAAAAGGCTATTGTACTGGTGTTGCCGTTCAGAGTGCCGCCGTTATTTACCAGCGATCCTGTAAACGTGTGAGAAAGCGCGGTTCCGCCGTTGAAGATCGTACCGCTGCCGATGGTTATTGACCCGTTCGCTGTGATATTTGCGGATGGCGAGAATATTGCTGAACCCGAAAGAGTCAAGTCACTTGAGACAACGAAAGAGGTTGTCGAAGTAGATTTATTGCCGCTGCCGCTGAGTATTAGATTTCCGTACGGCTGTGATGCAACGACTTGTGCTGCGCCGTTATATTCCACCGTATTGGTGGAAGCGATCGAATACGTCGTGAAGTTGGACGGGAACCCTGATGCATTCTGAATTTTAATCACCGTCGCTGCTGATGCGGTGAACACACCGCCTGCTGCCGACCGGTTTAGAGTGAACGATGCAAGGTCCAGCGTCCCGGCATTCACTGAGACATTCCCGCCGTTGATGGTCACATTCCCTCCGAGTGTGCAGGTGTTGGAATTTGTGATGATCAAATTGGAATAGGTAAACGAAGTGACTGCTTGGTTAACGGAAGCAGAATAATAAACAGTGCTTCCGGCGCTCATCTTTAGATCCTGGGTTATTGTAGAGGAATATATTCCTGCCAATCCGGCTGCGTTCGAGACGTACAGTATAGATCCCGATCCCAACGTAGTGACTCCCGAAGCATTATTAATGGAATAATTTCCCGGATCAAGCGTACCGTTGATTGCAACGGTATTGTTGGTGATAATATTTCGTTGCAGTATTACCGTCGTTCCGGCATTAATGGTCATTTTTTCAAATGCCAGCGAAGCAGCCGATCCGCTGATCACCTGTGAAACTCCGGAAAAAATTGTTGTTCCATTATTTCCTGCAACAAATGAGCCGTTCACCGTCAGGTTCCCGGCAATTGTCATGGCTTTGCGGGAGGTTGAGAGCGTGCCGTTTGCAGTGGAGATCGAAACATTCCCGCCGACGGTGAGGATTGCTTTGGTGGATGTTGCTGTCAGGGTGGATGCGTTCGTGCCGCCAATCGTAAGATCGCTCGTGATCGTCAACGAATTTGTTACCGTCAGCGATATTGGATTAAAAGTACCGGAGATCGTGAGGGATTTTATTGTGGTTGATGTCGAAAGAGCAGGGAGCCGCGGAACGTCAATGTCACCAATGATGACATCTGTTACAGAGGTCGGAACGCCGTTTGTCCAATTCGAGGCGCTTGTCCAGAGAGTACTGACCGCACCTGTCCACGACGTTGTCGTCTGTGTTAAAAGGAACTGCGCACAGAAGATCGTGACCGAAAAGATATGTAAAGGAAAGCGTAACAAAAATTCGAAACAGCTCTCTTAAATAGTAGAAAAGTTCAGGAATACTCCTGAAAAACACTGCCCCAAAACAACTTTTTATCATTGTAATTACGCGCTAATATGCTTCAAAGGCAACAGATAGTGATATGAGTTCGCCAAAAGAAATCGCCGGAAATGATTGAGAAATATCGCATTGGAAATTTCTAATTATTCATTTTCACTGCTTCTTTTTGTATATTCGTACCAATATGGCAGAAAAAATTCTTATTGTTGAAGACGACAGCAACATTACACAATTAGTCTCATTTAAGCTTAAAAACTCCGGTTACGAAGTATTCAATGCTGTGAACGGTGTGGAAGCGCTGAAATTTCTGGAAGAGAACAATGTTGATCTCATCGTCACCGATGTCATGATGCCGGTGATGGGAGGGAAAGAGCTGATGATCGCATTGAAGAAAAATCCGAAAACCCGTTCCATACCGACGGTGATGCTTACATCGCGCACGCTGGAAAAGGAAATCGTTGAAGGATTCTCCTTAGGCGTAGAGGATTATATTAAAAAACCTTTCAGTCCGCAGGAATTAATTGTCCGGATAAAAACGGTGCTCGCTCGCAGCAAGTCCTGACCCTTACACTCATGCAGCGCTCAAAGAAGCGGTTCATCTATACTCACACGATCATCATCTCGATCGCGAGTCTGCTGTTCATCGTTTTCATCATGCCGTTCCTCTTCTGGTTTCTCAATCCCGCCCGTCCATTAAAAGTGTTTGTTATCGATAAAACTACTGGTTCTGATTATCGTGAACATCGCTCGCTTTTCTGGTTGTTGAAACATTGGAAATACGTACAACCGGGGACGAATAATTTCTATGATGAGCGAAAGGATTATTACGGATACTTTCCTGAGGATACGGTTTTCAGTTCTGTCTCACAGCTTCAGTTGCATCAGACGGACCTGCTCTATCTCACGGATACATATGGTGTTTATGGTTATCCGATGGAATATGACCGGTATGAACGCCTTCTGCCGGAAGTATATATCCCGACAGCACTGAAATACGGCGGACTGACGGGAGTGGAGATGGATGAGATCGAACGGTATGATTCTTTCGGTCGGATGGCGATCGCAGAATTTAATACACTGGAAGATCCGCAATTGGAAGATCGAACGAATCAAAGACGCCTGGAACAAATGTTCGGAGTGCGGTACACCGGTGCGCTTGGCAGATATTATGATAATTTGAACACCGCAGCCCGGTGGATGAAAGATATGTATGAACTGCAATACCGAATGCCGTGGGATTTTTCCGGACGGGGGCTTATCATCTCCATCACGCGTGATACGTCGGATACCCGTCCCGGTGTGGTGATTCTGGAATCAAAAGACCTTGCCCATACTCCGATCTTTCTCCGGAACAGCGGTCACCGGTTTTTATCAAAGACGGAAGATGAAGTCCCGTATTACTTTTTCTTTGAATTCCTCGATGTTGATTCGTCGGCATCCGTCATCGCACGCTTCGAGATCCATTGCGAAACATCGGGATCAGAGAAGATGCTTGCGGCTGGATTGCCGCAAACGTTTCCGGCCGTTGTTGTGTCCGGCGCTTCAGACAGGAAATTGTATTTTGCCGGAGATTTTGCCGACAACAATGTGGAAACAATGCTGACTGAATACTGGAATGCGGAACTTTTGCTCTCGAAGCTCTTTTCTTTCTACTTTGTGTCGGATCAGACCCGATTCTTTTGGAAATTCTATTTGCCGATGATGGATCGGATTTTTCAACAAGCATCGGAGCAACAGCAACACAGCCACTGATCACAAAAAGGACTATCGCCATTTTTTTTCTCTTCGTACTTGTTACAACATTTTTTTCGCTCTTTTTGATCGCCGTCGGATCGGTCGGACTCATCGTGTCCAAAGTGCGCGAATCGACAGTGGAGTCACTCCGGGACAGCCGGGATACCAACACCAGATCCGCACTGAACTCATTCCTTTTCTCCGAAATCCTGAATGTGGATAGTACGGAGCAGCGTGCATTGTTTCTGGAACGGCTTATACCGAAACTGATCGATCTGAAGATCGCTCTCGATCTCGATGATAATTCGCCGCGGAATGTACGGCGGCGATCGCTGAAACGGGTGATGCTGCAACTGACTTCGGAAGTGATTGGTGAAACGCGCGTACGGCTGACGACGGCATTTGCATATTTTGGTTTTGTGGAAGAGACGATTGCGTTGATGAAGAACAATCGATGGTGGATCCGCGCGAAAAGCTGCAAGAATGCCGGCTTAATGCTGAATGAAGCGGCCCTGCCGCACCTGGAACAGTGCCTGGACGACGAGAATGACGACGTTCGTATCGAAGCTGCCCAGGCAATGATCGATATTGCCGGAGTGGAAATTGTGGCGCCGATCCTGATGCGGTTGAAAGAAATGTCGTTGTGGATGCGAGTTCGACTGTCGAAGTCGATCCTGGTATTCGGCGAGCATGCGGTACCACCGTTGATTACTGCACTGAGGTCGGAATATCCGGTGATCCAGGGATTTTGCGTGGAGAATCTCGGAATTCTCGGGGATGTGAAAGCGGTCCCGACATTGTTGGAGTATATCAATTATGCGGTGATCGATGTGAAACACAAGAGTTTGATTGCTCTCGGTAAACTTGGTGACGACCGGAGCATTCCCATTATAAAAAAATTCCTATCGGCGGAGGATGAATTGCTGCGGGTGGATGCGGCGAAGGCTGCCGGGAACTTGTCGACACCGTTCCTTGCATACTCTCTGCACTGGATGCTGATGAAAGATACGATCTCCGTGAAACTGGCGGCAGCAGAAGCACTTTCCCGTACCGGCGAACGCGGAATACAAAGCCTGAAGTATGCCGCAGGGATCGGCGATGAACAGGTGAGAATGGTCGCGATACAATTCCTTCATGAAGCCGGTGTTCCGGCATTCGAGTTGCGCGAGGATGGAGGTGCGGTATAATGGGATTTCTCTCGGACACACTGCACTTTATCCTGTATTCATATGCGGTCTTCGTCATCGGATTCTTTGTGTTCGTGAATATTTTTTATTTTTCGATGTACACCATTTCCTTTGGTGCTATTCTCACCTATCTGCGGCGGCACATGTTCTGCGATTACCGGGTGATCATGCAGTCCGAATTAACTCCGGCAGTGTCAATCCTCGCACCCGCATATAATGAATCCGCGACATGCATCGAAAGTGTGAATTCCCTGTTGAAGTTGAACTATCCCACCGCTGAAGTGATCTTCATTAATGACGGAAGCAAGGATGCTACACTGGAGGTGGTGGTTAAAGAATTCGACTTGATCCGGACGGAGCGGGTGTACATTCCGGTAATTAATACGAAGCCGGTACGTGGAATCTACGTGTCGCGAAAACCGGAATATAAGAACCTGATTGTTGTGGATAAACAGAACGGCGGGAAAGCAGATGCATTAAATGTCGGGATCAATGTGTCGCGGTACGAACTGCTGTGTGCGATCGATGCTGATTCCATTCTGGAAGATGATGCATTGCTGAAAGTGGCAAAGCCGTTTCTGGATGATGATCGGGTGATTGCTGTCGGCGGAATTGTACGCATTGCCAACGGCTGCACAATTGAACGGGGAAGAGTGACTGATGTGCGTTTGTCAAAGAAACTGCTGCCGTCGTTTCAGGTGATAGAGTATTACCGAGCGTACCTTTCCGGCAGGATGGGATGGGGAGCGATCAATGGTCTGCTCATCATCTCCGGTGCGTTCGGACTGTTCAAACGGGATATTGTGTTGAAGGTCGGAGGATACAAACACGATACGGTCGGCGAGGATATGGAGTTGGTCGTACGGATGCATCGTTATTGCCTTGAAAATGATATCCCTTACAGCGTCGAATTCGTGCCGGATCCTGTCTGCTGGACGGAAGCGCCGGAATCTCTCGCCGTGCTTGGGCGTCAACGAAACCGTTGGCACAGAGGACTGCTTGATACTCTGTTGATCCACAAAACAATGCTGTTCAATAAGCGGTATAAGGTGCTCGGACTTGTCAGTGTGCCATATTTCATTTTTATTGAATTGCTTGGTCCGGTAATCGAAGCGTTCGGATATGCTGCAGTGGGGATCGGACTCTTTCTTGGGATCGTGAACATCGAGATATTTATTCTTTTCTTTATCGTCTCCGTGATCTACGGCGTGATGTTCTCCGTCAGTTCTGTTATCCTGGAAGAGATTTCGTTCCACCGGTACCCCCGCACGAGGGATTTGGTGAAATTGTTGTTCCTCGGTATAGTGGAGAATTTCGGATATCGACAGATTACCGTGTGGTGGCGTATCAAGGCGTTTTGGGATTATGCAAGGGGAGTTCAGTCCTGGGGAGCAATGACACGGGTGGGATTTAAAAGACATTAGTCGTATACTTCCGGAAATTGTAACTATGAATTCAATGAAACAACTTCTGAAACCGGTTATCATCCTGCTCGTTTTTGCAGCGCAATCTTTACTCTCGCAAGTCTCGATAGATTCGCTTGGAGCTGAAGAATTGTACTTTCTTGGCAGGGAATTTGCATTTGCCGGACAACGGGACTCCTCACGTATGCTGCTGAAACGAGCATTGGAAAAGAGTCCCGACTATGCCGATATCCGAATTCTACTTGCTCGCACATTTGCATGGGACGGCCGCCACAACGAAGCGCGGGAAGAGTTGAAGAGTGTCTTGTCGAAAGTGCCCGATCACCAAGATGCTTTATCCGCAGCAGTCGATGTGGAAATGTGGGACAATAAACTGCCGGAAGCGCTGACGATCTGTAATGAAGCGATCCGGATATATCCGAGCGACGAAAGCTTCTTGGTCCGCCGCGTAAAGATCTACCGCGATATGAACAGGAATGAAGAAGCGCTTGTGACCATATCGATGTTGGAAGAAATCAATCAGTCCAACGCTGAGATCCGTCCGTTGCGGGAATCTATCGCTACCAAAGGGATTCTGAACAGTGCGGGAGCGATATATACGTTTGACCATTTCTCACAACGGTTCGATCCGCAGCAATTACTCAATTTACAGTACAGCCGGCTGACGGAACTCGGCACATTTATCGGTCGGATGAATATTGTTGACCGGTTTTTGATGACAGCGATGCAATTCGAATTCGATGTGTATCCCCGAATCGTTCCGGGGGTGTATGGATTTTTTAACTATGGATATTCCTCTTCAACTCTTTTCCCCGAACACCGCATCGGAGTTGAAATATTCTTCAAACTTCCGGAAAATTTCGAAGGTTCCGTTGGCCTGCGGTATTTGTCCTACGCAGGCGGAAGCGATGTGACGATCTATACCGGCTCCATCGGAATGTACTATGAACAGTACTGGTTTTCACTCCGACCGTACATCACTCCTGGACCGTTTAGTTTCTCGCAATCATTGTCATTCACCGTCCGGCGGTATATCGGTGGGGAAGGTGATTATGCTTCGTTTCGTGCCGGTGGCGGGGCTTCTCCAGATGAGGACCGGATTATCGACACGATCGGGACACAGTTCTACAATTTGAAATTACAGACTATTGGTGTCGGATATCAGTATGTCGTCAATTATCATTCGCTGGTGCATGCAATGATCGATCTAACGCGGCAAGAACTTCCCGGGTCTGCAGGGAATTATATGAACATCGTATCCCTCACAATCGGATACAAATATAAATTTTAACATGACGGATACTCTTACACTCGAACCGATCGGCATTATCCGGACACCATATCGCGAAAAACAACATGCGCCCCGCCAGCCGGGTGTCGATAACGCTTCGACGATCGGTACGATCGAACTGTTTCCGGGTAAGAATTTCGATCAAGCAGTAGAATATCTGGAAGGTTTCGAAAGGATCTGGATCGTTTCATGGTTTCACCAGAATACCGATTGGAAACCGAAAGTGCTTCCTCCCCGCAGCGGCAGGACCAAACGGGGCGTTTTTGCCACCCGTTCTCCCCACCGTCCCAATCCCATCGGACTCTCATTATGCAAACTGATTGATGTGAAAGGGAGGACCATTCGTGTTGAGAATCCCGACCTGCTGGACGGGACTCCAATTATAGACATCAAACCGTACATTCCATACGCCGAGGCATTTCCAGATTCCGAGATAGGATGGCTGGCGGAGATTGAACAGCAGGATGAGGTGCCGTTCACTGTTGAAGTTTCCTCCCGTGCGCGGGAACAGGCAGAATGGCTGGAACAGAAATTCGATATCCATCTGCTGGAGCGTGCGATCGATATCCTTTCCTTTGATCCATTTCCGCACTCGTACCGCAGGATTATGAAACACGAAAGCGGTGGATTTATGATGGCGATAAAATCATGGAGGGTCTTATACGGAATTGTTGATACACGGGTTGGCATAACAGAAATCCAAAGCGGATATCCGACTGAAGTGATTGCTTCACTGGATGCAGCAGAAGAGACACTGCACGACCAACAGGCACATATGGCATTTCACCAACGCTGGATGACGAACACTCCATGAAATATCTAGCATCCATTGCCCTGCCGGTTATGCTTCTGTGCGATGTCGTTTCAGCACAGGTGTTTGAAAAAATCCACTTCTTTCCGGAGACGACATATGTTTCCCCCTTTGCGGCCGACGCGCATGCTCACCGGATGGAAGTTGAAAATATTCTGCTGACAAAAAATGTACATGCTTCCATCGGCGGAGCGTTCCCGATACTAAATGTTTTTTTGGTGGATAGGAATGTGCAAGCATCCTGCGGCGGGTCCGTCCATTTCGAACTGCGGCCGATGGGACAGGCACAGATCGTTTCGAACGATTATTATGTCGATTATCTGATTCTGGACGTACCGTGGAGTGACGAACTCTTCGTCCGATTAGTTTCCGGCCATACTAGTCATCACTTAAGCGATAATTGGTACGAACGGCTGCATCTCGCTTCCGCCATCCGATATTCCCGAGATTATCTAAAATTATTCTGTGTTTACGAAAAGAATATCCACCAGCAATTCTATCTTGGAGCAGATTATGCGTATATTTTCACCGTTGGCGGACAACGGATCAATCGCCCCTGGACTTTGCAGATAGGTGGAAAGCAGCAGATCGCAAAATGGATGGAGAGTTTGCTACTCTATGCTTCTGTCGATATCAAGATCCGGCAGGAAGCTGAATTTGCTGCAACCAATACGATGCAAATAGGGATTGCCTTTCCTATGCAGCCGGGTAGAGTCCTGCGATTGGCGCTGCAATACCGAAAGGGATTGGATGAGCGCGGGCAATTCTTTCCACAACACAGAGAACTGAGCACAATTGGATTTTCGATTGAATGATTCACTCTCCGGAACTTAAAAGATCAGTATAAACGTTGAAATGAATACGATCGAAGGAGCATCATTAATGAAATTAGCACTTTTTATTTGTTTCACCATCGGTTTCCTTGCTGCACAAGATCACGTCGCTCCTTCTGTTGAATTTAAAATGTATAAACAGGAAATCGACCGTTGGCACGAAAGGAGATTGAAAGGGCTGCAGCGCGATCACGGGTGGCTGAGTCTCATCGCATTAGATTGGTTGAAGGAAGGTGAGAATCCGATAAATGATATTGGGTCGATCCTGGTAAACAAAGGTTCGATCACTGTGCGATTAAAGAATGGAGTGAATGGATTATTGAACGGGAAGCCGTTCGTTTCCGGCCCGGTGGCGGCGGAGACAGACAGGGTCATTATCGGTACAAAAGCGGTTGCAGTGATCGAACGCGGAGGAAAATTTGCCGTCCGCATTTGGGATGCCGAAACGCCGGCCCGGAAAAATTTTACCGGAGTAGATCGTTTTCCTGTGGTGATGGAGTGGAAAATTGAAGCGCGCTGGACACCGTACTCAGTTCCTAAGAAAGTGGAGATACCGACCGTCATCCCCGGTCTGACACAGGAGGGAATTGCGCCCGGAGTTGCCCATTTTATGCTGAATGGAAAAGAATATTCGCTGGAGCCGACCGTCGAGGATGGAGAAACAGAATATTTCTTTGTGTTCGGCGATAAGACCAACGGAAAAGAAACCTACGGCGCCGGAAGATTTCTCTATACTCTTCCTCCGAAGGAAGGTAAAATCGTTTTAGATTTTAATAAATCGTATAATCCTCCTTGCGTGTTTACGGATTATGCGACTTGTCCGGTCCCGACACCAGAAAATAGACTTCCTGTGCGGATAGAAGCGGGCGAAAAAAAATACAAGCACCATCCGTAATGAAGACAATAGTAATGAAAATATTGATGGTGATGACGGTGATTTCATTACTTCCGGCGCAGGACTACACGGAACGGTATCACGTGAAATTCCAGCGGACCGACTATTACAACAAGCAAGGGAAGTGGGTGGGATATGCAAAGGAGAATATGCGGTATAATCGGATTGAGTTTTTCGATACGACCGATCAGTTCCTTAAGTATGAAATGATTATCACCGATCCGGAAATGAAAGTGGCCTTCGACCGTGATGTTCCGAAAGAAGGAATCAAACGTTGGAGCCGGTTGTATCAACGGTTTGAATTGCTGGACAGCAGCGGGCAGCAAACAGGATATTATAAGTATCAACCGAAGTCGCTCCGATGGATTTTCACGATTGGACAATTTTGAAAACTTCCATGTCAAATCTTTTTCTCTTTCTTTTCATCTGCACAGCGTTCCTATCCGCACAGGTGAAACCCGGTATCGATGTCCTTGCTGAATCGGGATTTTCGCTGTTACAAGGGAAGCGGGTTGGCCTTGTTACGAACCCTACCGGTGTTACGGCGAAATACATATCAACAATCGATGTTTTGGCGAAAGCGCCGAACGTAAAGCTGGTGGCGCTGTTCGGACCCGAACATGGTGTTCGCGGTGATGTGCCGGCAGGCGCAAAAATTGAATCCTTTACCGATCCGGCCACTGGACTTCCGGTGTATTCTTTATATGGGAAGCACCGCAAACCGTCGCCGGAGATGTTGAAAGGGATCGATCTGCTTGTCTATGACATTCAAGATATTGGTACCCGTTCATACACCTATATCAACACACTTGCCAATGTGATGGAGGCAGCAGCGGAACAGAATATCGAAGTCATCGTGCTCGACCGTCCTAATCCATTGAATGGGAACAGAGTGGAAGGGAATGTGCTTGATCTAAAATTCCGCTCCTTTGTCGGCCAGTATCCGATTCCGTACGTATATGGCATGACGTGCGGAGAGTTTGCACAGATGGTAAATGGCGAAGGCTGGCTGGCCGGCGGGAAGAAATGTTCATTAACGGTCGTAACTATGGAGAATTGGAAACGATGGATGCACTGGGAAAATACAAAACTGCCGTGGATCCCGACTTCTCCGCATATTCCGACCGCCGAAACCGCGATGCTCTATTCCGCCATCGGCATGCTCGGGGAACTTGAGTCAGTGAATATCGGCGTCGGTTATACGATGCCATTCCAAATGATTGGTCAGGAATGGATCAATGGCGCGGAACTCGCTGCAGTACTGAACGCAAAAGAATTGCCCGGAGTTCGTTTTCGTCCCGTCCACTATACTCCATACTACGGTGCGATGTCCGGCAAACGGCTTTCCGGAGTGCAGATCCATATTACGGACCGTACTGTTATCCAGCTGACTGAAATTCAGTTGCACGTGATCGAAGCGTTGATCGCGCTTTATCCTGCAAAGAATCCATTCTTACATTCGGATTCAAATCGGCTCGCAATGTTCGACAAGGTTGCCGGAACGGACATGTTACGGAAAAATCTTCTGCGCGGCGTTTCAGCTGCATCCATTGCTGCGTCATGGGAGAGCGATATCACAGAATATTTAAAAATTCGAAAGAAATATTTGTTATATAATTGATTGAACACAGCTAGAATTCTTTTTCATTTTTTATTATGGAACGTCCGATTACTCTATTTTTCCTTATTCTCCTTCTTGTTTCTGCTGCCACTTGGCTTGCTTCATCGACAGCAAAGAACTATGCCGCCGGTTCTCTGGTAAAATTCGGCACGGCGGAATTCAACGACTCCATCGGCGCTGCACGGGAACGGGAAGTCTATCATTTGATTGCCGAACGTTCCATCATTGCATTCTTCAGTTACCCTATTGTTCTACTTTCCGCTATCGGATTTTTGAAAACGACTCGTCGTACATTCAAGCAGGATGGATGGCTGCTGATGAGTGCTCTCTTGTTCTTCCTCTTTATTCCGGTAGAACTGTATTGTTTTTGGCTGGACTGGAAACTCGTCGAATTAAATTATTGGGGAAACTGGCCGTTAGAAGAGTTACGAAAAGCGATGATTCATCGCTTGACCGCACTGGCTGGTCTGCCGTTCATAGCACAATTATGTTACTTTACCATCCCGTTCATTCTTGTGGTAAAACCGTTTAAACAATCGCCTCCTAACGAAGAATGATGTTGCCTTGTCTACAATCGTACATCCTGGTGCTCTTCCACCATTTGAATAGCTGATATAATTTTAATACATTGGAAATAATACAATTTATTAGGAAAAAGAACCGCAAAGCAGGAGTGCTCGTCGGAAGAAACCGATGACGCAGGTTCGTTTGATCATCTCTACAAAATGAAAGGATCACAACAATGCAATTGTTAAAATTTTCCTTCCTTGCTTCCCTGCTGGCCGTGACATTTGTCTTCGGCACTGTTCCACCTCCAAAAAATCAACCAATTCCCGAACATTTGCGCGCCAGCATTAAGCGCATCCAACAGGATTACGGTCAGGGGTATTGGGCTGAACGGTTCCGGATGAAGCGTGATGGAAAATCACTTGGATTGATGAAGCAATCTGCTGCGGCGATGGAAACAACAAATGTTCCTGTCATTTTCGGAACATACTCCGCCACATCCTCGAAAATATCAACAGCGAAGTTTCAACAGCTATTGTTTGATGGTCCGAATCCAACCGGGACCATGACGGATTTTTACCTGGAAAATTCCTATAACCAATTATATATGACGGGAAAATGTCTCGGATGGTATACAGCGCCGCGAACATTCGACTATTATGTGCACGATGGCGGTGACCGAAATGCAGGATTGATGTATGGCGGCACGGATTTTACGATCGATGTCTTTGTCCTGGCGGATGATACCGTAGATTTCTCAAAATATGTGAGTTATGTTGACGCAGAGGGAGCGCATGTGCCGTATGTCGGAGTTGTTCACACCGGCGGCGACGCCGCGTCCGGCGCTGACAATATCTGGTCCCATCGCTGGAATGTCCGATGGAGATTGAATCAGCGTAAGACCGATGTGAGTGAATCAATCATTAATCCGGATAATGTCACGGCAGCGGGCCGGTACATTACCAATGATACCTATGAAGGATTGCCGGTGATCTTCGACGGCGATTACGCCATTCAACCGGAGCTGAGTGGCAACAACAACTCGGGCACCAATCCTAAAGCGATCGGAGTTTTCACGCACGAATTTGGTCATATTTTCGGTTTGCCGGATCTTTATGATACGGATGGTACTTCCGAAGGACTCGGCGGTTGGTGTTTAATGGCTGCGGGAAGTTATGGCGGAGACCAAAATCACGAAGAAGTTCCTGCACATATGAGTGCATGGTGCAAAGAAAAGCTCGGCTGGGTGACGCCGATGATTGTCTCTACCCATCTGCCGAATCAAAAGATTCGTTACGCGGAAAAGTATCCGGATGTCATGAAACTCTACGTAAAAGGAGTAGCTGGCGGACAATATTTCCTTATCGAAAACAGGCAGAAAAAAGGATTCGATACATATTTGATGAACGCAGGATTGTTAATCTTTCATGTCGATCCCACAAAAACGAACAACCGGGATGAGAGCAGATACATGGTCGATCTTGAACAGGCGGACGGATTGCGCGGTCTGAACATTAGTTCGAACAGAGGCGATGCCGGAGATCCGTTCCCGGGAACTTCCAATAACCGAAACTTTGATGAGGCGAGTAAGCCGAACAGCGATGCATATGTCAATCTTGCATCCTATGTAGGCGTAAGGAATATCAGTGATCCGGATACGAACATGTATGCAGATCTGGATGTTGGTACGCGGCCGTACATCCAGCTTCTCGGTGCAGCGTTCGAAGAAGGGAGCGGCGGTAATTCCAATGGAAGGATCGATGCAGGAGAAACCGGAAGCATCCGGTTGAAGATGAAAAACATCTATCCGGTCAGTACTGCGGAAGCAAAAGTTAAAATCTCAACAACCGTGGAAGATATTACAATCGATACGACAGCAGAACAATTCGGAATCGCCGGACTCTATTCTCTTGACAGCACGTTCAGCGTGAATGTGGCTGCGGATCCGTCGGCAATTGCTCGCATCATACCGGTCACGGTAAATATCACTACTCCTCAAGGTGATTTTCAAAAAACTTTCGAGGTATTGCTGGGATATCCTGCTATGGTTCTTGTCGATCTGGATACCGTTACAACTTTTGAGAATATCGGATTGGAATACCGGAAACTGTTGGACAAAACAGGAAAATTTTACGAGATCGTTTCCACGCGTGAAAATTCTCTTTCCTTTATGCAGCTCCCGGCACGTTCTATTGTGGTGATTGTTTCCGGCCGGAAACGATCCGATATCATTACCGACTCCCTGGCACAACTGCTCATCACATATCAGAATAACGGTGGAAATATCTTCATCTCAGGGCAAAACGTTTTGGAGGACATGTGGAAGCGAAACAGTCCTTACACGGCGGATCTGCTCCACGCGACCTGGACGAAAAACATTGCGTTCGGAAAAAATCTGATCGGCATACCGACGGATCCGCTCGGGTATTTGATTCCGAAATTAAGCCTGGCAGGTGGCGATGCAATTCCGAACCAGACTTCACCGGACCAATTTGATGCGGATACACTTGCCGTATCTCCGATGTTTCGGTGGAATACCACCAGCGGGACAAATTATGGAGGTTTGTGGTGGGAACATCCAACAAGCGGTGGGAAAACTGTTTTCTGGTCGTTCGGGCTGGAAGGGGCGAACGACAGTATTGCCGGTGTCTCCTACAAATCTGTTGCGATAACGAAAGTACTGGATTGGATGAATGGAATTACTTCGACGCCGGATATAGACGCTGCTGTCCCGATGTCAATGGCGCTTTTCAACAACTATCCGAATCCGTTCAATCCGGCGACTACCATTACCTATGCAGTACCGTCGGATCGAAGCGTTTCGCTGGTGGTGTACGATATGCTCGGCCGTCAGGTGCGGACACTGGTCAACGAGAAACAATCCGCCGGGACTCATTCGATCGCGTTTGATGCCTCGAATCTGAGCAGCGGTATTTATTTGTATACGCTTCGTTCCGGAAATTTTTCACAAACAAAAAAAATGATGGTGTTGAAATAGAGTTATGAATGCTGAAGATTTTTTACCGGACCTGGAAGAACTCTCCTCGGAAATGGGGATGAAGATCCGTTATGAAAAAGGGGATTTTGACGGAGGATACTGTATCCTAAAGGATCAGCAGATTATCGTTGTGAACAAAAAACTTCATCCGTCGCGCAAAGCATCGGTAATTGCACTTGCGCTCGGGGAGATCGGTATCGATAACCTTTTTGTGAAACCCAACGTGCGCATGTTCATCGAAGATGAGCTGGTGCGTGCACGATAAACGATTCAGACGCAGGTCCGCGAACAGCGGTCATGCGGTGTGGAAGTTATATGAATATACTTGTCATCAATGGACCCAATCTGAACCTTCTTGGTATGCGGGAGCCGCAGATCTACGGTTCACAAACTCTCAACGACATACAGAATGAGCTGATCGGCCGCTACCCCGAAGCGCATTTTACTTTCTTCCAATCCAACCACGAAGGAGGAATCATCGACGCACTGCAATCGACTGTCGGAAAGGATTTCCATGGGATTGTCATCAATGGCGGTGCGTTCACGCATTATTCGTACGCCATCCGCGATGCTATCTCTATGTTGATGATCCCGACCGTCGAAGTGCACATTTCTAATATCCTTCTCCGCGAAGAGTTCCGCAGGCACTCCGTCACTGCGCCGGTCTGTGTTGCCCAGCTGACCGGATTTGGCTCGAACGGATATTCCCTGGCTGTTGAAATGCTGCTCTATCACAAAAGCTCACAGAATAAGATTTCCGAATGATCAAAGCCATTATTTTCGACCTTGATAATACACTCGTCGATTTCATGGCAATGAAACGTCAGGCGATCGGCGCTGCAATCCATGCAATGATCGATGCCGGACTGCAGTTAAGCTATGAAGAGATTCAGCGTCGTATCGATTCGATTTATAAGGAAAAAGGGATTGAGTTTCAGAATGTGTTCGATCAACTGTTGTATGACGAATTCCAGAAAGTGAATTATAAGATACTATCTTCCGGAGTGATCGCCTACCGCCAGGCTCGCGAAGCGGCGCTCGTTTTGTATCCGCACGTTTATACGACCTTAATGAATCTACTGAAGATGGGGATGAAACTCGGCGTGGTGTCCGATGCTCCTGCGAAAGAAGCATGGCTCCGGCTAACGTACCTGAATCTTCACCATCTCTTCGATCATATCGTCACATTCGAGGATACGGGAAAGCGAAAACCGGACCCCGCGCCGTTCGAAAAAATTCTCTCCCTGCTGCAGGTCGATCCGAAGAATGCACTGATGATTGGAGATTGGGCGGAGCGGGACATGGTTGGCGCAGCAAAAGTTGGAATGAAAACGGTGTTTGCCCGTTACGGCGATACGTTCGGGACCGTGGAGACAAATGCGGATTACGAAGTGAATGATATTGCTGAACTTCTGGATATCGTCAAAAAAGAAAATACCACTCGATAGAACGAAGGTTCATGTTTCCGCAGTATGTGTTCTTCAGTCCAGTCTAGAAAACAATGTCATCGTTCGGTGAATACGACGAGAGTTACAATCCCACTTCCACCGACAAACCGATTCGCGAGCGTCTGCCAATATGATACCCGCTTGGATCTTCGAGTTCGCCGCCGATTCTCCCGGCTGAATCCATCCATCTGACATTCCTCCTATCCAGAGCATTCCTGATATCTGCATACAGGACAATGTCCGTAAACCGTGAGAATTCAAGAGAGAATTTTTTCGAGATTTTCACATCGAGGTTCGTATATCCGGACATCCGTTCATTGTTCGGAATAAACACCTGGTTTGGGTTCGCAGGAGTGAATCCGTCGCGGGACGGGAAATAGGTATACGGTCTGCCGGTGAACGAATGAAGAAAAGTATTTGCTTCAACACCGAACGGCAGGTGAAAAATCGCATTCACTTTGAATGTGTGCCGCTGATCCCAGCTGAGGTGGAAAAGAGTCGTGATCGGCTTGAATCCCCATTGGCGGAAATTTAATCCCTGATTCGCATTCTCGCTCACTCCTTGTGCCTCCATGAACGTATACGAGACACTGCCGGTCAGGAAATTTCCCTGATTCCGGGAAACCACCAATTCAAAACCGCTTGCTTCCGCGAATGGATTATTCACATATTCCGCATAACCATAATCCCCGCCAATCTTGCTGTCGCTTGCAACGAACGTTTTTGAATCGATCAGATTCGCGCTCTCTTTTTTGAAATAGGTTGCGGACACGACCACATTCTCTTTCACTACTTGTTTCACACTGATTTCCCATGCTTTAGTCCGTTCCGGTTCCAGATCTGGATTCCCCAGCAATGCACTTGCACCACGCTGTGCCGTCACAACGTCGAGCCCTGAGAATAAATATGTAAAAAGAGGGAATTGGAAATAGTATCCGTAATTGACATAAATGAATCCCTGTTCGCTGTACGGCAGCGAGATGCCGAACCGAGGGCTGACCTGATGTTTTATCTTGGACGGCACCATCCTGTTCATGCGCAGCCGGTATTCATTTGGTTTCACCGGTACATACTCAAATGCAGGGCGGCGGGCGGTCGGATTTAAAAAGTCATACCGTATTCCAAGACTGATGGTCGCTTTTTCAACGGAATATTTCCCCTGCACATACGCATTCCCTGATTTTGGGAAGTACCTGTATGCCGTCGTATAGTTCAACGGTTTCTCGAACAGAAGCGGTTTTCCGAAATAAGTCTTTTGCGGTTCATACTTCTGCAGATCGGCTTCAACTTCATAGTAATTGAATTCTGCCCCCGCCTTGAGCATCGTATTCTTGATCAACTGCGTGGTGAAATCATACTTACCGGTGTAAATCATCTGCGATGTATTGCTCCACAGCAGCCGGTCGCCGTCGATTATGTACTGCAGAAACAGATCGTATTCGTAGATCTTGCCCGGATCAAAAGCAGGCTTTTCATCTGTACCGATGTGCGTGGAATTGGAATAGGCACTAAAGCGTACATCATAATAAGTGTTTTCCGATAGCGTATGTGTGAATGTGGTGGAGAACCGGTAGATAGTGCGATTCTGCGGCGGCAATCCGTCCAAATTGAAACGCCAGCTGAATTCATAATCACGAAATGTCTTATAGGAATAGAGCAGTTGTGAACTCAGCCGCATTTCTTGCGACAAATGAACGTCGATTTTTGCCAGTCCGCTGTATGTTTTGGCCACGGGAAGAGGGAAGAATTTTTCAAAGTCCAGCCACCATCGCGTTCCGATCTGGTTGTAATTGGTAGAAAGAAAATAATAGACCTTATCTTTGAGGATGGGACCGCTGACAGCGGTCTCAATTTCCGATTCGTGATTATGTTCTGTTCCGCCGAACAGATCGTCCTTCGTAATACGGGCCATCACTTCTGTTTCATTCGAACCGGATTTCGTCACAACGTTCACGATGCCGGACTGAGCGTTACCGTATTCCGCTTCAAATCCGCCGGTCTGAAATGACAGCTCAACAATCGAACTGTTCGGCAAGTCTGCTCCGAGACCGCCTTCAAGCACATCTTGGGCGGGCAGGCCGTCCACCAGGTACAGAACTTCCGAAGTCTTTCCTCCGCGCACGTTTCCTTCCAATGTTGTGCCCGGTTTGAAGGAGAGAACCTCTTGGAACGACGTGACGGGAAGTTGCTTAAATTCTTGTGCGGTGACGGTGTGTGTTGTGCCGATGATATCCGGTTGTATCAGCGGTCGTTCCGCTTTGATGACTATCTCGCCTAATTCCACGGCTGATTGCACCATCGATACATCCAGTTTTCTTCTCAGATTAGAATGAATCTCCACATTCTCAAATACGGTGGTTCGATAGCCGAGCATTTGCACACGCACGGTATATCTTCCCACAGGAATATTATATACGATAAATTTTCCATCCGGATCGGAAACTCGTCCCTGCGAAGTCTGAACGATGATAATGGAGGCGCCGGGAATCGGTTGGCCGTTTTCTTTATCACGCACCGTCCCTTCCAGAATGCCGGATGTTTCGGCGAATAGAGGAATCTGGCAAAGCATTATCGCTAGAACTAATTTCCGCAGTGAGTGCAGTATCGTCATCATAACGTGTTCCCGGGAGGAATAGGGATCAATCCATAAAATGTGATTGGAAACTTTTGCAGGGAGGTGACCGGTGGAAAGTTGTCTGCAAGCTGAATGGTGATCAGCGCGACTGCGGTCATCGGCGAAAACTGGACCTCGTAACACAAGCGCCCTTTATAATTGATGATTGTTCTGCTTTTTTCCTGTGCAAAAAAATGCATATAAACAATATCGGCAAGCTTAAAGTCTAATTTTGTTTTAATGAAGAAGCTTTCATTCGGATTTAGGGTCAATATATTATTGATCTGGTCGTATTTCGAAAATATTTTTAAATTCTCGTTGGAGAGTAAATGCTCTTCTGAAAAATTTGGATTAGCCTCGGGATAGATTACAACGGACCCGCGGACAGCGGCAGTTGCTTGAATTGTCTCTTCGTATGTATTTTTGATGCCGAATGTAACAGTAAACGGGGTATAAATTTCAGATCCATACGATACGTAATTTGCTTTACCGTATTCGTCATCAAAGTTTGCCCAAAACTTGACGATATGGTCATCTGCGCCGACGAATTCCGCTTTGATAACATTTACCGGCTGATGATACTCCGGTAATAGGTCCTCGCAACCGGAACAAATTACAACGGTGATCCCGGCACAAAAAAGCATATTAAGTACAAATGCTTTCATCTCTTATTACGGCTGCGTTACCGCGATATATCCCCGCAATTGTACGGGGAAGGAATCTTCGCTGATGACCGCTTTTGTGTTTTTGAATAACTGGATAGTGGCTCTGGATTTCAAATGCACTAAGGGATAAAATAGATACCAGCTTCTCGCTGAGATTGCCTGTTGACCAATGGATCCGACCGTTTGGTGCAGCCATTTCTTTGAGTCGAACCGGTAATTCCATCGGATGGTGAAAAACAACTTTTCATTGGGATTGAGCGTGATCGAATTTGTTGAGGCATTATATCCACTGCCGGAGGCGATATTGGAGGTGGTAATAGGGATTGTTGCCTTCTCTTCCGGATGGAGTTCGTTCCATATTTCGAGTTTTCCGCTTACCGCAGCGGTATTTTGCAGAGTCTCTTCATAAAGATTCTTTACCGAAACGCTAATCCTAAAGTCGGATGTGAACGATTGGTAATTGATGATGGGTCCTTCGGGTGTAAGATCTTTTTCGTCCGTCTCGTAATATTGCACAAGTGTGGAATCGACTGAAACAAGGCTTGCTTCAAAAATATTGTCCGGTTCAATATACACCGGCAACAGATCTTCGCAACCGGAAGTAATGAAGAGAATGCCGGCGATCGGCAGAAGAGTGGCAACAATAAATGTCTTACGGATGGCCAGGTTCATAGCTATGAGTATATCCTATTAGAGTGACGACGAATTCGTGTTCCGCTATCGCCGCCGGCGTCCGCGGAATGACAGAAGCGGTAAAACGGGCGCGAACGTTTTGCGGCAAATAGTATTGATACCAATATACATTGGGATCACCAATAAAGAAATATTCCGTTGATCCCGGATCGCAATAATTTTGGAGATATTTCCCATTATCGAAAGTAAAATCCCACGGAATCTCAAAGTGAAGACGCTCACCAGGATTGATCGTCAGGATATCCCTGATCACTGACCTTTGGTCTCCCCGGAAGAACATTTTCATTTGCCGCCTCATAATATTGAATGGTGAATGAATCTGTTGAAACAAATTCAGCACGGAACAACACATGCGGCGGCTGTTAGGGAGGGAGAAGATCTTCACAGCGTACAGCAAAAAACGACAACAGTATACAAGCAATGACGCCTACGTTCCGGTTTGTCATACACTCCAATGTACCATTGACCTCATTCGATAGCAATATGAATGTCGAGTAATCTGAATTGCTAATGATTTCCTTCTGTTCTATATTATCGGGAAAGTAAGAAGTGAACCTTGAATGAAATGAATACAAAGTATATACTGCTCCCCGCTATTGTTGTGATTTTCTTTGTGCTGAACAGCTGCGATCTCGAGGAAGTTGATATCCCCGAAGAACCGGTGGTACGCATTGTTCATCCTGTGCACTCATCGCAAATACTGGACACAACGGTGATCGTCGTCGAAGCGTCGGATGACCGCGGAATTATCGGTGTGGTGCTTTACATTGACGGCGTGAAAGCGGCAAAAGGAGATCTGTTGTACGAACCGTATGAATATACGTGGGTGACGTCGGGATATCCGGATAGCAGTGTGCATGAGTTGTTTGCCCGCGCGTATGATGTTGACAGTAATAGCACGGTCTCGCAAAAAGTCTCAGTAATTACAAACCGATTTGCCCCGACACAACTGTTCGCTGAAATTGTCGGTGATACGCTCGTGAAACTAAAATGGAACGACGTCTCATCACAGGAAACAGCATATCAGATTCTTCAGAATATCAACGATACAAGTTACAGTGTTATCCAGACATTGCCGCCAAATACCAATTCGACGGAAGTTCCTGGTGTCTATTATACTGGCAGTCGATATACTTTTGAGGTTCGAGCGCTGATTGGGGAAAAAAAGAGTTCGCACTCGAACAAACAGTCCGTAACTGCAACATTGTCTGCTCCTGCCGATCTAAGGATTCATTCGGTAACAGAATCACAGATCGAATTCCGATGGACTTTAAATTTCAGGAATCAGTACGAACAATATTTCGAGTTGGAGCAGAAGACCGACAACGGTGCCTACGGCGTTATCGCGACATTTCCCAAAGCTGACACTGCGGGAATTGTCTCCGGCAATTTCAAGGTTGGTTCCCGATATCAGTTTCGCATCCGCGCGTTTAGCAAGTATAATGTCAGTCTGTATTCCAACGTGACGACAACATTTATTCCATTTCCACAGCCGACGAGCCTGACGGCTTCTCAGGGAGTTCCCTCCGGCATACGGCTGCAATGGAAGGACAACAGTACTTTTGAAAAAGGATTTGCAATCGAGCGAAAGATCTATAATTCCTCAACATATCAGGAAATACATCGGACGACTGCAGATGTTGTTGAATGGGTGGATGCCTCCGCTGACACTATCAGTACTTACACCTATAGAGTGAGAGCATTCACTGAATTAAATGCCTCGTTGTATTCTCCTCCTGTTTCTGTCACATTCTATCCGGATTATACATTGCACGCGGAATTCACCACTCATACGGAAATGGTGCGGGCATTAACATTTTTACCGAATTCCGCGACACTCATTAGCGGCAGCGCAGACGGCACGATCCGCACATGGGATATTGATACAAAAACGCAGGTTCGTTCTGTGGATGCACTTTCATCTGGTGTCTATTCGATAGCGGTGAGCTCTGATGGCGGCACGATTGCAACGGGGGGAGGAGATAACACCATAAAATTATGGAACAGCGCTACCGGCGCACTGCTGCAGACATGGACCGGCCATCAGGACATTGTCACATCGGTGGAATTCAATCAGAGCGGCACAACGATTCTCAGTGCCAGCCTGGATTCGACGGTGAAGATTTGGAACGTATCGAACGGCACGCTCTCGAAGAACTTGCTTGGACATACAAATAGTGTGAACGTTGCGCGTTTTCATCCAAATGGATTGTTCGTTGCAAGCGGAGGAAACGATAAGACTGTTCGGTACTGGGATATCGCCAACGGCACTGAAGTTTGGAAATATACCGACGCCGTTATGCCTTTTTCAACCGTAGCGTTCAACAAGGATGGCAGCAACCTGGCATGCGGTAAATTAGGCACAATCAGCAATCCGTTAACGATATTGTCTACAAGCAGCGGAATGGATGCCGTCAACTATCCCTGGTACGGTTTGTCGATCTATGCTATCCAGTATTCGCCGGACGGGACATCATTTGTTTCGGGATTCGGCGATACAAGCGTTCGTGTGATGTACTTATTGTCGTCGAATTTCTTTTCTGAATTGTCCGGTCACAAAGACAAAGTGACGAGTGTTTCATACAATCCCAACAATACCTATCTGGCATCCGGCGGCATTGATGGGAAGATCATCGTCTGGAAACTCAAGAACAGCTGGAAACAAATATCACTCTAATGATTACTGGAATCGGAATCGATATCATCGAAATCTCCCGCATCGAAGAATCTGTCGCTCAGTACGGCGATGCTTTCCTCACGAAACTCTTTACCGAAGAAGAGATCCGTTATTGCAGTTCCAAACAGTTTCCCGTACAGCATTATGCCGCCCGCTTTGCCGCAAAAGAGGCATTCAGCAAAGCAATCTCCACCGGTTGGAGCGGGGAATTTGAATGGAAGAATATTGAAGTAAAAAACAATCCCGCCGGTAAGCCCGATTTCATCCTTCGGGGAAAGACCGCAGAAACGCTGAAAGGATATTCCATTTTCCTTTCAATGTCGCATTCGGATAATACCGTGGTTGCATTCGTCGTTATCGAAAAACAAGACTGATAATAATACTCACACAACCGAAGGAATTTCAATGAAGCACAATGCCATGCTGCGTTCAGCGCTCTTGTTCTTAACATCGTTCATTCTCTTCACGTGTAATGAATCCACAACTTCTTCGTCGGCCACTACCGGTACCGGGATTCAGGGATTGAAAGTCTCGCAGAATTCTGTTTCAGTAGCATTAAACTCCAGCCAGGGCGTTCAGGTGAAAGGCGGCACTGGTTCATATGCTGTGAAGTCAATGACTGATTCGGGGATTGTGCAGGTCTCGATCTATCCGTCCAGTTCCGGATCACCGCAAAATTCCGTGTATGTGAGTTTTTCCGGTCTGAAGGAGGGGACAACGACGGTGACTATTCAGGACAGTGCAAAAAGCGGCGAGGTGGATATTCTTGTTGTAGTGAAAATCATGGTCGCCTCCCAGATGTCATTTTCCTTAAAACCGGGAAGGTCTGATTACGGATATGTTTCCGGCGGGACATCTCCATATACGATCAGCCAGCCAGCGAATGCGGCGATTGCCACGGTGACACTATCGAGCTCTTCGTTTACCGTAAAAGGAATTGCGCAAGGCAGTACATCGTTTACGATCAGTGACGCATCGACACCGGCACATACAGTGACCATTCCTATTACAGTCACCCTCCCTGAGAAATTTACTACTTTAGGGAAACTCTCCATGAATTCTGGAGCAGGAAATATAAATGTGGAAGGTGTTTTCACTGGCGACAATCATGATGCTGTTCCGACCAATGATGCTGGAGCGGGTGGATTTCTGATGCGAAATTCCTTTGAAGGTAACTTCGGTCAAATCATCGCGTACCGGAGGATCACGCCAACATTGTTCGATCTGGTAGTGATGATATTCTCAAAATCATCACTGACTGCAGGGACAATCTCGTTGGATACTGCACAGTTCAACAACACATTCGAAGGAGGAATTGTCGCTTTTGGATTTAATGCCGAAATATTCGGCAGATCGAATACTGCATATGTATCCTATAGCGGGGATATCACATTCTCAGTGTTCAATGATAAAAAAGCAGAAGGATCATTCAAAGGATCTGCAGCGCAACAATCCAATAGTACAGGTGAAATGATTCCCGGTACCGGGATCACATTCAGCGGCGGATCATTCTCTGTGCCGCTGATTGTAGAAGAATTCGCGATCGAACCGATCGAAGGGAAGGACCATTTGTTCTTCGATCAGATTGAAAAAACAATGAAACCGTTTATCGACCGTGCAAAAAAACAGTTGGAGTTGAAGCGCGGTGTATCGAAAAGAAAATAACCGAATAGGATTGTGTTCAGGCTTTGTTCCAATGAATTGCTATCGGGACAAAGCATTTTTTTAAAAGAATGTGCAAAGCGTTCAGTGACGGATGTTATTTCGTCAAAAGGTCTATCGTCTCCCGTACGAAGCGGGGATTGTTGCAGATGATACCGTCCACGTTCAGGTCCAACAAACGCTGTACATCCCTGCCTGTTTTCACACCATACACATACAGCAAGTAACCGGCGTCGTGTGTATCGGCGACCACATCACTGGTGATCTGGAATTTGCTGCAGACGAAGATTTTTGCCCGGGAATTCTTCATGAGCGTTGAAGGGGATTTCCGGAAATGGGTGATGGGATTGTAGATGACGCCGGTCTGAACAGTTTCGTCAATCTCGCTGATCTCCCTGATCATCTGATGGTTGAAGGAGGTAAATATCACTTTCGAAAGCGCTTTTGCTTTTTCCGCTTCCTGCACGACCAATTCCACAGCAGACGTATCATTGGTGCTGACCACATCTGGTTTGATCTCAATGTTCAGCCGCATCTCCTTTTTTAAAATAGGGAAAATGTCTTTCAATAAAGGGATTCGTTCCCGGCTGAATTTGGGTGAGAACCACGAACCGTTATCGATTGCGACCAATTGGCGTGAATGTTTCTGATTGATAGCGCCGTTCCCATTTGAAGTTCTCTGCAGCCGGCGGTCATGAAAAACCATCGGGACATTATCTGCGGATAAGCGTACATCCAGTTCAATCATGTCGCATTTGGCTTCGATTGCTTTGTGGAATGCCGCCATCGAATTTTCCGGAGCTTCGTCCGAAAATCCGCGGTGAGCAATAATAAGAGGTGTTTTTGTCGGCATCGGTTCGTTCGGGAGATGCCGCACTGAATCAGATAATTGCGTGCGGCAGGGGAATGTAACTATTTCAGTGATTCTATCATCAAACGCGAAACTTCATCCACGGTACCTTCGCCGTTGATGGAAGTAAGCATTCCCTGTTTCTCATAATAATCTTTGACCGGTGCGGTATTGTTTTTATAGACGCCAATCCGTTTTATGATCGTTTCCGGCGTGTCGTCTGCACGGTGTTCTACCGCAGATCGTTTTACCAGACGTTCCATGATATGTTCTTCTGTGACCTCAATATAGAGCACTTTTTTCAATATGATGTTCAGTTCGGTGAACATCCGTTGCAGCGCTTTGGCCTGTTCCACTGTACGCGGAAATCCATCAAGGATGATGCCATTGGCGCATCGTTTTGTCTGCAGGATATTTCGGATCATGCCGATCATGACATCGTCCGGGACAAGATTTCCTGCATCCATCAGAACTTTCGCTTTTAATCCGAGATCGGTCTGTAGCTTAATCTCTTCCCGCAGCATGTCGCCGGTAGAAATGTGGGGGATATGAAACCGTTCAGAAAGGATCTTTGCTTGTGTGCCTTTACCGACGCCGGGAGGTCCGAATAAAATTATATGCATGGTGATTATTCTTTAATAAATCTTTTTAGAAACTCAAGATATAAATACAAATTGATAAAGGATAATTGATAGTTGATAATTATTCATTTTCAACTATCAATTGCTGTTCTTTTACTGCAAGTTGTCCACAGGCCGCATCGATATCGACCCCCGCACTGTGACGGATGAATGTGGTCACGTCGTGTGCGCGGAGTTTCTTCCAAAACTGCTCCAATCCCTCTTTGGAAGCGCCATGTAATGATGCTGAATATCCTTGCGGGTGGGTGAATTCAATGGAATGAAATGGGATCAGATTCACGCGACAATCCAAACGGCGCGACGCCTTTACCATTAGTTGTACATCTTTTTCCGTATCGTTCACACCCTCGAAAACAATGTACTCGAGCATGACGCTTTTTTTCGTTTTCTTATTATAATATTCCAATGCAGAGAGGAGTTCTTCCACCTTGAACTTTTTCGTGATTGGCATCAGTTCCGTCCGCACATCGTCCCGAAGTGAGTGGAGGGAGAGTGCTAATTTTATCTTCCGGTCTTCATCCGCCATTTTCCGGATATGGTTCGCGTATCCGGCAGTGGAAATGGTGATCCGTTTTGGACTCAAGCCGATCCCGTTCTGGTCCGTGAAAATATCGACCGCAGACATCACATTGTCATAATTGAGCATCGGTTCACCCATTCCCATAAAAACGATATTTGTGATCGGTTTCTCTGAGAATGATTGTGCAGTGATAAATTGATTCAGGATTTCACCCGTTGTCAGATTCCGCAAAAATCCCATGCTGGCGGTAGCGCAAAAAGTGCAGTCCAAAGCACATCCGATTTGAGTGGAAATGCATAGGGTCATCCGTTCGTCTGCATCCACGGCAGTCGGACGGGGTGCGATAAGCACTGTTTCGATCTTCTTGCCGTCCGAAAGTTCATACAAAAACTTTATCGTGCCGTCAATGGCGGAGGTTTGGGAGGTTGCTACGGAAAATTGCTCAATACTTGCAGTTTCATTCAATTTTTGCCGGAGTGGAACGGAAAGATTGGTCATTTCATCAAATGAGGAAACGCGGTACTTATAGAGCCACTGATAGATCTGGGCAGCTCTATATTTGGGTTCGCCGATGGAACTGATGAACTGTTCCAGTGCGGCCAACGGTAATCCTTTGAGGTTCTTTTTATCCATAAGAAAAAAATTAGACTTGGGAAGTCAGTTTCACTTGCCAAGTCTTTACAAAAATACGAAAAATGTAGAAGTATTGCAATGACAGCTCCATTCATTAAAAAATAGAAATTTTTGGAAATTAAGCATTTTTGAAAGTACTCTGGAAAATTGGTTTCGCAAATGAGTATTCAGTTTACAGTATTCAGTAATCAGTTGTCAGATATGGAGTATCATCCTTTGCTTTGCCAATAATTCATTGTCAATTGTCCATTGTCAATTGTCCATTGTCAATTGTTTTTGTCCATTACCAATTGCTCTTCCATTGCCTCTGGAGTGAATTTTTGATACTTTGAGTACGTTCTCACAAAGTCCGGTAGATGCCGGGCTTTATTATTTTTCTCTCTCCGGACAATGCCCAAGACTCAAAACCAAAAAGTTCCTCAACGAAATTCGACAAAATCCCCTCTCGTCATTAAGGGTGCACGGGTCCACAATCTCAAGAACATTTCCGTTGAGATCCCCCGCAATAACCTGGTAGTGATTACCGGTGTCAGCGGTTCTGGAAAATCGTCGTTGGCATTTGATACGATCTATGCCGAAGGTCAGCGGCGGTATGTGGAATCCCTTTCGTCGTATGCCCGTCAGTTCCTGGAAAGGATGGACAAACCGGATGTCGATGTGATCCAGGGAATGTCTCCTGCAATCTCCATTGAACAGCGGACGAATACACGGAATCCTCGTTCTACGGTGGCGACGACGACGGAGATTTACGATTATTTGCGTTTGTTATATGCCAGGGTGGGAAAAACAATATGTCCCAAATGCGGCCGAGAAATTCGAAAAGATTCCGTGCAGTCTGTGGTGGATCGACTGCAATTATGTTCGGAAGGATCGAAATTTTATGTGATGTTCCCGATGCATCATCATTCCGGGAAAACCCTGGCGCAGGAGCTTGAAACGTTAAAACAACGGGGATTCTTCCGGTTTATTCTGGATGGAGAGATCGTTGATTTGAATGACAAGGACGCCGCCGCAAAGTTTTCGTCACCGAAGAAAAAGGAAATCAAACGAAGTGAAGTCCGGTTGAAAGGGACTGAAAAAGATAAAGAAAAGGAAAAGCAAAAACAGATTTACATTTTGGTTGATCGATACATTCTCCGCAAAGATGAGGTTCAAAGCCAGAACCGGCTGGCAGATTCTGTGCAAACGGCATTTGTGGAAGGGGACGGGTATGCCTCAGTTTTTGATCTTGAAACAAAAGAGATACTGCCGTTCAGCCAGCACTTTGAATGTCCGGTGGATAACATCCGTTTCGAAGATCCGGAACCTCACTTGTTCGCGTTCAATTCACCGATCGGTGCATGTCCGAAGTGCCAGGGATTCGGCCGGTCCGTCGGTATCGATATGGAACTGGTCATACCGGATCTGGAAAAGACATTGAAAGAAGGGGCGGTAATGCCGTGGACGACACCGAAATTTCAGGAAAACCTCCGTGATTTGTCCCGGGTCGCCTATGATGCCGGTGTTCCGATGAATGTTCCGATCCGCAAACTGACTGAAGAACAGATGAACATTGTGATGAACGGCTACGGCAAGGAATTCGACGGCATCAACGGTTTCTTTAAGATGGTGGAACGGAAAGCATATAAAATTCAATACCGTGTCCTGCTGAGCAAATATCGCGGATACACCACCTGCGACGAATGCCGCGGCAGCAGGTTGAGAAAAGAAGCGCTCTACGTGAAGATCGGCGGGAAGGCGATTGGTGAAGTGGTTTCCATGAACATAGAACGTGCGGATGAATTCTTTTCCGCGTTAACGCTGTCGGATTTTGAAATGAGCATCGGAAAGCGGATTCTTGAAGAGATCCGAAAGCGCCTGCGGTATTTAGTGGATGTCGGTGTCGGGTATCTTACACTGGACCGGCTTTCGAATTCTCTCTCCGGCGGCGAATCGCAGCGGATCAATCTTGCCACATCGATCGGTTCATCGCTTGTCGGCTCGATTTATGTGTTGGATGAACCGAGCATCGGTCTTCATCCGCTGGATAATGATCGGTTGATCAATATCCTGAAGCGGCTGCGGGATGTCGGCAACACAGTGCTGGTTGTGGAACATGATGCGGACATGATGCGCGCAGCTGATCAGATTATCGATATAGGACCGAAAGCGGGAGAACGGGGCGGAGAGATTATCTTCCAGGGCACATATGATCAAGCTGTGAAGGATGACAAATCGCTTACCGGGAAATATCTTTCAGGCAAACTGGAAATTCCAGTACCGAAAACGAGACGACAAAAGGTGTCTACCGCGACAAAAGTGTCAGCGACCTTTCAAGATTCAATTAAAGTACTCAATGCATTCCAGCACAACTTGCAAAATATTGATGTCGAAATTCCGTTGAAGATGTTCGTCTGTGTCACAGGAGTCAGCGGATCCGGAAAGAGTACGCTTGTACATGACATCATCGGCAGTGGAATCGCAAAACGTTTGAATGGCCACATCGGCCGATTGAACGGAGTGCACGAGATTCAGGGTTGGGAAAAGATCCAGTACCTGGAGATGGTGGATCAATCACCCATCGGCCGTTCTCCCCGTTCCAATCCGGTAACGTATATCGGCGTCTTCGACGGGATCAGGGAACTACTCTCCAAAACAGCCGCTGCAAAGATGCGCGGTTACCAGCCGGGATTCTTCTCGTTCAATGTTCCCGGAGGGCGATGCGATGTGTGCGAAGGAGACGGACTACAAAAGATCGAAATGCAATTTATGGCGGATCTGTATCTTACCTGTGAATCGTGCAACGGGAAACGATATAAGAAAGAAGCACTCGAAGTTCGATGGAACGGAAAGAATGTCGATGAAATACTCGGATTGACAGTGGAAGAGGCGATCGCATTCTTCGGGAAATATTCAGATGGGAAGAAAGTGATGCAGAAATTGCAGGTGCTGGACGATGTTGGCCTGGGGTACTTGCGTCTCGGTCAGGCTGCGACAACGCTTTCCGGCGGAGAAGCTCAGCGGATAAAACTTGCCACGCATCTTGTAGAGAAAAAAGAGGGACATACTCTTTTTATTTTTGACGAACCGACCACCGGTCTTCATTTTGACGATATCACGAAACTGTTGAAATGTTTTACGGCGCTGCTGGATGCAGGAAATTCACTTCTTGTGATCGAACATAATCTTGACGTTATAAAATGTGCAGATCATATAATTGATATGGGGCCCGGCGGAGGTGAAAACGGCGGGAAAGTGATTGCACTTGGAACTCCGGAAGAGCTTTCGAAAATTAGTCAATCCTACACTGGCTCATTCTTAAAAAAAACTCTGAAATAATTCCTGCCCTTTCGATTAGATTTCTCGTCGTTGCCAAGATGGGGACTCCTCGAAATGTCAGGAAGTTTGTAATGAAGAGATTTGTTTTAATTTGTCAATTCGAATCCCGACGAAGTCGGGATGAGAAATCTCAGATGTAAAAGATGAGGTAATCCCTAAGAGGACGCAAAGGAATAATGTAGTCATGCTGAGCGAGTCTCGATAGTTTTCAATCAGGATGAGTCCCCAAAGAGGTGCAGTTCACGAAGTGAACACTTCGTGTTGGCTGAAGCATGCTCTATTATCACTCTGAATCCAATGCTGTTTATCGTGAAGAAAATTCCTGGCATTGTTAGATTCAGTTTTCATAAAGGTTTAAAGACCTCTTCGCTTTCATTTCTTGGGGATTATTCTGAACTGCATCTCATTGCTCGATTCGTTATCTCTCAATTTTGTGAACAGAAAGGAAGGGGCAAATCACCTGAATATGTTATATCATTATCCCGACTGAAACGAAAAAAGTAATGTGACAAAGGTAACTTGTTGACCGACCTCCCCCAATCTTTCCTTGTGACACTTCTGTAATTTTGTTATATTTAACGGTTTACAGTAATTCCTAAGGGCCCTTAGCTCAGTTGGTTAGAGCAGCTGACTCATAATCAGCGGGTCGCTGGTTCAAGTCCGGCAGGGCCCACTGTTTTTTTTCCCTGATGATTAATAGAGAGTATTAATGAAAATCGCCATTGTGGGGACAGGGTATGTCGGTCTCGTTACCGGCACCTGTTTTGCCGAAACCGGTAATCATGTTATCTGCGTCGACAACAATCCAGAAAAGCTCGCCAAACTTAATAACAAAGAAGTTACCATTTACGAACCCGGACTAGAAGTTCTTTTCCAACGCAATGTCTCCCAAAGACGACTGATCTTTACCGATGATCTAAAAACTGCTGTGTTAAGTTCGGAATTCATCTTCCTTTGCCTGCCCACTCCACAAGGCGAAGATGGTTCGGCGGACCTTCAGTATATCCGCAATGTTTCGGACGAGATAGGTAAAATTATAGCGGTCACCGGCGGGGATGGACAACAAAAGATCATCATTAATAAAAGTACTGTTCCGGTCGGTACATCAAAAAAAGTGTTTGAAGCGATAAAGAAGCACGGTATAAAAAATTTTGATGTCGTCTCCAATCCCGAATTTCTGAGGGAGGGTTTTGCGGTTGAAGATTTCCTGAAGCCGGACCGGATCGTGATCGGAGCAAAGACCAAGTATGCCATGGAGCGGATGAAATCTCTCTACGAACCGTTTGTACGTCAGGGGAATCCCATCATTGAAATGGATACGGCAAGCGCAGAAGTGACAAAGTACGCGGCCAATTCTTATTTGGCACTGCGAATCACCTACATGAACGAGCTGGCGAACTTCTGTGAGAAGGTCGGAGCAGACGTTGACTTGATCCGTAAAGGGATGGGGACTGATACACGCATCGGCAAACGGTTCCTGTTTCCCGGTATCGGGTACGGCGGATCCTGTTTCCCGAAGGATGTCAATGCGTTAATCAAAACGTCGACGGATATGGGCTCAGAGATTCGTCTGCTGACGGTTGTCGATGAAGTGAACAAATTGCAAAAAGAAGTTCTCGTCAATAAGATTTTGAAATATTACAATAACAATATCAATGGGAAGCATTTTGCCGTGTGGGGACTAGCATTCAAACCGAATACAGATGATATGCGGGAAGCCCCTTCCGTTGTGATTATTCAGCAACTGCTGAAGCATGGAGCGACAGTAACCGCATATGATCCGGCAGCAACCGAATCGGCAAAATTTTATCTGAATGACACAATCAACTATGTAGAGAATGAATACGATGCGTTGAACGATGCCGATGCCTTGCTGATCTTTACAGAGTGGAATGAATTCAGGAATCCCGACTTTAATATTATTCGGTCCAAACTAAAACAATCAATAATTTTTGACGGCCGCAATATTTTCGATCCGGAAAAAATGAAGGAAGTGAAGTTTACGTATTTCGGTATTGGACGTAAGCCGGTTCTTGTTCAGTAAAACATGCACCACGGAGGGCACAGAGAACACGGAGAAGAGTTTATGTCATCCTTCGACTTGTTCAGGCACAAAAAAACGTGCCTTCACGCGCTCAGGATGACTAAGAAAAAATGTCATTTCGATCCCGACGATTTTTGTCGGGAGAGAAATCTCAGAGGATTAAAGTAAGATTTCTCGTCGCCAACGAAAAAAATAGACAGCTCCTCGAAATGACAAAACTGGGAATGTTAAGAGAATGCTGTCATTTCGATCCCGACGATTTTTGTCGGGAGAGAAATCTCAGAGGATTAAAGTAAGATTTCTCGTCGCC
>JBAYIS010000006.1:0-156552 GCA_041665525.1 Bacteroidota bacterium | reverse complement strand
GTAGTGTAGTTAGAAAGTCCTGTGATTGTTTGCAGAGAATCGGTAACGGTAAAAAGCGTATCAATAATCGTGGTTGGTCCGGGAGTTGTTCCTCCATAGATATAATACCGGTTGAAATCAGTTGCTGCTACCGGATCCCATCCAATTTGCACTGCACTATCGAGGGCTGTGATATACACATTCTGCGGTGCGGTTGGCGGCGTCAGATCGATCGGCATTTCAGTTGCTTCGTTTGAATAGAATGACTCATTATCAGCACTGTCGATGGCACTGATCCGGAAATAATATGTTGTGTAATTACTAAGACCTGTAATCGATATGGTAGTATCATTGATATCAAACGTAGAATCAATACGTGTAACTGGATTCGCTGTGGTGCCTCCATAAATATAATATTGTTTGAATCGAGCACCTGACGTCTGGTTCCATATCAAGTTAATTTGTCCATCAACAGCGTTCGCAGCAAGATTCTGCGGGACCGATAATGGATTCCAACCGTTTAATTGATAGAGAGAATCAATTTCACTTGAACTAATTACGCGGTTATATATTCGAATATCATCTAATTTCCCAAGCCAAGAATATAGATCTCCGTAGTGTGGATGACTGCCGATATTCAACGGAGTTGACGATGATGCAATATTTCCAATTACATTTGTTTCTACATCGATTAGCAGTCCATTGAGAAATATCTTTACTACATTCGAATCATTGTCATAAGTAAGGATAATGTGATACCATGCATTCGCCTGAAGGTTTGCCCCACTTGTTGTAATGTTAAATGGAGTTAAATCCTGAGAATTCCACATTATCTCATTGCCTATAGTATATATCGAATATTGTTCACCCTGTCCCACCCCGCCATCTCGGTTTTTTCTTAGTATTACTCTCGCTGTCGGACTAATACTATCAATGTAAATCCACGATGAAATACTTAACGCGGAAGGATTTAAGCTGTTAGAGCTATTAATCTCTATATTTTGAATGGTTCCATCAAAACCATAAGCATTGTTCAGATTACCGAATCTATCCGGTATTAATAGTGCACCATTCACAGTTCCGTGATTCTCATTCCCGCTGATATCATTCGCATTGCCGGGAAATGGATATGAAGCAATAAGCCCGACTGGTATTGCTGTGACTTGGCTACTGTATCCACTGGTATTACCGCTTGTATCTTGTGCCTTTAAGCGGAAATAATATGCTTGTCCATTAACTAGAGATGAAAAGATCTTTGTCGTATCTGTTGCTGCTATAATTGAATCAACAAGAGTAGTCGGAGACGCTGCAGTATCCCGATAAATGAAATATTTAGCAAAATCTGTTTCCGTATTTTTGTTCCACTGTAAAAGGATTTCATGGTTTCCCGAGGTTGCAATTAATCCCGTCGGACTCAGTGGCGGCGTTTGATCGGTCGGCATAGCAGCTACTTCATTAGAATACAAACCTACATTCCCGCTTGTATCTTTTGCCGCGATGCGGAAATAGTACGTCGTGTAATTCGTCAGTCCGGTGTAAGTCTTCAAGGTATCATCGATAGCTGAAGTTGAATCAATGACCACTGTTGGGTTTGGCGAAGTTCCGCGATAAATGTAATACTTCTCAAAATCTGATTCGGTGTTGGGATTCCAATGAATTTGTATCTGACCGTCTGTTGCTGTTGCGGCAAGATTTGTCGGTGCATCGGGAGCAGGCCAGCCCCCTTCCTGATAAAACGTTGATATTTCAGAAGCAGATAATGCTCTATTATAAACACGAATATCATCAATCGAACCGGAGAATGGATTGATCGGTGTAGAGCCTTCCTTACGCACCATACCGAAATACAATGTATCCGTTGAGATTGTATTCAATATTTTTTGTTCTTTGGTAACAAAACTTCCATCGATATAAATAGAAACAGAGTCATTCTTTAATGCAGCAGTGAATTGATGCCACACGTTTGGAGTAACTGCCGAAGATGTTATATCATTGGAAAATCCTACAAATCTATAATTGCCATTATAAATATTGAGATGAAATCCTGAATTGAGTATAAATGAATTTCCCCAGCCAGCGACATACAAATCATTTCCGCCGGAGCCGTTATTCCACTTAAAGAAGGCGGAAATCGTTCGTTCAGAATTCCCTTGCGGTAAGTCAATGCCAGTTGTCGTTAAATAATCTGTTGATCCGTTGAGATTGTATGAACTATTGGCATTTCCAAATCTATCAAGCGTAAGAACTGCACCATTAACTACTGCATGGTACACATTACCGCCTGCATCATTGGCATTTCCAGAAAAAGGATAAAATGCGATGAGGCCGATCGGTGCGGTACTTACTTCATTACTAACACCGCTGATGTTCCCATTAGTATCTTTTGCTGCTACTGTAAAATAATACGTTCTCCCATTGGTTAATCCGGAATACGTTTTCAGCGTATCATCAATTAGTGATGTAGAATCCACCAGTGTCGTGGGACTTGCGATGGTATCGCGATAAATGAAATATTTTAAAAAATCTGTGTCTGTGTTTGGATTCCAGTGGATTTGAATTTGGCCATTAGAGGCAACGGCAATAAGGTTTTGCGGAGCTGACGGGGGAACTGTTTCAATGGAGAAATACGCAGCAATGGATTGTGCGCTCGTTACATTGGTGAATGTGTAACTTGTTGTTGAATCGACAAACATCCCTCCGACTAACACACTATCCAACTGATATCCGGCATCTGATGAAATTGTGAAGGTCTGAGATGAGCCATGAGGAACAGCCGGCGATGATGGTGAAATATTTCCATTACCAAATGGTGTTGTGGTGATCGCATAATAGTTTATCGAGAAATACGCATCAACAGTATGCGCACCTGTTACATTCGTAAATGTGTAACTGCTTATTGAATCAGTCAGGACACCATCCACCAGTACGCTGTCGACATGATATCCTGGATCAGGTGAAAATATAAATGCTTGCAAAGCACCATAGTTTACCGTTGGTGAAACCGGTGACACACTTCCATTGCCGAATGCATTTGTTGTGATCGAATACGAGTTAATGGAGAAATATGCTGTGATTGAATGTGTTGTCGTCACAGTGAGGAAATCATAGGAAGAGACCGCGCCTGCATTGGTACCATCTACAATGACGGAATCGATATGATAACCGGGATCCGGATTGATCGCATAGTTTTGGCTATCACCATGAGCTACGCTTGTCGTACCGAGCGGCGTTATCGCTCCGTTCCCGAATACCGAAGACGCTATATCATACGTGACCAATTCACCGACGGCAAATTCTCCAAATCCATTGATGCTGGTCCCCTGGGACGACGTACTAGTTAGAGTTCCTTCCGTTACTTCATTCCATATCGCATCGCCGTACCGCTTAATTACAAAAATGCCGGTATTTGAACCGCCATCAACATCGGCGGCATTAAAATTAAACGTTGCATCGTAGGTATCGTATCCCACGCCGGAATTTGTCAGTGTCCAATAGCGATTAACATTCTTCGCTGCATCAATAAAACTTCCGGTTAATTCTGCACCGGCAACAGATGTTGATGCAGTAATATTACCGGGAGCCGACACTGTGGCAAATGTGGCCTGCACAGGAGTGTAATACGATGCATCACCGATCGGGAAAGTTCTTGCAATATTACTGCCTGTGGGAATAGTATGGATCACATTGCCGTTGACATATCCGCTGGAGATTGAGAATGTTGCAGTAGAATCGAAAGTGACACTGTTTCCGTTTGTGACGATATTCCCATTTTGGAAATCCAGGAATGAAGCAACCGCAATAGAATTGTTAAGATTAAGGTCGGAAGAATTGTTGATGATAAGTGAATCAAACGTTGTAACACCCGAAATATTCTGAATCGACGAACCATTAAACAACACACTTTGGTTGTTCGGATTAAATGTGCCGTTGAGAGTCCAATCTCCCTTCGCAATAACATTTCCCCCGCCCATTGATGATGCGGTCAAAATTCCATTGATGGTCAGATTCCCTAAAACAGTTAATGGCGCAGTCATTTGACTTCCGCCGACATTCATGCTGAGTTCCGATCCGGTATCGATCGTCAGATTACCGGAAAGTTGCCGTGCGGTGTCTGTGCCTCCAAATCCCAAATTCAATACTGTGTTATTCGTAATCTGAACATTTTTCGGATATCCTGCACCACCAAACGAACTCCATTCAAGACCTCGTGGAAACGTTCCTCCTGTTGCATATTTCAACAGTGCCGATCCAACATAGGTAGGAGCATTTCCCGTGACTGATCCAGAGGAATTGATCAATAACATGTTAGTTATTGTCGATGCTGTCCCAAAATCCACAGCACCATTCACTTCGGTATTATAGAAAGCAATTGTGCCGCTCACGGTAGCAGTACCGTTGAAATACACTGATCCGTTGCCTGCCAAACTCCCAGACGATTGAGAAATCGAACCGGCAGAAAGAATATACAATCCGGTGGAAATGTCAAAGGCTCCACTGGTGAGAATAAGATCTTGAATTCCAGGTGCGGCAGTCACTAAAGCGCCATTGGCATCGTTGATTTCCACTGTTCCCAGATCAACATCGTTGATCTGATGTGCAGCAGCTCCTCCAGTCAAAAGTATTTTCCCGCCGCCGGAACTTGTGTGTTGACCTGCAGAACCCCCGATATTGCCGTTCAACGTGATGCCATTGCCGCCGTCTGCGAATGTGCCATTCAGCAGGTGCAGATTTCCAGTTAATGTGATTGCAGAGCCTGCCGTAAGCACTCCGGCGGATTTATCGACGATGAGATGATGATAAGGGATTCCGCCTGATAACGCAGAAATACTTTGGGCACTTGGTCCGTTGAATTCGATAAAAGAGTTGGATGTGATATAGCTTCCTCCGGAAAATGAAGCAGAGGGAGAAAACGATTGAGCGACAAAAACAGTTTCAGCGGATTCAAATGTTACATTTCCGGCGCCCCGTGAACCTGTAATGAGAAGATTTGCGTATGAAAATCCCGAGATAGTTTGGGTGCCGGACCCGTTATATTCTATTGAGTCGTCTGAAAAAACATTGTGAACGCTTGATGCACCGGGTGTGAATGAATTTGAGATAGATAACTTTCCGGCGACGACATCTTTGGAATAATTGTTAAAAACAAGATTCCCGTATTGAGAATTATTGGTAATAATTTTTTGACCAGTAATCGTTTTATTATAGAAAACTGTTCCATCAGAATTTGATTGAAAATATCCTTTCACCAGAGAATTCAATGAATCGACAATAATTCCTCGCAGTTCGAGCGTTTGCGAACCTATATTGAACGGAACATCAATGATCGTTAACGTTCCATTGATGAGAGTATTTTTTGTAAGAGTCAGCGAAATTCCAGGCCATACTTCGACATTACCATAAAGAGTGTCCGGTGTTGCAATTCCAGTGACCTGCGTGCCGCCCCAGAAATAATAATTCGCCAATGGATCAAATATTCTGCTGCCAGTTACTTGAACGGACCCGTTTGCACCTGACGATGTCAGTCCGCTGTCATGGTACACATAGAAGGTACCATGTTTTTTTAATTCAAAATTTCCACCAGTGCCGACAACAGTGAATGCTTGATAATTGGTAGGATTGCTTAAATAGTTGTATCCAAAATACGCAGCAGAATCTATCGTCATATCTCCAGTGACAGTAATCTGATTATTCAGAATCCCAACAACAGAACCTGGCAGGAAGTGATATCCAACCCCAGTTCCAATCGATCCCAATTGCCGGATATCCCTGTCACCGCTGGCAAAAACGAATGTCCCTTTACTACCCGCTCCGGTCGTTTGTATTGTGGTGCCGCCAAGCTGGCTGAAACTTGTTCCTGAACTTGAGATTGTTACTGTTGGAAAGACCGAGCTCGTCGTACTAAAATTAACCGTACCTCCATCCACTTCCAAATAAGCTGCATCAAGATTACCGGATGAATTAAAAAGCACTATACTGCCGCTGCCGGTCGACTGGATCCATAAATTTTTCCCGACAGAGGTGAGTTGAGAATTAAACTCTACTGCGGTCGTTTGACTTGTGCAATTCCAACGGAATTCTCTAAATGATTGATTCAATCCACCAATTGATGTTGAAGATATCATCCCTGTTATTGTTACCCTGGCATTACCAGTCCATGTAAACGAAGGAATAGTCCCGCCATCGATATTGTATAAAAATGCGCCGAATGTTTGAACTTCTCCAGTAGCCCCCGCATTATATATTAATGTGCCGGAAAAGTTCATTGTTCCATTGAGCAACAGATCAAAACCGGATCCGTTTCCATTATTGATTTGCAATACCATACTGCTGCTGACGTTGACAGTTCCTCCGAGAGAAACCATCAACAAATCTGTTGTCACGTTGCTGTTTACAGTAAGAATACCTGCCGAATCAATCGCAACAGCTCCAATGACGGTCCAAGGATTGCCTGTTGTCATAGAGTGATTAAGCTGAACTCTAAATGTATCGCCGGATGTGAAATTTGAAGGGATTGTTCCACCGCCGCCGGGATTTGAATTCCAGTTGGTCGTTATTGTGGGATCAACGCTGCCTTGGGAATAGTACGTAGTTTGTGCTGACGATGAGTTGATGAAACCGAAGAAGAGAATTATATATAATAGAGAAGCAAAACGCTTCATCGAAAACCTAGCAAATGTAAAGTTCGGTAAATGAAATTCACCCTTCACAAATAGCTTCCCCCGCGGTTATCCAAGAAGAAAATAGAAACAGTGGAATGAATAGTCAAGCGAATCAGTGCTTCTGCTCACACAAAAGCCATGATATAGCAGACATCCGATAAAGGTATTCTTCCTTTTCTTATTCACTCAATTTTGAGGAACTAATTCAATCCTTCTATTCTTCTTCCTGCCTTCTTCTGTTTTATTGGATGCGATAGGATTTGATGGGCCAAAGCCCTGAGCTGATAACCGGTTTTCGCCAATCCCTTTTGCTATCAGATACGAAACCACTTCTTTTGCGCGATTTAAGGACATTTTGCGATTTGCACTCGCATTTCCGGTATTATCAGTATATCCGTTAATCTGGAGTTTTATATCCGCATTATTGATAAGCAAAACTGCCAAAGTATCAAGAATACGCTTTGCTTCTTCCGTTAGTATTGCTTTGGATGAGACAAATGAGATTTCCTCAATAACGATGCCTTTTCTTGAACCTATTCCGAGTGATTCAATCAGTTTTATTGCATCTGCAGTTTTTTCTTCAGTCCGAACAGACCGGCGCGGAATTTCTACATATGTTGTCTCCAATAAGAGCACAGTCGTATTGACATTCGAACGTATATGAATGGTCACATCGTTTGATCGGACAAGGTTTGTTTCGTCAAAATCATTTGTGATCATCGCAAACGAATGTTTTTTAAATACTGTATCCTTTCGTGCCGATTGCAGGCTGACTGTATACGTGATCTCATTCTTTCCGTTGTGAACAAGTCCAGTGATGTCCATCGATGAGATCTTTGTAAAATCCAATTGAGAAGCGAACATTTTTCCCGATGATGAAATTGCCGATGATCGGGTGTGCATGGTAAGATTCCTGGCCGGAAGCGGAATGCCGTTGACGCTGAATGTCTCTTCATTGATATCAAAAACATATTGCAGCGAATCGATGATCCGCACATTTTTGATTTTCTTTTTTGGATCGATGTAGAGTGATGTCCGAATAAACAGCTCGTCTCCGGGTGCAATGCTGGCGGAATCGGGCAGCAAATCGAATTCGCGCGGTCCGTTCGCAGCAAGGAGAACGCCGGATGTTTCAATCCTATTCTTCATCGTATCCAAGATTATATTCTCGATAGTAATTTTTCCGCTTTCCGTTCGAACACTATCGATACCGGTAACAGTAACTGTCGACGTAGATAAAAGGACGGTATGTTGTGCAGGCAACGATGGTACAACTACTTTGTAACTGAGCACACCTTTAGTTATTTCCCGTGCACCGGCAAGTTTCCAACGGATGGTATTCTTCTCAACGGTCAGTATCGCTTTCCGTCCATTAAAAAAAGCACTATTCGGAACCAGTGTGAACAATTCATCCAATTGATCGGTGACCACGATCGACTGAACCTGTTTACTTCCGGAATATGAAAACGATACATACATCTGCACAGTATCCATATGAATGTTCCGAAGAGAATCGAAGTACAGATATTTTGGTTTTGCCTGCCGTACGGCAAACAGTCTGTTTATTTTTCTAACCGCCTGTTCCACGGTGTCGGCAACATTCCGTTTCAAATAAAAATTCGCTTTGGCTATACCACCTTCGGTCACCCGAACAAAACGTGAAGATGCATCTCGTGCAAAAGCGGCATTCCCCACAAGAAGCTCGGTATTCTTCGGAAGCGTCAGTTCGTTCACTCGCATTACATGCTGACCCGGCTTCACTTCGGGAACGGAATATTTTCCATTGTCGCCGGTGATGATCTTCGTTCCATCTTCCATCCACAGTTCAATTCCCTGCTGACCGTTTTCTCCTGCATCCTGGAACGTATTCCTGTTATCATCATAAAACACTTTTCCGATAATTAATCCTTTTTCCGTGAACACTCCGGGCCGTACCGTAATCTGCCATTGCGATGGTGCAGAGACGACATTCGTACCATATCCGGCAACAGCGCTGGCAAAAGCGGTGTTCATTCCTTCACTTTCCATAGCATCGGCGCCGACCGCCAGTTGATAGACCAGAGTGCTGTACTTCGCAGATGGAATCGTGTCCGGAAGATCTTTCCATTGCAGCTGGTTCGCATCCGGTACGATCACCGGTTCAATCGCCTTGCCGTTATAGCGGGCAGAGTTCTTGATATACTGAAATGCATACGGCAACAGGTCATAGACTCCAATTTTCCTCATTGCTTGCGGACTCGCGTTTGCGATTTGTATTTGATACGTAACGATATCTCCGATCTCTGCCACTTTTTTATTTGCGGTTTTTACAATCCTCAGGAATGTTGAAAGAGCAGGATTTTCATTTACCACGAATGATGTGTCGTGTCTGGCAAGAACCGAATCACTCTTCAATACATAGGCATGAGAAGAAATCGACAAACCGTGTTTCAATGCATAATCGGTGATCAGTTTCAGTGAAACAGAATCTTCTTTCCCCGGCGCAATAGCTCTGATGTGGATCGTGGAGATACTGTCTATGATCTTCACAGAATCGATGGCAGATTTTGCCAGTGAAATTCCGCTGGCACCGGCAGAGAAAAGAGTGTCAACGATTCTAATACCGCGAAGACTGTCCGTACCGATGTTCTTGATTTTGAAAACATGGCGGATACTGTCCCCTGCCACGAGTGAATCACCCGGCATAACGAACATGTTTGTAAACTGCACCACGCCTTTGGAACGAACGGAAGTCTTTTTCTCCACTGAGAGAGTTGTTAAATGCGAAGAGAACCAAGTGCGATTGATAATGATTGTACTGTCGGGAATGTTCCGTGTCAGCAATGCTTTTACCGTCACAGAATCGTTGGCGAGAGTTTTTATTGTATCGCATTGCCATCGAATAATGCGAGAAAGAGAATCATACGATACCGATGTGAATTTCCCTTTTGATGCAGACAGATATTGGGCAAATCGGGAAAGCGTATCGGTCAATAGAATATTGTGGTGTTCCGCAGTGCCGTTGTTCGAGATACCGATCCCGATAGTCACCGTATCACCGGCATTGGCAACCGCCGGCATGCTTGAGGTCAGGGTAACGCTGGAGTCGAACGATATTTCGAGGCCTAAATTCATCGTGAACATACCGGAAGCAGTATCTGCAAAGTATATGTATCCATTAAAATTCGGGAACTGAACACTATCCAATGACAGAACGTATTTTGACGGATGGAGATTATCAAATGTAAATTTCCCTTTCGCGTCCGTTTTTCGTTCCTGAACACGTGCCAAAACCCCAAATGGAGATTCCGTTGTCGTTCTTGCTTTCTTCGCCGTTGAACCTGAAACAAGAGAATCCAGGAACACAGTAATATTCGAAGCAGCAACAGCGCCGCCGGAATTCTTATATTCTATCCTTCCCGAAATAATATTCGGAATTTCAACCGGAGGAATTGGAAACTTCGACGGATCAATCTCGGCAGAAGTTGTTATCGAATCACCGTACCTATCAATAACAAGCATCTTCACAATATACTTTTGCACATCTTTATTTAGCGCAATGAAAAATTTACCATCTGTACCGGACGTATCCGCTCCGATCACATTTTTTGTTGAATTCAACACCTGAACAATCGCGCCGGCAAACGGTGTGTGTTCAAGTCCGCTGGCGATCTTTCCGGTAACGGCGCCGGGAAAGAAATACACCGCAGTCGTCTCCTGCACCGTTCCGAACTGCTGCACCCCGGCAGTTACCGATATCTTTGCTTTGCTGATATCATTACTGACATCGATCGATCGAAGCGTCGCTAATGCAAAACCTTTTTTAATGGTAGTTAAAAAAGAAGCTGCCGCATTGGAAAATGTGCCAAGCGAAGTCGAATACCGTACCAAGGCTCCATCCGGCAGTACCTCACCGGACGAATCCTTTATGACAGCAGTGATGTATGAACTGTCCTTGTTGACTTGACCAAAAATATATTCCGGCGAAGCAGAAAGCTCCATCGAAACAGGTCTCACCGGTAGAATGGTGTTGACAACAACATCACCATCCCCTTGTGATGCATTGGAAGCAAAGGCTGCCGCACTGTTCCTGATCTCCGTGTGACCGATATTCGGCAGTGTAACAACATTAATCTGTATTTCTTTTGATGAGAAACCGGGAATCGTACCAAGATTCCATTTTATCAACTGCTTATCCGCCGAAATGCTGTCCGGCGTTATGCTGGACGATGCAAATGATCCATTGGAAGACAACGTATCAAACAGGAGTGTATTTGTCGAAGCCAGATTACCGCTATTTCTGACGGTAACGCGATAGGTCATTGTCCTTCCGGAACCGACCGTTTCCGACTGAGGCGAAAGTGAAAGTTCTAATCGCGGGAATGCACTAATCACAAATGGTTTTGAAGCGCTCACCATCGATGATCCCCAACTCATGTCCGCCTGCATGGATAATTCCGTATTCAACACCAGGCCGCTGTCGATAATAACTTTTACCGCTACCGAATCACTTTTACCCGACGGGATATTCGCGAGTTTCCATTTGACCGTACTACCCGAGATTGTTCCGGCAGTGGATCCTGGCAGGAATCGCATTCCCGCCTGCGGAAGAACTCCCTCCACAAACGCACTATCCGCTTTTTTATTTCCAACATTTTTATAGATGATACGAACAGCAACTGTTTCTTTGCCAAACACCGCAGAATTTTCTTCACTAAAACTTACTTCAAAATTCGGCGCATCCAAAACGGTGAACTGAAGTACGTTCGATTTGATAGTATCCTGTGGAAAAGTCTTGTACTGGAAAACTGCTTTCGCCTGACTCGATATGACGGTATTCGGCGCTGTTTGCGGATATACCGCAATACTCAACGCTGCCGCCAATGCGATCAATATTGCGACAAACTTCACTCGTCCTATAGAATTCCTCTTTACCGGCATACAATGATACATTATTATTTTATCTTCACTTTGAATTCAATGGAACCGTTTGATTGAGCGGACAATGCGCCAATGGAAACGGATACAATAGTGTTTTGGTTCTGACCGGGAGCTATCACAACACTGCCGGTATTATCCGCTACAGCAAGTCCGTTTAATTTGACGCTGTTCTGAACATAGTTTGTATGCTCAGGTGTTGCATCAATCACCGCAAAATCCTTTACGCCGACACTGCCATTATTTGCATATGCTATTGTATAGGTGATGACTGAACCGGCTGGTTGATTTCCGACAGGGAAAATACTTTTACTTAACGTTACGACAGGTGAGAGTATTGTTGTTTTCGTGGCTGCCTTTTCGAATTTTGAATGGTCTCGTGCTGACTGCGCCGTAATCACAACAGAGTCTACCAATTGATCGGATTCCATTTTCGGAATCGAAATAACGGCAAATACCCGGACACTATCGCCAACCGACAATGAGTCAAGGTCAACACCGGCCGAATCGTTTGTATTCACTATCAATGGATCATTTTTATCCCATGCACGATTCGCATTATCATCCCGATATAATTTCCAAGGTAATTCAAGGTTTGAAGAGACGTCCAGTTCCACTACATCCCGAAACGCCCCCGCATTTCTCACGATGAATCCATAGGCAACAGAATCTCCCGCTTCTTTCGTCATTGCAGACTGGAGCGCGCTGATGCCGACTCCATACTGCAGCACGCCAGAAACTGTCAACGATCTTGCGTTGCTCAGTACCATATAGGAATTGGATCCGACCATGTATGTGACAGCAAACTGATTTTCGATTACTTTCCCGGGAATATTTTCAGTATTCAATTGAACAGTAAGCGTAACAGTAACGGATTGCGACGGGGCGAGCGTTCCGATCTTCCATGCCACGACTGGAGTTCCGTTTAAGAATGAACCCGTCGAAGTATTTCCGGATAAGAACGATAGTCCAGTTGGAATTAGATCCGAAATTGTCAGGCTTTCAGCCGGAACTGAACCGTTGTTCATTAAAGAAAATGAATATGTTATTTGCTGGCCTGCTTGTGGTGCTGCATTATCCAGTGTTAATCCAGGAGATATCGGATTCAATCCGGAAGTTCGCACTAGCGTTACGTAATTCCCGGAATTCGTCTTCGTAGAATCAAAATCCGATTTGACGATGACCGACAACGTATCATTGGTACCGTTCAATGCCTCGCCTCTTGGAACAGACACCCGGAAGATCAATGCAAATTGAGCATCCGCGGCGATCGCATTAGTCCTCGAAACTGTTCCCTCATCGTGTTCAGTTGATTGAAGAATGCCGTCGCCGTTGCCGTCTGCATACACCGCAGTATTCCAGCCTTCGGACGATGTTGTTGCAATTCTTGCTTCATCAGTTCCATTTCCAGAATTCAATACAGTAACGGCAAAATCAACTGTTGTACTGTCGCTAACCGTTGTTTGTGAACCGCTTTTCGGGACAATATTCAACGCCGCCTTTTGACCTACAACGATATTCACCACTGCGGAAAATACTGTATCCAGTCTCTCGCCGCTCTGCGACGAATACACAACCCTGGAACGAGTTTGTATTACGGTTCCAGCGGGAGTTCCCGCCGCAAACATTTCCGGCAGCAAAAGTACGGTTGCGACAGCAAGCACAAATATATTTTGATATACTTTTTTCATTCAGAAAGTCGAATTCGTGATCAATTGATTGTTGCTCGATACGTGATAGTTCTCGGCGTTGATTGACCGTTCAACGTACCGAGAAGAATCGTGATGACCTTTTTCGTTGAAACAGTTGTGACCGTTACTTCATCGCCGTCCGCCGCATCCGTTTTTGTAATACCATTGAGAATAACGGAATCCGGAGTATAGGTCATACTGTCCGCTTCAGTTTCCGTCACAACAACATTATATGCTGCACCATGTCCTGTATTTTGATATGTTACGGAGAATGTCATCTCGGTTTCCGGTGGTTGATCCCCTTCCGGTGAAACGGAACGTACAAGCACAATACCTGCAATATTGATAGTCGTTGTTGCAGTCGTCGTTCCTGTTTTTTCCGCATCGATCGCCGAACGAACGGTAAAGGTTGTTACTTCCTGTAATTGATCAGTTTGAACAAAAGGTACGATCAACCGTGCAAGAATTCGGACACTGTCTCCCGCTGTGATTGAATCGACATCGACACCAGCAGAACCATTGGTATTTGCAAGTTGAGTGTCGGCGGCACTTAGGCTATCATTCAAATCGACGTCCTTAAAGAATGACCATGAATAGGAATTTGTCGATGAATATTCCAATTCCAATACATCTTTTGTATTTCCGGTATTTTTAACTCTAATAGAATATGACAAAGTATCTTCCGGTTCAGCGTTAGCACTTACAGTGAGCGGGGTGATCTCTACGCCCAGAGTCACTCCAATGATCGCAGGAGGATTGTTAGTAGAAACAGTAAATGTGCTTCCACCCACCGAGTAGGTGACATCGATAGAATTATTCAACACTGTTCCAACGGATAAGTCAGGATTCACTTTCAAAGTAATGGTCACAGTAACAGAACTCCCCGGATCGAGTGTTCCGATATTCCAAATTATCGGATTACCTGAGGTTATGACCATTCCTTTTGTGGATGTTGCGGAAACAAAAGTAAAAAGAAGCGGATCGATATGATCCGACAGCGTGAGACCGCTCGCCATCACGTTACCGCTGTTCGTTATTGTAATACTATAAGTAACATTATCCCCTGGTGAAGGATTCGACGGTGTTACTGTCAATCCAGATGTGATGTTCGCAAAGTTCGCAGTGTGAACAGTGGTTCTTGCCTGTGCGGTATTGCCCTTTGTATCGTCAAAAACCGATGCGGCATTCACTACAGTCGTATCGGTCTGACCGTTCAACGCCGGATCACGGGGAGCAAAAATACGGATGAAGAATTTATACGATGCATCTGCAGCAATCGATGTTGTTTGCGTAATTGCCCCTGCGGTGATCTCGGAAGATTGCAGTGTGCCGTCGCCGTCGGCATCAAAATACATCACACGCATCCATTCTTTTGAGGACGTGCTTGAGAGCATGAATTGGTCCGGACCGTTGCCCGAATTTGTTATTGTCAGTGCATAGACTACATACACACTGTCGCTTTCCGTTGTGACAGCGTTCGTGGCCGGCGTAATATTCACTGCAGCGACCTGTCCGACAGTAAAGTTTACGTAATTTGAATAAGCAGTATCGATCGTAGCTCCGCTGGCGCTTGTATAGGTCACTTTGGACCTGGTTTGAATCACCGTGCCTGCCGGAGTTCCCGCAGCCGATGCATTTTGTGTTACCGCCGCGGTTAACATCATAAGAAAGAGCGCGGTGAGACGCGAAATATAGCTTTTCATAATACCCCCATGGGAAAACACTTCGTTATCGTATGACTGCCTTCAACGAGACAGTTCCTTCTTCGCCGGGATTCACTTGTTTTGTGATCTTCCAGGAAACGGAGATCACTTCTCCCTGCTGAGGAGGTACGACTTTCTTTCGATTAATTGTGACCTCCGCATCTTCACCTTCTGCAGAACCATCTACGTAAAATGTATTGACCGGGATATCGTTGGAAACGACTATGTCCTGCCCCGGAGAATTTCCAATGTTGTGATAGGTGATGTAATAGATAATTGTATCGCCAGGAAACGGATTCGTTTTACTTGCACTGTTCAACAGAGAAAATTCTGTAACATTCTTTTTATTCGTCACTGCCTGCTCGATATTCGCCGCCTGTTTAGATGCTTTTTCAAAATTTTTCACTGTGGACGCATGTGTGCGGAACGAAAGTAATTCCACTTCTTCTCCCGATGATGCTATCGTCGCAGAAGTTAGTTTCACCAGTTTCCCTGCACTTTTTTGAATGGCATTATCCGTGTTGACCGTCGTGCCGGTATTGCCGACAATGATCGCGAACGGGAAATCCGCCTTTCCTTTTTCCGTACGGCTGTTAGAAATTCCATTGGTGCCCACTTTTCTCACAAAGCCGTCACCGAATAATGTCATGACTGCGGATAAATTTTTATTCCCCGCCGCTTTCGCCTTCACTGTTATTTGGATAACCTTTCCCAACGGCATTGTTTCATCAGTAATCACATCCGATTCAAGCATAATTGTTACGGCGTTGGCTCCGCTGCCGGTACTGTAGCTGAATGAAGTTTTTGTTCCTTTGAGTTGTGATTTTGCTTTAGCAGAAAAATCTTTTGCCGTTACAGAAGCGATCGTCTTTTGACCGTCTTTCACCTCCAGAAACACTGCACTGGCGTTCGTATTGTTGGACAGCCAATAACCAAACGCCTGTTCTTCTTTTGCATTCTTCACCGGTTTCAAAGAGATAAAGCCGATCTTTCCGCTTTTTGTTTTCGTGATTGAATTTGCCTGCAATTGATAATCGTACAGGTTCAACGATGTTTCCTGCCCGAATGCGATGGAACTTAACGCGAAGAGGATAATGAAAGTGTTTTTCATGAATGTTACTCCTTGATTAGTTTAGTATGGTTTTAAAATTCAACTGTTTATACGAACCGGGCGACAATTGCGAAAAAGTCACGGTAATCGTGGAACCGCTGATCGTGACTTCGTCTGCGTCCGCATCGTTCGTCATGGGAACTCCGTTCACTGTCGTCCCTGTTCCTGCGCCATAACCGTTCAACACAAAGGTCGTGTTGCCAGGGATTGTATAGGTAGCAGTAACAGATGTGGCGTTTGAAGTTCCAATGTTTCTATATTTTAATGTGAATACCAGTGTGTCACCCGGGATGGGATTTTGATCGCTGACAACATTCGTATCGATAATAACCTCAGCCATATTGGTGATTAGAACCGAAGCCGTGACAGTTTCCGGATTAGTTCCGCTAAAATCAATAGAAGCGGAATTGCTGATCGTTTCCGAAACGTCCATTAATGAATCAGTATTTACCTGGAAAGTTCTTACAGCCGATGCTCCGCTGTTCAGCGAAAATGCCGGCCACGTTATGGTCCCGCCGACAAGGCTTCCATTGCCATTGTTCGTTTGTCCTGCGATTGCACCAAGATCACTAATAGATCCGTTTGTCAGTATCAGGTTATCATCCAGAGTATCAGTCACAATAACAGTGTTTTGGATTGTAATGTACGGATTTGTTATCGTTATAGTATAGAGCAACGAATCCCCCGCGATCGCAGAATTTCCGTTCATATCAGTAACAGCCTTCGAGGAAACGCTGGACCCGATTCCCCAATCTCCTGAAACTGATGATGCAATTCCGGCTACTTCTATATAATTATTGACATCATCAAAGCTGGTGGAAGCATACGGTATCCACGCCCCGGCATCATTCCACAACTTCATAATCGTTTCGTTCAGATTATTCGTCTCACTATTTTCATAATGGAGACGGAGTGTAGTAATGAGCCCGCTCCCTCCGGTTATATTGATATTTACAACCCGATCAACAGTAATAAATGTTGGTAGCGCCGGCGCGGATTGAACGACTGTCATTGATACCGATGACGGTACTGAACCGGAGGTAAAAGTGATTGTTGAATTCGGACTTTCAAAAGTATAGCTCACACCGGTGGAAAATGCATGGGAACGAATTATCTTTCCGAAAATAGATTCACTCCCCGTCCTTCCGGATGTAAGAGTAATACTCTTCGTCGTATCGGGAATCTGCATTGTTCCCACGGTCATGTTTACTATTGAAGTAGTGATGCTCGTTGATACGGTCACCGTTTGACTTGAAAGAGATTTATTGACAGTCAATTGATTGAAGGTTGTCGAAATCGATCCTGAGATTTCGGAATTTCCACTTCCGATAAAGCTGATTGTACTTGTGGATGGAATATAGGTGCCGTTGTTGACCCACTTTCCATAGAGTAAGTGTGTAAAGGAAGCACCATCAAATGCCGTACCCGGTCCAATAATCAATGAATCGTTGGCTGTAATTACTCCTGCAGCAGTTTTCGTGCTCCCATTCATAAAAGAAACATTATCATAGATTGTGGAAGTAATGTTTTGAACGCCCGAACCGTTATAGGAAATCGTATTCGGTGTAGTTGTTGTTACATCAAACGTTCCTGCTGTAAGGCTCAAAGAATTTCCAATCCCCAAAACTGCAAATGCAGCCGGTTGCAGCGAAGTACCATTCAGATCAACATTATAGAGATTTGCAGTCCCGCTCAGAATTGAAGTGCCATTGAATGTCGTTGTTCCAGCTGTGGCAGTGAATGTGCCGGAGACAGTAAGATCGCGGGCAATCGATACATTGGTTGCAGTACTTATGGAACCAGTAATATTCACAGAATACAAAGAGAGTGTACCAGAATTGGTGATAGTTTTTCCTGATCCGGACATAACCACCGTTCCCGTACTCGAGCTCAATGAAGCTGCAGCACCGACATTCAGGCTTCCGTTGAGAGTATATCCGGTTGCATCCGTTATTGTCCCTGTAATAGAAAGACTGTCGAATGTTAATGTTGTTCCGTTGATGCTGCCTGCCGCACCGGAGAGTGTTGTGACTCCGCCGGACGAGTGAGCAAATGAGCCGCCGCTTGCAGTGATGGACCCTGCAATGATCAATTGAGAAGCAGCCGATGCGGTCACACCTGTACCGGTAAATGTTAGATTATTAAAATTGAATGTTCCGCTACCACTAATTGCTGTTGAATTTCCAGCCATGGTAAGTGTGCTTGTTGAGCCGGTGAATATACCATTAACAGTAAGGCTACCGTTCACTGAATGATTGAATGATGAACCTGTGAATGTGGTCGATGCGCCTATATCCATATTCCCCGCAACATTGATTGCGTTTGCCGCAGTATAGGAGACTGCTGTTCCTGTTCCGATAGTACTGACAAAGTCACCATTCACCGTCAACACAGAAGCGGGAAGAGTTTTGATGACTGCGCCGGTGGTGGCGCTTAATTTCAATGTCCCATACGTCTGCGCACCGACTGTTTGAGCATTGCCATAATATTCTACAATGCTGGCGTTTCCCAAATTCACTGTTGCATAGTTCGCCGGAAATGTATTCGTGCCTCCAATCAATAATGAAGTATTATCACTTACCGTAAACGTTCCCCCGGCAACTGTGACTGCTCTGTTGATGGTAAAAGTGGATAGATTAAGAATCCCATTAGTGATCAAAACCTGACCGGTGGCCGCAGTCGTCCCTTTCATTGTCACATTGCCAGCGAGTGTTTTAGTGGTAGAATTTCCACCGCCAATCCTCAATATGCCGTAGGATAGCACAGCGACTGTTTGATTTATGGAAGATGCAGCATATTCAACAGTTGACGATGCATTGAGCGTTCCGGGATTGACAGTATAGTTTCCGGCAAATGTTGCGGCACGGACAAAAAGCTTTGCATTTGCATTAAGAGTGAATGTCGCACCTGTTAAAGTAATGACATGCGTTGGATTTTCTAACGGGTCGATTGTTCCATTAACAGTAAAGACAACATTAACTATAACATTCGTATCCAAAGAAATGGTGCTTCCAGCGTTCACTGTCATTCGCCGGAATGTTGTTACTTTGGTCCCGCCGATGGTCTGAGCGGTTCCGGCAAAAACAACTGTTCGTGACGTATTATTTGTAGTATAGCTTCCTGAATTCAACCAATCACCAGTAATAGTAAACACCTGGTTCGTCGTATGGGAGATTGTACCTCGTGTTCCAATTGTAACGGTACCGGATACCGTCAACGCTCTGGTAACGGTCAGCGTCGAATTTTTTGTTCCAGTTCCAATGGTCAACGATTTACATGCCGCTGTAGCGGTTATACTCGGTTGATTGGCACCGGTAAAGTTCACATCGCCAATGATAGCATCGACCGCTGCTGTCGGCACACCGGCAGTCCAGTTACTTGCCGTTCCCCAAGCAGTGCTGGTTGTTCCTCTCCACGACGTCTGCGCAAAAAGAGCGGAGGTCATCCAGAGAATGATCATTGCCCGGATAACACTACGATGCCGTATGGAATTGAATTGACGATTCATGATTTAGTTCTCAAAATACTTCAATAACTTTTCCGTGAATTTTGCACGGATGGAGATGAACGGACCTGCTGACTGGTAATCTCTTCCGACCAGGTCCTTATCCTCCGTCCCCACAAAATTATATCCTGCTGCCAGCCGGATATTCTCGAAGAAAACATTGCCGACTTCTACGCTGTATCCGTTCTTTATCGATGCTGAATTATCCTGACCGACGATGCGCGAGCGTAAAATACGATATTCTGAAGCAACATCGAAATTATTCCATCGCAGATCGTATTCTGCACGAACCAAATAGAAATCCGTCATCGTTGATGCACTCAGGCCAAAGGCTTCTTCCGAAGCATACTTCATTGCATACTTAGTTCCGATTTCCAAACCGATCACTGGTTCGACGAACGAATGGATCGAAACGATATTCACATCGGCAAAAGTCTTGGGATTGATAAGTCCATTGAACTCGATCTTCTTTTCAAATTTTCCTATTGCATTCAGCCAGTCGAACTCCGTTGGACGATATGCTAGTCCGACCGCATTGTTAAACTTCTTTATCAGTCCGCCGCTGAGCACATTCCCGATTTGATATGCGGAAAGAGAACCGTCCGCAAACGTATTCTTTGCTGATTGAGCCGCTGCTCTTTCCTCTTCATAATATGTCATCTTATCGATCAGCGTGAAATCGTTCGCGATACGAATATCACCGCCGAATGTCAGCACACGACGGATCGCTTGGGTATTTTTTGCAAACTCGCCCTTGATTGCTGCTTTGTACGACTGTTTCGGAAGATATTCAATGCCGACGGAGATTGCATCGTTATCGCTTGTTTTGGCTTCGGCAACTTGGCGGTCCAATGCGCGTGTCCGTTCAACGGCGATGTTTCCGGTAACCTCGTCAGTGATCTTCGTGGTATTTTTCAATCCGATGCTTGCCTGATTCCGTTCACCGCTGATGCCGTTACCGATTTCATATCGTCCTGTCATCGTCGTTCCGTAACCGAGATTGGATCCGATACCGAATGTTGTTGTGCTTCCGTTTCCAATATAGAAACGTTGCTGAGCAGAGAGCGTCACATTATCCAAAACCCTGTATTCCGCACCAACCGCACCGCTGGATGGTTTTACAGCGTCTTTTGCAGAACTGCTGAAACTCTGTTCATATTCTCCGGTCAGGCTTAGACGATCGGTGAGACGAACGGATGATTTTGCATTGACCAATGTCGAAGTGCGCTGTTCCGTTAATGCCGTATCGGTCCGTTCGTTCTCATATTGCAGATGTTCAGCGCGAAGTGCTATGTTCGCAAATGTTGAAATGCCCCGTTCCACACCTCCCGAAATTGAATTGACGGTGACATGTGCATTGCCAGCAGTCTGATCTTGACGGTAATAATCCGTCGTCAGTTTTGTTTCAAACAATCCGTCATATGTTCCGCCGACACCGTGCTTGGTTGAACCGATCTCCGATGAACCGCCGGCGCCGGCAGTCTGGTTCACAAATCCGGATTCCACTTTCCGGAAATAGGATCGGATATTGAGCCGTTCCACCGGCGAACCGCCGACTTCAACATTCCATGCTGCGCCGCTGTTGTTCACGTCTGAACCACGGGCTACTTCCACAGAACTATTGAAGGAATTTTGATATGCATACCGGGAATTGAAACCGAGCAGCGTATAATTCGTCGGCTGTCGTTCTTCCGTCACTGCGGTCGCTCCAACGATGAGACCCTTCACCACTTCCCGTTCACCCTGGACACCGGTCACATAATTCGTCGGAAAACCGGACTGTGATTCGTACGAGACAACGATATACATTGGATTGCCGGATTCATCGATGCTTTGCACCGGCTGTTTGAAGAAGAGAGTTCCTTGCGCATAATCGATATCATAATCACCGAACCGTGATTTCCCCGCACGGCCGAGTATCACTTCGTTATGTCGCTTGTCTCGCGTTTCGATGCGAACTTTTTCAGAACCGGGAACCACATTGCTGGAACCGAGGAAGTAAAATCCTGAAATTCCCTGTCCTCGAATCTCGTCCTGAACTACCTTGCGGTCAGTGACGGTCGCGAATGCATCCACTTTGTCTTGCCGTGTTTCATAATGTCCGTTAATGCCGGTGAATGTCCGGTCGTAGCGTGCAAGTTCATTCTGACCGAATGCCGTATTAAAATCACCGAACATCATATACGAACGGTTCAGTTCCATTTTCACGAAGAACGGATTACTTGTCTGTGCGGTATAATCCAGCCGGCTGTTATCGCCGTAGATGGAATAGAGTACATCGGGGTCCAGATCGCGGAATAACCGGTCGCGTTGACGACGTTCGTTGTCATAGGACGCTGTCAATAAATATTTATCCAACACAGTTCCGCGTCCGTAGAATGCAACCCGGGCATCGGAATGGAAACCGGAATCGATCTGTCCTTTATTCTTCAGCCCGTTCAGATTTCCTGTTGTTGATAAGAACGAACCAGTCGCATCTGCAGAACCGACGATCATCAGCGGAACAATCGGTGTGTTGAACTCGATCTCTTTTTCTCCTTTAACACTTCCCCAATTCGCCACGAGTGTGGATGTGGACGAATACTCCGGCGCGATCACACGGAAACTGATCTCGCCGTTTTCGATCGGTGCTTGAATGCCTTCGGTTGACGGATCTTTATCATTGCCGGAAATCTGAAGATCTTCGCTGTTTACGGAAATCGAATACGTGTTTGGAATTGGCGTGCCGAATTCATCTCGTACAGTTGCTTTAAATTGATACACACTTCTGCCATCCGAAACAAAATTGGAATCGGTGCTGGTAATCTCAATCGACCGGGGTTCTCCAGCGATGAACATCGTAACGGAATCAACATCCCGGAACATTCCGAGCGCCTTCACCAAGAAAGTGTTCTTTCCCGTCTCGACCGGAATACCGATGAAATCGATCACACCGTCTGGACGGACAACGCCGGAATCCACTGCAACGCCGTTTACCAGCAATTGCAATTTCATTCCCGGCGCACCGTTCACAATCACCGCTTGACGATTCAGAATGCTGATCGTTTGGTCGGCTGGCGACTGGATCTTCAACCGCTGTGCAGGAGCTGCAGCAACCAGCAGAAGAAGTCCGATGAGATAATATGTGAGTGTTTTTATTTTCACGATCTTTAGCGGAACTGTCCCGATCACTCAGGACAGTCCCGAAACAACATTTAGTTCACGGTCACTTTGTAACGCAAGCGGCGTGTCTGGCTGTTTAACAATTCGGCTACGTTCATCTTATAACCGTAATCGAATTTTGAAACGGTAGTTCCGGCGATACCTGTTGCAGTGGTGCTTGGATCAGTCGAAATAGTGTTCACTGTGTATTCGCTGGATCCATCCCACACAAACACTTCCGGATTCGAGGAAGGCTCAGCCGTAAGACTGGACCACTGTGCAATGCTGTCCACCAGTACGAGATTCTTTGCACGGCCTGTACCGGTGTTTGTCAGTTCAACATAGTACGTAGCGGTGTCACCCGGGACGATGGACGCCGGACCAAACGCGATTGAATCACTGAAAACGACCCAGCGCGTGACAACAATGTTGGGGATCTGAGGATAGAATTGACCGGACAGTGTATCGTCTTCAGCAGTGACAGAATCGCGAGCCGAAGAAACGAAATAACTGAAGTTAACCTGAGAAGAAGTCAAACCGCTCGGGACATAAGCGCGGACATACAATCGCAGCGCTGCACCGTTCGCAATGTACGCACCGGAGCGATATCCGCTTCCGTCATCGGTGAACAGTGTATCCTGATTCGGCAGCGGCGAGAAGGTGTTGTTGCCGTTGTCCTTGTATGCTTCCCACGACCATGTACCTTCAGAAATGTTGTTTAAACGAAGGTCGTATGCGTCATAACCATTAGAATTGTTGGTGATGGTGTAGACAAATACTGCACTGTCTCCTGCTTCCGCAGTTTCCGATGAGTCGATCATCGCAATCGTTGCAGAATATGATTTGAATCGTACGGTAAAGGATTCCGGTGAATTTGCCAGTGTCCTTGTTCTGCCGGTCATACCCGCGCTGTTCGTCGTATCGTCATAAACGATAGAGACGGTCGGCGTTTTTACTGTTCCTTCGGTGATTGTATTCAGATCGGCAAGCAGAAGATTTAAACTGTCGCTTGCGGCGATAACAACAGAGTCGCCCGCGGGAACGGACGTGAATTGTGAATACGTGCTTGGACCGGAACCTGTCCAGTTCGTTGATGTCTGGAACGACATATTCGCCGGATAACCGAACGTGACAACAACATTCCGTGCTCCGCCTAATCCGCTGTTCACGATCTTGATGCCGTATTTCACTGCATCGCCGGGACGCGGATAGCTGGATGTATTGGAAGTCGGAATCGTATAGACAGTCAGTTTGGACTGTTTCACGAGGATCGTCCGCGAAGCCGAGACCGTTGCAGAATTCAGGTTGGCCGGATCCACAACACGTAATCCCAAATCATCATTTTGATACGTTGTATCGACACCCGGTGTACCGCTGTTGGATGCCGTTGACCGTGATGTGAATGCAATCGACTGTGTTGAAGCACTTGTCAAAGAGAATGCATTCGCATTGTCTGTAAGATTGATCTTTGCGAAAATGGTGTCGGTTGCATCCGGTCCGATGGAATCGCGCATTACATAATACTGAGCTGTTTTCTGAATGAGCGCATCAGTCAACTCTGCATTGGAATACAGAAACAGACTGTCAACAAGTCCTGACGCAGTGATGCTCGGAAGTATGGCGAATCGGTCGCCGCCGTTTCCGGCGTTGGTCACAAGCAAACGATAGACGACATAAGCACCGTCATATCCTTCAAGATTGCTTTCGACGATGTTGATGGCAGTAGCCGGCTTATGGGCAACATACACGGCAACGGTATCGGCCGTTGAATAACTACCGCCGTTGTTTTTGTCTTTATAGCTGATGGATGCGACGGCACTGATTTTGGAACCGGCACGCGTTCCGACAGCAAATGCTTGCTGCACTGAAGCAATGAACAGAACGGCTATTGCGGCCAGTGCTGCTACTCGAAAGAACTTTGTGTTCTTCATGATGTTACTCCTTATGTGGTTGTTGTGTTAAAATGTTTTTATTGTTGTTGTTTTTTATTACTACACTTCTTTTTTTACGGAGGTTTGTTGTGCATTGTCGTTTCCTTTATTTGTTTATAATTGTTAAACTTATTGTTTTACATTTGATTTTACATTTCCAAATTGCATCGTTCCAATTTCTTCATAGGTGCCGCAGAATTTCACATCGTCTAATTGTTTCACCTCGTTACGATCAAACGCATTTCCCGCAACGATACAATGCGCTCCACAGGCTTTAGCAATGGCAGCAACTTTTTTCAATTCACTCACCAGCTTTTCCGCATTTTCTGTAAAGGAAGTGTGGAGGCAGACGGCGAATGGTTTCGTTCTCACCAGGAATTGATTAATCTCTTCAGCACTGATTCCTGATCCGAGATTTAATGCTGTAAATCCGTTCAATTCCAGCATTGTGATGACTGCAACCAATTCCATTTCATTTTTTCCGTTATCGATGGACGCGCACACGACAGTTTTTTGATTACGGGGTTGTTTCTTAACGGAATCATTCAGCTGGATGATCGAAGCGGTTATCACGTTCTGTGCAAGGTGGAATTCACTGACGGATATTTTTCCCTGAGATAAAAGGAGGCCGAGCTTCTTCACGGTCGGACGAACGATGTGATCAAAGATTCCGGTAAGGGTAAGTCCGCCACTGATACTCTCGCTGAAAAGAGAAAGGATCTCTTGCTTCTTTCCTTTGATAGCTGCTGAAAAGCAAACGGAGTGAAGGACATTAAATTCCTTTTTGTGTATAATCGACCGGATAATCATTTCATCGCTCATGATTTGCGGAAGAGATTGCAAGGAGAGGTTTCCGTAATTATGCGCTGCTATGAAATCATACAGATCTTCAGACCTGAATTTCCGGTGACCGCCAGGCGTACGGAAACACTTCAGTTTTCCTTCATCTGTCCACCGCTTTACTGTGGATTTGTCTACACGAAGTATTGTCGCGACATCATTGGTGGTAAAAAGAACTTCTCCCATAACTTCCTCAAAATAATAAATGAGCGGTTTGAACTATTTTCTACTAGCAAGGTAGATAATTAAAAAAAGCCTTACAACATTGAATGAATTAGAGTATTTTAATAATATTATCGCATGACTTTAAGCACATTAAAGTATTCTAATAACTTATTAGTGTGTATTGATGGGTTACATTTTTGAAAACGGGTAATTAAAGGACAATTGACGAGGTGGGTTAACGATTATTTTGGAATGCCATTTTTTGCGATTTCATTTATAATTTCGCAAAAACGATCCAATTCCTGGGTGGTTGTGTAAAGGTTAGGAGTAATACGAATACCCTTAAATTCATCATGAATTATAGGCGTCGTGTAAATTTTATGCTTAGACATTAAATGTCCGTAGATTTCTATCGGTTCTACTCCTTCAATTCCAAAATTCCCGATCGCGCAGGAGAAATGATCGTCGAAAGATGTATTAAAAAACACTTTGGGAATGTTTTTTAAGTTATTCATCCAATATCGGCTCAAATACCGCAATCTCATCTCTTTACGCTTGCTCCCAATTCCATTATGATATGCAAGAGCTTCACCTATTGCCAGTTTTGGTGCAATAGAATTTGTCCCAATTTCTTCATATTTCCGGATATTCGTCGATTGTGCTTTTTCAGCCGCCATTAACGGCCAGATCTTTTCGATCTTTTCCTTTTTAATAAACAGTAGTCCGGTCCCTTTTGGTGCATAAAGCCATTTATGAAGACTCACACCATAGTAATCGCAGCCGACATCTTTTCTTTTAAAATCAATTTGAGCAAATGAATGTGCTCCGTCTACAATCACCTCTATCCCCTTTGATTTAGAAATTTCACAGATTTTTTTTACCGGCAGAATCTGACCTGTCAGATTAATTTGATGGCATAGAAGAATGACTTTAGTTTTAGCACTGATCCCTCTTTCAAATGCATCAACTATTTCCTGATCTGTTTTGGCCGGGACAGGGATTTTGACCATTTTTAATGAAATTCCCTCCCTTATTTCACGTTGTCTTAAAGTCGTGAGCATGCGGGGATAATCCTGAGTTGTCGTTACTATTTCGTCTCCGGACCGGAGATCCAAACCCATTAATAGAATTTCCAAAGATTCCGAAGCATTTCGGGTGATGGCTATTTCTTCACGATCGCATCCAAACAATTCCGAAAGTCCAGTTCGGATCGTTTCCACTTGCGGCTGTAGAATCTGCCACATTGTATAGGCGGTGAGGTCTTCTTGTTGCCATTGATACCGAACGAGTGCTTCAGTTACGATTCTGGGCGAAGGGGAAACACCGCCATTATTGAAGTTGATAACACCGCGGGAAATGGAGAACGATTGTTGAATGGGAAACCAAAAATCCTCATTCCCGGCACTTTCTTCAGGCAACAAATATTCATGATCCTTCACATGTGCTAACAATTGATTCTGTAGAGACATTATATATGCTGACGAAAGCGTAGCAAGTCCCAATCCTTTGCCAACATTGGAAAGGAATGAGCGGCGGTCGATATCATTGAATTTCATGGATTTCCCTTCCTTCGTTTTATCATTGCAATCGTTTTTGGATTCTGGAGTTCTTTGAGTGTGTCGTTTGCGATCCATCGTGCCGAGGGCGATGGAATGTTGAGAATTTCTTTTGCAAGTGCAATGGATTTTTTATGCAGCCGGAGGTTGCGTTTTCCTACTTGCCGCAGTGACCAATTCACAGCTTTTTTCACGAAATTCCTTTCGTCTGAGGCATACAATCGAAGCAGCGGAAAGAATTTTTCAAATTCAGCATCGTCAGTTCTTTTATGATGCACAGACATTACCGCAATCATCACAATTCCCGCACGGCGGACAAACTCTTTTGTATTGGGCGACCAACGAAACGGCAATTGGTGGGCAAATTTCGTTTTCTGAAAATATTCAGCGCAACAAGCATCACATTGCGCCCAATTCTCCAGGTCTCTTGCCCATTGATCGAGCATACTTAATGTCGCCAAATGAGGATCCGCAATAAGTGCCGCGAGAATCTTAGCATCATGGTACCCGCTATTCCACAATGCCAATGCGAGATCATGATTTACCCCGATTTTTTTTGCAAGAGAACGTACTGCCGGAGTCGAGGCACCAAACGCTTTAATCGTGTGGATGCCGTATCGTTTCATTCCCTCGACATTTTTCTTCGTGCCAAGGGAACGGAGTGTTTTCAGGACTAATGGGAGTGTCATCTGTTTTTGGTGAAGATACAATAATTCAGTATCTTCTGCACACATGTCCAGACAAAAACTTATTATCATGGCGACCGTCTTCGTCGACGTGCTCGGGTTCGGTATCGTCATACCGATTCTTCCATTTTATTTAATGGAATTCGGCGCATCGGCCTTGACCATCACTATCCTTTTTTCAGTCTTTTCATTTTGCGCATTCCTTAGTGCCCCGCTGCTTGGCGCACTATCGGACAGGATAGGAAGACGACCGGTACTGCTGCTGTCGATCTTTTCCACGTCGATCGGTTGGTTCGTCTTTGCCAGCGCTGTCTCCATACCGATGCTCTTCATCGGCAGAATTATCGATGGCCTTGCCGCAGGAAATTTTACCACTGCTCAAAGTTATCTTGTAGACATTTCTAAAAATGATGAAAAGGAACGTGTAAAAAATCTCGGTATTATTGGAGCAACGTTCGGTATCGGTTTTGTTCTGGGACCGATGGTCGGCGGTATCTTAAGCACCGTTTCTCACGCTTTTCCGTTCTACTGTGCGGGAGCAATGGCATTGGTGAACGGTGTTTCCGCATTTCTGTTCCTGGAAGAATCAAATTTGGACCGGAATACACAATCATTGCGGTACAATCCAATTGCACCAATTCTACGCGCTTTTAAAGCTTCTCCTCTCCGTTCATTGTATATCAAATGGTTTCTCTTTAGCCTTGCATTTGTTGTTGTCCATACAATTTTTGCATTGTTTGCACAAAAAGCCTTTGGATTTAATGCTGTCCAAACCGGAAGCATTTTTACAATTGTCGGCGTGGTAATCGCCATGAACCAGGTTCTGCTGCTCAATAAATTCTGGAAGAAATATTTTACCGACCATCAATTGGAATTGATCATGCTTTCATTCGTTGCAGTCGGTCTTACACTTGCGGGGACCCGTGAGCTAGCACTGTTTTATATTTCTCTCCCATTAATCGGTACCAGTCAAGCAATATATCGTGTCGTTGTCTCCAATCAGGCTATCCTGAATGCAGATCCATTGATGAAAGGAGAAGTGCTCGGAACAATCGCATCGATGATGACCGTTTCGATGGCGATCACTCCCATCGCTGCCGGTTCGTTGTTCGAGATGAATATTTCGTATCCGTTCTTCGCCGGAGCGCTCGTTGTAATTGTAGCAATTATAATGTCTTATAAAAAATCAACTTGATTTCTTTATACGGTTTCCGTATCTACTAGCAATTCTAAACCTACAGGAGGAAAGTAATGGCGTCAAATCTGTTTGTTACTAAACCACTGAAAGACTTGATGGCGGATTCTCAGGAGTCCGGGCATGCGTTGAAACGAACACTCGGTCCTGTCAATCTAACACTGCTCGGTATTGGAGCGATCATCGGAGCCGGACTTTTCGTCCGCACGGCGGCGGCAGCGGCAGAACATGCCGGACCTGCCGTGACGATTTCTTACATGGTTGCAGCCATCGGTTGCGCTTTCGCTGGTTTATGTTATGCTGAATTTGCATCGTCGATTCCAATCGCCGGAAGTGCCTACACCTATTCATATGCCACACTTGGTGAATTCGTTGCCTGGATCATCGGATGGGACTTGATCCTTGAATATGCATTCGGTGCGGCAACTGTAGCCATTGCCTGGTCCGAATACTTGAACAAACTACTCGGACATTGGGACATGATGATTCCCTTCCAATGGAGTCATTCTCCCTTCGAAATTTCTCCAGACGGGGTCGGGGGAATAGTAAATCTCCCTGCAATATTAATCCTTTTCCTGATAACGATGCTGCTTATTCGCGGAACGCAAGAGTCAGCATTTGTAAATGGTATCATCGTTGTCGTTAAAGTCTCTATCGTTATTCTCTTTATCGGATTCGGCTGGGCATATATCAATCCGATGAATCACACACCGTTGATCCCCGAACCTTCCGTTATTAAATCTCATCTAGGCAACGATATCAACTTCGGCGGGATTATGGGTATTCTTGGCGGAGCAGGTGTTGTGTTTTTTGCTTTTATAGGATTTGACGCTGTTTCAACAGCAGCACAGGAGGCAAAAAATCCCGCACGCGATATGCCGATCGGTATTCTGGCATCTCTCGCCGTATGTACGATTTTGTATATTTTATTCTCCTACGTTCTCACCGGTATTGCTCCCTACACTGATTTCAGAGTTGCCGGTAAAGAAGCTTCCGTCGCCTATGCCATATTACATTACATGCCGGGTTTTGAGTGGCTTGCACTTTTAATCACTGTCGCGATTCTCGCTGGCTTTTCGTCCGTGATCCTGGTGATGTTGCTTGGACAGACACGTGTATTCTTCTCTATGTCCCGCGACGGATTAGTTCCCGAAATTTTTTCCGACGTGCATCAGAAATTCCGGACACCGTATAAATCCAACATCGTCTTCTTTCTTTTTGTTGGAATATTTGCTGCTTTCATCCCGGGAAGCGTTGCCGGAGATATGACGAGCATCGGAACCTTGTTTGCTTTCGTCCTGGTCTGTGCGGGTGTTTGGATTATGCGCGTGAAGAATCCCGATATGAAACGAGGATTCAAAACACCTCTCGTTCCGTTGGTCCCAATCCTTGGAATGCTTGTGTGTGCAGGGATGATCTATGGATTAGGTGTGGAGAACTGGATGCGTCTCGGCGTTTGGTTGGTCATTGGCCTTATTATCTATTTCACTTACAGCATAAAAAACAGCAGGCTGCAAAAACAGAAATAAGTTCATTGTGAACGAATAGGTATGCCCGCCATGGAATCTCAAAATGACATGCGGGCATATTTTTTATCACGCACGGCTTACCTACAGTATGTATGAGCACTCATCAGAAGGAATTTAATCGGAGTCTTGGACTGATTGACTCGACGATGATCGTTATTGGTTCGATGATCGGATCCGGTATTTTCATTGTCAGCGCCGATATTGCCCGCACCGTCGGTTCACCCGGAATGCTGCTGATCGTCTGGATCATCACTGGTTTTATCACGCTGACAGCAGCCCTTAGTTACGGCGAATTGGCCGGAATGATGCCGCACGCAGGAGGACAGTATATCTATCTGCGTGAAGCGTATAATCCCCTGGTAGGATTTTTATACGGCTGGACCGTCTTTACCGTTATTCAAACCGGCACAATTGCAGCTGTGGGCGTGGCATTCGCGAAATTCACCGCCGTCGTTTTTCCATGGTTCAGCGAACAACATATCCTCTTCGCGATTCTTGGATTCAAAATCAGTGCCGCCCAACTCCTGGCGATCGCAAGTATTGCGGTCCTCACGGCGATTAATCTTACCGGTATCAAAGAAGGGAAAGTGGTGCAAAATATCTTTACGTTCGCCAAAACTTTTGCACTTATCGCTGTCATCTTTCTGGGAATTTTCATCGCACGGAATTCCGAAGCGATCACTGCTAACCTCGCAAATTTTTGGGATGCGAATTGGACGACAGTAAAGAATGGTTCGATCGTTTCCATCGAACCGTTGATTGGTTGGAATCTGATCGCTGCCATCGGCGTGGCGATGGTCGGCTCCCTCTTCTCCAGCGATGCATGGAATAATATCACATTCACCGCCGGCGAAGTAATCAATCCAAAAAAGAACATTCCGCTGAGTCTGGCAATTGGGACCGGCATCGTCACGTTGCTTTATCTTCTGGCGAATATTGCATACATCGTCGTACTTCCCGTAGTAGGAAATCCAGCGGCGAACGACGTGCTGGGACGCGGGATACAATTTGCGACTTCGGACAGAGTCGGGACGGCAACAGTTTCTGTCATATTCGGCGAAACCGCTGCCGTCGGAATGGCGATCTTGATTATGGTCTCCACATTTGGATGCAATAATGGACTGATCCTTGCCGGTGCACGTGTGTATTATGCCATGGCAAAGGACAAACTATTTTTCAGCAAAGCGGGAGAATTAAACTCTCATGCTGTGCCGGCGTGGGCGCTTATCGTTCAAGCGGTTTGGGCAAGCCTGCTGTGCCTCTCCGGCAGTTACGGCGATCTTCTCGACTATGTTATATTTGCCGTGTTGATTTTTTATATTCTAACAGTCGGTGGTATCTTCATTCTTCGAAAAAAACTTCCGAATGCTGAACGTCCCTATAAGGCGATCGGTTATCCGGTTATCCCGGCGTTATATATTGGATTAGCAGCATTAATTTGCGCAATCCTGCTGATCTATAAACCGGCATTCACCTGGCCGGGACTTGGAATTGTTGCAGCCGGAATACCAGTGTATTTCATTTGGAACATGTTCACAAACAAATCAAAATAATTTTATGGATTTTTCACTCGTATTGATAGCTCCCTTTGTTCTGTTGCTCCTTCTTATCGCTACGGCACCACTTTTTTTTCAGGACTGGTGGACAAAACATTATCCAAAAGTGTCCCTTTCCCTGGGAGTGATTGTACTCGCATATTACGTTCTGATTCTGCAGTCTCATGAAATTGTTCTACACACGGCAAGTGAGTATTTCAGTTTTATCGTATTGATTGGTGCATTGTTCGTCGTTTCCGGCGGGATACATATTGCCACGAAGGATCTAACCAATCCCAAAGAGAATGTTTTAGTTCTTTTGGTTGGCGCAATTCTGGCAAACATCCTGGGGACGACAGGCGCTTCGATGTTATTGATACGGCCGTGGATTAAAATGAATAAAGCAAGAATCCAGCCGTATCACATCGTCTTTTTTATTTTTATTGTATCGAATGTCGGCGGATCCCTCACACCGATCGGTGATCCACCGCTCTTCCTTGGATATTTAAAGGGAATACCGTTTTGGTGGATTACTCCACACCTGTTCCCAATGTGGGCTACAGCAGTCGGATTGCTGCTGGCTCTGTTTTATTTTCTTGATTCGAAGAATTTCCATGAACAGAAGAAATCTGTGATCAAAGAAATCGAACAAACTGAAGTCTGGAAGATCGAAGGCTCGATTAATTTCATTTTTCTCGGCATCATTCTTCTGGCGGTCTTCATAAAATCGCCGATATTCCTCCGTGAAGGGGTCATTATTGCTGCTGCTGTCGCATCGTATCTGACAACGAAAAAGACAATCCATTCGGCAAATCATTTTACGTTTCACCCGATCCAGGAAGTAGCCATTCTTTTTGCAGGTATATTTGCCACCATGATCCCCGCTTTGGAATTACTGCGTGCAGAGGCTCAAGCGATGACGTCGCTGTCAACTAGTTTCTTTTATTGGAATACCGGAATATTGTCCAGTTTTTTGGACAACGCGCCCACCTATCTTAGTTTCTATAGTGTCGCAGAAGGAAATCTTAATCCTACTTCTTCTATTCCATTATCAGAACTACTACTTCATCCGGACTTTTCTTCAGCAGTAATTGCTATCAGTATTGGCGCGGTCTTTTTTGGTGCTAACACGTATATCGGGAATGGACCAAATTTTATGGTTAAGTCCATTGCTGACCATTACAAAATCCACACTCCATCCTTTGTACGATATATTACTCATTTTACGATTCCATTTCTTCTTCCAATCCTCTTTATCATTTGGCTTTTGTACTTCCGTTAAAAAAAATCCTCAAAAGTGAGAAAAAAAACGAGAGCTTCTCATTGTTCTTGTGTATTTAAATTGTATATTTAGGTCAAATTTTTAAGTAACTAACCCTCATTTTAACCAAACTAAAGGGATTTATGGAACTAACGTTAATTCTTGGAATCAGTGTCATTGGTCTGTTATTCGCCATGTATCTGATCCGCGATGTAATGAGACGCGATACCGGAACGCCGGCTATGCAGGAGATTTCAAACGCAATTAAAGCCGGCGCAGAAGCATTTTTACGCCGTCAAAACAGAACAATTGCCTATCTTTCCGTTGCCCTCGCAGCAATTATCTATATACTCTACGCATTTGTTCGCGCACATAATGAACACGATCCTGCTTCTGCAGAAATGCTGGCGCTCTGGACGACGTTATCGTTTGTTTTGGGTGCTGCGTGCTCGGTTGCGGCAGGATATATGGGAATGTGGACATCCATTCGTACCAATATCCGTACTGCGGCCGCTGCCACCAAAGGAATGAACGGTGCACTGCAGACGGCATTACGCGGCGGAGCGGTCTCTGGATTTTTTGTCGTTGCAATGAGTTTACTTGGAGTTGGCGGATTGTTCGCCATCGTCGACTCTACTGGTGTCGTTACCGACATTTCAAAAATACCCCTGTTGATCGTCGGCTACGGCTTTGGTGCATCGTTCGTCGCCCTGTTCGCACAACTTGGCGGCGGTATCTATACAAAAGCTGCTGATGTCGGAGCAGATCTGGTAGGAAAAGTAGAAGCGGGAATTCCGGAAGATGATCCGCGAAATCCTGCTGTGATTGCGGACCTTGTGGGTGATAACGTTGGTGATTGTGCTGGCCGCGGAGCCGATCTGTTCGAATCGACCGCAGCGGAAAACATCGGTGCAATGATCCTTGCAGCAGGTCTTTACAAAGCCAATGCTGCAACATTTGATGGTGCCGGATTGACATTGCTGGGTGTGCTTCTCTTCCCGCTTGTTGCCCGTGCATTTGGTATCCTTGCTTCCATCGTCGGCATCATGATCGTCAAAACAAATGATACAGAAGATCCAATGAAAGCTTTGAACCGCGGTTATTATGTCACATCGGTACTTGCTATGATCGGATTCTATATCGCTGCTAAGTGGCTGCTTGGCGATGAATATTATTTTAACTTTTTCCTTGCTGGCGTTATCGGTGTGTTGACAGCGCTTGCTTTTGTTTTCTTAACACAATACTATACCGAATATAAATATCGTCCGGTTCAATCGATCGCAGAAGCATCAAAAACGGGTCCTGCTACAAACATTATCACCGGCCTCGCCGTTGGTATGGAATCAACGGGGTATCCTGTTCTGGTTATTTCTACAGCTTTGATCTCATCATATTTCCTCGGAGAAACATCGGGTCTACAGCATGCCGGTTTGTTCGGAACTGCGGTTGCAACGATGGGTATGCTCGGAACAGCAGCGTATATTCTTGCCATGGACACTTTTGGTCCTATCACTGATAATGCTGGCGGTATCATTGAAATGTCACATCAAACAGATGAAATTCGTAAGAAAACAGACCGTCTGGATGCTGTTGGGAACACCACAAAAGCCCTCACGAAGGGATATGCTGTCGGCTCAGCTGCGCTAGCTGCATTCCTTTTGTTCTCGGCATATTTTGATGAAGTTCGCAACTATGGGTTTACACTGGATCACATCGATCTTTCCAAACCTGCAGTATTTGTTGGAGCACTTCTGGGAGCAATGTTGGTATTCCTCTTCTCCTCTCTCGCCATTAAAGCGGTAGGACGTGCAGCATATTCCATCATCAACAATGTCCGTGAACAATTCAAGAACAATCCTGGCATTATGCTTGGCACCTCCAAACCGGATTACGGTCAATGTGTGGATATCGTTACCAAAGCGGCATTGAAAGAGATGGTTCTTCCCGGTGTGCTTGTTGTTGCAATGCCGATTGTCGTGGGAATTTCGTTCAAGTGGTTATTTATAGCCAGCGGCAGCCCGGATCACGGAGCGAGCGGAGCAGAAGTCGTCGGAGGATTGCTGATGGTTGGAACGATCACCGGAATTCTGATGGCGCTCTTCATGAATAATGGCGGCGGCGCATGGGATAACGCTAAGAAATTTGTAGAAGTAGAAAGCAAAAAAGGAACGGACTGGCACAAAGCAACGGTCGTCGGAGATACTGTCGGCGATCCATTTAAAGACACAGCTGGTCCGTCATTACACGTTTTAATTAAATTGCTTTCCACCATTACCCTGGTGATGGCACCGTTATTCATCTAAGCGATGATGAAAATCCCGGTGTTGAAAAGACATCGGGATTTTTCCGTACAGTGAAAATTTTTCTTGGGAAGAAAGCATTTTTTTTTTATATTTGTAGAGTTGTTATGCACAATTGTTCTTTTAGATTATTTGATGCTTCGGATCCCGCTTGAGCGGGATCCTGAAAGTTTCATGAACGTAGGATCTTTGAATAGTAGTTTCGGTTTGTTCTTTTGTAATTCGGATCCCGCTTAAACGGGATCCTGAAAGTTTCATGAACGTAGGATCTTTGAAAAGTAGTTTCGGGTAGTTCTTTTGTAATTCGGATCCCGCTTGAGCGGGATCCTGAAAGTTTCATGAACGTAGGATCTTTGAAAAGTAGTTTTGGGTAGTTCTTTTGTAATTCGGATCCCGCTTGAGCGGGATCCTGAAAGTTTCATAAACGTAGGATCTTTGAAAAGTAGTTTCGGGTAGTTCTTTTGTAATTCGGATCCCGCTTGAGCGGGATCCTGAAAGTTTCATAAACGTAGGATCTTTGAAAAGTAGTTTCGGTTAGTTCTTTTGTAATTCGGATCCCGCTTGAGCGGGATCCTGAAAGTTTCATGAACGTAGGATCTTTGAAAAGTAGTTTCGGTTAGTTCTTTTGTAATTCGGATCCCGCTTGAGCGGGATCCTGAAAGTTTCATGAACTTAGCATGATTGGGTAAAAATTATGAATGCTAAGTTCAGAAACTTTCGGACAGGTAGCTCAGTTGGTAGAGCAACGGCCTGAAAAGCCGTGTGTCGCCGGTTCAATTCCGGCCCTGTCCACGAAAACAAAAAATCCCTCGTAAAGAGGGATTTTTTGTTTTAAATCTGAAATTGACCTATGAAGCTTTTTTGTATTTTACTGAATCATCAATCCTTTTTTTATCAATAGATCGAATCATTCCTACGACCACGCCGACAATCTTAAAGCGGTCATCGTGTCTGCTCACTTCGATCGGTTTATATTTGCTGTTTGCCGGCACTAATCGGATTGTATTTCCATCCCGTTCATACCATTTCACTGTCGGCTCCCCTTCAACCAGGGCGACAACCATTCTGCCGTTCCTGGCTTCCACTTTCGGATCAACAAACAAAAGATCGTCTGTTTCCAAATGGGCATCCTTCATACTGTCCCCCCGCACATACAAACCAAAAACGTCATCAGAACCGGAGATATACTTTTTAATCTCGAAGGTATCAACAATATTTTCCTGCGACATGAACGGCGTTCCGGCCGGGACATAACCATAAATCGGTATACCTTTCGGCTTCACCTGTAGAAGTTCGATTCCACGCGAAATGTTTGGAATATATTTTAACGCCTTTTTCCTGTCCAACGTTAGTAAATGGGACCGGACGGCATTCAAATTGACTTTTAATGATTCGGCCAATTCTGCCAAAGTCGGTGGAATATTATTTTCCTCGATATAGGTCTTTACAAGATCGAGGACCTTTTGTTGTGCTTTGGTAAGCGGTTTGTTTGTCATAGGTATACTGTAAATATGAACACTGTATAAATATACAGTACTTGCAAACTTCTGTCAAGAGATATTTTTAGCGGTATAAACCGTGCGTTCCAATGTACTGTTCTACACTGGCGGGAACGATATAACGGATCGATTTTTTTGCGGCAGTCATATTTCGGATCTCGGAAGCGGAAATATCTATATTGGGGACATCAACAAAGATTGTTTTTCTTGTCCCGACAATTTCATTCACCTGCTTTGGGTAACCAGGACGATTCATTACAACAAGTGTTGCCAGGTCCAGTACTTTTGCCGGTTCTTTCCATAGTTGAAATGTCAAATAATTATCCATACCAATAATCAAATAATACGTATCGCTAGGATGATTTTTATGTAATTGTTCGAGCGTGTGAAGAGTATAGGAGGTTTCCTTATTCGTCACTTCAATATCGGAACATTCAAAATATGGATTATCGGATACAGCAAGACGCGTCATTGCCAATCTGTGCAATGAAAGAGCGGATTCCCCCTCCTGTTTATGCGGCGAGATAAACGATGGGATGAATATGACCTTCTCCAAAGCAAGTTCGGTGCGAACTTTTTCAGCTGTGATCAAATGCCCGATATGTGGAGGATTGAATGTGCCGCCAAAGATCCCTGTCTTCAATTGAGCACCTCATGATAGATGTTAATCGTTCGCTCCGCGCATTGTTCCCAGCTAAATTGTTTTGCCCGTGCAGTTCCTTTTTCTATCAGCGATGTTCGCAGGGGCTCGTTCGTCAGAATATCATCAAGATGTCTTGTCAATGCTGAATCGTCCAATGGATCGAATAATAATCCTGCATCGCCGACAACTTCTGTAATGGAAGTTGCCCGGGCACCGATCGCCGGAACACCGGACGCCATTGCTTCCAGCATGGAGAACCCGAATCCTTCATAATGTGAAGGCAACACGACTGCATGTGCGGACTGGTACACAGCCTTGAGCTCTTTGCGAGGGATCCTTCCCAGGTCTATCACAGAGTCCGTTAAACCGTTTTCCGTCACATATTTTTGCAGTTGTGGTACATCTGAAATCCGTTCACCGGTAAAAACCAGTTGAACATTATGTCGATGCCGTAGTGTATGAAATGCTTTTAACAGTGTCGGAACATTCTTATGCGGCTTCACACTTCCAGTATATAAAATATAGGATTTAGTGATGCCATACTTTCGAGTGACATTTTCAACCTCATTTTCTTGCAATATTTCAAAATACGTTGAATCCACACCTAATGGGACAATATGAATTTTCTTCTCAGGAATACGAAATATTGAAAGGAGTTCTTCCTTGCCAAAAGCAGAATCCACAATTATGGCAGAAGAAGCTGCACACGCATGGTGTATCATGAGATACGCATAGATCCGCTTTGGCAGCGTGAAATATTCCTTCATCCTGAGATGTATGATGTCATGAACAGTAACGACACCCGGCACTTTGAGCCCGACAGGATACGTATAATGCGGCGAATGAAAAATGTCCAGTTGCTGACTATTTACTTTTTTGGAAATTGATTTGAGCTCTTGTAAAGAATATTTTGGTGAATTGTCCGAAATGAATGAACTTTTTCCCAACTTGATTGTCTCAGACCGAAGTTCATCATTTCCAAAAAACACACACTCAAGATTATCCCGGTGTTGATAGACATTCATCAGATTCTGAATATATGTCCCGATTCCATAATCGTGATATTTTCGTATATCTATTCCTATGCGCATCGGTTCAGTGTTATTTTTGTGATCGAAATGCTATAGCTAAAATCTTTCGGGCTGCTGTATGTATTTTTGGATGAAACAATCCCGCCCTAAATTTTAAGAGAATATACCCTCTTAAGAGAATTCGTTGCACGATACTATTATGCTTATCATAAAACCGTAGTTGACTTCTCCGATACTCCACTGTGATCCGTTCATCCCTGTCACTGTAACTCTTTCCGCCTAAATGGATCAATGTACTAGACGGCAAATAATATATAAGAAATCCTCTTTTTGTTGCCGCTCGACAGAGGTCAACATCCTCAAAATACATAAAATATTGTTCATCAAATCCTCCAATCTCCTCGAACACTTCCCGTTTAATCATCAGAGCAGCCCCGGAAACCCAATCCATCTGGATCGGTATGGATATTGGTGAATCCACATCCAGTTGAAGCGAATAGTTTTCAGCAATGTGTTTCGTCTCAAATTCAGTTTGAATCGTGGGAAACTGCCCGAAGGATTGTTGAAATGAACGATCCTCATTCAACAGTTGGGGCGCAACAATTCCATACTTATTGTGGGAGGAAAGTATTTTTACCAACTCGGAAATAGATTCATTTATGAAGATAGTATCGTTATTGATAAAATAGAGCATCCTACCTGTTGAATGGCGGGCGCCTATGTTATTAGCACCTCCAAATCCCACATTTTTATCCAAAGGAATGAATTGAATAGAAGGAAACAAACGAGGCAATTCCTGTTGTGAACCATCAGTCGAATTGTTATCGATGACAATTACTTCAATTGATTTAGCACCATGATAGCGAAAGAACGATTCCAGGCAATGCCTTGTATATCGCAATCCGTTAAAATTGACTATTATAATACTGACGTTCATTTTGACAACTCAATAACGTTAAGTTGTACGAACCTGCAATACGATAGTGCAACGGCGTTCACGATTTTTCCGACAGCGCTTTCTCCGTTCGTCAATTTCCCGGTCATATGTCGTATCACCTCATATTCATGCACTGTTCGTTCCGCTCGCAACCGATGTCTTTTCCGCACCATCGTTCGAATGTTGATGAAAAACCAGCCATACGCGCGCAATAATCCTGATAATGAGTATTTCTTTCCCAGAAGCGACGCAGAACACTTTCCGAAACAGTTTGCAATGATTAAAGGCATTACTTTCAAAATAGTTATGGCAGAAAAGAATAGGAACGTATTCAACAATCTGTTCCGTTCCTGGTAATACGTCAAGAATGTGCTTTGTTGTTTTTTTGAAGTCCCACTTCCGAAATGGGCTACGGTTGAATCATTCGTGTGCCGTATTTGGTATCCCATAAATCTTGTCCTCAGGCCGAGATACACATCTTCCGCATACACAAAATAATCATCGTCGAACGGTGTTCCGAGAATATCTTTCTTAAAGATCATTGAAGCGCCGCCGGCAAAGAAAATATCGGTTGGTTCATCGAATATCCGCATGATATTATGTCCCAGAAAATTGATCGACCCATTCTTTTCATAATACCGATCAGGAATTCCTTCCGTACGAATCAAGGATGATGCACAAGCGACCCGTTCGTCCGTAACGGCCTTTTTTAATCCCGCCAACCAACCGGGGTGAACAATGGTATCGTTGTTCAACAGGACGATATATGCACCTTTTGCATTCATCACGCCGAGATTGTTCCCTCCGGCAAAACCAAGATTCTTAGCACTTTCAATTAGTCGTACTATAGGAAATTCATCTCTGAGAAATGCTGAGCTGCCATCAGAGGAAGCATTGTCAACAACAATCACCTCATCCCCTTCAGCTAGCTGTTGCAACACCGGAGGAAGACAATCTTGCAGAAAGTGTTTGCCGTTGTAATTGACGATGAGGATAGAAGTTTTATGATTTTGATTCATCGTCATTGAATTATCATTTTTCTGATATACGTAAGCGAGACTTTTCTGCTCGATTGAATCCGTCGTCTCTTCGCTAATAGTACCGGCAATTTCTTTATAACCATCCACCAAGCCCAGATAAGAGCTTTTGAATCTCCATCACGGATAATGGCCGCCCAATTTTTCAAACGACTGAAAACGATAAATATGATATTTGTCCAAAATATTCTTGATGGAATATTAATGATCAAATAATACAAATGATTTCGGGCATGAAGCCGAACTGCCAGTTCTGACATTTTTTTTGCAGTCGCCCCTCGTTTATGAAAACAACGGGCAGCAGGAACATAGAGAGACTTATATCCAGCTAATTGTGATCGAAAATGATGATCGGCATCCTCAAACCATGCAAAATAATCTTCGTCAAAATAACCGACGGTCTCAAAAACTTCCTTACGATACAATCCGGCACCTGCGCATGCGCCAAAGACATATTCAATTTTATCGTATTTTGCTGAATCCTTATCACCGTATCCGCGTCCGATAATGTTTCCGGCACGAGTCAGAATATCACCTGCGGCATCGATCACTGTCCTGTCATAATAATTCAACATTTTGCATGCAATGGAACCAAGCATGTTATCGGATTCAATGGCATTCACCATCGACCGAAGCCATTGAGCTTCTAATTCAATGTCATTGTTCAGCAATGCTATGAGCGAACCGTTAGAACGTTGAATCCCATAGTTGACTGCGGCCGCAAAGCCCTTATTTTCGGACAATGGGAAAACAATAATCTTTTGTTGCCGGGATTGAAGTAATGGGATAGAATGATCTGAAGATCCGTTGTCAACGACGATGATCTCATAATCAGTGAATATTTGACTGCTTATAGAGTTCAGGCAGATATCCAAATGTTCCGCACCATTAAAGTTCGGTATGATAATACTAACGTGCGGCATCAATGATAGTCACTAGAGAATAAGAATCTATTGTTTGTTGATTTTTTATCACTCATTATTCACGAATTACAATTTCTTGGAGCATGCATACACAATACGGACACTCATTATAATCCATCTTGGGAAGAGACTGATAATTATCGCACATGCTTTCCAGATCGTGCCTGCGATTTGGCCTGCCAAATAATTGCGGTACATCTGAAGATTATATTCACCGTCGCTTCGTTTTACAATAAGAGACCGAATGCTTCTCCATGGTTCGGGAGAAACTACCTGCATCTTTGCTGTATCGGAAATATTCTTAAAAGACCAGATCAATTTCGGCCATTTGAACATCCAGATATTGAAACGGCGGGATTCCCACTGGGCATTACCGTATCGTATAACGATATACGGTTCAGCAATGACTTTCGAAGTGCCGGGTATGACCTCTTGAAACAAAACTCCGATATGGATAAATTCAGTTCCGTAATACCGTTGCCGCTCTCTCGACATCCAAACACTTTTCCGGATAATCACTGCCCCGATGAAGGTTAAATAATCTGCCATATCAATAAAGAGTTTTTCAGAATCCTTCTCAGCATAGATAGTATCTTCAAGGATCTGCATCCGATGGGATTGTAGTGTTTTCGACAAATCAGTGTTTCGAATCTCTGCATTGACAACAATGAGTGAGTGGTTCTGTGAAATCGCATTCATCACTGCTGCGATCGCACCCGGCTTCAGAATATCATCATCCGTAAACAACCAGCACATTTCTCCCTGCGCCAGTTCCACCGATTTGTTATAGTCTTGATCAACGCCTCCCTTTTGCGGTAATCTGAAATACCGGATCCTATTTGACCTTTTCACGAATTCATTCATGATAGCTTCTGTGGCATCGGTTGATGCACCGTCGACAACAACAACTTCCACTTCACCAGTCAATTGCGGTAAGACACTTTCCAACGTTTCACTGATAAATCTAGCACGGTTATACGTTGCAATACAGATCGATAATATGCACTTACTCATACGCTGTTCGTATTATTTAACTTTTCCCAATGGATTCGCTGCTATCGTTTTGAAAATCTTCGCATATTCCACTGCACTTTTTTGCCAGGAAAACTCCTTTGATCTCGCTAATCCCAATTCTGAATATTTTTTTCTGAGTGCATCATGATTGTATACTGCTTGCATCGTGTTGCACAGTGCTGTTGTATCCTGCGGATCGATCAAGATAGCTGCATTACCCGCAACTTCAGGCATGGAACTGACATTGGACGTTACGACGGGAACACCGCATTGCATCGCTTCTAAAACTGGCAACCCGAATCCCTCATAAAAAGACATGAAAAAGAAGCAGAGCGCGTTGCTGTAAACGGCTGAAAGATCCTCGTTCTCAATATATTTTTCCGTGATAATGATCTTCTTCCGCACAGTGCTGCTGATATTCAATGAATCCAGCAAAGAATAGCTGGACATTGTATTCCCCGTCAGAACCAGATACAGATCGTTCGGTTTTTCTTGGAGCATGAATAGATTAAAACAATGGATCAAATGTTCAATATTCTTCCGGATATCCGTCGATGAGATGCATAGGAAATACTTTTCAGGTAATCCGTATTTCTTTTGAACGCGGTATCGATCTTCCGGATGAACATTTTGGAAGAAAAGTTCTTTTGATGCAGCGAGTGGAACTACAAATACTCGTTCTGCGTCAATATTCTTATCATACGCCAATACATCTTGTTTTGTAAATTCAGAAATTGCAATAGCATAGTTCGGAACGACACTTTGAAGTACTTGTTTTGTCAAAGCTATAAGTTTTTTGTCATACCCCTTGAAGCGTAATGGAATAATATCCAATAATGTAATACTTTTTGTAAGTTTGTGATTATTTCGGATATTTTCCGGGAAGGGGTAATAGAACGAATGAAAGATATCTCCTTTCAACGTTGAAATAGTATTCACCTGTAAGGAGAACAATTTCGCTATTTCCCACATCGCCCGATGAATACCCTTCAACTGAGAAGAGTAGCGCGGCACTTTTGAAACAACAGAATGCTCAAGTTGAGGATAGTGTTTCTGCAAATACGAACGGAGATGAGCATCGTATTTTTTTGAATACATCGTATTCATGAAAGAGATATCCAATTGATTGTTCTTGACCAATTCATAAAGAATCTCTTCTGCAATCCGGATCATCCCGTTCCGGTTGTTTTGTAACATCTCACTTTCCGCTAATAATACGCCGTCTAACAATACTGTGATCATTTAATTTCTTTTAAATTACAAAACCATGAATACTTAAATGGATTGCAGCAATCTTTTTATTTTTCTTAGAAATGATATTTGTTTAAGAAGATGCAGAATCTTACTTTTTGCTATCAACCATTGCATTTTTATGATGGATCTGAGGTTCACAAGCTGATGAGATGATGTATGTGCATACCAATCATTAACACCTGTTCTCTTAAATCGAACGTATCCATATTGTTTTAAATATGTAACGACATTAGTATTTCTTAATTCAGAATTGTCTTCGACGAGAACTATATACGGTCTCCATTTATCAATAGAAAAACCTTCAAGGACTTCACGTTCATGTCCTTCAACATCAATCGAAATAAAATCAATTTGTTGGTCAATATGTGCATGCATTAGAATATCATCCAATGTGGTCGTTTGTACGGACACAGACTGCGTACTAAATCCATGACGCTCTATGTTAGCATGAACTTCTTCATTGGTGCTGATCGTCGAAAGTCCGTCCGATCGTTGAGCCCCTTCGACGATATAGAGAGTTTTTGTGTCTTTTTGATGTGATGCGGCGTACTCATATAACAATGCATTACGCACCATACGAATTTGTTGACAGAGAAAGGGATTGGGTTCAACCAATATGCACTTCCATCCAAGATTTTCGAAAAACAATGTTGTACTGTCATCGACACCGTTATTGGCTCCTACTTCAATGCAAAAACCCTTCGTCTTTTTCTGAAATACCTCAAATAGAATTTTATCTTCCCCGAATTGCGAATAATAGGTATTAACTGTTTTCGCTATTGATGCATTACGAGTTTGTTTATTGTCTGTGTGCATTATAGAATTATGATATCCTTGATTTACGAAATTGTGATAATATCCAAACTCTTGTGACAGGTGTTGCTAATGCAGTGAATCCGAGTGTCGCACAGGAAATGAGGAAAATATAAATAATTGTTTCCGCTGGCGAATATGATCGACTCAACAATAACCTTCCACAACCAGCGATAATAATACTTGCCATCAATGGCACGAAAACATCGTGCCAATACCAACTCCATTGTTCTTGTTGTAATAACCGTTTGTGCATAACGGGCACCCAGAAAAGAAGAAATCCAATATTTAATACCAGCCAGGCAAAGGCACCGCCCAGTGCACCATAATATGTGGTCAATAGTATTATAAGTGGAATAAAAAGAATTACTGAAATGAGATTGACAAAAAACGGCAGCCTTGTCCATCCAAAAGCTAATTGCAATGCATAAGGCGGATTGACTAATCCATTGAGCGCTGTACCAATAATCATTATACTTACAATTAAATATGTATGTTCTGCAGTTTCAGGATTTTGAGTCCATAGGAGCATTATTTCCTTAGAGAATAATGCGAGTACTATCGCAGCCGGCAGGACAAGCACGGCAAAGAACTGAGAGCTTTTGTGATACAATGTAATTAATTCATCCTGATTATTGGTGGACACTAACTGGGTGAACCGAGGATAAATGCTGTAAAAAACTGGTGTGAACAGTCTGCCGAGACTCATCGCAACAACAGTCGCCAACATATAATAGCCAAACAGTTCAAGGGATAACATCTTGCTTAGGATGATTTTATCCAACTGAGTAAGAAAAACACCAAGGATGGAAATACCGCTTATTCCAGCCGCAAATTTCCAAACTCTTAGCAGTAGTTGTTTTTGGAAAACAGTTTTTGATTCATGTTTTGGAAGCGATCGCCAGAGGAAATATCCAAGAATGAATACACTGAACAAACTTGAAAGAATTTGCCATAAAAAAAAAGTCTGTATTGTTGGAGAAAACAACCAAAGGATCAGCACTGCACCAGCACCGCGGAATGTACTCATAACCACATTAATGCTATTGAGTTGTATTTGTTTCTGTAACCCCATCAATCCGCCGGAATAAAAGCCTGCGGGCATTTGAAGCGTTGTAATGATTCCCATATAGATTAATGCAAGTTGAATTGTTTCATAATTCAAACTACCGGCATTAATCCAATGCGTTGCAATGAATGGGGATGATCCAATAATAATAGTTCCGACAAATAGTGCAATACACCAATAGATTGTCTCAAGTGTTCTTACAAGATTTCTCATCTCCTGTTCTTTTTCTGGTAGAACGGAAAGTCTCGCCAGTTCCCTGTTGAGAGTTCCAGACAATCCCATATCCAGAAGGCTGAAAATCCCTTGCAAAGTTGCAAAAATGCCCACAAGCCCCCACGATTCGATTCCCATGAATTTGATATACAAGGGAATGAACAATACATTCATCAGCGCCTGCCAGATAGTGCCGGCAAAATTTGCGGAGATATTCTTTTTCAAGGAATGATTACGATGTAGCGATGCTTTCAAAGTGTTCACGGTTATGATTATTTCATCACGCCAACAAATCCACACACTATGAATTGCTGGGCATTGCTTCTGAAAAACGTTTATAGCTCCATCATCATGTCCGCAAGGCGATGGAATTCAACTGTCGGTTTCCACCCCAGGCTTTGCATCAAATCCGGTTTACTGACCAGCGTATCGTATTCATGGATAAATCCTTCTTGCGCAGTAACATGGTTTTTCCAGTCCATGCCGGTCTTCGCAAAGCAATATTCCACCCATTCCTTAATACTGTACGCTTTACCACTGCCGATGACTGCTTCAAAGATATTCGACTGATTGACAAGAATCCATACCGCCTTCACCACATCTCCTGCAAAAGAAAACTCTTTTTTCACATTGATATTTCCGAGCTTAAGCATTTCCGAACTGCCGGATTGAATGTGTTTCACTGCCAGAACAATCTTTTGATTAACATGGTGTTCAGTCCGCAGCGGACTGTCATGATTAAAGAAATATCCGACATACACTGCAATGCCGAATTTCTCACGGTAATATCTGGCTGCATAAACGGACTGAATGCGGGCGACGGAATACGGACTGGATGCATCGAACGGAGTCTGCTCATCAATTGGTGTTCCTGCATTCTTGAATTGCATAGCGCTTCCGGAGATAAACACTTTTGAATTTGGCGAATGATCCTTCACCGCTTCCAGGATATTAAGTGTCCCGGTACAAATGGTGTGGTGATTTTCAAACATCGCAGAATGATGTGTTGATGACCGTGCAGCAAAATGGAAGATGTATCCCGGCAGATGTTGTTTGATCTGCTCTTCAACAAAGTCCCGGTTACCGACATCTCCGTGAACAGCATCCCCACTTCTGGATATACATATACATCGAATACCGTGCTGCTCAAGCAGCTGTTTTAAATAATAGCCGTCCTGACCGTTCGAACCGAAGATTATCGCAGTAGTAGAGTTTTCCATCGCTCCAGCCTAAATGATTTCGATTTCCGGTAGAGGGAAAATGAACTTGCCGCCTTTCGCAGAATATTCTTTTTCCCGGGAAAGGATATTGTCTTTAAAATGCCACGGAAGAACCAGGAAGTAATCGGGATTCATTGCTTTCGCTTCCGCTTCAGAAATAATCGGGATATGTGTTCCGGGTGTGAACGATCCGAATTTGTCCTTGTTTACTTCAGCGATGAATGGAATATGTTTGCTCGTCAAGCCGCAGAATTGTAATAATACATTCCCCTTTGTACTCGCACCGTATCCGATAATTTTCTTCCCATCGGCAACCAATGCTTCAATCAGTGAAGTGAGATTCTTTCGATGACGGAATACCCGTTCCTCGAATTCCCGATACGGTTTTGGATTGTCGAGCCCCATATCACTCTCCTGCTGCAGCAGCCACTCAATAATGGGACGGTTCGGAACGAATTGTGATCTTTTTTTACTTGCGGTCACTGCAAAACTCCCTCCGTTGATGGAGTTCATCTGCACATCAATCACTTGCAATCCACACTGTTCCAGAATGCTTTTTACCACTTTCAAGGAGTAAAACTCAAGATGTTCATGACAGATTGTATCGTAACTATTTGTCCGGAGCATGCTGGGCATGTAACTCTGTTCGAAATGCCAAATGCCGTCGTCGGCCAGACACTGCTCGATATCCCTGACAAAATTCATCGGCGATTCAAGATCATAAAACATCGCTATGGATGTGATAATCTTAGCTTTCTTCCCGGGGAAATTCGCATGAAAAGTCTTTTCACTGAAGAACTCAGGAATCAATGTAATGGTGTCTGTATAAAACTCTTTGAATTTCAGTCCGGTGGGATCGATACCGATCTTCCGATGCTTGCCGGAATACGCTTTCAATGAGGTGGCATCGTTACTGCCGATATCGATTACCAGATCGGTATCATTAAGGTTCACCATCCGTTCGAGAGTTTTAATCTTATGTTCCAAATGCCGGACCATGGAAGCATTTAGACCGGATCGATATCCATAATTATCCCCGTACATCTCTTCGAGGCTGTACGATTGTTTCATTTGCAGCAATCCGCTCTCCGGACACCAGACAAGATCCAGAGGACCTTTGGTGACCTTCTCATCTACCCTCTTAGGAAAAACTCCCGTCAAGTATTGTTCACCCAATGATAATACCGTAATGAGATTTGTACTTTGGCTGATTCGGCATTTGGATATTTCGGTATACATAACGATTGATCCTTAATGAAAAACTTTTATTGGGATTTCTCTTTTTCAATTACCTGCACACGGCAAACAGTCGAAAATGATACGTTGGCCGAATAATTCCAATTTTCGTCAACAGTTTTCCCAGCATGCGAACCGGTGTAAAACCAATCAATGCCATCGGATTTATCCCGTCTCCTTTTTTCACTTCCACATGGGCAAAATGTTTTTGCAAAGCCTTAGTCAGAGAGTTCTTCGTAAAGAAATTTTTATGATCCAATTCGGCAAAGTGTTCGTACAACAATCCTTGTTGAATCAATTCCGTCACGTGTTCGGAATTTGGCGTTGTGAATAACACTGTCCTTTTCGCAAGCCGTTTTGCTTCATTCAGAACAACGTCCAAATCGACAACATGTTCGATCACTTCGAAACAGATAACGGTATCAAACGATTTGTCCGGAAACGGGACACGGCCATCGATCACTACTGCTTCGATCCCGCGTTCCTTCGCCCGGAGAACATATTCCGGATTTATATCGGCGGCCTTCACATTGTACCCTAGATTCTTTAGCATGACTGAATAATTTCCAGTAGCACAGCCCAGATCGAGAATCGATCCTGTTGCGTGCTTGCGGACAAACGATATCAGCTGCCGTGCTACCAATCCTTCGGGCATCGAATTATAGTACGTGTTGGTGTCCCGAAAAACGATATTCCGAATATCTTCCCCGATCATGACAATCGCGCCTTATCAAGTGAATAAAAAAGAGTGATGCCGGATATGCTCTTAGTAGCAATCAGGAACCGTAAAAAGAGAATTGGTGTCAAAGCAATGCGCGCTGCAGTACCAAAGTATGTTTGATAATACAATAAAATATTCTGATACATGACCAATCGGACATTAGGCGGGGCTTGTTTCGTGCTTTGGCTGCCATGATGAACGATCGTCGCGGTCGGGATATACACAATCTTCCATCCCTTGCGTTTCACCCGTTGACAAAGATCCACATCGTTGTAAAGAATGGAGAACCGTTCATCGAAGATCCATTGATCCAACGCAGCACGGCGGATCATCACACACGTCGCATCCGGCTGATCAATCTCCCTTTCGGTCATATGATCAAAATCCCACATCAGATATTTTTTGTTCAGGAAATGAAGCGAACAATACATAGCTACCGCGTTGGCGACAGAAGGGAACTGTTTACAGGAATGCTGCAGTGATCCGTCTGGAGATTCCAACCGGCATGAAACAATCCCAACATCCGGGTGGGAATCGAGATAGTCAGACAATCGCTGAATCGTTTCCTGAAGCATTTCCGTATCACTTCCCAACAGCAGCACAAACTCTCCCCGTGAGCGTTTGAATCCAATATTATTTCCGCCAGCGTACCCTGTGTTTACCGCATTTTTTATCAACAGCACTTCAGGGAATTCTTTTTCGACCATTGCGGCAGACGCATCATTGGAGCCATTATCCACCACGATCGTTTCAAACGGAACAACTGGCGGAAATGATCGAATGGTCTGCAAACATGTTTGCAATAAGAGTTTCGTATTCCAAGAAGTGATAATGACCGATACCTTCATCGAACTACAACTTCAATTCTTTCATAACAGTCCCAAGATCCTTGTCGCCGCGTCCCGAAAGATTAACGACGATCGTCTGATCTATTTTCATTGTGCTTGCCAATTTCACGGCATACGCCACAGCGTGCGCTGATTCCAACGCCGGAATGATCCCCTCCTTACGGGCAAGCAGTTGCAATGCATTCAATGCTTCCGTATCGGTGATGGAGACATACTCAACGTACTTGTTGTCCATTAAATAACAGTGTTCCGGTCCGACACCGGGATAATCGAGTCCGGCAGAAATTGAATGAGCAATCTCAATTTGTCCGTTCTGGTCCTGCAAAAGATACTGCATGGAACCATGCAGCACTCCTCGTGAACCTTTCGCCAATGCAGCGGAATGTTTTCCCGATTCCAATCCGTATCCAGCAGCTTCAACACCAATTAATTTTACTCCGGGAACATCATTCAGGAAAGGGTAAAATATTCCCATAGCATTGCTCCCTCCGCCAACACAAGCGATCACCGCATCCGGAAGCCGTTGTTCCTGCTCCAACATCTGGCGTCGTGTTTCTTCGCCGATGACAGACTGAAAATCCCTCACCATCATAGGATACGGATGCATACCGACAACAGAGCCGATAATATAAAACGTGTCCCGAACATTCGTCACCCAATCGCGGATCGCTTCGCTCGTTGCATCTTTCAATGTCTTGCTTCCGGACGAAACAGGTCGAACCTCTGCTCCCAGTAATTTCATTCGGTACACATTCGGAGCCTGCCGTTCCATATCCTCTTCGCCCATATAGACGATACATTGCAAACCGAACAATGCACACACTGTAGCTGTTGCGACACCGTGTTGTCCCGCGCCGGTCTCGGCGATAATCCGTTTCTTCCCCATTCGTTGGGCGATAAGTATTTGTCCGATAGTATTGTTGATCTTATGTGCGCCGGTATGGCAGAGATCCTCTCTCTTTAAATATATTTTTGCTCCGCCGGATTCTTTCGTCAACCGTTCGGCAAAAAACAACGGCGTTTCCCGTCCCACGAAGTATTTCAGATAGTAGCGATATTCTTTTTGAAACGATTCGTCGTTCTTCAATCTTCCGTACCACGCCGTCAGTTCTTCCGCAGCCGGAAATAAAGTCTCCGGAATATAACGGCCGCCGTAAATTCCGAAATGTCCTCGTTCATCTGGTACGTTGGGATAGCTCATGAGAATTTTCTTTTATAGTTCAAGTTGCTGTTCAAGAGACTGCCGAGCATTTTCTACGAATAGCCTCATCTTTTCTTTGTCTTTTTTCCCCGGACCGGATTCTACACCGCTGCTGACATCAACGCCCCAGGGACGGACAGTTTCAACAGCCTCACGCACATTCCCTTCCGTCAATCCGCCCGCAATGATGATCTTGCCAAATTCGTTTGCCTCTCGCGCAAGCAGCCAATTGAAATTTTTTCCTGTCCCTCCGTACTCTTTCTCATCGTAGGCATCAAGCAGAAATGCCGCCGCATGATAATCATCGAAATAGACATCTTTCAATGAATTGTTCACCCGGAATGTTTTGATAGCGTTGGAAAATTGGTTGACATATTCAGGATCTTCATCACCGTGAAACTGGCAGTAGGTCAATTTCACCAGCGCCCCAGCAGATCGTACTGCAGCGGGATCTTCATTGACGAAGAGTCCGACGATGGAGATTTTCCCTCTAATCTTTTCTGCAATCTCCTTCGCTGCAGTCGGCGGTATATATCGTTTACTCTGTTTGTAAAAATTGAAACCGATCGCAGTTGCTCCCGCATCGATCGCACGCACGGCATCTTCATAATTTGTAATGCCGCAGATCTTGATGAAATACGGACTCATCGATTCCGCTCCGGCATCCGTAACAGATCTTGCAACGCTTCCCGGCGGTGCGGCTGTGCCATTAAATGCTCGCCAACAAGAATGGCATCAAATCCCGCCTGCGCCAGCCGTTCGACAGTATTGAAGTTTTTGATACCGCTTTCACTGACCGTGGTGCAGGAATTGGGGATAAAGTTTTTTAACATTAAGGAAAGATCCACATTTACGCTAAATGATTGCAGATCCCGATTATTGATGCCGATAATCGTTGCACCGGCATCAAGAGCCCGTTCTATCTCTTCTTTCGCATGACATTCCACAAGAACAGAAAGCGACAAGTCTTCCGCTGTTGCCAAAAACGACCGTAATTGTACATCATTTAATGCCGCAACAATCAGCAGTATGGCATCGGCTCCCATAACGCGGGATTCATAAATTTGATATTCATCAACAATAAAATCTTTACGCAGAATTGGGAGGAATGAAGCACTCTTTGCAGCGGCAACAAAATCAGATTTTCCCTGGAAATATTTTTCATCGGTCAGGACAGAAATTGCCCTGGCGCCTCCCTCTTTATATTCACGAGCGATCTTTGTCGGGATGAAATCCCTGGTGATAACCCCTTTGGACGGAGACGCTTTTTTGATTTCGGCAATACAGGCGATGCCATCGTCATTTTTCAACGCCAGTCCGAAATCCAGCACGGCGGGAGACTGCCACGCCTGTTCGATTAGTTGATCAAACGGGGCAGTTATCTTAAGCCGTTCAACTTCAGTTTTCTTGTGCTCCAGAATTTCGGTAAGAATCTTATTCATTGATCTGTGTTATTTCCTTCGGTAAGAGTTTAATTTTCACTTGACGGATACGGCGTTCATTTTTTTTAACAACCACAAAACAGACATTCTCATACCGGACCTCCTCGTGCAGCTCGGGGATGCGCTCCGTCTGGGAATGGAGAAATCCGCTAATCGTATCGTATTGTGAATCCTCCGGAATATTCGTCTTGAACCGATCGTTAAAATCATGGATGCTCATTCCGCCGTTTACAATCGTGGAACCGTCGCTCGTTGTTTCAACGTCGTTTTGTTCTTCATCGTATTCATCTCTAATCTCACCGACGATCTCCTCCACGATATCTTCGATGGTGATAATTCCTTCCGTTCCCCCGAATTCATCGATGACAATTGCCATATGCTGCCGGTTTTTTTGCAATTCCTTCAGCAGAACGCTGATCTTCTTCGATTCCGGCACAAGATAGGCGGGACGAATGACATCCTGCAGAATGATCAGGTCCCGGTGTTCGAGCATGCCGATCAAGTCCTTCGTATAAATGATCCCGACGATATGGTCGATCGATTCACGATAGACCGGCACACGAGTGAATCCTTGATCGATCAGCGAGTTCAACAGTCGATCGCGGGGCGTCGTGATATCCATAGCAAAAACATCTGTCCGGGGAACCATCACTTCTTTCACCGTTGTATCGGTAAATTCCAGGATGCTTTTGATCAGGTCATGTTCTGTCTTGTCGATGGCTCCGCTGCGTTCACCTTCCTCCAACAATTGGATCACTTCCTCTTCAGATACTGCTTTCTTCTTAAGGAATGAGAACCTTTGAAAGAGAGAACGGACGAATGACACTTGCTGCTTTTCTTTTAATTGTGAGTTACGCATTAGTAAACTCGATCAAGTCGTTCAATTTTTTTTCTGCAGCACCGGAATCTATCGCATTTGCAGCAATTCCAACACCTTCTTTCACTGATTCTGCGATACCGGCAACATAGATCGCTGCGCCTGCATTCAATATGACAATATCCCTCGGCGCACCCTTTTCACCGCGCACAATTGATTCAATAATCCTCATATTCTCGTCTGTCCCGCCTCCTGCCAGATCCGATATATTCGCCGCCGGTATCCCAACGGAGTCAAGTTGGAACAAATACGTATTCACCTTCCCGTCTTTAATCTCGCTTATTCTTGTTTCGCCAATTGTCGATATTTCATCCATCCCTCCGTTGCCGTGAACGATCAGCGCACGTTCTGTTCCGAGATCGAGTAACACATTGGCGAGAATATCAGTCAATCCGCGACGGAAAACTCCCATGACCTGACGCTTTGCACCGGCAGGGTTAGTCAGCGGGCCTAAGACATTGAAAATGGTCCGCATCCCCAATTCCCGTCGAATTGGTGCGGCATACTTCATGGCGCCATGGAGCATGGGAGCGAATAAAAATGCAATGCCGATTTCGTCCAAACAATGTTCAACTTTTTCTTTGGGAATTTCGATATTGACCCCAAGCGCTTTCAGCACGTCTGCACTGCCGCATTTACTGGAAACAGCACGATTACCGTGTTTTGCAACAATAGCTCCGGCAGAAGCGGCAACAAGCGCCGATGCGGTGGAAATATTGAAAGTACCAAGTCCATCTCCACCCGTACCGCAAGTATCGATAACATGCTCATGTTTTGTCCGGATCTTTGTGGACATTTCTCTCATTGCAAGCGCGGCACCGGAAATTTCTGGAACAATCTCCCCTTTCATCCGCAATGCAGTAAGAAAGGAGGAAATCATTATTTCGCTTGATTTCCCTGACATAATTTCAACAATAACATCATACGTTTCTTGTTTGGTCAGATCGGATTTTTCTACTAATGTATGTATTGCCGCTTGTATCATAGATGAATTTACTCTAAAACTCGTTGATATTCAATAAGTTACGCGTTCTAAGAACAATCCACGTGCAGGAGCCGACTGACCGGCATTTGAACGGTCTTTTGATTGCAAAATCGATTGAAAACTCTCTTCCGGAGTGAAACCTCTGCCAACATCGACCATTGTTCCAACCAATGCACGCACCATTCCATGCAGAAAGCGATTCGCTGTAACGAAATAGATTAAAGAACCATTCTCCTTCCGCCAACAAGAGTATCGAACGTCGCAGAAGTAATGCTCTGTTTCAGAATCGGTCTTGCAAAATGCACTAAAGTCGCGAACACCAAGGATCGACTGCGCTGCCCGGTTCATTTTTTCGATGTCGAACTGGTAGCGAAGCTGCCAGCGAAATTTCCGTTCGATTGCAGAAGGTTGTTGGGAAATAAAATACTGGTATTCCCTCCCTGTCGCCGAATATCTCGCAGAAAAATTCTCCTCCGCTTCTTCAACAGAATGAATAACTATATCCTCCGGCAATAATCCGTTGAGCGCACGATGAAAGTCACTCACAGTCAACAAACTTTCGGAATAAAAATTTGCCACCTGTCCGCGGGCATGGACACCGCTATCCGTTCTTCCGGCACCAACTATCGGTGTTGACTTCTGCGTTATCGTTGCAAGAGTCTTTTCGATTTCTTCCTGAACAGTCCTACCATTGGGCTGACGCTGCCAGCCGGCGAATTCCGTTCCATCATACTCGATTGTTAATTTAATATTCCGTTTCATATAAAAAAGCCCCGCTGCGCGGGGCTTAATTTAAAAACTGTGTATAATACTCAGTTTCATGCCATCCGGCCTCAGCCCGTTATCAATCAGGGATGATTCCAACCGCCATGAACCTAATTCATCATTGACCCTGGAATTATACTCCCGCACCAGCCGGGCAGCATTTATTGCGCTGATAATTCTGTTCACCACAATGGATGCGATAATGAATTTTGAATTGTTCAACACTCTCTCGCTGGAAACACGCATAGCACGATATTCCCTGCGATTGAACTCGGAATCCCATTTCCAGAAATATCCAGCTTTAGGATCGTAGACATTTTCTAATTCCCTGTCTCTCAACTGTTTTTCATTATACTCGTAGGTATCATTGAAATTTCCAAGATCGACAAAATATTGATCGTTCTTGCCGGATGTTGAAGCACCGGCATGGGAAGCTGCGAACTTTCGCGCATCGTTCCGGATCCAGTCTCCATATTGCTGGAATGAGAAATACGTGAGCCACAATCCCCCTTCCGCTATCAACGAATATCGTCCCTGATCAAATCTGTCGGCGTATAATTCCCCCATCCCCGGCAGCAAAAGGGAATAGAGAACCGCTTTCGTACCGGATTTCTTTGTCTCAGGAACTATATCCTGAATTGTCACCGGCGATTCGATCGACCGGGTAAGCTCCGAACGTAAATGAAAATACTTTTCCTGAGCGAACAATGATACGCCGCAAACAAAGAACAGCAAAACTATTGTTATGTTTTTCATACTACTCCTCAAAAAGAGATGATGTTTTTCAGTACAAAACATGGTTCGTTGAAGTAGTAACAAGATCTTTAGTATCGTCCTTTTATCGAACAGCCGAATTCAACACCGGCAGCATCGGAGTGATGATTGATTGTGATGATGTCACTTGCACGATTTCAGCCGCACATGCATCTCCAGAAAACTCACCGATCCGTACCGTTGCTACGGCATTTTCCAACGCGGGATGATACGGCACCCGAACGCGAACATAATTATCCGTATAACCGGACAACATATTTTCTTCGATTGCACCTTCGATCAGCACGGGGCGAATTTTGCCTTTTTGTGACTGATAAAAAGCTGATTTCTTCATCTGTCCCAAAATGCGGAGCTTGTCACTGTGTGAATACCGGATCCTCGGTTCAACTCTTCCGGGAAATCCAATCGAAGGGGTATTCGGCCGTTCTGAATAGGTGAAAACATGCAGGTAACTTACCGGCAATTCGTGGATGAACGAAAAATTCTGCTCGAAGAGTTTTTCCGTCTCTCCGGGAAAACCGACAATGACATCCACGCCGATACTCGCATCCGGAGCTTTCTGACGGATATTTCGGACGAGTGTGTTGTAATATTCCGATGTATATCGACGACGCATTGTGCGCAGGATTTCATCAGTACCGTTCTGCAGCGGAATATGGAAATGATTGCATATCTTTTCCGACGCTAACCAGAAATCGATCAACTCATCATGCAACAAGTTCGGTTCGATGGAACTGACTCTGATACGATCGATACCGTCAACGGCATTTAATTCCTTCAATAATTCCAGAAAAGTTCTTCCGTTATTCTTTCCGAAATCACCTACATTCACGCCAGTCAAAATGATTTCTTTATATCCTGCCGCGACCAGTTCTTTTGCTTGTGCAACGCACGCATCAATCGATTGGCTTCTGCTTTCACCGCGCGCCAACGGTATAGTGCAAAAAGAACAATTAAAATCACATCCATCCTGCACTTTCAGGAAAGCCCGTGTTCGTTCATCAACGCCGCCGGAGTAGGCCGGACCGAAATCATTGACGGAAGTGATCGGGGAAACAAATACTTTGGGAGAAGCGAACTTTTTGAAGGAATCGGCAAAATCGAACAGACGGAATTTTTCACTTGCGCCGAGCACCATGTCAACACCGTCAATGGATGCGATCACTTCCGGATCGAGCTGTGCGTAGCAGCCCACCACGGCAACAAAGGCGTTCGGAGAAGAACGCAAGGCCCGGCGGACGATCTGTCGTGCTTCCCGGTCCGCACGTTCGGTGACCGAACAGGTATTGATGATGCAAACATCGGACTGCTCGGTGAACGGAACAATCTCGAACCCACGATCCTTAAACTGCCGCTCTAACGACGCAGTTTCCGCGTAGTTCAATTTACAGCCGAGTGTGTGGAATGATGCCTTCATAAGGGAATAAAATAGAAGTGCCGCTCACAGCAAAGCGAGCGGCACTGTGTGGAACGGTATTATTTCAATGATGCTTCTTCATCCGCCGCGCGTTTCTCTTCTGCTGTCATCTCCACCGGGAGTGCATCCTTCAGAGTGATCGGGGGAAGTTTATGTTTTGCAACATAGTCATCAATGATCTTTTGTTCCTTGCCGCGGAGATATTCCACCACGGACAGGACGATTTTCTTGCTTTCGCCGTCGAATTCGATCACGGTCATCGGCAGCTTGTCGCCAACCTGGAACGCTTCTGCAAGGTTCTTGATCGGAGTCTGCGATAATTGAGAGAGCGGAACGAAACCGTCCACGCCGAGCGGAAGCTCAACGATGACACCCTTCTCAATAATGCGTACAACTTTACCTTCAACTTCCGTATTCACTTTGTACTGGCTGCCGAACGTATCCCATGGATTGTCGTTCAACTGTTTGTGTCCAAGAGAGATTCGGCGTTGATCGACGTCCACACCGAGAATGATTACTTCGATGCTGTCGCCTTTCTTCACCACTTCGCCGGGATGACGGATCTTCTTTGTCCAGGACAGGTCGGAGATGTGGATCAAACCGTCGATACCCTGTTCCAGTTCGACGAAGACGCCGAAGTTGGTCAGATTGCGAACCGTTCCCGTATGCTTCGAACCAATGGGATATTTTACCATCAGCGAGCTCCACGGATCGGGTTCCAGCTGTTTCATACCAAGGGAGATCTTCTTTCCGGCAGCATCCAATGACAAGATGACCGCTTCGATCACCTGGCCCATGGAGACCATCTGGGACGGATGTTTCACATGCTGCGTCCAGCTCATTTCAGAGATGTGGATAAGGCCTTCGATCCCTTTTTCGATTTCGATGAATGCGCCGTAGTCGGTAAGCGATACGACTTTTCCGCTGACCTTCTTGCCGATGGGATAGCGTTCGTCGATCTTTTCCCACGGATGCGGCTGCAGCTGCTTCATGCCGAGCGAGATACGTTTCTTTTCCTGATCGAAATCAAGAACGACAACGTTCACCGTCTGGTCAAGCTTCACGATTTCAGACGGATGATTGATACGACCCCATGACAGGTCGGTAATATGCACGAGGCCGTCCACGCCGCCGAGGTCGATGAATACACCGAAATCGGAAATCGCTTTGACGATACCTTCCAGGATCTGTCCTTTTTCCAAGCCGGACAAGATTGCTTTGCGCTGATCCGCCAGTTCCTCTTCAACGAGAATTTTATGGCTGACAACAATATTTTCCGACGGGTGATTCACTTTCACCACGCGGAAGTCCATGTCTCTTCCTAATAATGCATCGAAATCGCGCACGGGGCGGACGTCGATCTGCGAACCGGGAAGGAACGCATCGATACCCATCACATCGACCACGAGACCGCCTTTAATGCGGCGGATGATCTTGCCCTGCACAACGTCTCCGTTGGTGTACGATTTGGTCACTTTCTCCCACACGCGCATGAAATCTGCCCGTTTACGCGACAGGACCATTTGACCGTCTTTATCTTCGATGCTTTCGAGAAATACTTCTACTTCATCGCCGATTTTCAATTCTTTAATATTCGGAAACTCGCCAATCGGCACGGTGCCTTCGGATTTGAAACCAATATCCAGCACGACATCATTGTGTCCGATGAATACGATTTTTCCTTTGACGATTTCGCCCTGGGTAATCTTTCCGAGGGTTCCTTCATACATCTCCATCAACTGCTTCATTTCCTCGTCGGAATATGGCTTTTCGTCGATGAGTACGTCTATTTCTTCTTTTTGTGACATTACATGTCTCCATGTTCTCTGTTCATTTGATACAGAACGAGAACCAGACCAGGATTGTGTGAGTTGTCAAACGGTCATCGGTATCTGACTTCGCACGACGCTCTTGGTCGAATTACTGATTAGTGAATTGTATAGTGTATTGGGATGACCTTAATACATTAATGATATTGTTCTTCGATCTCTTTTTTTATTCTTTCCATCAGCCATTGCGGAGTGGACGTTGCGCCGCTGATGCCGACCGATGTCGCTCCTGTAAACCATTCCTTCTGCAACTCCGATTCGTTTTCAACAAAATATGTTTTCGGATTCTCAGATTTCGCTATTTCATACAATACTTTTCCGTTGGAACTCATTCTGCCCGCAACAAAGATCATCACATCATTACTCTTGGAAAATTCCCTCAATTTTTTGTCCCGTCCGGACACCTGTCCGCAAATTGTATCCTTTGCATGGAAATCTATTGCCATCTCTTCAAACGTGCCGACTTCGAATTCCGCGGTGATACGCAGTTTAATCGCGTCGCGAATAGCATAAAACGTCTCTTTGTCCATGGTTGTCTGAGAAAAGAGAACCGTCTTTTTTGTGAAGTCCAGTTTCTCTGTCTCCGCAACCGATTTGATCACGATGGCAGTGCCGTTTGTATGTCCGACAAGTCCAATCACTTCTGCATGATCTTTTTTTCCAAAAATTACAATCTGATACTGTTTATCATAAAATTTTCGAATGCGTTCCTGCACCTTTGTCACCACAGGACAGGTCGCATCAATAACATCGATCCCCCACTCTTTCATCTTTCGATACGTTTCCGGCGGTTCGCCGTGAGCACGGATCAGCACTTTTGCATCCTTCAATTTCGGAAGATCTTCATGGCGGACTGTTTGCAGCCCTTTGGCTTCCAACCGTTCGATCTCGACGGGATTGTGGATAATTTCTCCAAGCGAATATAATTTTCCACTACCGGCAAGTTCCTGCTCGGCAATGTCCACCGTGCGGACAACACCCCAGCAAAATCCTGAATTATTATCGACTGTTACTTTCATGAAGCGATCTTCCGTCGTGCTTTCTCTACAATAAATTCAACCTGCTGTTCGATAGTCAGGTTTGTCGTATCAAGTTCGATAGCGTCTTCTGCTTTTCGCAACGGACTCACTGAGCGGCCCGAATCGATGCGATCACGTTCTTCGATTTCCTTCTCCAGCACATCAAGCGCAACTTCAACACCTTTGTCGTTCAATTCCTTTTTCCTGCGCACCGCACGCTCATGAACATCGGCTATCATAAATATTTTCAATTCCGCATCGGGAAATACGATCGTTCCGATATCCCTTCCTTCCAGCACGATTCCGCCGTCGTGACCCATGGCACGCTGTTCTTTTACCATCAGCTTTCGTACTTCCGTTACAGTGCTAACCGGACTGACTATGTTGGTCACTTCCGGCAAGCGGATTTCATCACTAACCTCTTCGCCATCCAGTATCACAATCACTTTGCCGTTTGTCGAGACCAGTCGAACGGACGTCGTATCCGCCAATGCAGCGATCGATGCAGCATTATGCGGTTCGATTCTTTGGCGAAGGACTTTTAATGCCATTGCGCGATACATTGCACCAGTATCTACATGAAGGTAACCGAGTTGTGCAGCAACACGTTTGGCGGTGGTACTTTTACCCGATGCGGCAGGTCCGTCAATGGCGATAATTATTTTCTTCAAATCTCACTTTTTTTGGCTTAAATTGAATATAAATATACTCATTTTTGAATTCTCATCCAAAAACATTCTGACCCCCAATGCACAAGTTAACACATGATGAAATTGCAAAAAATCGCAAGAAACTCGAAGAATTCCCGAACATTAAGCGCAATCCCATTTATGTCTTAGCAGATAATATTCGCAGTCTCTACAATGTCGGATCTATTTTTCGAAGTGCTGATGGAGCATTGGTGAACAAATTGTTTCTGACGGGATATACACCTGTCCCTCCTCGAAAAGAGATCGAAAAGACTGCCCTGGGATCGACGCTTACAGTGCCGTGGGAATATCATAAAGATCCTGAAACAGCCATTCAGCAATTACAGGAGCAGAAGATAAAGATCTGTGTCGTAGAACTGACGACGAGCAGCATTCCATACTATCAGTTGAGGCAGGAAGATTTTCCGTTATGCCTTGTTATGGGAAATGAAATCACCGGTGTATCAAAAGAAATAATCGAACGGGCGGATATGGCAATCGAGATTCCGATGCATGGGTTGAAACAATCGCTTAACGTCGCTGTCGCGTTTGGGATCGTATTGTACGACTGTCTGCGGATACTTCATCCTCCGAAGCAAGAGTGAAGTAATCATGTTTCTCCAGCGTATGGATTCGGACAATGCCTGCTCGAACGAGCGTGGTCAGAATACGTGATGCGCGGCGAATTGAGATATTGATAAGAGAAGAATATTCCGGCACGGTGATCCGTGAATGGAGTTCCAGATATTCGAACAGTCTTTTTTCATTCTCTCCAATGGTGATGGTCAGCGGCGGTTTATCCGGCCGTTCATCTTTTAACACTTTAATTACTTCTTTGCTGGCGATGACCGAATTATCGTTCACCCGGATGAACACTTTTTGCACGCCGTCATCGTCTGCAACGAAATGCGGTTTGTGCTCGCTCTCCTCAATGAAAGCGACAATCACATCACGATGATTGCAGGGGACCATTGTAATTGCAACCGTTACCGGAGGATTGCAATAATATTCCGCTGATTCCCGGATCAGATCCAGTTCAGATTTTTCGCTCTCCACACCGACGATGGAGCCGTCATCATCCACCCCGAACAGAATTATTCCGCCGCGAGTATTGGCGAACGATGATACCGTTTTTGCAATCTTCTTCGGGGATGATACCTTGCGTTTGAATTCCAGTTCGAAGCCTTCCCCTTCTTCGATCAGCACTTTCACATCATGAATATTCATACACGATCCATTCACCGGAACAGCACTCCGTGATTTTTACATTCCCCGGGCCGACATCCTGCTGAGGATTATTGAAGAACGGTTGGCGACATACTTGGACATGACATTCGGCTGGTGTCTGCGTGGACTTGGAATGACCGCTGCCATTTGTGCCGCCTCCTCACGGGTAAGTTGCGACGCAGCTTTCTTGAAATATTTCTGGGCTGCAGCTTCGGCGCCGAACACTCCATTTCCCCACTCAATGACATTCAAATATATCTCCAAGATCCTTCGTTTTGAGAGCGTTCTCTCTATCCGAAGTGTTATGATCAATTCCTTCAGTTTCCGGACAGGATCCTTTGATGTAGAAAGGTAGAGATTTTTCGACAATTGCTGAGAAATGGTGCTGCCTCCCCGCGCCGCTTTCCCGCGTTCAAAATTCTTTTCTATGGATTCGCCCACTTCATACCAATCAATCCCTTCATGTTCGAAAAACATGCCGTCTTCCGAGACGATCACCGCATTTATCAGGTGTTTTGAAATTCGTGCAAGAGGAACCCATCGCTTTTGAAGAATGAATTTTTTCTCAACCGCTGCGGCTTCCTGTTCGCGTTGTTGCATCATCGCCGTCGTGACCGGATTATTTTTCCGGAGAGACTGTAAGCTGTTATTGGGAAGAGTGAGATATTGAAGAAAGAAGAGTGCTGCGATGCCGCCGAGAACGGATTTCATCTTATTCTGCTGAACCCATTGAACGGCACGTTCGCCGTACGGACGGAGGATGGTATGTAATTGATCGTTCTGCATTACCGATGATGAGAATCCAAATACCCCTGCAGAAGAATGGCCGCCGCTACTTCATCCACCTTCCCTTTATTATTTTGACGCTGCTTCCTCGTCGTCCCCATGGAAATGATGGAACGTTGTGCCATCACCGACGTGAATCGTTCATCCAACAGCAATATTTCTACCGCCGTCCGTTCTTTCAATCGATTGACGAATTGCTTCACCTCTTCTGCTTTGGTACTGATCTCGCCTTTCAGATTCAACGGATTCCCAACGATGATTCTTTCGATATTCTGTTCTGCAATGACTGCCGCTATTTGGTCCAGGCTTTGTTCGTTATTGCGGATCGTTTTAAATCCCTGCGCGATAATCTTCAACGGATCGCTCAACGATAATCCAATGCGGACCGATCCGTAGTCAATACCCAGATAACGAGTATACTCATTACTCATCAAACCGCTCCACTCTGGTGATATTCTTGATACGTTTCAAACGGTCAATGATAATATTCAGGTGTGCGGTATCTTTTACGTAGAGAATGAACTGACCGTCGAATAAAGAATCTTTTGTATTGAGTGTTACGCCGCGGATATTCGTGTTATTATAGTTCGAGATGGCGTTCGTGACGTCATTGAGCAGACCATTCCGATCGTTGCCGGATATCCGTACACCTGCGATAAAGTCGTTTGCACTCGAATCCGGCCAGGAAACGCGGACGATGCGTTCTTCGCCATTGTTCAGCATCGAATGCACATTCCTGCAGTTCTTTCGGTGAATCTTGATGCCTTCACCTGTCGTTACATACCCGACGATATCGTCACCCGGAATGGGATTACAGCACTTTGCATAAGTATACAGCATGTCCCCTTTGGTGCCGAAGATAGAGATGCCGGTCGTAAGATTCCGTGCTGTATCGACAAACTTATTGAACATCGAGGAAGATTCCAACTCTTTCGCTTCGCTCTCTCCCCGCAAATTCGTATCGGTCAATTCATTAATCACAACATCGGTATCGATTTCTTCGTTGCGAATGGCAAGAAAAAAATTCTGCAGATTGTCGAATCGCTTCGTGTGAACAAACTTCATCAAATCGTCGTCATTGATATGAAGTTTGGCTTTCTTCGCCTTCTTGTCCCAGATCTCCTTCCCTTCATCCATCAATTTTCGTTCTTCTTCTTTGATATACCGCCGGATATGCGATTTGGCCTTGTGCGTAATCGCAAATTTTTCCCAATCGAAATTCGGTTTTTGTTTTTTTGAAGTGATTACTTCCACCTGATCGCCGCTGCGGAGGATAGTGTTGAGCGGTACAATCCGGCCGTTCACTTTTGCACCAATGGTGTGGAAACCGACATCCGAATGTATCTCGAAAGCAAAATCGATCGCGGTAGCGCCCTTCGGCAAGATCTTCAGATCTCCCTTCGGCGTGAAGACATAGATCTCATCTTGATACAGATTTAGCTTGAAGCTTTCGATCAATTCCTTCGGTGTGACACTTTCATCTGCCTTCTTCTGATCGAACATTTCCCGGACCCAATTGATCCAGTTCTCCAGTTCCTTATCTAACGGCGCTTGCGATCCGCCTTCTTTATAATACCAATGCGCTGCAACTCCGCGTTCTGCAATCTCGTGCATTTGACGTGTACGGATCTGTACTTCCACCATTTTTCCTTCCGGTCCGACAACGGTAGTATGTAACGATTGATAGCCGTTCTTTTTGGGGATCGAGATATAATTCTTGAACCGTTCGGGGATCGGTTTATAGATCTCAGAAATAATCCCATACACAGTGAAGCATTCGTTATTATCCGGCGTGAGCAGTATGATGCGGACGGCGAACATATCGTAGATTTCTTCGAGCGGCTTGTTCCGTTTCAGCATCTTGTTGTAGATACTGTAGAGGTGCTTCGGCCGTCCTTCAATTTCGAATTTCAGATTGCTCTGACGCAGACGCGTTTCGACCGGTACGATAAACTTTCTAATGTAATGTTCGCGCTCACGTCGTTTGGAATTCAGGCCGTGAGCGATTTCTTCATATTCTTTCCGGTGAATGTGCTTAAATGCGAGATCTTCCAGTTCCCACTTGATCTTTGCCAAACCGAATCGATGTGCGAACGGAGCATAGATATCCAGGGTTTCTTTGGCGATACGCTGCTGTTTTTCCGGGGGTAGATATTCCAACGTGCGCATGTTATGCAGCCGGTCGGCGAATTTGATAATCATTACCCGGATGTCGTTGACCATTGACAGGAGCAGTTTGCGGTAGTTTTCCGCCTGGGTGATCTCATGGCTGTCGAAGATGTTGCTGATTTTTGTGGCACCGTCGACGATCTCGGCGATCGTGTCCCCGAACTCTTTGCGGATGATATCAATATCAATGTCAGTATCCTCCACCACATCGTGCAGTAATGCAGAGGCTACGGAAACATCATCCAGTGCGATCTCCTTTGCAACGACCATCGCCACTTCGAACGGGTGGCCGAAATACGGCTCGCCGGAACTTCGAAGGTCATGTTTGTGCGCCTCAACGCTCATCTCGAATGCACGGGTGATGAGATCGTCGTTGACCTTATGGAGGTTCTTGTGGCACACTGCCAGTAGATCGTCCAGTTTCTTTTTATGTTTTGCTAAAAGCATTATCGTCGTTCAATTGTTTTCAGTAAATCGTTCGCCTGACCAATTTTTTTCTTCAAATTCCCTTTGGTTGATCCGACAAACTGCTGCAGCGCGTTGACACGAAGCAGTTCTTCCTTTGCTGCACTATTGTTGCCTCTCTCCATTGCAAAGCGTGCCAGTTTTAACCGGCATGATGCTTCTGTATACCGGTTAATCACATTCGCTTTAAGCGTGCTTGCAAGCAGCCGCTCAACAGCTGTTTGCAAGTGAGAATTCCTTCCCCATTTCTCATATAACGTTACCATGTTCCAAAGAAAAAGTCTGTTCTCCGGATATTCGGTGAGCATACTCAATCCATACCGTTCCGCTTCGGCATACCGTTTCTCTTCAGTTAAGATAACCATCAAATTATGCGAAGCAAGATGTTTTTCATACGGATGGGCATGCGACTTCATGATCATATCGATTCCTTCCCGTGTGCGGTCTGGAATGAACGGGATCCATGCCATTTTACTTCGCCAGTAATAGAAGGAGCCGAGAATGTTCTTTGCTTCGAAAAACCCGGGGTCCGCTTCTAGGCATCGTTCCATGGATGCACCGGCAGAAAGCCCGTAATAGATACCGGACGGCAGATTTCCATTTTCCGAACGAGTGTAGGATCGGAATGCTTCAGCGCTGCCGGTATAAAAATATCCTTCTGCCCGGCTCGACGGATTTTGAATCAGCGATTCTGCAAGATCCACAACGGCATTCAGAAGTGAATCATACCGATCCTCATTGAAACGATCGCCGAAATCGGTATTCTTTGCCTGCAGCATTCCTGCCAAATACAGGTATCCAGCGGGATGCATGGGAAATTCTTTGATGAATGATTGAAAGGTATTCTCTGCTGTATCATATTCCTGCTGAAGTGTTTGATCGATGCCGCGGAGAATCAGCGCGTGCTGCCGCTGGTCCCGCAACAGCTGTGCGCGAAGCAATGGTGGAGCGGAAACAATAACGAAGAATACAATTATGAAAATGTACTTCAGCAAGATCACTCCGTTCCGAAGACTCTGTCTCCTGCATCTCCCAGACCAGGCAGGATGTATCCATTCGCATTCAAGCCGCGGTCGACCACAGCGCAAAAGATATCCACGTCCGGATGATTCTTCTGTACAATTTTGATCCCCGCAGGCGATGCCACAAGACATACCAGCCGGATATTTTTAGCTCCTTTGTTCTTCAGGAACGTCAGCGCAGATTTGGCGCTCCCTCCTGTCGCCAGCATCGGATCGATGAGCAGCACTAAACTGTGTGCAAGTGTCTTTGGAAACTTGGAATAATAATCTACCGGTTCAAGTGTTTCTTCATCACGATAAAGTCCCACATGGCCGACGCGCGCTTCAGGAAGCACATTCATGAATCCTTCCACCATGCCGAGGCCGGCACGCAGAATTGGAACAATGACGATGTCGTCCTTCAGTTTGTGCCCGGTCGTTTTTTCCAGCGGTGTTTCCAGAGAATATTCGGACAGGGAGAACGTGTGTGTTACTTCGAACGCCATCATTCCGGCAATGCGGTTGATCACTGCGCGGAATTGATGATTCGGTGTTTGTTTATCGCGGAGGATCGAAACGTCCCTCTTCACGAGCGGGTGATCAATAATTGTAAGAGTGCTCATTGGTGCTCCGGATTGTGAACTATTTTCTTTTTTTCTTGAAAACCAATGTCAATGGAACTCCGACGAAGCCATAATGGTGCCTGATTCGGTTTCGCAGAAAGCCTTTGTACGCTTCCGATACCATTTCCGGCTCGTTCGCAAAAAATGCAAAGACCGGCGGAGAAGCTTTCACCTGAGTAACATAGTTCAGTTTGATATCCCTGCCGGTTTTATTCGAGGGCGGGTAGCGCTTGATGTCCGCCAGCAAATCTTCGTTCAGCGAACTGGTGGGAATACGCATGGCACGGTTCGTATGGACTTGTTTCGCCAGGTCGATCAATTTTATGATCCGTTGTTTCGTTTTGGCAGAGATAAAGATTGCAGGAATATAATCGTACTGACGTAATTTTTGACGCAAAGCTTTTTCGTAGTTCAGCATGGAATTTGTGTCCTTTTCCTCCACAGCGTCCCATTTGTTCACTCCCAGGACGACTCCGATATTCTTTTCCGCAGCTGTTTGAACGATACGAAAATCTTGTTTTTCCAGCGGGATACTTGCATCGAAAAGAATGACGGCAAGATTGCAACGGTCAATCGCTTTTAACGTTCGCAGTGTCGAATAAAAATCGACGTTCGCCCGGATCTTGCTTTTCCTCATCAATCCCGCCGTATCCACCAGCAGAAGCTCTTCGCCGTTGTGCCTATAGATGGAATCAATTGGATCCCGCGTTGTACCGGCTACCGGCGTAACGATGGAGCGTTCCTTGCCAATCAACGCATTAACGAGAGACGATTTCCCCACGTTCGGTTTGCCGATGATGGCGATCCTCATCTGTGAATCTTCTTTTTTATCTTCAAGGTCGATGGAAAAATCCTTTGTGAGGACATCCAGGAAGTCTCCGATTTTTCTGCCGCCCAATGCACCGATAGTATAGACCTCACCCAGGCCCAGAGTATGAAACTGTGCAGAGTTCGCCTCTTCTTTTCCGGAATCTACTTTATTCACGATCAGATGAACTTTCTTGTTCGCTTTGCGGAGGATATTGGCAAGTTCCTTATCCATATGCGACAAGCCTTCTTTTCCATCCACCACAAAGATGATCTTATCTGCCTCTTCAATGGCGATTTGCGTCTGCTCTCGAATTGCTTTTTCAAAAACCTCATCCGAATCCGGGACAAAACCTCCCGTATCGATGATAGTGAACGGTTTTCCCGTCCACTCCGCTTCCGCATAATGACGGTCCCGCGTAATGCCGGGAGCATCATCAACGATGGCGGTCTGCATTCCGATCAAACGGTTAAAGAAGGTGGATTTTCCGACGTTGGGACGCCCAACGATTGCAACGATTGGCTTCGACATTTTTGCTTTCTATTTCAAGCAAAATACGAAATATAAAGGAGAAAAAAAATTACTCTGAAATTGCACAAATGAGGAACATCATTTCCCATCACTCACATTGAGACTTGGAATAGTTCTTCAGGAGTGGACACCGGCAATGTGCTTATTATCGTTATGCTTTGCACATTCAACGGATCAAGAGCGGGTATGAATGGAGAGAAATTCGTTCACGATTGCCGACATTTGCTCAAATTCGATCAGAAATGCATCATGGCCGTACGGTGAAGAGATCTCACGGTATGTTGCTTGCGGAAGCAGAGACGCGATCTTCTGTTGTTCTGAGGCAGGATATAAGATATCTGTGTCAATGCCAATGGTCAACGCTGGTATCGAGATCGTCCCGAGTACTTCCTGTAATGTTCCCCTGCCGGAAGTAACATCATGCAGGTCCATCGCTTTGGTAATATAAAGATAGGTATTGGCGTCGAATCGTTTGACCAATTTTGTCCCTTGATACCGCAGGTAACTTTCAATCTGAAACAGATTCGTTTTATCAAACCGGTACGTAGCTTCACTCCCGTTTTTTTTCTGACGTTCGCGCGCAAAACGAAGTGCAAACTCATCTCCGCTCCGGTAGGACAACATTGCAATTTGTCGTGCAAGAGAAAAACCTTTTTCCGGCTGACCGGTTTCGTAGTAATTTCCTTCTTTCCAGTCCGGATCATTGGTGATTGCCTGACGGGCAAGATCATTCAAGCCAATCGCCCACGCAGAATGCTGGGCAGAAGTTCCAATTGGAATGATGGAATCCATCATTCCGGGATACATCAATGCCCACTCAAGCACTTGCATGCCGCCGAGCGAACCGCCGATGATTGTCTTCATCCGTTGTACGCCCAGGTACGTAATAAGCGCTTTTTGTACACGAACCATATCGCGGACGGTCATTTGCGGAAAGAGCATGCCGTATGGTTTTCCGGTCGAGGGATTTTCAGAACTTGGCCCCGTCGTGCCGTAGCATCCACCCAAAAAATTCGAACTGATAACAAAATATTTTGATGTATCGAGCGGTTTCCCTTCTCCGATAAATGAATCCCACCAACCGGCGGATGCAGCATCGGTACCGATACGCCCTGCAGCATGAGCACTGCCGGTTAATGCATGGCACACTAGAATCGCGTTGTCGCATGCTTCGTTCAGTTCACCATACGTTTCATATGCAACCACAATTGGGAAGAACTCCGTCCCGCAATCCATCATTAATGGATTCGTCTCATCGAACAACTGAACGGACTTTGTTTCAATACTATTTTTAATTGTTGTTTCCATATATGGTATTCTCGCACCGGCCCTCCTCCCGGTCACCGGGAGGAACGGCCGAAATAGAGATTATTCTTTAAACCGTAACCGTTTCTATTTTTCGAACTGCCCGCAATGCTTCATCAAAATCTTCGATGATATCTTCGATATGCTCGATGCCGACCGAAACTCGCACCAGGTCCGGTGTAACACCGGAAAGCAGCTGCTCTTCTTGATTCAATTGTTCATGTGTTGTGGAAGCCGGATGGATCACAAGAGTTTTGGCATCACCGACATTCGCCAGCAGACTCGACAATTTCACACTGTTGATGAACTTCTTCCCTGCTTCCGCACCGCCTTTTATTCCGAAAACCAATACCGATCCGAAAAGTCCATTCCGGAGGTATTTCTTTGCAAGCGAATAATCCGGATGATCAGGTAAACCTGGATATGTTATCCACTCCACCAGCGGATGTTTCTCCAACCATTGCGCAAGTTTTAACGCATTTTCATTATGCCGTTCAACGCGAAGTGAAAGTGTTTCAAGTCCCTGCAACAATTGAAATGAATTGAACGGACTGATTGCGGCACCGATGTCGCGCAATCCCTCCACGCGTGCACGAATTGCAAATGCGATATTGCCGAATGGTCCGGGGGCGCCAAAGACATCCCAGAATTTCAATCCATGATATGCAGGGCTCGGTTCCGTAAAGAGCGGGAATTTCCCATTCCCCCAGTTAAATTTTCCGGAATCGACGACCACACCGCCGATAGACGTACCATGTCCGCCGATCCATTTCGTTGCCGAATGTGTGATGATATCCGCACCGAAATCAAAAGGACGCGCCAGATAACCGCCGGCACCGAACGTATTATCCACGATCAATGGAATACCGTTTTCATGAGCAATTTTTGCGATCGCTTCAATATCCGGGATGTTTAAACGGGGATTTCCAATTGTTTCAATATAGATTGCTTTTGTTTTTTCATCGATCAGTTTCTGAAACGCGTTCACATCGTCACCGTCAACGAATTTCACATTTATCCCAAGCCGCGGAAGTGTGACCTTAAATTGGTTATACGTACCGCCATACAGGTTACTGGTTGAAATGATATTATCCCCTGCCTGAGCAATGGTAGAAATTGCCAGAAATTGTGAAGCCTGACCGGATGCAGTGGCAACAGCGGCAACTCCTCCTTCGAGGGCGGCGATCCGTTCTTCAAATACCGCTGTCGTCGGATTCATAATGCGCGTATAAATATTCCCGAATTCCTTCAATCCAAACAGATTAGCCGCATGGTTAGCATTGTCAAAATTGTATGAAGTGGTTTGATAGATCGGAACCGCGCGCGATTTTGTCGTGGGATCAGGCTGCTGACCGGCATGCAACTGCAGCGTTTCAAAACGATAGGTTCTTTTTTTACCATTGGTCGTTGACATAATATTTTCCTTTTTGATAGTCGGTTATAAGGATACACTACTCCACTGCGGAGTACAGTACCAGGATTGCTGCAAGAAAAAAGTGCTATATGTCAGCGACAACAGAGAAAATTACCGTCGAAATACGACGAGGTATGTTCCAGAACGGGGCGTGAAGCGTAGAAAAGATGTAAGCTTGAAATGTTCATTTTTTTGTATTTAAAACGAAAAAACCTCATTTAGCTAAAGATAAACTAAAAGAGGTTTGGAGATCTCAGGCTTTTAGTTCATCTTCGTTCCCTTTTCAGAGAATCTGAATTTAGCACCTGGCACGACGCTGTTTGAGCCGCCGGTTGCTGTGGAGTCTTCGGGTCAGTCCCTCATCCACTCTTGATGAATTGTTTTTTTATGATAAAAGAACTACATGTAATATAACATTTTTTTCAACTCTGTCAAGCACCTGAGAAAAAATATTTTTCCGACATTCTCTTTAGCATACTCATTAACCGAGAGTCACTGTATGATAATGGGACAAAAAATTCAATTGTCAAAAATATTTTTATATTAGTAATAGATTACTTCTCATGAATGGAGTTCGTTACTCAGTGAACCCATTATGAACGACGACTCTTCTCTTTTTTAATTTGGCGGCTTCTCAATATAAAACAGGCGATTGAATTCAATGAACGATTGGAATAGATGAATACAGAAAAACGATATGAAAAACTGGTGAACGATCTTACCGATTATATCTATACGGTAACGATTAAGGATCACACCGCAACCGAAACATATCATGGACCGGGCTGTGTCGCCATTACAGGATATACGCCTGAGGAATATCAGAAAGATGCGGACCTTTGGTACCGCATGATCCATCCGAAAGATCGTGAAAATGTCCTCCGGCAGGTACAATCAGCACTATCCGGTATTGAAACCATACCGGTGATTCACCGCATAATTCATCGGGATGGAACGACACGATGGGTGAAAAACAAAATCGTCATCACCAAGGATGAGAATGGCCAGCCGATTTCGTATGACGGTCTGCTCAATGATATCACCGAATTGAAACGTGCAGAAGCTGCCGCTGCCCATCGAAACCGTCAACTGCGTCAAGCGGAAAAAATGGCATCCCTCGGAACGCTGGCGGCAGGTATCGCACACGAGATCAATAATCCGAACAATTTCGTTATGCTGAATGCCCGTTTGTTCGGTAAAATTTGGAAGGATGTTCTTCCGATCCTGGAAGAACACGCCAAATACCACACGGATTTTTCCCTGGCAGGTATGCCGTACAGCGAATGCGGTGGTAAAATCACCCAATCGCTGGAAGGGATCCTGAACGGTTCCGAACGAATTTCCACCATAACGAAACGGCTGACAGAATATTCCAAGATCGACAGCGATTCGCTGAATGAAACAGTGGATGTCAATACCGTCGTTGAAATGGCGATAGCCATAACAGGTACGATGATCAAGCAAACAACATCCGATTTCACGGCAGAGTATGCTGCCGTTTTGCCGAAGGTGAAAGGAAACGCCCAGCAGCTGGAACAGGTCGTTATCAATTTGATCAACAATGCATGCCAGTCATTGCCGGACCGAACTGCTGCGATAAAGGTCAGCACACTGTTCGATCCTCTGCGATATCGTGTGAAGATTATCGTTGAAGATCACGGCATCGGCATCAAACAGAGCGATATGAAATATATTATGGATCCGTTCTTCACCACCAAACGCAATTCCGGCGGAACGGGACTTGGTTTGTCCGTATCCTATACAATCATTAAAAACCATGGCGGAACGCTGATGTTCAAAAGCGAAGAACACAAAGGGACCATGGCAACAATCACCCTCCCTATTTTGAAAGAACTCGATATCGTGAAACAAACAACCATATGAGCACAAAACAATATCCAGTACATCCGATTCTTTTGGTTGATGATGAAGAACATTTCCTCCTAAGCGTCGAATTAACACTGCGCTCCAACGGCTTCAACAATATCAATTCCTGTACGGACAGCACGAAGGTAATGAAGATGCTTATGCAAGGGAATTATTCCCTGATCATTTTGGATATCAACATGCCCGGCATTTCCGGACTGGAATTGTTGGTACTCATCGCTGCGCATCATCCCGAAATACCAATCATCATGTTAACGGCAGTGAATGACGTTGAAAATGCCGTCCTCTGCATGAAAGAGGGAGCATTTGATTATGCGGTGAAGCCGATCACCGAAGCAAAATTGGTAACGTCCATTCGGCATGGTATCCAACTGGCGGACATGAGAAGAGAGAACGAACTCTTGAAACAGTCATTGTTGCGGGACACTGTCGAACATCCGGAATTTTTCACGGAAGTTCTAACGCGCAGTTCCACCATGCTCTCGATATTCAAATATATCGAAGCGGTGGCAAAAACCAATTTGCCGATACTCATTACCGGTGAAACAGGAACCGGTAAAGAATTGTTCGCCCGCGCAGTCCATTCTGCCAGCGGAAGAAAGGGTGAACTCATTTCAGTGAATGTTGCCGGACTGGATGACAATCTTTTTTCGGATACTCTTTTTGGTCACAAAAAGGGTGCCTTCACTGGGGCGGACAGCGAACGCAAAGGCTTGATTGAAAAAGCGGAAGATGGAACACTTTTTCTGGATGAGATCGGCGATTTAAGTGTAGAGACACAAGTAAAACTGCTGCGTTTGTTGCAGGACGGCCAGTATTATCCATTGGGAGACGACATTGCGAAACGATCCAATGCTCGAATTGTGGTTGCCACGCACCGAGACATCAAATTAATGCAGGAACAAAATACATTCCGGCAGGACCTCTATTACCGTTTAAAATCACATCATGTACACATACCCCCGCTGCGGGAACGGCATTCCGACATACCGATGCTTGCGGATCACTTTATTACCAAAGCTTCAGCCGCACTGAATAAAAAACGGCCAACACCTCCGAAAGAACTCTATACACTGCTGAGCAACTATTCTTTCCCCGGGAATGTCCGTGAGCTGGAAGGACTAATCTTCAATGCAATCAGCGTACACACATCCGGTATACTGTCTCTCGATGCACTGCGGAATTCAATATCCAGGACAAAAGAGGATTCACCTGCACCGTTGACACGCTCATCTTCTTTTGCTCAGTTGAAATTTCCGGGAAGATTCCCAACACTGAAAGAAGCTGAAGACACCATGATCGAAGAAGCATTGAAGCGTTCAGAAGGAAATCAATCGATTGCTGCCGAGCTTCTCGGTATCACCCGCCGCGCGCTCAACAACCGACTGCAGCGAATGAACAAAGATGTAAAGTGGATGTGATATAAAGGGTGCCACATTTCTTCCAGCTGCACAAAAACTGTTTGTTGAAAAACACTTCGGTATTTTCAACAGATTTTAACATTCTCCTCAAATTCAAATGCTTTTTTGTGGCACCCCTATGTACCGCATCATCGGAATTATTTTATGCTTTTCCCGTTAGATACATGATTTTTTTGACCAATACTACTTTGGCATTCCATTTGCAGTATGTGATGATGTTGTAAATCATCGTAATCACTAACAGGAGGAAAGTCGTATGGACAAAACAAAACGGATACTCACGGCTGTGGCGTTGCTAGGCTTATTCACTGCATTGGGAGTTGCACAGGCAAAAGAGATGAAGTTTGAGTCGGGGAAAATGCAGAAAATCGTCGACAAGAATATCGTACCATCTTTGCAAAGCGATATCTATGGGATTGTTGAAGGATCCATTTACAATATCGTCCTGAGCAAACGATTTTATTCGAGTCTGGATTTTACCAATGCAGGTGAAAAATTGAAGCAGGTGATTGCGGATCATTCTTCCCCGGCAATTCGATATAAAGCACATCTGGCGCTGATCTATCTCTCCAATGCAGACAGCATCACGATTACACCGGTTTCCAAATCAGAATCGTACGATTATTTGTTCCGCCAGATTTCTGAAGAAGTATCGACAAAGCTGCTTGGCAACGACGGAACGATAGTTCAAAAGTAAAAACACATCGTAACCAACAAACATACTGTATAAAAAAAAAGGACGGATTCATCACCCGTCCTTTATTTTTCTATTTTTTCTTCTCAATCGGAGGCATCTTTTCCTGTATTTTGGAGAGATCGTTTCCATCTGCATCAAGATACTTCAACTCCCCATAATTTAATTCTTTGATTCCCTTCTCCACTTTTTCCTTGTCTCCCACGATAATCCAAACCAAATTATCGGGATAGATTGCCTTCTCTGCAGCGTCGCGGACATCATCATAAGAGAGATCGTTCATTTTTTTAGCATAGGTCTGATAATAATCGTCCGAATATCCATACCGGACAATATTGCCGATGGAACCCATGATGGCCCCGTTCGTTTCCCATGATCCGGAAAGTTCCAAAACTGCATTTTTCTGCACTTTGGAGAATTCCTCTTGGGTCACTTGCTTTTCCGAAACGATTTCTTTCAATTCCTTCATCACTTCAGCCATTGATTCCTTCGTCTTGTCCGTCTGCACCGGCGCCAATGCCAGAAATGGCCGCTGTCCGCGCGCTCCAAGGAATATCGTCTGTGCTCCGTATGACCAATGTTTATCTTCACGCAGGTTCATGTTTATGCGTGAGGTAAAGACTCCGCCGAGAACATTATTCATAGTTTCAATTGCAATCTCATCCGGATTTGCCTGCGGCAATGTCACGTGACCGCTGATGACGATGGATTGTCCGGCACCCGGTTTATCGATCAAATACACTGCCGGTTTCTTTTGTTTATCCACTGTTGCAACGTTCTTTTTCGGCACATCGCCGGATTTCCATCCTTTGAATAATTTTTCCAGTTTTGGCTTTATCTCGCTCATGGTGGTGGCACCGACGACCACAAGCGTGGCGTTATTCGGTTTCATCCAAGTTTTATGATACTTCTCCAGATCGTCCCGCTTAATGTTCATCACCGATTGTTCCGTACCGGAACCGGTAAGTGGATTTCCGTACGCATGGTCTGTACCATACAACAATTTCGGCATCACCCTGATCGCCATTTGGATCGGTGTCACTTTCTCTCTCTGGATAGCGGCAATACGTTGTTTCTGTAGTCGTTTGAAATCCTCATCCGGGAAAGAAGGATTGAGAATGACATCAGCAAAGATTGCGAGAGATGCATCGAGATTGGATTTTAATGCGGATAAAGAAACCGAGGAGAGGTCCAGATTTGCCCCTGAATTGAGTGAAGCACCGAGCAAGGCGAGCTCTTCACTGATCTGCAATGCGCTCCTTGTCTTCGTCCCTTCATCCAATACATCCATTGCAAGACTCGCCGTGCCGGCATTCGCACCGAGATCCGATGCGTATCCTGCATCGACGAGTAAATTCAAATTCACCGTAGGCACGGAATTCCGTTCCGCGAGAATCACTTTCAATCCATTGGAGAGTGTTGCACGTTCCAATTTCGGGAATTTCGCTTCAGGCGAAGCAGCCATTTTCGGCATGGTTTTCCGTACCGTAGAATCGGTCGGTTCATTCTTGAATTGCGGGAACGGATGGACTTCCAGTACATATTCTCCGTCGGAAAGCCAGCGTTGCGCAGTTGTTTGAACCGACTGAACTGTTGCTGTTTCGAGATTGTTCAAATAGTTTTTGTAATAATCTGCGCTTCCGGCATAAATCTCGCCTTGAGCAAGAATATCGGATTTACCGCCGAAACCTCCGATTCGTTCGATACCGCGAACAAATCCGGCAATGCGCTGTGTTTTTACCCGTTGTAATTCTTTTTCTGCCGGCCCTTTTGCCAACAGATTTTGCAATTCTTCATTGATCGCTTTTTCTACAATAGCAAGATCAATACCCGGTTTTGCGGTAACATCCACATTGAATTGTCCAGCAATTTCCCGCGCATCGACATAGGCGGAAACACTGGTCGCGATCTGGTCGTCATACACAAGTCGTTTATATAATCGGGATGTCTTTCCAGATGCGAGAATATCGGCAAAGAGGATCAACATATGATTTTCCGTGCTTGAGAATTTCGGTGTGTTCCATACTTTGAAGATTCTTGCCTGCGGTACGCGGTCTTCGGCACGCTGACGGATTGTCCCCGTTCGTTTTGCAATCGCATCGTCATATTTTGCAACGGGAGGACCGGATGGAATATCGCCGAAGAATTTTTGCATTTTTTGTTTCGCAGTTTTCACATCAATGTCCCCGGCAATAACTACTACGGCATTGGCCGCACCGTAATAATTCTTGAACCATTCCTTCACATCATCCAGGGATGCGGCATTCAGATCTTCCATTGAACCGATCACCGTCCACGAATACGGATGACCTGCCGGCCATGTCGCTTTCACGGAAAGTTCTTCTACAATCGAATACGGCTGGTTGTCTCCTTGACGCTTCTCGTTCTGCACCACGCCCCGTTGTTCATCCAGTTTTGACTGGCTCACTGCTCCAAGCAAATGTCCCATACGGTCTGATTCCATCCACAAAACAATATCCAATGCGGAGGTTGGGACATTCTGGAAATAGTTGGTTCGATCCTCATTTGTTGTACCATTCAGATCCGTCGCGCCGATCCGTTCAAGCGCCTGGAAATAATCCATATCATAATTCTCCGAACCGTTGAACATCAGGTGTTCGAATAAATGTGCAAATCCGCTCTTTCCCGGTTTTTCATTCTTCGATCCCACATGATACCATACATTCACTGCCACGATCGGTGCTTTGTGGTCTTCATGAACCAGAACGGTGAGTCCGTTATCGAGTGTGAATTTTTCATACGGAATGTTGATCTCCGCCACCATGCTCTTCGTTTGCGCTTTCACTTGTGATAGTGAAACAATGGCAAACAAAAGGAATAGAACAAATGCCTTCATATCATCTCCTTGAAGATTGTGTAAAATCAAAAATGTGGAATTAAATAAGAATATAGACACGATAGTGGGATGAAGTTACGAAAATATTGGAAAGAAGTTGTTGATAATGTATGAAGAATGAGTTTTTATTACAATTGTTAATACTGCGCATCAAAAAATTTCTTCTGCCGCAACTTTCAGTGGATTGATTACAATATCAAAAGCGATGTAAGGGTGAGCAGTGCAGGAAGCGCCTGTGTAAAGAAGATCTTTCGCATTGCGGTTACCGCACCATATATACCTGCGATCGCGATACAGGAAGTGAAAAAGAGAGCAATATTAACCGACCATACAGGATCTCCCACGCTCAAAGACCAGATTAAACCTGCAGCAAGAAATCCGTTATATAATCCCTGATTGGCTGCCAATGCTTTTGTCTTCTCGAACAATTCGGAAGGCATCGACGAAAATGTTTTTCTTCCAAGCGGTTTCGTCCACATGAACATTTCCAACCAGAGAATATACAAATGTTCTACAGCAACAAAACCGACCAGTAGTTGTGAAACAAGATTCATAATTATTCCTAAAATATATTTTTATGAGAACAACGACCTTGATGATATTTTTACATTATCCCAACGCTATCTTTCAAACCTTTGACGAGGGTGCTCTATAATTACATCCAAAGATTCCGGTCGAGACTTCTGTACTGGATCGCTTCACTAACATGTTCCGTCCGAATATCCGTACTTCCGGCGAGATCTGCAACAGTACGGGATACTTTCAAGATTCTGTCATACGCCCGGGCAGAAAGTCCGAGTTTTGACATCGCCATCTTCAGCAACTCTTCCCCCGCGCTATCGATCCTGCAATACTCGCGGATCTCTTTTGATTGCATTCCGGCATTTGAGTACAAATTATGAATGCCGGCAAATCGTTGTAATTGAATCTCCCGCGCACGTATTACCCTGCTTCGAATATCAGCAGATGATTCTCCTGCTCTTTTCTGAGCCAACTCGGCAACCTTCACCGCAGGAACTTCTATGTGTATGTCTATCCTATCCAGTAAAGGCCCGGATATTTTCGCCATATATTTCTGTATCATCATTGGTGTGCAGGTGCATTCGTGATTCGGGTTGCCGAAATTGCCGCAGGGACACGGATTCATGGCACAGACCAGCATAAAATTCGCGGGATAATCTACCGACATTTTTGAACGGCTGATGGTTACCTTTGCATCTTCCAATGGCTGGCGCATCACTTCCAGAACATTTCGTGCGAATTCTGGAAGCTCATCCAAAAACAACACACCGTGATGTGATAACGATATTTCGCCGGGACGTGGAATTGTCCCCCCTCCCACCAGCGCCGAATCCGAAATAGTATGATGAGGAGAACGGAACGGACGCTGCGCGACCAATGCAGATCCGGGTGGTAACAAACCAGAGACGGAATGGATTTTTGTCGTCTCGATACTTTCTTCGAACGTCATCGGCGGCAGAATACTTGGCAGCCTCCGTGCGAGCATCGTCTTTCCGGATCCGGGCGGTCCGATCATAATAATATTGTGTCCGCCGGCGGCAGAAACTTCCAGTGCCCGCTTCACATTCTCCTGACCTTTCACATCGGAAAAATCCTGCAGGTATTTTTGTTCTACCGAAAAGACCTTTTTCAGATCCAACCGCAATGGACCGATAGAAGATTTTCCTTCCAGAATGTCAATCGCCTCAGTAAGTGTTTCAACACCGTACGCATCTATCCCTTCGACCATTGCAGCCTCATTCACATTCTGCTTCGGCAGGATAATCCCCCGAATCCCTTTCTTCTTTAATTCAACAGCAATCGGTAGTGCACCATGAATCGGCCGGAGCGTTCCTTCCAGAGACAATTCTCCCATGATAATGAACTCGCGCAGTTGGTCCTCGCTGATTTGACCGCTGGATGCGAGCATGCCGATTGCAATCGGAAGATCGTACGCCGATCCTTCTTTCTTTACATCGGCTGGAGCAAGATTGATGGTGATGCGTTTGTTCGGATAGGTGTAGGCGGAATTCTTGATTGCCGTAGCGACGCGCTCTCGTGATTCTTTAACTGCATTGTCCGGCAAACCGACCATAAAAAAGTTCGGTACGGTATTCTCAATATTCGTCTCAATCTCGATGAGATAGGCATTGATGCCGTATGTGGCTGCGGATAGGACGGTGGTGAGCATAAGAATAGATTACATGAAAACACAAAAGGCGCTGAAATATATCCAGCGCCTTAGTGAGTTCCAATGTAATTCAATTTACTTTTAAGGTCAGCGGTGTGTCCGCAGGAAGTCAAGCCGCGGCTTCATTTCCTGTGCGGATTTGAGCAGCTTGTCCTTTCCAAAAATCGATTCTTGCTGACTGGAGAATGCCAATTCATACTCGTTGCTCATAATGATCGCTTCTTCGGGGCAGACCTCTTCGCAAAATCCGCAGAAGATGCAACGCGTCATGTTGATCTCGAACTTTTCCGGGTAGCGTTCTTTCTCCAGTGTTGTTTCAGCAGCCTGCACTTCAATTGCCAATGCCGGACAAACCCTGCTGCACAGTCCGCATGCAACGCACCGTTCCGTACCGTTCTCCTCCACCAACACCGGCCGTCCTCTGAACGATGCAGCATGTTCCACTTTCACTTCAGGATATTGCGTGGTAAAGGTCGGTTTGAAGATCTGCTTCGTCGCCGTCAACATCCCTTTCAGAATCTCCAGCACATAGGCGCGCTGCAGAAAGGAAAGATCTTTCACACGGATAACTTCGCTTTTTTCTAATAGTTTTTCGTCGTTCATATTAATTGAACCAGGTATGAATAGGTTGAAGAATGAAAAATCCTGTCAATGCAATGTTCAGCAGTGCCAACGGCAGCATCACTTTCCATCCAAGGTTCATCAATTGATCATACCGGAATCGCGGCATGGACCAACGGACGATCATGAAGAAAATGACAATCATAAAGAACTTGGTGAAGAACGCCGCAACCTGAAGCAGGCTGACTGCCAGCGGAGAAAGATTCAGATATTCAATATACGGTGCCTGCCAACCGCCCAGATATAATGTGGTGATCATGCTTGCAGCCGCAAACATAGCAAGATATTCGGAAAGCATGAACATTCCGAATTTCATGCCGGTATATTCTGTATGATATCCCGCAACAAGTTCCGGTTCCGCTTCCGGAAGATCGAACGGCAGCCGGTTCGTTTCAGCGAACATCGCAACAAAAAACGTAATAAATCCGATCGGCTGCATGAAGATGTTCCAGTTCGGTAAAAATCCGAACAAGTAATATCCCTGCTGTGCTTTCACGATATCATTTAACTGCAGTGTATTAGAGATCATCACTACGCCGATGATGGATAAACCCAACGATAGTTCGTAGCTGATCATCTGTGCGGAAGATCGAATGCCTCCGAGCAGCGAATATTTATTATTGGAAGCCCATCCGCTTAATGTGATGCCGTATACTGCCAATGACGAAAGCGACAGAATGTACAATACGCCGATATTCACATCCGCAATGCGGAGAGTGAAATTGTGCACTACACCGTTGATGACAATCGGCAATGTATCGCCGAATGGAATCACTGCAAACATCGAGAAAGTGATCGTCAGTGAAATCAGCGGTCCCAGCGAGTGAACGAACTTATTCGCCGCTGCCGGAACAATATCTTCCTTAAAAAACAGTTTCGGAATGTCTGCGATCGGCTGCAACAGTCCAAACGGACCGACGCGGTTCGGGCCGACTCTGTTCTGGATCCAAGCGCTGAGTTTCCGTTCCAGAAACACTCCGGGATACGAAACCAACGGAAGGAGAATCACAAAGATGACGATGAGAATTTTTACAAGCGCTTCAATTACAGGTGAAATTTCCATATCAATAACTTAATGTTGTACGATTAGACTGCAACTTTCGTTTGTTTTACTACAGCACCCTTTTTCCCTACCTTCAGATATGACATGCCTTTAAATCCTTCGACCTTCTGACACAGATCGTTAAAAACTTCTTCGACAGTATTGAATTTATACTTCGTTCCCATCACTCCGGCAATGCTGGCAACAATTTTCCACGAGGGACGTGCATCGCGCCGCGGACCTTTTCCCCACTTATCATTATGTGCTGCAAATTTATCCCAGCGGCTCATTTCAAAATTATCCATTGCACGATCCTGTTCCAACGTTGTAACGGCAGGACGGATTCGCTGCACTCGGTGTTGGAAGTTTGTCATGGTACCGTTCTTTTCCGCATAGGTTGAGGCAGCGAAGACAACATCGGCGAACTTCGTCGTACTGTTTTCATTGGTGGCATGAAGCGCAAAGAATTCCAGTTTGGATAATGCTTCAGCCGCACCGGGCAGCGATGCAAAATCGCATTCCAGCGCATACAATGCCTTAATCTTCCCTTCTTTAATTCCTGCAATTATCTTTTCAAAACTTAATCCACCTTCGGACGGATGTACGCCAACAGTCTCAGCACCAGTTGCATTCGGTGTTTTATCAGCACGGATCAATACATTGTCATCCGCGCCATGAAGATGTCGCGCAAAATCTATATTCTTGGTGCCAAGCACTTCCTTTGCAAATTTCGCAAAGATATAATTATCCTCATTCGTTGCAAACGCTGAACCAAAGACCGCAACTTCGTTACGGTTGAATGCTTTCAGTTCGGATGCCACTTTTGCGATCGCTTCATCCCATCCGACCTCGACGAGATTTCCTTCTTTTCTGATCATGGGAGATTTGATGCGGGTATCTGCATTGACGTTCTTCCAGGTGTCAAGCCGACCGTGATCGCACATCCAGACACTGTTCACATCGTCATTCTTGCGGGGATTCAGACGGAGGATCTCGTTATTGCGGACGCCAATCTCGATATTGCAGCCGCGTGCACAACCGTTACAGACAGAATCGGTAAACGACATTTCCCATACGCGGGACTTGAAACGGAACTCTTTATTAGTCAGTGCGCCGACGGGACAGATATCGACGACGTTCATCGAATAGGGATTGTCCAATGACTCACCGGGGAATGTTTCGATTGTCACACGATCGCCGCGCTGCACGAACTGCAATTGATGTACGCCGGCAATCTCGTCGCAAAAACGGATACAGCGCGAACAAGAGATGCAGCGTTCGGCATCGAACATCACGCGAGGTCCGATGTCCACTCTTTTCTCTTTGTGGTTCTTGTTGTCTACGAACCTGCTGAATCCCTTGCTGTATTTGTACGAATAATCCTGCAGTTTACATTCACCTGCTTCGTCACAGATGGGGCAATCCAGGGGATGATTGATCAAGATGAATTCCATCACTGCTTCGCGTGCGTTGATGACACGTTCATTCTTCGTGTTCACAACCATACCGTCCGCTACCTGCGTCATGCAGGCGATGGCAAGTTTCGGCATTTTTTCCACTTCCACTAAACAGATGCGGCAGTTGCCGGACGGAGATAGTTTGTCATGCCAGCAGAAATGAGGAATATGAACCTTGTTTTCACGTGCGGCTTCAATGATCGTCTTCTTGTTATCAACTTCGAATTGAACACCGTCAAGAGTAATTTTTACGTTTGGCATTGTTTCCGGTAAGATTTGTGTCGAGCGTTAAACGATTACTTGATAAAGTTACGGTAAATGTATCAAAAAAAGTCCAAGAATGGAAGAAGAAAATTGCAGGATGGATAAAACCAAAAGCCTTCCGTCGATATTTCCGGAAGGCTTTTGAAAGAAGTGTTCACCGAAGAATCGTATCAACCGGAGTGTATTTCATGTTGAATGCATCCGCTACACCTTTGTAGGTGACGAGTCCATCCACCATGTTGAGTCCGAGTTTCAATTCCTTGTTTTGCTGCACCGCTTTTTCCCATCCTTTATTCGCCAGTTCAACCGCATATGGAAGCGTTGCGTTTGTGAGAGCAATTGTCGATGTGAACGGAACTGCACCCGGCATGTTGGCAACGCAATAATGGATCACATTATCAATGACAAAGGTCGGATTTTCATGTGTGGTCGGTTTGCATGTTTCAATGCAGCCTCCCTGGTCGACAGCAACGTCCACGATAACGGATCCCGGTTTCATTGTTTTCAACATTTCTTTCTTGATCAGTTTGGGAGCTTTCGCGCCGGGAATCAGGACCGCACCGATAACAAGGTCTGCTGTTTGGATTACCTTTCGAATGTTATAGGCATTGCTCATCATGGTCGTCACATTTTTCGGCATGTAATCATCCAACTGACGCAACCGGTACAGGTTGTTGTCCAGTATCGTCACTTTCGCGCCGAAGCCGGCGGCAATTTTCGCGGCGTTCGTGCCGACAATACCTCCACCGATAACGATGACGTTTGCCGGTTCCGTTCCAGGAACTCCGCCGAGCAGCACACCTCGTCCACCCATGGTACGTTCAAGATATTTTGCGCCTTCTTGCGGCGCCATACGACCGGCCACTTCGCTCATCGGGATCAGCAGCGGCAGTGAACCGTCTTCCTTCTGGACAGTTTCGTATGCAATACAGACCGCTTGTGATTTGATCATTGCAATGGTCAATTCCTTGCTGGCAGCAAAATGGAAATAGGTGAAGACGATCTGATCACGGCGGATGAGATTGTATTCCTGTTTGATCGGCTCTTTCACTTTAATGATCATGTCCGCTTTGTGATACAGCTCTTTTGCATTCTTTGCGATTTTTGCGCCAGCCTCTGTATAGGCGTGATCTTCGAATCCGCTGCCGACGCCGGCTTTGGATTCCACATACACGGTGTGTCCGAATTGGCGCAGTGTTTCTACGCCGACCGGGACAAGTCCTACACGATTTTCATTTGTTTTGATCTCTTTCGGAACCCCGATAATCATAGTATCATCTCACTTGTTGGTTAATTATGTTTTGAATTTAGTTTTTCATTTCCGGCTGTAGTATTACTGTGGTAAATTTTTCTATATCGAACAATTGCTGCGATACCGCTTGCACTTCATCCGCAGTAACCGAATCGATATTCCGTACGATGGAATCGAGCGGTGTAAACATCCCATAATAGAGTTCGCCGTTCCCCAGACGCATCATTCTGTTTGATGTGCTTTCCAGGCTCAACAGCATGCTCCCCTTTAATTGAGCTTTTGCCCGTCGAAGTTCCGTACTGGAAAGTATCTTTGTCTTCATCTTTTCCAGTTCGGCATACGCAAGTTCCAGCGCATTCTTCACCATCTTCACATCTGTTCCCGCGTAAATACCGAATGAGCCTGTGTCCTTCATCAGACCCAGGAACGAATAAACGCTGTATGCCAATCCGTGTTTCTCGCGTATTTGCTGAAAGAGACGCGAACTCATGCCGTCTCCAAGAACGGAGTTCATCACCATTGCGGGATAGCGCATTTTATTGTGGACACTGAACGCAATCGTACCGGTGCAGAGATGCGCCTGCTGAATCGGCTTTGCATAATTCTGTTCCGTATGTTTTGGCCGGACTGGTGTGAATGTTTTATTCCGGAAAGCGTCAGTTTTTTTGCGGATCAGGTATTTTTCAGCGAGCTGTACCAGTTGTTCGTGCCGGATATTTCCCGCCGCCGCCAGGATGATGCTTTCATTCGAATAGAATTTTTTCGTATACGAAAAAAGATCATCCCGCGTGAATCGGGAAACATTCTCTGCCGTGCCGATGATGGGACGTGCAAACGGATGGCTGCCGAACAGGTGCTTTTCAAAATACTCCTGCACGAGATCATCCGGATCATCCTCAGATCGTTTGATCTCTTCCAGGATGACCGTTTTTTCCTTTTCCATTTCCTTTGCCGGGAAAGTCGAATTCTGTACCATATCCGCTAAAACATCGACCGCTTTTTCCACATACTCATCAAGCACCCTCGCATAATAACACGTGTGCTCTTTCGTCGTGAATGCGTTCATGTAGCCGCCGACAGATTCAAGACTCTGCGCAATCTGTTGGTAGTTCCGCTTCACGGTCCCTTTGAACATCATATGTTCGATGAAATGTGAAATGCCGTTGGTCGTGTCGGTTTCGTTGCGCGATCCGGTATTGATCCAGATGCCGATGGATGCGGATTTTACGGAGGTAATCTCTTCACTGATCACACGGATGCCGTTGGCAAGTGTCGTCTTTTTATAGGACTGCAAAGCGGCGGAATCCGTATGTGCTAATTTGCTTCTAATACCCATTCTCAGCTGTTTTCTTTCAATTAAATTCGCCTGTGAAGATAGATTATTTTTGTAAAAGTAAAAAGCAATTTCTCGTTCATCACGGCTAATATATAGGTTGCACGTTACAATCGTCAGATAATAGTGACAAATATGATCATTTTAACATTGTTTCAATCTTTACCGCGACCATGTCAATACCCACAAGATTCTCGCTTCCGAGCGGAATGATAACATCGGCATAGCGCTTGCTGGGTTCCACAAATTCCAGGTGCATCGGCTTCACCGTAGAGACATATTGATTCATGACGGAATCGATCGACCGACCACGCTCGATAATATCCCGCTTGAGCCTGCGCAGCAGCCTTTCGTCAGCATCCGTGTCAATGAAGATTTTGATATCCATCAGGTTCCGCAGTTCCAATGATGCGAAGATCAGAATCCCTTCGATGATAATGATGTCCTTCGGTTCAAGATGCCGCGTCTCCTTCATCCGGGAATGCGTGGTAAAATTATACAGCGGCTGTTCAATCGGAATGCCTTTCCGCAATTCCTTCACATGCTCTACCAATAACGATGTTTCCAACGAATCGGGATGATCAAAATTGATATGGTCCGGCGTGACACCGCCGTAGGTAGAAAGATCGCGGTAATACGAATCGTGCTGAATGACAACTACATTCTCTGTGAAATGAATGCGTTCCAGGATCTTGTTCGTTACAGAAGTTTTCCCGGAACCGGTACCACCGGCAATGCCGATAACTAATTGACGCATGAATGTCCCCTTGAGTTAAAAAGAATATAATTGAAGAATGTCAGAAAGCAAAAGCTATTTACACCGCAACGATAATTTCTATTGTATTGAACGGCAGTGAATCTTTGGCTATTTTGGACTCATGATCGAACAAATTCTCGTATTGCTTCTGTTGATTACCTGTTGTTCATACGCAATCGTACATGTTTTTCTTTGGAAAGGATTAACAGGACTCTCCAATCCGGATTCGGAAACTCTTCACTCCGGCATATCCGTGATCGTTGCTGCCAGAAATGAAGAACGGAATATTGTTTCGCTTCTTCGCTCACTTTCGGAACTGAACTATCCGTCTGATACGTTTGAAGTGATCGTTGTGAACGATCGTTCGACGGATGGAACTGATTCCGTCATCAAAGAGTTCATTCACAACAGGAAGAACTTTCGATTAATTACTCTGACAACAAATACCAGCGACATGCCGAACAAGAAAAATGCATTGCGCTCCGCCATCGAACAGTCGTCATTTGCTATTGTAGCGTTGACCGATGCTGACTGCATCGTTCCACCGCAGTGGCTCAAAGAAATTTCCCGGCAGTTCAAGGATGATGTCGGAGTGGTTGCAGGTTACAGTCCATACAGCGCAGATAACACTTCCACATTTCTTCGTTTTGAAGAATATATGAACTCTCTCACTGCCGCCGCTGCGGTTGGCCTGAACAGTGCTTTCATGTGCACCGGAAGGAATTTTGCATACCGAAAAAGCGTCTACAAACAACTCGGCGGTTTTGAGAAGATTAAACATTCCATCAGCGGCGATGACGATCTTTTTTTGCAATTGGTCAAGTCTGAAACACAATGGAAGATCCGATATATGACATCGCCGGAGAGTTTTGTCCGCACAGTGCCGCCGAGTTCCTTTTCGCAATTTGTCCATCAGCGGACGAGGCATATTTCCGCAAGCGCATATTATCCGAAAAAGATCCAATTGATATATGGCCTCATTCATCTTTTTCATTTCCTCGTTCTTGTCGGTTTTTTCATAACCCCTTTGCCTGCACTAATTATGCTGATGGTAAAATTTAATTTTGACGGTGCGCTGTGTGCCCGCGGAAAGAATATTTTCGGCGAAGAATTTTCCATACAGCAATTCGCTTTCTCTGAATTGTTGCTGATAGTGTACACATTTCTGATTGGACCTCTCGGTTTCATCCGATCATTTGACTGGAAAGGAACTGGTTCGCAATGAACAGTTTCCTTTCTCATCCGGGTGTTGCAACAGTGCTTAAAATAATCATTTCGATTGTTTTGATTGCCGCGCTGCTCTATTACATTGATATAACAGCGATTGTGGAATCATTCCAAAACGCCGATGCTCTCTATCTTATGGCAGGATTTGCGCTGGCCGTTTTTCAGCTAATTATCCATGTATACCGTTGGAGATATTTGCTCCGGTTGATATCCAGAGAAATTTCTACGACTGAAGCAATCACTTCGTTCTTTGTCGGATTCACCGCCGGTTTTTTCACTCCCGCACAGGTCGGCGAATTTGCCGGCAGAATTGCAAGTCATCCCAATATCAATAAATCGCACATCGTTGGAATTACTGTGGTGGATAAACTGTATTGGGCGGCATTAACGATCGTTATCGGCGGCAGCGGTGTAGTCGTTTTCATTGCAAACTATTTTCCGGAATATTGGAATCCGTTCTATCAATATCCTATGACATTTGTCTTTGGATTGATCATTGCTGTTTTTTTGTACCCGGAAAAGGTAAAGGAAATCTTGAAAGTGTTGCCGGAAAAAATCCGCGGACACAGGTTTTATGAAATGATTCAGGTGATCGAAGATGTGTTCCATAATAAGAACGGGTGGATGCTGTTTTTCCTCACATCCCTTCTCTATGGTGTGATTCTGCTCGAGTATTATTTTTTGACCAATGCATTCCAGCCGGTCGCTCTCAATGATGTGGTCATGTGTGCCGCATCCGTCCTCTTCGTGAAAGCAGTGATTTTACCGATTTCGTTCGGTGATCTCGGCGTACGGGAAAGTGCCGCAGTATTCTTTTTTGAAAGAGTTGACGTCATTGCCGCAGTTGCATTCAATGCTTCTCTTATCATGTCGTTCGCCAATGTCATCATCCCAACTGCGATCGGAGCGCTGCTGGTCACAAAGCTAAAACGGACATGATATCATTGATTCTTGAATATACCTCCCTGTTGCTCCTGCTGTTGTTGATCGTGTATCTCCGGCAGATACTGATATTTTACCGAGGACTTTCCCGGCTGCGCCCCGGACGAAATACAATGCACCACAGCATCACGGTTATTATCCCCGCGCGCAATGAAGAACAGAATATCGGACACTGCCTCCGTGCTCTTCTGGAACAGAATTATCCCAATGATAAATTCTCGATCATTGTCATCGACGATCAGTCTTCGGATGGAACGTCGGACATTGTCCGTACAACGGCAGAACATTCTCCGGTCCCGATCACGCTGCTGCACTCCGACATCACCTCGACCATCCGTTCGCCCAAAATTCGGGCAATGTCGTTCGGCATTCAACATTCGTTGAGCGAGATCATCCTGACGACTGATGCAGATTGCATCGCACCACGTGATTGGATTCAGTCGATCAATTCCTATTTTGAGGAACAAGTCGGCGTCGTCACGGGATTGACAGTGTACGGAAATGACGAGAAACTCTCTCCCTTGTTCCAGGGTATACAATTCCTGGACTTCATTTCTTACACTTCCATTGCTGCGGGTGCGATCGGATTGGACAGAATGTTGGTCAGCAATGGAAGCAATATGGCATTCCGCATTCAGGCATTCGATGAAACAGACGGTTTTGAAACCCTGACGCACATCAATACTGGAGATGATTCTTTGTTGGCACAAAAGATCACCGCTTCCGGACATTGGAGAGCCCGATTTGCTTTTGAACCGGAAGCCACCATTATCACCAGGCCTGTTTCTGCATGGAAAGAAGTATTCCATCAACGGATGCGCTGGGTTGGACAAACTGCGTATTACCCGGCTGATATGATGTTCTTTATGATCTGCACGTTTATCATGTTCATTGCGCTGACAGTCACACTGCCGATGACGGCATTCTCCTGGAACAGTTTGCCCTGGTTGGTTGTGGTAGGAAAATTTTCAATAGATTATCTCATGATGAGAAGATTCACAACTTTGACCGGCACATCCAGAGCGATGAAATATTTTGTTCCGACTGCGTTGGTCCATATCCCTCTCATCCTTCTCTCCACCATCGGCGGATATTTTTTCTCCTTTGAATGGAAGGAACGGTCAATGAAGAAAGAAAGCGAATAGATCGTTACACCTATGATGACGCACACCGGAATTTTCCATAAACTCCTTTCCCCTTCCATGCTGTGGCGGATGCCGGGAAAGAAGATCTATCTTACGTTCGATGACGGGCCCCATTCTCTTGCCACACCCGCTATCCTGGATGTGCTGAAACGGCATCATGTACATGCAACTTTCTTCCTTTCCGGGAAAAACATTGCCGGCAGAGAAGATATCGTTCGTCGCATAGTCAATGAAGGACATTCCATCGGGATTCATGCATTTCATCATCGTTTTTCTCTTGCCTTTTCTAAGGATCAAACGAAACGGGAAATATTACAGACAGAAGAAATTCTATTCGGATTGACCCAGCAGCGCATGCGGCTATTCCGGCCGCCGTATGGTTTTTTTACCTGGAAGACCGTCGCTGCCGTGCGCGAACTTGATTATCTGCTGGTAATGTGGAGCTGTTTAACGGGAGATTTTCGGAAATGGACGAATGAAAAAGTAATCGCTAATGCACTGCACAAATTGAGCCATGGTTCTATTCTCGTCTTTCACGATAATCACCTTACGTATGAAAAAATCGCCGAATTGATCGATACGGTAATTCCAGAAATTCAAAAACGGGGTTTTGAATTCGGAGCTATCCGATGACAAAAAAACGCATACTGATTGCTCCGCTGGATTGGGGCCTCGGCCACGCTGCCCGTTGTGTTCCGATCATCTATGAACTTATCGCTCAGGGAATTGAAGTGGTGATCGCAGCAGATCGTCGTCCAGCCGATTTATTGAAAAAGGAATTCCCGGATCTGGAACATCTTAAGTATCCCGGTTATTCCATTACATATCCAGAAAATGCAAATATGGCGTGGACGATGTTTCGTCAACTGCCCGTTCTTTTTAAAGGAATCGCACTTGAACATGATCAGTTAGAATCCCTGGTAAAAAGTCACGGCATCGATGCGGTGATCTCCGATAATCGCTGGGGCGCCTACTCAAAACAGGTGCCCTCCGTTTTTATGACCCACCAGATACGGATTCTTCTTTCAAAATATCTTGTTTGGGGACAAGGAATTGTGGACGCTGCGCACGCTCGGTTGATGATGCCATTCTCCGAAATATGGATTCCCGACACAGAATCCGGTACGACGCTCAGCGGGATATTGTCGCATAACGGCTCTGTCCCGAAAAATGCGTATTACATCGGCCCTCTTTCCCGATTGAAGAAGATTTCGAGATTCAACAAGGAACTGGATGTGCTGGTAATCCTTTCCGGTCCGGAACCGCAGCGGACGATCTTCGAAACCTTGATCGTCGCTCAATTGAAGAAGTCGACCATGCGCTCGCTTGTCGTACGCGGAACGCCGGAACTCACATTGAAAATGAAACTCTCCGATACACTGACGCTCGTCGGCTCTCTCACCTCCGACGAATTGTCCGAAGCGATTGCATCGTCGCACATCATAATATCCCGGCCGGGATACAGCACGATCATGGATTTGTCTTTTCTCGGGGCAAATGCTATTTTTGTCCCGACACCGCAGCAAACCGAACAAGAATATCTGGCGCAGCGGCTGAAGGAAGAAAAGATCTGTTACTCGGAGCCGCAGAACGGATTTTCACTGCAACGGTCTGTCAGCCAATTCAATGCCTATTCGGGATTCCGGCAGGTGCAGAACGATCATACACTGTTACGACAACGCATCGACCACTTACTGAAGAAAATATCATAATGTTCGTTCTCCCCATTTTTCTGTACGCAGAGACCCATTACCGGTTCAAATATTTTTTTAGTCTCTACAAAAAGTCCGAACCTGAAATTCTTGTCGACGGTCCGCACCGGTTGGATCCCGACAAACCGTATCCAATCCTGATCCTGGTGAAAGATGCCGACCGATATCCGGTGGAGATTCACAGTGTTCGAATCACCATATTCCACAATGCGAGAAAAGAGTATTCTCATACAATTGTTTATTCTCCGAGGATAACTGTCAACACACATTACTGGTTCAAGATCCTCGATGTGCCGTTTACAGGAATTCTCTCGTCCCTCTTTGGACTGATGGTCGCCGATGTTGAGATCATCACTATCCAAAATGGAAAAACTAAAATTCTGCGAAACAACAATCATCGCTTCACCTCAAAAACGCCGCTGAAATTCTATCGTTCTAAAACGCATCTGCCGGTTGTGAACGGTTGGGTGTACGGTGATGCGCACACACATTCGGAATTCACCGAAGATCAGGTGGAATTCGGTTCCCCGATTGCCGCCGGCCCGCACTTATGTGCCGCAATGGGATTATCGTTCTTTGCCGCTACCGACCATTCGTACGATCTGGATGATCGGGTTGACAATTATCTGGAGAATGATCCTGAATTACCGAAGTGGAATGCCCTGCAGAAGGAAATCGATGGAGTGAATTCCCGCGAAAAGAATTTTGCCGTTTTACGAGGAGAAGAAATTTCCTGCACGAATGCAGACAACAAAAATGTGCATTTCCTTCTCTTCGGCAACCGCCATTTCTTTCACGGAACGGGTGACGGCGCGGAAAAATGGTTGCAAACACAGTGCGAATTCACCATTCAGCAGATTCTTGCACAAAAAGAGAATCACGCTGTCGCTTATGCTTCACATCCAACGGAAGAGGTACCGCTGATTCAGAAACTGCTTTTAAAGCGGGACGAATGGACGGTTCACGATATGGCCGAAAAAGAGCTGGCCGGAATTCAGATTTTGAATGGAGAACGAACCGACGGATTTTATCGCGGATTGGATATTTGGAAATGGATGCTGAAACGGGGCGAAAAGAAATTCCTTCTCGCGGGGAACGATGCCCACGGAAATTTCAACAGGTATATTCAGATTAGCATTCCAATGATCTCGTTCAGAGAAAAGGAGTCGCAGCTTTTCGGAAAAATGAAGACCGCGGTGCAGACGCATGCCGTCACCGAAGATGCTCTTCTGGAATCTATACGAAAAGGCCGCACCGTCATCACCAACGGTCCGCTGTTAACCATCGCGGTCGAAACCGATGCACCGGATATCGGAATGATCGGTGACACTGTGCGGGGAAACCGGTTTGTCGTAAAATTCCAGGGAGAGACCACGGAAGAATTCGGTCGGTTCAATTCCATTACAGTCTATCGGGGAGTAATCGGCAAAGGAGAGCAAACACTGTTCGAAATTAAAAATTTTTCCAATCCATATTCAATCCATAAGATCAGCGATTGGCATCACGCGGAATACTTTTCGTATATTAGAGCGGAAGCACATACGCACAATGCGCACGGCGGCGACCGTAACGGATTCTGTTACACAAACCCGATCTGGATTCAGCCATAATGAAAAAAGTATTCCACCTTCTTTACCTTCTGGTCATAATAAATGTTGCCATGCCGTCCGAACACGGTTTCTCTTTCGCTTCCGGCCCTTTGCTTTTCAAACCTCTCACGGCAAATACGTTCGAACCGCGACTCGGACTGATCTGGCATATGGATGGAAATCGTTTACGTTTGGATATCGGCAATTCCGTCGATATGGTGCAATACCGTTTTGAAACCGGGCAACAGCTGCTGACCTTCGGTTCGGATTTTTTCACCTATACGCTTTTGCAGGGAGAGAAAAACTTTCATTTCCCTGTGGATGCCGTTGATTACCTGTTTGGCGTGAACATTAATTATGCGGATACGCTCGATCATGCTGTCCTCTCGTCCCGATTGCGGTTGAGCCACATCAGCGCGCATTTTGTGGATGGACACTTTGAAGGCTCATTTGGGCGATGGAAAAACGGACACAATCCCCGGGTTTACAGCAGGGAATTTTTTGATCTGACCGTGGGTTATGAACCCGTTCGCACCTTTCGAGGTTATCTTGGCATTGTGTATCTCTGGCATGTCGATCCGACAACGATCAATCCCTTGTTTGGATATGCAGGCGGAGAATATCACCATACACTCAATACATTATTTTCCGGCTTTGCCGCATATCAGTGCACTCTTTCTGATCTTTTGCCAAAACATGAAATCTATGCCGGAATAAAACTGGGAGAATGGAACGGCCGCGGGACGAAATTCTTTTATACCTTTTTTTCCGGAAACAACATTCATGGAGAATATTTTGACCGCACGGACGTCTATTCCGGTGTCGGTTTCACCATCGATTTTTAGATCATGACCATCAAAAAATTTGCACTTCATACCGGACTGTTCATCGCAACATTCTTTACCACAACCGTGGCGGGAGTATCCTGGTTGAACATCGATCCGTTCGATTTAACGAATTTTCCGCTCGGACTCTCTTATTCAGTTTCGATTCTCTTCATTCTTACCTGTCATGAATTCGGACATTATTTCGCCGCACGATATCATGGTGTTGATGCGACATTGCCATTCTATATTCCAACACCGTCGTTGCCGGGATTTCTGAATTTTGGAACGCTCGGCGCTGTGATTAAGACACAATCTGCGGTACCATCCAAGAAAGTGATGTTCGATATTGGCGTCGCCGGCCCGATTGCCGGATTTGTCGCCACTCTCATCGTGTTGGCATACGGTTTCACGCATCTGCCGGGAAAGGAATTCATTCTTCAGATCCATCCTGAATATTTCGACCAGACTCAGCAAGGGACAGGATTGAGTTTCGGATCATCTCTCCTCTATAATTTCCTTTCCGTTACCCTTGCCAACGGTGCAACAGAGTTCATACCTCCGATGTCCGAAATGTATCATTATCCGTATCTCTGCACCGGATGGTTCGGATTGTTTGTCACCGCAATGAATTTAATACCGGTGGGTCAATTGGACGGCGGACATCTCTCCTATACAATGTTCGGCGAAAAGCATAAAATGGTATCGAACGTGGCATTCGGCCTAATCTTCCTGCTTGGAGCTGCCGGATTCCTACCTTTGCTCGGGATTGAATCTGCCTACGGATGGACCGGCTGGATCTTTTGGACACTGATTCTCCTTTTCTTTGTAAAATTGTATCATCCGCCGGTGGATGATGAAACAGAACTCGATCCGAACCGCCGCTTGATCGGTTGGTTCACTTTCGGCATTCTCGTGCTGAGTTTTTCACCGGTGCCGTTCAACCTTGGTTTTTAGTTTGACTCTGGAACCATTTTTCGCTATCATTATTCAAGAATTCAATTACATGAGCAGTCTGCCATAGAAAAGTTCGCTACAACAACATCGAAACACGGTTCATCAACGAACAACTTTTTCATTGCAGAGTGCTTTATTCAAACCGAGGATAAAGCCTCGGTTTTTTTTTGAAGTGAAATGACAAAACAACTGGTTCACATAGTACTGTTCCTGACAGCATGGATGTCCGGATGCTCTCTTCCCGAGGATACTTCCGTGACAACAGAGCTCTACCCACCGGTCATCAACAATGCGGCTGCTTCACTAAAATCTTTGAATATCGCATTGCTTCCGCCGGGAAGTACAACAATCGATACGATGATCATCGTCACCGTTTCAGCATCCGATGCGAACGGTTACTTCGATATCACCTCTGTTGCATGTTCTGTCATTTCTCCCGGCGGTGAACTCGTAGAAACCGCTCAGCTTTTTGATGATGGCATATCGCCGGATTCAGCGGCCAAAGACAGCAAATACACCGGCGCTGTCGCCATTCAGATCCCTAAAGATGTTATCGGCACATATCAAATCCAGTTACAAACAGTTGATAAGTCCGGATATGCAAGCACGTTGGTTTCGCTTCCTTTAAAGATATTCAACACGGTGAATGATAATCCTGCCGTTTCGAATCTTACTGCTCCGGATACTATCTTTGTCCCCTCTGCCGGCGTAACGGAACTAGTGAAAGTTTCTGCCGCAGTGAACGATGCAAACGGGATGTCAGATATTATGTCCGTAACATTAACGATCTTCCGCCCTATTGAAGGAACCGTTGCAAGCATATGGCAAATGTATGATGACGGCGGAACAGTTGCCGTAGAGCCGTTTAAAATTTCCAGCGGCGACCTTGTCGCCAATGACGGGATCTATACTTTTACGATCCCGGTCCCAAGCGATACGAGGAAGGATATCGAACGGGATTTCATCATCACTGCCGTCGATCAATCTGACTCATCTTCAGCGCCGGTAAGTAAGAGGGTCTATTTCCGATGAAATTACTCACCTCAATATTCCTTGCATTCCTTTTCACAATTTCGGCGTTCGCGCAACCGCATATCCTTTCCGAAAAATCCTTTTCCATTACGACGACAGGTACGAATTCCACCATGCAATTAAGCAACAGCATTACGGATATTATCATTCGTCACGATACGGTCTGGCTTGGTACCGGAAAAGGAGTCAGCAGGTCGGTCGACGGCGGACGAAGCTGGAAAAATTATTACAACACTCCGGAGTTCGGCATTGAAGATGTCTCAGCGATTGCCGTCAATGGAAGCGATGTTTGGGTTGCCACCGCCCACTCTGTCGAAAAAAACGACCAGTCGCTTCCGGAAGGAAGCGGCTTGCGGTATTCGTCCGACGGCGGAGAAACCTGGCGCATCATTGGTCAACCGGTGGATTCCAGGAACGTCGACACATTATTCTGGAATTCTAAAAGTACAATCCGGGCACTCGGCATTACGACCGCGATCAACAATATCACCTATGATATTGCCGTCGCCGGGAATGCGGTTTACATCTGCTCCTTTGCAGGTATGGCGCGTGTTTCGACTGACACAGGTAAAAGCTGGCAGCGTGTGATTCTCCCTCCCGATAACTTGACGTCGATTGGACCGAACGACTCCCTTGTATTCGACCTGTCTCCTTCTGGCGGTGCGCTCGGACTGCAAAACAATTATAATCACCGGGTATTCTCTGTCTATGCTGAGACTGATTCCATCATCTGGATCGGATCTGCCGGCGGCATCAATAAGACAACGGACAGAGGATCCTCATGGACGAAGTTTTCCAAACAGACGCAGATCAATCCTATTTCCGGAAATTTCATCGTAGCGATCGGGGGACAAAAAGGATCAAAGAACACGATATGGGCCGCAACGATCAACGCTAATGATAACACAGAAAAGCGCGGTGTTAGTTTTACCCAGGACGGTGGTACATCGTGGAAACAAGTGCTGCTCGGTGAATTCCCGCACAATTTCGGGTTCAAAGGAGATACGGTATATGTCCCGACGGATAACGGTGCGTTTCGCTCGACCGATTTCGGCGTATCGTGGACACAGACAGGATCGATTTACGATCACGTAACCCGTCAGCGATATACACAAACGAAATTCTTTTCGGCTGGTGCGTATGGGGACACTGTGTGGTTTGGCGGAGGTGACGGATTGGTGAAGTCGATTGACAACATTGGATCTCCATTCGGTGCAAAATGGAACATCCTGCATGCATCGGTTTCACCGGCAACGGCATCTGAAACGTATGCCTATCCTAATCCATTCGCACCGGATGATGAGATTGTCCGGATCCATTATTCAACCGGCAAAGCCGGTGCAGCAAATGTTTCGATCCGCATTTTTGATTTTGGAATGAATCTCGTGAAAACCGTCGTCAGTTCTGTGCCGCGCGAACCAGGTCGAGAACATGACGAGATATGGAACGGACGGGATGAGCAGAATATTTTTGTGTCGAACGGTATCTACTTTTATCAGCTCGCTGTCGATAATGATGAACCACGCTGGGGAAAAATACTTGTCATTAAATAGAAAAAAAATACTTTCCACCTTACTGCTGGTGCTGACTTCGCTTTCCACTGCACAAATGGCCGGCAGCCCGGGTGTCTTTTCCCGAATGGGATTTGGCGCGCGCGGAATGGGATTAGGAAATGCGATGATCGCGGTGAAATCAGGCGAGAATTCCGGTCATTATAATCCCGGCATGGTGCCGTTGCTGAAGGAACGCACTGCTTCACTCTCTTACGGCATTCTTTCACTCGACCGCAATTTAAATGTGCTCTATTATTCGCAGCCGATTGACACCAATGCCGGTGTATCGTTCGGCATCATCAACTCCGGCACAACGGATATTGACGGAAGGGACATTGACGGTTTCCCGACGGAAAGATATTCTGTTTCAGAAAATCAGTTTTCTCTCTCTTTCGGCCTTCGCATTCGAAAAATCTCCATCGGTATGACCACAAAAATGTACTACTATTCCCTGTTCAACGATCTTTCCTCCACAACAGTCGGTTTCGATTTCGGCATCGTCTATCCGCTCACACCGCGGTTGACACTGGCCGGCGTGTTCAAGGATTTTAATACAAAATATCGATGGGATACGTCAAAATTGTACGGCCAATCCGGAAATTCAACGATCGAAAAATTCCCAGTCCGGCAGGCTGTTGGTGTTTCATATCTTTTGGAAGAATACGACGGCTTAATTGCCGCTGAAATTGAACGGAGCAGTCTCTCCACCACCATCGTCCGCATTGGAGGCGAATTCATGCCGATCGAACAGTTAACGATCCGCGGCGGCATCGACGGTTGGAATCTGGATGATGCCAACCAAGCGCATCCTTCTTTCGGATTTACATTGCGAACAGACTATACGCCATGGAAACCGTCGGTAAATTATGCGTATATTCTTGAGCCGTACGGACTCTTTTCCCTACATGTGATTTCACTTACGGTACGATTCAACTGACAATGAAAACTTTCATCGCTTTCTTTATTCTCACCACTTCCTATGCGTTGCCGCAAAATGTCAACACGGGACTCCCTTTTTTAAAGACCGGAACCGACGCACGATCGTCCGCGATGGGAGAAGCATTTACCTCTGTGACGAACGATCATTCTTCCTTTTTTTATAATCCGGCCTCAATCCATTTCTCGGATCGGCGTCAATTGCTGCTCAGTCATCGCCAGGGATTTGCTGATGTGGCAACCGATTACCTTGGAACGACACTTCCCGGCGAAACAATCACTGTCGGTATCTCTGCACTCACCACCAGCGTTTCCAATATTGAAATCCGTCAACGGCCGGGTGAATCGGAAGGGACTTTCAATGCTCGCAATGCCGCGTTGAGTGCCGGAGTTGCATTCGCACCGATGAACGATCTTGCCGTGGGTGTATCGGGAAAGTTGTTATATGAAAAGATTTACATTGATGAAGCAAGCGGATACGCATTCGACGCTGGAATGATGTATTCCATTACCAAGGAAATCCGCGCTGGCATCAGCATCCTCAACATTGGCACCATGGGCGTGTTACGTTCCGAATCCTCGCCGCTCCCCTCCACACTCCGTCTCGGTGGTTCATATGGAACAAATATTTCGACTGATGTTTCGCTCTTTGGCAGTGCCGATGTTGTAAAAACTCTTGATGATGACGGAACGCATTTCCATTGCGGCGGTGAATTGTCCTATCAATCGCTGTTGATGGTCCGCGCCGGTTACCAGTCCGGATACGAAACGAAATCTTTCTCTACCGGACTCGGCGTACAGTACGGCATTATTCGATTTGATTATGCATTTGTTCCTATGAGCGGTACCTTTTCCCCGAACCACACGTTTTCGCTTGTCTTCTTTTTGTAGACTGTTTTGCGTGGACAAAAAACCATCCATATTGTTCACTGCAACATTCAACGCATCGTTTATCCGTGAAGATCTCCAACTACTTCGAGCGCATTTTCGAGTTACCGATGTTATCGCGTCGGGGACAGTGGCCTTTTTCCGATATCTTTTTGTGTTACCGGCTGCGGACCTGACATTCTCCTGGTTTGCTTCCGTCTATTCTTCCATTCTGATTTTCTTCACAAAACTTTTCGGAAAGCGTTCGGTATTGATTCTGGGCGGTGTGGATGTCGCTAAACTTCCAGAGGCTCACTACGGCATCTGGAACAGTCGGTGGAAATCAGTTATCGTGAGATATGGCATCACGCATGCCGATATCGTACTGGCAGTAGATTCGTCGATCAAAAAAGATGCGATGACCCTCTCCCGGTATGACGGTAAAAATATTTCCGTCCTGCCGACCGGACATAATGAACAGTTTTGGATTCCTGGTTCGATTAAAAAAGAGAAGTTAGTTCTCACTGTAGCCGCATGCGGTGATCTCACCCGGTTTAAGATAAAGGGAATTGATTTTTTATATACCGTCGCGCGAGCGATGCCGGAAACATCATTCGTGCTCGTGGGACTTTCAGAAACCGTAAAACGGCAATTCCCTCCGCCGGAGAATGTTAGAAGTTATGGCATAGTGCCGCCGGAAGAGTTATTGGGACTGTATCAATGTGCACAAGTCTATTTCCAGCCATCCATGCGGGAGGCACTGGGAAGCACCATCTGTGAAGCAATGCTCTGTGAATGTTATCCGGTCGGTACAAACGTTGGGGGTATTCCAACAGTGATCGGTTCAACCGGTGCCGTTATTTCTTTTAATGACACTGCGGCAGCCTCTGCGGAAATACTGAAAGGATTCATGAGCGGGCCTGCGTTAGCTGCCCGTGAAAGAATCATCAGCCACTTTTCCCTTGGTTTGCGTGAATCCGCTTTAAAGAATATTATCATGTCTCTGTACCATGAATAATCCCATACACTTGAAAATAGGAATTCTCGCTGCAGTACCAGAATGGATATCGCTGCTGGATCAGATCGGTGTAGATTGGACTTCACTCGAATCGGTTTTTCAGCTCACACCGAACTCTTTTTCAGTATTGATCGTTAATCGTCCGATCACAAGCATAGAAATTGCGGAATTGGATCACTATGTCCGTTCCGGCGGTGCAGTACTCTTTACACCGGAAGAGGAACAACAAATTCTTAAAAAATCGACTTCCCGGCGATTTATATTTTCGCTCGCACCTCAGAACAGAAATGAATATTGTTATACGGATATTTTGGATTTGTATAACAATGCTTATGTTTTCGATAGAGACTCTTTGACCGCAACGGACCGTATTGAAAATGGTTTGAATGCGTATCTTGGCATCAATATCCCATTGCTGTATTCCGATACCGAAGCGATGCGAAGAGGATTTTATGCAAGGCGATCACGTCTCCCAAATGAAATAGTCGCCAAACGATCTCGTTCATCTGTGCGTCAGATTGTTCAATCGTTCCTGGAATTTCTTCACCACTCGCGGAATCTTCCGTTCGTCCATAAATGGTTCTATCCAAGTGACCATCAAACATTGTTCACCTTTCGGATTGATTCCGATAAAGGGACGCAATTGCAGATTGAAGAGATATTCCGATTGAGCGAACTGTATTCCATCCCGACAACGTGGTTCCTGGATGTGAAGAGCCATGAATTGTGGCTGAAGTATTTTACGAAGTTCAAAACTCAAGAGATCGGCGTCCATTGTTATGACCACACAGTTTCGAAGAGCAAAGCATTGAACAGAGAAAACTTCGACAAAGCTCTTTGCCTGTTAAGACATCAAGGAATGGATCCGCACGGAATAGCTGCCCCGACGGGAGCATGGAATTCAGGACTCGGGAAGGCATTTCAGGAACTCGGCCTGGAATATTCGTCGGAATTCGCGTACAACTACGATGATCTTCCTTCCTATCCGATCATCGACGGATCTTTCTCGCCGGTCGTGCAACTTCCCGTCCATCCCTGTTGCATCGGCAACATGCGCCGTGAACAAATGAGTTCGCAGGAGATGATGGAGTATTTTCTTTCAGTGATCAATCATAAAATCCTTTGCCGCGAACCTGTTTGTTTGTATCATCATCCCGGACATGGCACGAACGAAGTCTTTCAGGAAGTTTTTCGATATATTAACAGCAAACATCTTCTGAAACTTTCCTATGGTGAGTATGCTCGATGGTGGAAGCGCAGACAGGCAGCATCATTCTCTGCTCAAGTGGAAGATGGATCGATAGCTTTGGAAGGACAATATGCCGGGGCAGATACATACGTCAGGATTTCACTCCGCGGCGGCAAAGAGGCTTTCCTCCTTCCATCCGGAACCGTGCGAGTAGATGAGTTGCAATGGCATGAAGCACCGGCACCGCCGGACACACCGCACGATATTTTGCGGACACGTGAACGAAATATCCGACACTATATTCACAATGCTTTAGACTGGTGGATTAAAACGACAGAATGAAAATTACATTTGCTTGCTACGAATCACTTTCCATGATCCATGGCGGACCTCGAGTGCAGGTACTGCAGACCAAGGCAGAACTTGAAAAACTCGGCGTGGAAGTTTCCTTATTGAATCCCTGGGAAGACTTTGGGAGACAATCGACAGATCTGGTGCATCTTTTTTCGGCAAATCTCGCGACCCATCATCTCGCCATGACGTTCAACAGTTTTGATATTCCGTTCGTCACATCCTCCATTTTTTACACGAGACATTCGCCGCTTGTCATTAGAACAGCACTCAAATTCAATTCTTTGCTCAAAAAAGTTCGCACCGGCATCTGGACAAACTATGAGTTTTCCCGCCAGGTATGCGAATGGTCTAAAGCAGTTCTGCCAAACACAACGGACGAGGGACGGCTGGTAGAGCGGGGACTCGGGATACCGAAAAAAAAGATCACCGTCGTTCCCAATGGTGTCGATCCGCGGTTCGAATTCGGCGATCCTTCACTGTTTAAAAAGAAATATGGACTGGAAAACTTCATCCTGAATGTAGGCCATATCGGTCCGATGCGCAAGAACGTGCTTAATCTTATTCGCGCATTGAAACAGATCGATTATCCCGCGGTTATCATCGGAAAGATCACGGATTCTCCTTATGCTAAGCAGTGTATTGCCGAAGCCAAAGAGGCAAAGAATATCCTTATCATCCCCGGATTGGACAGTAATTCTGAAATGCTTGCTTCTGCGTATGCAGCGTCAAACCTGTTCGCACTTCCCGCGCAGTTTGAAACACCGGGAATTGCTGCCCTGGAAGCGGCTCTTTCCGGCTCCAAAATAGTGATCACTCCGTACGGCGGCACGAAAGATTATTTTGAAACTATGGTGACATATGTAGAACCGACATCTGTTTCTTCTATTAGAGATGGTATTATGAAAGAACTCAATTCTCCTCTTAATCCCGCGTTGAAAGAACGGATGAAGCGCGAATATCTTTGGAGCCGTGTCGCAGAAAAGACACTGGCTGTCTATTCTACCGTCCTCAAATGAAACCGCACCGCATCCTCATCATTCGTCCTGACCGCATTGGCGATGTCGTTCTCACTACGCCGCTCATTCGTGCGGTGAAGCAAACATTCCCCGATGCGTTTGTCGGTGTTATGGTGAATTCGATCTCCGGTGTTCTGCTGAAACACAATCCCAATATCGACTTACTAATCACGGACGATCCAGCCGGCAAGGATGCTGGACGATCGGGATTTTGGAATCAGGTGAAAGCGCTCCGTCGACATGCGTTTGACACGGGGTTGATGCCGCTCCCCCGGGAACGGCATGCATGGATGATGCTGCTTGCCGGAATAGGAAAACGGATCGGCGTGGGGGGAAAAATCTACCAGATTTTGACCGCAACGAGAACTGTCAGCCGGAACAAATATATTCCACTCCGGCATGAAGCAGATTATGTGATGGATCTCGGTCGAAAGATCGGAGTGACGAATGATGATATTTCACCGGAGTTATTTCTCAGCGAACAAGAAAAGGAATTGGCCAAACGGTTCTTTACCGATCGGGGATTCAGTTTGGATCTGCCGATTATCGGCATCAATCCCAGTTCGAACAAATCCGTCCCGAATTGGCGTCCGGAACAGTATGTTCAGTTATGTACCTTGCTCGCAAAAAAACACCAATTGTTCATTAATATCGGTGCGTTCGCACCTGATATGGAAAAACACTTTACCCGGTTCAGGGAAAAACATATCGTCTACTCCGGGACCGATCTCCGTGAATTGATCGCTGTTTGCAGCAAACTTTCCGTACTTGTCTCTTCCAGCACCGGAACCCAGCATATCGCAGCTGCTTTAAAAGTCCCCACGGTAACCATGTTTTGCCCATTGCCCGCATGTTCCTATCAATTGTGGGGCTCGCTGGGGAACAGATCGGAAGTCATCCAACCGTCCGAAGGGTACTGCCAGCATCAATGTCTTGGTGATCCGAAGGTCTGCACAATGGACGATATTTCGTGCGAAGCAGTTATGACAAAGATTGAACTATTATTAAATCCATCGACAACGCCGGAACGAAATCTCCAGTGACGCTGTTCTCTCTTGAGACAAATCAATAGGACTGTATGAAAAAACTATTCTTTCTAATCCTTCTCCTGGCCACATTCACTGCTGCAAAGAATCCTGAATGGAAAAAATTCGACGATGGATTGAAGCTGGCAAAACAATCAGGCAAAAAAGTGCTGATCGATGTCTATACGGACTGGTGCGGTTGGTGTAAAAAGATGGATGCCAACACTTACACGGATAACGCAGTGCTCGAATATCTGAACAAGAATTTTGTGGTGATCAAACTAAATGCCGAAGCGGACGAGAAGATCACGTACGCAGGCCAGTCGCTCAGTCCAGCGGAGTTCTCACAAGGAATGGGAGTGAACGGATATCCCGCAACATTGTTTTTAAAGAGTGATGGAGAACCAATAACGCTGCTTCCCGGTTATTCGGAGGCGGGGATGTTTATCCATATACTGAGTTTTATCGGTGAGAACCATTATGAAAAGAAGAAATTCACGGATTATCTTGCAGAAAAAGGAGTAAAACAATAGAAGGTTTCTCCTGCCGTAAATTGCGGCAGGAGAATTATCATTATTTCACTTTCATCACAGCCACCCGTTTCACTTCCTCCGCAATCCGATGTAAATCTATCATCTGGATACATTCCAGATTATACGGACACTGTTTTTTCCAGCATGGTGAACAGAAGAGGCCTTCCGGTACTAGTGTAATGCCTCGATCATATAAATCGATCTCACTCCAACAGCTTAAGCCAAACCAGGCGATCACATGTTTTTTCAATCCTATCGCCACATGCATCCCGAACGAATCACCAGTAATAATGACATCACAGATGTTCTCATAACAAATACCGCGGCGAACCCCCTCCGTTGTTGGAGTGCTTAAGACTTTATTGCCGACCCTCCGCACAATTTCCGCATTTCTCTCAGTATCTTCCGGACCTCCCACAAGAACCAAGCGGATTCCTTTCAATGATGACATGGTTTCGATCAGGTTGACATGTTGATCGATCGTCATTTTTTTGTTTGGATACAGGTAAGAACATCCAGTATTGAATCCGACAACCAAATCTCCGTTATCCAGCTGATGCTCATGTTTATAATGATCACAAAACTGTTTTTCCTCCGCAGAAAGTTCGAGCACATACTCATCCCGCTGATACTTCAATTTCATCGATTCCTGCAGAATCTGCGTACCATACTTCTCGTTCTTCCGGAATTTCAATTCATCATCAAGGCCGAGAATGTAATTATATTCCGCCTCCTTGTTCAGCGGAACGATCTGTCCATGCTTGTTCAGTCCGAATCCAATCTTTTCCTTTGCCTTCAGCGAATTCCCAAATGCACAGGACCGTTTTGACTTATCAGTTTGATAGACGATATCGAATTCCGTCTGTTGCAGAATCAGCCAGTTTTCCGGTTCCCAAAGATAGACTGCATCCAAATATGGATTGTTATCCAGCAACCGGTACGCGTTCTTCAGCGTGATCCACGAGATATGACTGTTCGGGTATTTCCTTTTAATGGCAGGCAGCATTGCAGTGGTTTGCACTACTGCACCCATTGCATCCAGGTTGACAATAAGGATCTTCTTTCCAATCGGTTTCGGATCGACACATTCCTTATAGCACGCCGTTCCTGGAAAGCACGGTTTGTATCCCGTAAATCGTTTGCAATCCGGGATAAATATTTTTGCGGCAGTTTTCTTCTTTGTCTGTTTTTTCTTTTTCATGATCTCTGTGAGTTTTTCTTTTGTAATTTCTGGAATGCTTCGAATACCATATCGATCGTTAATCCTCTCATGCACACATTGCCGATGGGGCAATCAGTGAGATTGCATTCCAGGCAGTCCAATGTTTCATTCCGGACCCAAATGCTTCTTCCGCCGTACGGGCCCTGCAGATGCGGATTGGTCGGGCCAAAGATGCCAAGCGTCGGGACACCGAGCGATGCAGCGATATGCATCGGACCGGAATCATTACTGATCAGATACGAGCACCGCTCAAGGAATGCTCCCATTTCTTTCAACGAGGTCTTTGGAAGGAGCACACTCTCCGATTTCATCATTGCCTGAACCTTTTTCACTTCCTCCTTCTCACCCGGACCCCAAAAAAGCATTATCGTAAGTTCATTGTTTCCGGAGATTCGGTCAGCAAGCTGCGCATACGATTCCAAAGACCACTTTTTTGTATACCATCCTCCGCCGGGATTAATGCCGATGAAAGAACGTCCGGATATCTGTTTTTCAGCGAGCCAGGTATTAGCAAACTCCCGATGAACGTTGGAGATCGGAAATTCAGGATCAGATGATACAATCGGGATACCGAAGTGACGAAGTGCTTCCAGATTGAAATCAACATTATGGACCTCGCCCCCCTTCGCAGTGAGATGATGATTATATGCATACGCCCGGCCGCGGAATGGAAATCCGATACGGTGCGGTGCACCGCTGAATCGCGTGATCAGCGCTGTCCGCGGATTCCCAAACAGATCGATGACAATATCATACCTTTTTTCACGAATTTTTCGGATCACAGCGAGAGTCGAATCATGTTTTTTGTGGAACGTCAAAACTTCACGTACAAACCTATTCCCAATCACAACATCTGCTGCAAATTGTTCTGTTAGAAAATCAATAGACGCTTCCGGCACAAATTCTTTCAAATTTCTGATGACGGGGGTGGACAACAGCACATCCCCGATTGCTCTCGGTTTGATAATCAAAATTTTGGAAGAGGGGGAAAATATCTGATTTGTATTCACTATGCTCGGATGAAATTTAACGAAAATACCAATTTACGATGTCAATTCAAAAAGATTTGCCGGACTTTCCCTGACGCCAGGCAATGCTCTTCCCCCGTTTCAAATGAAGTGTTTTGTTGTCTGCCAAATCTGCTTTATGCTCATCCTGGGTTTACGGCATACATAGATCGGCAAATTACTTTCGTACGGCATAGCAAAGCGGGAGTTATGATACTTTACCAGTTCAATATCCTCAAACGTATCAAGATAATCGCCAGCTTCCCCTCCGACTGCAATGAGCACATCCACTCGTTCGTCCAGCCGGTCGTTCCCCCATATCCAATAATTATTATGTCCGGACATTGCCGGAGGTAATCCTTTTTGCCTGCCATAGAAATCGATCGCCGCCGCTTCTCCGTAGTTCTGCACATAGATCATCGTATGCTGTTGTTCTGCTGAATCTAATTGTTTATAAACGATTAAAACATCCGCCGTCAATTCTTTCCACCCATGACGATCGGCAAAATGCTGCGGCAGTGCACCCATCGAATGCCCTTCCGTATTCGGCGGTGCAATGCCGATCGTTTCCATATAGGAAGACAATCGTTCAACAGAAAGAATATCAATCGCCATCGGCATCATCAGCACTCCTGTTGCAAGAACAGTAATGCCATAGATATTCCGCAGGAACGTGAGGCGTCCGGAAAGCCATTGCTCTATTTGCACTGCGCCGGCGGCGATCACGGCAACAGCCGCGGGATTAAAGTATTCAGCTTTTGAATTGATATTAATGATAAGAATCGCAAGGACCGAGAGAACTATGATACCGATGATGCGCTGCTCCCGTTGAGTGCGCATCAATAAAACATAAAAACCGGTGAGCCACACAGGAAGCGTCACCGGATTGTACAACATGATCATACCTGAAAAGAAGGTGACAGGATTTTGGGAAGCGTATTTCAAGCGTGCAGCATTGTTGGCAAATTCCAGATGAGCAAAATCATGCTGCATATTCCAGAGAATAAATGGAAGGAACATGATCAACGCGATTCCGGCAGCAATCCACGGATATCGTGTTCGCAGCCACTCCCGGTGTGGTGTTGCAATCACTCCCACAACCAGCCCAGCCGCAAACCAACCCATACTTATTTTATTCATCATTCCTGCACCAATAATAAAACCGAGTGCGATCCAGTATGCGGATTCCTTCGTTTCGATCAGCTGAAGCAGCAGAAAAAATGCAACGGACCAAAGGAAGATGTCAAAGGCATTCATTGAATAGATACCCATGATCCCGAGAAATCCTGGGGCAAAACCGATGATCAGTGCCGACAGAAGCTGCGCAAATTTTTCTCCGCCCATTTTTTTGGCGATGAGACCTGCGGCTATCACCGTTCCCGCATGAGCAAATGACGGCAGAATCCGGACCGCAAAGGGAGAATCGCCGAAGAGCAGCATGTTGAGACGAAGGATAAAAGCGCTCAACGGAGGGTGATCGACATACCCAAAGGAGAGATTTGCGCTGCAGGCGATATAATACAATTCATCCCTGAAGAGTCCGTACGTTGTGAACAAGTTGTTATAGAAATGAACCAGCAGAATGACGACGGCAATACTGAAAATATGCAGATGAGTCTTGATGAAAGAATTCAACAGCAGCTCCTATCCTTTTGTGATTGATCAATACTTAATACACAAGAAGGAATATTAAAAACACTTACACTATGTCTTGCGTAAAGGGGCCAGGGTATGATATGCAGAAATAGTCACACGTCAATTCCGTTCAGTGTTACTATTTTGAAAAATTCCATTTGCCGCACTAGAGCGTATCTCAAAAACAAAAATATCGTTGTCATTGCGAGCCGTTTTTTGGCGAAGCAATCTGGAAACTAAGGAAAGATTGCTTCGTCGTCCTATAAAACAGGACTCCTCGCAATGACAATTTTGGGTTTTTGAGACCTGTTCTAGTAGAAATAATAATGAACGGATAACTGAGGAAGCGGCAGTATAGTCCCATCCGAAAAATAGGTGAACAGTCCCTGAAAAGTAAAATGCACGGCATCCTGCAGCAGGAATTCCCCTCCGAGTCCTGTCCCAATCCGGAACGGAGCAGAGTAATTATTGCTTCCGGAGCCGTTGTAGAAATAACAGGTGGCTGCACCGAAAAAGAACCGGGCAGAATTACTGCGTGTCAGGTCATGTTGATATTCAGCGCCGATGGAATAGAATGTATCGGTATTTTTTGGTTTAAAGATTCCCAGAACAGCCTGCAAAGAGGTTTTTCCTTCGGAATGGTACCGATAACTGAAACCGATCCCCGAAGCGGGACCTCCGGCAAAACCTAGACCGTAGACACTGTTTCCGAATGCTTCCCCTTTCACATTGGAGACTGATACTTGTGCATCCGCTGAAGCGAGCAGGAGCGTTATGGCAAAAATAATTCCTGTGATCCGATATGAATGCATGATTGTTCCTTCTGTCGTAGAAAAAAACGGGAAATCATTCTCCTCTGGAGACTTCCCGGTTTACCAAAATATTATTCGTTCCGAAGCCATCCATAGATCTCCTTCAAACTCGGCTTTTTTCCTGTCACCAGAATTCCGATACGGAATACTTTTCCGGCGACCCACATCAATCCATAAATCGTTGCGGAGAGTGTGACAAGCGATAACACGATTTCCCACCACGCTGGTGTCTGGATAGAGAAGCGCAGCGCCATCATCGTTGGAGTAAGGAGCGGAATTTGCGACATCACTTTTACCAGCACGGTGTCTGGATTGAACATCACCGGTACGGCAAACGCAATCGGCACTACCAGAAAAATAGTAATATACCCGGTCATTTGTTGTGCTTCCTGTTCTGTAGAGACTGTGGAACCAGCGATGATGAAGATGCCGACATACATGAAATATCCCATGATGAAATAGATCAACAGCAGCGCGAGATTGTCGACTGTAACGAACGGAACTGGTGTCGCAAAATTTACTCCAATAAGCAATAATCCCCAGAATGCGACGGTCGTCAATCCCAGCATCGACAGTCCGATGATTTTGCCGGACATCAATTCCTGCGAAGAACAGGACGAGATCAGAACTTCGACTATGCGGTTCGCTTTCTCCTCAATGACACTCCGGATAAGCATTTGGCCTGAGGACATGACCAGGAACAACAGCAGCATGATGAAGATGTAGCCGGTGAAGAATGTCTCAGTGAAACCGGATTCTTTTTCTTCCCCCTGCTTGTTCACCTTAAATGTCTTAATATCCACTTCGGTCATCAGTTTTTTCACCAGCGCTGCGTCGAATCCATTCGATTGCAGCCTGCGTTCAATGATAATCTCTTCCAGCACGTTGGAGAACCGGTTTTGATCGCGGGCGTTTCCGACATTCTCCGCACGATATTCTATTTTCCCCTTCTCCAGCACATCCTTCGGCAGGATGAAATATCCTTCAATTTCATTGGAAGCCAGCTGCGTCGATGCTAAAATCTTCAGATGTTCCAGATCGGTCGTTTCATCCGTTATTTCACGGAGTCGGTAATTCGGAGCACCATTCTCCAACGAATGTTTTTTCTCCATTCGCGTATTGATCACATCGGTCAAAGAACGTGTTTCATCAATCACACCGAAAATTTTCGTCTTCTCGTCCCCTTTGTCCGCCATCAGACTGGGGATCACGGTAAAGAACGACATGATCAACGGTGTCATAAACAGGCCGATAATGAATGCCTTGGTACGGACTTTTTCAAAAAATTCCCATTTGGCAACAGCCAGTATCTTCTTCATGCTCCTGCCTCCTGTTGTAATTTTTGTTTTGCTTTCGTCAATCGGTAATAGGAAAGTGCAGCTACCACGGCACCAATGGCTGCCAATCCGCCGTTGTCTTTCTCTGCGGCAAACATAATCAGGCCGACCACCATGAGTAATAAAGCGACCACCAGCGACGTCTGCTGTTTTTTCACTTCCGGATTCTTGATGGCCGGTACGGGCAGTTGTTGTTTTTGCTCCGACTTTTCTTTTTCAACTTCTTCAACAGTAGTCCCGACAACATCCAAAAAAATAGAATTCAATGAAGGTTCAACGAACTCGAACTTTCTCAATTCTATTTTCGGCAGGACCGCCTGCAGAATCTCGTTGGCGGAGATATTTCCATTCAATGATAACTCCGCATAGTTCTCATATACCGTCGCTTTTTTTACAAATGGGAGTGTGGATAAAAACTTTCCGTCACCGTCATATTCAAGATGCAGAGCATTTGTTCCAAACCGTTGTTTTGCCTGTTTCACAGTTCCTTCAAGTACGATTTTACCGCGATTGATCAGGCAGATCTCATCGCACAGCTTTTCTGCAGTCTCCATTTGATGGGTCGAAAAAATAATCGCTTTCCCTCGCTGCTTCAATTCGGACAGGATATCTTTCATGACGATCTGATTCACCGGATCGAGTCCGGAAAACGGCTCGTCCAAAATTACCAAATCCGGGTCATGCAGAATAGTTGTAATGAATTGTGCCTTTTGCTGATTTCCTTTGGACAACTCCTCCACTTTTCGTTTCGCGTATGCCTGAAGATTAAAGCGCTCCAGCCATACCATTGCTCGTTTCTTCCCTTCTGCAGGATGAACGCCTCTGAGCGAAGAAAAATAGAGGATCGTATCCAACAGGCCGTTCTTTTTGTAGAGTCCTCGTTCTTCCGGCAGATAACCGATCTTATTCCGAACAGCGTCGTTGAATGTTTGACCGTCATAGGTAATTGACCCCTGGTCCGGCTTGGTTATGTTCAGCAGCATCCGGATAGTGGTGCTTTTCCCGGCACCATTGGGACCGATCAGTCCGAAGATGGCACCCCGCGCCACTTGGAGTGAAACATCGTCAACGGCTAGAACGGTAGAGTATTCTTTTCGTAAGTGTTCTGCTTTAAGCATGGAGGGTCCGATCAGAATATTTTTCGCATCGAAATATCTGCGAGAGAAATTTTCACCGCGGAATAATTACGCCGCGTTCAGTGAAAGATCATTTTTTCGACAGAATCTTTTGTATCTGTTTGAGATGGTTCAAATCATGTCCGGCTTCCAGGTTCACCAGATGCGCGATGGTTTCCTTCCCGCGTTCCTGATGCATACCATACTGCTGCCATTGTTCCTTGTTCAATCCGAGCAGAAACCGGACATTTGCTTTGCGCACGACAGCATATAACTCCAACATCTCTTCCACATTCGATTGGGCATACTTACCGTGCTTAGCCCAGTCGTCCTGTTCGAACGGTTGCAGTGTAACGCCGTTTTTTTCAACAATAGAACGATACCTCCAGCCAAGGACGATCTCCGTATCCGCTAAATGGGCGACAATCTCCGCAACAGTCCATTTTCCCGGTTCGGACTGAACTGAAAGCTTTTTTTTCGTAACACCGGAGATGAGGCGCTTGATTTTTTGAGGAGTCGTTTTCAGGATGGAAAGCGAATCCTTTCCTTCCAGATTGCTCAGAATCCTGGTCACATATTGCTGCGGTGTTTCCTGCATAGTGCTCCTTTACAGTTCGTGAAGATGTTCCCACCCTCCTGTCATTGATTATGGCGTAATGCGATAGATCATGCGCGGGAATGGTATCGTTTCACGGACATGGTCTAAACCGCAGATCCACGAAACGGTACGTTCAATCCCGAGTCCGAAACCGGAATGTGGTACGGATCCATACCGGCGCAGATCCAGATACCAATCGAATGCTTCCTGCGGAAGTTCATGTTCCTTCAATCGTGCAAGCAGCGTTTCATAATCATCTTCCCGTTGGCTGCCGCCGATAATCTCTCCGTATCCTTCCGGAGCGAGCACATCGACAGCCAGAGCAAGTTTTTCATTCTGCGGGTCGCGTTTCATGTAAAACGCTTTAATTTGTGAAGGGTAACGATGGACCATCACGGGCCGGTCGAATTGTTCCGATATTACTGTTTCGTCCGTTGCCCCCAGATCATTTCCCCATTCGAATGCCACTCCCTTTTTATGGAGGATTTCAACAGCTTGATCGTACGAAATACGAGGCAGCGGCCGTTTCACTGCTTCCAAAAATTGAATGTTCCTTTCCAATGTTTTCAGTTCCGGCATACGGTTCTTTAAAACGCTGGTGACAATATGCTCCAGAAATTCTTCTGCCAAGTCCATATTGTCGTTCAGATCGTTGAAAGCCACTTCCGGTTCCACCATCCAGAATTCCGTTAGATGCCGCCGGGTCTTTGATTTTTCGGCGCGAAAAGTCGGACCGAAGACGTATACTTTTCCAAGTGCCATCGCTCCTGCTTCGCCGTACAATTGCCCGGACTGGGTCAGGTACGCTTTTCCAAGATCGAAATACTCCGTTTCAAACAATGTGGATGTCCCTTCGCACGCAGCGGGCGTGAAAATCGGAGCGTCGAGCAGTGTGAACCCGCGTCCATCAAAGAATTCACGTATGGATCGAATGATCTCATGACGGACACGCATGATTGCATGCTGACGCGATGATCGGAGCCAGAGATGCCTGCGATCCGCCAGGAATTCTACCCCATGTTCTTTTGGAGTGATTGGATATTCTTTTGCGATCGAAATGATTTCGACATTCGTCACATCCATTTCAAATCCGCCCGGAGCGCGCTGTTCTGCCCGTACCGTCCCGGACATCCGGAAGGACGATTCCTGCGTCAGTTCAGCACACTTATTGAACAGCTCTTCGCCGACAACATTCTTCACTACGACGCCCTGACAGACACCGGTCCCATCCCGCAACAAAAGGAATTTGATTTTACCGCTGGAACGAAGGTTGTACAACCACCCCTGCAATGTGACATTTTCACCGACATGCTTTGACAGATCTTCAATATAGACTTTGGTCGCCATGATATATTCCTTATAAGAAAGCCGTAACAAAAAGCCGCTCACGATACACACCGAGCGGCGCGAAAGCATTGAAAATATACGAAAACGTTCCCCGTACTACAAAATGAAAAATCCCGCATCTGGCGGGATCCTTCTATCAACTCATGGCAAGCATCCTATCGATCGGCTTCTTCGCCCGTACGAGTAGATCGGCACTCATTTCGATCTGTGGACTCATTTCCTTCATGCAGCGGTATAATTTCTCTAATGTATTTCGTTTCATATGGGGACATTCATTGCAAGCGCAGTTCTCTTCCGGTGGAAGCGGAAGAAATGTCTTACCGGTAGTGCTCTTTTCCATTTGATGGACAATACCGTATTCAGTACCAACGATAAATTTCTGCCGGGTTGATTGCTGAACATATTTCAGCAGCATGCTCGTGGAACCGATATAACCGGCCTTCGCCAGGATATGATCTTCGCATTCAGGATGAGCGATCAATTCGGCATCCGGATGTTCCAGTTGCAGGCCGATCAGTTTCCGTTCACTGAACGTTTCGTGGACGATGCAGCTTCCGTTCCACAACAGCATGTTTCTGCCGGTTTTCTTGTTGATATATGCGCCGAGATTTTTGTCGGGTGAGAAGAGTATCTGCTGATCGGCCGGAAGTTGATTTACAATTTTTTCCGCATTGCTGGACGTGCAGATGATATCGCTCATTGCCTTCACTTCGGCACTGCAGTTGATGTATGTAATCGCAAGATGATTCGGATGTTCTTCCCGGAATTTTTTGAATGCCGCCGGCGGACAACCTTCGGAAAGCGAACATCCAGCCAGCAGATCCGGAAGCAGCACGGGTTTGTGCGGATTGAGAATCTTTGCCGTCTCCGCCATAAAATGAACTCCGCAAAAAACGATCACATCGGCGGTGGTTGATGCGGCTTTCCGGGATAATTCCAGACTGTCCCCGACGAAATCTGCGAGGTCCTGGATTTCGGATTCCTGATAATAATGAGCAAGGATCACCGCATTACGTTCTTTTTTCAGAGTGCGGATTCCCTCTTCAAGTTCTTGTGGTGTCATGATAAAACCTAATGAGAATTTGAGCGAATTTCAAGCCTCAGTAATATGCAGATTTGATCTTCTCGATCTGTTTCTTTACCGCTCCAAGCGCTTCATCTACCGTAATGGAAGTAATCTTTGCATCCGCTGCTCGGACGGCGACATGACGTTCATGCGGCGGTTTCCATGCGGCAGGATCATTGGTGCTGTGAAATGAAACAGTCGGCACTCGCATAGCGGAGGCAATGTGCAGTGTTCCTGTGTCGTTGCAGAGAAAGAGATTGAATTTTTTGATCAGTGCCGCCGAGACTCGGATGGGCATCAACGGCGCACAGATAATCTTGCATTTGATCATTCGCAGCAATTCATCCCTCATCTTCACTTCGTTCGGGCCGATGATCAGCACCACTTCACAGTCCGTATTGAATTTGATCCAATCGATGACCTTAGCAAGTTTGTGAAGTGGAAATCTCCGTGACTCATCCAACGTGCCGAAATGAACACCAATCGTCAATCCATGCCCGGGAATGTGTAATGCGTGGTAGATTTTGTCAGCTTCTGCCGTTTCTTCTGCATCGAGGGACAGGTCATACTCATAACCATCCGCCGGTACTCCGAACGCTCGGACAATATCCAGGTCATGATCAATCTCCAGTTGTACATTTGGAGAACGGGGAGTCAACACATTGTAAATCTTCTCCGGAAGTTCGGCATCAAGTTTCAGATGATCCGGACCGATGATGTATTTCGCTTTGCTCAGGACGGCGATGATGTCCGATGAGACAGAACGTGAAACGGTGTTCAGCACAATGGCACAATCATATCCCCCGTCCCTCCTCAGTTGGTCCAGGAACAGCGAGAACATCTCGAAATTCCATTTCTTCAATTTCTCGTAGAAGACGATGATCTCGTCAACGTTCGGATTGTCCCACATGAGCGGCGCGGTATATTCGCGCACTACCACGCCGATGTAGGAATTGGGGAATCGTTTTCGGACGGCGCGGATGGTGGGAGTGGTAATCAACAGATCGCCGAGTTGATCGTGCTGACGTACGATCAGGATCCTTTTCAAACGGTTGATGGGGATCTCCTTCGGCGATACTTTTCTGTCCGAACGGAAAAGTCCGACGAACTGTAACAGCAGGCGTTTCAGGAACCGTTCCGCCCACCTCATTTCGCATCCTTAATCTCTTCGTACGGAATGTCTTCGATCGTTGTATCAGGAGTATATGGCGATGCGGTTTCCTTCCTGGCAATATCCCTGTTCGGAGTGAGCATCTTCCGGATCGTTCGTATCGCCAATCCCAGAATCTTTGCCGCAAAAAAAACAATGATCATCCACACGATGAACCGCAGCATTACGATTTCCCCTTCGTTTTCGGATTATAGTATTCCACCGGCGCTTTATCCTTTCGGAGGATTTGTTCCAGCAGATCCTCGAAATCTTCCGGTTCATTCACAAAGTCAATCTCGGTGGAATTGATGATAAGCAAAGGAGCAGCTTTGTAGCGGAAAAAGAAATAATTGTACGCTTCGTTCAGGTCCTTTATGTATTCTTCCGACATGTTCTCTTCAAAACTTCTCCCCCGCTTTTTGATGTTCGATAACAACCGGTCGGTACTGGACTGCAGATACACGACGAGATCCGGCGTAGAAATATTCTTTTCGATGGTCGTGACGAGTGTTTCATATAATTTCAGTTCGTCGTCCTGCAGTGTCAAATAGGCGAAGATCTTGTCTTTGTCGAAAATATAGTCCGAAACGAGGTAGTTGTAAAACAGGTCTCCCTGAAACAGTTCCTGCTGCTGCTTATATCGGCTGAGCAGGAAAAAGATTTGCGTTTGGAAAGCGTAATGGTCCGGATCTTCATAAAATTTTGAGAGAAAGGGATTCTCCTCAAATTTTTCCAGGACCAGTTTGGCCTGCAGCCGTTCCGTGATCATCTTTGCAAGTGTTGTTTTGCCTGCGCCGATGACCCCTTCGATAGCGATATACCGTATGTCAGATGGTCGGGTTTGTAATTGAATCATTGATCAATGCGAAAAGGGTGGCAGTATGCATGTCGGAGCGGACCACGCGGTGACAATCGGTCGTTTCGTTATTTAATTCTTCTATGGACTTGTGTTCTTCCGGATGGATCATCATCGGAGCTATGTCCGCAAGGGGCTGCAGAACGAATTTCCTGTTTACCAGTTCGCGGTGAGGGATCCGGAGTTTCTCTGTCTCCATAATCACAGCATCAAAAAAGAGCAGGTCAATATCGATCTCCCGTGGTCCCCAGCGTTCCGATTCTTTCCGTCCGATCTCCTGCTCCAGCCATTTCATTTTTGCGTGAAACTCTTCAACGGTCAAATCTGTTCGCACCGAGACAGCAAGATTCAAAAAATCATCCTGCACGACGGTGCCGACCGGTTCCGTTTGATAGATATCGGAAACGGCATCCACCACGGTCATGTCGAAATCCGCAATTCCACGGATTGCGGCGGCAAGGAACTCCACCTTATCGCCGACGTTCGAACCAAGACCGAGATAAATAGCATGTTTCATAGTTGTTCAGCGGATAGTTACAATTTCAATTTCGACCGTATCCACAACTCCATGGATCGGTGCGCCGGGTTTCCGCACGCGGACGACCGCTTTCTGTACCTGCGGGAATCCAGAGACGATACCGGTGCCGATTGAATGCGCCAGCGCTTCTATCAGATAGTATTTCTTCCCGGTGACGATTTTCTTCATCAGCGCATAGACTTTCTCGTAATTAACCGTTTCATTCAGATCATCTGTCTGTTTAGCAGCCGTCAGATCGCAATGTAATTCAAGGTCGATCTCGAACTTCCCGCCAAGGTTTTGTTCGTCGGTGAGCGCGCCGTGATATGCGTAAAAGACCGCGTTCTGAAGCCTGATGATGTCGAGTGAACTCATAGTGTTTGAATATATCGAAGCATGAATCGATAATCAATTTTTGATTTTCCGGTACGGGAAATCGATTCCGATGATTTTCCCGTTTTGTATCCCCTCGATCCTTGCAGACAGTGAATCGTCAGATGTTCGTGCATAGATGATACGCTGCGGAAAGTCATGATGGATATTTTCGAAGATCGCTTTATTATCCTTCAGCATCACCAATCGAAACGATGCGCCCGCTTGTCCCGACGGCTTTGCGCGATAGTAGATTGCTCCGTTGGAATCTTGGTCCAGCATCACGAACTCGTATTCGATCAGTTTTCCTTTATTCACCGTTCTGCTGATGGCGAACATCGTATTCCCTTCCGGTGCAAGCCATTGTTCTTCCGTCCTGCGTTCCCCCTTCACCATTTCCCAACGACCGGTGATCCAGTCAAGATCCGCTACGGTATATTTTTCCTGCGCACCGGCGATACCAATGAATGCGGACAGGATAAAAAGAGTTTTCATTGCAAGTTTTTTATGGCTGTTTGAATTCGACGGACGACAGTTTCTTTTCCGAACACTTCGGCCATGTGAAACAGCGACGGTCCGTTCGAAACACCCGAAATCGCAAGCCGCATGGGATGAATCAGTTTTCCGGCACCGACACCGAATCCTTCGGCGGTAGATCGCAATGCGGCCTCTATCGAAACGGCATCGAACAGCGGCAGAGGTACGAGTTTTTCCAGCAGGGCGGCAAGATGTGCAGGGGATTCCGGTTTCCAGTTTTTTGCTTTGGCAGATTCATCGTACGATTCCGGTTCATTATAGAAATATGAGCAGCCATCGACAAAATCGTTCAAAACAACAACTCGCTCTTTCATGAGTCCAATAACCTGTCGTAAGAATTCATCTGAAACAGGATTCCATCCTTTTATTTCAAGATATGGTTTCACCAGCGGCAGAAGATCGGTATCTGTTTTGAGTTTCATGTGCTGCTGGTTCAGCCAGTTCAGCTTATCAATATTGAAGACAGCTCCTGCTTTCCCGACGCGTTCCAATGAAAATTCTTTTATCAATTCGTCCATGGAAAAGAGTTCACGTTCATCTCCTGGATTCCATCCGAGGAACGCAACGAAGTTCACCAGTGCTTCCTTTAAATATCCCTTCATCTGGTAATCTTCCACCGCCACATCTCCCTGGCGTTTGCTCAGTTTCGATTTATCCGGATTCAACAGCAGCGGCAGATGAGCAAATTTCGGAATAGACCAGCCGAAATACTGGTATAACAAAATATGTTTCGGAGTGCTCGGCAGCCATTCTTCCCCGCGGATAACGTGGCTGATCTCCATCAGATGATCGTCCACGACAACGGCAAGATGATATGTCGGGAATCCGTCCGATTTTAACAATACTTGATCATCGATGGTATTAAATGCGATGGAAACTTCGCCGCGAATTTCATCATGGAAATTCAACACTCCATCATCCGGAATCTTCATCCGCACAACGTGCTGTTCACCCGCTTGAACCTTCTTCAACGTTTCTTCCACCGGAATCGACCGGCAATGGCGGTCATACATTGTTGCACCGTCTGCGCGGAGTTGTTCCAGCCGTTCGGAAGTGCAGAAGCAATGATATGCCTTTCCTTCCTTTACCAGTTGTTGAACGTGATCGTGATACAGCGGCAGGCGTTGCGATTGAATATAAGGACCGTGGTGACCATCTTTTCCCGGACCTTCATCAAATTGCACTCCCGCCCACTGCAGCGCATCGATAAGTTTCTCTGTTGCTCCTTCCACTTTCCGTGATTGATCCGTATCTTCAATACGCAGGATGAATGTGCCATGATGCTGACGCGCATACAGATACGCATAGAGCGCGGTACGAAGGCCGCCAACGTGAAGATATCCGGTCGGAGATGGAGCAAAACGAGTGCGAACTGACATGCTTGGAGAAACCTTTCTCAAATAGAAACAATGCAGAGGTTTGTACACGATCAGGCCGGTGTGAAAACTGCATTGGCGGAAATTTATTTACTGATAAAAATACCAAACTTTTACTATACTTCCAAAGAATGACACATCGTCAACCAAATGCAGAATGCCTTCTCTTTCTAGAATTTCGAATCTATCGATGATCTCTCACATCCGAACTATCACAACACTCGATCTACCCGAACTGGAACCATACAAAACGCTCCGTCGACCTGTAGAACATCTGGAACAAGGTATCTTCGTTGCCGAAGGGGAAAAAGTGGTTGCCCGATTGTTGGAAAGCCCGCTCACCGTCCGCTCAATCCTGCTTTCCCGGGACTGGTTCGAAATTTTTCAACCGCTGATCGCGCGAAATTTGCATTCCATCTCAGTATTCGTCGGTGAGAAAAAACTGTTGGAAACAATCGTGGGTCACATGCTTCACCAATCTATTATGGCAGTGGCGCAGGTTCCCGACCAGTTGTACAGCGATTCGATCATACATACTCCACCGCCCCGGCAACTGACAGTCTTGGTGGATGGAATTACGAATGCAGAAAACATGGGAGTGATAGTGCGAAATTGCGTCTGTTTCGGAGCTGCTGCATTGATGGTCTTGCCTTCTTCGTGCGATCCGTATTTACGACGTTCCGTCCGAAATTCGATGGGAAATATTTTCCAGCTGCCGATTGTTTACATTCGCGATGCGGTCACTGAAATAGAGCGGTTGAAAAGCAATGGAATACATTTTTATGCCGCGCATCCGCATCCGAAAAGCGTCGATATCCGCAGCATTGAGTATTCCCAATCTAGCTGTATTGTATTAGGCGCCGAAGGCCATGGCATTTCACCGGATGTATTGGAACTTTGCGACACGTATGTTACAATTCCAATGAAAGAAGGAGTTGATTCCCTGAATGTGGCTAGCGCCAGTGCTGTACTGTTGTGGGAATTTCGAAATAGAATATCGGATTAGCAGTAGTATTCAGGAGCATTTCCACTTGTTAACAATATCTTAACAATCGAACCCTTTCTTTTCTTCCCATTCTTGCCTATGTTAAGGCGCTTCTTCACTCCCTTCTTCACAACAACTATGGTTTATTTATGAGACTCGACCGAATGATTCAAGCGCTCTTACCGCATGATGAGCATTTTTACGTTCTTTTTGACAATCTGGCTCGCACCATTGTGGAAGGGGCTGAAACCTTGCGGACACTCCCTTCCCAGGCAAAAAGCGAACGGGAAGGAACCGTCAATAAAATTAAGGAATTGGAGAACAAAGCGGATTCGATTACTCACGAGATCTATACTGAATTGAACAAAACCTTCGTGACACCGTTCGATCGAGAAGATGTCCACTTGCTGGCTTCGACATTAGATGATGTGATGGATTATATCGACGGCAGTGCACAGCGGTTCCTGTTATACAAAATCAAAAAAAATTCAGCGGACATTCAGCGACTCACCGATGTTATTTATCAGGCTGCCATTGAAATTCAGCGCGGTGTTTTATTGGTAGCGGATATGAGACGCTCGGAAGAACTGCAAAAGATCCTCAAAAAAATCAATCAATACGAAAATGACGCCGATACAATCTTCGATCAGGCAATCGCGGAACTGTTCGACCGTGAAGATGATGCAATTGAACTGATCAAAACCAAAGAAGTACTGGTGAATTTGGAAACCACCACCGATAAATGCGAGGATGTTGCCAACGTACTGGAGACACTCTTTATTAAACACGCCTAAGAAAGAACGACTATGCTCACGTTAGTCATTGTAATTATCATTGTCGCTCTTATCTTCGACTTCATCAATGGATTTCATGATTCAGCAAACTCCATTGCCACGGTCGTTTCAACCCGCGTTTTAAAACCTCGTCAGGCTGTTGTCTGGGCTGCTTTTTTTAATTTGGTTGCAGCATTCCTGTTTGACGTGCATATCGCAAAGACGATTGGGAAAGGCCTTATCTATCTTGAATTAATCGATGAATTTGTGATTCTGGGGGGCCTTCTCGGTGCTATTGCATGGAACCTTATAACATGGTATTACGGTATCCCTTCCAGTTCATCACATGCACTCGTGGGAGGTTATGCTGGGGCAGCGATTGCCAAGGCAGGATTCGGCGCAGTAATCTACAGCGGTTGGACAAATACATTAATCTTTATTGCTGTTGCGCCAATGATGGGAATGGTGATGGCATTTATTTTGATGGCAGCGATGATGTGGCTTTTCCACAAACGGTCATCTTCGAAGATCAATAATGCCTTTCGGAAGTTACAACTGCTGTCAGCCGCAGCATACAGTCTGGGACATGGAACGAACGATGCACAAAAAACAATGGGTATCATCACCACCTTGTTGGTCACCAGCGGTTACCTTGCAACGTTCGATGTTCCCACCTGGGTGATCCTTTCTTCCCATGCTGCAATCGCTCTCGGCACATTATTCGGCGGTTGGAGGATTGTAAAGACCATGGGACAAAAAATTACAAAATTGAAACCATCCGGAGGATTCGCTGCGGAAACTGCCGGGGCAATCACTTTGCTCGTTACCGCGTTCAGTGGTATCGCTGTGAGTACCACACACGTAATCAGCGGTGCCATTATGGGCGTCGGAGCAACCAAGAGATTTTCCGCCGTGCGGTGGGGACTTGCATCCAACATAATCTTGGCGTGGATCATTACGATCCCTGCATCAGCGGCGATTGGAGCCGCCTGTTATTGGATCGTAGCATTCTTCAAATAACACAGGGTGGGTAAAAAAAAACTCCGATGCACATCGGAGTTTTGTATTTTAAATCGGGAAGAACAGTCTAAAGATTGTTCCCTTTCCCAGCTCAGTATCGATTTCAATACTCCCTCGATGGTTTTCCATGATCCCCTTCACCATCGCCATCCCCAATCCGGATCCGGTCCCTTCGCTCTTCGTTGTAAAAAATGGTTCAAAGATTCTGTTTTTCACTTCATCCGTCATCCCGATACCGTTATCTTCCACGTAAATACAAATGCACTCTCCGTTCTTCTCTGCCGTTCCCTTCTTCTCCGCACTGGTCCACAGTAACGTGCCTACCGTAATCGTTCCAGTATCCAGAATTGCATCCCGCGCATTCAGGCAGAGATTCAACAGCGCCTGGTGGAGTTGATTATTATCCGCTCTAATTTGCGGAAGATCGATGGCAAATGCCGTTCTGATGGTGATGGTGGTCGGGAAAGTGCGCTGAACGACCGAGATGATCTCGGAAACGATCGTATTGACCTGCACCGAGTCGAAATTCAATTCCGATTTCCGCGCGAACGATAACAGCTGCCGGACGAGGGACTTCCCCCGTTCCGATGCTTTCGAAATTTGTTCGGCGCTTTCCATCAACGATTCGTGATTCAAATTCTTCAGGAAAAGCAGTTTATTGATGGACGTACCGATGATACCGAGAATATTCAGGATATCATGCGCCAGTCCGCTTGCCAGCGTACTGATGATCTCTTTCTTCTGCACATGCAGCAACTGTTGTTCCAGTTCCATCCGCTGTCGCTCATTCCTGATCCGTTCGGAAATATCGCGGATGACGATCTGAATAGCGGTCTTTCCCCGGAAAACGAGTTTCGTTGCAGCGACTTCCGACACGAATTCCGTTCCGTCGTCCCTCACGAAAACATATTCGGAAAGCACATTGACGATACTGCCGTGCAGGATGCCGTTCAGCGACTCCTCCAACTGATGTGCCTGCGAAACGTTCATAAAATCGAACAGGGAACGGCCGAGAATTTTTTCCGTTGAATACACCCTGAACATGGACAACGCAGAGGGATTGATGAATGCAAACTTCTCTTCGGACAGGACAACGATCGCATCAGGTGAGAGTTCCACCAATGCCCGAAAACGTTCCTCACTTTCGCGAAGCGCCTCTTCCGTCTTCTTATGCTGCTGGATCTCGCGCTGCAAATCCATGGTCCGTTCATTTACGCGTAATTCCAGCGTACGGTTTACCGATCGCAATTCCGATTGGGCTGCGGAAAGATCGTCGACCATGCGGTTAAATGCCTGTGCCAGTTTATTTATTTCCACATAACCGGAAGGCTGCACATGCTTCGTAAAATCGCCATGGGCAATCTCCTGGAAAGAGTGTGCCATTGTTTCCAACGGCCGGGTCAGCAATCTGGCAACCGCATAAACGGCAGCCAATCCGATCACCAGAATGATTCCGCTGATGAGCGTGATACTTCGTTTCGTTGCATCCACTTCGTCCAGAATTTTTTCGAGGGAGAGGCCAACATAGATATTACCGATGGTGAGATTGTTGAACTGTATAACCGAGCGGGACATCACCGTTGTTTTATCCTCTGTCATCATTCCGTCGTGATCCGCAATATCGTAATTCAGCCGTACACCGACTTCGATATTATATCCAGCGATTAACTGTTGTTTGTGATCGGTGATGATGATAAATCTGATGTCCGAGTTCTGCCGTGTAGATGCGAGGACCTCCTGCAATGCATCCGCATCATTAAAATACATTGCCGGTGCCGAACTGAATGCGGAAATATCCGCAATCGTCACCGCTTTGGACTGCGCAGCAACAAACGCTTGTTCTTGAAATTTTTGCGGGAAGTAAAAATAAATGAAGAGCGAAACGCCCAGGACGGCCCCCGAAAAGAGCAGATACAAACGGAACCGAAACGTCGAAGTAAATTTTTCCGGATACAATGATTTCATTTAGCGATAAATTTTGGCGATTTGAAGCACCCGCGAACTGAAATTAGCCCCTTCCCCAACGCTGACCGGCAGATTGATCAGGATCTCCGGTTTCTGGTCTCTCTTCCCGATACCAACCGAAATTCCTTCTTCAACAAAATCAGCCACGCCGGTCATGGAAACGATCCTGCGTTCCCTGCAAAAATTGGCAATGACTGGAATTCGGGAAAACTCCACCGGTGTAATGTATAGCGCGGAGAATGCCTTTTTTCGGAATATGGTTTCCATTTCATCTTTCCGGTCCAGATCGATAGCAGTGAACCGAACCGCATTTCCATTTGATAATGTCAACTGTGACGAATCATTATACTGCAGTACTGTATTTTTAACCGAATCCGTTGTCGACAACGATTTCCGAAAGACAACTCCCACCAGGAAATCTTTTTTCTCCAATGACATGGACTTGTTGAATGAGAGAACCTTTATCAACAATGGGATCTGCTTTTCTACCGGCATCTCCATCTGCTGGCCGAATGAACAGAGCGATATCAGGAATATTGATATAGCAATGATCTTTGAACGGTTCACTTCTTTCCCCCGTCACTGAACAGACATATGTTCAATGAGATATTGTGAGCTATGAGTTACGCCATCGAAGATATAAGCAATAGAGACTTCTGAAAAATACCAAAACGATGTCATTCCGAGGAGCGGAGCGACGAGGAATCTCGTTTTTCTGCCGAAAATAAAGCCTGAGATTTCTCGCTTCGCTCGAAATGACCATGAATAATTGATATTTCATAGGTACTCTAATAGTACTTCAGGTTTGCTCCAGATGCAGTCCGACAGTTATTAGATTTTTCTAACAATTGAGTATTCTAAGATATGAAGATTCAACGACATTCGGATGTTCAGTGATGTTATGCACAATGCAAAGAATCACATCGCAATGCTTCGACTCGGTGTGAATTTTAATTCTTGTTTACATCACGGCAGTTTTTCATCCCAAAATAGGCAGTTTTTCCGATTCATTACCCTAAATCTTTATTCTTCATCATCGCTTTTTTTGTTTTCGTTGTCGGTTCTGCTTCCAAGGGATTTTCCGGCCAATAATGTTTCGGGTATTGTCCCCTCATGTCTTTTCGAACTTCAACATATGCATTCTTCCAGAAACTGGGGAGATCTTGAGTGACGCCAATTGGTCTGCGCGCCGGTGAGAGTAAATGCAGAACGACACGCACTTTCCCTCCTCCCACAGTTGGCGTATCCACTTCACCGAACATTTCCTGTAATCGCACGGCAAGGATCGGTTGTCCTGAGGAATAATCGACCGTAATGCGGGAACCAGTCGGTACCATGAGATGTGTTGGAGCCAATCTTTCCAGTTCCCGGCGTTGTTCATAAGTGAAAAGCGAATGAAGTATTTCCATCATGTTCAATCTGGACAAGTGCGATCTGCGCGTGATCCCCTCCAGAAACGGAGTCAACCACACTTCGAGTGTTTCGAGTAATACTGCATCAGAACAATCGATCCAATTCTGAACTATGCCGGACATTCGCAGCCATTCGCTTCGCTTCCTTAGAGATTCAGTTTCTATCGACCAGGGAAGAATCTGCAGCCCGGCTTCACGGATGAAGTTCACGATTAATGCAGCAGCCTGAGTCGATTCAGGCTGAAAGGATTTTGAGAAGAGTTCAATCGCGCCGAAATTCGTCACATGCCGCGCGATCACCGCATCCTCCTTAGCATCCCATAACACTTCCTGCCGCTGGATTATCTGTTCTGCAAACACGCTGCGTATTTCCTGTTCTGTAATCGACTCTGCAAGAAATATTTTCACATCGCTTCCTGCGCCATCAACATCGCCGATGGCGAGATATTCTTCCTTCTCCAGAATACTTCCTTTCGGAAGCGCAGCCACCACATTTCCGGACAACTGATATTTCCCGCCCGATTTTCGTTTTGCAACACGTTCTGGATATGCAAGAGCAAGAAGCAGGCCCAACTTCTCCTCCGCCCGTATATGATTTACGGTAATTTGAGCATCCGTTTTGTCTTTTACAGAGACCGTAATTTTATCCAACATCTTTTTCAAACGTGAAGATTGTTCATGGAATTTCTGCAGTGCATAGCGATGCACGCCTATACCATCCTTCATTGAGGAATAACGTGAAAAAAGATCGACGTCAGAATCCGATTTCCCTCTGAAGACATCCCGCTCGTCCAACAACGCGGCAATTTCACACGCAAGTGGATCGAGGTTCATTGATTTTCCCTGTATCAGCATATGGGCAAATCGGGGATGGACAGGAAGTGTCGACATGAGTTTGCCATGGCTCGTTAAGTTCTTATTTTTGTCGAGAGCGCCGAGATACTGAAGAAGTTCACGCGCTTGAGCAAGATTAGCCTTCGGCGGCCGGTCCAAAAAACGGAGAGAATTTCCTTCTCCATCTCCCCACACTGCAAGTTCCATTGCAACGGAAGCCAGATCTGCCTCGGTTATTTCCGGCTTGGAAAATTTCGGAAGTATTGTATGCTGTGCTTCACTCCATAAACGGTAACATACACCGGATGCCTGACGCCCCGCGCGGCCTTTTCGCTGGTCGGCCGATGCCTGCGAGACCGGTACTGTTGATAATCCGGACATTCCTTTGCGTGCATCGAATTTCGATGTTCGCATCAGTCCTGCGTCTATCACGATTCGGACTCCGTCGATGGTAAGACTTGTTTCAGCGATATTAGTGGAAAGAATAATCTTCCTTCGTCCGGTTGCAGCCGGAAGTAGAGCAGATCGTTGTTGTACCGCAGGAGAATCACCGAACAAAGGATGAATAGATACGGAGGATAATTCTTTTTTTTGCAGAAGCAATTCCACAGCACGAATTTCTCTTTGACCGGGAAGAAAGACAAGTATATCCCCTGTATGTTCCCGCAGCGCCGTAATTACCGTTTGAACAATAAGCGGCTCAATGAATCCTCGTTCCGGCCGGGCGACATATTTCACTTCCACAGGAAAAGATCTCCCTTCGCTAGAAACGACCGGCGCATCTCCCATGAGTGTCGATACTGCTGCGGAGTCGATCGTTGCGGACATCACCAGTAATTTCAGGTCAGGACGAAGATGTTCTTGTACATCGAGAGAAAGTGCCAAACCAAGATCGGCGTGAATGCTGCGTTCATGGAATTCGTCGAAAATGATAAGACCGGCATCCGGCAGCGAGGCATCTTCCTGCAGCAACCGGGTCAATACGCCTTCGGTCACGACTTCCAGCCGGGTGGATTTCCCAATTTTACTTTCACCGCGGATCCTGTAACCGATCGTTTCACCGGCGGACTGGTTCATTTGCTCTGCCATATATTCAGCAGAGCGGATTGCAGCTAACCTGCGCGGTTCGAGCATGATGATCTTTTTTCCCCGCAGCCATTCCTCTTCCAACAATGCGACGGGAACGCGAGTTGTTTTACCGGCTCCCGGTTCGGCTGTCAACACACAATTCCTGTTGTTCTTTAAAACAGATTTAAGCGTGCCGAGAATATTATCAATCGGAAGGTTCGTCACTTATCGTACCGCGTAGTTCATTGTGCGAAGTTTTTCTGACACCTTCTGGACTTGATCACCCTGGATCTCAATCTGCCCTTCCTTCACGGTCCCCCCGGCGCCGCAATACTGTTTCAGTGTCCGGGCGATCTGCTCCAGTGTTTCAGGATTGTGCTGCAATCCTGCAACAATCGTCACCACTTTCCCCTTGCGTCCATGCGCATCTAAAAACACTTTAACCGATTTCCCTTTCCCGTCATGCGTGCTCTTTTTGACGGCAGTGGTTGACGACGAAAGATTTTTCCGTTCATCGTCCGATAATAATTTGGAAAGGTCAGAAAGTGATTTGAGTTTCATGGCAGTATGTTAAAATTTACACTCAATATCGTCAGAATCATTCAATTAAAAAAATATGTTATGTCATGATAATGAGAAATTGGCTTACTTCAGTGTCTTATCATTGTCATTTCGAATCCCGTCTTAGTTTTGTCGCTTTGCGGGATGAGAAATCTCAGAGTTAATGAATAGATTTCTCGTCGTGGCGCCTTCGGCGTCACTCCTCGAAATGACAGCAATTTTTTTGTGTTCACTTTTGAGACCGTTTCCAAAAAAAAGAATCCCGCCACAACGCGGGATTCTGAAAATGAACAACAATGGCGTCAACGCAGGCCTGATAGTGCCTATTCCATCCTCTTGATGATATTCTTGTTTTGGTGATTGGTGATCTCTTTTCCTTCCGCGGTGAACAAGTACTCAATCCTTTCCTTATAATATTCGGTGATCTTTCCGCGGACCATCTTTAATGTACTGTTAAGGAAATGGTTCTGTTCGGTAAATCCTTCGCCGAGAAGAGCAATTGCGGAAGGAATCCAACGTTCCGGAAATTCTCCGGCAAAGCGACCTCCGGTCCGGTATTCCTTTATTTCTTTGTCGAGCAATTCCAATGCTGCCAATTGTCCCTGTTCTGTATGACAGGTGAATCCTCGCTCTTTTAAATAGCCAAGAAGCCTTTCTTTGTTGGGGACAATCAGTGCAACAGTATACGTCGATTGATTATTATATAACATCGCCTGTTCTATGTACGGTGAATTTCCCACAAGCGCTTCTTCGATTCCTTCGGGACTGTATTTTTCTCCGTCGTGACTGATCAACAGACTTTTCTCGCGTCCTAATACAAAGAGAAAATTGTCTTCGTCAAGATATCCCAGGTCGCCGGTAAACAGCCATCCGTCACGGATGGATTGACGGGTTGCAGCTTCATTCTTCCAGTACCCGGCCATGACATTCTCTCCGCGGATAACGATCTCTCCTTTTTCACCCACCGAAAGAGCTTTCCCATCTGCATCACAGATCTTCACTTCCAGATTCGGCACGATACTGCCGGACGAACCGAGTTTGTGCCGTTTCGGAACATTGGCAGAAATAATCGGCGACGCTTCGGTTAATCCGTATCCCTGATACATAGGAATGCCGATCGCATAAAAGAACCGCTGCAGTTCAATATCCAGCAACGCTCCGCCGCCGATAAAGAACTGCAATCTCCCCCCAAAACTTTCCCTTATCTTTTTTAACAGCAGAAAATCCAGGAACCGGTACTGCATTTTCTCCCAGAGTGTTCCGTTCTTTCCCTTATCCCAGCCGATGCCATTGATCTTATATCCCAATTGTACGGCTCGCTGAAACAGCGATTCTATCTTGCTTCCTTTTTCCTTAATACCTTTTTCAATGTTCTTTTTGAAATTCTTTGCGAGTGCCGGCACGCTTAATAAAAATGTCGGCCTGGATTCGCGGATATTGACCGGGACGTTCTTTAATGTTTCCAATGGGGATTTTCCAACCTGCACCGAGGCCATGCTTGCGCCGTTTTTCATCAGCGTGTAGATTCCAGCGGTATGAGCAAAGCAATGATCCCACGGAAGAATCAGCAGTGAACAATATTCTGGCGGAATCGGCAGCAGTTTCGAAGCCTGTTCCACGTTCGCCGTGTAGTTCCGATGTGTAAGAATAATCCCTTTGGGATCGGCAGTCGTGCCGGAGGTATAGCAGATATTTGCTGCATCGTATTCGGTGACGGATTGCCAACGTTCCGTCACGGACCCGCCGTAGGATTTCAAGTATCTCTCGCCGTTTTCCAACAATGCAGTGAAGGCAAGTTCCTCATCATTCAGCGGTGTTCCGTCCATGATAATTGTTTTTTCCAATTCCGGAAGATCATTTTTGATCGCACGGATTTTATGTATATGTGCGCCGGAAACGATTACCATTCTCGCACCTGAATGCAACAATCGAAATTTCAGATCGGTAAGTTCATCCACTTTCACGGAAATGGGAACATTCACCGCGCCGGCATAAAGCATTCCCACTTCTGCAATCACCCAATCGTTCCTCCCTTCAGCGATTAAAGCAATCCGATCTCCTTTTTGGATCCCCATGTTCATCAATCCTGCAGCACAGGCAAGCACTCTCTCCCGCACCTGAAGATAGGTAAGTCCCAAATACACATCGGATCGTTTTTCCCAGAGCAAAGTGTTATTCGGATATTTTTCGCAGCTCGTTTCGAGCAGCATTGGGATTGTTCTTTGAGAAGGTGTTTTCATCATCATAATAGAATAGTAGGTTATTTATTTCAGAATGGTGATGTTATGTACCGAGAATTTCTAGGAAAAGCAACGATGGGGATTATGTCAGCTTTTCACTTTGGTCGGATACTCAACAAAGCATTGTCATTACGAATCCCGCCTTATTTTTTACACTCTGCGGGATGAGAAATCTCCGAACGAAAAGCGAGATTTTCCCAAAGGTCCGAAGGACTCCTTTGGAGGATCCCTTTGGCGAAGCCATCACTTCGTGACGGGACTCGTCGCCTCAAGGAAGAACATACAGCTCCTCGAAATGACAGAGTATTTTTTTCCTGTCATTTCGAATCCCGCCATATTTTTTCACTCTGCGGGATGAGAAATCTTAGAACGAAAAGCGAGATTTCTCGTCGCCTCACTAAAAAAATATATAGCTCCTCGAAATGACAATGGTCTTTGGCGCCACTCTTCTCAATGACAGAGTATTTTTTACCTGTCAATTCGAATCCCGCCATATTTTTTCACTCTGCGGGATGAGAAATCTCAGAGCGAAAAGCGAGATTTCTCGTCGCCTCACTAAAAGAATATATAGCTCCTCGAAATGACAGAGTATTTTTTTCCTGTCATTTCGAATCCCGCAAATTGTTCACCCTGAGCAAGTCCTGATGCTTTTTATCAGGACGCGTCGAAGGGTCACCACGAACCCTGATCTTCATCAGGGCAGGCTTGGTTCGGGGTCTTGAAGTTACTGGAACTACTTTAGCGGCACTTTCTTCGGCAGCTTCTCCAACGGTTCATTAAACCGCCGCGGAAAGATCATCTTATGCACCGGATGCGTTATGGAAAGGACCGGCACCGTCACCCGGCGGACCACTTCTTCCGTCGTATTTCCGATCTGCGTCCTTCGCATTCCCCGCGCACCGTGGGTCCCCATCACGATGAGATCCACTTTCCGGTCCTCCGCCACTGTGACGATGGAATTATCCGGCTCAATATCGCGCGTGACGAATTGCTCCACAGCAATAGATGAAGCGCGCTCATCATACGTGCGCAAATCCGGGAATTTCAGGCGGGACAAGTATTCATCCGACACCGCCAGTTCGGTGATGTGCAGCAGAAGCAGCTTCGCATGAAATGCAATGGCAAATGCAATGGCATACGGGATGGAGTAATTACTGTATTCCGAAAAATCGGTCGGGACAAGAATTGTTTTGACGGCATTGGGCAGGTTCTCACTCTCCGGACGGAGCGTTACCACCGGCACCCGGCAGAGCCGCACCACCCGCTCCGCCGTCCGACCGATTAAATGAGGAGTTGAATTACCGATGCCAAGAACGGAGATAAACACTGCGGAGTACTCCCCTTTCTCCGCTTCCAGGACGATCTCTTTATACGCCGCACCGAACCGCACCACCGTTTTTACCCTGTCCTTATCAATTGCAAGATGCGCAATGATCTTTCGGAATTGTTCTTCGGCGAATGCCTGACTCTGCTCGCGATGTTTTTGCTGCACCGTAGTTCTGCAGCCGAACGCGCCGTACGGCGTCTGTTCATATTCATCCACAAACAGTAAGGTGAGCGTTGCTTTATAGTGTGTAAAATAGATTAGCGAATAACGGATAGCGGCGATCGAAGCTTCGGAGAAATCAGTGGGACAAAGGATGTTCCGGATTTTATACATGACGATTACCTCGCACATCGTACAATGACAGGAGTGATCTAAGCAGTACTACTGTTTATCACTGCCGTCAACGTACTTAAAACTGTTACGAGAAACAATTGGAAGAATGGCGGGAAAGAAACGTTGGTGAAAGAGTTTTGGAGGGATTAAATACTTTTTTGTCTGATACTGGTGAGGAATTCTATTTTTTAAGGAAATGTGATAATGCGTTACAAGAAACCGATTAAAACAGTTTTTTATAAATTATTTATATTGCTTCCTATTCCAAACAGAGTTTTGGAAACTATGCAACAAATCAATTCTTTATTTAATCTCATCCTCTTTAATTGCATTATATATTTTCAACTTTAGTTCTTCTGAAAATTCTGATTCGTAAATAATGGACGATATGATCTCCTTAAGAAAGTTCTTGTCGATACACCCGGCTGCTACATGATAACTGATATTCTCCATCTCTTGCAGGAATCTGGTAGCTGCAAACATATACCCATTGAGCAACAAGAACTGCGCTCCCAGTGAAAGAGAGATCCGTTTATTCCCATCCTGAAAACAATGGAACTTGTTGGTAGCAAAAACAAGGTGGGTCAACTTATCTTCAAACAGTGGATAATAATCGTCATTCTGGATGTGAGCCAATGCACTCACCAGCAGCTCAGGATGGAGCACGCCGTCTGCACCGCCGCCACTGACCCTCACCGTGAGTTTGTGTATCTCAATCGCTTGATCGATAGTGATGTAATTCAGTTTCACTGACGTTCTTTCAAACGTTTGAATACATCGGACATTTCTTCAAGCCGCTCTGCCAGATCTTTGCTTTTCTCTCCCAGGAATCGCTCGAAATCGGCAGGAGGTATCGCAGTCACATACTCCTTCAACCGAATATGAAGTGCTTCTCTAAAACCGAGATCTCGGCTTGCCATCTTCGTGCGCGCATCCTGGATATGTGGATGCCAAGACCGTTGCGCCTCAAATGAGGCAAAAAGGGTATCCACTTCATATGGGGATAATTTTCGTCCCTGTGTTTCAAATTCTTTCCTCAGGACTTCCGCAAAACCTGCCTCGAACCCGGAGATCAGCAATAATACTTCGGCATACATCGTCTCCCGGACATTCTCTTTCGCATGCAGCTTCAGGATTTGCCGGTATTCCTGCGCATTTTCCTTAAAGATGCTTTTATAAATCTTATCGGTATAGATGGGGTATTTTACCGTCCCCATATCAACACAATCACGTAATGCATCAGTAAACTCTTTGCGATAATCCTCCCCCCGAAGGTAATTCACTACAAAATCTTCATCCCGTTGGTTGATATATTTGGTACCTCCGCCGGTTTTTTTATTGACAATATCGATGACAATATCTAGAATTACGCCGCGAAGGACTTTTGCCCGCTCACTTTCCACCAAAATCATCGCTAAGTCTAGGAAAGAGCGGAAGTTAAATACCCCCAGTTGAGGAGTTTTGTTAACGACATTCATGTCGTGAACATCCCCTGTTTTTAGGACTAACTTAAATTCTTTCAATCGGTTACCACGCAACACTTCATATCCGTTCGTTTCCAGCTCTTTGTGGTTTTTTTCGATATATCTATCTAATGTTCTTGGTTCAACCTCAAAGAACTGGGCAAGCTGGTCTTTCAAAAACCGGATCTCCCCTTCGAAAACTATCCCGGATAAGCCAGTTGCAGATCGGATCTCTTCAATTGCAAAGGGATTGTTCAGAATGTTTTGACGGTCTATTTCTGACGTTGTTAAGTCTTTAGTCATCGATTATTAGGATTTTTGTATCAGTATAGAATGCGTTAAATCTTTTATCATTCATCCCTTTACATACGAGAGCTTCTCCGACACCTTCCCGTCCCGAATGCGGAACAGATCCACCCCGCGCAAATGCCACGGCAATCCCTGCTTATTCTTGCGATAAACCCATCGGACGATACAGCGCTCCCCTGCAACGATCATTTCCTCCGTTTCGAACCGCGCACCCGGATTGGCGGCAAAGAACTTCAGCCAATAGGCCCGGACTTGTTCCGCACCGCTGTACCGCACACCATCCGGCGCCGGAGCAGTGCTCTCAAAGCAACAGTCCGCGGTCATCGCCTCCATCACCGCATCGATATCCTGCGCATTGAATGCCAGGTTGAATCGCTCCACCGCTTCCGCTGTTCCATACACCATACTTTTCCGCTCCCACCTTCATTTTTAACTTTAAATTTTTCTTCCCTCGTCCTAGTTCACCTATGATTCTCACACAAATTTCCCCAGAACTGTTCATACGGCATCACCTTCTCATGTTTCGCTCTCCAGTGTGCATCTATCCCATCCCAGCCATTTCCATTAAACTCATGCAGGCATTCAGGGCAAATTCGTTGAGACCAAAATGGCTTAAGGATACTTTGCATAAGATGCTGCAAATCCAACCAAAAATACCGTTTGTATTTTGCAGCTTTTAGGCCAAAATAGAAATTGAACCCATCGATATAGGCAATTACTCTTTCGCTCATTTTCTCATTTGCTTAATGATTAAATACAGTTATTTTTATATCGAATATCAGCACCAATATGAGGAACATTGGTCCGACGGCTTCGGGAGAAATCTTGGAGCCGTTTCTTTTTCACCCCCCTCAACGAGTCGAGTCTTCGACAATCTTTATCTCTTCTTCCGTCAATCCATATAACTCATATACCGCTTCGTCGATTTTACGATCTAAGGACTCGCAATGCTGTTCAAGACGATTGACTTCTCCGTCGGTTTTGGATGTGGAGAGTTTTTGTTTTGTTTCAAGCATTTGATTAACAAGGTTTACAATATTGTCGTGACGTGCTTTATCGGAAGAACCGCTAATATCTATAGAAGGGATTGGAAAGGGATTAATATATGCTGTCTTAATTCTAAAATATCCACCACGCAACGATGTTCCTGTTTCCTTTAGGAAATAAGTAAGTAGAGGTGAATTTAGGATGGCTTGAAAATATTTCAGGTTCATTTTTTCGCTTGGTTTTATTGTTATTGCATAAGCTGTATCTATTAACCATCGACTTTTGTCATCAAGGTAAAATTCACCTCGTATAGCAACATCGGGGAAAACGAGTTTTTCTATGTTATCAAGTTTTTCCATATTCTGCGGTCTACCATAGCGGAACCAACCTATATTCTTAAATCGCCCTTTCTCTCTTTGATTCAACAAACCCTTATTGTCAAATAAATAATGATATAGTCTTGGCGCATTCTTTCTTAATTTGTCTTCACTTAAAAGAGAATATTTATTTTCTATTTTTTCATACGGAACAATAATGCCCAAATTGGTTTCGGTTAATCCATATCTCTTAATACCACGACCACGCATAACTGGTTTAATATATTCTGCTTCAATTATTGCTTCATTTGATGAATCAAGAGAACGTATTTTTAAATGATTATCATTTCTATTCAATATTTCTACTACAAATATTTTATCAGCCCTTGTTCCAGTGCCTTGAAATACATCTGCCAATTTATTAAGCGGAGTGTGCTTTCTTAATTTATCAAAGAGTGTATTATCCCCCGTTGAAAATAGCCAAGGTCCGTCATTTAATTTATCGTTAGGAAAATTGATTTCTTTCCAAACAGACTTATTTTCTTCAGGTAATTCACATTTATTTATTGTTGAACTAATAGAACCAATGTATTTATAAATTTTTGATGTATTCTCACTTATTTTAGATAAGAAAAAAAGATTTGTATAAGTAGTAACCGAAGGAAATATTTGAAATGCAGTAAAATCAACTACTTTTTTAAGATGTTTTCCCGAAGCAATGATGTTTCTTAAATTTTCTCCAACTTGTGAATTAAAAAACTTGTTAGGCAAAATAAACCCAAGTAATCCAATTTTAGATAAAACATCTAATCCTTTTTCAACAAAAATGAGATAAATATCCCATTCCTTGTCCTGAGCACTTCTAAATCTGTTATGATAATAATCCCAAGCAACGTGGTTGCTTAATTTCAAATTAATACTTCTCACATATGGGGGATTCCCCACTACCGCATCAAACCCACCACGTTTCATAGTCTTCGGAAATGCATCCTCGAAGTTCATCGGTCTCAATTTAGATTCATCAATGGTTGAGAAGAGTTCCCCTTCTAAAATATCTCTACCGATTAAAGAATTCCCGCAAATAATATTTTGCCTCAAATCAGGAAGAATTGTTTCTTTGAACAGGCCAAACTGATGCGCATCGTTCATCGTGGCATTTTCGAGCATCTTCAAATAAAGGGACAACTGTGTCACTTCGGTCGCCTGAAAGTCAATATCCACCCCGTACACGTTATTCGTTAGAATCTCCTTCTTTTTCTTCAGCGTCAGGTATTTCTTTCCATCCCGCTCAAAAAGAACATCTTTCCCAACAGACTCGGGATGATTCATGTAATACTGAAGATGGTAATCCAGAACTTGTGCATACACTTCAATAAGAAATGATCCCGATCCGCATGCAATATCCGCAAACGCCATCGGTGCAATCTGTTCCGGTGTTTTTCCCTCAATCAGCTTCCCAACTGTTTCTTTTACGATATACCGTACAATATATTCCGGAGTATAGTACACTCCCCCTGCTTTTCGAACTTCCGGTTTTTCTTCTACCTTCACACGTTTTTCGGTGGCATGCACTACTTTGCCAAGGAAACGTTCGTAGATACTCCCTAAAATAGAAATCGGGATCTGGTTAAAATCGTACGGAGAGGATGGATCGGAGATCTTTTGAAAAATAGCGGCAACAGCGGCTCCATCCGGTGCGTGAAATTCTCCGCTATCCAATATGCGATGGGATTTAAAGACGAGTCCATTGTATTTCGGTTCGAACCGTTTGCAGAGAGTAACAAATGATTTCCATGCCGTTTTCGGATCCGAGATGGAGATGATCTGTTTATCTTCAATTCCTTTGTCTTCCAGAAAACGGATGAAGACGAGTCGGTCAATAGTCCGTTGAACCGCTTCGGTCAGTTCGTCACCTTGTAGTGATTCATTTGTTTTCTTAAATGCTTTGGCAAGAATTTCACGGTACCCGTCCAGTTCTTCTAAGAACGCATCATCTACGGGCTGAACGCCCCCTACCTGCTTTGTCCCTTTTTTGGGAAGTCCGGCTGCGTATTTCTCAAGCGAACCGGCAGCGACAGCTTCTCGGCCAAAGAGATGAAATATTTTTGCGAATGTTTCCTCGTTTGCATAATCGTCATACCGGTATTCACCGATTTTGCGTTCGAGTGCAGTTTTAATATTCGGTTTATAGCGGCAGTCAAGAATATGGAACTCTTCAAAATCGGTCAGCACGGCAATCGGTATTTTCGTATTCCAGGCATAACGGATCGTCTGAAAATAATCATCGGCATTTGCCAGGCTTCTGGAGGGTTTCTTTGCTTCCACAAAGAACTTTACCTGATCGAAATTAGGGGCAATGGAAAATGCATAATCGGCACGCCTCTGTGTGCCCGGCATCGTCACTCTATTTTCGATTTTTACATCCTGTTCATAGGGATTAAGTTGTTTTGTATGTGTTACATCCCAGCCAAGCGCAGTGAAGAATTTATCGATAAAATCCTGTCGCACCTGCGATTCAGAATAATTGAGTGCAAGATACGCAGCTTCATTTGCTTTGAAATTCGCGACAAGCTGTTGAACTATTTTAAATGATTGTTCCATAAACATTATTTTAATACAAAAAATCCGCAGTTCAACGATATCTCGCCATCCCTGCGGATCCAATTCCCCTTAATGTAATCTAAATACGTGCATATTTCAAACGAAAGAGCAATCAGAACTTCCTATTGCTGCTCTATACTTTAAGCATTTTCATTCTACAACAAATAAATATCCTCACGACACGCCGCGAAGTATCTTGTCATGCTTGCGTAAGTCCCAAAGGGATCCCCTAGGGACAGGCATCCATTTTGTGGATTCCGGCTTTCGCAGGAATGACTCCGCTAGCGGAGGGGTATTTACTCAATAGAGATTAAAATTTGACTGACGAACTATGTATAGCGTACGGTTAAATGGAGCAGGTTGTCAATACCAAGAATTTGGTATTTTTGAAAAGGTTACTTTCTCAGAACGTGTTCGCCCTGTCATGCTGCTATGCTTCTTGGGAAAGATTCCCGCCAGAACATGCGGGAATGACGTGGTTTTTTGTTTGCGGAAATGATATAGACTTTTTGCGTGCGGGAATGACGAAAGTCTTTTTTGTGAAAATGACCTCCTTCGACTCGCTCAGGATGAAAAGTCTGTTTTTATGTTCAGGTTTTTACTAGAGCGTATCTCAAAAATACTTTTTAGCGTCATCGCGAGGAACCCCCGCATATTCATTGATAGGGTGACGAAGCGATCGGTGCGGTAGGTGCGTAACTTTTTTTTTACCCCCCTACACAGATTGCGTCGGCAAAAAACGCCTCGTCACGTCCCGAAGGGATGGCTTCGCCAAAGTGACCACCTGGGGGCAATGAAAATTTTGGGTTTTTGAGACCTGTTCTAGATGCATGCCACGAAATGGTCACCTGGCCCTTAGGGACTTTGGGACAGGAATGACCTCCTTCGACTCGCTCAGGATGAATAGTTTGTTTTTTAATGTCGAGATTCCCACGAGAAGCATGCGGAAAAGATGCAGAATATTTTTTAAAGGAATTGGGAAAGCGTACCTATTTCATCAGAATCATCTTTTTTGTCTGCACATTATCCCTGCTGGTGAGCCTCGCACAATACACGCCGCTGGCAAGGTTCGATGCGTTGAATATCTGTTGATAGGTCACTCCTGCTTCCGCCATTCCATCAAACAAAATCGCCGCTTCCTGGCCGAATAGAGTATAGACTTTCAGCGTCGCTTTCCCGGCTGCCGGCAGCGTAAACGCGATGGTCGTCGATGGATTGAAAGGATTCGGATAATTCTGACGCAGTTCAAATGGTGAAGGTACTGCGTTTTTATTTTGAATGTGTGTTACGATTCCCCCCATTTTATAACATGCGATGCCGGAGCTCATCGTTGCGAACCAGCGGTTGCCGTATTTGTCCAATGCAATGTCGGTAATAACATCCGCAGGTAATCCTCCGACAGTGGGATGGAGAACATTCCACGATCCCTCTGTAATCTCTACCACACCCGATGCAGTCCCAACAATCATCGTATCACTAATGAGTGCCAGTGAGGCTATGCCGTTTGCGGGCAGCGGCGAATCCTGTGAGTGGAAGATGGTCCAGACACCGTTCACCACACGCGCAAGTCCGTTGCCGGTTCCCACGAACATGGTGGACTCATCCATTGCCAGCATTGTTGTCGCATGGGTGGAGATGATATCCAGTTTCGAAAGGATCGTGTGGGAGAATGAATCTCCCTTCATGTATTCTACATATCCCCGGAAATCTGTCGGTGCGTATGTTCCCATCCACAACACTCCATTACGGTCGAAGGCAACGGAACGGCTTTGCGGTTCAATCATATTGTGTTTCAGATTCTTCCAGGTTCCCTCCTTCAGGTTCACGACGCCGTCATCGGTGGCAAACCATGGAGTGTGATCTGGTCCGATGGCGATATCGAAAATGGTATTACTCGGAAGCCCGGAATGTGCACTGTCATAGAGAGTCCATGCACCGTTTGATAATCGTGCAACACCGGCATAACCGGTGCCGATCCAGAGTGTATTGGAAGAATCAATTGCCAGAGCGGTGATATACGGATCCGGAAGAGGAGAATTGGAGGTGTCGAACGTTGTCCAGCTGCTCCCTTTCAGATACGCCAATCCGCTGCCGGTCCCGCACCAAACAGTTCCATCCGGTGCTATTTCCAATGCGTACACCAGGTCAGACGGAAGGTTGGAATTCAATGTGGTAAAATGTTTCCAATCCTGCGAGAATGCAGTGGAAACTACTATCAAAAGAAGCAGTGTGCAACGAAGCATAGAATACTCAAATGTTCTGTCTGAAAATAAAAAACAAACAGTATAGTATAGTGTTAATTTTCGTTTTTGTTGCAGGATTTTTTTTAGAGGAGGCGAATTTTCCATCGACAAGCTGGAGTATATAGAAATGTGACATGGAAATTCATTATTGATTCTCTCTCGAATTCAACGTACGTTCATTTCACATACATTGTAATTCGCCGGCTCAAGCCGCGAATTGGATCCCGGGATCATAGATTCCGAACTTACATCTTCCCTCTTTCCATCCACCGGCAAAGCCGGTTCTCCATTCCAAATACATTCAAGATAGATTTATCGCTATTTGCGATAGTGCTTTACGTTTACTTCACTCATTCGATGTGTACGTACAAGCTCTTCCATTACTGCAAAACTCGGGGACTTTCGTATGAAGTATATCAACTATATTCTTCTCTTAACAGTAGCATTCCATATTTTGTTGCAAAGCCAAACAACGTATTATTGCAGAAACAGTGTGTTAGCTGCAAATGATCCGGAAAATTGGAGTACATCCCGCGATGGGACTCCTATTGGCGGAATAAGTTTTGGAAATAATTACGATACGTTTGTAATACAAAGTGGCCAAACAGTGACAACTTCTGCCTCTTGGAATATATCAGGAAGCGGATCAACATTGAAAATTGAAGATGGCGGTACATTAACAGCCGCTCATCTTATCAGTGTAACGTACTTTGAAGTTCAAAACGGTGGAACATATATTCACTCGGTTGTGAGTGCTGTAGAAAATGGGACAACGGCTGACATTCCCGGAACAATATCTCGAACCTTTGCAAGCAATAGTACCATGACTTTCCTTAAATGGGCAGGCGGAGGAAACGCGCCGGTTTCTCTACCTTCTACATCCCATTGGGGAAACCTTAAAATTGATATAGCAAGCTTAGGCGGCAACTGGATAAATTATGGGTTCGATGGTGGAAGGATCTGGGGCGATTTAATAATTGAGAACACCGGCGGCGGGAGTAACGAATTTATTTTTAGCGGTACATCCCGCGTTTATGGAAGACTCTATGTAAATGGTGGAATCCTCAATTTATCGAACTTAAGCTCAGGCTATACTAATCTCACCTTTCAAACAATAAACGGCATCAATCATACAGGCGGGATTATTAAGACTTCCGGCAGTGATTCAGTAGAAATAGATATGGGGAGTGTGGATTCTGTCACAACTTTTTATTCTATTGGCGGAAGTTCGTTCATAAATAGTAACATTAATTTTTATACTTATTCCGCTCCAGCTCTCTTAGTGCTCTCAAGCGATTTACCGATTGCTGCTAACCGCAGACTTGTTTCACAGGGAAACCTCGATTGTGGCGTATATGCATTAAAGGGTTCCGGATCCGTTTATCTTGACCAAAAAATCTTTATTGGTTCACCGAATGGAATTGCTGCAAGCGGCAGTACCGGTAATATTCAAGTAACCGGTGGGCGAGTCTACAATACAGGATGTGCATTTGTCTACAATGGCAGTTCTGCACAAAATACCGGTGATGGACTTCCTGCTATAATAGATACTTTAATCATAAACAATTCAAATGGGGTCACATTGACGGCAAATGTTTCAATTAATAATCGTCTCGTTCTACAACAGGGTAATCTTATTACAGGATCCCACACAATTACTGCCAATAACATAGTACGAACGAGCGGCCATGTTATTGGCAACCTGAAGAAAACATCTATAACCGGTTCACAAACTTATCATGTTGGCACAGCAAACGGATACACACCTGTAACAGCTGTTATAGCCACACAAGATGATTTTATGGTGAAGACTACAGGCAGCAGGCATCCCAATGCGGGAGCCAATTCGCTGAATATGTATTGGACAATAACAGCAGGAGCCAATATAACTTCTGCAGATCTCACGTTTCAATATCTGGCTGGTGATATTGCAGGAACAGAATCGGGCTATGATCTCGCACGGTGGAGCGGTTCTGCTTGGGAAACTCAAGCAATAACAGTTAATACAACAGCGCATACAGCAACAAAAAACGGGGTAACTGCTTTTTCAGATTGGACACTCGGTGAAAGCGGCGCACTGCCGGTGGAACTCTCTGCATTTACAGCAACCGTGTCACACTCTGTAATAACGCTTGTTTGGTTAACAGCAACAGAAGTGAACAATTATGGGTTTGAAATAGAAAGAAAAACAATTGATAATGGAAAATTGATAATTGATAATTGGAAGAACGTGGGTTTTGTTGAAGGGAGCGGAACGTCCAATAGTCCCAAAGAATATACTTTTATCGATAACCATATTTCGGCAGGCAAGTATTTGTATCGTTTAAAACAAATTGACCGCAATGGTGCAAGCAAATATTCTCAGCACGTTGAAGTAGAAGTTGGAAATGTGCCGAAAGTATTTTCGCTTTCGCAGAATTATCCGAATCCATTCAATCCATCCACAACAATTCGGTATTTCCTCCCCTCCACCGCACACGTGAATCTAACAGTTCACGATATTCTCGGAAGGATGATTGCAATACTCGTGAATGAAGAACAACCGATGGGATGGAAGGAAGTAGAATGGAACGCATCAGCAATGCCCGGCGGGATATATTTTTATCAGTTGCACATAAATAATTTTGCCGATGTCAAAAAGATGCTATTATTGAAATAGTATCAAACGATCAACGCAATGCGCATCGTTGAAAATCCTTTCAACAAATTTTCAACACATGGCGCTTTTCGGCAGGCTTTAAAATGAAAAATCCCGCACAAAGTGCGGGATTTGTGATCGCGGATGGTCTCGAACCATCGACCCTCTGCTTAAAAGCCCAAAAAGTGCTGTTTATTTTAAATTTTCAATAGGTGAACAGCCAAAAAAAGTGTGTTTGTTAGCAATTCTGTTAGCACTCGTAATATAGAATTTTTTAAATCATACCGCCAATTATTTCTCCGGTACATTTTTGGTGAAGAAGTATTTACCAAAGTACGAAATAAATCTTCAAAGCAGAAACCATTTCTCCTCCATGTCATCCCAGATACACTCGCAAATTTCTGCTGCGAGATTCATGACGCAAACGATGGATCGCTTTCTCTTTGATCTGACGGACGCGCTCGCGGGTAAGGTTGAATTTTTCCCCGATTTCTTCCAAGGTCAAAGAATGTTCTGTATGAAGCCCAAAATATAAACGGACCACTTCAGATTCACGTTCGTTCAATGAAGAAAGAACACGCTTCACATCGTTTTTCAAAGATTCATCCATTAAGGTTGAATCCGGAGCCAGTTGCCGATCATCCTTAATAACATCGAGTAAACTGTTCTCTTCTCCTTGTGTTAATGGAGCGTCAACAGAGATATGTCTTCCCGCTATACTCATTGTATCTGATACTTGATGGACTGACATATTCAGTTCTTCAGCTAGTTCGTGTGCGCTCGGAACTCTCTCATATTCTTGTTCAAGCTGACTGAATGCCCTAGTAATTTTATTCAAATCACCAACCTTGTTTAACGGTAGACGAACGATACGCGATTGTTCAGCCAGAGCTTGAAGGATAGATTGACGGATCCACCACACAGCGTACGAGATGAACTTAAAACCACGGGTCTCATCGAATCGCTTCGCCGCTTTGATCAGACCAAGATTTCCTTCGTTGATCAGGTCACCCAACGATAACCCCTGGTTCTGAAATTGCTTTGCGACACTCACGACGAACCTTAAGTTGGCTTTCGTTAATTTCTCCAGTGCTGCTTGATCACCCTTTTTGATGCGTTTTGCAAGTTCAATCTCCTCTTGTGGAGTTAACAATTCAACTTTACCAATCTCGTGCAGATAATTATCAAGCGACTTACTTTCTCTATTCGTGAACTGTTTTGCGTTTTTAGCCATTCAACTTCCCTTATTTTAATATTTTAAGTAGCAAACAATACTCTTTATGGTTAAAAACCTTATGGAACCACTAAAATGCTCTCTAATTGGCATTCGATACTACTTTAACAAGTAATTCGGTCGTCTAGTTCTTAATGGACGTAATAAACATTACGATATTCTTTAATTTTAGCGGTTTCTGGCATCTATTTCCCATTTAGACTGTTTAGATGGGCAAAAAGTTCAATCATATTCAATACTGAAGAAAAATACCGGTATTCGTCCATTATCCTCGTTTTCAGTGGCATTGTCTCCCCAATTCATTGCCAAGTGACATTCCGTGGTGGGATATTCCTTGACTTCCTCAGTGGTCCCTTTTGTCCACGAAGTTTAATAGGATTATCGTGATGCAATGGAAACTGTTCAAAATGTTTCCGTAATCTCTTGTTGAGATCGTCTAAATATGCTTTTGCTTCATCATCTGAAGGAAGTCTTGAAGCATGACGAAGTTCCATCCAAATATCAATTCCTTGTTCTTTGAGTGTTGTATAGTAAAGATTGTATACTTTCCATCTATCTGAATTAAAGTGAATAGATGATATATCATTTAATATTTCAAGAAACGTAATGAATTCTTTTTTATCCGTAAATACGTGTAACGGCAGATTATCTATTTCCCATTCAGTGATGTAGGCATCTAACGAATCCCTAAGTGGATCATGCAATGCATGGGCACATCCTGAATTAAGAAATTGTGACAATGATATTATATAAACCGGTTCATATTTTCCATAATGCGTGACAAAACTTAGCTCTCTTCCAAAAAACATATTTTTTCTCCATTCATTTTATTTTTAATCTCTCCCGAAGCGACAGCGGAGGGAGAGTGCATACTAGTATCTACTAGTATCTATAGGTAATTTTTGGTGAAATATCGGCTTTAAACATTGAGCGTAATCGGTGTGCTTGCAATGAACAGTACTAGACTTTGCAACCAACACTAGTAGACCTTGCACACAACGGTACTAGACCTTAGCAACTTTCCGGAGCTCACTCATTGTGGCTGCATTGATATAAAGTTTATCGACTCTTTCGTATCGAGCACCTTCTGCATCAATTTCATACTTGCGGAGATATCCTTTTTGCCGTGCGAACTCATAATATTCGTTCAGTATAGAACGAAGTTTCTTTGTCTGCCTTGTTTCGATCAGGTTTCCCAATCCAATCGCATACCCGATTGTTTCCATTTGGCGTGTGATCAGATATTTTTTGTTACCACCTGAGCTTCGCTGCTTCTCATGATGATAAAACAGATACTCGATGAACAATACTTTTGATCTCTGTTTTTCCTCTACAACACCGGTATACATATCTTCTGGCAGTATCATATAGTAGGTATCGTGTTGATCGAACAATATTGGAGATGGCGATATTACCAATCGCCCATCCTCTTGTTTAAGATCAATCAGCCGATCTACTGTTTCAATCAACTCTTTTCGTAATACTTTACCCGGTTCTTTTTTAGAGTAAACTTCGCGTTCGTATACCAGTAGAAAAGATTTACTCGCCAGTGATTTCAACGCCTCAAGAACTGACCTCCTCCCTTGTGCGCTGAATTCATTCTTTTGCCTGGATGTTTTTGTTTTCTTAACTCCATAGGCTTCAAGATAATCGGCTATTTTAATATCCAGCACTGGCTGGCTTCCCTTCATCTTGTAAGAATTTTCGTGGGGCAGTTTCACCGGCCTTGCATTTCCTCTAAACGCTGTTTCATCGAGCAACTTCTGCACAGCAAACATAGCTCTGTTTTCTGCGTAACTGAGTTCAACTCCTGTTCGGATTAGATGATGTTTTCTTGCTTTGGCCACTACCGAAACATCCTTAACATTATCGTCAAGCGAAGGTTTCGTTGGATCCGGTGTTGAACCAAACTTCAACATCTGCAAGTGAAGACCGACATTCACTAATTTATTCGGCATCATTCACCTCCTCGAATCCATGAACTCGTTCCGATGGTGTAAAAACACCAATCTTGTGTAGCAGAGAATTTAAATGTTCCTGAGAAGATTTAAGGCGTTTGCTCATATCGGATTTCATATCTCCTTTCAATGATTTTATCTTGATTTTATTCTTTTGATATTCGCGTAATGCGTAGTTGTATTCCTTTTTGCATCTACGTATTTCCACTGCTGCAAGATCCTTTGAAGTCCTCAAGCCAGGAAGGTTGAACTTCTTGCATTCAACCGACACGGTTTCCTGTGCCGGTCTATGGATCAATGACTTAACGTATATCTCAACATATTTCATTATACGTCCTCCTCGTCTACTCCAGCAATTCCGGTTTCACGGAACAGAGCGATCTCCTTCGTGAATTCCATTTTGATAACTTCTTTGAATCCGGATAGCTTATTTTTTGCGAATAATACATTGATGATCTGCGTTCCATTTTGAACAGCTCCGGCATTTTTAGCTTCGTGAAGCAACCAGATGAGATCAGCATTGTACCCGTATTTACCCGTTTCCATAATATCGTGTAGAGAACGCCCTTTCTTTCCTTTATCTCCCTGTTCACGTTTTCGTAATTCAGCAGAAACGATCACAGGTATTTTGAATAACTTCACCAAGTTTTTCACTTGATTTGCACGTTCAATGTTCTGTTCACGTATTGGAGAACTTTCCCCTTCGATTGGAACATTATAAATGCCATCTATGAAGACAACTGTTTTATCTCTGTTCTTATGTTCTCGTATCTCAAGATTGATCGAACTCATCGTCAGAGATTCATTCAGTTCATAGATCTCTAATCGACCAGCATCAAACCAATGTGTAAGCTGAGCATAGGCATCATCAAGTTGTTGTTGTTGAGCTTGATCGTCCAATTTGAACTGCACATCATTGATCGATATCTGCGTCAACTTTGCAAGGAATCGGTCGACAATTCTTTCCCGTGAGTCATCCATCGAATAGAATAAAACGGATGCTGCCGGATTGGAATTAAGGACGTCCACTGCCAGATTGATCTGAAACATCGTTTTACCGACGTTAGGATCAGCGGCAATAATGTAAAGCCCGGATTGCAACCCATATATCATTTCTTGGATCAGAGGAAACTGTTGCAGTGAACATCCAAGCAAATCTCCTTTATTACGACCACTGTCTCTTTGTTGTTTTTGCAATAGAAATTCATTCAATGGTAATGGAGGATCTACTTTCGACTTGCCGTATCGCACTACCAGTTTTTGTGTCTCCATCGAAATAATTTCTGATGCACGCTTGCCTTCTCCTTCTTTGACTAATTGTGAAGTGGTATTCGCAATCTGTTTGATACCTTCAAGCAGCATTTTCTCTGCATTAGCATTCTTGAATTGTTCAAACCGTTCATTGAGTAATTCAGGAGAAAGCACTAATACTTGAGTTAGATGATCTATTACGCTTTGAATTTCTAGAGGATTGTTTAATGTCGATGCAAGTTCAAGCACTGCATTGATAGCATCGGTTTTCCCTTGATCTGTTGCCAGATTATTTGACTTCAGAATTCTATCAGCATACCATCTTTCACCACTGATGGCATTATTCATAAGGTTTTTGAACGCATCAATTCCGTTTGCTTTCACGAACTCATCCGGATCTTTATGTGCTCCCATCTGTATCGGGTCAATTACAAATACTTGAATATCACTGCGACTGAGTAGTTTTACAATATCCTCAGTGTTTGTCGGACCAACATTATCATTATCTAATGCGAGGATTATTTGTTTGATATTCTTCGCACGAAGTCCATTCAAATATTCGTTAGAGAATTTTCCCTGACCTAGAGCAACAATGTTATCTAGACCGAGTGCTGGCAAGTACGTCGCATCCGGATATCCTTCAACTACAATGACTTTGTTCAGTTTGCGGATCCGGTTCAAACCAAAAAGATCTCTTTTGGTTAGTCCAGTTGTAGAGTCCCAACGAGCATCTTTTCCTTGAATTGCAAAACCCCGAGGCGTATGTGCACGTTTCATAAAACCTGTGATGACTCCATTACGATCTTTGAACGGTATCGCTAGACGGAATTGATCTCCAAACGCTCCTTGCAACGGAAGGTTTTTGATTTCATCTGCCATCGCAGGAAACTTTTTATTCAGAAATGCCCGGATGTTTGCATCGGTATCCCAATAGATGAATTCAGTTAAAGGAAGTTTTGTTGGATCGTATCCTCTTTCTTTCACCAAATAATCCATAACAACTTGGGCTATTGGTTCCCCCATCTGTTGTTTCCCATTTTCAAAAACTGCGCGATAGAGCATCCCTCTTTCAAAAAACTCTTTTTCTTCCTCTGATAAATGACTGATGAGACCATCGAGTTCATCCTTTAACTCAGGGATGAATGTTTCTACAAGCCATCGCATCGATTCAATAAAGCTTTTAGATTCCACCAGTTCTACCAATGAAATAATATCTCCTGCTTCGTTACAGGAAAAACAATGATAAAGTCCTTCTTTGGTGTCAATGCTGAAGCAACTGTGATTCGCCGAAGGATGACCAGTCGGACAATCTCCCTGAAGCGATGATCCTGTCTTTTGCAGATTATATTTCTTTATGACATTGAGTTTATCTGCAACCTGAGCAATTTCAACCTTCTCTTTTATCTTGGCAACAAGCGGGCCCCAGTTGGGGCTCGCCGTCTCGATATTTAAGTTATAGGTTCCCTTCATTGTTGTGCCTCTTTCCTATTTGTATATTCAACAATCACACGGTCAACAACTTTTGTGAGTAGCTTCGGACGTTTTTCAAATTCCAGATCCGTCAGTGGTTGTAATTCTTTGATGATCATCCTGAACGTACTGCGGAATTCATCCTTTTTCCCGACGACAATTAATTCGGTTAACAGTTTTACCTGTTCCGCTTTGCCGTTTCTCCCCGCCTCGTCCAGCAATTCAATGATCATTTTAGATCTTGACGGGGCAATTCTACCTATATACCTGTCTTCTTTCGCCAATGCGATGGTATCCTGATGAGGTTGAACAAAAGCAGATAACTCGTTTTCAAAGAGTTCGCTGTATTTTGTGTATTCCATATTAACCATGATCAATGCTGCTTCCGCTTGTTTCTTTCTTACTTTTTTCATCTGCCACTGTGGTTCTGCTATTTGGATTTTTTGGTCACCGCGGTATTCAAAACGATCACGAATCTCCGTATCTAATTTTCCAATGAGTTTCACGAGATTACCTTTTCGCTTTGCGGCGCCATCCATCTTTCTTTTAAGATAGATCATCAGTTTTTCAGGTGTGTTTTGGCGTGGCAGAGTTGACATTTTCAGATCTTGCAGTGGAACATCTTTTAGAAAGAATTTCTGCTGATACAATTCCTTTCCGGTCGGAGTTTTCGATTTTTTCCTTTTATCCTTTTGCTTTTTTTCGGTTTTTGGTTTTGCATCGTTATTTAATGCACCGTTCTCTGGTGCGCCGTTGTTATTGTTTAATTCTTGGTCCATAACTTGTTTCCTTTATATTGAGTTTACAATGAATCAGATTTTCTGATTCACGTTACATCTGTATTCCCTGCGTTTATTTTCTATTCACTCATATTCACCTCCTCTATGTTTATTCGCTTAATCAATTATTCATCCCGGGATAACGGCAAACGTCGTTTTCCACCTTCATTCCTTTTATTTCATTTAACATTTCGAGGTTTTCTATTTCCTCGGGATTATTTGCAACCACCTTCTCCAATAATTCAATGGCAGTATCATATTGACCCATTCGTTGATACAACAATGCTTCATAAATTTGGTATCGTAGTTCAAGTGGTTTTATAACGAGAAGTTGTTTTGCGCAGATGAGTGCTGATGCAATAAACCCTAATTCGATATAGGCTTGAAGTAATCCAAATATGATCATGTCCTCATTAGGCATCACAACATTGCAAAATTGAAGATTTGGGAGTGACTTCTCATACTCCTGTTTTTCAAGATATATGAGTCCTCTCAATCCAACTGCTTCTCCATATTCATAATTTATATTTATCGCTCGATTTACATACTCCAGTGCTTGGTCATAATTTTGCAGTGCATAATGACAACACGCAAGTTCGTAATACGCTTTAGGATCTTCGGGATGAAACATCCGGTATTGGTCGAAGACAGAAAGTGCTTTCTCGAATTCAGCATTATTCTCTAATAAACAGCCTTCAGTAAACATCTTCTCAGATTGAACCATTGGATCATCAACATATTTTTCATCGCTCTTTTTTAAATCAGACATACAATATTCCTTTCTTTATAAATAGAATTGAATTATGTTTCTCACACGGGTAGTGAACTGATGATCGGCTTGTTGAAAACAGAAAACTATTGGTATGACGGTGAACAGATGTTGTTGCAGGAAGAATATGTGTAAAACAATTTGTGGTAATGCCGTAACGCAGTTAGTCAGCACGATTCCGACTAATAAGGCGGTCTCGCTCGATTGATACCATCTATTTAAAAATGGAAAACCGACTAACTGGGAGAATAGAATTAAACTTCTCTCGTAGCCGGTTTTTAATGATCGAATATATTGTTGGTAGTTTTTCATACCAACAAAATATAGGAAGACTACAAACTATACACGTTTATAGATTCTCTTGAATTCTCTTTAATTCACTTCAAGTCCTTCCAATATTGCATTACGTTTTTATACAAACTAGGCGCATCTATATCCGGTCTATTAGGAAAATCATGTGCGTTATAAAATTTATTAGTGGCGTCAGTCAGATCGACGTATGTTCTTAACTCAGGGAGCAATTTCTGATCAACTTTGTAATCTTCAATAATTTTTATAGACGCATCTTTAAGCGATGCATTCCATGGTTTTTTAACATTCGATATTTGTGGATGTTTTCCATAAATCTTATCCAACATTTCCCGCATTTCTTTTATTTGACGGTCTTGTTCTGCATTTTTGGTTTTTAGAATTTCTATTTCAATGTTCACACCTGCAAGATTATTTATTGCCGGTTGGACCATATTACCAATTATGTTTAATATTGCATCCCGCTGTTCAATCAAATGTTGGAAGATGGATACATTTAGCTGGTAGGCTTCTTCTTTGGTAAGATTTTTCTTCTGGATAACTTGGATTTCGTTTATATCTAATTTTCTAATGACCCTATTACCAAAGAGGTACGCTTTCTCTAATGTGTGAAGTGATGCAGGTATTTTAACCTTGGAAAGTAATCTTGATGCTTCAAGTTTTGCATCATCATCAGTAACAAAAAAAGATATGGGTTCTACTGATGTTTCTACCGCATTAGGTTTTTTCTTCCCAAACGAAAAGGAAAATAATGGTTTCTTCATACAGGTATTGATGCTTTGTTGAGATAGGTTTCTACGGTTGAAATGAATCGGAATGTTTCTTCTGGAACTACACCATCATCATTGATTACAATAATATCTAAAACATTTTTTAACATTTGTCCCAATCCAATTATCTCCTCTACTTTTTGCTGGTCTGCAAGAGAGAAATCAGTAACCAGAATCCTAGCTTCTTTCTTTAACCATTCCGGAGGAGTAGAACCCATTTTAGAAATTATCTCTGCTACAAACTTCTTTATCGAGTAATAATACTGAACGAACATATTTTGTTTACTCGATCTGTCTATAATCTCCGTAAGTAATTGAATGTTTGGATTAAATTTTGATTCAAGTGGGACAAGAAGACGATGAAGCTGGATAGAAGCTCTTTTAATCTTAGATAATTCTACAATCGCTTTGTCTGATTCTTCTATATATTGTCTCACAGTCTCAGCATCCTGTTCGGCTTTTTTTAGATCTTGATTCACTTTATTGTTAAAGAAGTAACCTCCAACTGCCACAACTGGCAGAGTAACAAGTCCACCCAAAACTGTCATTCCACCGACAATACCAGCACCACCAGTCGCAAGAGTGCCTCCTCCAAGAAAAGCTAATGTAGCATTTGACGCATAAATTCCTGTTAAAGTAGAAATCGCTGTTCCTGTAGATGCTGAGGCAAAAGCTCCGACCGATGCATAAGCAATTGCAGCACTAGCTGCTCCTGCTCCTCCGGCAGCAATCGTTGATGCAAGTATATGGTCTTTTTTAATATCTATCTGATTTAATTCTGTGACAGGTTTACTTTCGTTTGGGCTTTTTGCTTGAATTATATGCTCGATGAGTTCTATATCATCAATACGTGATAATTGCTCTACAAAAGGATGAAGTGTTCTTTCCCTGACTCCAATTTTAATTCTGCCAAAGAGTTCAAGAGCATTTTGTGTTTCTTGCTTTGCTTCCTCAACAGCATCTTTTTTTAATAAATACTCTTTGATAGTTTTTTGAGACAGTTCTTTTGCTTTGAGGTATTTACCAATTACAGGGAATTTGGTGAGAATTTTTTTCATTAAACTATTTTATTTTATATAATGCTGAATAGTCACTTATAAGTTATTACTATCCTTCAACAATATTTTTAATATTATCTGGACTTGGTGCACCAAAATCCAACCAATCATAATTAAAAACATCTGCCTGAGCTTTCGGAATATCTGCTGCAGCAATAAATCCAGTGCCCGGAAGACCACTATCTTGCTGGACTACCAGAACTGTGAGTGGTGGAAGGTTATTCCTTTGACAAAATGTTTGAATAGGTTCAAGCATTCCTCCTAAAGCAGCCGGTGGCATCCCAACAAGTCTCGACAGCATTTTATAATTGAGAATTTGTCTGTTAGATGCTGCAAGAGCAAGCACCGCCCAAAATTGTGCCGCACGTTGATAAATGTTCATCTTTGTTCCTTAAATTTAGTTTAGATGCTATACCTTACAGATTGGATGAAACCATTATTTGTCTATGTCAAATATTTTTGATTGTTTTTAATCCTTTAATAAATTCAGGTTTCCCCCCATAAGAAGGATGTCGTATATATTTGATTTCTCTTTCAGGGAATAAATCCTTAAGAGTGTTATACCCTTCCCATCCTAGACCAGCAACAACGTTTGGGTCCAAATACTCCATCACCAATTTGAGATATTCTTTCCCTTCCATTACTTCTTCAGGTAATGGTGCACGATTTGATTTCAGGCTATTTTTCTTATGCGGATGAAAAGGAAAGGAATTCCAAAATACAGGAACAAATTCAAGATCATTCAATGCATTCCACACAATTGTCGCGCTTCTCTCGGTAGAATTATCGGTCGGAAGCAAATCTTTCCTAATGTCATCAAAAAAAGAGATATCTGTTCTACTTAATATTCGGTTACTTGTAAAAGGTATTCCGGTAATTGCGCATCCTGCATATCCGGGTGCTTCTCCGATCAATAGTGTTTTTATTCTCTTTTTTTTACAGTGTGCAAGATATAATCGGAGATTGTTTATCAATACTGGGTTTTGATATTGATTATAGACGGTATCACTACTTTTATACGATCTTAGCTTCGACAATAACTTATTCATTAGATTTAATCATTTCTGTAACTCATCAATTACTTTTTTAACACAGTAATCTATATTGTCTCTTATCTCATAATTCCAGAAACGAAGAATTTTCCATCCTTGTCTTTGCAAATGCTGATTACGAATTATATCACCTTTTATTCTTTCACCGGAATAATCAGCGTGCACACTTATGCCATCTGCTTCAATATCGATCTTTTTATTACCGCTGATTGCAGCAAGATCTAATCTGTATTGCCCCACTACATACTGAGGGATTGAAATAACACCTTTATTTTTTAAGGCATTATATAACATCTCTTCGAATGTAGTTTCAAATCGATTATTTGCTGCTGACCGATTTGAATTGCTTTCTAACAATTTGTTATGATATTGAGCGAATCCTTCAACATGTGAAATGCCAGAATTTAGACATGCTGATTTGTTCCCAATAACAATTAGCTTTGCACGCGCACGAGTTAGAGCAACATTAAAAAGATTTGGTGTGTTTGATAGATAATACTTCGGACCTCTCGGTATATTGGAGGAAACAACTGGAGAAAATATCATGATATCACGTTCATCGCCTTGGAATCTGACTGCGGTATCAACGATAAGATTATATTTTGACCACGCTGATTCGTCAATTTGTGATACAAGCTTTTCTCGGATCTTGTTGGCGTGTAACCTAAAAGGTGTTACTACCCCTAATTCACCATTAAATTGCCCGGAAGAAATAATCTCTTTTACCTTAGATACGACCGCATCGACTTCCTTCAGATTCATTGCACCAGATCCACCCTCTTGCACAATCACTCCATCAACATTAATCCATTCTATAGAAGGTTGAGCATCTACTGGAGGAGGGTTTAATCGATTATAGTCTGTTCCAATTGTCAGTCTTCCGTGATACCAAAAATCATTTGAGAATGAGATGATATCACTGTGGGATCGGAAATGCTCATCAAGCATCACCAATTCATTTTGGCCCAATCTGCTTGCAGCTAATTTATAAAGAGAATTCACAGAATATTCAAATGATGCATCGTCGGATACATCTAGATCGTGTTGACTCATTAGCTCAACAGAACGCCCAGTCCTGATAGCCGAGATATGTTGTAATTGGTTTGGATCTCCAATAACTACAACTTGCTTACCACGGAATAGTAGTGGCAATGCTGATGGAATATCACATTGACTTGCCTCATCAATAATAACAATGTCAAAAAAACCGGCAACAAGTGGAAGTTGACCTCTCACACTTAAATTCACAACGCACCATGCGGGAAGAATTCCTGCAAGGGTTGACATCAAACGATCTTTTTCGCCGTATAATTTACCCCATATTTGTTTCGAAGTATTTTCACCTAAACCAGCCATCTGCTGTAAAACAGAAGTATAGTTAGATATAGTCTGTAAATCTGATGCTTTTAACCTCCCTGGTGTTTCGTTGACCCACAATTTTAAATATTCTTTCGAGCAATCGATAATTTCAGCTTCAACTTTAAATAGTTCTTCAGACAGTTTTTCAAGGTCCGATACTTTTTCCATCGATTGCAACATTCGAACATACTCTAATGCACACTTCCGTGAAGATGAAAACAATGGCCAGAATGAAATTTTATTTTCCAGAACAATTTCTTTTGCCCATTCAAATTGTTTTTTTGTTTTCTCCACACCAATATCTTTTTTTACCTCATTCCATTTCTGCTCTGTATCGAATGCATTAAGTCTCACAACTCTATATCTATCAAACTCTACTCTAATCTTTTTTCGGAGCGCAATTTGAGAATCAATTCTCGCTTTCAGTGCACTCATTTTTGAAACAGCAGCAGCACTACCTGTGGAGCCCAATAAGCTATTAAGGTAATTTGTCAATTCAAGTTGAATGTTTCGGTCATCTGTTCCTTTTTTCCCCAGCCGAATTAGAAACGGATTCCCTGCCAATTGATTTAACCGATTTTCAACAACATCTACAGCCTTATGATTTTTGCTGGCAAATAATACTCGTTTCCCCTGAAGAGCAGCATTGATAATAATTGAAGCAACAACTTGTGATTTACCAGTCCCTGGAGGGCCGGTAATTACAGTAAGTTTATTCTTTAGGGAATTGATTACAGCTAGTCTTTGTGTTTCATTAAGTGGTATTGCTTCAAATATTTCTGTCGAATCTGATTTTGATTGTTGTGCAACTGAGGCTGGTTGAATAAATCTTGATAATGAAGAGGTTAGAAGTTCATTTTTAGTTACATCGGTAATCTTTTTAAGTTCAAACTCCAATCCTTGGGTAAATTGAGATGCCTCTTTTGAAAAGATTATTCCGGTTTGATAAATACCTTCTTGTTCACTTTTCAATTGTCCAAAATCTACTCCTTGCGAAGGATTCTGCCAATGATATTGAGGGTTTCTTTGAATGAATTCATTTGTGATTGTGTATAGTGATGAATTAACAACATTCTGATCATAAAATCCCAATTCGGTGGCAATCTGTTGTGCTTCATCGATTGACATTCCAAGCTTTGCAAATGCGGCTGAATTGATTCGAACTGAATTAACATTAATCTCAATGTTATTAGTATTTGAATCATAATCGATTGGGACAATAAAGAGTGGATCGAGCATTCCCCCTTCCCAAGTAGTCTTCCCTTTTACCCATCGAAAGAGTGTGGGATATCCATACCACCAAGATAATTTTTGATTACCTCTTTCTAATCGTTGC